>NZ_CP009281.1:5429737-6787172 GCF_000758585.1 Paenibacillus sp. FSL R5-0345
TTAAAATTATCAGGATCCGGACCAAACCGGTGATCTTGGTTCAGATCTTCGATGGCCTTGACGTCCTCATCGCTTAGCGTGAAGTCAAAGAATCCTGCATTCTCCTTGATTCGATGGGCATTCACCGATTTTGGAATCGTAATGACGCCTTGCTGTAAATCCCAACGAAGCACAATTTGTGCGGGGGTTTTACCATACTTTTCAGCCAGCTCGTTGAGGAGGGGGAGATCAAGATTCCCTTGCATTAGCGGACTCCAAGCCTCAAGCTGAATGCCCTGCTCATTGGCATACTTCAGCAGCTCGCGCTGAGTTAACAGCGGATGGAATTCCACTTGATTCACCACTGGCACTACTCCCGTATCCTCGATGATCTCCTTCAGATGATGAATCTGAAAATTACTCACACCGATGGACTTGATGAGGCCCTCTTTTTGCAAATGAATCAGAGCCTTCCATGTCTCCCGATACTTCCCTGCCACCGGCCAGTGTATGAGATACAAATCTATATAGTCCAGCCCCAGCTTACGCCGGCTAACCTCGAATGCTTTCAGTGTTGATTCATAGCCTTGATCAGGGTTGCGTACTTTCGTCGTAATAAACAGTTCATCACGGGCCACTCCACATTCACGAATAGCTTGTCCAACGCCATCTTCGTTATTATAACCGGCAGCCGTATCAATACTGCGATATCCTAATTCTATTGCGGTTTTGACCGCATGAATAACCTCTTCGCCATCCTTAGTCTTATACACGCCAAGACCCAGCCACGGCATGGTCACTCCATCATTTAAAGTGGGTCCACCCGAGAACGGTGCGTTCAATTCACTCATCGCTTAACCCTCCAAGCTTATTGTTATTTCATTAATCTTACTTAACCTAAATTCACGCTTCAGAAGCAAGCGCTACCACAAGAGTATAGCAGACTGCTTCATCATTCCCAAAATCCTCATAAAAAACAGTTGCTGTGTAAAATCAAAAGAGGCTTGCATCTTATCCGCAAGCCTCTAACTTTTTTATTCAACTAAATTATTCTATCTTATTTAGACATTCTCAAAAGCAGGGTCACCACTTCCGCTCTCGTCACCGGTTCATTTGGAGCAAATCGGTCATTTCCTTTACCTTGGATCAGACCTGCCTCATATGCCGCTGCTGCATAATCTTTTCCCCAGGCAGGAATTTGATCAGCATCAGCAAAAGGCAAGCTAGTCTTCGTACCACTCTTCAAATCGAGTGCACGTGCAACCATCGCTACAAATTCGATCCTGGTCACCTTACCATCAGGACGGAAAGAATTATCCTCGTATCCCTTAATAATTCCAGATTTGACTGCACTAGAGATGTAAGGTTTCGCCCATGACGGAATGCTAGTTGCATCTTCAAACGGAAGAGTTGTAGTGTCCGTATCCGAGAGTTTCAACGCACGGCCAAGCATAACCATCAGCTCACTGCGTTTCACCACAGCATTCGGACGGAATGTTCCGTCTTCATAACCATTGATAATTCCACGTTCTATTGCGGTAACAATAGAATCGAATGCCCAGTGATTCGAAATGTCCGGAAATTTCGGTAGATTAACCGAACCTCCGTTGTTTCCGTTGTTTCCGTTATTACCATTATTGCTGGTGTTTCCGCTGTTGCTATTATTACTATTGTTACCGTTGTTGCTATTGTTTCCGTTATTGCCCGAATCTTCATTTGCCTTGATAACCGTTAAGACAAACGTCTTCTCAACCTGAACGCCGTCTTTTTCCAAAATTGCTTTCAACGTCACTGGAGTAGAAACAGTCGGGCGCTTAACCTTACCCGTATTCGAAATTATATTCGGCTCGCTTGAAGACCAAGTGATTGAGCTACCGCGCTTTCCTTCCGCTCTCAACACCACGTTTTGGGTTACCGAGTCACTGGAGTCGCCGGTAGCAAATCCAATGGTAAGCTCCTCTCTATCAAGCTCTACATCGGTAGGCTTAGGTAGATCACTCAAAGTGATTGCTAATCTTTTTGTACTGAGCGGAACGGTCACGATACCTTTGGCGTTATCAACAACACCCTCAGAAGACTCCAGAATGTTGTTAACCATACTAGGCAATTGAATGCTGATTTGTGCATTGCTCGTATCAGCCTTGGCTTGCTCCAGACTGGTCGTAAATGTAACCACAAGCTGGTTTGCTTTTCTAACCACATTGTATCCTACTCTTCCACCTTGGAAAGCAGGATAGTTCTGAACATCCGCTACCACATTGTTGTTCTTATCGGCATCCATAACCCAATCTTTAGGAATACCACGTCCCACAATAATTTCGTATTTTGTGTTCTGATCGTAGATACGCTCAGTGATCAGCGAGTCCACCAATACCTTTGAATTGACGGCCTGCCCCCACATATGCTGGGCCGATCCGCCACCGCCAGGCGTACTACGCACACCAAGTTCATCATTGGTTGCCGTCCAAGGGCTAGATTCTGCGGTAGGGTAAGCTACGCCTTCCCACCAACTAAACGGTCCACTCATGGAGTTTTCAATCATAAACTCGTAAGCTTTAATCCCCATGTCTCTGTATTTCTCACCGCGAAGCGCGGCGCTGCCGTAACCGGCGTTATACGCACTGGAGTAGAAGCCATGCGGATAACCGCCAAAGTTATAAATAGAATCGGTTGTCCCTTCCTTGACGCGTCGCTCCATACCATAGGTATAAGTATCATCTAGCATCGTCAGGTTGATATTGTCCTCTGGCTGGTTCGCACCATACAAATATCCATCCCACAGCCATCTTCCGAACAGGAACATGGAAGCCCAGTTGGCATCACGGGAGTCTTTCATCCGGTTCTCGTCATTACTTTGCACAACAGATGCAGGAATATAGTTTAGTGCTTTGTCGGTAATTGTTTTTTGCAATTTGGCTGTGAAAGCCGCGAGCAGATCCTCGTATTGAGCGTTAGCCCACTCTGCCTCTGCCAGATAACTTGCTTGACCTTTCACCTTATACAGCTCACGCGCGATGTATTCATAAGATGCCAATCCTGTCAGAGCGGAGTAATTGTCAATCGTCCAATACCCCAATGAATCTATGGCTTTCGTTTCTTTCATAATTCGACCATCTCCAGCGCGGTCGCTTTCAATGCTTCTTGCTCCGAATTTTACCCGCTTATCGAAAACGGTACCCTCTGATCCGTCATCGGCTTTCATCTTTTCATCAAATAAGGATGTATCGCCGGTTTTGCTCAAATATACAGCATACGTCCACGGAAGCTTCCAGTTGGCATCCCAGAACAGGTTTGGGTCCACTTGACCGGTCTCGATGTTAATTCCGCCGGTAAGAGGTATGCTTTCCAGATACTCTCTTGCGTGTGCAAAGTCACCGCTCTGGATCAATTGAACAACAATCCCGATGGTATCGTGAGAGTAAAGTCTGGCATAACCATTCTCACCCACATGCAGATAATTGCCGTCTTTAATAATCATATTGTAAATGTAGCCTGCTTTAAAAGCATTAACCAGCTCTTTATTCGGCAGATCGATATCAACTATTGTGGACAGTCTGTTATTCCAGTAGGATTTCATCTCACTGTAGTTGCTGTCAAACGTACCTAGTTTCGACACTTGCTCTCTCGTTAAGGATGTAAAGCTCGTTTTCCCCGCATCGAAATATTCATACTTATCCCCTTCAATAGCAAACTCTCTGACAACAGTCTCACCAGGTTTGATCGTATAAACTTCGTTTGCAGCCTGATTCATCGGAACCAGATTGGCAGATACAACCGGCAGCAGGCGCGTCTCATCCGAATGATTGGTAACCGTCATTCTGGAATAGTTAATCACGTAGTCTTTGCTCTCTACCGTATGTTTGTTACCAAACGATTCAATTTTATAGTCCATATTGTCTTTAGCAAACTCATTTATAAAGACTGGCAGATAGCCTTCGGCATTATACCATTTGATGCCTGATGTATTTGTCGCACCGAACGTAACGATTTGTTTCGTTGCCACAAACCCATTTTGCATAGGGCGGGTTCCGCCGATCTGATAGGATCCGTCAAGGAAAGCCAGCGTGGCGTTCTTGTCACCTTCAAAACCAAAACCAGCGGTCATTTTAGGGTTCAATTCGTACTGATATTTCATTTCCAGTTGCAATCCATCCATTGCATTCAGTACTTTTGAATACACCTTGATCCGTTCTTGCTCGGATGCACCGATATTCAAAGCTTGTGCTTCCTGGATTGCTTGATGCAAAGCATCTGCCGACTGGCTGGTGTAGCCAATTAGGGCCGCTTGGCTGATCGTCTTCATCTGTTTAGCCATTACATCCAGGTTCGTACTTAGCGCTAGGTTATTAAAGGCTGTTTGCACCTGATTTAATGCCGTATCAAGCTCTGCCTGTTTAACATCTACATCGTTCAAGCGCTCATGAGCGCTGCTCAATGCTATCTCCAAGGAAGACCAGCTCTGGAGCGTGTAAAGTTGTCTGTTATATTGCTTAAGCTCTTCAATCAAGCCCTGCAGTGGGGCTCGATCCACGTTACCTTCTTTCACAATTCTCATGATGCCCGTGCCCAGACTCGCTTCAGATTTAAAGACACCTGATGTCGATTTGCCAAAGTACTCCTTTTGAGATTCAAAGTTCTTAGACATAATGACCCAGCGGTATTCTCCGGAACCCCGATCTTGCTGAGTCAGAACGAGCGCATACCGCGTATCCTGAAGGAGACTGTAGCTCAACTCCGCAGTAGTGAGACCTCCGTCCACAATCCTGTTTTTGTCCACTGTCGTTTGGACCAGCGGTTCTCCAGTCGGCAGCCCTTCACTGTTTACTGCATGTAGTTTGATGATCAAGTCGCTCACAGGCTCTTTATATCTTTTGACATTCACCTGAACATACTTCATATCAACAGCTTCCTTCACTATGAAGGTTTGATATCTATCCTGTTGATCGGTTTTAGCACCGAAAGTATACTCCTTGAACGCTTTATCCGTAAAATCAATTACAATGTTCGATTCTCTCTTCACCAGACCAAGCTGCGCTGCTACCAAAGCATTGATAGCGCTGTCAACTTCCGTCTGCGTTGCCTCTGTTCGATCAAGGATAAGCTTGGCAGCTACCAGCGTATTCACCAGAACTTGCCACGTCTCATTTGTATAAAGACCTTGTGTCATATTGCTAACTCGGTTGTATTCATTTTGCAGCGCCAATTTATCCGCAAGTGCCATACTGCTTAAAGCGAGTCCAGAGAATGATATATTTCCGTTCTTCGCGACAACCTTTGTCAACCGCCCTTCAATTTTCAGCTTCACATTCGCAGGCACGTTAACTTGATATTTATAGTTCTTGGAAACAGAATCGCCGTATACGCTTCGGGTTACCGAGAGTACATCGTCAGTATAGATATTGAGATCTACATCCGCTTGCCACAACCCAAGACTAAATACTAGGGTGGAATCCTGTGGCTGCGCTGCTACTTCAATGTCCCAGCCAACATTGTTATAGCTTCCTTTGTCTCGACTGGATTTTGGATAAAATAAACCCGTCCCAGTGTCATTTAATCCATATTCAAATCCTGGCATACCATTACTCCAGGTATAGGACATGTAATCGGCATCGGTGCCTCTGTTCAACTTACCCTCAGTTGCTGTATCTCCATATACACTGAAGGTAACTGAATTGGGGCCTGCCTTCTGAATTCGTTGAAGCTGATTCAAATTATCCGCTTTAAAATGTAGCCAGTCGATATCTCCCGTATGTGTTAAATTCAGTGGAAACTCGCCATTGACCACGCCTTCATTAATCTTAGGAGCAGGTGCTGCGGGTGCGGCCTGCATAGAGTACACAGGACCGATAGATGTGATGAACAAGCACATGAGTACAAACTTTGAAATGACACTGTTAAACGACTTTTTCATTTTCCCCTTAGACCTCCTTAAATGATTGTGAAAAAATGGTTGGACTTTGGTTATGGCAAAGTCCAACCGCTTGATAACTAGTTTTCACCGTATTTACTTTGAAGATCATTCAGCAGCTTTTCAACCGTCAAGCCGTCTTGCTTAAAGATGATTTCCTCTACGCCTTTAAGCAGATCGGCATGAAACGCTTTGGTTTGTTCAGGGTAAGCAAAGGGCATGCCGACTTTTTCCATATTGTCGAATACCGCTTTCAATTCAGGATTTTTCTCCAAATATTTAGGAAGCAGAGAAGATACTGCCGGTGAATATCCAACTGCCTCAATTGCATTCAATTGTGCTTCATCACGTAGCGCATACTTGATCACTTGCATAGCTTCTTCCTTATGCTTGCTGCCGTCCAGTATCGACAAGCCGTGAGAGTACGCGCTTTGTGCTTCTACCGTACCTTTTGGCATCGGCAGAGCAATCAATCCCATATCTGGGTTAGCTTCTTTCAAATGACCTACATACCATGGACCAGCCGTGGACATAGCCCCTTTTTCTTGACTGAATACTTCGCCGTCCCATGGAGCCCCTACTTCAATTGGAGCAATAGCAACTTTATTTTTGAGGAAAAGGTCTACGAAGAACTGCACACCAGCTACGTTTTCTTTGGAATCGATCGTTTTTCCGAAGCCCCAGTCTCCACCGAAAGCGTGAACATATTGAGTGATGTGGAATGGATCGATACTGCCGATAATACCTTTCATACCATCTTTAGTCATGGCTTTTGCCAACTCAACAACCTCATCCATTGTTTCTGGATATTTAGTGATTCCTGATTTTTCAAACATCTCTTTGTTGATCGCCAGCATAGAAGTAGAAGAATCATAAGGAATTCCGTAAAGTTTATTATCATCTGTCCAGCCTTTGTACAGCGATCCAGTAATACGTTCTTTATCAAACCCCACTTTATCGATCATATCATCGAGTGGAGCGAGTACGCCTTTCTTGATATACTCATAGTTTCCTTCATCCGACATAGCTATGATATCAGGTCCTACCCCGGCAGCAATCGCCGTTGGAACCGCTTTCCAAAATTCATCACTGGTTGGGTACATTTGCATCTTAACTTTAATGTTCGGATATTCCTTATCAATACCGTCTACCATAAATTCGAAGTTCTTTTGCTCGGACGCATTAGCCCAGTATGCCATCGTGACTTCGACGGTTTCTTGCTTCTCCGGCTTTGCCGCTCCGGCGTTGTCTGAAGCTCCATTACCAGAGTTACCGGTATTGGATTTGTTGCCACACGCTGCCGTAGACAGCATCAACATCAGCGAGCACAATAACAGGACTGACTTCTTTCTCATTTGTCACTACCCCTTTTATTTAAGAAGATTCACCGTAAGTGGTGTTATCTTCATCTTAGCTACACAGCAATCGAGAGCAAACAGAGGATCTTTACATATCTTTGTGATTTTTTACTTTACCATGTTAGTCTTTCGGTATTCGTTCGGTGGGAGCCCATAAATCTTCTTAAAGCTGATATAGTAGTTGTCAATACTGTTAAACCCTACTCTCTCCGCGATCTCATACGTTTTCAGCTTTCCTTCTTTAAGTAGCTCTAGAGACTTTTTCACACGATAGCCGTTGATATATGGAATCAGCATGGAACCCGTTTGTTCCTTAAAAATACGGCTCAGATAACTGTTGTTCAGACCAACGTAATCGGCTAGCTCATTCAGTGTCAAATCTTGATTGTAATTGTGGTGAATATAATCAATGACCCTTTTGATCTTGTAGTTCGTAGATGTCACCGCATCCGTATAACTCTCCTGTAGACTCTCCAACTCCTGGATTAGCAGCAGATGAAGATGCTCCAAACGCTCGGCTGACATGATTTCCTGCATTCCTGTATAGTCTTCCTCCCCGCTGTCCTCCTTCATATGGGACTGAATCTGGCAGTGGAGATTCACGCATATTTCCAAGGTGGCATGCCTGCTTAAAGATCTCTTCTCCTTGATCGTGGCAAACATCTCATGAACTATAGCAATAGCAGAAGATACGTGCTTTTCATCCATTTCCTTACGGATACGCTGTTCAAACAGGGTACACAGTGCCTTATCACTCATTTCCTTGATGCTGCCTGGTTCGTAGACAACAACGTTGCTGCGATCCTCATAAAATAGCATTTCAGCAGATTCCTGAGCTTCATGATAGGCTTTGGGAATATCAAGCAGACGGGCATGCAGCCCGCTGATAAGAAAACTAACTTGTATGTTCAAAAACTGTTTTAATGTCTTTTCAATTTTACGGATGAGTCCCCAGCGTTCTTCAAGAATTTCATTCATACTTCTGATGCCGGAATACGTTTTTATAATAACCAGCTCGTTCGGACTCATCAGAAACAGCTCTAGCTCGCTGTACCGATGCAGCACCTCTTGCAAAATGTTGAGGATCGAAAAGCCCAGTAAATGCTCCATTCCCTTATTGTAACGTTCCTTCACCTTGTCATATTGATCAATCAACATGACGATGCAAAGCACATTAGGCTGCTTCAGATTCAAATCGTACAGCTTTGTCTTTTGCTCAATTTCCCACTCATGGCGAACAACACCGACCGCTAAATCCCGTAAAAAAAGCGTTTTCAACTCATTGCGGTTCTTCTCCATATTTTGCTGCAGAGAAACAAAATGATCTCCCACAGGCTGGTGATTCAACTGTGTCCGGACGCGGCTCAACGCTTCAAATACAGCGGACTGTGTCAGATTCGGTTTATGAATATAATCGCATGCACCTAGCCTAAGCGCCTCTTGGGCATATTCAAACTCATTATGGCTGCTCAGAATAATAACTTTGCAGGCATGATTGGTATGCCGGAGCTGACGGAGAACCTCCAGCCCATCCATCAAAGGCATTCGGATATCCAGAAAAACTACATCCGGATGAAGCTCATCCACTTTCTCCAAAGCCTCTTTGCCGTTAGCGGCTTCGCCTACTAGGTAATAGCCATGATGCTTCCAGTCCACAAATGTCTTAAAATTCATTCGGATAAAGGACTCATCGTCCACAATCATGATTTTCATGCGTATCCTTCTCTCCTTGTTCCATCGTGGTTCTGAGAATCCTCCAAGCTAGGGATCAGAATAAGAACCGTAGTTCCTTCCCCTTTTACGCTATTGATAGTCACCCCATACTTTTCTCCAAAATGAAGCTTCAATCTTCTGGAGACATTGCCCACACCAATGGAATTCATCGTTTGACCGTCTGACATTTCCTGTTGCAAGAGCCTACTTAGCTGTTCCTCTGAGATCCCCATCCCGTTATCCGAGATCGTAAACTGAATATCGCTGCCTTTCCTCTGCACACGTACACTCAAGTTATATTGACGGGAATCTTCTGCAAAGCCGTGAAACACCGCATTCTCTACAAAAGGCTGCACCATAAATTTTAACGTTCTGCATTCCAGAACATCCGGCGCAACATCGATTTCATAATCAAACACATTGAAATACCTGAGCTGCAGCAGTTCCAGGTAACTGTGTATAAAGGCCGCTTCTTCCTGAATAGAAACAAACTCCTGAGTATTACGTGTGGAAAAGGATAGAACTTTGATTATGTCATCTACTGTTTCCGTAATGTTGTTCGCCATTTGAGCTTGCGCCATCCACTTAATCACGGAGAGCGTATTATAAATGAAATGCGGATTAATTTGATTTTGCAGCGCATTAAGTTCTGCACTCCGCTTCTTCTTCTCTTCAATCTTGGTTTGCTCAATCAAATCTTTGATTTCGACAGTCATTCGGTTAAAGGTACGCGACAGATGCCCTACTTCATCCAGACTATCCTGCTGAGCGGTAACATCAAAATCCCCCTTCTCTACCTTTCGCATCAGTCGATTGAGTCTTCGGATCGGATTGGAGATGCTACCAGATACATAGAAAGCTGTTACAAAACCCAGCACAATCAACAAAAGAAGAAGCAGAGTAGAAAAATTGCGTATTTGGTTAATTTCAGCGAGCAGTTTGTCACGGAGAACGATGCTGTAGAAGTGCCATCCAGACACATTGGATTCATCGTGAACAACATAGTAGTTCTCATCGTCCGGCTTCATTTTTTCCATAACCTGACTATATTTCATCCCAATCATGGCCGGATCTGAACTGAACACAACCGTCCCTTTTTCATCCACGATGAACTGGTTTACATCCTGTTTGTCGCCTAGTCCGCTGAATAGCTTCTCAAGCTTATCCATACGGAAATTAACGAGCAGCACACCAAGCTTCTGATAGGTACCCACATCGACCAATACACGACCTACAGATAGCACAGAGCGGGGCTTGGCATACATCTGTTTTTCCTCATGCATGCCTACTAGAATGGGTCTCTCTGCATTATTCACAATCGTTCGGTACCACGGTTCAGTCACCGGACTGTAATTATAATTGAATGTCGTATCATAACCCCTACGATAGATTAATGAATTGTTTACAGGGTAGATGAGAATGGAATCAATATCGGGATTAAATGTCATCAACTCTTTAAAAACGTTATCGCTTATGTAACGGAAATCCATACTTTTTTCAAAAGTCTCGTAGTTTACAGCAGAATAATCTTTCGACAAAATTTGCATAAGCCTTTCATCATAAAAAGGCTGCTCCGAGGATTTGAACATACTGCTAACAAACGAGTCCGCAGTGGATACCATCTGCTGATTGGTCTCTTGAAACGATTTCACAATACGAGATTCAAAAACGGACATGGCGTAAATGTAAAAGTAAATACTAATCACCACGAGAGGGACAATCATCAACAGCGTGTAGGTCAATAACAGCTTTTCTCGTATGTTGCGATCCCGAAACCGACTCCATTTCCGCATGAAGATATCCCTTCCCACTGTAGAAAATTGTTGTATTATGACGAATCAATCTTATTCCATATCCTAGTTTGCTTCAATAGCAAACTATGTAAGCTGAACTATTCATACGAATTCGTTCAACTTACATAGTATTTTGTGATTTAACTTTTAAATTAGCGTCCGGCCATATGCTGCTGAATCTCGGACAGAGATAACTTCGATGTTTCCGAGACAATATAGTCCGCTTTTGACAGAATCTTAGCATCACCAACCCCTACAGCAAACATCCCCGCACTTTTTATCGCCTGAACTCCAGCCTCTGCATCCTCTACTCCAACACAATAACGGGGGTCAACCCCCAGCTCCTCCGCTGCCTTCAGAAAAATATCCGGAGCCGGTTTTCCATGAGCCACACTCTCCGGAGCCGCAATCACATGAAAATATGAATCTACCTTCAACTGCCGTAGCAGTGTGCCGGCATTACGGCTGGCCGAAGCCAACCCGATCGGTATTCCGGCATACTCGAGATCATGGAACAAATCCAGGATGCCTGGCAATATTTCAGATTTATCCACAGTCTGAATCAATTGCTTATAATTGTTGTTCTTCCGATCAGCCCATTCCTTTTTTTGTTCCAAAGTGAAGGTTGCACCGCCATCCGGTAGTTGACTCAGTATTTTTTCCAAGGAAGCCATGCGGTCGATCCCCTTGAGCTGCTCATTAAATTCCAGGTCAAAGGGAATACCCAGCTCATCTGCCAGCTGTTTCCACGCTTCATAATGATATTTCGCCGTATCGGTTATTACTCCGTCTAGATCAAAAATAAAGGCTTGAATCTCCTGATGTTCTTTATTCACTTCGCTCAGCCTCCTTCATGTCTGTAACGATACGATCCTTCAACACGTATTCCCGGCCATGAATGAGCAAGGTAAGCTCACCAAATCCTGAAGTTAGGCGCTCCACTTCCAGCTTGCTACGGGTAACCGTCACCTGCAGACGCTCACCCTGCCAGGCAAGTGGGAAAGACAAGCGCTCCCAGGCCTGTGGAAGTTTTGAGTTCAGGCGAAGAGAGCCCTCCCAGGAACGAACCCCGCCAAAACCCATGATCGCTGTCTTCCAAATGCCGCCAATCGAAGCAGAATGAATACCTTCATCGCAGCTATGCATGTTCGTACCTAAATCAATGCGGGCTGCCTTGGCAAACATATCGTAAGCCAATTCCAGTTCATTGACATCGCTAGCCAGCATACTGTGCGTGGATAAGCTGAGCGAAGAGTCATGCAACGTTTTCGGCTCATAATAATGCCAATTCGCCGCTTTAGTCTCTTTAGAGAACCAGTCCTCCAGTAAGTAAAACAAAACGAGAATGTCCGCCTGCTTCGAAACCTGTATTTCACTGATCTGGGTCATGCTGTAGTCGGCAAGAATGGAAGCCACCTGCTCCTGATCACGGTACTTCTTCAGATCAATAATTTGCTTGTTCAAATAAGTATCGTCCTGCGGAATGATGAACGAATGCATATCCGGCTGCGGCAGATAGATCTGCTTGGATTTATCCTCCCATTCCTTCAATCGCTCGGTTAGAGCCAACTTACTTTCCAAAGTCAAATAAACATCGCTTTGCGCTTGCATAAGCTTGCGGGAGCATTCAATTGCTTTTGTCATATTCCAGTAGGCCATATAGTTGGTGAATGCATTGTTAGAGACATGTTCCTTATATTCGTCCGGACCAATCACATCACAGATATGATACTTCTGTTCCTTATCGCTCCACTCTAGCCGGCTTGCCCAGAAGGTCGCTGTTTCGAATATAATCTCATATCCGTACCGGTCCATATATTCCTGATCACCGGTAGCCTGATAATAATGCCACACGCCATATGCCACGTCCGCTGTAATATGCTGTTCGATTTTGCCTGTCCAAATAAAGGTTGGCTTTCCGGTAACGATATCTACAGGGCCCCACTCTGGCGTCTCTTCCTCGCCGGTTGCTGCGGATTCCCAAGGGTACATCGCGCCGCGATAACCATTGTCACGCGCTTTTGTTCTCGCACCGTTCAAGGTGTGGTAACGATATTCCACCAGCTTGCGGGCTGTTTGCGGGTTCATATACAAAAAGTATGGCAGAATAAAAATTTCTGTGTCCCAGAATACATGTCCCTTGTATCCCTCTCCTGTCAGTCCCTTGGCTCCTACAGAGAAACGACTGTCATGGGCAGGTGTCATCAGAAGCAAATGATACTGTGCAAACCGGATAGCCAACTGATCAAAGGAGTCGCTGCTCTTGATCTCAATGTTCGTTTTAGCCCATACACTTTTCCAAGCCTGCTCGTTTTCATTGAATAGTACATCAAAGCCTTTTTCTGCCTTCTTGCTGAGATATTCCCGGGCGGTATCCTGCAAAGCTTGATGCGCGGCCCCCCGATCTCTCCACTCCTTATCATAACTCGTATGCACCGAAGCCACTTTATCCAGCGTAATGCACTTGCCTACTTCCGCTTTAAGCTTGTAAGTCAGTGAAACTCTTCTGCGATCCATGCTCGGAGCTGGCGCAGTTGTAAGACGTACGCCCCCCTCATACATCTGATGGACACACGTATGTACAAATTCAATATTCGACTCCGATGTCGTTGCGGTAAGCTGGAGCACCTCTTTATCAAACACCCTCCGCTCACCTTCTATAAAATGCTGTGCGCCCGAATTTGTCATCTGCCCGTTGATACCGGAACGAATTGTAATTTCCGCGGATTTCGTCAGCGGGGTGATTTCCACCCGCATACCCATTAGATGCCGGTCCTGTAGCGATACGAACCGCAAGAAAGTCATCTTAAACTGATCGCCGTTCTCGTCCTCCCAGAGGATGTCACGCCGAAGCTCTCCTTGCCGTAAATCCAGCTCCCGACGGTAGCTGTGAATTTTCCCTTTTTCTAAATGAAATGGTTTACCGTTCAGACGGATATCGAGCTGCACCATATCTGCGGCATTCGGAAGCTCAGTAACCTCCTGATTGGCAAAGCGGTTAAACGCTCCTGCAACAAACAAGTTGCGGCGTTCACCCGGATAGGACTCCTCTGTAGCAGCTCTTAGACCAAGATATCCGTTACCCTGACAAAAAATTGTTTCAAACTTCCCTAAAAATCTAGCATCAAACTCTGTTTCCGCAATCACCCATCCGTCATCGAGCGCATTCAATCCTGTATATTCAATCACTTTACATCCTCCTGTCTGAACGTATTCTGTATTAACCTTTCAGTCCTGTAGTCGCAATGCCTTGCACCATATGGCGCTGGAACATCAAAAAGACGATAATGATTGGCAGGGTCAAGAGTACAACACCAGTCATCGTGAGGTTTGGCCATTCAAAATAACGATTCTTAAGTGTGTTTAGACCAACAGTCATTACATACCAACGACTGTCATTCACCAAGGTCACCGGCCATACGAAAGAGTTCCACGTGCCAGTAAAACTGAATATAATCTGTGTACCAATTGCACCTTTAGATAGCGGAAGCATGATTCGGTAGAAAATCCCGATCTTGCTCAATCCGTCAACCTCTGCCGCTTCCTCAAGCTCCTTCGGCACGGTCAAAAAGAATTGACGCATCAGAAAGACAAGGAAGCCCTGAAATAGAAATGGAATAATGAGACCCTGATAGCTGTTAAGCCATTTCAAATCAACGATCATGGAGAAAATCGGAATAATCATCACTTGGTAAGGCACCATCATCATCCCGATCACCAGGAAAAACACTACGCCTCTGCCCCGATAATTAATACGAGCCAAGGAATAGGCAGCCGTCGTGTTGACAAATAAGTTACCAATCAAAATTCCGAACGTTACAATGATCGAGTTCTTATACCAAATCAAAATATCGGACGTTTCGAAAATGTCCCTGTAATTTTCAAATGTCCACTGGCTTGGCAGCACAAGATGGCCGATGTCTGCTTTAGACAAAAGCGAAGTATAGATGGCGTAACCAAACGGTACGATGAAGAAAATAGAAAATGCGAACAGTAGAAAATAGCGTAATATTTGAGTTCTCCGGCTATGCATCATCTATATCTCCTCCTTAAGAAAGCGTTTTTGAAGCATGGAGAGTGCAATAATAAGGGCAAAAATAATAAATGCAGCTGCGCTACCGTAACCGGAACGGTTGAAGCTGAATGCCTGGCTGTAGAAATAAGTAACGATCGTGCTCGTTGCGCCGGCCGGACTTCCGAGCGAGCCGTTTCTCGCCAAGGCATAAGGCTGGTCAAAAAGTTGCATGACGTTAATAATCCCGGACATGATGACAAGGAAGGTCACTGGTTTCAACATAGGTACCGTAAGCTTCCAGAACTGCTGCCATCCATTTGCTCCGTCCACACGTCCTGCTTCATAAATATCGTTTGGAATGGTTTGCAATCCCCCCAAGTACACGACCATGTAGAATCCCACATAAGTCCAAATCGTCAGAATCATCAAAAATGGAAGTGCATACTTAACGTTGGCATACCAAGAAACGTCGGGGAAACCAAACCAAGTCAGCAATTGTGTTGCAATCCCTTCATTCTGCATGAACAGATACATAAATACGGTCGTCACTGCAATAGTTGAGGTAATATAAGGCATGTAATACAGCGTGCGGAACACACCTTTAAAGCGCATCACCTTGTTCAGGTTTACTGCAATCACCAAGGCGATGATTGCTTGCAGTGGTACCGCTACTACTGTCAACAATAAAGAATGGCTCAAGGCCGTCCAGAAGTCCTTATCCTGGACAATCTCCGCATAGTTTCCGAATCCAATAAATTTTGCCGCATCCGGATTTAGGAAGCTAATGTCCTGGAAGCTGTAAATTAATGATTGAACCAGCGGGTAATAAAACCAGATTCCCATCAAGATCAGGATGGGGGCGACAAACAAGTAGCCTACGAAATTTGATGAACTTCCCAATTCGGACAATCTTGACCCGAATCCGCGTTTTGACTTGTGTAGAGAGAGATTAGTTTCTAAATTTGGCTTCATGGTGTTACTCCTTCCACTTACGAACCCCTTGTTCGTATGTTTTTAGTAACTCCATCATATGAATTGCCCGGTTCTACTGGAATAGAGGATATTTACAAGACTCCGAGGATTTTTACATTGTGCATTTATGACATAAGGCAGGCTGCCAACGACCGGACGCAAAAAAAGCGAGCCCCATGAACGGAGACTCGCTACTTTTTTGCTTCTTTAACGTTTAGACAGGAGGACGCTTTATTTCTCAATCAGTTTAAAATCATCGAAATGGAATTCTGGAGAAACAATACAGGATACTAGCGTCGGCTCTTTGCCTAACGTGCGAGCTGCCTGCCATACGCCTGCTGGAACGACAACCTGAGGCTGTTGACCTGCAGCAATATCGAGACCCAGAATAACTTCCTGCACATCCTCAGGCTTATCTCCACTACCTCCGAGACTAAGCACTATAGGACTACCGGAATGCCACAACCAGACTTCATCGGACAGTACAGTATGCCAGTCAGATTGTTCGCCCTCGTGAAGCAGAAAATAAATTGAAGAGGCCGAATGACGCGATCCGGAGTAGCTATCGCCGAGCACTTCTTGCGATATTTCAAATTCGGAGTTCCAAAGTCTTTTGTACCAACCGCCCTCAACGTGAGGCTGTAGTCCGAGCAGTTCAACTAGCGGTGAGATTTCTTTTTGTGTCACGGTAGCTTCTCTCCTTCAAAGTTTGCATAAGCAACAATAGCTTCGTATGCATAAGGTTGTTTTTGCTTTTTACTTTAACGGAAGAAGCCCGAATTGTAAAATCTATTTACTGTCCTTACTCGCTTTGAATACTTCAGCAATCGCGCCAAGACTTCCCAGCGTTTCAACAGCACTTGTTGGCAAGAACACTTTATTCGCAGGACCTTTGGCGATTTCTGCCAGAGCCTCGAAGGAGCGATAAGCGAGTACCTGCTCATCCAGACCTGCTGAGCGAATCAGCTCAATGCGTGATTTTTCCGCTTCAGCCACCGCTTGAATCGCCTTCGCTTCACCATGAGCTTCCAGCTCCTGAGCTTGCCGTGAACCCTCTGCTTGACGGATTCGTGCTTCCTTGTCGCCTTCCGCTTTCAGAATCTTGCTCTGCTTATCCCCTTCAGCACGCAGGATCATATCCTGCTTGGCAGCTTCCGCTTCCAAAACAATCGCCCGTTTGCTCCGCTCTGCTTTCATTTGCTTATCCATCGCTTCTTGAATATCCAGCGGTGGCTTAATATCGATAACTTCCACACGCTCGATCCGTACGCCCCACTTCTCAGTAGCCTCATCAAGCGCCAAACGAATATCAGTCGAGATTTTCTCACGCCCTGACAGTGTTTCATCCAATTCAAGCTTACCGATAATTTGCCGCATCGTTGCCGTCGAGATGTTTCTTACCCCATATACATAATCGGAAATTCCATAAGTTGCTTCCTCTGGTCCGACGACCTGATAGAAAATAATCGTGTCGATCTGCACCTGCACGTTATCCTTTGTGATTACCGTTTGCGGAGGTACGTTCGCTTGTTGAATCCGCAGGTCATGGTACGTACGCACCTGATCAATTACAGGAATCAGAATGTTCAGCCCCGGTGTCAGTAGCCGATTGAATTTACCCAGACGTTCCACTACACCTACCCGCTGCTGTGGTACGATTTTGACCGTTAATGCCACAAACACTACGACTACCACCAGAATAATTGTAATTATTGCCCATTCCATTAGTTCATGTCCCCCCATCGTTCTACCTCAATAATCGTCGTGCCTCTCTTCACTACTCTTACCACTTCATCCTTACCCAGTGACTCGTCAGAGCTCGCGCTCCACGTATCTCCGCCTACCTTCACTTGCCCGTAGCGCCCCTGCTCAATCGGCTCAATAACGACACCTTGCCTGCCGACGATTTCCGTACCTGTATCCTTGAATCCACGAGAACTACGAAATTTAGAAACCAGTGGTTTCGAGAATAAGGTCAAACCAAGCGCGACCAGTGAGCCGACCACCACCTGAAGCAAAATAGAATCGGGAACGAATAACGACACCACGCCTCCAGCCAGCGCACCAATACTAAGCCATAGCAGATAAAAAGTAAGCGTCATCATCTCTACAACAAACAGGACACCGGCTGCGATCAACCAAAACACAACCATCGGTGAACCCACCACCTTCCGTATGATACTACTATAACGAAAAGAAACAGTGATGCGTTGCGTAATTCCGTAAAATAATTGCAGGCATGTATATAATTTATATTCATTACATCTGAGGTTATGTGTTCTGCATGAGTTTCCTGAAAAAGAGGACAGGCACCTTTTCTATCAAAGTTCCCCTCATTAAGCACCCAATAATTATAAAAATGTCCCCCTACATTACCGAATTTTATCCCTAGCTTAATCGCTCTCTATGCTTGAAAATAAGAAATGCCTCCACCCATATATATGAAATCAATCCTAATTATTCAACTCCCAACCAACTCTTCTACCCATCTTACCCTCTACCAGCATTGTTATATCTACAAGTTTATCAGAAAAGGAATTCTTAGAACAGCAATTTAGAAAGCGCTTACTTGTTGTGTAATGCATCATGAGGACGCTATTTTTTTGCTGCTAAATCTATGAATTGGATGTCGGTAGAATGAGAGATACGCACAGGTGAAGGTACAGGTCCATTTTAAACTGCGGGAGGTGAACATCGGGATTTCTTGCCGAAAAGATTTCGAACTACACATTAAACCTCGGAGGTAGAAAATCAATGATATTCATGAAAAAAAGTTCACGCAAAACCTTTGCGATCGCAATGATCGCCGCGCTTGTTCTGACCCTTTTTTCAGCCCTAGGTAGTAGTGCTAAAACGGCCAACGCTGCAGAGGATTATAAACTGGTTGGTTATTACGCTTCTTGGGCCGCTTATGGGCGGGCTTACAATGTATCCGATATTGATCCTACCAAAATGAATGTCATTAACTACGCCTTCGCAGATATTTGTTGGAATGGCATTCACGGCAACCCCGACCCAACTGGCCCAAATCCAGTAACCTGGAGCTGTCAAAATGAACAAGCACAGCCCATTAACGTTCCGAACGGTACAATTGTGCTCGGTGACCCGTGGATTGATACCGGTAAGAGCTTTGGGGATGACAAATGGGATGATCCCATCAAAGGCAACCTGAAGCAGCTGTGGAAGCTGAAAGAAAAGAACCCGAACCTGAAGACGTTGATCTCCGTCGGAGGCTGGACCTGGTCGAACCGATTCTCTGATGTGGCGGCTACGGCTGCAACCCGTGAGGTTTTTGCCAACTCAGCGGTAGACTTCATTCGTAAATATAAAATGGACGGTGTCGATCTCGACTGGGAGTACCCAGTTAGCGGTGGGCTCGCAGGCAACAGCTACCGTCCCGAAGACAAGGAGAACTATGTCCTTCTTCTGCAAAAAATCCGCGAGAAGCTAAATGCTGCCGGTCAGACCGACGGCAAAACCTACCTGTTGACCATTGCTTCCGGCGCAGGCCCGACATACGTGAATAACAATAATCTTGCAGGTATTGCTTCCATTGTCGATTGGATCAATATTATGACCTATGACTTCAACGGAAGCTGGAATAAGACTACAGGTCACAATGCTCCATTGTACTATGATCCTGCCGCTTCTGCATCAGGCCTAACCGAACCGCAAAACTTCAACATCGACAAAGCGGTAACCAGCTATTTAGCTAATGGCGTACCCGCGAACAAGTTAGTGCTTGGCATGGGCTTCTATGGCCGTGGTTGGGGCGGCGCTCCTGCAGCAGGAAATGGCCAATATCAATTGTCTGCTGGCATTTCGTCCACGGGTACATGGGAGAAAGGCAGTTATGATTTCTACGACCTCGAAGCTAATTATATTAACAAAAACGGCTATACCCGTTATTGGAATAATGTTTCTAAAGTGCCCTATCTCTATAATCCAACGAACCAAACCTATATCAGTTATGACGACGTAGAATCCTTTGGCCATAAAATCAGTTATCTCAAATCAAAGGGCCTAGCAGGCGCCATGTTCTGGGAGACAAGCGGTGACAGGAACAAAACGCTGACCAACAAACTAAACGCCGATCTTGGCGGCGGAGTAGTGCAACCGACTCCGACTCCATCGGCTACTCCAACCACTACACCAACGCCAACACCTACGGCTACTCCAACCACCACACCGACACCGACACCGACGGTAACCCCAACGCCGACGGCTACTCCGGGTCAATGTGCAGCGGCATGGAACCAGACAGCTGTATATACTGGCGGTCAGCAAGTTTCTTACAATGGTTCAGTCTATGAAGCTAAATGGTGGACTCAAGGCGATCGTCCCGACCTTAGCGGTGCTACCGGAGTCTGGAAATTCATCAACGTATGCGGGACAGCAACTCCGGCTCCGACGGCAACAGTGGCACCAACCGCAACTCCAACACCAACGGCCACTGTAACACCGACAGCAACTCCAACACCAACTGCAACTGTAGCACCGACAGCAACTCCGGCACCAACCGCAACTGTAGCACCGACCCCTGGGAGTTCTAGCTGGATTGCAGGAATCGCTTACAAAACGGGTGATATCGTTAGCTACAACGCCAAAACGTATACTTGCCTCCAGCCCCATACTTCACTTCAAGGCTGGGAACCGGCGACTACACCCGCACTCTGGAAGCTGAATTAAGACTCATTATTAACGCGAAAGGATCACCGTTTCTATCTACTCTCGCAGTCATATTATCCCTTTTGGAGGAATGTTAAATGAATATAAGTACACGTAATAGGCGAAGTAAATCTGCACGCTACATTGCGGCCTTAATGAGCGCCATCATTCTGCTTCCGCTATATACAAGTGCAGGTGGATCGTCGCAAGTAGCCTTAGCAGCAGGGACAACGCCTACTGCTCCCGCTCCCGCTGCAGATCATCCGCGTAAAATTGTTGCTTACTTCCCGGAGTGGGGAGATCAGGAGAATAAAGGATTTTATACTGTCGACAAAATACCCTGGGACAAAATCACTCACATTAACTATGCGTTCGCCAAGGTAAACGCTCAAACGAACAAGATTGATCTGATGGACCGTACAGCAGCTATCGAAAAAGATTATCCCGGCCAACTAACGAATTTGCCGTATAAAGGACATTTTAATCAACTCGTAAAGTATAAGCAGTTATATCCCGATGTCCGCACCCTGATTTCGGTTGGTGGTTGGTCGGGTTCTGGTGGTTTTTATAACATGGCCAATTCGGAAGCTGGCCGCGAGACGTTTGCGAATAGTGTCGTAGATTTTCTACGAACCTACCAGTTCAACGGTGTAGACATTGATTGGGAGTACCCATCCGGTACCGGACAATCAGGCAACCCGAATGACTTCGGTGTGGCTGAGCCACTGCGCACAGTGAATTACAACAACTATGTTCTCCTCATGAAAAAGCTTCGTGAAAAGCTGGATCAGGCAGGCGCACAGGACAATCAAAAATATGACCTAACCGTCGCCGCTACCGCCTCCTCCTGGATTCTTGGCGGGATGAAGCTCGGGGAAGCTAACCAGTATTTGGACTGGGCGAATCTTATGACCTATGATTTCCACGGCGCGTGGAATGGCTATGTAGGGCCGCATTCCGCCCTGTATCCAGATTCTCGCGATACCGAAACAGCTGCACTAGGCACTCCGGTTCTGAATACCGACTGGGCCGTTCGATACTATTTGGGTACGCTTCCTCCGGAAAAAATCGTCATCGGAGTTCCTTACTACTCACGTGGCTGGAAGAATGTGAATGGAGGCATCAACAACACCGGTCTTTACGGTACAGCTCCTACAACCGGAGGCGGAGCAGACGGCATTTACGGAATCTGGAACGATCCTGCACCAGAGCAGCCTGCTGGCGCAAATCCTATCTGGCATGTGCTGAACCTGCTCAAAGATCCAGCGAACAAACGTTATTTCGATCCCGTTACCAAAACTCCATACTTGTTCAACGCAGACAAGAAGGTCTTTCTTACGTATGAAGATAAGGAGTCACTCGGCTACAAACTGGATTATATCAAGCAAAAAGGATTGGGAGGGATGATGTTCTGGGAGTTGACAGGCGATTACTCTGAAAAGAGTGATGGCACTTATACGTATGGCAACTCGTTGACCGATTTTGCCTATGACCAGCTTAAGACAGCCTCTCTGCCAGGTGGAACTCCGAAGCCACAACTACCTGCACCTACGAACTTCAGTCTTAGCTTCAGTGGCGCTTACGATCATCCGAATTATACCTACTCCCTGAAAATAACGAATAACACAGGTACAGATATCGCCGGTGGTTGGAAGCTTGAATTCGATCTACCGACAACCACCACCCTGACTTCTGCATGGGGAGCTGGTACTGTAGAGCAAATCTCTACGGCTTGGGACTTTAATCGCTACCGGATTACCGGGACGGCTTCCCAAACGATTGCAAACGGAGCCACGCTGGAAGTTCCGGGTATGATGAAGCTGAACTTCTCGGGCGGGCCGCAACGCATTACGCTGAACGGAAGCTCGTCCCAGCAGGAGTACGAGAAGTTGTATGGAGGCATCACGCCAACTCCTACACCGACAGCAACACCAACAGCTACCCCAACCGCGACACCGACTGCAACAGCAACACCAACACCGCTGCCTACTGCAACGCCAACGCCGACAGCTACCGTGACTCCTACTCCAACACCGACTGCAACCGTGACTCCAACACCTACACCGGGACAATGTTCGGCAGCGACGTGGAGTGCGACAACCGTGTACACTGGCGGACAGCGCGTTTCCTACAACGGTTCACTTTATGAAGCCAAGTGGTGGACGCAAGGAGATCGTCCAGATCTGAGCGGCGCTAATGGTGTCTGGAAATTCATCAGCGCATGCGAAACCGCAACATCTACACCTGCGGTAACTGTAGCTCCAACAGTGACGCCGACTTTGGCACCTACGGTGGCACCAACATCAACTGTTGTACCAACATCTACAGCTACCGTTGTACCGACGTCAACTCCGTTGCCTACCATTACACCTACTTCGGGAGGCTCTATTTGGGTAACTGGGGTAGCCTACAAAGTAGGCGACGTCGTCACCTATAATGGAAAAACATATTCATGCTTGCAGCCTCACACTTCCCTTCAAGGGTGGGAACCAGGTTCCACGCCTGCTCTTTGGAAGCTGTTATAATCCAGCCAATAAAAAGCTCTACATTAATATTTCCGAGTATTTTACAACCTCTGAGTCTAGTGCTAATAGCGACTTTGGAGTCCGTTAAATTCTAAAATCATAAATGAAGCCACTTTTAAGATCAGCTGTGTCCGGTAATGGACACGAACACGCAAAAAAACAGGATGTCCAGCAGCCAATGGCTTTTGGACACCCTGTTTTGTATAAAAATACTCTATTCCTCAGCTAGTTCGCCTTCAGCTGCCAGCTTCTTCTCCAGCTTCGCTGTCAGCATTCGCAATGCAGCACCTCGATGGCTGATCTGCTGCTTCTCTTCCAGCGTAAGCTCGGCCATAGTTTTTTCATGCTCCGAGAGATAGAAGAGTGGGTCATAACCAAATCCGCCAGCACCGGAAGGTTCTGAGGTGATCCAGCCCTCCACTGCGCCTTCTGCGGTTAGCTCCTGTTTAGAAACCGGATCATACAGCGACAAAGTGCAGACAAACCTAGCTGTGCTCAGCAAAGGCTGGTCGGTGTCTTCCCCCTGCTTCAATCGCTCCAGCTCGCTAAGCAACTTCAGATTATTCTCTCCATCCGTAGCATTTTCCCCTGCATAACGCGCAGAGTACACACCCGGCTTGCCATCCAAAGCGTCTACACAAAGACCCGAATCATCAGCGAGGACCGGGATTCCGAGGGCATCACCTACAGCTTTGGATTTTTTAAAGGCGTTCTCGGCAAAAGTGGCTCCGTCTTCTACCACATCAGGCAGATCCGGATAATCGTACATACTTTTCACTGTCAGCCCCAGCGGAGCAAAAGCATGCTCGAATTCGCGCACTTTCCCCTTATTCTTCGTCGCAACAATGAGAATGCCGCCGTCAGACCTCATGTTACACCTCTTGGCCCGGCTGGCCGGAAGGGATTTTGAGAGCAATTGCTCCCAGCGCCTCTTTCTGCGCAGCAATCAGTTCATAAATTCCCTTCTCACCTAGACCTAGCAAAAGATCAAGCTCTTGACGCGTGAACGGTCTTTCTTCGCCAGTGCCCTGAAGTTCAACAAAAGCACCGCCGCCGGTCATAACTACATTCATATCTACTTTTGCTTTGGAATCTTCTTCATAATTCAAATCGAGCAGCGTTTTATCCCCTACAACACCGACACTGATTGCCCCTAAGAAATCTGTTATAGGAAACACAGGCAGCTTGTGCTGAAGTGCAATTTTGTTAATAGCAAATGCCATAGCAACAAAAGCACCCGTAATCGAAGCGGTCCGCGTACCACCATCCGCCTGAATCACATCACAGTCCAGTGTAATACTACGCTCGCCTAACGCTTGCAAATTCACTACGGAACGAAGCGCTCGTCCGATCAGCCGTTGGATCTCCATAGTCCGTCCGGTAAGCTTACCGCGTGCAGCTTCACGCTGATTACGGGATTGAGTTGCCCGAGGAAGCATCGAATATTCAGCGGTTACCCAACCTTTTCCTTGCCCTTTAAGAAATGGAGGCACTTTTTCCTCCACAGTAGCCGTACAAATGACCTTGGTATCTCCCATTTCAATGATCACGGAGCCCTCAGCATATTTATTCGTTTGGGTCGTTATTGTCAGCGGCCGTAATTGGTCGTCGTTTCGCCCGTTTGATCTCATCTTTTCTGCCTCCTACATCGTATAGCTAAAAGTTTAGCGTGAGTCCCATTTCCCCCGTCATAAATACTGAGTAGCACAATGCTTGGGACGTAACGTCTTTTTGAGCAACTTTTATTCTACCAAAGAGGAGGCACAAAAGCATCTTTTAAACCTTAAAGGGTCATTCTATAACGGGATCTCATTCAAATATTCTGGTGCGGAAACAGGTTTACTGTAGTCCACATTATCCGTGTCAGTAATCGATTCCTTGCCATTCAAGCGAATTTGCACCAGAGAATCATCTGAATTTTGCGCAACCGTCAACACAACCGATTCCAGCATCTCAGCGGGTACCCCTTTACCGTCTGTGAACATATCGTCAGTCAAGGACACGGTAACTACGCCGTTCTGCCCAGCATCAACGGAATCAAGGATCGTTCCCTGTGTCATGACCATTTCCAGCCCATTACCGGATTCAGGACCTGCAATCAATTCGTTCAAAGCAGCAGTCAGCTGTTCTTGTCCGGCGGGTACAAAGCGGGTTACAGGAACATAATATTGGATACCGTCAGGGGATGTTGTGGAAAAATAAACAGTAACCGCACTTGAGTTCATCAGAAGTGGACCTTGCTTCGGCAAGTTAATGCCTATTGTACGGGATAATGGACGATCCAGCGGAGTTCCTTGTAGCGGCATCTCTGTGAGCTTTTTACCATCTACCCAGAGTTGTACGCCTTTAATCTCATCTTGACCGGTCAGCGTCCAAGTGATAGCTTCGAGGATTTTACGCTCATCCGCAGGATCATAGTTATTGAACTCTGAATTAAATTCCACAACCGCAAGATTAGATTTGTCTACCGTAACACTTACTTCTGTTCCTGCTGGAAGAACGCCTTGGAATCCTTTAGGCACTGATGAGGCATATTCTCCTTTGCTCACTAGAGCCATTAACGAGTTTTTGAGAGCGGAGGAAGCATCTTTGCTCTTTGGCAAGCTTAGGGATACAGGAGCGAGTAATCCATTACCATCTTCCAAAAATACAGTTGTCCGATCTCCGGAAGCAGTACCTTGAGCGCTTTTGGTGCTGCCTTTAGTTGCTGTCTGTGTATCCTCCTGTGTCACCGGACCAAATACACCTGAATCCAAAGTAGTACCTCCACTAGTCTGTAACATTTGCGCTTCAACCTCTGGTGGCGGAGCATCAATCGATGCCGATTCTGAACCAAACAGCCCACAACCGGACAGTGCCAGTGGAACTGCGAGTAAGCAGACTGCGGAGATTCCGCGGATTTGTTGCATAGGTTTCATCATTTATTACCCCTTTCAAGGTTAGATATCATTTGTACTGCTATGTATACGAGACCTTTGTCCAAAAAATAACAACAGCTTATCCTAAATTGTTGGAAAAGCCTGTGAACTACTTCTTCATCTCAAGTAGGACCTGGATTTCAGGTCACTGAAACTTCCCTCTCTGGACAAATACTTCCGGTAAACGTACAATCTGAGGTAACAACAGTCCTTAACATCATACTAACGTTTGCTGTAATGAAATGACTTACTAAACAACGAGGTGACTGAACATGGCTGATGAAAAAATCGCAAAAATACCGTACAGTCTGAACAGCAAGGCCGTCGCAGATGCGACCAAATTCTGGCTGAACAAGCGTGGAGTAACTCTGGAGGAAATTGCGGAGCTCGTAATGTTTCTGCAACAGAAATACTATCCGAATTTAACGATGGATGAATGTATCCATAATGTAGAGATGGTGCTTAGCAAGCGAGAAGTGCAGAATGCTGTGCTAACAGGTATTCAATTAGATGTACTGGCAGAAGAGGGCAAGCTGTTCTCCCCCCTTCAGGATATGATCGAGAATGATGAGGGATTGTACGGCGTAGATGAGATTCTTGCCTTCTCTATCGTGAACGTATACGGCAGTATCGGATTTACGAACTATGGCTATGTAGACAAGCTGAAGCCTGGCGTTCTTAAACGGTTAAATGATAAAAGCACGGGACAGATCCACACCTATCTCGACGACATCGTCGGAGCCGTGGCGGCAGCAGCCAGTAGCCGAATCGCACACCGCAAGCAAGCGGAGCGAGAAATTGAGCTTGAACTGCCTCATACACCGGAGGATCGTGAAGAAGCCGCTAGAAAACTTGCAGAATATGATGAAACTCCGGAGTGAGGAGTTTCAGATGCACCAGAAGGTGAGTTTCTAATACATCAAATGTAACTCTGAGGAAAAAGCGATTGTTTCACAAGCCCTGCGGGCTGCTGGGACAATCGCTTTTTTTTGATGGGTTCTATGAATTCCTATAATTTAATCACTACCAACATTTAGTTACTCAAATACAAAAAGAGCAGTCCTCACAAAGGAAGACTGCTCTTTAACAGTGTTATACATCATCTGTTCCACGTCGATCTTGTAACATACTCTAACTGATATGCTCTTCAACACTTTAAGCTCCGTCGAACAAGAAACCGCCGTCTACCTCCAGCATCACCGCCCGCTCCCGGCGCACTAACTCCGCCAAATGCGCTAGGGTCTCACTCATCGCAAAGCGCATCTGGTGAACGGTGGTTACCCGGCTTCGAAACAGAACTTCGCACACCGCAAACGCGCTTAGCGGACCGTTTGCAAGCAGGGCACCCGCTGTATCCAGCCGCTCCTCATGATGAGCGAGCAGGCTGTTCACCCGGTGCGCGAAGCCAGCGAAGGGCTCGCGATGCCCCGGGAATGCCATGCTGACCGGGTAGCTGCCCAGTTCCCGCAGCCCCTGAAGGAACGTCTGCAGCGGCTGGGGATCGCTGCCTGGCAGCAGGCTGACATTGGGCGAGATCTGCGGCAGCACAGCGTCCCCGCAGATCATAAGCCCGCTGTCAGCATGATACAGGCTCACATGCCCCGGTGCATGTCCGCCAGTAATAATGAGCTGCCATTTACGGCCGCCCATCTTGAAGGGCTCCGCCACATTGAAATAAGAAACGACAGGCTGCGGCTCCACCTGGGAATTAAAGCTTTCCAAGTGGGCCTTAATCCCGTTCGACCACTCATCTGTCATCCCATGCCGGATGAAATAAACCGGTAATATCTCATTGATGTCTTTGCTATTGTCTTTCCCTGCATTTTCCTCAGCGCCATTGCCTCGATCATCACCAAAGCCATCGCCCCACATCAATCTAGCCTCCGCATGGGCACGCTCCGTCATCCACACCTTACAGCCACTCTGCGACTGCAGCCAGCCGGATAATCCATAATGATCGGGATGGTGATGCGTAACGACGATATCCCGTATATCCATCCACGACAAGTCCAGCTCCTGCAAAATCCCGAGCCAGCAATTCTCTGTATCCGGGCTGCGCGGACCCGGATCGATAATAGTCACTCTCCCATCTTCGTCCGAAAGAATATAGCTGTTCACTTGACGAAGAGGCGAGTCCATGGGTACCGAGACTTGGAGAATGTTCTTGTCCCATGAAGTAAGCTCTGCCTTAGACATGGAGCGTTCACCACCTTTAAATCTTTTTCCGGAAACCATTTAGGGACGTGTTCCACCAAAGATCATCCGCGTGGACCTTTCTGCATCATAAACCTCATCTTCATAGCTGCCATGTACAGCTTCGAGCTGCAAGCCCGCTTTCTCAATCATTTCCTTGAACTCCTCCAGTGAATAAAGCTTCACACGCTCATGATATTGACGAGGCGTAGGGTCATTCTTAGTGGTTAGAATGATGTCCTTCTTCACATAACCATCCTCAATCCGGCGTGACTCATCTATCAAATTCTCTCCGTCCTCACGCGTAGAATGCGGCACCAGATGACGAATCACATGCGCAGGATTCAAAAAATCAATAACGAACTTGCCACCTGGCTTCAGCAGACGATAGATTTCACGCAGAACCTTTACTTGCTCCTCATCTTTTTCAAAATAACCAAAAGAAGTGAACAGATTAACTACGGCATCGAATCCTCCATCTAGTGGTAAATCACGCATGTCGGAACGGATCCAGGTTACTTTCTCCGCCCCGACTTGAGATCGAGCTCACGCAGCAAGACCTCCGACAAATCTACTCCCGTAACCTCGTATCCTTCCTCCGCAAGTGCCAGAGAATGACGTCCCATCCCACAACATAAATCCAGCACTTTCGAACCTGGAGGTAGTCTCAGCCAGGCGATCATCTGATCCACTTCTTTACGTGCACCACCGAAATCCCGATGTCTATATACGATCAGATAATCCTCTCCGAAGCTCTTTTCATACCATTCAGTCATGTTGTCTCTCCTCCTACAGGCGTCATTCTGCAACTCCTCTTATGTATGCTTATGTAACGCCATTGTACAGTCTTTTGCTGACAAACTCAAAGAAGAGTCATCATCGTGACCTCTCGGCCTTTAATGACAACTCTTATTGTAACTTCCTTTACACAAGCTGCTGTAAATAGACCCTTGCTTCATAAGGACGAAGCTTGAAAGAACGAATATCCTGATCTTTTGACTGCGTGTAATTACTGATTAATAGCTCCAGATGATCTGGATTTGAATCGAACCCCGCTGGCCATTCGAATTCAGGCTCTCCATCAAAAAAGTTCAAAATGACCAACAGTCGCTGATTCTCTAAAGTTCGGGTATACGCATAAATCTCAGTGTGCTCTGCTAGCAGTAGATCATACGATCCGTATACGATCACCTTGTATTTTTTTCTTAACGCAATCAGCTGTTTATAGTAGTTGTAGATAGAATCCGGATCTTTTACCGCGTTGCCAGCGTTGATCTCCATATGGTTGGAATTGACTTCAATCCAGGGCGTCCCCGTTGTAAAACCGCCTGCATGTCCATCATCCCACTGCATAGGGGTACGGGCATTGTCCCGGCTTTTATGATGAATCGCAGACATAATCTGCTCTTCTGGAACACCGTTTTTTCGCTTCTCTTCATAATAATTAAGGGTCTCCACATCCCGGTATTCATCAATGGAATCGAAACAGACATTCGTCATGCCGATTTCCTCTCCTTGATAAATATAAGGTGTGCCCTCCAACATATGAATAAAGGTCGCCAGCATTTTGGCCGAAGGAATCCGGTAAAAGAGATCATTCCCAAACCGGGATACCGAGCGCGGCTGGTCATGGTTACATAGATAATTCGCATTCCAGCCTCTGTCATGCAGAACCGTCTGCCAGTTGCTCATGATCTTTTTCAGCTCTAGTAGATTCCAAGGGACCACATCCCATTTCCCACTACCCGGCGAAGCGGCATCCAGAAACATATGCTCAAACTGAAAAGTCATATTCAGCTCCCTACGTCCATCACCTACATAATCCAGCGCCTGCTCTGGTCCGAGTCCTGAAGTCTCTCCTACCGTCATAATATCGTAGAAATATAGCACCTTATCGTATAGATTTTGCAGCAAGGTGTGTACATCCTCCAGATTGGAGAACATACCATAAGCCCTTACAGTAGGTGTTCCGTTCGGGTTGTCTGCATCTGGATAGCCTTTCGTCTTCACGATATGTGCAATCGCATCAAAGCGAAATCCATCCACGCCCTTCTTCAGCCACCACTCCACCATCTCATGCAGCTTATCAATGACCACCGGATTCTCCCAGTTCAGATCGGGCTGGTATTTAGAGTAGAGGTGAAGATAATATTCATCCGTATGCGGATCAAGCTCCCAGACCGAGCCGCTGAAATAAGACTCCCAGTTGTTCGGGGGACCGCCATTTTTACCTTTTCGCCATATATAATAATCCCGTTTAGGATTGTCCTTCGACGACCTGGATTCTACAAACCAAGGATGCTCATGTGACGTGTGGTTCAGCACCAAATCCATCATCAGCTTCATTCCACGTGCGTGCAGTTCCCTGAGAAGCCGGTCAAAATCATCCATCGTGCCGAATTCCTTCATAATGTCACAATAATCACTGATATCATACCCGTTATCATGGTTAGGTGATTTATAAATAGGGCAGACCCAAATCACATCTACACCTAGGTCCTGTAAATAATCCAGTCTGGATATAATCCCTTGTAAGTCTCCGATTCCATCTCCGTTACTGTCCATGAAGCTGATCGGATAAATCTGATACACGACGCTTTCTTTCCACCATTTGGGGTTCATAACTCGGTTACCTCCTATTTAGCTATATGTAGAGTTTAACCACACAGAGCCTAGTAGATAACAAATTCCCCCTACTTGGTTAGTCCTTTTTGATATTGCGAGGGCGTAAGTCCAGTCCATTTTTTAAAAGTAGCACTGAAGTGGCGCTCTTCACCGTACCCCACCAATTTGGCAACAGCGTACATCTTAAGATTTTGGCGGAGCAGCTTTTTCGCTTCTTCTACCCGGTATTGATGCAAGTAATCGAGAAAATTCACACCAAGCTCCTGGCGGAATAGTGAACTTAAATAAGTATTAGAAACATAGGCTTCCTTCGCGACATACTCTAGTGTCAGATTGGTATTATATTTATTACGAATGATCTCCATTGCAGTGACTACTGTGCGATGCAGCGGTCGATGGTTGGAAAAAGCCTCTACCACATTCTGCATAACCTTATTCAAAATCGTAGACAACTCTTCGAGTGTTTCTATCTGTGGTGCCTGCTCCATCCAATTGACCAAATGCTGCTTCCATTCGAAGCCAGCGACTTGTTTCTCTTGCGCGAGTCTCTTTAATCGAACTACAAAAGCCGTGGCTCGAATATTCACCTCTTGCTTAAGACATCCCGGATTGCTGCGAAAACGATCGAGCCATTTCTCCAGCAGATCAAGTGCGAGCTCATTGCTCCCAGCACCCACCGCCACAAGCATTTCATCCTCCAGCTCATTTAATTCAGAATCATCTAAAATCCCGATTTCCTGCGGAGCGCCACCTATTACTCCCGTTCCTTCTGTATAGTAATAGACACCGCCTTTTCCGTTCAAAAATCGCGATTCCATCGCCTGAAGCGCTTCTTTATACGACAGATGAGCTTCAGAAATATCCGAACGACAGGAGCCAACGGCAATACTGATTGATAGTTTGAGGTATTTCTCCAGATTACACTGCAGCTTCTCAATTTGCTCTTTCAACTGGAGGGGCGCTCGGTAAAGCTTGCGAGAATCCGTTCCGGCTAAGCCGCTGCCGATCCAGAGCAAATTGTTGCCGTCATGAAAAGTTTCTATCTTTCCTCGATAGATGGGTGACAATGTCTCACTGATAATGTTTAATGCTGCGTAACGCAAAAGCACAAAATCCTGCCCTGTGCCTGTAGCGGAAGGCGGGTCAAAATCAAAGCTGACGAGACCAATCTGCGGCCCTTCAAAGCCAATCGCCATTGATAACTCTCCGATCAGCTCCTGTCGCCGTTCTAGCGGAACCGGTGAATGATAAATCCATTGGGAAAGGACCTGGCTTTTGACAAGCGGTGCATTTTTATGCCAGGAACGGTCTCGTTTAAGCTGCTCATCCTCTTGATTGCGTTGTCTTTCAATGAGTTCCTTGGCCTTCAGTACCGTCTTCAAAATTTCCTCAGGGCGGCAGGGCTTCAGCACATAATCAACAACGCCTAGGGAGATCGCTTGCTTCGCATAAGAAAACTCATTATAGCCGGATAAAATAATCGACCGGAAGCCGTACCCTCTGCGCCGCGCGACTTCAATCAGCTCCAGACCATCCATTTGCGGCATACGGATATCCGTTAACAAAAGATCGGGCTGTTCTTTCTCCATCAAAGCCAGCGCTTCACTTCCGTTCCCCGCCTCACCCATTACCTCAATCTGATGAGACTTCCAATCAATCATATTTACGATGCCCTCACGAATCGTATCTTCGTCTTCGGCAATCAGCAGCTTCATCATTTATGGACCCTCCACCGTGATATGAATAATAATACGTGTGCCAGCCCCTTCTACACTCTCCAGTTGCAAAGAGGCTCCCGCAAAAAATAAGGACAGTCGTTCCTGCACATTCATGAGCGCAAATCCTGTACGTCCAACATTCTCTTCTTCAGCTAAAGAGTTTCCCCTCGCTAAACGTTGGTGTAGCTCTAAAAGTCTATCTGCTGTGATCCCCACACCATTATCCTGTACTTCAAGCACAATAGTTTTCTCTATACGATAAGCACGAACCGATACTAGTCCACTGCCAGACAACGGCTCAATCCCGTGAATCACTGCGTTCTCGGCTAGTGGCTGCAGCAGCAGCTTTGGTACAGTAAAATCCTTGATACTCTCATCCAGAGAAATTTCGAATTCAAAACGCTCCTTAAAGCGATTTTTCTGCAGGAACAAGTAATTGGTCACCAGCTCCACTTCCTGCTCCAAGGTAAACGTATCGCGTCCATCATTTAAGCTCAGCCGAAACACTTGAGAGAGAGAATACACCATATCGGCAATTTCTTTATCTCCCTTCCTCTCGGCTTCCCAACAAATTGTATTTAACGTGTTATATAAAAAGTGCGGCCTAATTTGAGCTTGAAGCGTTTTCAATTCTGCCTCCTGTTGCTTCATTCTTGAGGCGTATACATCATTGATGAGCGATTTAATCCGCTGCACCATTAGATTATAACCATGCCCGAGTAGGCCGATCTCGTCATTTCCTTCAAAAAATACCCGCTGCGTAAAATCACCTGTCTGCAGTCTGCGCATCGAACGGGAAAGCTTCTTCAGCGGTTTCGTAATAGCGGCAGCTGCCAGCCAGGTAACCATGAGGCTAACCACTAAACACAGAACAGCGATCGTCATTGTGACCTGTAAAATCTGACCAAGCTCTTTAACAAGCTGCCGCTTGGAATGAGCCACCACCACATACCAGCCCGTCGTCTCCGACTGAAGATGCGACACAATCCACTGCTTATGATCCGCTGTAGATTCCAGCCTTTTCTTCACAGTCAGATTAGGATCGCTGTCTGCAAAATACGGAAGTTCCAGATCTCTTTTGCCAATCCAGCTCGGGTTCGAAGCCGTAATAATCAGCCCGTTCCGATCAATCACGAACATATCCACATCATCTTCAGCATTGTCGAGATATTGACTCCCAATCTTCCCTGCATCTACACCGATCACAGCGAGTCCTGCCGGCTTTAAGGTGTAAATATTCTTGATGATTCTGGAAAGGACAATCTTATGATAATGATCGCCTACAAAAATGCCGTCCGTGGGTCTGGAGAGTCCAAAGGTTGGGCTCCCTGCTGCTTTAATAGCTTCCTGATAATACGAGGTTTTGATAAAATCCGAGTACTTCATACCTGTCGTCAATCCTGCCTGATTCGCAGCAAAAGGCTCTGCTCCATTGTTATCTTCTAAAGAGTATAGGATCAGAGATTGAATAGAATTGCCTGCAACCATAAGATTGGTAACGGTCTTAAATACAGAATTACGTTCCTTTTGCGCTTCAGACGATGCTAAAAGCCGCTGCACACTTTCATCCAGAAAGAGTGTATTCGAAAAAGATATCATGCCTCGCACCATTTCATCGATCTGCTCTGCTGTTTTTTTGGTAAGATGATCCTGTGACTGCTTCATTTTCTCCACAACCTGCTGCGAAGAGATCTGATAAGAGTTCCAACCCATAGCAAATATGGTCACCAGAAGCAGAGGAACGAACCATAACAACAGCTTAAATTGGAGCGGAAGATGGCGATAACGGCTGAGTAAGCGAAAATTCCGATTCATGAGAACCACCTTCATTTATATTAGAAAGATGTGTAAACCAAGTATAACTGAAATCATTCAGCCCTGAACCGGCTTTTTACATTCGCTAAAAAATGCCTACATTATTCTTAAATATGGACCATGTTTCTATTAGCTAGAAACTCTTAAGATGAGGATGCAAGCAAAAACGCCTTCGACGTCTCTTATAGACGGTCAGCGTTTATGCGAGAAATATAAGGATAATGTATAGCGTGAAACTTATACATTCTTATATTTCAAGAAGAAACGACGTTGTCGGCTTCATCGATAGATAACAATCGTTTCTTCAAAATACTTCATTCTAAAAAGGTGGGTTTTTGATGAGAAATAAAGGAATCAAGCTAATGCTTATGAGTCTAATGCTTCCAGCTCTGCTTGCAGGCTGCGGTGGCGGAAATAACAATGCGAAAGCTACAAACGCTCCTGCGAATGACAAAGCCGAAGCTACTGCCGAGGCAACAGCGAACGCAGCGGAAAACGCACCAGCCGAAAAAATTACACTGAAGTTCTTTACCGCACTTGCGGATCGAGCAAACGGTTCAGGCAAGGTGGAGCAAGACATTATCGACGCTTATATGAAAGAGCACCCTAACGTCAAGATAGAAGTGGAAGCGCTTCAAGATGAGCCTTATAAATCAAAAATCAAAGTATATGCTTCCAGCAATCAGATGCCTGATATCATTCAAGCTTGGGGTCAGCCTTCTTTCCTGAGTCCTCTACTCGATAATGACTTGCTGCTTGAGCTGAACAGCGCTGACTTCGAAGGCGATCAATTTGTTTCCGGTTCCATGGACGGCTTCAGCAAAGATGGCAAGCTGTATGGATTGCCACGCAGTGCCGACTATATGGTCATGTTCTATAACAAAAAAATCTTTGCTGACAACGGCATCGAGGTTCCAAAGACTACTGCTGACCTGCTGGCAGCTGTCAAAACATTGCGTGCCAACAAAATTAACCCGATCGCTATGAATGGTATGGATGCATGGACGCTGCCAATCTGGTATGAGTTCGTTGCTCAACGTCAAAATGGTGATTTCAATAAGATGGATGAAGCTGTTGCACGTAAAATATCCTTTAATGATCCTAGCCTTGTTGCAGCTGCAACGGAAATGCAAGATTTCGCAAATGCTAAAGGCTTTGCCGATGGCTGGTTAACCGCTGATTATGGCGCAGCACGTAACTTGTTCGGACAAGGACAAGCCGCTATGTTCTTTATGGGCGCTTGGGAGTCCGGCCTAGCTACAGATGTGAACTTCTCTGAAGAATTCCGTAATAATGTAGGCGCATTCGCTTTCCCTGGTTCAGATAAAGGTAAGTCAACGGATGATGCTGCTTGGTACGGTGGTGGGTATGCAGTAAGTAAGAACTCCAAGCATCCTGAAGCTGCTGTTGATTTCTTGAAATATTTCTTCGCGCCTGAGAACTGGTCCAAGATGTTATGGCAAGCTGGCGCGGGTACACCTGCGCAAAAATTCGATGAATTCTTAACCGGTAATGAAACTCAACTCCAAAAAGAACTAGTAGATGTCTTCAGCTCAATGACCTCTTCTAGCGGAACTCCGCTGCAGGATATTGGTAACGATGAGTTCAAGCAAAAGGTAATGGAGGCTCACCAAAGCCTGCTCTCCGGCGCTATGAATACAGCGGAATTCGCCAAAGCGCTTGACGCTGCGTCCGATAAATTGGCTGGTAAATAAACGCTAATACTACTAGGTATATGAATGACGGCGCTTCTGATTTAACATCATAAATAGTGGCGTACAACCCCCGACTTCCCCCAGAGGTCGGGGGTTTGTTGTTCGGGCATAAGCGCCTTCGACGTCAGAGAAAATTATCATTCCATAATTTAAAAAATGTGTACAATCATCTGAAATATACGGCATGTTCCAGGGTCTGGCTTCCCGTTACGATGGTAGTAGATAGATTACTCTTTCAAAGGACGGAGATTTCCATGCACAGAGTGTTAAGCGACAAAAAAGCGATATTCCTACTCATCGCACCCGGGCTATTCCTGTTTGCTTTTATGATTTGCATCCCTATCTTCATGAGCGCTTATTACGGCTCTACAGACTGGGGCGGAATCGGGAAGTACAATTTTATCGGCTTTGATAACTATCGTGAAATCCTATTTCATGACAAAGTATTCTGGACTTCGCTGGGCAATGCCCTGTTACTGACTGCTGCCACTGTATTCTTACAGCATCCCTTTGCTATTCTCATAGGGATTTTCCTGACCAATTCCGGCAAATACGAAAAAATATTCCGGACGATCTTCTTTATCCCAGCCGTAATTTCTGTTGTGGTTACAGCCAAGCTGTGGAGCGGGATTTTTCATCCCAATTACGGATTGCTCAATAAGTTGCTAAGTGGTGTTGGGCTGGATTCCCTCACACATGATTGGCTTGGAGATCCGAAGACAGCGATCTGGTGCATCATCATTGTTGTTATGTGGCAAGGCTTTGGATACGCACTGCTGCTTTATTATTCAGGTCTGCAAGGCATTCCAAGTGACTTAAGCGAGGCCGCAAAGATCGATGGTGCGAACAACTACACCCTCTACACGCGCATCATCATTCCGCTTCTGTCGCCTATGATGCGAGTTGCCATTATCATCGCGGTTACAACCTGTCTTAAGCAAATGGAAACCGTGTTCTTAATGACTAACGGCGGCCCGGCGAACAGCACGCAATTCTTAGGGAACTACCTTTACAAAACCGCCTTCTCATCGTCGCTATACGGCTACGGTAATGCCATATCCATCCTATTCATTGTGTTCTGCCTTGTACTGACCGTAATACTCAACAAGGTTCTGAAGAAAGATATCGGAGAGTTTTAGAATCCCTGTAACCGGAGGAAATCATATGAATAATTCATTAGCACCTGCCGCTTCGCCCCCCAATCTGAAGCTTCATAAACAGAAGCGCAGTAAACCTACAACTGGCAAAATCCTAATGATGGTGTTTCTTTGTCTCATCGCTTTGATTCAGTTATTTCCGCTCATCTGGCTGATCGATTACTCCCTGCTAAAGAGTGGTGATTTCTTCGGAAGCTCTTTTCTGAAATGGCCATCGCCACCGCAATGGGAGAATTATAGAAACGCTTTTACCTATGGGCGTGTACCACGCTATTTTGCCAACAGTCTTATCATTACAGTAATTACCGTTGCGCTGTCCGCACTAGTGTCACTGATGATGGGATATGCGTTCACACGCATGAAATGGAAGCTGAGTGGTATTGTGTTGTCACTCATCATGATGGGCATGATCATTCCTATTCATGCGACATTGCTGCCGAACTTTATCCTGTTTAACAAGCTCGGAATGCTGAACAATATGTACACGCTGATTCTGCCTTATTCGGCTATTGTCATTCCAATGAGCGTGCTCATTATGACCGGTTTTCTTGAGACCATCCCTCGCGCGATTGAAGAATCGGCGGTTATCGATGGCTGTGGCATTTACGGTGTGATCTTCCGCATCATCCTGCCAATTACGAAACCCGCACTCGCTACCATCTGTGTACTCAATTTCATCAGCACCTGGAATGAATTCATTATGGCGAACACCTTCCTCACCTCAGAGGATCTCAAAACCATTCCGTTCTCCATTATGAAATTCGCCGGAGAATATTCGTCCAACTATGGTGCTCAGTTCGCGGTTATGACGATCATTGCGATCCCGACCATCCTGATCTATCTGCTCTTCACAGAACAGATGACCAAGGGAATTACCGCCGGAGCGGTTAAGGGATAACACAAAAAACACGGAGAACTCTAGCTTCTCTTCTTTCTCCAACATTTTATTGACATTAACTTTCAACTCGTATATGATCTCCTTAGGCAAAATCACAACGAATTAAATCAAAAATTTAATATATCCCGTAAAGGGGAGTAGCTGTTAAATAAAGTCGTCAATACGAGAATATGAGGATATTCTCCGGCTTTATTGGCAATTCAACATTGTTAGCGAGACCTTTACCAATCAGGTTAGACCTTTATTCCAAAGGCTAATCTGTTTGGTAAAGGTCTTTTTTATATAAAATTGGTTAAAATGGTAAGGTAAGTATCTTTTAGTAGATATTTGCATAAGAAAAGGGAGGACAACAGTAATGGATTGGGGATTATTATTAGAGTACGGCTGGGTATTACTAGTTCTTGTAGCACTTGAAGGACTACTAGCCGCAGATAACGCACTGGTATTGGCAATTATGGTTAAACACCTTCCTGATGAGGAAAGAAAAAAAGCACTATTCTACGGATTAGCCGGAGCCTTCGTGTTCCGCTTCGGTTCACTATTTGTCATCTCTTACCTGGTTGATATTTGGCAAGTACAAGCCATCGGCGCACTTTATTTACTGTTTATCGCGGGGAACCATATCTTCCGAAAACTATTAATCAAGAAACCAGTTACGGATGAGGCAGCTGAAAGCGGTACGGACGGCGCAGTCAACAAAAAGAAATCCAGCTTTTGGTTTACTGTCTTTAAAGTAGAAGTTGCTGACATCGCCTTCGCGGTGGATTCCATCCTAGCCGCAGTTGCACTTGCGGTTGCACTTCCTGCAAGTGGTCTTCCAAAAATCGGAGGCCTTGACGGCGGACAATTCCTCGTCATCTTTGCCGGCGGATTTATCGGATTGGTTATTATGCGTTTTGCAGCTTCCTTCTTCGTTAAGCTGCTTCACACCCGTCCAGGTCTTGAAATTGCAGCCTTCTTCATCGTAGGCTGGGTCGGCGTTAAGCTCGCAGTCATTACCTTGGCACACCCTTCACTTGGTGTTCTTTCCGAGGATTTCGCGCATAGTACCATTTGGAAGGTTACCTTCTATGTTGTACTCGTGCTCATCGCTGCAATCGGTTGGTTTATGAGCAGCAAGGTAGAAGAGAATGTTGGAGAAAATCCAGTTAAAGAAGTAGATAAACAGCTCCATTAATTGTATTTGTATTGTAAAAAAAAATATAACCCGAAAGACATACCCTGAACTGTAAAGGTGTTTGTCTTTCGGGTTATTTTCTTTTTTTCTTATTGACCTATAATCTGATCGGTCTTTCCTTGCAGCTCCACCAGCTTCATAATCACCGTAGCCGCCAGCGCTTTCGATACCGTCTGTTGCGGATTAAACTTGCCGTTGTCATCCTTTAAGATTCCCAATTTCACAACAAGAGCCACTGCACCCTTTTTGTTAATAGATGAACTATCGCTAAATTGACTTACAGTCACATCTTTATCAAGATAGGTTGTGAGTTTGTTGTATTTCAAAAAATTAGCCAGCAGAACAGCAAGCTGTTCCCGGGTTAATTTACTATCAATTTGGAGGCTTTCATCCTTATTGATCCACTTACGATCTGCCGCATAAGTAACAGCATCATAATATGAATTTTCAGGCTTCACGCCAGCCACAGTTTTTCGTTCATTATTATTATAATAATTGCTGAAATTCGGATTAGAAGCCTTAACAAGATAGGTTATCCAATCGCCAACAGTTATTTCTTGATCCGGGTTCACTTTACCATCGGCATCCGGAGTAAGCACATGATACTTTACTAATTCTGACAATGGCTGTTCTGCTGCGTGGCCTTTGATATCCGTCGCAGATATTTGAGTATCTTGCTGACCGAGATAATCATAAACCGCAGTCCATTTTCCAGTGGCTGCATCTAAAACCTGATACAATCCGTTAGATTCATCAAAGGTTGTATCATATACCAGCTTCACCTTTGGCGCGACATAACTGCTATAAGTATTGTATCCGCCAACCTGAGTGTATCTTAGCTTAGTCTGATATTTGGGTTTATAACTTTCGAGTGCTTCCTTCTTGGATATTTTAGCATCTGGCGATAATGTGATCTCATCGATACCGCTTATCCGATTCCCCATGTAAGAAATCAGTCTGCCGTAAAGATCCAAGCTTACCGTAATATTGCTGTCACTCACAGGAATCCCTTGATGATATCTAATAAACTGGTATCTGAATGCAGATCCGTCTGAAGTCACGCTTGAATTAGCTCCATATTCAACAAGCTTTAGCTTCTCGCTCGCCTGAGGATATAGGCTATTAATTATACTAAGCGCTTTAGACTTAGCTTCAGCCTCACTAAGCTTCTTCCCTCCAACAGGAGCCGGCTCTTCTTTTTTATCCTGAGTAACACCATAGGTTTGAACTTGGTACTGCAATATTTCACCGGTCTTTGCATCTATTTCAGCAGAGGATTGTTCTGGAAAACCAGCACCAATGAAACGTTCATTTCCATTACCACCCCAGTATAACTGCCAGATCTTCCGATTCGTATCCTGATAGTCGTTTCTCAAGCTTTGAGAAATCAATTTACGATCTGCTGGAATGTAAGCTACCTTCTTTACAAGCTGTTCCGCTTCTTTTGCAGAAAGCTCTGTAGTAGAGCTTCTTGCTTGAAAGACATCCTTACTCTTGGCTATATCTGAATACACGACTGGAGTGGATACGGATTCTTTTCCTTCATAATCTATTCTCTTGCCGGTCAATGCATCGATAGGATATAGAGATTGATCCACCGGACGCCAGCCTAGAATCCAGTTGTTGGGTTTTCCGTTCTTATAAATAGGAATGTAAAAAAGACCTACATCAAGCTGATCCGCAAATTGCTTCTGTGCTTGCTCCAAGGTAATCTTAGGCTGTGCAGACGGATACTCAAGCCCTTGAGAAGACTTAGAGAATTGAATTACATCTCCGTTCCCATCCACAGCTATGTTAATGCTATCCGATCCAGAGGGAAGACCATTCTTCATGATATTGAAGAAATAGCCATATTGAACAGGACCGAATAAAGCGCTCGAAAAATAATTATAACCAACATTCTCATTTAATTGCAGATCACTGCTCTTAACCGATGAAGCTGCCTTAGCCACAAAAGCCTTGGCGATCTCCAGTGCCTGCGCCTGCGATATTTTCGGTGGATAATAGGATTCGTTATTCTCACGTGGATATGAAATATACGTACTGATAATATCTCCATTAATCGCATCTATCTCACTGCTAAAGCCATATCCCATATTCCCTTCTTGCATTTGCCACTGAATATTCCAGATCATTTGATTTGCTGGAGCGGGGTAGCTTTGGTTAGATCCCAGTTGAACATTGTTTACCGTTGCATTTTTTAGGGATGGGAATAATTCTCTTAGCTTTGCAATCGCTTGCTCCTGCGTGAATTTCACTTTTGTAATATCTGCCTCGGACGTCGTTGTAGTAGTCGGGGCTTGTGCGCTAACCTGGGTTACCACAGTGTTGCTGCTAACAGATGTAGAATCGGCAGCAGCCAAGCTTGGTGGTAACAATAATGCGATTGCCACTGAAGTAATCAATACCGTTTTAGCTGTCTGATGAACAAAGTGCGTGTTATTGCTTTTCAAAAGAATTCATCCTCCTCTAACACGTGATTCATAACATTATACAGATAATTTCTTATATTTTCCATATTTAATTAACGACAGGAAATTACAACATTTATGTAATGTATGCTATATAAGCTATAATGGTAGGCAGCTACAGCTTCAACTCATCTATGAAAGGGGGCCACCCACATCACTGACTGGAACCTTCAGCCGCTTATAGACGGTATTACTGGCCTAGATATTCGCAGTTGTCTAATCGTTCAACATGGAAAACCCATACTGGAGCATTATCGCGAGCCTAAAATTGCAGTAGAGCTTGGCAAAATTAACTCATGCACCAAAAGTGTGCTCGCCGCTCTAGTCAGCATAGCCATAGATAAACAAATCGTTCCACCACCGGATACCCCTATTTCACTCTTTTTCCCTTTATTAAAAGAGGATCAGGACCCACGAAAAAGAGAGATCACGATCGGTCACTTATTAACAATGACAGCTGGCTTTAACTGGACGGAGTTTGGGGGGCAGAATTCTTTTCCGACCATGACCAAAACCGCAGACTGGATAAAGTTTGTGCTCGCGCAGCCGCTTGCGCATACGCCTGGAACCGTGATGACTTATAACTCCGGATGCTCTCAGCTCTTATCCTCGATTCTGCGGGATTGTTCTGGACAAGACGTGGCTGCCTTTGCCGAAGATCAGCTGTTTCAGCCGCTTGGCATCGAAAGCTATCGCTGGGATAGTGATCCGCAAGGCATACATACTGGTGGTTTTGGCCTTTATCTGAAGCCAGAGGATATGCAGAAATTCGGTCTCCTTTATTTGCAAGAGGGGCGCTGGAAGGCTCAGCAGCTTATTCTTTCAGACACGGTTCAGAAGTCCACTCACCCATATGTTGAAGCCACACTTCCACAGAAGGGCTTCTACGGCTGGCACTGGTGGGTATCCTCATTCAATGCAGGCACAGAGCAGCAGCCGAATGAGATCCCTTATTATTTTGCGCTTGGTTTCATGGGTCAGCACATTATTGTGGTTCCAGCCTACGAGCTGGTTGCAGTCATCACTGCGGATAAATATAAGAAACGCTCACCTGCAAATGTCTTCGGCCGATTTATTGTACCTGCTCTTCTTGGGCGATAGGGACAGGGGATTATATGCAGCTTTATGTGTGGATACCACCTATAGAGCTGCAGCAGCCCTAGACGGATAAAGTCTTAGGCTGTCTCTGTTTTCTTTGAACTAATTTCGTTCTTAACTAAATAGATTATATTTCATGGATATAAAACAAAAAGGAAGCCGATCACATGGACCGGCTTCCTTCTTCTTATGATTCAGCTGCGATGTAAAGCTGCTCAAGTCGTTACTTTGGCATATACACCAAAGAACAACATCATCTCTCCGATGATCAGGTAATTAGGTATAAGGAAAAGCAAATCTACTGCGAAAAACACTCCAAGTAAACCTAATAATAACACTAAATGGAACATCCCTAATCTTTGCTGTGAACGTCTATATTTATGGAAGACCAACGAAGTAGAGAAGAAGTAGAGCAACACCGACCCAAAAATAAAAAACACCATAAATATATAATCCAGTTGTTCCAGAAATAACAATTGGATCGAAGCAGCGATCATACTCAAGGAGATATAAATAAACAAATGTCCATAAATTATGGTCTGCCCGGCAGTCTCTATACTCTTGTCCACTTTCTTCTCAACATTATCAAAATATTGCCACCACATCGCAATAATTAATAAGAAAGTTAATAATGCAAATAAAATAGATTGCCAGGTCCAGTGGCTGGACTGCAGCACTGCAAGTATACTGACCACTGATTCACCAAGCAGAATGAGCGTGAACAATGAGAAGCGCTCTAATAAATGATGAGTGTTTATAGGGCTTTTCACCAAGTATTTCCGACCGATTAAGGGGAGCAAGATGTCTACAGTAATTCCTGCATACAGCACTGCATAACGAACCCAAGAATCGAAGAAAAGTGATAAAGAAGAGATTACTATACCAATCCAAAATCGACTTCCCAAATACCAGGCAGTGCTCTTTCTATCGTCCTCTTCATTTTTATGTACCGTAAGATATTGAATGGCTGTCATGGCTCTTAAACCAACATAACCTACTAAGAATGGTACATAATGTTGATCAAAATCAACCGATAAGCTAGCTGTCATGATTAATACAAAGAATAATTGTAGAATCAGAAATATTCGGTGTGAAAAAATGTCTTGTCCAAACCTGTTAACAAAAACCGATTGCCCCACCCAAGCCCACCAGATCGGAACAAAGATTAAGATAAACTTGGATAAGTATTCAAGTGGAATTGTACCCGTCTCTACATGCAATAAGACATGACTCGCTTTTGAAACTGCAGCTACAAACAGTAGATCATAAAACAGTTCCAGCCAGGTCACTTTCTTCTCAGCCATTGATGTTGATCTGTGTTCAGTTCCCGATGTGCTCTTATTCATCGTTTTGCTCCCTTGGTTTGGATGTGTTGGATCCCTGGCACAGTTAATTCCGCCACTTCATAAACTTGTAATCCAGAAAATCAACAAGCAAGAAGAGGACAAACCCCACCAAGCTGAACAGCATAATTCCCGCATACATTTCCGGATAATCCAGTCTTAACCAAGCATCCATGATGAAAAAGCCCATACCATGCTCGGTACCATAAATCTCCGTGAAAAAGAGGACAGATATCGCCGTTCCAAGCGAAATACGAATCGTACTCAGAATGACTGATAGTGCACCCGGCAGTGTCACATGCCAGAATTTCTGCACTGTACTTGCCCCTATACTCGTTAAGACATCATAGGTATTCTCAGGAATAGCCTTCACACCATCCCTAACCGAAATGATAATCTGGAACAAGAGAATCAACATAATCATTAAAATTTTAGATGTTTCACCAAGCCCAAAGAATAACATCACAACCGGAAGCAGAGCAATTTTTGGAACAGGATAGGTTAAGTAAACCACAGGGTCCAGCAGCTTATTCCAAGTCAGCGAACGTCCCATCAGAAGACCAATGAGCAGCCCAATGATTAACGCAAGCACTACACCTGCAAAAATTCTGAACAAGCTATACCCCACATTCAAAGCAATATCCTGTGCACCCAAGTGAAACATAGCGTTATACACTGCGAATGGACTAGGCAAAATCGAATGATTCATAAGCAAATAGGCAATATACCAAACCACATTCATACAAAAGAACACAAATACCAGTCTTATTATGTGATGAATCCGACTTTTTCTCACCATATCTCCTGCATTACCTTTCTGATTCGCTTAGTCTGCTCAAAGAAATCTACACTGTCCCGCTTATCCTCATGCTTCATATGAAACACCAATTGATTATCGATAATTTCCGGCATTTCTTCTTTGTTAGATGGCATGACAATAATTTTCTGTCCCAGCAGAATAGCTTCTTCCACATCATGGGTAACAAATAGGGTAGTCGCGGGATGCGTCAACCAGTTATCCAAAAAGAGAAGCTGCAGCGTTTCCCGCGTAATCGCATCCAGTGCGGAGAATGGCTCGTCCAGCAGCAAAATGGTGGGCAAAATAGCGAATGCTCTAGCGATTGCCACTCTTTGCTGCTGTCCCCCACTGAGAGATAGAGGATAACGATCAGCTAAATCAGAGATTCCCATTGATGAAAGCCACTGATTAATCTGGTTCTCCCGTTCTTGCTTGGTGGTGCTCGCAGTATGCGAGATTTTCATTGCGATTTGAATATTATCATGTACAGTCTTCCATGGGAGAAGCCCATAGTTTTGTGGTACCAGACCGATCAGAGTTTCTTTATCATGCACGGATTCTTCATTAAAAAGTATTTGCCCCTTATAGCTCGGCAGCAAACCTGCGATCGCCCGTAGTAACGTAGATTTCCCGCTGCCAGAGGGTCCGATGATCGTGTAAATCCCATGCTCTGGCAAAGATAAATCCATCTGTCCTAAGGCCAGTTGACCCGTCTTGTACTCTACTTTAAGACCCTTAATGACGAGTCCCTTATTTTTTGAATTGGACATCAGAAATCACATCTTCAGCCGAGATATTTTTGCTAAGCAAACCTTTTTCCCGTGCCCATGCAAATGCAGCTTCTACTTCTTTCACATCCACTTGATTGGCAGGAACATAATCAGGCACCTTAATCTCATCTTTCAACGTTTCTGGATAGCCAACTTCTTTGATCACAAGATCGATATATTCGGATTGATCATGAGATTTCATATACGCTACAGCCTCGTCATAAGCAGCATACATATTCCGAATCGCATCTGCCTTAGCATCAATAGCATTTTGTGGGAAAGCCAATACAAATGGATTCACTCCCGCGGTATGCGTGGAGCTAAGCACGCGCAAGCCTGAGGTTTTACCCATAGTTACAAATGGTTCAGGCAAAATAGCTGCATCCGCCTTATTGTTCTTAAGCAATTCTAAACGGGTAGGGATTTGTGGAACCTCAGTTACCGTAATATCATCCTCCGTCAAACCCGCTTGTTTCAGCATCATCGCCACCGTATATTGTGTGGAAGTATTTTTGGACAAAATCACGGTTTTGCCTTTCAGATCCTTCACATCTTGGATGGCGTCATTCCCAGTCAATAAATCGAATTCACCAAAAGTTGTACTAGTGATCTTCACATCCAGCCCAGCTTCATTGTAGATAGAAATCGCAACTAGATCAGCGCTGATCCCCTCCAGCTTACCAGCTTGAAAAGCGACATCACGATCTTTTGCACTCTTGAACGTTTGAATGTCTAGGTTCACTCCATGTTTCTTATCAAAGCCTTGCTCATGAGCAATCACAAAAGGAATAGCATCAATAGAAGGCAGTAAGCCAAGCGACAAAGTAACAGGTTCTTTTGAAGCCTCTGCTGCGTTTCCCTCTGTCGATGTTGTATTCGTGTTATTCTTTGAACCACAACCTACTGCAAGTACAGCAATGACAACGACCATCATCGACAACATCAACATCTTTTTTAAAGATTTTTTCTTCATAAAACTCTCCTACCTCCATTAATCTTTCTATAGTAGACATGCCTCTATTCTTTGCAATCTGCAAAAGAGCATGCAAAAAGCCCTTAAGCTGTTCCAGGACGCTTCAGGTATTGTAATTTTACATCAGTCATCACAGCTTGTATATTCATAAATTAAAATAGTTAGATTTATCACATACTAAGATGCAAAAAATCCGAACCATCCTGCAAGGAATCTCCCCTGCAAATTGCTCCGGATTTTCGCTACCTACACCTCATAGTTCACTACATAATTCTGTAGCTCTGTATTGTAGAAGCCGATACTATACTCAGTTACCTTACCCAGCTCATCATAAGAATAGCGTGTTCGTTTCAGCAAAGGACACTTCTTTTCCAATAGTAGGATCTCCTCTACCTCAGGCGGAGGGACAGCAACAGAAAATTCATCACGTAGCCTCTCAAGGGAAACACTCCGCTCTTCAAGCAGCTCATACAAGGACTGGGCATTCAAATCAAGTAGATCCAAATCATCCATACCATTTACTAAATAATGCGTGTAATGAACGTATGGATTATCATTGAGAGTGTATATGCGTTCCAAGCGTAAACAATGTTCGCCGAATAAACGGTACGGTTCACTTCCGACCTCATTAAATACTCGCTCCGCCTTCAGCCATTGCTTCCGAATTTGGTGCCCTTCATCCACCAGAATTTCTGTGAATTTTTTCCATTTGGACAGCTTGGAGGATGAGGTATTACGGATCACCTTCGTCCCCTTGCCGCTCCCTTTCTCCAGAAATCCTTCTTGGACAAGCTCCTGAATGGCACCGCGTACTGTGATCTTGCTGACATTGAATTCCTGCTCTAGCTGAGGTTCGGAAGGAATATTTAATCCTATAGGATAGACTCCGTGTAGAATCCGATCCTTTATAATATTTGCGATTTGCAAATATAAAGGCTTATCTTTTCGGGACAAACTCAAGAGGTTCACTACCTTTCTACATCGCCTACGGATAGAGTCATAGCTCGAAGGACATCCGCTTCTGAAGCCATGGGAGTGTCGCCCTCGACAGTATGAGCTAGCATACTAGCGGTAGCGGCAAACTGTACGGTCTGCTCAGGTGTAAATCCTGTTAGCTCGCCATGCACAATTCCGCTCGTATAGGCATCTCCAGCCCCTATTCTATCATAGACGAGAAATCTCAGCGTATCCGAAAAGAAGAAGCTCTGATTCTTATAAAGAAAACCACGCAGTGAATGTGAGTTGTCGCCATGAATACTGCGATGGGTGCCAGCGATCACCGAGATATCGTACTGCTTCGCAACTACCGGAATAAGTTCGAGCAATTGCTCTTCACGTTCAGCTTGTGCAGTACTCATCCCTAAGATATGGATCGCGTCCTTCTCATTCATCATTACGATATCGGCCAGCTGCAGCATCTCCTCGTAATGCGGCTTCGCTAGTGAATATCCTTCCGCTCCCCACAAGGACGGACGATAGTTGCAATCAAAGATCACTGTTCCACCCTGCTGCTTGACCGCTCTAGCTAAAGATTTCATGTGATGACGCACACTTTCGTTCATAGCCAGCGTAATGCCGCAGAAATGGATCACATCGAGACTTCGAGCAATCTCTTCATAATGATATGTTTCCTCAGGAGCCGTGTTGAAGCTGCTCTCCAGACGATTGCTGTAAGTCACCTTGCTTGGACGTGCACCAAATCCATTCTCCAAGAAATACAAGCCTAGATATTCTCCTCCTCGCATAACGAAGTTTGAAGAAATCCCCAGCTTACGCAAATGCGCCGCAGCGGCTTCCCCCAAAGAAGTATTCGGCAAACGGGAAACCAAAGCACCTTCATGCCCGAAGCGTGCCAGTGCAGAGCTGACATTAACCCCGGTGCCAGAGAATGAATAGTTTAAGCTGTTTCCTTGTGATAGCAGCTGAACTCCCGGCACCTGCAGACGCATCATCACTTCTCCGAATGCCCCGATTCGTTTAGGCATATTTATCTGTCAGCCTTTTCATAATTCCAAGTAAATCACGTACATCCTGGATCCGGGTCTGGCCCGATTCTTTATCGATAATGGATGAGTAGACATGCGGAATCACTTGTGGCACCCCTGCTTCAAGCGCAATTTCCAATATTGCCTCGAAATTGTCCATATCAATCCCACCGGTAGGTTCGAGTGCAAACCCTGCCTCAGCACAGGCCTTAGCGACAGAGCGGTATTCCTCTTCACGGCTTAAACCCTCCATCGGGAAATACTTCAGTGCATTACCACCCATATCACGAACTAGCGCTATTGCTGATGCTATAGGTACAATCGCCGCTTCACTCTGCGCAGCGCTGAAAGGTCCTGTAGAAATATTCACATAACCAGCGTGACCGGAAGGGGCGATCATGCTGTTGATCCAGCTGTCCTTCCCGCCAAGATTAGCGCGCGTAGCTCCAACCACCGGGAACACCTGGTTAATATGACTCCCCGGATAATGCTTAGCAATCTCGGCTACAATTGCCGCTTGGCGATTATCTCCTGCACCTAAGCCAATCGATACCGCATCTTCAATCTCTTGACCATACTGCTTCATGGCTGTTACGGCTTCTTCTGCCGTCTTATAATCCTTAGAGAGCACACCGACCAGCACATATCCTTCCGCCGCTTCATAAATCGCTTTAGCATTAGCGATATCTTTTGCGAGTACATTTAATGCGGTGCGGCCCTTATAAAAACGTTGTGAAATCGTCGTCATCTTATTGTCCCCCTATTAATTTACGAATACTGTCTACAATCACGAGCAGATCATCCCCCAGAAGCGGCCGTGGGTCAATATCGAAATATCCCTGCTTCACTCCATAGTCGCGGGTATAGATCGCAATCTCGCCTTGCTGCAACCCCTCTACCAATTCCTTCGCCGTAATACCGGCCTGCTGTGGATCCACCTGAACTCGGCCGCGATAGATGGCACGTCCCGCCTCATCCTGCACAATGGTTACACGAATACCAGGAAGATCATTCAGCACCATCAGTGCCTGCAAAGACGCTTGCTCGATGTCACTTCTGTCTTCCTTCACCATGTATTCCTCCAAAGCTTGCAGCAGACCAAAGGTTGTTTCTTTACCCACTTTCATACTGCGTCCTATTCCATACAATTGGACCTTAACCCATTCCACATAACTACGTTTACCGGCAATGATTCCGGAAGTAGGCCCTTCAATGGCCTTGGACCCACTATAAATCGCCAGGTCAGAGCATTTCACATATTTACAGAGGTCTTCTTCCGCTGCAGCATCAACGATTAGCTGCACCCCTTTACGCTTGGCGATCTCCCATGCTTCTTCAACAGACAACATATTTTTCTGCACCGCATGGTGGGACTTCACATACAGAATAGCAGCAGTCTGCTCACCAATAGCGTCCTCTATATGTTCAGCCCGGCCTTCATTCGCATAGCCTACCTCAATTAGTTTACCTCCACCTAGATAGACCATCGTTTCCACCGGAGCTCCGTACTGTACATTATGACCCTTTAGAATGATGATTTCATTGCGCGGAATGACCTCTTGGTGCAGACGTTCACTGCGGCGGCGGTTACCTTGGGTCACTAGCGCCGCAACGGACAACGCAATACCACTGGAGGCTGAGTTGACGATAATCGCTGCTTCAGCACCGAGAATACGCGCCGTGTAATCTCCGGCTTTATCTACCAAATCCGCTATTTCTACGTAATTCTGTCCACCTTGCTTCATCGCATTCATCACAGTATCAGTAGGAGCCGACACCCCCAGAATGCTCATTCGACCGCTAGCATTAATTACGCGTTTAAGCCCGTATTTCGCATTTAATGAATTCCCCACCTATAACCACTCCTTTTGCGTGAATTACTTTATCCGCCACTCTTTCTTCCCCTTCAGAATCAATAAGCACAGTAGGTTCATGCTGCAAGGTGAACAGGGTCAGGTTAGCAGGATCACCTACCTGTATTCGGCCTAGCTCCGGTCTGCCCAGCCATTCTGCCGCATTTGAAGTAACCGCTGCCATAATCTCATCCAGAGCATAGCCCAAACATAGAAACTTGGAAAGTACATTAGACATGCTAAAGACAGGTCCCTTCATCCGGTTCACTCGATAGATATCCGTGCTAATCGTATTCAGTCCTATGCCGTTACGTTTAGCAGCCTCAGCTACCTTAAAAGAGAAACTTGCTGTTCCATGCCCCACATCTAGATGAACTCCTCGTTCGATAGCCTCAGTCAGTACTTGAAGCGGCTGACCGTCTGCAGCAAACAAATTATTCTCTTTTCCGTTGAGATAATGGGTAACAATATCCTTTTGCTGCAAAAGAGGCATAACCTCTCTGATATCTGGCGGTGCTGAACCGATATGTACCATTAAGGGCAGCCCTGTCTCCAATGATAGGCTTCGTGCAATATGCAGCGGCTCAATTCCGCTAGGCCCGACAACGCTCTTGCTGATCCTAGCCTTTAATCCTACGATCATCTTCCCGTAAGTTCGGATAGACTCCAAAACCTTCTCCTTATCAATCCATTCCAAGTTGGATAACTCATCAATTCTTAGTAGTCCAATCCGCGAGATATTCAAGAACGCCAGCACATTCGTCTTAGCTAGAGATGCGTCCTGAACCAGATCACCTATCCGATCCGCCCCACAGCTACCGGCATCTACTAGAGTTGTCACCCCTTGCCGGACACCGATCTCATCAATCTCATCGCCATACGGATCAAATTCGCGAAAAGCATGCACATGCATATCAATCCAACCACTGGATACGTATGCACCTGAGCCTTCCCACATCTGCCCCCCACGACCCTCACCTGCCGGAGTGATCTCAGCGATTCTTCCATTCTCGATTACAATGTCGATCTCTTCTCCGCTAACTCGTTTCACCTGACGGAGCACGTATCTTTCATCCATTGTTCTCACCTTTTTCCATATAACATTATAATGTTTAAAATACCACGAATAGTACAGGAAGTAAATATAACGTTATAATGTTTATGGATAAAAATAGACGGGACTGTCACAAAATTAGAGCAGCCTACTTATGTGAAGAATTCTTTTTGAGAGTAATTAGGGAAAATCTCCCTGATTATAGCCGATGATTGCTTTAAATGAAAAAAATTAGGGAATTCCTCCCTAAAAATCGGGGTAATATCTATATTCACCACCGAATCAGATAAATTAGAGGGAGATTTTCCCTAATTATTAGTCATATAAGCAAAAATCGCAGAATTTCAGGGAGATTTTCCCTAATTATCTATCAGTTTGGCCATCTCTTGCCCACAATCTACTGAGGTAAGCTGCAAATGACCGAAAACGCAGAGCAGCGATCCTCCAATACAAAGGAGAATCGCTGCTTTCTTAATCTATGAAATTAATAACCCTACATGTATCTTAATAACAGCCTTCTTAATCTTCATACCCGACTGACCCATCCCAGGTCTGTGTACATCATGCGGGAAAAAGACAGCGAACATACCCGGCTTCAAAGTTAACAAAATTTCTTCAGTTGAGGGAGGATAAAGCGCATAATCTGCATCGGCATCGTAAGGCTTAGTAGCCTCGATCTCTTCTTGCAGCGGTGACCAGCCGATCGTTTCTTCACCCTCGATCAGATAATGCACATCAATGTAAGACTCATGCTTTTCAGCAACCTGTTCCTCTAGCGACTTCGCCTCTAGCGCCATAATCGAAACATAGATCTCGTTCCCGCGGATCTCGATTCGCCCGAGATCCGGTTCGTGTTGTAAGATGACTTTCAATTCCTCAATAGCCTCTACAATGACTGAATTCTCATATCTGCTATGCTCTTCCCAAGATGACAATGAACCTAAGATCATAATGTCTCATTCTCCCCACATCTCAATTATCTTACAGAGGTTGTTCAAAAAGTCCGCTTTTGACCACGAAGTAGCCTAAGAAGCTTACTCGACATCGAATATTGAATTCAGGCGAATCTTCCGGTGCTCACGTAGCTTCCACTTCCACTACGCTACGTTCCTCAGTTTCTACCTTCATCCAATCTTCTTGGTGCTGAAAACCATACTTTTTGAGCTCGCACTTATAGGAGCTTTTCACTAACTGCCGCAGCAGTTGTTTCTTTATTGATAATGGACTGCTCGCTAGTTTTTTTGAAATATTCCACATATAAAATATCCAGCAGATAGAGCTGTGAGATCTTAGCAGATAATGAACCGCCCTGCAGAGGGCCCTCATTAGCACCACATAGTAAGGTTAGATCCGAATACGATGTTAAAGGTGACTTTTCAAATCTCGTAATGGACACCACTTTAGCGCCTCGTTCCTTCGCCTTTCTTGCGACCTCAATACTATCCTTCGTTGAGCCGGAATAAGAAATGATTACAGCGACGTCTCGCTCAGACATTAGCGCTGCTGACATCATCTGAAGATGTGAGTCCATCAAACATTCTGTTTTGTTTGTAATGCGCATAAATTTAATTTTGGCTTCCATTGCCGTGATTAGAGAAGAGCCAACGCCGAAGAATAATACACGTTCAGCGTTAATCATATAATCAATAGCTTCATTGATCTTCTTTATATCAATTAAATTATAGGTCTCGTTCAGTGCACTTACATTTGTGGTCAGCACTTTGGAAGCCACTGCTTCAGTCGTGTCGTCCATTAGAATTTGATCCGTAAGCTGCGGGATCTCATTCTCCACAGTGATACTATGAGCTAGTGCAATCTTGAACTCTTGGTACCCTTTATAACTTAAAGATTTGCAAAATCGAAAGATACTTGATTCCCCTACATCGCACGCATCTGCAAGATCAGTAATGGACATGTAGACAACACTTCTCGTGTTCTCCAGGACGTAGTCCGCTACCTTCTTCTCCGTATTCGTCAAATTATTGTACTTGGAATGAATAGAAGTAAAAATACTGATTGTTCGCAAATAAGCCCCTCCTTTACAATGGTTTAATATGCGAATAAAGAGGAAGCTCCTAGCAAGCCTGCCTTATTCCCAAGTGAGGCCTTAACAATTCTTACACCTGCAAAACTCTCCATAATTAAAGACTTTGTCCGTTCTTCTACCCTTTGAACTAAATCTTCTTGCTCCATAACACCACCCCCAATGATTATAGCGGATGGATTAAAAATATGAATAATAGAGGCTAAGCCCGCAGACACCTCAGTTATCCAAGAATCCAAGATCTGTTTCAGAGCTTCGTCCCCGTTGTGTATTTTATCAAAAAGAACCTTCCCGTCTACACATTCGGGATCTGCCTGCTGAGCCATCTTGACTAAAGCGGTGGTTGAAGCATACTTTTCATAAAAAGGCAGTCCCTCCACCGCATCTGACAATGGATGTGTAAGGATATGGCCAAATTCGGCCGCCACTCCATCTGCTCCTTTATAGATTTGGCGGTTCATTACAATTGCACCGCCGATGCCCGTGCCAAACGTCAAGCATAAGAAATTGTTAAAGTTCTGGGCAGCACCATAATGAGCTTCACCTAATGCTGCTGAATTCACATCGTTCTCTACCATAACAGGTTTATGAAAATGATTTGTTACAATTTCCTTAATCTTCATCCCTGTATATCTAGGTATATTTTCGTTAGCATAGACAATAAATCCTTCTTCAGCATTGACTTGACCAGCCGTGCTTATAGCGATGGCATCAAAATCATCATATTCTGCAATTTTCACAAGCAATCTTGCGACTACATGCGGACCGCCCAAATCACTTTCTGTTGCATACTCTTTAAAATTATCAACATTCCCATACTCATCGCAAATACACATTTTGGTGTTGGTACCGCCAATATCTACGGCTACAATTCTCATTCCCATCTACCCTCTCTGGCATTCTACTGAATAGCGCTCACAAACCTTTTTGTAATCTCCATTGGTCTTGTAATCGCTGAGCCAACTACCGCTGAATAGACCCCTAAATCAAACATCGTCTTCAGTTCTTCGGGCGTAGAAACGCCACCTTCAGCTATCACAGGCACAGAGAAGTTGCTTACGATTTGTTTGACTAGCTCGAAGTCTGGGAGTGAACGGTCTTTAGTGTATGCTGTATATCCGCTTAAGGTCGTTCCCACAAGATCAAATCCCAGCTCGACAGCTTTAGCCGCTTCTTCAAATGTAGAGCAGTCTGCCATAAACAGCTGATCTTTGTAGGTCTCTCTTATGTTAGGAAATAGTTCTGAAATGGTAGATCCATCTGGTCTAATTCGGTCCGTCGCATCCATAGCAATGATATCTACGCCTTCGCGGTAAAGCTCATCTACTTCCTTCAGGGTTGGTGTTATAAATACTTCTGAACCTTCATATACCCTCTTGATGATCCCGATGATGGGTAGATTCACTGTTTTCTTGATTTCTTGAATATCAGCTACGCTATTAGCCCGAATGCCGGAGGCACCGCCCAAGTATGCTGCATATGCCATTCTCCCCATAATAAACGGACTATGCAGCGGTTCTTCGGGTAAGGCTTGACTAGAGACGACTAGTTTATGTTTTATCTTTTTAAGTACATTATTTTCAGTATTCATCAGTAACCCACTCCACTTTTTTATTTATTCTTTAACTGCTCCTGCAGTAATCCCATTGGTGAAGAACCGTTGGAATAACATGAACACTAGCAACATCGGAATTGCAGCAATGGTGGCTCCGGCCATTTTATATGCGAAATTAGGATTCAAATCCTGCATTAAGGTCGCAGTACCAACCATTAATGTTTTCATTTTGTTCTCTTGGCCTATAACCAGCTGCCACAAGTAATCATTCCAGACTTGCACGAAATTCAGAATAAATAAGGCTCCAATACCAGGTTTAATAATTGGCACCATGATGCGAGTAAAGATTCTCCATTCATTTGCACCATCTATTCTCCCAGCTTCTCTTAAAGCGTTAGGCGTTAAATCGAAGAATCCTTTTAACAGGAACACTCCAAATGCACCCGCGACGTTCGGCCAAATCATACCGTTATAGGAATTCACCATTCCAAATTGCTGTGTAATCCGGAATAAAGGCACAATCATAATTTCTTTAGGGATCATCAAGCTCGATATGAAGATAATGAAGATGATATCTTTACCTTTAAAATTGATCTTTGAGAAAGCATAAGCTGCCATAGCGCCTACAATAATAACGATAATCGTAGATACACCTGAGACATAAATACTATTAAACGTCCATCTCAAAGCCGGTTGGTTCTGAAACACATCTACATAGTTGGAGAATGTAATCGATTTAGGCCACCAGTCTGGAGGCATCTTCACAACATCTGAACTGTTCTTGAGCGAGCTTGTGAATAACCAATACAATGGAAAAAGATTAAGGAGCGCGAAGAGGACAATGATAACATTCGATATCACATCAAACTTCTCTCTCTTCTTCTTGTTTCTAATTTTCGACATGTTGTATTCCCCCTCACTTCACCTTAATCATGCTTCGCAGCTGAGGCACAGATAATAATAATGTAATCACGAACATGATAACGCCTACCGCAGAAGCTACACCGAGTTGATTGTACTTAAATGCATTATTGTAAAGGTAGTACATCAAGGTTACCGATGAGTTGTTCGGTCCGCCGCCGGTTAATAGCTGGATGACTACAAATATTTTTAGAACAGCAATAATATTGATAATCGTAATATAGGTCGTTGTAGGTCCTACAGAAGGAATGAGGATCTTCGAAATCACTTGCCATCTGCTTGCACCGTCGATTTCTGCTGCTTCAAAAAGCTCTTTAGATACACCAATCATCGAAGCTATATACAGAATAATGGCTTGGCCTACGTTCGTTGCGAAGGTCACAAAGATAACCACCGGCAAAACCGTCTTTGGATTTCCTAGAAGATTGATCGTCCCAAAACCCATATCTTTATAGATAAAAGAAATAAGTCCGTTAGCAGGATTCAACAGGAAGCTCCACACCATACTCATAACAACCATGGATACCATGACCGGAATATAATAGCTTCCTCTTATAAAGGAGACGTACTTAGCGTTCTTATCAAATACAGCCGAGGCAACGAATAGTGCAAAGCCCACGGTAAGTAGAACGATAAAGACTACGAAGATAATCGTATTAAAGGTAGCTTTAAAGAATACCGGATCATTAAACAATGTGGTGTAGTTAGCCAGACCCACAAACTTCTCACTATCATAATTAATTTGGTATAAACTCAGGCGCATCCCTTCTAAGATCGGATAGACAAGAAAGGCTAAGAATACTATCATCTGAGGTAAAATAAACAGATAACCTGTAATATTCTCTTTTAGGTAATTACTACGTAGTTTCATATCGTTTACCTTTCTAATTAACAGCCCTTGGAGCCTCTTCAGACTCTGAAGGCTGTTAATCGTTTATTGTTTACCTGTTCTTAGATTATTGGAAAATGACAGAGCTAGCTTTATTCGTATCAATCACTTTATTACCATTGGTCTGATAATCTTGTACAAACTGTTCTGGTGTCTTTGCTCCCATGTAAAGCGCCTGCAGATCAGGGTACAAAACTTCTCTTAATTGGCTATATCCTGGAACGTTACCCGTGAAGTTGAACAAATATTTTGAATTGGCATCATAAGCAGCAAAGAGTGGATTCTCCGACTTCAGTTCTTCGGCCACCGAGCTTCTCACAGGGATACCATTCTTAGAGGATTTAACTAATTCAGGATCACTTGAAAAGAACTTCACGAAATCTTTAGCGACTTCAGTCTTCTTCGCATCTTTGGACTTAAATACACTAGCACCCACTACATAAGTAAAGGATAGAGGATCTCCGCTTTCAGACGGAATATTAGCAAGACGCATATCAAATTTAGGAGAAGTGCCGGATTCCATATTTGCTTTTGAGCCATTGAACAAGATTGGATTGGTGAAACTGATCGCTAGCTGCTGATTCTGGAACATGGCATTGGCGTCATTGGAGGATACAGATTCTGCACCTGGATTTGTATATCCACCGTCATATAGTTTTTTCAACCATGTAGCAGCTTTAACACCATTCGCATCATTCAGAATAATGTTTCCTTGATCGTCAAAGAACTTATTTCCGAACATTCTTAAGTATGCAAGGTTCCAAGTATCTCCTTGGTTATTCACAGCGTACAGTGCCATTGGATAAGCATTAGAATATTTATCCTTCGGAAGATCATTTTTCAGACCGTCCAAGATTTGTTGATATTCATCCAAGTTCCAAGTCTTAATTTCGGACTCTCCACCGATGAACTTTTCTAAACCAGCCGCTTTAAACATGTCTGCGTTATAGACCAAAGTACCTGGATTATGTTGGAATGGATAGAAGTACACATCTTTTCCGAACGTTACTGCATCCCAGTAATTTTGTGCGATATCACTTTTTGCGTTATCATCGATGATGTCTGTCAAAGGCTCCAACGCACCACGGTGAACATAATCGCCCATAGGGAATACGCTTTCAAAGAAGACATTCGGCGGCGTACCTCCGCTCAAGTTAACATTGAGGAGTTGGTCGCGCTGATCCCCGGCAATGACTTCGACTTGAATGTCGGCATCATATTTGTCGTATTGCGCTTTGAACTTCTCAGCAGCGGCTTTAAGGAAACTATCATAGTCAGCACCGCTTTCGGTTGCATCCACAACACCCTTCCACTGAGGGGTCAGCCATACTTTAATTGCCACTTTTTCCTTGCCTGATGTAGAAGCATTATCGGATTTATTAGAGCTTGCTGCATTGTTACCAGAACATCCTGAAATTAGTGAAATAATTACCATTAATGCAACCATTGTCGAGAGTAAACGTTTCTTCTTCATTAATAATCCTCCCTAAAAGTTTTGTTAGTATTATTTTTTCTGAATCGCTTCGTGTTTTGTAAGCCAGTCCAGAAACAAACCCTAATCTAAAATCCGTTTGACATGATTTTGCACCAGATCAGCCATGTTTCGATGTCCTTGTATATCAAGATGCATGTAGTCAATTTCATTCATCGATACATATTCTCTGGAATCCATAAAGTGGATATCTGTGCCCTTAAGCAACGCTGCAAGATGCTGCGATAGCTCCATAGATTTCTCGCTACAATTACTTCCCATCGGCTTACCAATGGGAGTATGGATATACTCTGCCCCAATAGGGGGAGGAGCGATCACAAGTACTTCTGGAGCTTTTCCCGCGTGTCCTGCCCCGCTCCCTTTAGCTTTAAGAGCAAGTCTAACAATACCTTGAGCGATGTTATATGAAGTGAGTGCAAATCTTTCTTTCGTATCATTCGTTCCAAGCATGATCACAACCAAGTCAAGCGGTGCATGTGACATGAGGCATGGATAGAGATAAGAAATTCCGGCTAACCCTTCAAATAACGGATCCTCACTGACACTCGTTCTACCGGGAAGCCCTTCTTCTATGACACGATAAGAGTCGCCCAGTTCTGTATCCAGAAGCCCTGTCCAACGGATTTCATCCTTAAACCTTTGGTCAGTCTCTGCGTCGTAGCCCCAAGTATTGGAATCGCCAAAGCATACGATCGTTCTCTTCATTGCATTAACCACAATATTTTTCGATCGCTTGATCAATCAATTTCATAATGTCTGCGATTGGACCAGCATCTTCAGCGGCTATCCCTTCAAGTGGTGCTCTTACACTACCAATGTTTACGCCTCTTAATCTCAGAACCTCTTTAATTTCCGCATACATAGAACCCTTGAGGGAACAAAGCGCGATGATGATATCGTTGATATCACTTTGAAGTTGTCCTGCTTCCTCAAACTTGCCGGCAAGAACAAATTTATTAGCTTGCAAGAACAGCTCCGGCATAACAGCATAAGTGCCACCAATACCTGCATCAGCTCCCATAATTCTTCCCGCAACATATTGTTCATCCGGTCCATTAAATACCACTACATCTTTTCCACCCACTCTTTTGAAGCGTTCAATATCCATAGGTGGCATAGAAGAATTCTTAACACCGATAACCTTTTTATTAGCAAGCAGTTTCTCGAATAAAGCTGGGGTTAGTGTATATCCCGTAGTCTGAGGGATGTTGTAAATGATGAACGGTAGAGGAGTTGCCTCCATAATATCGCTCCAATATTTAGTTACTGCGCTATCTGGTAATTTAAAATATATAGGGGGGATTGCGGATAGTGCATCATATCCTAAGCTCGCCGCATGTTTTGCTAATTCGATACTATCTCTTGTAGAAGGCGCACCTACATGAGCGATCAGCGTCATTTTACCTTTCAAGTTGTTAGCTACGTAGCTAAGTACCGCTTTGCGTTCGTCCAGACTCTGGTAGATACATTCTCCAGAACTGCCTCCCACATAAACACCTTGAACACCTTTTTCAAATAAATAATCACATAAGGCATGCGTACGGGATTCCGAAATATTCCCTTGATCGTCATAGCAAGCATAGAAGGCAGGTATAATTCCGTGGAACTTGGTTAGTGTCATTGTTTATTAATCCCCCTTAAGATGTGAGCGGTTTCTGTTCTACATATTCAAGATATCACTTAAATTTAATTCTGTAAATTATTTTCTCTATTTTTTATAAAATAAAATTTATTTCCACCAGAAAAGGTTCATTAATAGAAAAACATTTTCTTTTAAGTGAATTTTCTCAAAAATAAGATCTTATTCCCTATATATAAATAGATTATCGCACTATATATGCGGCCCTAGTTATTATCAGAGTATCACTATCTACCGCTTAAAAGTCAGTTCTCCCATTTGGTGCTTATTGGATAATAAGTATAGCTTTTATGGATAATGTTCTATTTATTTGATCCCGCCAAAAATGTCCTTATCCGGGAGACACTTCTCTTTCAACGGCACACAAAACCTAATTAACACACAATGTTCACTAATAAAACTGTGTTTTTACGGTGGACATATCTTTAAAAAACTAATATCTATGTTATAATGAAAGCGTAATCAAAACAATATAAAATATATTGTTTCTTCGCCAAAGGAGGCTGGAGGAAATGCTAGCAGGTCTTAAGGAACTTAAAAATTGGGTAACGGAAAATTGGAATCCAACGATGAATTCAGGTAATGAGGATTATCAAAAAATGGAATATTCCGTGCAACGTCATTTGCACACTCCAAGATCCCCAAAACCACTTACCTATGAAGAAGAAGCTCGTATCAAGACAGTTAAATTCCATTAATCTCACTACATTTAGATACAGATTGACCCTATAATAGAATCTTGTCCTAAGGCCGCCAGATCCGGAAGTCATTCCAGTAGAGCGGTCTTTTATTATGTCTTGAGATTATGTAACGAAAAACCTTTTCCATATTGACTCAATTACTTGAATCAAATCCATACCAAAAAACCTCCCTCTCCATGACAGCATCCCATCACTTCGAAAGAGGCTTCCTAGTATCATTTTATCTTATACGACATTTCTTCTTTTTTCTGCAAGTCCGAAAGCTTGACCGTCTGACCTGCGTTCAATCTCGAATGTTCCGACGCGAATGCGATCAAATGGCTCTGCAGGGATGCCGTCGCCGAGGTCAAGCCTTGCGATGGATTGCTGTCAAATTGACGCACAATCCGCAGGAATGAGCTCACCATACGGTCATCGCCGCCTCCATGACCATCGCCTTCCACATTGCAGCCAATCTCAACCTTCTCACCCGATACATAGCGGTACAGCGTGAAGGATCCTTTGTCCATATCCCCGATGATCTCGCCTTGTGTTCCCATAATTTGAACCCGACGCGTGCCGCTCTGTGTCAGCCCTGACATGATGAACGATGCATTCGCTCCATTCTCGAACTCCATGTTGACTACCTGGTGATCCACGACATTATTATCGCAGCGATACACGCAGCGACCCCACGGTCCTTCCTTAAGCGCCTTCAAGATTCCCTCTTGCGACAAATCATTCGTCATATAGCGTGCCCAAGGGTGTTCCGGAGGCTGAATATATATTTTCATCGCCGAGAAAGCGCATTCCTTCTCAACCTCACAGCCGTTGATACAGCGATCCGCGGAGCCTTCCGGAGCGTTCTCCGGCCTGAAATGCAGTAATGATCCGTACGAGCTCACGCTTGTACACGGTTGATTCATAAGCCATGAGATGAGATCCAGATCATGGCATGATTTGGCCAGGATCATGGGACTCGTCTCCTCCGAATTGCGCCAATTCCCGCGGACATAACTGTGTGTCATATGCAGGTAGCCCACATTTTCGGTTAATTGAATCGTACCTATCGTTCCGAGTTCACCGTCTTCGATGCATTTTTTGATCCCAGACCAGAACGGGGAATATCGCAGGACATGGGTTACGACGAGCAGTCGCTTATACCGAAGCGAAGCTTGCTCCAATTCGATGCATTCTTCCATGGAAGGAGACATCGGCTTCTCTAGCATGACATGATAGCCTAGCTCCATCGCTTTCATCGCTGGTATATAATGCATCCGATCGAGCGTAGCAATTATCATCACGTCCGCAATTTGACCCTGATCAAATACTTTCTCCCAAGAATTGTAGACATGCTCTGGAGCAATTCTATGAATCTCTGCAAATCGATTTCTACGTTCATCATCCGGCTCAGCTACGGCAACAATCTTTAATTCATTCGGAAACTTCTCCGCGTAGGGCCCATAAATATATCTCCCTCGACTGCCAGCGCCAAGTAATACAGCTGTTAATGTTCTCAAGACTATTCCTCCTCTTGCGCACCTAATGTACTTCCATTGTAAGGCGGTAGGAACGGAGGCAAAAGAGATCGTTACTGACATTTCATATACTTTTATTGACCTTGATTCTGTATATGGGTCCTTGTCATACGGAAATCTTGCGGCGTTGTTTCGTTCTGCTTCTTGAAGAAGCGAATAAATGCAAGCGCTGAGTTGTACCCCAGGGCAGCAGCAATTTCATTCACTTTCATCGATGTGTTGAGCAGCATATTTTTTGCGATCAGGTTACGATAGTCGTTCACATATTTAGATAACCCTATTCCAGTGATTTGCTTATAAAGCCGGGACAAATACGATGGATTCAAGCTCACGTAATCAGCCAGCGCATTTAAGGAAATATCAGTGGAAATATGTTCTTCAATATATCGATGTACCTTATTCACGACCTCTGTCGGCAATTGCGTACCCCGCAGCGCATTCCATTCGAAGAAGCACTCCGCCATTTGCGAGAAGTATTGAATCAGCTCCGACCATGATGCGGAATCTCCATAGCGATATAACTTATCCAAATCCATCAGCGTATTGATGTAATCCCGAATTTCCCCATTCTTATGGATATAGAACAGAAAAATAGCTGAAAGCGAATGATACAGTTCGATCTTCCGCTCATTCGGCGACTCCTTATCATTCCAAATGAACATTAGTTCGGCATACAGCTTGTTGAATTGCTCCCGATGATTATTCTCGAGACAAGACATCAGCAATTGAACACGGGCGTGATAGAAGGCATCGTGGTAGTTCCCACTCAGATCACCGTTCACTTCTCTTTGAATGTCTTTATCAGTCAATATGACCTCATTAAATAATCCATGTCCTTGTACCAGGCCGTATTTGATCGAGTGGAACCGATCAGATATGTTATCCCATGTCGTTGCTTCACTTCCAAGAAGGAAAGAAACCGATAAACTCAGCAACCTCTTGCAATTTCCCTGCACAGTCTCCAGAATACCGCTCGTATACCGATGAGCTCTGATCCAATCCTGATCCCCATATTCGATAGACGATCCATCCGGGATTTTCGGTTGAATCATCCAGACGATTTTGGATAACTCGAATACAACGGAATAACATCTGACCTGCGTGGACAAATACTCATCGCAAATGTTCTGTACGGCGTAAGTCAACAATGCTTTATCCGGCGTCGTGAACATTTCTTTCCATGCGTCTACCCTGCCTATGAGCAAGTAAACCGGCAATGTCGCATCAAGCCGGATATCGATTTCTTTGAACGCCTGCTTTAATTGGCTATCCGATACATGCTTGCCTTGAAAGAGCTCCCACACATACTCTTTTTGCAGGGAGGGCAATGCCAGTCTCATTTTGGATTGCGCTCTAGCGATCATCTGTTCTTGGTTATTTTCTTCTTCAATTTTCTCAATCGCCCGTTCTACGGACTGAATAATTTTCTCATCACTTTCGACCTTCAGAATATAATCGAACCCACCGTACGTAATTGCGCTCTTTGCATAATGAAAATCATTATATCCTGTTAAGAAAATAACTTTGCAGGCCGGCCACTGGGATTTGATTTCCCGAAGCAATTCAATCCCTTCCAGTCCAGGCATCTTAATGTCGGAAATCACGATATCAATACGATGATGAGAAAGTACCTCCAGTGCTTCTTCACCTGAATATGCCTTCATAACCTCGAGTTGCAAATGATCGGTCTCATTGAATAGCTCCAGAAGACCATCGACAATAATGGGAAGATCATCGACGATTAGCAGTCGGTACATGCTGATTCCTCCTCTAGTTCGTGCTCAGATTGATTTTTACTTGAAGTCCACCAAGAGCAGAACGTGACACGGTAATGCCATATTCCTCACCGTACCGCAGTTGTATTCTGCGATGCACATTTATGATTCCGGTTGTTTCCTCCATCCGAATCGTGGATTGACGCAGTCGCTTCTGAAGCTGTTCGATCTCCGCATCGGAGATGCTTCGGCCATTATCTTCGACATAGATGGAGAATACATCGCCCACCCGCTCACAATGAACCCATAGCTCACCCTGCTGAATCATATTGCCCAAGGCATGCTTATAAGCATTTTCGATGATCGGCTGCAGAATCAGCCTCGGCACGAAGAGATCGGGAACATCACCTTCGAACTTGACTTGAATACGATCTCCGTAACATATGGTTTGCATGTCTACATACGTGCGAGAATGATTGACCTCCAGCCCCAGCGGAATATCATCCTCGTCATCGCGAGTAATAAACTGAAAATATTGTCCGATGTACAGGCAGAATTGATAAGCCTTTTCCTTCTGATTCTCAGATTTAATTAACCGGCACAATACAAAAAAACAATTATATAAAAAATGAGGATTAATTTGCGATTGTAATCGTTTCAGCTCGGAACGCTGGTTCCTGATTTGCTGCTCGTAATTTTCCTCGATTAGTGTTTTCAAGGATCGGATCGTATTATTAAAAGCTTGGTACAAATACCCGAACTCATCAGCTCCACGATCGATCACGATCGGTTCCAGCCTATTCTGCTGAACGCGCCGAAAGGAATGCACAAGTTTCATTAATGGCCGATAGATAAATCGTAATAGAAAGTAAGAGAAGAAAACGACAATACCCACAGCTAGCGCGCAAGCCCACCAGAACAATGTTCGATAGATCTCAAGAGAACCCAAAATCGTCTCTTCGGGAATGCACATAATCGAATAGGAATTCCAGAGACTGGAGTATTTATATACCGTAAGAAACCGTTTACCATTATACATAATCGTTTCGTATCCTTCGTTTTTTTGCAATTCCCGCTTATCTGCAGCGAAGGATTTCATTTGTTCCAGCAGTTCCGGATCCATGTTACTCTCGATCTCCCAACCACGTTCCAGATTGAGCAATACGCTCTGTCCACCACGCGAGCTGCCGATTTGAGATAACGTTTCTCTGATTTTGGTAGTCGATAATTCAACCGCTACGATATAAATCGGATTTTTAACGGTATTAATGGGATATTGCATGGAAATAAATAACCGATCGTTCCAGTAAATGAAAGGTTCTTCGTATAATCTCTTGTTTTGCTGCATAGAAGCATATTCCTGCTTATTCATCGAGGTTTCAAATTTATTGCTAAGAATCGTTCGGTCGATAAGAGGGATATACGCCCTTGCTTCTTGAATAAATGGACTTGAGTTCTTCATCAATTCAAGCCGTCTTTGGATATCTAATATTTTTTGCGCACGATCGTAATAACTCATGTAATTGCCTGTAGTTGCTATTTCCATCAAGTCTTTGTCCATCACATAGTTCGGCAAATAACGGCTGATCCGGTCTGCTTCCTTGTCTAGTGAATCCAGATAGAAGCGAGTCGTATTTAGAATTGACTCGGAAATTTCACTCCGAATATTGTCCGAGCCCTTCTCATTAATCAACCAGGTAATCGCCATGAGCGGAAACAAGGCTGCCAGAAAGGCAGCCATTATTTTCTGGAATATAGAGGAATCTTTAATCAAGAATCGGATTTTCATCGTTTGTTCTCCTGCAATGCAATGTCTTAGTTTGAGTGCCCTATTTTATTCTTTGACACTCCCCATCACAATTCCTTTAATGAAGAACCGCTGCAAGAACGGATACACGATTAGAATCGGAAATGCTGCTACGAAAATTTGAGCGGCTCTGCTCGTACGATCGGACAATTTGAGCATTAATTCTGCCCTCTCAGGTTTAATAAAGCGGAAATCCATTTTGATAATGATCGTCTGCAGGAAGGTCTGCAGCGGATAATTCTCGGGATGATTCATGTAAATCATACCGTCAAACCAGCTATTCCAATGCCCCACCATGGTGAAAAGACCTGTCGTTGCCAATGCCGGCAACGATAGCGGCACATATATTTTCCATAAGGTAGTAAATTGACCCGCCCCATCGAGCAGCGAAGATTCCTCAAGTTCTTTGGGCAGACTGCGATAGAAATTCAGCAGCAGAATAACGTTGAACACCGTGACCGCTCCTGGCAGGACCAAAGCCCAGATCGTATCGAGCATCCCAAGGTTCTTCACGGTTAAATAGTTTGGAATAAGCCCGCCACTGAATAAAATCGTGAATACGAAGAACCATGAATAGAAGGTCCGCAGCCGAAATTGGCGAGAATCTTTGGATAATGGATAGGCCGTGATAATCGTCAGGAACATGCTGATTGTCGTTCCCATAAGGACCCGCTGAATCGATACCCAGAATGCACGTAAATATTCAGGTTTTCCAAATACGTTAGCATAAGCAGCCGTTGTGAATTCAACTGGCCACAGGATGACTTTTCCGGCGGATGCTGCCTGCCCGGAGCTGAACGAGAGCGCCAAAATATGAATAATAGGCATGAGGCATAACAAAGATACGGATGCCAGAGAAATGAAATTACATATCAAAAACAATTTCCTTCCGAATGATCTGTTAGTACGCACGATGTATCTCCCTTCTGGATTACCGACGATTGCATTAGAAAATGCGGTAATTCGCTACACGATAGGCTAAGATATAGGACATAGATACGAATACGAAAGAGATGACTGATTTCAGTAGTCCTACGGCCGTAGCGAAACCGAACTGTGCTTGCTCAATCCCCATACGATATACGAAGGTATCGATAATATCCGCGCTCTCATAGACCGGAGGACTGTATAGATTGAAGATTTGATCAAATCCGGCATTCAGTACATTCCCGATACTAAGCGTAAACATGAGAACGATAATAGGAAGCATCCCCGGCAGCGTCACATGTAACGTCTGCTTAAAGCGTCCTGCGCCGTCGATCTCCGCTGCCTCGTACAGTGACGGATTAATACCGGTAAGCGCAGCCAGATAGACAATCGTACCAAATCCGAACTCTTTCCATACATCCGATATGACCATGACATAAGGGAACCATTTATTGTCTCCCAGGAAAAAAACAGGGTCGATACCAAACAAGCCAAGCACTTGATTGAGAATACCGGAAGATGGAGACAATACATCGATTAGAATACCGCTTAACAAGACCCATGATAGAAAATGCGGCAAGTACACGAGTGTCTGGAAGGTCCGTTTGACCCATTCTTTCCGCAGCTCATTCAGCAGTATCGCTATGGTGACCGGAACGACCATGCCTGCTACAATTTTCATCACCGCAATGTATACTGTATTGAAGAATATCCGGCCGATATCGGGGTAATCCATCAGTAACTGAAAGTTTTTAAGACCAATAAATGGTGAGCCGAACAACCCTTTATTCGGTACGTATTTCTGAAAGGCCATCGTAATGCCGGCCATCGGGATATAACTGAAGATGAGGACCAATACGATCCCAGGAACCAACATCAAGTGAAGCGGCCACTCCCTTTTCCACATACGCGTTAATACATTCATGCCATCCACCTCGCTATAGGACTAAAAATGAAGAACTAGGTTAAAGAAAAGAGAGGTCGTTTGTGTCCAACCCCTCGATTCTCCTGCTATCATTGTTTGTTAGTCGCGTACCATTCATTGACTTCTTTGGTCATTTCGTCGCCGCCAAGCTTTTTCCACTCTTCCACGAATTTATCGAATTCATCCACGGATACTTGATTCATCATAATCTTGAAGTATACTTCATCCCGCTTCTTCTTCAGGATTTCTTGTCGATCTGCCATGGTTGGAGTCGGTGCACCGTAGAATTTGTTCTGTAAGTACTGTTTATTGTTCTGAATTTCTGGAACAAGTGAATATGCGCCTTTTGGGCCTGAAATCAGATATTCCCACCACATGTTGATATCGGTACCGTCAACATACTTCATGGCACGCTCGTAACGAGTTTTTTGATCTTTCGTCTCCAAAATGCTCTCGTCTTTATTCTCAATCGCTTTTGGCAATATTTCACCGTTATTATCCTTTTGTTTACCAACACGAAGCGGGCTTAGAAGCCAGTAGTTGTTGCCTTTCTCCTTCAGGTCTTTACCATACTCATACACTTTCTGTTCTGGCGTCGGATGATTATCCACGACAATCCAATGGTTCAGCAATTTAATAACGCCTTCCGGATGCTTCGCTTGCTTGGAGATAACATAATATTCGTCAACACCCAAACCTATCTGCGATAGTGCAGGTTCGCTATCCACCGATGGAATCGGGAATACGCCCCACTCTTGTACGACTTTACCATCCTTTACTGCGCCTTTAGCGAGCTGAGCCGGTACCCAAGACTGGCCGTATACGATACCTGCGTTGTTGTTATAGAGGAGCTCTGCTGCTTTCTCCACATCTTTAACGACGAACTCAGGATCAATTAATCCTTTCTTGAACATTTCCTGCAGCGCCTTAAGTGCGTCTTTCACTTGAGGCTGAATGTCACTGTTGACCAAATTGCCATTTCCGTCTTCCATCCAAAGATTTTCATAAGCATGGTAACTATTCAAGAATGCTATTAGTCCTGTAACAGCTGTGGACTGGTTGTTAAATGGATCTTTGCTAATTACAATTCCATACGGTTTCCCAGTGCCGCCTGGATCTTTTGTTTTGAACGCTTCGGCGATCGTCAAGAGATCTGCCATCGTCTTCGGTTCCGGCAGGTTCAATTTCTTCAGCCAGTCCGTGCGTACATAGAGGAACTGATACTGGTACGGATTATAAGAACTTGGAATCCCCATGAGTTTACCGTCGAAAGTGGCGGTCTTCAGTTGCATTCCGCCATCCATCGACAAGAATTTCTTCGTCTCATCCGTCGCATTCTTGTCATATACGTCCGTGATATCCATAATCATATCCGCTTCGGTCAGCTCTTTCAGCTGTGTAGCATTAACCTTCATGAAGTCCGGAAGATCATTGGAGGCGATGGACATCTTCACTTTTTCCTTGAATTGAACGTCATCGGCGGACACCCATTTATTCGTGAGCTTCACACCGATATCTTTCTCATACGCATCATAGACCGAGTTCTTCTCGAAGCTTTCGCCCTCATCGAATTTGAGATACTGATCGCTTGCCGAAACTGTTGAAACTTCAATCACTTCATTTTTTTGTTCCACAGGTGTCTCAGGCTGCTTCTCCCCTTCATTTGTGGTTTTGCCGCATGCCGTGATAGTTAAACTTAGGATCAATGCGACGACCAGAAGTATTCTACTTTTTTTCTTCATATTACCCCTCCACATAGTCTAAAATAGGTCGTGCATCTGCTTCATGCAGCTTCTCTTCCTAGTTCTAGTATAGGAAAGAGAATGGCCCCCATCTATATACTAGTCTTTACTTTCGTATACACCTCTTGACTACCGTCAGGCTTGCCCCTAGAACGCACAAGAGAGGGGGAGTCTCCCCTAGGTTAGGTTGACTCCCCCTTCGCTTCATTGAAACGTTACCGTGTAACAACTCGAATATTCAGCTCCCACGATATTTGACAAGAGCTGATGCGCCGCTTCTTGCTTCATTTTCAATTCTTCATTTTTCGATAAACCTAAGCGCACGTTCAGATTGATATTCAGCTAGACCTTTTGCGAATTGTTGATCTGGAAATCCTCTATGCTGTAGCTTTAAACCCGCTGAAGTTAATGATATATGGTGATGCAATTGATAAAATAACAGCCTATCCGGATCAAGCTTATCGTTCTTAAGATACCGATAGAAATCCCCAAACCGCATTTCCAAAAAACTATGCTCCTGCTCAATATCAAAAAACATGGCCCCTTCGATATCGATCAAAAAGGGTTCCAGCTTATCATTAACCAATACATGGTCAGGACCCATTTCCCCGTGTATAAATCCGTACTGCTGTCTGGGCTTAATTCTTGATTCTAACTCATGCAACTTGTCGAGCAGTTTACTTTGATTAGACGCGATCTTCTCTATATATTGAGAGGCATAAGCTAGCTGTACTTTCGCATTTTCCATTTGTAAGAAATGACATTGTTCTGAGATGATCTCGTTAGCATTCGCTTTCCCAAAGATACGCCTTTCGTTGGTATGCATAGTAGTAAGCATGTCCCCTAGCCGCTGAAACACTTTATCTTGAACACGTAAATCAGCATGATGAAAATAGTCTTCTGCCTTACGTCCATCTATATATTCAACGAGCGCATAATCAAATGGGTAACGATCTTTTTCCTTATTTAGATCATAAAGTGCAGGGGTCTGAATTCCATGTTGTATTAAGAACTTATTGTTTAATTCAAATAAGTCACTTCCATAGGATCGTTCATTTATATCTTCATTGGCCTTTTCTTCTTCAAAATAATTCATGGAAAGATCCCACACATACAAAACGCAGGAAAATCCATTACTGCATTCCATCTTGTAGACCACCTTTTGTGCGCCACCATGCATTCGCGAAACAGAAGTAACTAAATAACTGGTGCCAAAAACCCGTCCAACATAATCCTGCAAATCAACCTGATCGAGATGACAAGTAACGTCCATTTATAACACTCCATTTATTAGGTTTTGCCGGCTTCACAATAGTAAATAAAATCCAGCCAAAAGTATAGACTTTTTCTTTCTGATCCATTATCATATTGAATTAGGTCTTGAAAAAAATAAGCATACAAAAAGCCTTTGGATTTTAATCCAAAAGGCTTTTTTTGATGAAAAAATCACCTATTCAATCATTGATTTTGCTAATAAAACCATCTGCTTCCTAGACAATCGAAAGCTATCCACCTCAATATAAGTACCATCTTGCACCCAACGCAAACATCCTCCTTGTGTTCCATAATCATACCTTGCTTCAATTCCGTTCAAATAAACAACCTCACCACTCGTATCAAATTTAAAGTCCTCTTCTATAACTGTGGTCGTACTTGTTTTCCTAAGAATATCAATTATTGTTTCAGATCGCTTACTTCGGTACCCTATCGCTTTATGCTGTTCAATCCCAAACAGATACGTACTTCCTGATACATCAAAGTAATGGAGTCTAACCTTTTTAATTAGTTGGTCAGTATCTAGAGGATATGGCTCCTTGATTTCAACCTTCCAATCTGTTAAGCAGTAGTGTGGAGTAAACAGCTTAAAATCCGTTGCACTTTTTAATTGATCTAATCCAATATGCGCGAAAGCTATTTTAGGAATTAACAACGATATTATTGTTAAGAACAAAATTAAAATCCGTTTTTTCATAACCATCATCAGCACCTCCCATGCGTTTATCCGTGTAGGATTCCCATTAATGAGGGCTTTATCAACGTAAAGAAGCTACCCAGTGTGCAGGTAGCTTTCTTGTCTAAAACTCTTATTGAGTAATCGTTTCCTTTAATAGCTTTATGATACAGTTCACTAGACGATCTAAATCTTTCTTCTAACAGGAATCCAAACCTCACATATCGATTCTTCCTGTGTATCATCCATCCAGAAGTATTTTTCCATACATGGACCTTCTACTTGTTCAAATCCTACCGAGGGGAACCATTCTGAGTAAATTCGCCTCCAAACATTTTGGATTTCCAGTCCAATTTCCGAGTCATCTGGAATTGATTCACGGCTATCAAATACCGCATAGGTTTGACCAGGGACATGAAGAGTAACAAGCCCCTCCGTTGCTTCTTTACCTTCAGGCAGATCGGTCCCCATTAAATAACGTTTGGTTCCATCTTCCCTAAAGTCGAAATAATAGCCATACAGTAGTGAGCCTGAGGGTTTCCCAACCAAATCATTAATCCGATCATGTGTCCCATCTTTCCAAATCCCCTCTACAAAAATAGGTATTTCTGTATAGGCATCCTTTTGGATGATAACGTCCTTTCCGATAACCGTTGAAGCCTGTTCTTCCACAATTCGATAGTTCATTTCAGTTTCTCCTTTAATCTGAATTTGAAAGGAGATTCGAGGAAAAGATTTAAGCTTCACATTCTTTTTCTTCGCCATGTGCGGCGTCACCCCATGCATTCGTTGAAAAGCTTTAGCGAATGCTTCTGGGGTCTCATAACCATAATTTAGCGCAATATCGATGACCTTATTATCTGTTCCTGCTAACTCCTCGGCTGCTAGCGTAAGACGCCTGTTTCGTACATATTCAGTAACCGTAAATCCGGTTAAAGCATGAAACATACGTTGAAAATGAAATTTCGATGTCATTGCAGCCGTAGCAATGTCTTCGATCTCAATGGCGGAGTTCAGATTGTGTTCCACGTAATCTATCGCTTGCTGTAGCAGCCTAATCGTCTCCAAGACCTCATCTCCTTTCCATTTCATTGTAGAGAAACCGATAAATCTGTTCCTGACCCGGAATGCTTTGATTTGTCCGAAAAATTCCTGTTATCTATGATAAGGTTCACTTTATCATCTAAAGAGCAAAACAAAAAGCACCCGTTTGGATGCTTTTTGTTTATGGGAGTGATTTTTTCCTACAGTATAAATACTCGTTACTCTATGTCTAAGGAAAAATCAAGACTGATGTTTAGCATGCGCAAGATCATGAGTAATGCCTCAGATCTCGTAGCATTAGCATTTGGTTTAAACAAACCGTCAACAGTTCCCTTTACGATCCCCATATCAGATAACATATTTATCTCAGCCTCTGACCAATGACCGAGAATATCCTTGAACTTAGTCTCTTTTGCTAAATTGGGGTTAATGACTGCAGCAAGCATAGCCGCTATTTCTGCTCTACTAATAGAATTATTCGGTTTAAATGTTCCATCCGAGTAACCGTTGGTAATGCCACTAGCCTTTAATCCGGCTATTGCATCTGATGCCCAATGATCCTTAACATCTTTGAAATTGGATGGGTCTTTAGCTTCTAAACCAAGCGCTTTTAATAGCATGGTCGCAAATTCTGCTCTTGTTACCGTAGCATCCGCATGGAATGAGCCGTCGCTGTACCCCGTAATAATTCCAAGTCTAGTTGCTACTTCGATTGCTTTAGCGTTTGGTGAGTCCTTAGATACATCCTTGAATGCTAGCGCAGGTGTAGATTTTGCCTTTTCTACAATAGCCTTAACAACTTCAAGATCAACCTTTTCGTTGAAGAATGGCGCTGGGGTCGGTGTTGTTGTTGGCGCTGTTGTTGGCGCTGTCGTTGGTGCTGTCGTTGTTGGTTCTGTTGTTGGTGTTGGTGTTGGCGTTGGCGTCGCTGTTGGCGTTGGTGTCGCTGTTGGCGTTGGTGTCGCTGTTGGCGTTGGTGTCGCTGTTGGCGTTGGCGTCGCTGTTGGCGTTGGCGTCGCTGTTGGCGTTGGCGTCGCTGTTGGCGTCGGCGTCGCTGTTGGCGTTGGCGTCGCTGTTGGCGTCGGCGTCGCTGTTGGCGTTGGCGTCGCTGTTGGCGTTGGCGTCGCTGTTGGCGTCGCTGTTGGCGTTGGCGTCGCCGTTGGCGTTGGCGTCGCTGTTGGCGTTGGCGTCGCTGTTGGCGTTGGCGTCGCTGTTGGCGTTGGCGTCGCCGTTGGCGTTGGCGTCGCTGTTGGTGTTGGCGTCGGTATTATCAGTTGATTAAACACTTTAATTTCTTGAAGATCAGGACCCGTGCTGCCATCTTCTCCAACTGCATGGATCACAATCTGAATGTATCGCTTGGAGATCTCTTTCGGAAAAGAGACTGAATCTGTCGTATAGCCATTATATTGTCCATCCGTATGGACAAGGCTAGCGTAAGTCGTGCCTGTGACTGTTTCAAACGGTCCAGTCACGCTGTCGCTGACCTTCACTTCGTAGGATTGCAGATAGACGGTATCGACAACAAGGATTTCATTATATGTCGCGCCTGCATTCATATCTAGTGTGATTGTCCAAGGTGCATCGAATTGACTGCCAATCCAGCCAGTCTCCAATAAATCGTCAGTCAAATGGCCGGTCTGACCGCTGGTGGTTCCTTTATCGACTGTAACCGGTACACCATATGCCAGGTTAGTGCTGTCTTCATTAACGATGATGGTTCTCTTTACCGCGACAGCTTCATTGCCTGCGGTATCAGTGGCATCATAGCGAATGGTATACCGACCCGCAACAGACGTATCGATAGCCGGGAGCTGGACATTGTTCAAGCTGTAAGTGACTTTGGCTGTCAGATCGATGTCGACATTATCAGTTACTATTACACCAGGATCATGGAAGGACGTACCATTCCTAACCAGCACGGTTGAAGCACCGTTAAGCGTAATGACCGGTTTTTCCGTATCGATGGCGGGACTTGAATATTCGTCAAGCTCAGGACTCTGCAAGACCTGCGAGGCGTAGGATGTATAAGCTTTGCCGCTCGGAAGATAAGCGATACCATAGAGACTGTACTGCATATTATTCAGCAATGTCTCGAATTCGGACGCAGCTACAGTACCGTTCGATAAATGATCACTGTTAATGCGATAGACATTATAATTAAATTGTCCAAGTGCATATAGATGGCCGGCAGGACTTATCGTTATACCTAGCACAGGTGTTGGAAGTCCTTGAATGACCGATGTCGCAGCCGTTGCTCCTGGCGCAAGCTTGTAAATGCCTTTACTTGTGTAGTCCGTGAAATAAAGGTTGTCTGTGGCATCAAAAGCCATGCCGTATACAAAATTAAAGCTCGTATTGTAATGTACGGTGCCGCTATTCGCGGGAAGAGGAAAATTGACGAGTGCGCTTTTGTTGATTTTATAAATATTTTTATCATATCCGTCAGTCGTGAAGAACAGATCTCCGGCTTGGTTCAAGGCGACGGTCATAACAACACCTCTATCCAGCACTTTCGTGACCGCTCCCGTCTCGACCGAAATGCGATAGATGCCGCCCGGATCTCGCTGAGCTACATAAATATAGCCGTCATGGTAAGCGAGTGCTCTTGCATTTTGAATCGAAGCACTTATAAATTCGCTAGGAGATAGAGAATCGGGAGCCTCCGAAGCCTTGGCTGCGGGAAGGCTTACAAATAGAATTATCAATGTCATTAATAAAGATAAAAAACGTTTCATAAAGGAGATCCCTCCTCTTTCAAGTTGTAAAATAGATTAATGCTACTCTAGCAAACCGTGCTGAGCTGCCCTCATGCAACCACAGCTTGGCTTGCAGAAAATCATAATCCCCATAGTTTCTGGCGACAGAGCATGGGGATTATACGGTCTCCCCTGTATACTTTTCTAGCGCTTCATATAGCCCCCTTTTATGTGCGCGTTTAACGATTAGACCAAAGATACTACGCTGTATCCAGAGTGGAATGCCAGCGATGAGCGTATTTTGTAGTAATAACACTAAAGCGGTGTGTGCAAGCAATTTAGGATTACCTTTTGCATCAGTTAAACCATCCTCCATTAGCCCGTAATGAATACGAACAGACTGCTCGAACTGACTTGGTGGTGTTAATCGTACACGGAATACAACCGGATCATCGTCATTATTCGTAAAAGTATGTGGTGTCTTCATCGGGGCAATACGACGTTCGCCCGCTACTAGAATGTGGTTTGTTTTGCCTAATGTTACCGTGAGCTTGCCAGAAATCACTTCAAATTCTTCTTCAAAACGATCATGAATATGTAGTGGAGGACCCTTGCCATGTGGGGGGAGTGCAACTTCAATTAATAAGTATTCACCCTTCGTATCCTTTGCTGTTTCTATAAACGTAATTTGTTCACCCGTAACTCGATTAGTTACCGTTTGTTCCACACACGCTCACTCCTTGGGTTAATCATTTATAAAATGAACTAAAAGGCCAAGCTGCCACTTTAAGCCTCAATTCTTTCAATAATAGAGAATAAATAAATTGTCGAATAGTGAGTGCTGTCATCACTTTGTCATATGACAATATGGATTTTTATGTAATAAACAAGAATAACCACTCAAAGTAAGCGACATAGTGCACGCTTCACACAGAACCGCGGGCATACAGCAATGAATTGCAATTTAATAGGGCACCCCTTGGATGCCCTGTTATCTATTAATCGTAGATGAAACTTTAAAGAACTTTTTTTCTGTTCAATGTCTTCCAATGAGATTGAAGTAATATTGTTGCTTTAATAACTCTTTTGAGCGATCATCTTCATTAGAATCGTTACCGCCTCTGCTCTTGTTGCCTTATCATTAGGAGCGAATTCGTTATTGCCTTTACCGGATACAAGGCTAAGATTCTTCAATGCCGCTACCTGCCCCTTTGCCCAATTTGGAATTTGAGCGTCATCCACAAAGCTGGTTACAGCACTGTCTTCCACCTTCAATGCTAATGCTTTGACGATCATCACAGCCATCTCTGTGCGTGTAATTTCTGCGTCTGGATGGAAACTGCCATCCGAATAGCCTTTAACAATGCCTAATTGTACAGCTTGCTCTACCGCTTGCTGCGCCCATATGCCAATCTTCACCGAATCGGTAAACTTCAACTTCTCAGCATCTATTTGCGGCTTCAACGCCTTCATTAACATAACTACAAATTCCTCACGGGTTACGACGCCATTAGGTTTGAACATGCCATTCACATAACCGTTCACGATTCCGCTCTGTGCTGCTTTAATAATCTCAGACGCTGCCCAGTGACCCGTTATATCGCTAAATGTCAGTTGATCCGATCCTGACTGTTCCTTCTCTTTGCTTACAACCATCACAGCAAACTTTGTAAAGTGATCGACTCCCACAGTGATCTTATTGCCGTCTACCTTGCCGCCGTCAATTTGCACCCACACTTTCTTCACTTCGTCATAGTAGAATACAACTGGTCGCTGCTCCTTCTTCAAACCTGCCTCATCGAAAACATAGGTCAGTGTTACTGATTTGGTAAAATTATTCGTAACGTTTTTCAATATTTCGTAAACCGGACTGATTAGAACTTGTCGATCAGATAGAAGATCTTTCGTGTCGGTCAATCTCTCTATCGTGATTATTAATTCTTTATCTGAAGCACCTGCCGGAATGACAACAGTCACCTCCCCCGGCAGACTCAATTCCCCTGTGCTTCCTACTGGCACCACTAATGTGCCATTCGTTGAGGTCACTTTTCCACCACTATTACCTGTATTACTTGAACTGCCACCTTCACTGATCACTGCTGTCTCCCGCGTCAATGTTACCGTGTAAGTCTTCGTCGCCTTACCATCTGCCGCCGTTACCTCTATAGTAATTAGGTTTACTCCTTCAGCTAATGGAATCGCATCCGAAGCTGCTCCGCTCGTTACCGTCGTGCCATTTACCTTAACCGACGCTCCGGCTTCCGCTACCGTCGGCGTTACCGTAATGCTACTCACACTATTCGCCACGCTCGCTGTGTAGCTGGTTGTACCCGATGCAAACGTCGGTGTTAAGCTCCCTCTCGACAGCGTCAAGCTACTTATATCAGCGTTCGTGCTCAGCACTGGCGCCTCCCGTATCAATGTTACCGTATAAGTCTTCGTCGCCTTACCATCTGCCGCCGTAACCTCTATAATAATTGAGTTTGCTCCTTCAGCTAATGGAATCGCACCCGAAGCTGCTCCGCTCGTTACCGTCGTGCCATTTACCTTAACCGACGCTCCGGCTTCCGCTACCGTCGGCGTTACCGTAATGCTACTCACACTATTCGCCACGCTCGCTGTGTAGCTGGTCGTACCCGATGCAAACGTAGGAGTTAAGCTCCCACTCGACAGCATCAAGCTACCTATGTCTGCGTTAGTGCTATCCCCGAATTTCATAAGACGGTCAGCTACAAACGGAATCATCCAAACATTTTCCCCGTCATATACGCCGCCCATAAACGCATTATTATCTTTCTTAAAACCACTAGGCCAACTGTTGTATCCCGTCATATCCCCTGTCGCGGCATTGACCTTCATTAACATGTTAGCGGATTGTGGAACCAGCCATATATTCGTACCATCATACACGCCGCCGGCAAAGCTTTCGCTCCCTTTTGTAAAGCCGCCAGGCCATCCGTTGTATCCGGTCATGACTCCAGTGGTCGTATTGAATTTAACCAGATGAGTTGCATTATTCGGTATCAACCAAATATTAATGCCATCGAAGACACTTCCAGCAAATGCGTTTGCACTTTTGGTGAACCCGCTAGGCCAATTGTTGAATCCAGTCATGTCTCCGGTTGCTGGATCAACCTTGATTAAACGATCGGCCCCACTCGGAATCAACCATAAACTTGTGCCATCGAAAACAGAACCTTGAAACGGATAACTGCCAAGAACTGTCCCGCTTGGCCAACTATTATAACTGGTCATTGCTCCTGTCGTTGTATCAACCTTTACTAAACGACTACCGGAATAGGGGGTGAGCCATATATTAGTACCGTCAAAAGTGCCTCCAATATATAGCTCGCTACCTCTCGATCCGTCAGGCCAACTGCTATAACCTGTCATTACACCTGTAGTCGCGTTTACTTTGATGACCCGATCTGCACTATATGGAATTAGCCATATGTTAGTTCCGTCATAAACTCCGCCGGCAAAAGCATTACTTCCCTTAGTAAACCCGGCGGGCCAATTGCTATATCCTGTCATTTCTCCAGTTGACGGATTAACCTTCATCAATCGGTCGGCATTGTAGGGTATCATCCAAATACTTGTACCGTCATAAACGCCGCCGACAAAGGCAGATAATCCCTTTGAAAACCCACTTGGCCAGGCTTGGTATCCCGTAAAAGCGGTCCCCAGCACTTCGTTTCCAGGAATGGAGCCACTATATCCGAACCCGTCCTGATTAGAGATATTTGCAGCCGCTGCAACGGCCGATATGCCGCCAATACCTGCCCCATACTTCCCCGGAAGTACACCTATTAAAAAAAGAATAATCAAAACCATAATTGCCAATTTGCTGCGTAGCCTTATCACTGTTCTTCCGTCCTTTCGCTTAGAGAATCGGTTGTTTTTTGGAAACCTTAACGTAATGCCACCAACCTATCCATGCTTAATCAAGCCGTTATCCTATCTCGATGTTATCTTGTACTATTGTTACATCCGATATGGTGATCAGTCTGTAACCCCGACTACAATTTACAAACGAATGGAGTCAAGGATATTTTTCTAGCGAAATTTCCATAATGGATTCTTACCTCCACGCAAATAAAAACTGGAACCCGTTATCGGAATCCCAGTTTTTTGGTAGAGAATACTTATTAGAGGACGTTCTAGCATCAAATATTAATTGACATATAATTCTTTCCTTCAACAAAACCTAGACTTTCATACATCGGTTTAGCCATATCAGACGAATGTAGCAGGATTTTTCTAATTCCTTGTGCCTTCAAATCGTCTATTGCTTCACTAACAAGTTTGGATACAATACCCTGGCGACGATAATTAGGGATTGTGAAAACATTAGTCATATATGCAACCCATACAACGAGTGACTTATCCGATAATGAGGAATCAAAGTAGTTTCTAAAAGTTTCATCCATGCTACTATTGTCCTCATGAGATAGCAGTATCTTGCGAAATTCAATTAACTGCGGTATATCCGTTGCAATAGCTTTTCGAAACAGCACGATTGACTTCCTTCCTATTCAAAACATAGATTTTAAATATTGTGCTGCAACGTAGCGAATGATGTTGCCCTTGCAATAGCGAACAGCTCGCAAGCAATGTTGGACTGAACGTTTATTTCATTCAGTATTCGCGCGCTGCATCGAACCACTGTTGAGCCATCTCCTCTGCTATTGGCTGACCAATCAGGTGATCAGACTGACTGAGTTGCCACACCGCTTCACCAAGGTCTTCACGTTCAGTGGTTTCAATGCCTTTGAGGTTGTTGAAGCGCACGGTGAAAGCGGTAATAGCTGCCTCGGCTTCGGCGAAACTACGGGCCTCGGACAAAGTTGCCTGTGCAATGTTGTAAGCTTCATTAGCCAGCTTGGCCAGACGTTTAGGCCACGACGAAAACGGGCGGCCGAACTCAGTCGTCCACCACTCAGCCTTTCGTAATTTGCTCACTGAAGCATGGTCGGTCCAAGGGCGGGTTACAGCGCGAGTTTTCATTTGCTGTTTTAGACGCTTGCCAGCAATTTCTTCCACATTATAGGCGATAAATCTAGTAAGCAACGGCCACACGTTCAAGGTCGGCAAGCCACCCAGATCAGGCATGAAGCGCAGCTCCAAATTCGTTAACTGGGTATGATGAGCCATTAAGTCCAGGTCGCAAAAGTTTCCCCACAAACTCAGTGAGGTTAGGTTTGGGAACCGGTTTAGAAACTCCAGCGAAATCGGCTGACCTAACGGCGTATTCTGTAGCGTCAGGCTCGTTACCTTGTGCAGCTCACCCATGTCAGGCAGCAAGAAAGGAGTATCATTCTTGCGTCGGCCGGTGCGCGGCGCTAGTGTCAGAGAAGATGGCATATCTCCTATGGCCGAGAAGCGTGATAGGTCGCCGGATACACTCAGGCGGAAATGCCGCTTCGGAAGTCTCAAGCTCAGAGAGCTCCCGGACTGATCCAACTCGATATGTAAGCCATACAAATTGGACTGAGTGGCATCCGCCACCGTGTCTGCAGAGAGGAGCGGAGTCCACGTCATCTCTTCAATGGGACGTTTCTGTGCCCAGTCAAAGAAGCCTTGGTCACTGCCTGTATAATGCAGAAATCGCGGCCAAGGAGAGCCCGCCGGGGTGGCAAAGACATCAAATACGGTCCAATCAATATGCGTATCAGGTGAGACATGAAGGTCTGCCTTCTTCCCCAATTGCGACGGTCCAATGGATAGACTGCCCACACCGGGCTTAATGACAAGAGTATGACTAAGTGGACCTGTCAGGTCGATAGGATAACCACCAACTTCTCTAACTGAACCAGCTGAAGGACTAGCTTGGCTATCATTTGGCATTTCTATCATCCTTTCCTCTGAAGCATATTCAGACCTAACTATTCACGCCTGACTCTATCTTCTGAGCAATAAATTGTTTGAATCTTGTAAAATACCGCTCTGATGCTTCCCAGCGCCTAAGATCCAAATAGGGCATGTCCTGCTTGCCATATTGATCGGGCGGCTGATAATACCGGGAAACATAAGTTCCATTATCCAGTGTATAAAAATAATATGCTCCATCCGGTGTCTTGATTTCAATCCGACCATGCAGGAGGTCTCCGTCCTCGTCCGTATGCGCTTGACGGAAACTGTAGCATTTGGAGCCGTCCCAGAACCCGTCATCCACCTCTTCTTCCTCTTCCGAATATAATTCCTGAATTACGGGGTGTTGCAAAATATCTTCCACATACTGTACCTCAATGTTTCGTAAATAAAGCTCAGCCATATTCGCGCAGGTCAGCAACATCGTCCAGCAATCGCTAATCTCTGCTAGTTGTTCCTGAGACTCTTCTGAAATGTCCTCCCACTCAGAGCCTTCATCTATGGTTCTCCTCAACAAACCGACAGAATGATCTTGCTCCAGCCAAATATAATAGTGATGCCGGTTATCATTCATATACACGCTAAGATCCCGCTCTTCTCCGTCAGCATCTATATGCTCCAGTTGAACTTTGAAAAAAACGTCTTGCTCCCAAAATCTAAAAGACGGCTTGTCACTCGGCATTAAAATACACTGCGTCAACTTCAATATATTTTCCTCATTGATCGTGTTGTGGGTGAAATATAAATGAACAGCTTTCTTGTTAGTCGGGGATTCATTTATTTTTTTCAGTACGGAACGCCCTTCTTTAATTATGTTCACTAGTGTGCCAAAGGAAAAGTCGGCTTCCTCTTCCTCCTCTTCTACATCCAGAAAAACTTCATCGATTAACACCTCATGAATATCCACCGGAAGCTCCTGAAATACGCCGTCCCCTTCCCACACATTTACTAAGCAGGGAATCGATTTCTGTCCGTCAACTTTGATGCTGTACTCATCATCCTGAACTAAAGCCGCAGCGCTGAGATCACCTTTCACAATCGTTTCCCCATGATTGTAGGAGCCGCACAATATTTCCTCAATCATCAGATTGCCCGAAACATAAATTTCCTGACCGCCTACAGCTATATTTTTCGCACTCATATTACCGGTCACCATAAGTCCAATAGCACCGTCTGTTTCTTTGTTATAGAGATTGTCTACAGTAAAATTCCCATCTATAAAAATGATAATTACCTCTTTTTGTTGCGGAAAAGCCTGCTCCCAATCCAGATTAAGAGAAGGCAGTGTTAAATCCCCTTCATAATAAGCGGCAAGCCGCTCGTCACTGAAATCCTGGTAAAACTTCGCCCACCATGAGCCTTCCGGAAATTTATCTGCTAGTTGACTAATAGGAATGAATCGGAAAAGATTGCTCATAACATTATTTTCCCTTCATCTTTAAAATTTCCATTATTTTCTCATATGTAAAAATTAGGGTCAATCTTAACTTTAGGATTGATTCATCAAATAATCTACGGAGCGAAATCATAGGCACTACCAAATACATCAAAAAGAGCAACCCTTACATGAAGTATGGGTTGCTCTTACTTTTATGAAAAGAGATATCTTACCTGTATGTGCTACGATCCAGCTTATGATTATTTTTAGATCAATCAAGCTCCGCGTCTGCACATTCCGCCTCGAGCCTTGCAATGACCTCTAAGCGGGCTTGATCCGTGAAGCGAAGCACCTCATTTTCCTGTACGATTATCCCTTCCCGAATCCGCCCATCCAGCCAGTCGCTGATCCATCCGGGAGCATACCCGCCTTGACCGAACTCGCCGCCAAAAGCGATTATTGTCTCATATACATCCAGATATTGTTGACGGCTCGTATTCGGATAAGCCCTTGTGTACAGCCAGAACTGCACATCGTACATCAGAGTAGAAAGCTCATCCGCATGAAAGGAAAAGTGTCCTTTCTCTTGAACGATTCGGGTACAGACTTTTCGGATCTTCTGCTCAAGCTGGTCCACCTCAGGCACACGACTACACAGCTCCGCGAGCAAAGGTGAGAACTTGCCTACGGCTACTTTTCGCAGATCCTCTTCTTTATCTTCTTGAGAGGTATCATATTCCTCCTCACTCACCAGACCGCGGATAAACGTCTCGAAGTCTTGCGCCAGGAACGTAATCTCATAATCGTCTTCCTGATCCACATGAATCACCTCGGGTTCACCGTCCCTCCCGCAGTTCCGGTAATCCAGCATCACAACATCATGGCCTGCCGAAGGGCAGTCACAAATCACCACCCCGATGTCAGGATACCCCCACTCCTCAATCATGAACGGGCTTCCGAGATCGCCGCAGATTGAATAGCTTTTCTCGCGCCCAATGCCCATAATGCCTGTAATCGCAATATGATCCTCAGCCCATGAGGTCGCGTCCTCCGTCGGGTAACAAGTATTGTAAGGAACTCCCCCATTGTGCTGCTTCATCAGACGGATATAGGAGGCAGGAAGCTTGTAACCAAGCTCTTCTTCTACAGAAGCAATCAGTTCATCCGTAGGCGGATCAGAGACATATTCTCTTATTGCATAATCGCTATCGTCCCAAAATTCGGTGAAATCCATCCCTTCAAAAGGAGTTGCAGCCGTCCTCGAATCATTATGCGAATCTTTAATCACCCGTCTGGCTGCGGCGTGTTGTTCTTTGCGTAGCTTGCGCTGGCTAAAGTTCAGTAACATGGCCGTATTCTCGTTGTCAGGATCGAGATCATTGGCGATACCCAGCACTCTCACTGCTTCCTCATATCGGTTCAGATAATAGTAGGAATACCCTACACGAAAATGCCACAACGGGTCATCCTGCCCCTGTTCTGCAATCATCGCAAACTGTTCAAGCGCTTCTTCATAATGACCCAGATTGTTATACGCTCTTGCCAGACTGCTGATCGCCTCGTAATCTCTGTCCTCTGGTGAAATCTCCATCAAGGTATCAACTATCTTCTGATGTTCATCATCTTCATGCCACTGTGCCAGCTGTGCAATTCGCTCTTTATCCATGTCTACCTCCCCAAGCAAATAATCAAGTTGCTAGAATATAGAAATATAGTTTTCCCTATTCTACCAGATAGGAAGTAGGTATTGAAAATTGAAATAAGGCCTAATTATTGGTACAGCCATATCCCTGAAACCGTCATGATTGCTGGCAGTGCAGACTCGTCCACCGCCACATTGTCGTACCAGCCACCCACCGCAAGGTTAAGCACTAGATAAAAGGGTTCATCAAAGGGCATCACGCCCGGCTCCTGGCGACGCTCAGCAAAGCAATGGCCATCTACCAGCCATCGAATTGAACTTGCATCCCATTCCAGTGCATAATCACGGAATTCATTAATCGTCCCGTTTTCAAACTGGTACGAAAACTCCTCGACGATTTGATGTTCCCAATCCTTTCCGTAGTGCAGCGTTCCGGATATTTGCTGGGGTAAGCGGCCTTTGGCTTCCATGATATCAATCTCGCCGGAAGCTGGCCAATGCCCGTAAACTTGTTCCTGCGGAAGCAGCCAAATGGCAGGCCATATCCCTTGCCCTAACGGCAGCCTTGCACGCACGACTAACTTACCATAGCAAAAGGAAAAACGGTCCTTTGTATCCAAACGGGCCGAGGTATATCCAAAATGCCGCCCATCCTTTTCAATGGATTCGCTGCGCGCACACAAGTTTAAGCCAAATTCATCGATATATAGGTTGCTGGAATGATCCGTGTAATACTGCTGCTCACCGTTGCCCCAACCTGGGTCTATTGGATTACCATTGTTATCTAGCAAGTCGTTGCCATGGCGAATATTCCATAACTTCAGATCAGTATTACTAGCTAAGAAATTTTGTTCCCATACAAGCTTGTTCATCCTTTGCACACTCCCCTCATTTAATCACAGCATACTTAAATTTTGCGGCTGGTCAAACAAATCTAAAGAATTGGGATAGGGTCAATAATCCTGGGCTTTTTTTCCTATACGCTTTTTCATACGATGAAATAGAAAGGGGGCACGGAACATGTTCCAATACAGAACGGAACAAATGAAAGCGCTTGTTAAACAGTGGCAATTGCAAAGCATGGTTATCCCGGGAATCCTCTGGATGTTTATCTTTTGTTATATCCCCATGTTTTGGCTCATTATTGCATTTATGGACTACAGCATCGCCAAACCCTTACTAGAATCACCGTTTATAGGGCTGAAGCATTTTCACGATTTTATGACAGATGAGCGTTTTTGGCGTTCGATCCGCAATACCCTGGGGATGAGCAGTATTAAGCTGATCTTGGGTTTCCCCATTCCTATCTTGTTTGCCTTAATGCTTAATGAAATACGGAGTCTTCGATTTAAGCGTACGGTACAAACCATTTCTTACCTGCCGCACTTTATTGCCTGGACGATTTTTGGTGGCATTGCACTCAATTGGCTCGGTGAAGGCGGTGTGATCAATCAGCTGATGATGGCAATCGGGTTTCAGGAACGCGAAATTCTGTTTAACAGCGACCCTAAGTACTTTTGGTGGATTACCTATTTCACCGATATTTTGAAGGAAACGGGTTGGAGCGCCATTATCTACATAGCGGCAATATCCGGTATTGATCCGGGACTGTACGAAGCAGCCGAGCTGGATGGCGCAAATCGGCGGCAGCGAATGTGGCATATCACCATTCAGAGCATACGCCCCACCATCGCTATTTTGTTCATCCTCGCTGTCAGCGGGATACTCGGCAGTAACTTTGAGCAGATCTTTATGTTGAAGAACAACATGAACATGAAGATGGCGGAAAGCCTGGACTTGTATATCTATAATATGGGGTTGGTCTCCGGGCGCCATTCTTTCTCAACAGCCGTCCTGTTTGCCCGCTCTATTGTGGCGCTAGGTTTGTTGTTTTTGGCCAATCACACATCCAAAAAACTAACCGGTGACAGCATTTTTTAAAAGGGAGAGGACAGAGGTATGGAAAGACGCAAGAGGTTTCGGCAAATCGGAGTATTTGAGGTCTGCAATACCCTGCTGATGCTGGCGGTTTGTTTTTTAACACTGTACCCGATGTGGTTTGTATTTATTAACTCACTTAATGCGCCGCAGCAAGCATCACTGGGCACCGTCAACTGGTTTCCCAAAGAATTATCGCTGGCCAGCTATAGTGTTGTGTTCAATGATAAGACGATGATGAACGGTTTTTACATCACCACCCTGCGCACGGTACTTGGGACAGCGATCCATGTATTCTTTACCGCCGTTATAGCTTATGGAATGAGCAAGTCTAATCTAATCGGCCGCAAAGTGTATCTCAAAATCGCATTGATTACAATGCTGTTCTCAGGCGGTCTAATCCCTACGTTTATTCTGATGACAAAGCTGGGCTTATATGATAATTTTTGGGTATTTATTATTCCTTCCATGTACACTTTTTTTAATATGGTCATTTTTATGAGCTTCTTCCGCACCATTCCTGACAGCCTGGAGGAATCTGCGAAGGTTGACGGCGCTTCAGACTATGGCGTCTTGTTCAGAATTGTATTGCCCAACAGTATGGCTGTCATTGCAACCATATCGCTTTTTTCAGCCGTTTATCATTGGAATGATTATTACCAGGGCGTTATCTACATCCGCTCGCAGGAATTACTGCCACTGCAGACCATGTTGTACAAAATTATTGCAGAGAACTCCATGTCTTTCATGCAGCAGCAAGCTATGGCACAATTCGGCGCTAGGTTGCCTGGCAACTCTATCAAATTTGCATCCATGATGGTAGCCACACTGCCAATTCTAGTTGTCTACCCCTTTATCCAGCGCTATCTGGTCAAAGGTGTGATGATTGGCGCCATTAAGGGATAAGTGTACGCGTATAGAAACGGGAATCCAAAAATTCAGAAGCAGCAGAGAAAGGATGATTATGTCATGAAACGCAATCTCATTAAGCCAGGTTTGACCCTCGTTCTGGCTATAACTCTGACGCTAGGCATGGCCGCATGTAGCAACAATTCAGCCAACAACAAAGCAACACCACAACCAACGGACAGTACATCACCGCCGCCGAATGAAGCAACACTCAATCCCGATGAACCGGCATGGAAACTCGACACCAGCCCTGTGGATCTGACCTGGTTCGTTGGTGCTAACTGGTATGCCCACACCTGGGGAGAAAGCTTGACCTCCAAGTATGTAACAGAAAAAACAGGTGTTAACATCAAGCTAGAAGTACCCTCCGGCGAAGCGAACGAGCATATTACTTTGATGATGACCTCCGGCAAGCTGCCCGATTTGATCTCGATGGGTTCGTGGGAAACGGCTGTTAAAAAGCTATGGGAAGGCGATCATGTCTATGCCTTGAATGAATTGGCAGATAAGTATGATCCCTACTTCTTCAAGGTGGCTGGAGACGGCACACTGAAATGGTATCGCCAAGAAAATGGTAATACCTATGGTGTACCGAATGATTCATATAGCCCCAACCTGATGCATGAAACCGGCATGACGGCCGCCAACCAGACTTTTCTGGTTCGGAAGGATCTGTATGAGGAAATGGGCAGCCCGGACCTGAGCACACCAGAGGGTTTTCTGAATGCATTGCAATTGTTGAAGGATAAATATTCACAGTATAAAGGTCAGCCGATCAGCCCCTTCTTTGCACAAGGGAATGTCCCTTACGGGATGACCGAATATTTGCAGAACCTGCTGGCCGTTCCGCATGAGAAAGACGGTAAAGTATACGACCGCATTACCGATCCCGATTATATCGCCTGGCTGAAAACCTTCCGTACGGCTTACGAGCGCGGGCTGATTAATGTAGATTTCCTGGTGGATTCCGATACTCAGGTAGAGGAAAAAACGAACAACGCACGTTATTTCATGATGGTCCGGGAGTGGACTGGTATGTCGGCTGTCAATCCTATGCTGGCTGCAAGTGGAAACCCCGATTCTTATTACATCGCAGTCGATGGGCCAAAGAACAGCAAGGGCGACAGTCCTAAGCTATTCCCCGGCAACATGGACGGCTGGATGGTGACGATGATTAGCAAATCCACCGAAAATCCTGAACGGGCCATCCGCTTTTTGAGCTATCTGGCCAGCGAAGAAGGCCAACGTGATATATTCCTTGGCAAAGAAGGCGAAACATGGGAAATGGTGGACGGCAAGCCGCAGCTGAAGCCTGAAATGGTAAATTTGCTCGAAACTGATATTGAGAAAATGGAGAAAGAATATGGCATCATGGACACCTATTGGATGATGCGAAACCCTGTAATCATCAACCAGTGGAGACCAGAGAAAGCTCCTGTCATTAAGCAAATGGAAGACTTCGCTAATAAACGGGCTGATATTGATAGCGGTATCTACAAGGGCTTAGATCCACAGGGTGATTCTGATGTATCGGTAGCCTGGTCGCGTATTTCTCAAAATTGGGAGGAAGTTCTCCCTGAGCTGATTACGGCCAAGAATGAGGCTGACTTTGATAAAATCTTTGAAAACTTCCTTGACCGCCGCGAGAATTACAGCTTCGGCAAGGTGATGGAATACCGCCAGGCTGAACTGGATGTGCGAAAATCCAAAATGGCAGAGTAATAATCCCCGTATAAAGATTGCTGCCGGTCACCGAAATGGTGGCCGGTATTCCCTTTTTCACTAGTTATAACCATTTGGAAAAACAGCCTAGTTACCTACCAGGCGGTTTGTAATATATGGTATATTACAAGGGTAGGAGGCTGCTTAAATGAAGTATCTGCTGACTAAAATGAAGAGGCTTTACCGAAATTCACGCATTTCGAAAAAATTGTTTCTGGCCTTTAGCATGATGATTGCCGTTCCTGCGATTGTAGTATCTTTTTTATTTATTCGCATGCAGGAAAGCCAGCTATACAAGGACGCTATGGCCACCGGCAGCAGCCATGTCTCACGGCTTAACGAACAGCTGCGCAGCAGAATGGGCGTTATTGAGAACGCTTCCTCTACTGCGCTGAATCAAAAGGCATTTGTAGATTTTATTCACTCCAATATGCGCGGGGATGGCCTGCGTCTCGTAAAATTTAGACAAAATCAATTTGAGCAAATGCATAATATCATTCAGAGCCACGAGATGATCAGTGAGCTCAGTTTCTATGTCGATAATCCAAATCTATTTGAGATTTGGCCTGAAATCTACCATTATGACAAGTTTTGGCCGCAGGACTACTGGGTGACCCTTCGGGAGGAAGGTGGTGCGGCATTCCGCCTATTTGCTTTTAAGGATGGCGAGCATACGCTATCTTATTACCGACTGGTACGCCTACAAGGGCAGCAGCAGAAACTCCCTACCATTATGGAAATTCGCGCCCAGCATAGCGTCTTTTTCAGTGACCTGCTTGAGGATAGCGGGGGAGATTTCTTTTCTGTAGTGATGGACGGAAGCAACCCTTCCCGCTCTGTTTACAATCCTGATCATCTCTTTTCTCAAAATGCCGGGGAGGATTTGGATAAAATTCTGGGCAGCATTCATCAACAGCTGGATGTGCTTCAGCAAAGTAGCCCCAGCCCCATTAAGGTTGAGGTCGGCAACCATACTTACTACGCATTGTATCGGTACATCGCCCCCTTGAACGCCTATGTCGTAGATATTGCCTCTCATCAGGCACTGATGAAGGGTCCGCGGAGCTGGTATCTACTCGTTGTAGCGATCACACTATGTGTACTGCTCCTGATGCTGCTGCTCGTTTCACATACTACCCGGCGTATATTCAGACGGCTGGACAGGGTTCTGGCTTCTATGCGTAAGGTGCGGCAAGGACAATTGGATGCAAAAATCGAAACCGGTCTCGGTGCGAACGAAACCGGTGATGAAATTGATGAGGTGGCCGTCAGCTACAATAACATGTTAGACGAGATCAAGCATCTGATGACTCAGGTGGTAGATAAGCAACTGGTTGCCAAAAATGCTCAACTTCACTCGCTGCATTCGCAGATCAATTCGCATTTTTTATATAACGCACTGGAATCTATTCGTATGCTCGCGGAGGTTCAGCGACAGCCTGCGATCGCCGACGCGTTGGTGTCTCTAGGTTCCCAACTGCGTTACAGCATGCAGTGGCGCAGCGATACGGTTGCCCTTAGCGAAGAACTTGCCAACATACACAGCTATATCCGCTTCATAAATTTTATGGAAGGCGGCAACATTGTATTGATGGCTGATCTCCCCCAGGAGGTGCTGCGTTATACAATTCCTAAAATGTGCATGCAGCCCATCGTCGAAAATGCCGTTCATCACGCGGCGCCTTCAGGCGGCAGTGTAAATATCCAAATTACCGTATCAGTAGAGAATGAAAGCCTTCTGCTAATAAAAATACGAGATGATGGTGCAGGTGTTAACCCAGAGATGCTGTACAATTTGCAAGCTGTGCTACTAGGCGATATGGATTCGCCGATTGTCACCAGCAAGAACGGACTGGGCCTGGAGAACGTGCATAAACGCATACAACTTCATTATGGCAAGAGCTGCGGTCTTTGGATTGACAGTATGCAGGGTGCCTATACCTGTGTGACCATACGTTTGCCTTGGGAAAATGTGAATCTTGGAGGATGGTAGAGTATGATCAATATTCTGATAGTCGATGATCAAAAGCATATTCGCGATGGACTTCAGGCCATGCTGCCCCAATTTCCCCTGCAGCTGGACAACATTTACTGTGCCGTAAACGGCATCGAGGCTTTGGGAATATTACGTCAACACAACATTCAACTGGTGATTACTGATATCCGAATGCCTGATATGGATGGGCTAACACTGATGGCCCGGAGCAAAGCGGAACGCATCGAGGTGGAATACCTGATTATTAGCGGCTTCAGTGATTTTGCTTATGCTCAAAAAGCCATCGAACTCGGGGCAAAGGGCTACCTGCTTAAGCCCGTAAAACGTGAAGATTTACAAACCGCGGTAGAACATGTAGCGCATGAAATAAAAACCCGGCAGGCGCTCTCGCGCAATATGGAGCATATCTCCCGTCGTGCTCAAGAGACCGACCGCAAAGAACTGAGTATGTATATGCAGGGCGCGGTGAGCGATGAGTCGTGGGTCCTCCAGACCCAGCAGCAGAATCCAAAGTTATGGAGTAATTACCGCCTATGCCTGCTGCGGGAGGAACTATGGATTAACCAACCGGGGGCTAATAGTAGCCACAGCATGGAATCTATTGCCTATCGTGTATATGGCAGACAAGGTTGCATATGCCTGCAACACCGCCCGTATCTGATCCTCGCGGTGGATGCGTCCGTAGATACGGGCGCCTTTCCGTCCGCTCTTAAGACAGGACAGATTGATGCCATCACTGCCATGACCAGCCCGCAGCAAGGGTTGAAGGCACTGCCCCTCAGCTATACACAAGCGCTTGAGCTCTACCGCCACAGTTACCTTTTTCCTGAAAAGAGCTGCATTCTACCTACGCATATTGTAAGGCTGGAACAGCAGTGGGAGCTTCCCTATGAGGAGCTGTATGCCCTGTTCCAATTAGTCGGTAGCAAGAATAGCGGTGCAATTACCCAAGGTATTTCTATGATATTTCACAAAGATACGCTGCAACGCTATCACATCCACTACACTCAGCAGCTATGCCGTTCCATCGTGCAAATGCTGGAGGAATACGTACGTGTCATCCGCCCATACATGGGAGAAGAAGCGCTGGACATCGAATGTTTGCGTAATCTATTCGACTATCCGGGCATTCGCGATTATATTCAGGCGTTGCAACAACAACTGCTTCGGCTGAACCAATTCTATTACGAATATAAGTGCAGCTACCGAAACTCGCAGGATTTAAATGAAGCCATTCGTTTTATACACGAAAGTTATCATAAACCACTGGACCTCGCGATGGTATCCAACCACGTGTCGCTTAATTATGCCTATTTTTCTAATCTGTTCAAGAAGAATATCGGCAAAGGCTTTGCAGAATACCTGCGCGACGTGCGCCTGGATAAAGCTCGACGGCTGCTGGCTGAGACCGATCATAAAATCGTAGAGGTAGCCACCATGGTAGGGTATGAAAGCTATAAAAGCTTTACACGTGCCTTCCGGGATGTCATGGACATGCAACCCACAGAGTACCGCCAAATGATTCGCCGGAAGCATGACAGAGAAGACAATTACCAGGACACAGCGCTATAAATAATCAAAAGCCAAAAAATTGGGTTATAACAAAAATAATTGTACCTTTTAGCTGATTATTATATTCGATAGAATAGAGTTGTTCCTAAATGAAAGCGGTTTCGTTTTCTATTATTTGATTAAAGGAGGGCAAGTATGAAGCGAATTCACAATACGGAGAGTGGTTTTAAGCAGAAGGTATTCAGTTTGTTCTTAGCGGTAGTGCTGTTGGCTGGTGTTGGTCTATTGCCGACTTCGAAGGTGCAAGCAGCAGTAACCACAGTTACCTCTATGTCTTACTTTTCAGCGGCAGACGGACCTGTCATCTCAAAATCAGGGGTTGGACACGCTAGCTATGGATTCGTCATGCCTACATTCAATGGTGGCTCCGCTACCTGGAATGATGTTTCCGATGATGTCGGTGTAAAAGTGAAAGTTGCTGGCAGTTGGGTTGATATAGACAGTGCCGGCGGCTATACCTACAACCAAAACTGGGGACACTGGAGTGACGGCGGCTTGAATGGCTATTGGTTCACGCTCTCCGCAACCACTGAAATTCAGTTGTACTCCAAAGCTAACGGGGTAACACTGGATTACACCCTAGTATTTCAGAACATAAACAAGACAACTATCACCGCTATGGCGCCTACACAAGGGCCGCAGATTACGGCAGGTTTCACCGGTAGTGCCGGCTTTACTTATCCTACCTTCAACAACGATTCGACGGTAACGTATGAAGCAGTGGCTGACGATTTGAAGGTATATGTAAAACCTGTAAACAGCAGTACCTGGATTGATATTGACAATAACGCAGCCAGCGGCTGGATCTATGATAACAACTTCGGACAATTCACTGAAGGGGGCGGCGGCTACTGGTTTACCGTAACGGAGTCTATCCATGTAAAATTAGAATCGAAGACCTCTTCAGCTAACGTCATTTACACTCTCACCTTTAATAAACCTGTAAGAACTTCATACGTCCTCACTCCCTATGAGGGAACGACCTTTACCGCAGATGCGAAAGGCGTCATAGGTGTACCGCTGCCCAAGATTGATGGGGGAGCACCTATTGGCACCGAGCTCAGAAATTACGTTTACCAGATTAACATCAACGGACAATGGGTGGCTATGAGTGATTCCAGTCAGAGCGGATTTGTATACGCCGGTAACGGCTATAACAACATGTCCGATGCCAACCAATGGGGATATTGGGCTGACTATATCTATGGGCTTTGGTTCCAGCCCGTACAAGAGGATGTGCAGATTCGTATCGGCTATCCATTGAATGGACAGACGGGCGGAAATGTGGGCAACAATTACGTCAACTACACCTTTATTGGCAATCCCGATGCCCCGCGTCCGGATGTATCCGATCATGATGACATTGCTATCGGAACACCAAACGACCCAGCCATTGAAGGCATGAATCTCATCTGGCAGGATGAATTTAACGGAACCACGCTCGATACGAATAAATGGAGCTATGAGCAGGGTTATTATATCACTGACGATCCCAATAGTTGGGGTTGGGGCAACGCGGAACTTCAGCACTATACAGACAGTGCACAAAATATATTTGTACAGGACGGAAAGCTAAACATCCGAGCATTGCACGATTCCAAATCCTTTCCGCAGGACCCAAACCGGTATGCACAATATTCCTCCGGTAAAATTAACACCAAAGATCAGTTGTCCTTCCAGTACGGAAGAGTAGACATTCGTGCCAAGCTGCCTACAGGTAATGGCGTCTGGCCAGCACTCTGGATGCTTCCGAAAGATTCCGCCTATGGTGCATGGGCCGCATCCGGCGAAATTGATATTATGGAAGCCAAAGGACGCTTGCCTGGCACGACCAGCGGCGCCATACACTTTGGTGGTCAATGGCCGGTGAACAGATATATTGCGGGTGAGTATCACTTCTCTGAAGGCCAGACCTTCGCCAATGATTATCATGTGTACTCCATGGTCTGGGAAGAAGATAATATGAAATGGTATGTAGATGGAAAGTTCTTCTTTAAAGTGAGCAGAGATCAATGGTATTCCGTAGCTGCACCGAACAATCCGAATGCCCCATTCGATCAGCCCTTCTACATCATTATGAATTTGGCGATCGGCGGATATTTTGACAACGGTCATACCCCGGACCCATCCGATATCCCTGCAACAATGCAGGTCGATTATGTACGTGTCTATAAAGAAGGCAACAGCCAGAATCCGGGTAACGAAGTACCGGTTACCGGTGTAACCCTGAATCAGACCACTGCACAGATGGAAGTCGGACAGACTGTACAGTTGAACGCCAATGTAGCCCCGTCTAATGCAACGAATAAGCAGGTCACTTGGGCCGTGTCGAACGCCAGCGTCGCTTCCGTGAATCCGAACGGTCTCGTGACGGGAATCGTTCCGGGCACGACAACCGTAACGGCTACAACAGCCAACGGCAATAAAACAGCCACTTCCACCATCACTGTTGTACCGGCATCATCATCCGGTGTTATCATTGTTGGCGATGAGGTGCGTGGCTTGAAGAAAATAGGCGACGACCTGCTGTTCTATGTGAACGGCGCAACCTTTGCCGACTTACACTATAAGCTAAATAACGGTGGGCAGCTGAACGTAGCCATGACCCCGGCAGGGAACGGTAACTATACCTACCCTGTAAATAACCTGCAACAAGGGGATACCATCGAGTACTCCTTCACCTATAATCCGGGGCAAGGGGCCGTCGATTCTCCGACACTCACCTATATCCATGGGGTAACCCAAGGAACACCGGAGTAATCTAGATGAACCCTAGGCAAAATGCATAAACACGAATAGGCGAAGAGGAAGTGTTGGAACTTCCCTCTCGCCTATATTGTTGTTTCTGTCATGCTGTTCTCCTCGGTGGAAGATCGGCTAGCTAGCCTCATGATTATGAGCCGCCTATTCAAAAAAGAAAGTGCGAAAAAGCCGGTTCATCACCGGAAGCTTTTCTCACCTTCGCTCTCTTGTCTAAATCAACGCGTCGAAATGTCCCTCCGAGTTCACCGTCGCCGTCCGGGGATCGGTCAAACCGATGCCCTTGAGGCCTCCCTTCCACTCATTCCGCCAGAGGGAGGGGTGATCTTGTAGCGGAGAAGCCGGTACAAAATTTACGGGGCTGCTACTCCCGCTTTTCTGTACGAGTTGGGACTCCAGCAGCCGGATTTGCCGCTGCAGCTGCTCCCGGCGATAAGGAGTCTGCATCTCGCTTCCTTGTGCTGCATTCACTTTATCCAGTTCCATCATCAGCCGGTTCCGCTGTTTTTCCAGGGAACTGACCTCACTCTGTGTACCGCCGTAGGCCGCAATGGCCTGTAACGGACGGATGCCTGCTACTGTCAGTGCTGCCATGATCCTTCACTCCGTTTCCTTGGCTTCCACTCCAAATTCAACCAAATTTGAAAGTTCTAATCATCTTTATTACCCGCCAATCCTCTTCATGACAACATCACAGCCTCAATTGGAAAATAATCGTCGTATAGTCACATTTGGCCGCTTGTTTCGACCATACCAAAGACCCACCGAAGGCTGGCTAAAGTCCCTTTATTGCCCCCTTACTCGTCCTTCAACCCCCACTGATACAAAAATGACAGACACTACTGTTAGGACAAACGTCCATACCAAGATAATGAGGTCCAGCTCGAAATATATAATAATGAGAATGGTCCACTAATTGACTCATCAATAGCTGTTTCCGCTTCAAGTCCGTTATAATGACAATCGATTGGTTCAACGTCATATTTAATTCAATCTTCGGTAGAAATAATTCCCCCTCATAATACATTGATTAAAATTGCATTCCGTCCTCCCGATCAGTGCCTCTTTAGGATATATAAAACAATAATAAATTTTAGATACTTTCTTGTTAGTTTCTATTGATGTAATATAACGTGTTCATGATCAGTAGATTCCTTTCAATTAACAAGTATAAGAGATGGAAATAAGGGCTAATTTAAGACCATCTGTTATGCAAGGGGCTCAGCATATGACATATGGAGAAATTCTATTTCGTACGGCAACGTCTTTCGTTGCTCTACTCTTATTGACACGTCTGCTCGGTAAAAAACAAGTCGGGCATCTAACGTTCTTCAATTATGTAACAGGAATCACCTTCGGCTCCACCACTGCGGAGATTATCGTCAACAGACAAATCACGCTGCTGCAAGGAATATCTAGCTTGATCTTATGGTCGCTCTTGGCGTTCATCGTTGCTTGGATCGGATTGCGCTCCGTCAGAGCACGTGAGATTCTCGATGGCCAACCTACGATTCTCGTCAAACAAGGCAAAATTCTGGAAAAGGCATTGGCTAAGCAGCACCTCAACATCGACGATTTAAGCATGCTGCTTCGGAACAAGGATGTCTTCTCCCCCACAGATGTCGAAGTTGCTATTTTGGAACCTGACGGTCAACTCAGCGTGTTAAAAAAAGAAGAAATGCTGCCTGCAACAAAAAAGGATGTAAAAGCAACCGTTATGCCTATTCACAATATCCCGACTGAGCTTATCGTTGATGGTAAAATCGTAGAAAAAAACCTTACTAAAATAGATGTTTCCAAAGTCTGGCTCAACCAGCAACTAAAGAAAGCCAACATTCATTCTTTTGATCAAGTATTTTACGCAGAGCTCCAATTGGACGGATCGTTATATATCGACAAATACCAGGATTCGATTCCATAAAAAGACCCGATAGCGACAACTTGAGTTCGTCCGACCTTCAACAACTTTAGAAATGCCCCTCTACAACCAAAAAAAGAAGGGCTTTTACTTCTGCAAGTAAAAGTTCCTTCTTTAGGTACCATATCATGCCTCGCCGCAAAACGTCCCCTTATTTAGGGTCCCCTTCTCGATGCTGTCTGCCTTAGAAGCAGGTGAACGAGCGAATCCGATTCAAATCAATACCGAAGTACCCCCAGAAGAGACCGAACCATCTGAACCCTGCAACAGAATTACGCCCCACGAATACCGGGAAGAACCAGAATTGCTCGCCGTTGTTCAGCCAAATGTATGTGTTGCGGAACAGACAGCCTCTGATCGCACCAGGGTCGATGGCAAATGCAGTGGCCGACATTTGCGGTACGAATTGCGGTGGAGGTGCCGTCGGCGCTTGAACGCCTCCCGGTGCAGCTCCTGGAGGTCCCGGAGTCCCAGGAAATCCACCTGGTCCACCCGGTCCTCCTGGTCCTCCTGGTCCTCCTGGTCCACCCGGAAACCCTGGGAATTGGCCGCTTCCCGGCGTTGGAAAAAATCCCATATGTGATCGCTCCTTTCAATGAGTAGGCACAATCATCATATGCATTCGCGGAAAGAGTGTTTGGGCGAATGCCAATAAATAATCCACGCCCAGCCGAAGCTGAACAGTAATGAAATTTAGCCACCTAAAAGCCTTTTTCACCTGCTTCGGCTCATAAATATGGACGAATATCCACTTATACTGATTCCTAATTTGACTTAGAATTACCGTAGAAGATTGAAAAAGGCTGTGATTCTAATGTTAATCAAAAGAGACAAATGGTTGCAATATCGCATCCTTCGCAAAGGTTCCTCTCTCGCCGGACGGCTGCCAGAGACACAGTTGCTTAAGAAGAACGCATTAACGAATATGCTGCTTCACTATCAAAGCGTCGTATTGAAACCCCACAACGGGAATTACGGAAGGGATATCCTGTTCACTAAAAGAAACGGTGCAAACGCCTATCGTATTCATAACGAAAAGAAAGCACGACTGGGAGAGCGTTACCCAAAGCTTAGACAAGTCGGGTTCGATATAGGCATCGACAGGAACTGCCGGATTTGGATCATTGAAGGCAATTATCAACCGGACTTACGCCCATTCCGGCTCCTGAAAGATTCTTCAATGCACCGCAGAATATTATGGTATAAGAAACATTAAAACGAAAAAAAGACGACCAGCCTCTTATCTTTGGCCTGTCGTTTTTTCATGTTTGGTGCCTATCCTTGATAATACCCCGCTTGCAATTTTACTTGCGTCTTTTGTTACTTACAACACGCGTCACTTGGAACTTATTAACCCCTACCTGTATAATGGCAAACTGGCTGTAAGAAGTGCCGAAAGACGTATAAGGTTCCGCTTGAATATTTCCACTAGGCGTTCTAACCGTTGCAGTGATTCTAGTCACCAAACAGACTCCACGGCTAGAAGCTTTCCAAGTCTCGTCACGCTGAACATTATAATTGTCATCACTACATAAGATGGATGCATATTCAACTTTTCCAAATGCATTAAACGATGTGGAGTTAAAGATCTGTACGGGGTCATAACCGCCAGCTTTTCTATTTCCCATCCCCAAAACCTCCCTTATTATCGATATTATTCATTAAATGCAATTGCATCGTTTTATTAAGGTATAAAGGTGGACAAGAAAAAAAATACATTTATCCGATGGTCACAAGGATACGACAGCTATACAAGGAAAAAAGTAGCCGTGAAAGCGAATGTCGGACTGTCAAATTTCTGCTACTTGCGGTGTGTCTCACCATATGGGTTAAATGCTCTTGGTTAGCCATTCATAGAAAAGGATTTCATGAACCCTTAATCAGGTTGGTTGCCCATGGTGATCTCGAATACGGCTCTCAATGCCGAGTGCAACCTGGCATGAAAATGCAAGCAGGAGTATTTATTTTTTCTTCCGGGCTCGGTATTGCTGCGGCGTTACGCCGACTACCCGTTTAAACAGGTTGGAGAAGCTGCCCAGACTGGTGTATCCCACCTGCTCTGCAATATCGGTAATCTTAAGCTCGGTTTCCTCCAGTAATTGCTTGGCCTTCTGCAGACGTTCCTGAATAATGACATCCGATATCGACAGTCCAGTCTCTTTCTTGAACAGCCGGGACAGATAAGCGGGGTTCAGATAAACATAGGCGGCCAATTCATCACGAGTAATCTCTTCACTCAGCCGGGAGCGGATATATTGTCTGATCTTGGTGACCACGGCTGAGGACATATTATGGCTTTTCTGCAATAACTGCATTGCGGCTTTCAGGCAATCTATTGCCCAGTTCTGCAAAGTGGAGGAATGCTTCGGGTAATTCTCCTTGTCCATCAGCGATTTCAACTCGGAAGAGGCGTGGGCGGATAAGCCTTTTTTGGCCAGTACAGTATGCAGAATGAAAAGAATGCCGTGGACAAGCTGCCGGTGCAGCTCACGGGTCCAGCGGTCTGCACCGATACTCACGAACCACAGCTTCACCCGGCGCTCCAGCTCCTCCAACTCGCCCAGTTCCAGGATGGTCGCCCACTCCCCGAAGATATGCATTGGAGCGGCCAGAGGCATGGTGCCAAGCGGTTGATCATAAGCCGGATCATTCGGGCCGAACACCTGACGGGAATGCTTCAGATTCCGCTGTTCCCGTTCAGTGACGTATGTGTAGGCGCTCATCATCTCGTGCAGCAATACGCCCGGGCTGATATAGACAGACAAGGAGCAATGCAGGAGCTGCTCGCAGGTGTTCAAGAAGGTCTGGCAGTTCTGCTCCAGTGTGTGTCGAACCGCATTCATGTCGCCCCTCACGTAGACAATTGCCAGGTTATGGCCTACCTGATCCTGCAGCACAGCCCCTCCCAGCCCGCTCAGCAGCAGTTCTTCCGCCAGATTTCGTAGCGCATATTCCATGATGGTCTCATCCCGTGCGCTCAGATTCTCCTTCCATTGCTCCAGGCCGAGCAGAGCGAGAAAGTAGCGGTCTCCTGGCTGCAGATCCAGATTGTAGGTATTCGCCGAAATAGTGAGCGATTCCAGGACGGGCGCGGCCCGCTGGCTGAGAATATCCTGCCAGAACCTTTCTACCAGCAGGGGAAGCTGATGCTCCCACTTTTGTCGGTACTCGTGGATGAGCGCCTCGAATTGCTGCTGCTCCCTCTGCTTGCTGATTTCTGAGAGCGCCTCATGAGATATCTTCATTAATTCTTCATAGTCCACCGGCTTGAGCAAATAATGGAATGCACCATGGTAAAGAGCGCGCTGTGCATACTCGAAATCGGCATGGCAAGTCAGCATAATTGTCAGCGTGCCGGGAGAATACTGCTTCACCCAGGCGAGCAGCTCCAGCCCACTTCTTCCGGGCATCTCAATATCGCAGATAAGCAAATCTATGGCTTGCTGCTCCAGGCAGGCAACCGCCTGATCCACATTCTCCGCCAGCCGGACCTCCTCTACCTGCAGCGCGCTCCAATTCACGCCCTGCTTCAGACCTAGCAAGGCGAAATATTGGTCATCAACGATTAGAACTCTGTACATATGAACTTCACAGCTCCCTTTGAGCGGGCAGTCTTATCTCCACCACCGCCCCCCCGTCAGGGATATTATGGAAGGTAAGCCTTGCCCGGTTGTTGTAAAACATCAGCATGCGTCTGTATACATTCCATATTCCCAGATGGTGGTCTGTAGGCTTCTGCTCATACAAACCAAGATTGAGCATCTCCAATTGAAGTGCGGAGAAGCCCGGCCCGGAATCCCGGACCTGAATGGCAATGCAGGCATCGCTGTTCTCCCCGGCTTCTTCCCGGACCGTGATCACAACCTCGAATGGCTTGGCGTTGTTGACGAATCCATGCTTGATCGCGTTCTCGACGAATGGCTGAATCAGCAGCGGCGGAATGAGGTTGGATTCAAGCTCCTTCGGCAGATGGACTTGATAGGACAGCTTGTCCGGATACATGACCATCTGAATCTCAATGTAGTTTTGAATATGTTTTAGCTCGCTGAGGAGGGGAATCCAGGTACTATTGGTATTCATAATGAATCTGAAATGGGAGACCAGATGGCTTATCATTTTTTTGATCAGCGAATACTTCTGCAGCTCCACCAGATGAAAGACGATATTCAAGGAATTCATAAAAAAATGCGGGTTGATCTGCGCCTGAAGATGCTTGAGCTCCGCTTGCTGCACCTTCATTTGCTCTTCATACACATCAATCTTGAGATTGCCGATATGCTCGGCCATCTGGTTGAATTGCCGGGTGATGATCTGGAACTCCCTGCTGTTGCCTTCCTTCAGCCGGTGCTCCAGATGCCCCTTCCCCAGAATACGCATCCCGCTGGTCAAATGCTGGATCGGCTTGAACACAAGCCGACTCAGCAGAGCCAGAAGGATAGCCATAATGATAATAATGGCTATGGGAATGGTCTTGATGATCCTCTGGAAGATCGGCAGCTCATCCAGAATAGATTTCTCGTCCAATAGAATAAAGACATTCAGATTGGAGTATTGCGAAGGCTTGTCAATCAGCAGATAATTATTGCCGTTACTGAGACGAATCGATGCATCCACGGGATGGGCAGGATTATTGAGCTGTCTACGGATACGTGTAAGATCCTCCCCGGCGAATTGGCCCCATAACAGCTTACCGTCATTGCTAATCATGCCGATCTGCTCACTACCTCCTGTAGACTCCAGTTGGGTCAGGGGCTGTGCCAAAGCGTCAATGCTGATCAGAACACCCATCAGGAGCCGCCCGCTCTTGTCCGGCAGCACCTTGAATAGCAGCGGCTCTCCTCCGATGGTGACGGTCTCCCACTTCAGGGAAGCTGGAAGACTGGAAGCATTCAAGCGCGTGGACAATCCGGTAGAAATCATCTCTTTCTCCTGATAATATTCTTTCTGGCTACTGAGGAATAACTCATCCCGGTCCTGATGGTATACGAACACGCTACGGATAATCGTGTAATAGCTGACATCGCTGTACCACTGGTCCATTAGCTTACGGATGGACAGATAGTAATTGACACTATCCGGACCGCTGTCCGAATAGAGCTCCAGTAGCATGTTCTCATTAGCGGTACGCAGTAGATAATGGCTGGTCTGCTCCAGCAACTCGTCGAGCGTACCTAAGTGAAGGGTCAGTGTATCGGAAGCAGATTTTGCGACTTTCTCCCGAACGATGTTGGTCGCATAGATGTTGGTGTAATAGAGAAAGAAAAACAGCGGAGTGACCAGCAGCAAGACCAGGGCACTCACTTTGAATCGCAAGGATAATTTCACATTCCCACCCCTTAGGTACATTTGCGCCTCGGCTGCAGGAAAGGGAAGGACGGTAGCCGTCCTTCCCCTCAGCCTGTTTATTTAGGATTGTTTTGCCTTCCAGGCATCGTATTGCTTCTGAACCTCGGCGCGGATGTCCTCGATTCCGTTGGCTTTCAACTTTTTATTGTATTCTGTCAGTACTTTGTCTACACTCAGGCTGCCCGTTTCAAGCAGCGGACGGAATTCCTTGATGATGTTGCTGACGACAGATACCTGCGTTTTGACAGGGTCCGTATTGAAGTTGAAGCCGAAAGACTTCACCTTATGGGCCTTATCGTTGTAAGCCTTGAACTTCTCCCACTTGTCAGCGCTTTCGCCTTCCCAAAGGTAAGTTAAGGTCTGGTTGCCGAACATCCATTCAATCCCCGGCGCCCAGCCGGTATCGGCCCGGGTCGCCACGCCGTCGGGAAGCTTGATGAAGTTCTCCTTGCCGTCCACCTTGACGTATTGCCGGTCTTCCACACCGAAATCAATCAGATTGACCAGATGCGGGTCTGTATGCAGCAGGTTCAGCAGCATCATCGTCCGCTCCGGATCAACGGAGGTGCGTCCAATGGCCATCATGGAGTTGCTGACGCTGGCTGTGCTGATCTCGGGATCATTGCCCTTCAGCTTCACCAGCTCAATTCCGGTGGCGATGGAATCTTCCTTGTCGGAGTCCGGTTTATCCGAGCCGAATTTCATCCAGGTCTTGCCCGCTTTGAAAGCATCTTCAGTACTGGTCTTGGTCGTTGCGGCATCCTTATTGATAAAGCCTTTGCTGAACCAATCGCTGTAGAGCTTCATCCGGTAGATCGCAGTGTCGGATTCCATTGAGCTGATAATCATCTTATCGGTCTTGGTATCCAGGACGATGCCGGCGGGAGCGCCTGCAACCAGCTCGTAACGGAAGTTTTCTTTGATGCTCTCCCTGGTTTTGTCGAAGTAGCCAAGTGTGTCTGAACCGCTGCCGGAGAGCCAGATCGGCGCAATAGCGGGCTCCTTCTCCTTGATCGTCTGAAGCCATGGCTCCAGATCCTCCAGAGTCTGAATTGAGTCTACATCGAATCCGTATTTGTCCACAAGGTCTTTGCGGAACATAATGGTGTGGCTCTCGCCGATTTCCTTATTGGTTGGAATGGCATAGATTTTGCCGTCCACCGTTCCGCCGTCAAGAAAACGGGGATCCAACGTCTCCTTGATCCCTTGTCCATATTTGTCCAACAAATCGTCAAGAGGTAGGAACGCACCCTTGGCAACGTTGTTGGCGAAATCGGCCCAGTTGGGGGCAAACGTTAAATCGACCTGTTCCCCGGATTGATACGCCAGAGCCATCTTTTCGGCCCAAGAGGACCAAGGAAGCCCCTGGAAGTCAACTTCGGCGTTGATCTTTTGCTTAAGATATTTATTGATCTCCTCCACAACCGCCTTGGTATCATTCTGCGGGAAATTTCCGACCGTGTAAACGGTTAGCTTCCGGTAAGTTGAAATATCGAGATTGCCGCTCTCCGTGCCCCCGGTAGCTGTAGCTGCGGCACTGGACTCTGCCTCGGACGGATCGGAAGTGTTAGAATTTCCTCCGCTACACCCGGTAATGCCCAGTATAACGGCGGTTAGAGCAGCAAGCACCGCGCCTGAGCCTCTTTTTGTTCTCATTTGTTTAAACCTCCTCAATGATAATTCGGATCATATATTCTAACCGGCATTTTAGCCAGAGTTAGACAGCTTAACCTTTGATAGCTCCTATTGTAAGGCCTTTGGTGAAGTACTTCTGGAAAAACGGATAGATGAACAGAATGGGACCTATCGATACAACGACCATGGCCATCCGCAGGCTTTCGGTCGGAACCGACTCGTGTACAAGCAGGGCCACACCGCTTCCCGCCAACTGGTTCTTGAAGAACTCCGCCTGACGGATCATTTGAATCATGACGTACTGCAGAGAGTACTTGTCAGTGTCATTAATAAAGAGCATCGAATTGAACCAGTCATTCCAATACATCAGCGTGGTGAACAAACCGATGGTAGCGAGCACGGGCAGCGAGATCGGAAGCACAAGCTGGAAGAAAATCCGCCATTCTGATGCCCCATCCAATTTACCAGATTCTATCATCTCTTCCGGCACCGTTTGTTGGAAGAAGGTTCGCGTAATAAAAATATAGAATGCGTTAGACAGTCCGGGAAGAATGAGCGCGATCAGCGAGTCCTTCAGATTCAGATAGTTAACGTATAGCAGGTAGAACGGAACAAGCCCTCCCGAGAACAGCATCGTAATTAGAAGATAGAAGTTAAACACCTTTTTAAAGGGAAAGTCCTTCCGGTAAAGGGGGTATGCATATAGTGCAATCAGCAGTACGGCCAGAAGGGTTCCGATCAGCGTAACGGTCAGACTGATTCCATAAGCTTTGATCAGGGTCTCCGAATGGTTGAACAAATACTGGTAAGCGGATAAATCGACCTTGTCGGGAAAGAATTTATACCCCTCTAGAGTTAACGTTTTCTCATTGGTTAAGGAAATGGCCACAATCAGCACAATGGGCAGGATGCAGGCCATGCTGAAAGCAATGAAGAACAGGTGAAGAATAATCTGGGCGGTCTTTGGCCCCTTGGAGTAAGAACTGATATGGGATGCAGTATTCATTATGATCCTCCGTTCTAGAAAAGTGCCGTATCGCGGTTCAGCTTACGGGCCAGACTGTTCGCTCCAATGACAAGAAAGAAGCCGATGACAGATTGATAGAAGTTCGCCGCCGAGGACATGCCTAGGTCATTGAGCTGGATCAAGCCCCGGTACACATAGGTGTCGATGACATCCGTTGTCGAACGCAGCGCACCGGAGTCGAGTGTAACGTGGTAGAACAGCCCGAAGTCCGAGCGAAAAATGCCGCCCAGGTTGAGAATAGTAAGAATGACCATGATCGGCGTGAGCAACGGCAGGGTAATCCGGGTGATCTGTTGCCACTTGCTGGCGCCGTCCATGACGGCGGCCTCGTACAGTTCCTCGCTGATACCCGTGATGGCGGCGAGATAGATGACGCTCCCTATACCGATGGAATGCCACATCTTGGTAGCCCATAGAATGTAGGGCCATGCATTAGGATGCATGTAAGCATTGACTGAGGAATAGCCGAACATCGGCAGAATATGCTTGACCAGGAAGCCATACTCCGGGTGCAGGAAGGCATAGACGATGAAGCTGACGACCACCATGGACAAGAAATTCGGCATAATCATAACGGTCTGGAAGAAACGGGAGGAAAGCTTGCTGCGGACCTCATTGATCGCAATCGCCAGGGAGACGGAGAGAATGAGGCCTGAGATAATAAAGACCACGTTGTAGGCAACGGTGTTGATGGTCACCCGCAGGGCATCGGAGGTAGCGAACAGGAAACGGAAGTTGTCTAGCCCCGCCCATGGACTGCCCATAATACCATCCACGTAGTTGATGTTCTTGAACGCAATGAATAATCCGAACATTGGGATGTAGCAATTGATGAAGAAGATAATGGAGGTGGGCAGCAGCATAAGCAGCAGCACCCGGTACTTCACGATATTGCGCAGCAGCCGGTCAATGCGGCCCATTGACTGCGTATAGGACGGCTTGGTTACAGCTTTCGTTGCAGGGTTTGTCATAGGTTCGAACCTCACTCTACTTAATCTGGATGGATTCATTATAGTAGAAGAACAGAAACGAATTCTCTCTTGCAAATGACCTTGTTTATTCAAAAGTGACTTCATGCTCCATATGGATATTTGGAGTTCTTTTCATAATTAATCACTCTTATTTCAAGAAATTCCAGCGCAAAAATACCCCTCCTTATGATACAGTAAACCGTATCACAAGGGGGGCGAAAACTATAACAGGAGCCGCCGGAACATACTCTCATCTAGAATTAAGCTCTTTTACTTCTATGATCTTTTTACTAAACTGATACTTTACAGTAACATTCTCAATAATCTCAGTATTCTGGTAGGCAAGAGACCCCTCAAATGCTAAAGTATCATTGTCTTTCCACACTATCTTATCTGCATAGCTATAATTTTCATGATCTGTGCGAATCCATGTATCTAATTTTTTTTGCACACCATATTTAACTCTTGCAGATTCTATTAATTCTGGACTTACCCTTCCCTCTTCAATATTATTAATTTGGACGAAATTACTTTTATTAGAGCATGTTAGTATTGCAACTAACTTATGATTTGGTGAAGGAATAATTTTTTTAACATACATTGATGGTGTTGAAAAACTTAGATACTCTTCAAGCACATTGTCTTTTATTCTCCAAATGACATTTTGACTTCCATAATCCGAATAATTATTAAACAACGTAAATATCATACTTCCGTCTGCTAATTTAACAATATAAGGGCTCTTATAACTTTTTGACAAAATATCGACGGCAAAAGCAGCCGCATCGGCGATTTTTTGATTCTCATTTTTTAAAAATGGTTGAAGTTCTTTTAATGCTTTTACTCTCAACTTTTGATCATTAAAGCTTTCTACCAGCCTATTAATAGCAATATATACATATTCATTATTATCACTTTTCAAAGCATGTAGAAATTTTTCTGCATCATATTTAGTAGCAGGCTCTAACTCCATATCTTCAGCTTTTAGGTAACGTATGTAAGGCTCAGAATTTTGATTTTTATAATATTCTGTTGCTAATAAAGCTGAAGCAGTTGAACTATACAGGATAAGACAGGCGACCAAAACAACCCACTTTTTAGAGATACCTTTTCTTCTTTTCTCTATTCCATTGTGCTTAGCCGCTTCAATTAAGTTCTCATCAATGAATCCGATCTCCTTAAATAAATCTTCTTTTTTCATAGGTTAACCCCCTCTTTATTTAGGTGAATTCTAAGTTTTTTTCTTGTCCTAAATAATATTGATTTCACTTTGCTACTACTCATATTAAATCTCATGGAAAGCTCCTCTATCGAATACGAATACCAATACCTTCCAATAAATATGTTTCTGGCTTGCTCATCTATGCTATATAAAAATTGATTTATTAAGCTCGCTATCTCACCTTCTTCATACTCTGTTTCTACCGTATCAGGGGAAGCTAAACATTCTTCTAGTTCAGTTAGAATGACTTCAAACTCACGATTACGCTTTTGCGCTGTATTATAACCATATTTATCAAGCGCAATATTACGGGTGATCCTCCCCAGAAATACCGGAAAATTTCTAGGCAGATTAGGCGGTATTGCATTCCATGCTGCTAAATATGCATCGTTCTCACACTCTTCAACATCAGACAAATTTGAAATAATGTTTCTTGCAATCACTCTGCAGTAAGCCCCATATTTTTTCTTAGTCTCTAAAATAGCTTGCTGTGAACGCTGTAGATATAAGTGAACTATTCCTTGGTCTTCCATCCGCTGTTCTCCTTTTCAACACTCTTATCTATATAGTAGAAAGTTCGTAGAAATGGTTGCACTTATACTAAAATTTTTTTCCAGCTCATAAACTGCAGGTAGTTTTATAATACAAAATATATAAGACAAAACCACTCCCGACAAAGGAGTGGTTTCTTTAAATAGATTTACTTTGTTCAGCTATCATCTTCGCTTACGCATCCCTGCATTTCACTTGAGTAAATGTTATTTTTTCTTTACGGGTATCCATATTTCCCCTGTAACATTCACTGCCATACCATAATACATTTCGAAACTAGGACCATCAACCTGTTCGTATTCAGAGGTCGGAAACCATTCGGAGTATATTCGTTCCCACAGTTTTTGCAAATCACATTGCGGCTCCGGGAAAATAGCCCATGTTAATGCCTGGACAGAGAGCTTTGTAAATCTCTCTGGAATTTCAAGCCCCTTTGGTAAATTGTAACAAATCATATACTTGAAAGATTCTCCCGTGTGATCATATAAGGCAGCGTGCAATACGGTATCACCAAAACGTCCCAGTAATTCATTCATAAGATCAACACTACCATCATCATCACATTTTACACGGAATTGAGGAACTTCAGAGAACGCTGTTTTCATGTCCAAATTTATTAGACCATATACTCCGAACATCTCAAAAGGCCCTCTTTGTTCAATTCGATAATTCATCTCGACATCTCCTTTTATAGAAATATGAAAGGACATCCGAGGATAGGCTTTTAGAGAAACGCCTTTATCGCGTGCAGATATCGGTATTATCCCATGAAGAATCTTAAACGCTCGCGCAAACGCTTCCGGCGAATCATACCCATATTTCATAGCTATATCAATAACCTTTTCATTTGTTGTCTGCAGCTCAAAAGCCGCCAATGTCAACCGTCGACGTCGAATGTACTCAGATAACGTTATTCCAGTAATAAACGGAAACATTCGTTGAAAATGATAAGTAGAACAACAGGCGATCTGCGCTATGTCATCATATGAGATTTTATCCGTTAAATTTGTTTCTATATATTCCATCGCGCTGTTCATCCTCTGCAACCAATCCATCGTATTCCCTCCCTTCGAGATAAATTTTAGTGTAGTTAACAAATGAAAGCCGTGCATTTACTGCACGAAAAAGTCAGTACAAAACTTACCTTTAGGTCATCTCTACAATCCAAAATGTTCTTTAACTAACCTAAATTGTTCCTCCACGCTCATACTTGGTATTCTTTCAACGGTTTTAATCCCTATAGCAGTACAGGCGTGCTTAATCTCATTAGAAAACTTAACCATAGATTTGTTCCCGTGCTTAATCGTTTCCTCTGGGTTTATCGTATAGGCGTTTATACAGTCCAAAATCATCTTATGATCTTCTCTAAAGTAATATAATCGCTCTATCTCTTCGTCAGACGTATACAAACAAATCATTCTCTCTTCTGCTATAAAAGGTAATATACGTTCAGGCATTATGCCTAAATCAATAATTATTGGTTTGTCATTAGGCATTGTTAACAAGTCAATGATAAAGAAGTCCATCATCTCTTCGACGATTTGAAATAGCCATTGGCAGTGCTCATCTACGGTTTTATTGAACCACTTATTCCAATCCAAATCAGGATTAGGAAATTGAAGAGCAGGGTAATCAACAGGACTAGTGAATGGTCTATATTTTAAGACATCATCACCTAATGTTTGAAAGCCTAGTTCCTCTACGAATTTTTTGGTCATAGTAGTCTTTCCAGCACAAGGTCCACCATTAAGCCAATAAACATGTTTTAATTGTTCCTTCAAATAATTATCATTTATCTTCATCCGATACACCCCATATGATTTGTGTAGTATCTTACTTTAACACGTTTGTTTCGGAGAGGTGGCGGATTCTTATCTTCCTATAACAGTGAAAACACATAGAAATGCTCCTTTCTTGGCACAAGTAGTTATATTCTATGAGTTGGGTTAAATTCCCTATCACTTTATCTTTAATATGATTTTTCCTTTTGCTCTTCCCGATTCGGAATACTCCATTGCCTTTTGAGCTTCTTCAAAAGAAAATATTTGATCAATTACAGGCTTTATTTTCCCTGCCTCTATAAACTCTGAAATGATCTCTAATTATCTCCCGCTTGGTTTCATGAACAGGAAGTTGTATTTAACATGGTATTGCTTCTCTAATTTTGTGAGCTTACGGGTAACCAATCGAAAAAGACTCGTTTTTATAAAGCCAGACCCATATTCTTCTCCGAAGCGCGCATTGGGCAGCCCAGAAACCGATACAATTTGTCCACCTGGTTTGACTATTTTAAAAGCCTTTTCTAATGTTTCTCCGCCAATCGTATCGAATACTCCATCATAATTTTGTAAAACCTCATCAAATTGTTCTGTTTTATAATTAATTATTTGATCGGCTCCAAGAGATTTGACCAGTTTAGCTCCGGCATCACTAGTAGTTGTAGCCACATAAAGCCCCATTGCTTTGGCAAGCTGGATAGCAAAGGTTCCAACGCCGCCCGAGCCAGCTTGAATCAATACTTTTTGCCCTGCCGACAGCTGTAATATATCATGTAATGTTTGATAGGATGTAAGTCCGACTAGTGGGATTGACGCCGCTTCCTCAAAGGAAAGGTTGTGAGGCTTTAAGGCTATATCGTCCTCATGTACGGATATATATTCAGCGAAGGTTCCAATTCTATTCTTTCTTGGCCGTCCGTATATTGCATCACCTATTTTGAATTTTGTTACTTTGTTTCCTACTTTGGTGACTATACCTGAAAAATCATTTCCTAAAACAAGCGGCATATCGTATTTCAACAGCATACGAGTTTTGCCATCCCGCACCTTGAAATCGATAGGATTAATACTCGCCGCATGGATTTCCGCCAATACATCATAATCACCCACTGAAGGCATTGGAATGTCTGCCAATAGAAGAGGACTTTTTCCGTATTTTTCAATGATCATTGCTTTCACAAGAATCCTCCTTTTCATTATCGAGATGCGAAGCATGTAATTGTTAGTCTACTTCGTCTGTATTTTCTAGTAATATTGTTCCATGAATTCATCTAGATGGTTTATAAGATTTTTTAACACTCCTAATTTTGTTCTAACATCCATAAAATAATAATTTTTAGCGCCTTCTTCCCGCACCATAATGATTCCAGCTTCTCTTAAGATCCTCAGATGATGTGAAACAGCAGGTCGTGAGAGATGAGTTTGTTCAGTAATCTCACCTAGGCGTAGTCCGTTCGTACAAGTAGTCTCCATAAGTACAGTAATAATAGATTGCCGTGTCTCATTACCAATGGCCAAAAAGACCTTCTGGCATAATTTGAAATCTTCTTTGATGACTTCAACTTGTTGCTGTTTATTTATGATTCTCACCGCTTTCATCTCGTTCAATCGTTTAACTTAGCGAACCATTTGCTGACGAGTATGTCATAACAAGATATCCTCTGCAACCTTGGGAAAGAAAATCGAGATTACAAGGGAATTTTTTACATAATTCTCATCTTCCAATGGGTTTAGACTACTTGGAGGTTGTCCAAATGGGAAAACACGACAGTAAAAGCAATCATAATGTTTTGCGGGATGCGGAGAATGGAATCATTTTTGATTGAAACTTTTCAAATCACCATAAACTCATTGAGTAGTATAAGAATTTCGTACCGAATCACTAGAAAAGGACTGGAAAGTCACAGAGGGTAAGACCGTTGATTTTTATAAGAGAGAAATAGAAAATTTAAAGATAATGTTGAATAAATAAACCTAACATTATTAAAATACCAAATAGCAAGTTCGACTGGCCCTTTCCGCCAAAACGGCGGAAGGGCTTTTGCTTTCAGTAAACAAAACTGCCCCACCAGATACTACATTATTTTGTGAACAAGAATGCTTACAGAAACCCGTGTGTGCTGATTTTACCCAAGCGGTGCAGTCTCCGGATATCTTAGGTTTACTTTCGTTGTAACCTTCTAGCTACCTACCCGATCTAATATTTAAGTAACGTTACGAACATCCTAAGACTTTTAGTCAAGAAAGCAGGTAAATCTTTGCATATTAATCCTATTGTCGTCAAAGCCAAAGCTGGGGACTCTGAAGCATTCGTGCAGTTGATGCAAGAGATAGAGTTACCTCTGTATAGAACTGCAAGGTCCATCGTCAACAAAGAAGAAGATTGTGCAGATGCCCTGCAAGAGACGATGCTTAAAGCCTTTAGGTCCATCCATACACTCAGAGAGCCCGCTTTTTTCAAAACGTGGATCTTCCGGATTCTGATTAATGAATGCAACAAAATGATCAAAAACAACTCAAGAGCTCTCCCTTATGGAGAGCTTCCCGAAGTCCCTTCCATTTCCAAGGATTATGAGAAAATCGAAATATGGGATGCCGTTCAACATCTTGAGGAGAATCTACGGATTGTCATTCACCTTCATTACCTACAGGACATGCCGATCAGTCAAATTTCCGACATTCTCGAAATTTCTACGGTAGCCGTGAAGACCCGGCTGCATCGCGCCCGCAAAAAGCTAAAGCATTCATCTCAATTCAATCAAGAAATGGAGTTGCGACATGGTAAACACTAAGTTAGAAGAACAATTAAAAAACTGCCAAAGCCTACTTCCCGATCAGTTATCGGATATTGCCCGCTCCAAGCTGAATGAGACTTACCAAATCATCAGGCAAACCGATAATTCCATTCCCCCCGTTCAGAGAAAGATAGATGTATCAAGAACTTTTAATAAATGGTTGATCTCCACTGCAGCCGCTGCAATTCTTGGAGTTACAGTCCTTGCTTCCGGCTTTGTATCGCCCGCGATGGCTGATGCACTCAAGCAAATTCCGGTTCTGGGACAAATCTATTCATTATGGGGCGAAAACAACGGAGATCCCGGTGTTCAACAAGCCGAGGATTTCATCACAAACGTAAACCAAAGCGTGACCCATGGCGATGTGACCATGAATATCCCAACGTTGTTATTTGACGGAACCCGAATTCTTATGAACATAACCACTCCTGGAAACCGTCTGGCTTCGGAGCCCAATTCGCCGCCTTCTGATGCCAATAAAGGGGCGGTGGATACGTTAGAGGTTCTCTATAAAGGCCAATCTCTGAACGCAGGTTACGAATTCATGGACGGTGAGACTGCTTCCAGCCTAATGGTTGACGTTACCGGCACTACCAGCATAGACCAGACTGTCCAGTTCCCTGATCAGTTTGACTTGACTGTAAATGTAACGTTAAAGGGTTACGATGTCCCGTTCGAATTCGTTCTGCCTGTTACAAAATCAACGCCCGTTACCGCACTAACTTCAGAGGAGACCAAGCATCACGATAACATTAACTTGCAGATCAGTAAGGTAGAAATCACCCCAATTACAACACAGATATCCGTTGAGTACAAAACTAAACCAGGCCAGAGCATAGAAGAAATGCTCGCTTCTATCCCTTCGAAATACAAGGGTGTTAACGGAGGCATCATCGCTCTTCAGTTTGACATTGTGGATGAACATGGCGTTCAACTGAAGCCCATCGGTGCTCACCCCTTAAGCGAATCTTATAATGTTCGTTTTGAACCCTTCAAGACTATACCGAGTACCGTAACCATCAAACCGTACTTAGTCGTTTCCGAAGGTCAAGCCCCAGCTGGGACTAAAGGACGGTGGGAGGACAACAATATGGTCAAGGAATATATCCCTGAGCTGGAGACTGTAATTTCGGTGCAATAGTTCATTTGTAAAAAGGACATTATTCTCTAGGATGAAAAGGGTATGCAAACCTACAAAAGACGAAGCCAAATCTGGCTTCGTCTTTTGTAGGTTATTTAGCTGAAGCCAGCTTCGATATTTTCTCCGCACAGCTCATTTCCTTATCACTCTCAGACTTAGGCTTATAATCGGCCAGTTAGATTCATCCTTTGTGATAGTCATACGTTTGCCCACCTAAAAATGTGAATGACGTTCCCTATGATGTGATACGGAATCCGACGGATTGCTGCTGCAGCTTCCAGAGACGGCCGTACAATCCGCCTCGTAGTAGTAAAGCTTCATGCCGTCCCTGCTCCACCAGTCGGCCATCTTCCAGCACGATAATGTTGTCTGCACCACGTATGGTCTTCAGGCGATGGGCGATAACAATAACGGTTCTTCCCGTAATCAGTGCATCAATTCCCTTCTGGATTTCGGCTTCATTTTGCGGGTCAAGCGATGCAGTAGCTTCATCCAGCAATACGATTGGAGCGTTCTTGAGAATTGCGCGTGCAATGGAAATCCGCTGCTTTTCCCCTCCGGAAAGCGTACTGCCACCCTCTCCTACTGGCGTGTCATAACCAAGCGGCAATTTCATAATGAAATCATGGCAACGGGCCATTTCTGCTGCTTGTTGAATATCCTGCTGTGACGCGCCCGGCCGTCCAAAGGCAATGTTGTTTCCGATGGTATCTTGGAACAGGTACACATCCTGAAACACAACCGACACAGACCCTAGCAAATGTTCTGGATCAATCTCTTTAATATTGCGTCCGCCTAGCAGAACACTTCCTTCGTCAGGATCATAGAAACGTGAGATCAAACGCAGCACTGTACTCTTTCCGCTGCCGGAGGGACCCACGATTGCAGTTAATGAGCCTTGCGGCATTTCTATGCTTAATTGTTTGAGAACTGGGTCACCTCCATAACTGAAGGTAACATTGTCAAAGCGGATGGTACTGCACTCGGGAAGCGAGGCTGTAGTACCCGTCATTACCGGCTGGCGAAGCAGGTCTACGATGCGTTCACCCGCTTGTTCGTTGTACCGGAATTCAGCATAGTTGGCGAGCGCCGTCGTCAGTGGATCATAGATGCGTGTGCCGACAATAAGGAATACCGTCAGCTGCAAAACACCGAGCTCCCCGCCTAACAATAGATGCACACCTACGTATACCATTAAGGTCAGACCCGCACGAAGAAGAGCCATAGCCGTTAGAATGACCGGTCCGAATATCCCTTCAAGCTTCACACTTTCCTTCATCAAAGTTCTAAAAGAGTTATCCAGACGAACAAATCGCTCTCCCGTCAGATTGTAGGCTTTCATCACCCGTATACCGTTTAAATATTCCTGCAGCCGGTTCGCAGCGTTCAATTTAGCCTTCATATGATCTGCTCCGAGTCTTCGCCGCAGTCTGCCCGATAAATACATGATCAAGAGGGCAATCGGCAGCGCTACGAACATGGAGATTGCCATCTGCCAGTCTAGGAACAGCAACCCCGCAAGTGCGAATATCGGCAGCACAAAAGCCCCTGCAAGCTGTGGCAGCAGATGAGAAATCCCTGTCTCCACCAATGTGAAATCGCCCATCATCATATTGGCCAGATCACCAGGGTCCCGGCGAGTCAGGTAACCTAGCGGAAGCTTTCGCAGATGCTCTGCTAATTCCGCCCGTCCCTGCGCCGCAACATTGTAAGCCCCGCGGTATGCCGAGCGGTATGCCGGAATTTCGCTCAGGAACATCAGTATCATGACAGCAGCTAGTCCCGCACAAATCCACCAAAGCCGTTCTATCTGAAGCTCTGCACCCACCATAATATAAGGAGCAAAAATCAACCGCACAGCCTCAATCACAAGCGCAAACGGAAGCACACTGACTATGTTAGCCAGTAAGGAAAAAAGTACAGGCTTCAGCAGCTGCTGCGGTTTGCCAGCAGTAAGATTGCGCAACAACTTCATAGCTGTTCCCCTCCTTTTTCCAAATGCCAATCTCCAGCGTCACTGTAGGCATGCCACATTTGAGTGTAAAGTCCATCGAGATCAATCAAACGATCGTGATCTCCGCGCTCCACGATTTCCCCGTCTCTCAGTACCAAAATTTGTGCAGCTTCACGAATAGAAGACAGGCGGTGGGCAATGACAATAACCGTCTTCCCGCGCATAAGCTCCGTTAGTGCCAGCTGCATGTGATGCTCATTCTCCGGGTCGGCAAAAGCAGTCGCTTCATCGAGCACAAGTACCGGCGCATTTTTGAGGATGGCCCGGGCTACCGCAATACGCTGCTCTTCACCGCCGGAGAGATAGACACCACCTTCACCGATTAACGTTTCGTACCCCTGCGGAAGCCGAGAGATGAACTCGTCGCATTGCGCAGCTCTGGCTGCAGCCTGGACTTCATCCAGCGTCGCTCCCGGTTTGCCGACGGCAATATTCTCATACAAAGTGTCATAGAACAGGAAGGTCTCCTGAAATACAAAGGCAACTGTATTCATCAGTTCATGAATCGCCATATGGCGAATATCCACGCCACCGATACGGATCGCACCCTCTTGCGGGTCCCAGAACCGCGGCACCAGGCTGGCCACCGTCGATTTCCCTGAACCTGACGGTCCAACCAACGCTGTAACCTTCCCTTGTTCTGCCCGGAAGGATACCTTACTGAGCGCAGCCGCAGCCCCCTCTTCTTCACTGTAGGAAAAAGTTACGTCCGTGAATTCAACGTCGAAAGCATACGGTGACAGCGGCATTGTTATCTCTGGTACAGGCTGCTGTGCCAAAAGACGATCCATCCGCTCTACACCTTCTCCGATATCCCGTGTGCTTGAAGCCAGCATAAGCAGCTTATAGAGCGGAGAGGATACGCCAGGTGCCATAATTAGAAAAAACAGCAGCACAAGCGCAAAAGACATGGAGTCCGGCTGGCCGCTTAGCATAAAGACACCCACCGGTAAAATAAAGGTAAACGAGGAAGCCAGCAATGTTTTGAACAGGATATACCCTGATTGATAACGGTCCGTAAACTCTAGACAATAATCACGGTATCTGGTCATATCACTGTAGAACTTACGGAAGGAATGCACCGTCTGCCCGAACACCTTCACCGCCGGCATCCCCCGTACATACTGCACCGCCGAAGCATTAATCTGCTCCAAAGAATCATGATACTGCTTCACACTGGTTTTTCCCTTGCCGCTCATCATAAGTGCCGACTGTACAACCATTCCTATGAGGATCGGTAGAAGACAGGCAACAGCTAACGGCGGACTCAGCCAGAACATCGCCACAATCATCAGCACCGTAGACGCCAGCGCACTGACCAGATCAGGGAGCTGATGCGCTACGAAATTTTCCACCTTGTCGACATTCTGTTCCAGCGTCTTCTTCACTGCGCCGGTCGAAGTTCCGTTCAGGAAACCAAGCGGCAGTCTGCCCAAATGTTCGGTCATTCGCACACGCAGATTATACTGAATACGAAAAGCCGCAATATGCGAGCACATAATACCGCAATACGAGGTCACCAGACCTCCAATCAATCCGCCGAGTGCAATCCATCCCCAGCGAATCATGGCATCACCATCGACCTGTCCAGGAGACGCGGCATGCCGCAGTAGCTCAGCCAATATGAAATAAACAGATAAAAACGGTACCAGCATTAGCACGGCGCTGACAGATGACAATACGCCAGACAGGATCAGCAGGCCCCGCTTCTCTCCGGCAATCTCTAGCAGTCTCGACATGCCAGTTTTGGTTTTACTCACAGCTGTTCCCCCACTCTTGATAATTACGCACAAAAAAAGTGCACTGAGAATGATTCTCTGTGCACTAGTGTATAAGAATGCTGTTCACGGTTGCTACCGCTTCCCGGATTATAACTAATCAAATCAGGAGCATCTCTATTCGATACGCGCTTACATCCAAGTTCCTACAGAACGCTGTCTGCTGCTGATCAAATATTCTCCGGGACGCACACCGAACTTTTTGCGAAAGGCTGCTGAGAAATGGCTGACATTCCCGTATCCAACCCTGGAAGCTGCTTCACTTACAGTCATATTTCCTTGTTCCAGCAGCTGCTGCGCCCTTTGCATACGTTGTTCGATAACATAGGCATGGACGGTATAACCGAACATTTCCTTAAAACCCTTTTTCAATTTGAACTCATTGAGGCAAATGATGCGAGAGAGGCCAGCCAGTGTCGGTGGGTGTAAATAATCACGCTGCAGAATTTCTTTGGCTAGTCGCAGGCTCTCCATATCATCTTTAGACAGCTTAACCGAACCTGGAATCCGCTCCGCTTCATATAAAGATTCATTGAGATAGACCGCCATCAGCTCCAGCATTTTTCCCTCCAGATAGAGTTCCCGCATACCCTGACCATAGGAACAATCCGCAATTTGCGACAGAATGAGCCGGATAGATGGCGTGATACCACTTTTACCAAATAACAAACCCGTTCCTCCTCCGGCTCGGAGCCGTGTATCCTCAGTCAATCCACTGGTCATCCGCTCAAATTGTGCCGGACTCATATCTATGCTTAGGAATCGGTAGCCTGCTCCGCTAAGGTACGTGCAATTCTCACTTCTTACTCCACCGTGAAGCAGCGCACTTTCTCCTGTATCTATGGCAAAATAGTCCTGCTTCAGCGAGGTACCCCATTCAATTCCATGGCCCATGCAGAATACAAGCTCCGTACGCGGTGTTCTAAACTCGCCCTTCGCTTCAATATCCCGGTTAAATCGGAGATCAAAATCCGTCATCTGAAGATACCCATGCGTAAGCAGGCTCCGGCAGCTGCCTCCCCCTAGTTCGACCGGTGGTTTTATCTCAAAGTGACTCCCATCCAGCTGGTAAGTAAAATTAAACCCCTCGCATATAAGCGTCTTATGGGCATCAATTGTTTCTGCTGCACTCAGACCATCGCTACGCTCCATGCTCATCCCTGCTTCCCCGTACTTTGGATTCATTATATATGTATTGAGAATGATTATCAATTGAATGTTATTTTAGCAAATACGCATACACAACAAAAAAACTTCCCCCTAAAGGTGAAGAAGTCTTAAACGCATCACTTCTGAAGACATGGCCAGCTATAGTTTCAGCTCCCCAAGCTTGATTAGCTCGACAATCGCTTGTGAACGGTCTTTAACGTTTTATTGTTCACCAATTTAATTTGCTAATTCCTTCAATCGTTCAATTAGCATTGGAATCGCTACTTCAACCCAAAACTCCAGAGAAACATAACCACTGGACATACCACCATGACTGTATTTCTCACAATAGATTTGTTTGTCTAAATCATCTAAGTTACCTCCTGTTAATTCCTCAAACGCGTATTTGAATCTCTGTGCAAACGCCTCACCTGTACATGGATAAGTCACTTCTTGAAAGTAATTCTCTAGCTCATCCCAAAGATATGGATCCCCTCTTAATCCCCAACTTTTTGGCCGCTCATTAAAAATAACTGATACTGTCTTTAGCATTACCAGCACCCGCTTTCGAAGTGGTCAACTATAACTGAACTACTGTATCATTTTTAACCGCCAATTGTTCCAAAACTAATTATAATATCCCTGACTACAATTAGGTGATTTCACAGCTGGCCAAGACTTAAACTGTTTAAAAATTCAATGAATATAGGGAGAAGATATATATGATTATTTTTTCGGAAAATTCAAAAATACCAGATAAATATGCAGACTTCTTAAAAAAGATTGCAACTTTCTATGGGGAAGAAGAAAATTTCAAGGATATTGTAAACGACACTATGGAAATCTTAAGACTATCGTTTAAAGATGATATTTCCGATTCAGAATTGTTAAAGCGCGCAAGCCTTAACGGTATCATTAATGATCTGGATGTTTTTATGGAAATGGTAAGTGACAATCCTGATAAAACTAAAATAAAAACAGTTTATATGGAAGAACTTAATGCTTTGTATTACACGATAAATGACATTTTCAGAACACTATGAGGAAATTACACCTCTAATTCAATTCAATACAATACAGGAGTTTCCGCGCCCAGCCGGAGAATAACCAGTTAATCCCTTTTCATGTTGACTGGCCGAGCTTTCCTTGACGTGACAGAAGACCGCAGAACAGCTTAAAACCATGCAAGAAAGGGATTTGGCAAAGTCCGTAAATACACATCATCAACAAAAAGCCTTCCCTCACCCCTAGAGGTGGAGAAGGCTTAAACGCGTCACTTCCGAATACATCGCCAGCTATATTTTCAGCTCCCCAAGCTATTGTATTAGACTTAATCCGTAATCTTCACATTTCCAAACACGGCCTTATTCCTCGAATCATCCCCCGGATTGCTAAGCGCTATGCCAATATACACCTTGCGATTCATCGGGATCTGAACAGTTCCGACCGTTTGCCAGTTATTCCCATTCGCCGAAATAGCCCCTTTGAAGGTATTTCCGCTTCTGGTCAGCTTTAGCCATCTTGGAGCCGAGGCAGCCGCAGTATGGTCAACCATATTGCCCGCTGTCTCTGCACGATACTGGAAGGTTGCCCCATTCTCAGGGGTAAGCATCATATCTGCGTGCTTCGAATTATGCCCCAGCGACTCCCGAATCATAATACCGGCCTTAGCCCAGCCGTCCAATCGGCTAGTGGACTGTACTTTTACAATAATCTCCGCATTGCCACTCACGGATTTGTATATATAATTCAGTTGATCTCCATTTCCCCAAATATCCGTAGAGGTGCTGCTGAGTGTAAATTGCTTATTGGATGAATTGTAGGTAACGTTCCCCGGCATGGAACCGATATTCCGAGCCTTCCATCCTACTGGTAATTGAGCCGGATAGTCTTGTTCTACCGGAGGCGTCCAGCCCGGCGTCGGCCAGGTTTCACGTTCCTTAATATTGGCCAATTCATCTTCTGGCCAGACCCCGTAGGCAAAGAACGACAGGCGCTTCACATCCGGATAATTCTCGCGGATTCCCTTGTAAATCTCCTGATATTGATCATCAGTCCAGTCATTATCCAGTGTGGCTACAATCTCCACGTCGCTGCCACTGATCCGGTCGTTCGTATCCTTCAGAATGCCGTAAGAAGTGCTGTATACCCAATCACTATTGAACTCCCAGTCATCAAAGTACGCCATCGGTGCGACAAAGTCGATATCATCCTTGAATTTGGCTACATTCTGTCCAACCTCTGTAAATTCCGGCGGCAAGATATACACACCGAGCTGCACATCCGGATTTGAGGATGCGGAAATATCCTCACGGATATCGCCTACATACTGTCCAATTTGTTCAGTTCTCCATTCATTCCACTGCTCACGCTGAGGGGAATCCGTATTGAAGTTAATGCTGAGCGGGGAATAGCCGAACTGCGCCTGATACTTCGCAACCGTGTAATCGCTGACGTCCATGTTGTAATTGTCGAAACGAATCCAGTCTAGCACAACACCGTCAACAGCATAATTCTCGATCACTTCCTGAATGATGGAACGCTCATACTGCTGCACTTCGTGGTGAATCGGATTGACGAAGTATTCATTGCCGTTAGAACCTGTGAAAGGAGTCTGAACCCCGTCAACCAGTGCTTGCATCTGCCATTCATCGTGAGCAAGGAAGGCTTGCTGATCATGGAACTGAGGAATCCAGGCATGAACCTTGATTCCTGCAGCATGGGCTGCTGTAATGACAGCCTGCAGGGCATCGAAATTCTCGTAGCCTTGCGCGATCGGAGCGATATCGCTCTGATAAAATACACTTCCAGACGGAACCTCATCATCTTCATCCTGCTTCACGTTCATGCTGATGACATCGACACCGTAGCTTGTGGACAGCTGGATGAAATTATGGACATCCGCCGTATTCTTAAACTGGTTTACTGTCCGTACAATCACTTCCGTTTCAAAAGGGGGATTACTCTCCACATCGGCCTTAGCCGGCACGGAACCACCTGCTATCGAAGAAACTAATACGAAGCTTAACATTGCTATGAATTTCGACCTCAGCGCAAATGCCATAATATCGCCTCCACAAGTATAAGATTTAATAAAAGTCTTATTTCGTCGCGTTGATTTTTTTGACATTCTCCTGCCATTTTTCGGTTCTGAACTCAAGCAGCTTATCCAGGCCCGCTTTTTGGGTGTTCTTTTTGGCTGTCTCCAGTGCCGACAATACCTCTTCATCCGACTTCGCCTGAACCATTTGTGCGTAAGCAAGGGTATAAATATCCCCTACATTCTGTGCGATGATACCGATCTCCGTATCTGGAAGCGGATCGGTATTCACAAATTCCGTAATGTCCAGCGCGGTTTTCCAGGTGACCGTGGACTGCGCCACCGTCTCCCATGATTTCTGATTCGCAGAAAGCAGCGCCTCGAGGCTCATTTTTGCCGTATCAATAAAGGTCGTATTTCCTGCCCAGTTAAAGTCCTCGAATTTTCTCATCGTTTCCGTACGCTCGTTAGCAGGAGTCGTCTTGTATTTCTCGTTCGGAATTGGTGCTCCGTCTGCGTCCTCCTCATCCCAGTACAAGCCTTTAGGACCGAAGAAAAGCACCTTCTGTCCCTCTGGACCCGTAATCCAGTCAAAGTAAGCGAAGATGGCCTCCGGATCCTTGGCCTTTTTCGTAATGACATTGACGTTCCAACCCAGTGTCTCGAAACCGCTTACAAACACTTGTGTTTTGTCTATTCCGGCTTTATGAATCGGCCATATAATTTCATAACCGCTGTCCGGATTGTTCGCAGTCAGTGCACGGTGTCCCTCGGCTCCATACGTAGTGATATTGGATTCGACCATGACCGCTACCCGGCTGGTATTGACCTTTTCTTTGACCGCATCCTGGGTTTGTTGCAGTGCATCCTGCGTAATCAGCCGTTCACGATACAGCTTATTGATATACAGCACCATCTCCTCGTAGGCAGGATCGTCCAAGATAGATGACAGCTTGTCGCCTTCCGGATATCCCATGAGTGAAATGAACTTACTGGTGGAGTTCTCCTTAAAACCGCCATACATAATTTCCAGACCTGCCCCCTTTTCGCCAACCTCCAGGGGTACAACATCCGGATACTTCTCTTGCACCAAGCGTAAATATTGATACAAATCATCAAAGGTCTCCAGCGCCGGTCTGCCGAGCTCATTATAAATATCTTTATTTACCATCCATCCGCCGTTGCCGAATTGCCCGGATGTATACCAGTTGGGGATTTGATAGATTTTTCCGTCATCTGAACGGAGCAAATTCAGGGTGGATTCCTTCACATATTTCTTGAAGTTCGGATACTTGTCATAGTAATCATCCAGCGCAACAAGTTGCCCTGCCTGCACCAGCCGTTCCACTGAGGATCCCCGGTCAGTAAAAATGACATCCGGTAAATCACCACCGACGATCATCGTGTTGAGTTTTTCTCCGGCCGCACCTCCCGATTGAATCGGTTCAACAGTAACCTTACGGTTCTCCTGAATCCATTTTGTCGCCTCATTATCCCCCCAGGGTGATGTCGTAAGCCAGTCGTAATTTCCATAGAAGCTGAAGGTGACGGGCTTAATCCCGCTGCCGTCATCAGTGGCGACCTCGGTATTCAGATTTTTCTCGCTTGTGTTTGGTGAAGTGTTAGAATTCCCCCCTCCGCTACAGGCAGCGAGAAGAAGCACCAGCGAAGTCAGCAGAAGCGATACCCATTTCATACGATTGCCCATTCTTTTCCCTTCTTTCTACATAATATGGAGACTGCTGCTATTCTTTCAATGAACCGATCATTACGCCCTTAACAAAGTACTTTTGGAGAAAAGGGTACGTCAGGATAATCGGAATAGTAGCGATCATCATCGTAGCCATGGTCAGTGACTTCGTAGTAATCGTCCGATTTCGGTTCATATGATCCAGCGCGATGGCATTCGATGAACCAATTTGGGTCATAATGTTGGAGTTCATAACCTGCCGCAGCAGAGTCTGTATGGGAAGCAGTTCGTCCTTCGTAATATAGATCGCTCCCGTAAACCAGTCGTTCCAGTAACCAACCGCAGTAAATAAAGCAATCGTGGCCAGCACCGGGCCGGAGACGGGAATAACGATTCGGAAGAAAATGCCGTAGTTACTGCAACCGTCGATTTTGGCCGATTCCTCAAGCCCCTCAGGCAAAGCGTTGAAGAAGGTGCGGATGACAATCATGTTCCAGACGCTGATGATGCCGGGGATAATCAGAACCCAAAAGGTGTCCAGCATACCCAAAGAGCGAACTAGTAAATAACTAGGGATGAGCCCTCCACTGAAGAACATCGTAATCATGAAGAACACCATATATTGTTTTCGAAAAAGCAATGTTTTCTTGGACATTCCATAAGCTAACAGGGCCGTGAAAAAGACGGACAACGCCGTACCGCTCAATGTTCTAAGAATGGTGATCAGAAAAGAATTCAGCAGGCGATGATCCTGAAACACAATATAATAATTTTCCAGAGTAAATGCTCTCGGTAACAAGGTTACGCCGCCGAGCGCCGTATCGCTCCCTAGATTAAAGGAAATGACGAGTGCGTTCCAAAACGGGTACAGCATGAGTAACGCCAGCAGCGTCAAAAGGATATAAATAGTCCGCTGCATGATTTTGTCGCCTAGGCTTAGTCTCATTGTTCACCTCTCCTAAAAGGTTTATGGAGCATTACTTACAGCCGATACATCGCAATAAAACTTGCATCGGAAGCATTCGCTATGAACAGTAGTACCTACCAGAGACTAACATCTGCCCGGCGGGCAATTTTGTTGGCCACCACTAGCAGAATGACACTGATGACTGCTTTAAATAGTCCTACCGCTGTCGCATATGAGAATCTAGCATTCAAAATCCCAACACGGTACACATAGGTGTCGATAACATCGGAGTAGGGTCGAAGAATTGGATTGGTTGCCAGCAGCAAAATATCCTCGAAGCCCGCACTGAGCAGACTGCCGATGGCAAGAATCATAAAGATGATGATAATGGGGGTAATGCTGGGGAGTGTAATTAAGTGAATTTGCTTAAAACGGCTTGCTCCGTCTATAGAAGCGGCCTCATATAGGGTCGGATCAATGCCTGCAATTGCAGCCAGATAAACAATGCTCCCAAATCCGACCTCCTTCCATACATTTACACTTACTAGAATGGACCAGAAGTATTTGGGTAACGCCAGGAAGTTAACCGGCTCCCCGACTAGATTGAATCGCTCCAGCACATAGTTCACCGTTCCGTTGTCAACGGATAACAGCGAAAATACAAAACCAGATACAATAACCCAGGACAAAAAATAAGGTAAATAGCTGACGGTCTGGATAACGCGTTTAAAGCCCATATTCCCGATCTCATTCAGCATCAGTGCAAGAAGAATCGGGGCAGGAAAAGAGATAATCAATTTAAGCAAGCTGATCACAATGGTATTTCGCATCACATTCCAGAACTCCGGTGCCTCGAAGAACATTCTGAAATGCATAAATCCAACCCAGGGACTCTTCATAATGCCGCCAAAAATATCGTATTGCTGGAACGCCATAACCACACCATACATCGGAATGTAGCTAAAAATGAATACAAAGATAATTCCCGGCCAAACCATGGACTGCAAATCCAATTGACTGGTGAATTTCTTCCATCTACTTGGTTTCTCGGCCGTGTTCATCCGTTTTTCCTCCTCTGGACGATTCTAGTGAAACAACGGCAAAAACGCTTTGTTCTTCTCTAGCATTTCATCCAGCAGTTGTTCTGCTACGGTGACCGAGGGCACGAGCGGATGATGTACCATAGCCTGCAGGGCCATATCCCGGTCTCCGTGCACAGCCGCCTCGATGGTGAGGCTCTCGTATTGCTTGACCGCGGCTAGCAGGCCTTTGATGGACTGAGGAATTTTGCGCATCGGAATCGGCAGCGGACCTTGTCTAGTTACCAAACAGTTCACCTCAATGGAGGCATCGTCCGGCAAGAAGTCAATCATTCCGTTATTCCTTACATTCAACGTCTGGATATCGCGGAAATCATTATAAATGGAGCGCATTAGCAGCACTGCTGCTTCCGAGTAATAGGCTCCGCCGCGCTGCTCCAGCTGCTTTGGCTTCTCCTTCAGCTCTACGTTCCGGTACAGCTCAAACAGCTCCTCCTCCACCTTCTTCACTACCTCAGCGCGCGACCCGGTCGTTACTGCTGCTTCCTTCTGTTCCGCAAGCATCGTGTCTGTCAGATAGTAATAGCTCAGGTAATAAGAGGGGATGGCTTTCAAAGCATTCAGAAACCGGTGGTTCCAGGAATCAAACGGCACATTGCTCGCCTTGTAGCTCTGAGGGTAATCAATGAGCTCCTGCAGCTTGCTCTCACCGTCAATCACGACATCGGATACCCAATGCAGATGGTTGATGCCGACAAACTCCGCGTAGATCTTCTCCATAGGAAGTCCGAAGAACTCGGAGAGCCACTTTTGAAAACCGATAGGCGAGTTGCAGAGGCCTACGCTTTTTACGGATGAATATTTGTGAACAGCTTCAGTCACCATACCGGCCGGATTCGTAAAATTCAGCAACCAGGCATCCGGAGCCAGCTCCTCAATGTCCTTGCAAATATCCAGAATGACCGGAATAGTCCGTAGTCCTTTCATCATCCCTCCGGGACCCGTCGTCTCCTGACCGATGACATTGTATTGAAGCGGAATTAATTCGTCCCATTTTCGCGCTTCAAGCATGCCCACCCGGATTTGGGTGCAGATAAAGTCTGCTCCGGCGATGGCCTCCCTGCGCTCAAGCGTCTGGGCCACGGTAATCGGCAATCCGGACTCAGCAATCATGCGCTTGCTCAGTTCCGCAATCGTATGTAGCTTCTCCCTTCCCGCCTCAATATCCACCAGCCATATTTCGCGGACCGGAAGCTCTTTGTAATGCAAGATGATGCCTTCAATAAGCTCAGGCGTATATGATGAACCCGCTCCGATAACAACGAGCTTCAAAGTATCCTTCATAATAATAGCCCCTCCTTACCCAGTGATAGACGACCAAGAACCTCCTGATATACACGCATACCGCAGCTTTCCATCGCCAGAACGACCGAGCCTACAACCGGCTCCCGGGTTAGAATCCTTAGAGTGCCATTTGGAGCCGAATGCTTCACTCTCTGTTCAATGGCCCGCCGGATGATGCCTGAGCGATCTCCCTTGGTTAATAGGCTGCCTGCAAGTACGATGTCAAAGGAATCCTCCTCCATATCCAAATGGCGGATTGTCGATGCCGCTGCCAAACCCAGCTCATCCCCTTGCTTGGTCAGCAGTTCGATGGCAACCTGGTCTCCTTCATCTGCCGCTTGAAACAGCAGCTCAGCAATATGGGGAGGCAAGTCTCTGGAATGATCCAGGTGATCCTCTCTTAGCTCCGAAACACTGGAATAGCCCAACAAATGAATTAAACGTTCGCTTAAGACAGTCTCTTTCTCTCTTCCTTCATCCGCCCGAAGAACGCTACGGAATACCTCAATACTTAGATCATAGCCTCCGCCGTAATCACCGAACCGGTAACCAAATCCACCACATTGGTACGTAACGCCTCGCGGATTTTTACCGGTGCAGTTCACTCCCGAGCCGCAGATCAGCACGATCCCATAATTACTCTCTGTACCTGATCGCAAGGCAATCCAGGTATCGCAGGAAATCTCAGTTCGGGGAAGGCCAAGTCTGCTGATGATTGGTCGTAAAATTCGAAAATCGGATTCTCTGTCCGCTCCAGCCAGACCGAACCAGGAATACTCTATCTGGTCCTTTGTCAGCCCCGACGCTATAATCGCTCCCGATACAGCCTGATGCAAACTGTTCTCCGCTTGCTCACGATTATTTTGATGATTCCCGTTCCCTCCCTTGCCTACACCAATGACCTTTCCCTGTTCATTTGCAATCATTGCATAAGTTTTGCTGCCCCCTGCATCGACTCCCAAAAAGTACTTCACAATTCGTTTCACTCCTAATATTTAGGTTAACCTTACAGATGCGGTGGATTCACGCACGAGAAGCTGAGGAGCGAGCTTCGTTACAACAGCTGGCATCACCTCCCCATTAATTAATTTCATCAGCAAATCAACACCAATGCTGCCCATTTGCGCCTCAGGCTGTCTGACTGTCGTCAATCGGGGATAAAATTCACCTACGAACTGCTGATCATCAAAACCAACCACTGAGATATCCTGAGGTACCAGAATTCCCTCCTCACGCAGGGCTTGAACAACACCTAGAGCAATAAAATCGTCTCCAGAAAAAATGGCTGTGGGCAGCTTATCTTCACGAATCCATCTCTTAGCTACCTCATAACCGCTACTTACCGTAAATCCGCAATATTCCGTACCAAAAGGCGTTAGCCCCGCTTCACCCAGCGCCTGTACATAACCCCGCTTACGCTCCGCTACACTCAGGAACACCGAAGGGCCACCGATGTAGGCGATCTGGGTGTGTCCAAGACCAATCAAGTGTTTGGTTGCTTCATACCCCCCTTGATAGTTATCGACGACAACACTGGGAACATCCTCATGCTGGAGCTGGTTATCCAGCAAGACAAACGGAATGTTTTTTCTTTTCAGCTCATCCACATATTCTTTTTCCTCAATCGGAGACAACAGGATAATCCCGTCAACGCGGTCCTTCTGAAACAGGAAGTTAACACCTTCATCCTCATTCTCGGCTATGGACAGGGCCAAGAAGTAACCCTGTTCTGCCAGCTTCCGGTTCACCACGCGAATCACGCGGTCATAGAAAGAATCGTTAAAGTTGGTAATCGACATACCAATGACTCCCGTTTTGCCCCTCACAAGACTTCGCGCTGCTGAATTAGGCTGATAATTCAATTCCTCCATTGCTTCGAGCACTTTCTGTCTATTAGCTTCACGTACAGATGGTAAATTGTTAAGCACCCTGGATACGGTCACTACAGAAAGTCCCGACTTTTTGGCTACATCATGTATATTCATCTAAGCTTCTATGCCTCCAAGTTCAATAGTTTAAACGTTATAACTTTTAGGGGAAATAAAAAGATTAACTCAACTCGTCACAACTACGTCCTGACTGAGAATCGAACATTGAATGTCAGTTCCCCCTTTATAGAAAGTATTAGAACTTTTTCAAAAGTATAAAGGTTTTAACTTTAACATGATTTTACAACCATTCCCAATATCCGTCAATCCATAAACTGCAGCCAAAATTAATATTTCGGAATTTAAATCGTCGGGAATAGCAGTGTCTTTCCGCAGGATATAATCGCTTATTATTAATTCAAAAACCACAACAAAAAACCTCCCCACACCCCTAAAGGTGGAGAAGGCTTAAACGCGTCACTTCCGAAGACATGGCCAGCTATATTTTCAGCTCCCCAAGCTTAATCAGCTCGACAACCGCTTGTGAACGGCCTTTAACGTTTAGTTTTTGCATTACATTCGTGGTGTGGTTTGAAATACACAAATAATAAAGGCATATGTAAACTTGATTGTTGATCTTAAGAAAACCACCTAATGAAAAGTCGGTTAATTTAAACTATCGTGTTCCGTTAGCTTAATCCTTTTTTTATCGGTTTCGTTTTAAAATAATGATTAACGAAACAATTACAAGTAAAGAAATCATGGCGATAATTAAATAAACAAAAACTTTATTCGATGTTTTCAATTCATCAATTTGCAGAAGGTCATTTTTTGCAACCGACAGTTCTTTTGTACCGCCGCAAACTGTGTCTATCGCTAATTCCCCTTCCTCAAACTTATATAAATAATTGTCCTTTGTTGTTTTGTAAGCATACACAAGATACTCTTTACCTTCAGGAAACTCTCCACCAACGGCAGTAACAACAGTGACAATATCGTATGAATTCCCTTTAAGTGTTGATGTGACTTCAAACGTAACTCTACTTTTGGGGTTTAAATGACCTACATTTTCAAACGATGTCTTTATTGCTTTACCAATAAAAACTGAATCGTGTCTTTTAAACAATTCTTTCGGTTCTGAACTATTTGCACACGACCATGCATAGCTTTTATTCGGTGAAATTATAAGCAATGTGAAAAATATCAACATAACAAAAATACCAAAAATCTTAATTAGCATCACCTACTTTACATTATTCAACTCAAGTTTATTACCATTATACTACCAGTTTGAACTTTAACTAAACTGCCCGTTAGTTGAATAATCACGCTTTCTTTTATTACACAATATCTTCGTACTGCGCATTATCTATTGGAAAGTATTAGACTTTTGATGTCCCTTAAGCTACTGGGCAGGATAGTTTAAATATTTATTAGAATACTATAACAGTGATGAAAACGAAAAAGATGCTTTCGAAAATTTCGTAGAGTAAAGGAATTGGGAGGGTAAGAAAATGACAAAGACTTATCAAATTATTGATGACAATTATAATAATATCGAAGGTTCTTTTTTATATTCACTTGTTGAAGAATCAAGATTTAACGAGAAACTATTTTGGGAGTATTATAATGATGCAATTGAGATAGTGAAAGATACTCTAAATCAAGATTTAGACAAAATGCTTACTAAAAAGATGTTTGAAATTTATAAGAGAGTTATGGAATGTTTCTTGTATCACCACGATGATAACGATTTATATAAAATCTCAGATTACCCATCAATTGATAAGGCTCTATACTATAATGAAAGATTATCATTTATGATTGATGGATACTTTAGTGACTTTGTAATAAGTGAAAAGCAATTTGGAAATGAAATTAAAAACCCGAAATATCCAGAATTATACAAGAAAGAGGATAGTAACTAAAGGTCTGTTATTCAAAAAAGAATAGAATTCCGATAAATACTTAATCACACATCAGAACCTTCAGCAAGATTCGTCAAGCTAACGGGTAACGTTAGTTAAATGAACCAACAGTAGTCTAAGACTTTATTTATAAGTTTAAGACTGCTGTTGCTTTTAAATTGGAACCTTCAAAACGAGCTCCTATGGAATTTACTAGTGAGTAGTATGCGTCAAATACGACATAAAACCTCCACTTATCTTGTTCAACTAAACTCCCCTTTAGCTTAATAAATACAACTGATCAATTTGACCAGCTGCCTTCTTTGCATATTCAACTCTCGTTTCCCACTAGTCATGCATGCAGCGCAAGCGACGCACCACAGATGATGAAAATGGGATGGCTGGGAGAAGAAGGTCGATCAACTATGGTGCCTTAGAGCCCATCCGTTAGTCTGACTCCAACGACTGCGGTGCATCACAGATTGTCGCTCCCTTTTGGGAAGCACTCATGGAAGATTAATCCTACTCTGGTTGCTGCACCAGCCTCATTTTTTTTCAGCTTTGAAAGGTCTTTGGTACTTTAATTTCATAACTCTTCTCAGGCTCAGCCTTTTTAAAAATCATTCGGCTAGGTCTAATTTATTATTGTCTTTTTGAGGTTTTTCGCGGATTTAATTTTCATGGGAGTTGAACAAAGGCAGCAGATCAACTTGACTGACCGACTGCCTTATCATGTTTATTTAAGTATCGTTTCCCGTTGTTTAAAGTTCAGGCAATGAATCAATATGTGATTCGACTTCAAAAATAAAATCTTCGAGGTTATCGGAGTCAAACCAACCACTTTTTTTATTGATTCTATAAAGTTCTTGGAAACCATGATAGTCAATCAATACTTTCCAACCATCTCTTGAAATCATCGCCTCTAATATCTGACAATAATCAAATAAAAATTCAACTTCAGCTTTGTCTATTAAATTGGAATGCTGATATTCGGTCCCAGATGGTTCTGGATAATTTCGATATGCCAGCCATTTCTTATCCACCTTTTCAGCCACCACCTTAGCTCGACATATAAATTACAACTATCCTGCCTGTTAGTTGTCGCTCCCTTTTGGGAAGCACTCATGGGAGATTAATCCTACTCTAGTTGCTGCACCAGCCTCATTTTTTATTTTCAGCTTATTGTCTTTTTGGTTTTTCGCGGATTTAATTTTCATGGGAGTTGAAGAAGATAATATTGGCTTTTATTGTTTCATTCTGTCTCGTATAAATAATCTATGAACTTATCATGTAACTGTATTCCATCACGTAAAGATTGCTTGGTCTCTTGGTCAATCAAATCCACTTCAAAGTTCAACCCACCATAACCATCAATCATTTCCAGAATGCGATAAATCACTTGCTCGGCGAGTTCATTTTAAATTACAGCAAGTGCTTTTAGATCTTCTTCCGAGTTCAATTTATTTCGTAGAAATTTGAATGCTTAATCGGAATCAGCCCATCGAATGTTTGATTGAGGGTGGAAACTTCCAACTGATAAATCAACATTAGTGTCTTTTATTACTTTTAATTTTTCGAAAAGTAATCTCTGCCTTTCAGTCAGCATATCATATCCCCCAATACTGTCTTATATTTGTTCTATTATATAAACGTACACCCTTCAATTAACCTGCCCGTTAATTCAACAAAAACAACAAGCCAAGGTCAACTCAACTGCTGTAGTATGATGTTAAACTATAGTTCTCCGATAGTTCAATAAAACATTTCGGTCGTCTCTCTTAGTACGAAGCCTTCTGGTACTTTTTGATCTGAATGAAAAGTAAAAAATACTTCTTTGGCATCTGCTACTGATATGACTTCATTACTCCTGACTTGTATCTTTCCACCACTATAAGGCAACTCAATCTTAGTCTTAATAAGGCTTTTATAACCGAGAACAAAGTGACGAAATCCATTATCTGTTTGTTTTCTAAACTCGATAGTCATGCCATTTTTAGAGCCAGCGCATTGTACATAATGAATGTCATTTAATTCATATGTGCAATAAGATGCTGTTTTACCATCCATTTCACCTAAATAACTCTTTACATTCTCGAATTGAGGATTTTTGATTTCAATCTGATTATTGTCTTCTTCAAAATAGAACTGCATCGAATAACCTCATTTTTTAACAGCCTTATTTACTCGAATTATTCAGCGAAGTAGCTAAGGTTTACACACAACTCAATGCGTATTTCCTCTGTTCTATTTGTTGAATTTCTCGACCAATTCCCTAAGTATTTTGTTACGCTCTTTCATACCTTTTACATAAGAAAAGGCAAACCAGATGATTAGAATTGGACCACCAATAGCTAATAAAAAATAATATATTATACCTAACCATGAAACGGCTGCGAATGCATCCATTGTGCCCCTCCCCCTTTATGTTAAAAAGTTTATAAAAGTACTAACACTTCAATTCCTTATCCAATCTTCAAAATTATCCGATACAAACTCAATCTCACGTTGATAGTGCATCAGGTGTCCTTCTTCAACCATTGTTAGATAGGCAGGATTTCCATCGGCCGCACCATTTCGTAGTGTATCGCAAAGTGTAGTCAATCGCTGAATAATCCACTGTTGCAATTCTTTGGGGATGGGAGCTCCATATGATTCAAAAAACAAATGAATTCGCCGACTTCGCTCTACTGCGTGTAAATCGGACCGATATAACGTTGTTTTTCCTGAAGAATAGTCAGGTGCAAAGCTAGCAAGCGGAACCGAAGTGTACAGGGTATACGCAATGTCCCATATACGAGGACCTGGACCTGCCATATCAAAATCAATCAATGCCACAGGCAATCCTTGTTGAAATACCACATTATACAATGCTGCGTCATTATGACAGATCACTTCGTGTTGGCCTTCGTCAGAATAGCTAAGTTGCCATTTATTTTCCGATTTGAGATTAAATCCAGCAGTCGCATCATGATAATTACGCAAAATTTGTGCTAAGCTCACAAGTGTTTCGTCAGACCACATGTATGGTTCAAGCTCTGGGTACTTATTACCCGAAACATCACCTAGAATAAATGTTAATATTTCGTATTCTAAATCGTCGGTTCCAAGAAACTTGGGTGCACCCTCAAAGTTCTGTTCCTCCAGATGCTGAAGTAGTTCATGAACACACGGACTCCAACTACCCGTAGGGCGGAGAACAGTATTCTCTCTGCGAACTATACGATTCATATTACCACCTTCTAAAACTTCTTCATGAGTCAATAGGATTCCCCCTTGTAATGTATGAGCTACCGAAGTTGAATTTATTTCCAATTTTTCATACCTAAAAGTATTCGATTTTTAATTAAACTATCCTGCCCGTTAACTAATATCAAGATCAGCAGTGGGATTTTAGCGTTCCACAACAACAAAAAACCTCCCCTCACCCCTAAAGGTGGAGAAGGCTTAAACGCGTCACTTCCGAAGACATTGGCCAGCTATATTTTCAGCTCCCCAAGCTTAATCAGCTCGACAACCGCTTGTGAACGGCCTTTAACGTTTAGTTTTTGCATTACATTCATGGTAGGGTTTGAAACACACTAATAATACAGGCTATGGTAATCATGATTGTTATTCTTAATAAATTCACCTTATGAAAATGTAATTGAACTAACATTTCTCCTTAACACAAGAACAAGTCATTGCTACACATCATCAAAAAAACTGATCCTTTACTTTTAAACTCCACCTTTTTTATCTGGTCGTTCTCCTGCCTCATCGATGTTTTTTCCGTTGGCAAATCTCCAAACCTTATAGCCATTTGGTGCTGAAGGCCCATCTTTACCTTGTGAAAAAGCCGCAGTGCCGCTAGGAGTACCGCAAATAGGTCTTAGAACCTCGTAGACATTTGCCTTTTCTTCAATAAACCCCTCACGAATTAAATATGAAATGTTTTCAGGAACCCATCCGATATTAAAAATATGTTTAGATAAATACGAACCTGGTAGTAATGTAATCATTTCAGCTTTCCTAGCTGTGCGATCATAGTAGCCTTTAGCTTTTCCTAAAAAAACATTTGGTTCAACCTCTCCGATATGTGCAGGTAAAATAGTATATTGGGTTGTAGTCATTGTTCTAACTCCCTTTCAATATGGAATATATAATCTTTTAGCTAAGTATAGATCGAGAATAAAAACGCTCAGATCTTTTTACTCTGAGCATTTTTTCGTAATACGAGATTTCATTACATCACCCCGTTCACCATCCATAAAGCTTAATATCAACGATTTCGAATCTAATAAATAATATTTTGGAAAAAGAATGCATATGTCAGTTACTTCAAAAAGAAAACAAGAACCAAAAGCTAAAAGTTCCTCCGCTATCGCTTCCCGTGTTAGCTTAATTGTTCATCTTCGCTATTTTTGAAGGTCACTTCCCCATCGTCATCAAAAGTAAATTTATCCAGATCTTGGTCATAAATAACTTTGTCCAATTCATCATCAAGTACTTTGAATACTAACAAAGCAACTTTTCCTCCTTGGTCAACGACGGTTTCTATCACACTTTGGCTACTTGAAAATTCGTAATAAAATCCTTTTATTGCAACTAGAACACCCATCAGATTGACATATTTAATTTCTCCAAATTCATGAAATCCCGTAGTTAGAACATCTGGATTCCTAGGAAGGCTGTTGAGTATTGGCTTTAAGACAGATTGCAAATTTTCTATCGGATTACCATTTTGATCACAAAAGTAATTACTTCTTGCATCTAAAACTTGAGTTGTATTGATGTGTTTTGGATCAGCATTGGAATTAAACTTTTCCACTTCCTGCTCACTAGCTGGTACCCAAGTTAATTTGGGTTGGTTCATAGATATGAGTGTACCCTGGATATGTATAGCTTTTATTCGTCCCTCCCAGTCCTCTTCTTTAAATCCTCTGAGTATTGCTAATTTTATTCCCTCATCCTCCGCGAAAGATCTAGCTCCCTTTGTATACCCTTTGGTGGTAACAACGAAGGCTTCATCAGGTTTTATTTGTGAAACCGCTCCAAAAAAATCCCTTATTATACCTATACCAACTTTCGAGTCATAATCTTTGCATTCAATTAGTATCCTTTTTAAGATGGTTGAATTTGGGCTTTGAACTGTTACGTCTATTTGATGTCCTGTTTTTTTTCCATCCCCTCGCAAAGTTAAATCATGAATAACAACATCGTTTTGATTTAATACTTTGAATACCACTGCTGCAAGTTTTTCGTATTTTGTACCCTGCTTTAATTTTTCCTCTGCAATATGTTCATCGTAAATAGTGTCCATTTCTAAACTCATGATAAATCCCCCTGAGTATTTATTTAACGAATAAAATGATATACATAACTAGTATAGAAATAAACATTCCCAACTTTTTGATAGTTTTTTGTGCTATACTGCCCTCTAGTTCAGAAAAGGCTACCCTAAGGTAGCCTAAATATGATAGTTCCGTAATTCGTTAACACAATATGTATTTCATTACTTGTTCATCGAGAAGCCATCTGTTCCAATTCAAAATTATCATTAGCCCATATAAAGTCTTTACTACTCAAATGATCATCAAAGAAATTTGTATTCGTCAATAATTCTTTAAAACCTTTACCTTTCGAAGAATAAACCAAATTATAAAATAGAACTAAAAGTTCATATGAAGAGAGCTGAGCTCGCAGTATGCCCCTATACTTTCGCTTCTCTTTGTTATTCTCCAACTCATTTTCATGGAACTTTTCATCTTGAATCAGTTTTACAATACGATATAAATTCCTAAAGTAATGGCCAATCTGACTTTCATATTCGTTATAAATCATTTCAAAAGCTGCAACCTTCAGTTCATTCAACGGTTCATCGATAAACTCCTGCTTAAACTTGTCCGTGTATGCGCTAGAATAAGATTTAGCACCATTAAAACTAAGATTGTTTAACCAGGTTAGGTAACTATCATCATTATTGTAGACTTCTTTTTCATAATTTTCATTTAATTGGACTTTTAGATCATTCCATTTCTTATTTGTTCCTTTTTTCAGAGTTTCATGAAAATTATCGTATCCGCTGGTATCTATATCATTTTCTCTGAATCCAAATTGTACCTCTGGTTCATTCTTACCTATAAAATCATTGAAATAAAAATCAAAAAACTCATTCCTAACGAGATCATCTAGTAATTCTTTATTCCCTTCTATTGCTTGCTGTTTCAGCCTAGCTGTGTATGGTTTATATACATTATTATTGTAAGCATATCTCAGCTTCTCAAGGATTTTTTCCATTACTGCTCTACCTTTAGTGTCTTCAATCACAATATCTTTTGTGATATCATGGTGTAGATTGATCATATTAAAAAATGTGCTATCGAACTGTTGCTTTTTCATCGTGGCATTTGTAATTTCATATTCTTCCCTCGTCTTTTGCACTTCATTACGCTGTAACTCTAGTTCTTCCTTTTGCATAATGATTGCTGCTGTAACAAAAATAATGCTGGCTAGCGACAGGAGTCCGACAGTCGTACCACCGAAAAAATCACCAACAACACCCAATTCATTAAAATTAATCAAAACGAATTTTTTTTGAAATAATCTCATTAATACGAAAGGGATGCCTATAGCACCAACGGCTATAATGAATCCTACTGTAATCCACCAGTTCTCCTTTTTTTGAGACCATTTTTTCTTATTTTCTTGCTTACCTTTCCCCATTTCCTTGCTCCTTTTTTATTTTATTGACATAAAGAAGAATATCCCACATAATTTCAGCTGAAAAACTCATATTTAAGCGGGATCCCATTCATAACCAACATTATACTATATTTCCATTTGGTTCGACATTAAAATACAATACTGGGACTTAACAGAGTCATAATAAAAGGGATTAGGATATTGTGCTACACTTACGATTCTAACTGCCCCAAAGGCGTATAAATCTCCACCTCGCCATCTACACTCACAACCAACTTTTCAATCAATTTAGACAAGACAAGTCTCAATTCATCCAAACGATCAAAATCAAGATCAACAAGGCTCTCCAATGCTGCTCTGATCTCATCGTATACTTTATCCATATTGATTTGATCTTCCTTGTTCTCTGTAGCTTTAGCTAATTCGGTTTGAAGTGAAGTAATTTCCTGTTCGTACTGTTGTTTTTCAAAAAGATATTGTTCTTCATCAATCTCCCCAAGCATATTCTGTTTTCTTAATTCGAATAACAACTTACGATTCCCCTGAATTGCCTTCTCCAACTTTTTAAGATCCTTGTCCATTTCATTAGACGACTTTCTTTTTAGAATTCTATCTTTACTTTCACTCGTTGTAGATTCAACATTAATAACTTGCTTTAACTTCTTGCTCACTTCATTGATGACGGTATCTCTAAAATTGTTATACGGTATCCACGCATTGTTAACACACCCCATCTCACCTTGCCGTCTCCTAGTTGAGCAAATCAAATATCGATATACAGGGCCGTCCTTGCTTGACTTTCCCTTACAACTCACCAGCGACGCTCCACAATGTTTACAAAAGATCATGCCAGCAAATACATTCACTCGATTTCTAACCCCTCCGCGCCTTCCTCCACCACGTTTCAAACGAATCTCTTGGGCAAGTCCGAATGTTTCTTTATCAATGATTGCTTCGTGAGTTTGTTCGGTAGATCTCTCCCACTTAGTCTTATCGCGCTGCACTTGTTTTCTACTTCGATCAGACATATTGTTAATGTCGTTGTAAACCTTTTTCACTTCGTATTTGCCAAACACATTCTGTCCTGTATATACCTCATTAGTTAGAATCCTCTGAATAGTGGTAACTCCCCAGACTCCTCCTTTTGGAGAGGGGATTTCCATCTCTTCATTAAGATATTTTACAATTGTTTTTTCGCCCATCTTACGGGATAAATATAAGTGGTAGATGAGTTCGACGATATACCTATCATTTTCGTCAGGTACAAGTGTCTTTTTATCACCATTCACTATTTTTCTATATCCAAACGGAGCAACACTTCCTGTGAAATTCCCTTTAAGAGCAGACTGTCTAATCCCGCGTTTGGATGAAAGACTAATCTGTTCGCTAAGCTTCTGGTTTACAGCAGAAATAATCTGAAACTTAAGTTCATCGTTATCCTTCAGCGAATCAAAGCCCTCTTCAATAGAAATCAGTCGAATGCCCAACGCATCGACTAAGATCCGCTTTAAGTTAAGTGAATCAAGCGTATCCCGTGAAAACCGCGATAATGACGCGAATATTATCGTCCTAAAATAATTAGCTTTAGCATCTTGTATCAATTTTTGGATTTCTTCCCGTGCGACAATGGATGTTCCTGTATCACGGTCTTCGTATGAATACTGTACATCTAAATCAAGAATTCTAGCTTTCTCTTCACAAAGCCCTCTTTGATGCTCAGGGCTATCTTTTTGCGATTCCTTTGTGGTTGATACACGAACATATATAGCCGTTACATTAGGATTTATCATATTAATATCACCTGATTCATCATGGTAGTCTGTCCTTCGATGTCTCCCTGTTATAACTTATGCCTGGATGATTGATGAGCACCTTCCGAATGGTATCATCAATCAATTCTTCAATGATTTTCTCAAGTGACTTTTCCGATTCACTGGACTTAAACACGATCTTGAGCTGCACAGACATCACCTCTTGGTAATGCCTATTACTCAATAAGATTGTCCTATTCCATATAGAATTTATTCCTTCAATCTACTAGGTGATATTGCCGTCCTCTGCTCCATATAATCTGATAACGGATAAATTCCAGTTATCGTCGATGTTAATCAGGTTAACCTGGTTAATGCTCAAGGAGAGAGGGCTAAATATGGCGTTAGAAACATTTGGAGTTAAAGTGAACCCAGAAATCAAAGAAAAAGTTAACTCAATGATCTCCGCATCAGGATTAAACCACAAAGAATGGTTTGAAAGTGTCGTCGCTTTATACGAGCTTCAAATGTACAAGCATCATGATAATGCAAAAAAGTACTTAAGCGACTTAGAAGCACTTCAAGAACATACTTCGCGGATCAACGAAATTTTCACCTCACTTATAAAAAAAATTATCGATGATAACAGCCACAATACTACATTAATCGAGAAAATCACTTTGGAAAAACAAGTTCTTATAGAGGACTTAGAACAACAAGTACAAACCCAAAACAGAGAATTAGTAGAGGTCACACGTGATTTATCGGAGATTCGAAAATCGTGGAAGCAGTTAGAAGAATTAAATTATGCTCATAAAGAAACTATATTCCACTTACAGTCTGAACTTGAACGTCAAAATATTCTTATTTCCGAGTTCAACCAAGGGGAATTCGTAGAGTTATCTAATGAGCTTAGAGGAGTTAAACAAACGCTCGAACTTACAACATTACGACATGAAAAAGAAGTTCAAGAGTTAATTGCTCAACATAGACAAGAAATCATCGAAAAATATATGAGCAAGTCAAAAATAACTGGTGAAAAGAAAAAGGGGCGCCCCCCGAAAAAGGATACCCCAGAACAAAATTCACCTATTGATGTGTCGTCGAGTCAGAATAGCTCAAATAATATCGATCTCACCAAAGAACAAGAAGAATGAATCCCCATTGTAATTTAAAGGAGGTGCATTATGAATTATTATCAGCCGTCACAAGAAAATATCGATAAGGTACTTAATTATTTTGTAACTAAAGTTAAGGCAATTGGTTCAAGACGATTTAGTGAGAAGATATCAAATGTTGCTAAGAATGCAGATGTAGCCTTAGCTACAGCTCATCGAGTAATTACGCAGCTTGAGAGTGAAAAAATGATAACGGTTATTCGTCAAAAAACAAGACGTATTCCTACTGAATACATTTATAATGGCGATATTAACGGATATCTTATCGGAAAAGACAAAGATGAACAGATCACCTATCTTCAAAATCTGGTTCAACAATTAAAAAAAGAAAATGAAAGTTTGCGAAAATAAATCAAAAAAACAACATAGAAATCTGGAAAGAAAAATAGCGTGCGAATTTATTATAAATTCGCACGCTATTTTTCTAATATCTAAACTAAGTATCTTATTGTTTCTATATAATTCTCAAGCCGATTAACTTCAAATCTCCGCTTTTTAAACCACTCTTGTGACCAAATTCGATAAATTTTCCAACCTAACCCCTCTAAAACTTGTTAACGCAACCGATCTCTATCCCGCGCGACTTTTGAACTATGATAAGCCTTTCCATCGCATTCAATACCCAACAAAAACTTATTTTCATTCAGTGGATCAACAATAGCTAAATCAATACGATAGCCTGAGCAACCAACTTGAGTTTTAACTTTGTATCCCATGTCCGTAAGAACTTTGAATACATCCTCTTCAAAAGGTGAGTCAAACTCCATCTCTTTATGCGCTGTCATGCTAATCGGCAACTTGCCATCCATAGTGGTTTGCATATAGTCCTTTAGTAAGCGTAAACCACTATTCCCGCTTACTTTTGCGTCGGATAAATCAGATGGCTTTAGGGAGCTAATTAGTTTCATATGATATTTGGCTCTGGTAACAGCTACATTTAACCGTCTTTCTCCACGAGCTTTGCTTAATGGTCCAAAATTGTAATGCAACGTTTGATCAGCTGCCTTGGCATAGCCCACGCTTAAGAAAATGACGTCTCGTTCATCACCTTGAACATTCTCCAGACTTTTGATGAAAAACTCTTCATGAGCCCCTTCTTGGAAGAAACGTTCAAATAACGGATTTGCATTTCTTAATATGGTCAGTTCATTCTCTATAGCAGAAGCTTGAGCCTCACTGAATGCAATTACTCCTAGAGATTGATTAGGGTGTTCTTTAAAATGCTCAAAGACTAAATTTGCAATCTGTTCTGCTTCTTTTTTATTCGTTTTATTTCCGCCTCGATCATATACGCCATCATTAACATAAACAAATTCTGTTCCCAAATATGGACCGTTATCCGAACTTGGGAAAGTGATCAAATTATTGTGATAAAAAGCTTCATTCGAAAAAGTGATTAATGACTCATGTTTACTACGATAATGCCATCGCAAATTAATTGGAGGAAGAACATGAGCGCACTCATCCAGTATACTTTCATATGAAACTTCTTGATCCTCTTCTTGTTCATCATCGAAATCTTCTTCAATCGTACTGCTTTGGAAAAAATTCGTTGGAGGCAATTGTTTTGTATCACCTACCACAATCAACTGTTTTCCACGCACAATAGCTCCGATCGCGTCTTCAGAGAATATTTGTGATGCTTCATCAAAAATCACCAAATCAAACTGAATTACAGAAGCATCCAAAAATTGACTTACAGACAACGGACTCATAAGTAAACATGGTTTTATTTCCATGAATAAAGGCGCTGTCAGATTTAATAATTTTCTTATTGGGTAGTGTCTTTTCTTCTTTCCTATTTCCGCTTGTATAATTTGTAGTTCTCGACGAAATGCAAGTGAATTAACCGCATGGGTTCGGTTGGTTTCTAATCTCTCTTTTATACGATGGACATTCAACTGATTGCTCTTTACATCTAGCTTTCTAAAAGTAGTTACATCAGTATTCATTTCCTCTGCGTCAAAATCAAATAAAAGAGGTTCGTTTTTATAAATTTGATCCAGCCAAAGAGTGAAAAATCTTTTTTGGAATAGATCCTTAAAGGTAAAATCGTCAATACTCTCACTTTTTATGGCGAGCATAAATTTACCGAGACCTAGCTTGGACGCAAGATTTTCAAGACGTCGATATCTGATCCAGTCTTCCAAAAGATCAATTGAATCAATACGAACTTCTGAAAAATGAATAAGCTCCACCAGTTTGAGCTCAGAGAAATCTAATTCCTTGAAAATAACTGATACAGTGAAATACAAATGCAGATCTTTTTGGAGGTCCATGTATTTTTCTAATTCTTTTTCTGCCTGCTCTAGCCACTCCATGATGTCGCTTTTGTTTCCATTTCCTTCCGAAGTAACATAATCCAGCAACTTAGTCGGCATTTCTATATTATTAAACAAATCATGCCATTCATCCGCCCAAGCTAGTGCATCAAAGATTTGTTCCCAATTTGTGTTGTAGCCAGTAAATCGATCACCGAATACAACTTTAAGATTCTCCAACTCGTTATCGATAAGCTGCTTATATATTTTCACGCGGACTGCCATCTCTAAAGTATTTCTAATTTCATCAAATGATAAGTCATTGTTCATAAAATATGAGCTGATTTTAGAGAATCCATACTGCCATTCTTCAACTAGCCGTTTTATTGACGTAAGTGTATTTCCAAATTCATTATATGGCCAATACAATTCTGGGCCTTCGTAACCCGAGAAGAATTTTGGTAGTGTCTCCCGATACTTTGGAATTTCTTTTTCAATGCTACTTAAACATTGTACAAGAGGTGCAATATCAACATTAAATTCCTCTCCACTGAGCATTGCTGTTTTAAACTCTTGAGTAATCTGAATATTACTTTTAAATAACAAATTAAACTCTCTGATAAACTTAATGAGCATATCCCATTCCGTATCATTACCTTTAAAAGAACTCCCCAGAATATCAATGTTACTTTCATAACTTTCGTCTAGCTCTGTAGATTTCTGCTTAAGGATAATAATCTTTTTCAAATCTTGTTTTAAGGAGCTCACGTTCAAACTCATTGGATTCAGAAGATGCTTACTAAATTCATCTACAAAATTAAAATACGAATCCACATTCTCCGATTCAATCTGAAGCTTAGAAAATAATTGTTCTAAATTGACCTTGGAAGCATCTGTACCAGATAAATTCATTAAATTCGAATACTCATTTTGAATCAGATTGATATTTTTTTTCAAATCGTTATTTAATTGCTTCATCTGGGCAAATGAAGTCTTTAATTCCTCAATTTTACCCGCAGGTCTAAGTAAAAGTTCTCTTAATGATACAGTCATGCTTCGTCCTTGATGCCATTCTACGATCTCTCTCGTAGTCGATAGTGCTTGTTCGATGGTAAACCAATTTGTATCAGATGCCTGGTAATGCCAGCCCAGTGATGACTGTAACTCAGATTCCATTTTATTAATGGACTTTTTGTAATCCATCACTCGTTTAATATTTCGAACATGTTTCTGAAACGTATCAAAGTCTAATTTTTCATTTGATTTTAGATTAGACTTTAGCCATTTCAAATCCTTTTTATAGGAACCATTAAAAACCCTCAAAAATGACTGGTACTGACCTTCACACCGTTCGAAAATATCGTAAATACGCTCGTCATATGCTTCTTCTTCAAATACCTTAGTAAATTTATCGAACTCTATTTGATATTTGCTAAATAACTCTTTTCCCTCTCGAATAATCGTTTGTATATCACGGTAATTATTTAAGTCAAACCAACTTTCCAGTGGCTTAGGAGTTCTCGCGATAAATCTAATCACAATTTCTAGATTATCAATCAAGGAAAGGTTTGTTAATTCTACTCCGAATAATGACTCGAACTCCATTTTATATGTGTTTAATGATTTTATTTTACTGAAAAAATCGCCGAGTAAATTTTTCACCTTTGATTTTTGATCATATAAAATAACATCCTCTGTTACTGATCTTTTAGAATTTCTAAATGATTCAACAAGAGACTCATTAACATCAAAATCAATCAAAGCTTTTTCAGCATTAATTTCTAAAAAGGATGGATTATATTTAGATAATAAGTCACCTCGTAATGATGTATTCTCTAGGTACTTTTCCTTTGTATTCATGGCTTGATTCAAGAGATTTGCAAATCTCTTCTCATCAAACCAGTCCTCTGTTGGAGTTACACTTTGGTTTAGCAAAGTAAGATATCTTAACAACTGGCTTAGTTCTTTAGCATTTTCCAGCTGCTGTATTCCAAGACGAGAAGCTATTTCGGCATAATTAGAGGCATTAGAGAACAAATGTAAGATATCATCGATCCCATTTATTAATGCACTTTTAGTTAACAAAAGTTCGTTCAGTTTTGTTTCAGGAATCATCGAAATAAACTGTTCATTTTCAATATATAGCTCGTTATAAAGATCTTGAAGACGATTTTCCTCTAATATATTTTCATTGACCTTTGTAGTTAGCTTCTTTTTGTCATCAAGAAATGTTGAAAATCTCTCTTGATAATTTTTTGCATCACTAATGATTTGGGAGATATTCCTCTTATCAAACCACCCCATTGGAGGTAAAGGAGAATGCTTAGCCATATCCAATATGTTAGTTGCCTTCTTTAATTCATCAAGAGTAGCGATCTTCAGTCCCGTAGAAAATTCGATATCTGATGCAACTTTTGTCGTATCTTCTACTTGATCTCTCATCTTCTCAAGAAATTTTTTCACTTTTGATTTTATTTCCAGTGAGAAGCTCTCATCGTTATAGCCTTCCCATGGATGAAAGTCAGATTTATAAACGGAGGCCCGATAACGTTCTAGATCAGATAATAATCTGTAAATTGATTCGAGCTCAGTTGTTGGACTAATGCTAAAATCCACTGCGAATTCTGGGACATTTTGCAGCCTAGAGAGTATCCCGTGTACTTCGTATACTGACTTATCATACGGTTCTCTGGCTAAATGAACCTTTTCTGAGTATGTATTTAATTTCTCCCTTATGACATTTATTTGGCTGTATACTTCCTTGGATATTTTCTTATTTGATTCTTGTATATTTAATACATGATTTATTTCATCTAGAACCTGTCTCTTATTGGCTTTTTGACTATGCATTTCAATACAAAAATCTCCTAACCCTTCACTCTCTAGGCGACTTTTCACCACATTTAGTGCCGCCATTTTTTCACTTACAAATAGAACCTTTTTATTGTTTGCCAAGTTCTCTGCAATAATATTGGAGATGGTTTGGCTCTTCCCTGTGCCTGGTGGGCCCTGAAGAACAAAACTCATCTCGTTTTTAGCAGCCAATATTGCCTGTTGCTGACTTGAATCCGCATCGAGTATATTGAATATTTCATGGGAAGGAACTTCCCGATCCATACTACTTTCATCAGGAACTCGTGTATGATCAAATGTTTGTTTTCTACTCTCCTCGTTTGAAACACCCGCAATCTCTCTGATTAGTGGATGACTTTCAATTATATCTTTATAAGTTTCCATGTCCTTATACATAACCAGCTTATTAAAGGAGAATAAAGATAAATAAACGTCTTCTTCGACGCTCCATCCCTCAAGATTAATAACTAATTCTCTTATTTCTGCCCATAATTCATTAACGTTAATGCTTGCTGGATCTTCAGGGAGCTCAGGCAAAGTAATACCATGCTGCTCCTGCAACATATGTGCTAAAAATGGATTAATCACAATTTCATCTTCAAACTGATTCAAAGTAAATGGGGCATTCGCACTAGTTCTTTTTAAGGTAGCAGGAACTAAAAGTAACGGAGCAAGGAAATCTGATGAGGTCGAAAGTTGTGTTTCTTTCCATTTCAAAACTCCAAATGATAAATAAGAAATATTTATTCCTTGTTCATTCATACGTGTCTTCGCTGCAGTTCTAAGCTTATTTAAGATCTTAGTATAATTTTGAGTTTCTTCTGCAATCCGCTTTTTCTTTTCCAACTCTTCAATAGTCAATAAATTAATCTTTTCAATTTGTTGAGAAAATTGAGTAGACAATTTATCACATTCTAATTGTTTTTCTTCTCCCACCAACGATTCGTATAAATCTGAAGGGACATCTAAAAAATTCACGCTATTTGTCTTCTTTGGTTTGAAATTGAGTAGTGTGTTCCTCTTGCTCATATCGATGAGGTTCTTTTTCCAATTCGCTATTCTATTCGATAACTGCTGTTCGATTTGTTTATCCATTTTATCCACCTATTCGGTATTTGATATCTAACCGTTACTAATAATTTCATAAACATACGAAATAACTAGGTAAATTGTACCATGCAACTGATAGTAATAGTATACAGAATACTAGGAACGTCTATTTCATCATGACCTAATAACCGAGCTACTTATTTGAACAGTCATCCCTTAATAACTGTAGAAACTAAGAAGCCTTATATACCGCAAGGTTTAAGGAGGGTACAAGCCTATTAAAACTCGGTTTTATACAAGCCTCGGGATCGAGTGTCTAAGAAAGAACCGAGTTCTGATCTTTCCTATTATTCTAGTTATTGACCTAATAACCGAGATATAAAAAAAGACTTGCTTCATTGCTGAAACAAGTCACTTCACTTCAGTATATAGCAAGTCATGTCGAGCGTTAATTCTAACATTCCCTACACGATCTATGCTGATCTCTTGTACAAACTCGAATAATAAACCACGAAGTAATCTCGAATCGTACTCATCTTTTTTATCTTTTGTATTTTGTTGCCGCTTTAAATGTTCCAATTTAATTTTCTTCAACTTGCTTTCAAGACCTTCTTGATTAAGCTGTAATTTTTGAATTTGCTTAATTTGATTTTGACGCTGTATCAATTGTTTATCTACTATACTAATCTTTTGTTCGTAGCTTTGTTTAGACAGTGTTAATATCCGAATAAGTATCTTTACATTGTCCCTGATTTCTTCTACTTCTTCTACATCCATACCATGGAGAATATTAAATTGCTGATCGATTTCAGAATTAACTTTATTAAGTTGCTCCTTAAAATTAAATATTGTTTTGTTGAGCATATCACATTCGTTGTTCAAGTTCAGAATGTCATCGTTGATACTCGTTAATACTTTCTCAATAACAACATTTTTATGCTGAGATCGCAAACTCGCCAATAAAAAATCAATTATTTCATGAGCCTTGCTTAATTCTACCCTATAATCACAAGAGGAACACCAGTAGAACATTATCCCGTATTTCCGTCCTGATTTGCCCTTGGTTCTTTTATCTTTACCCACCAAATAACTTCCACACATTTCACATTTCAGAAGATCCTTTAGTAAAAAGCTCGTTTTAAAACGCCGTGGAGGAACCTTACCATTAACCCTCTGTTCATATAGCTCCCAGCATCTTTCCCACTTATCTAATGTGACAGCTGCTGGAATTCTATCGCTCTGTAGCATCTCCCATTTTGATCGATCATTAAATGAATTGTTTGCTCGCTCTTTCTTTCTTCCCCGTACCAAATATCCCGCATAAAAAGGATTCGTTATCACGGCTCGAACAGCCTGGTCAGTCCAATCAGTACCCTCATAAGAGGAGTGCGGTAATTTCTGAGCAATCTTATCGAACCCTAAATACCCTAAATACATGTCGAAAATAGCTTTTTCTAACAAGTGCTCGTGTTCAATCGCTTCGAAGAGTTTTGTTTGTGAATCATAACGATATCCAAAAGGAGGCTTACCGCCACGCCATTTCCCTTGTCTAAAAAAAGTATACATTGTATCCCTAGTCCGAACGCGGGTGTTATCTACTTCGAATTTTGAGTTGCCATCCTTGATTAGATCAACTAAAAGATCCCCTGAATCATAAAGGCTTTCTGTACTCGCAATGATAACGGGAATTTTATATTTTTTTAAAGTTGTGCGTATCTCTTGATGTTCGCTTGGTTTTCTTGCTAGTCGGTCATGCTGTGAAATAACTACAAAGTCATATTTATTTAAATGAGCGTCGGCGAGTAAAATTGATATACCATTGCGACCCTTCAGATCTATTTTTCTTGCTGAGACTGCTGTATCTAAGTACTCACCCACAAATTCACATTCATACTTCCGAATAACCTCTAAAGCCATACTTCTCTGAGCATCCATCGTTTGCTTGTCTGTTGAATGTCTACCGTAAAATACTCCCCTCATTCCAGGACTAATCAACGCTGTTAAATGCAATTGTAATTTCACCATCCTTAGAGTTTATTAATTCAAAAAACGGATGTTTCAATTCAATTCGGGGAAAGAAATCAGGAGGACCAATTTCAATTTTTTGCACAATATCATGTAACACTTCAGCTATCTCCACACTATTCATCTTAGCGAGCTTATCTTGAACATTTAACTGTGCCCATATAGCTTGAATTCTTGCTGGATACATCGTTATAAAATTCTGAGTTCTCAAGAGTAGCTTTCTTTGGTTCTCGAATTGAACTAATTTTGAATAAACGGTTACCATTCTTTCCTGGGTATTTGGATCTTTATTGAGAACCCACTGTTCCGTTAATCCAATTATCTTATCGTTTAATATTCTCATTTTCTGTTCTACCTCTATAAGATTAGCTGAACTTTCTGCATCCACTTGATTAATTACATCCATCAGCATAACGCTGTTTTCAGATTCGGCTATATTTTGAACCCACTTGGTTGCTTCTTCTAAAACGTAATTCTCTAATACTTGTTGAGGAAACTTGTTTCGATAATGGGCGCTACAATAATACATAACGAATTCTTTTCCAGCCATTGAAATTAACTTTCTTTTTGCTGGTTTATTACATGTCGTACAGAATACAAGTTCATCAAGCATTGCTATTTCCGATTTTTGCTTACCTCTAGTTTGTATTAATGTTTTAAGTATCAATTGGGCTTGATTCCATTTATCTTCGTTAATAATTCTCAAACGTTTTTGTTCAATTTCGACAATATCCTCATTAAACTTCGCTCTACGAAAACCCATATATTCAGGCGTGGTTATATACTTTTTAATTTTGTTATAATTGTTTTTACTCTTTTCAATAATCCCCTTAGACTCTACATGCCTAACAAAATCACTGAATGTACGACATTCAGTGATTAATAGTTCATTGAAAATACTAACGATCGTTTCGACTTTCATTGGATCGGGTTGTATATCCTTTTCTGCATCAAGGTAGTAGCCAAAAGGCAATTTTCCTCCATGATTTTTCCCATCGGAAAATAGAGCAAGTTTAGTATCTCTGATCCGAAGTGCGATTTGATTTACCTCTCTCTCGTTAAATCCAGCAATGACCAATTCAAAAAACTCCCCTGCTGGTGAATACTGCAGGGGGAGTTCATTACTAGCCGAAAAAATAACCTGAACGTTATATTTCTTTAATAGCTCGTAAATTTCTAAATGCTGTCCAACATTACGTGCTAAGCGGTCGCGTTTGTAGGCGATCAAAGTTTTTACATTCCCTCTTTTAATGTCAGAAAGTAATCGGGCAAGATTGGGTCTATCACTAATCTCATTTATACGTGCCGAGACCGCTGTATCAATGTATTCTTCATCAATTAACAATGAGCGCTGAGCAGCAACAGCTTCCGAAATAGTTCTCTGCATGGAAATCGAATTTTCTTGTGAGTTAATTGATGAGCGGCAGTACAAGACAGTTCTCATAACTCCTCCACCTCCCTCTCTAAAAGGGTATGCTCATCCTCGCTCAAATTTGCTAATTCTGAATTCAAAGCTTCTTTAAACAAATCCACATACAAGGCCAACCATTTTTGCATAGCTTCTGGATCATGGACATACGTAATATTTGTTATCTTTATTTTGGTTACATCAGATGGTCTGATACAAATCCTCCTTTTGCTCATTAATAATCGTTATTTACATCTTTCAAAATCCAAATTTTGTGGCGTATAATCAATATTAGGGGGTGTTCCATGAAAACATTGGGGCAACAAGTCAGAAATATGAGGCTTCAGAGAAACATTGGATTAAGCGACTACGCTCAATCGCTAGGAGTATCTACGGGCTATCTTAGTAATTTTGAGACTGGTAAAACTGAAACAATACAATTAACAATCCTTGAAAAAATACTAAATGACTTGGGACATTCCAGTTCAGACGTAGAAGTAGATTCAGCAACTGAGCAGCAATTAAATCGAATTAACTCCTTGCTCATAAAATTACATAATGAATCACCAGAAGCATTTCAGTATTTCACTAACAATTTAGAACAAGGTATAGAGCTGTTTTCAAAGCTTGATAATAAGTAGTATGGGTAAAAAAAGAGATGCTATCCGTTATAATGAAAAACAAATTCATAATAATGAAAAAAAGAGCTCTGATTCGATTTCAACTCCGAATCAAGCTCTTTTTTTTATAAATTTTCTTTCTCAAGAAGCAGGTCTTGTTTCTGCATCTTCCAATTGAAATAACTCATCACTACCAATGATAACAAATTCTGAATCATTCCACTTATCTATAGACTCTAATTTTTTTCGAGTTAAATTTTTATCTCCTAGAGAAATCAAATACACAGTATGCAATAATTCTGCATCATCCAATTTTTCTTTTAATAGTCGAAGATAATTAATATCTTTGCTATGGAAAGCTCCAGGATTAAACTTCACCTCAATAAATTCTCCTCGATTACCATCCCATACGCCAGCATCTACACTCTGTCGATTCTCATCACTATCTTCTTCTTCTTTATAAGCAGCAAGGCATATATATTTTATTTTTTTTCTATCAATTTCAACACCTTTTCCAAAACCCATCTTACAGGTTTTACCTTTATACCTATTATTGAGTACTTTCTCAACTAATTTTTCTGGAATAAGACCCCTAATTTTTTTAATTTCCTCATCTGTTTTGCACACATTAAAAAAATTCTCCGCAGAAGTGATTAACATTTCAATATCAGTTGCAGCTACTCTTTTCCGACCTCTTTTTCTTGATGCCCAGCTTAGTAATTTGTTTTGGTAATCATTTTTTCGCCACGATGAACTTATTCTCATAAATTCAACAAAATTTGGAAGTTGTCCTTGATATCGATATAGAAAATCAGCAATCTGTCCTGCTACAGGTTCCAATGTTGGATAAGGACGATCCGAATAAAAGAAATTAATCCTGTTAATCGACATTAATATCATCCTCAAGACTTTGATTGATTTCCGTATTCAATTTTACTGATTCCAAAACATCCATTGTAGGAATTACTATTGGATCAAAGCCCATTTGAACAGATACATTTGAAACAGTCATACGAATGTAGGACAATAACAAAGGTACAACTTGCATATCAACCCATTGTTCTAGATTTGTAATTGAAGATTCAGGATTTCTAACAAATCTACCGCGATAAACAACAACAATTTCTAAATCATTGGAGTCATTTTCTTCTTGTTGAAGATTAACAACTATGCGTAAATAGCCATCGACAGTCTCTTCATCAATAACGGTAGTCTTTGTGCCAAATTCTAATTTAACAACATAATTAGCATCGACTTCATCGCAATTTTTTTTTGTAGTTATTTCTTCTAGAATGACCTTTTCTAATTGAACTCCAATTCTAGCAAAATTATAAGCTTTTAAATAAAATTCAGAATCATGAGTAACCAAATAATATCTCTCCTCATAACAAATATGTACATATAAATTAATATAACATACAAGAGGTTACAAATTGTTACAATTGAAACAATAAAAAACTCTGTTGCTCGATAGCAACAGAGTTTTGAAAGTTAAAATTTTTATAGGGTTCTGATTTTCGTACCTGTTCAACAATTTCTGTATAAATTGATTTATAATAATCCCCTTTAGAGGTAGCCAATTCCTCATAAGTACTAATTAAATTTTCAATTGCTGTAAATGTACTAGCAATTGACTCAAACACACTTGAAATTAACCCGTTATCAATATCTGACTCGATAATAAACAATCGATCCTCAAGACAATCTAAAGTATCATCCGAATTAATAAACTGCGTTGAAGATATTTTATGTAGTGCCAACTGGCCATAATCCTTAAACCATTTCCAAAAGTAGGTATATTGATTATCTTTATAAATACCGTCTTTAATCATTTCGTCTAAATCGCGATAATTTTGATATGGCATATTAAGAAAATTTTCCAATGCACCAAACATTTTAAAGATAATAATATCCAGAATTTGATTGGCCTCACCACTAGAAGATCTTGAGACTCCAATAAAATCCCATAAATCTTTACTCATAGCAGGTCCTCCTTAATTTTTATTGACAATAGTAAATATACCAAAGAAATATTATAGGTACAACTATAATTATCTTACCCATATTTATCCATACCTAATCTTCTCGTTTATCTCGCTTTATATAACTGGTACTCGTTACTTATTATCGAAATAATCAGCATCCCTTTGAACCTTATAAAAAAATTCGCCTACACTCAATTTCCTTCTCTTCTATTACTTAGCAATGATATTCGCTTATTATAGTTTTTAGAATTAGTGCTATAACAAATTCGCTCCATTTTTATTGTGCACTTAAGTTTTAAACATGACCTATACTTTTTTTCCACAAGAGGAGTTTGGTTTATGTTTGTAAAGAAATTATTAAGAATATTGAAGAATAAAGAAGTACATAAAATCTTAATCATAAATAGTCTCCCTACACTCATGCTATTCATGGTACGTATTTCAAACCACATCTCCTTGGAGATGTGGTTCCGAACTGTTTTTTCGCTGATAAATAATAAACCAGCGATATCACGAGTCGTTTTGTCCTGCACGAGAAGCTCGAAAACTTCGCGCTCACGATGAGTCAACAGAAATTTGCTGTGGTGTTCGTTCCCCTTCAATGGTGTCACCCCTCCTTGCCCTGGGTTTGTTTGGTATAACAAGGTAAAGGGATACAGTCAAAACATATTATGTATTGATGAAGTTAATGGTGCTGTCATAACTACAAAATGGGCTTAACCATCCGGGGCTAATTACATGGCTTTAGTGAGGGCTTACACCTGCAAAACGTTGAAATTTTCTTGGATAAAATCATCTCCTTACAGGGCAAACTACAACTTGTTGTTTCTTATTAAAGGAGGTGTAAATATGAGTAACTCGAAAAATAATCAACCTACTAAAGCAGAGGTACAAACTACGAAATTAAACAAATTGCCACTAGTGGGAAAATTTGAACCGGAATTCTCTGCTGAGGAAGCCGCAGAAGTATTCAAAAATCACCCCTCTGCGGAACATGAATCCCATAATGAACAATAAATTAAAGACGACACAGAATGGGGCTGTCGATAAGTAGCTTTTTTCTATAAGTGAGACGGTCCAGTTAATTATAAAAATCGTAAAGAACACAGAGCAGCGATTCAGCCATTATTGGAAGAATCGCTGTTTTGTGTTGTTGGTCGTTAACTGCCCGCTTCAACAGTCTATTCATCTTCTCCTTCTGAGGGTTACAGAAAGGACCCCGATGACGTTATTAGTAAATTCATTGCCTTTTTAGCAGAGTTTCGGACCCCAGTGCAGCTATTCCTACTAAGGAAGCGGTCAATGTTGGGTGACTTTTAAGCCAATGGCGAGTATGAGGTCCGTTAGCGATCCAAACTCAAAATATGCTGCATTTAAGAGCAGATGTGTCCAATAGCAGTTGCTTACGCGCAAATAAATGATCAAATCAAAGGAAGTGTTAACTTGCTAATACCCGGATGTAATTAGATATTTTTCTACAAACTCAACTCCCAGTCCCGGGAGTTTTTTTGTCTTGCAAAATATAACTATGAAATACATCACAATTTTATATTGACAGTAAATGTATACGGACTTATGATAAATCCAGCATAAATGATAACGATTATCATTCACATATAAAAAAGGGGTGCTTCATTCAATGAAATTCACATATGCCGTGCCTGCAGGTCTACTTGCAGCCTCCATACTATTTACCGGGTGTACCAGCAACAACGATAACATTAATAGCAACACAAGCAACAATAACTCTACAAATGCCGCTGCAAAAAGCACCGCAACAACGAATACATCTGATACTTCTGCAGCAACCACTGCCGACTTTACATCAGCGGTTGAGCAATATCGTACATATGTCATCGAGCAATGTGATGAATTTGTAAAGCAAACAGAAAATTTCACAAACGCAGTTAAAGAAGCAAAGATTGAGGATGCGAAGGCACTTTATGCGCCGGCCCGCATGTATTACGAGCGAATTGAGCCGATTGCAGAAGCACTTGGTGATTTGGATCCGAATATTGATGCCCGCGAGAATGACGTAGATGCTGCTGAATGGCGCGGCTTCCACAAGCTTGAGAAAGCGCTCTGGCAGGACAATACAACTAAAGATATGACCGAGGTTGCTGACCAATTATTGAAAGATGCCCAGCTTCTGCGTGCAAAAGTAGAGACCGTAGAGATCGATGCTAATCTGCTCGTTACTGGTGCTGTAGAACTGCTTAATGAGGTTTCTTCTTCCAAAGTAACAGGTGAGGAAGAACGTTACTCCCACACAGATCTTTATGATTTCGTAGCTAATGTTGAAGGCGCCCAAAAGATATACGAGCTGTTAAAGCCAGAACTGGCGAAAAAAGACGCTGAGCTGGAAAAAACGATTGGTGAACGGTTTGCAGCTTTGCAAGCTGAGCTTGCTCCTTTCAAATCTGGAGATGGATATGTTTCCTATGAAGAGCTGAAAGAAGAAGATGTGCGTAAATTGAGTCAAAATTTGGATGCCTTGGCTGAGCCATTGTCCAACATGGGAACTATTCTAGGAGTGTGACCATCATGAATAAGCAAAACAGATTTACCGATTTACCAGCTAGTGCAGAGGGTGCCCCTCTCAATGAAGAATCCAAGAGCAATCCTATATTAGATAAAAAACTAAGCCGCCGCGATATGCTGCGGCTTACTGGCGCCACTAGTCTCGGTCTACTATTAGGTGGTGGAGGTGTTGGCGGAATTATGGCTGCGCGCAATGCCGTAGCTGAGCCAACAGTTGCCTCTGATGGTGATTCCATTCCTTTTTACGGGAGTCATCAGGCCGGCATTCTAACCCCTTCACAGAACTTTATTTATTTCGCAGCCTTTGATCTCACCACAACAAAGCTATCCGATGTTAAAAAGCTAATGCAGGCATGGACAACTGCCGCAGCTTCTCTTACTACCGGCAGCCTCATAGGCGATGTCAATGATAATCCTAATCTCCCACCCTCCGATACAGGTGAAGTAGATGGTTTAAACCCTTCACGCTGTACGCTTACCTTTGGTGTCGGACCTTCTTTTTTTGACAGCAGATTCGGCTTATCTTCCAAGCGTCCAACCCTATTAGCCGATCTTCCGGCATTTACGGGAGACAACCTGGATCCAAAGTGGTGTGGTGGAGATATTTGTGTCCAAGCATGCGCTGATGATCTGCAGGTGGCTTTCCATGCCATCCGAAATCTGGCACGTATCGCTCGCGGCACAGCTGTACTCCGCTGGACTCAGGAAGGCTTCCAGCGCACAGGCACAGCCGACCCTAAAGGAACGACGCCGCGTAATCTTCTGGGTTTCAAAGACGGTACGGGAAATCCAGACACTAAGAATGAAGCAGAAATGAACGAAGTGGTCTGGAACAGCAGCAGTGACGGTCCTTCATGGATGAGCGGCGGCACTTATATGGCAGTTCGCCGTGTACGTTTCCGAATTGAGGTCTGGGATCGTTCTTCTTTAAGCGATCAAGAAGCCACCTTCGGCCGTTATCGTCATAACGGAGCACCTATCGGTGCAAAGGATGAATTCGATGATTTGAATCTTAAAGCGGCTGATGCATCCGGGAAACCTGTCATCCCGCCGGATTCACATTCTGCTTTAGCGCATGGTGACGGCACAGTCAAGATGCTGCGCCGCTCCTACTCCATTTCTAGCGGATTAGATGCCGCAACAGGTCAGCTCGATGCAGGATTATTATTCATTAGTTTTCAACGGGATTTAATGAAGCAATTTGTTGCGATCCAGCAGCGTCTCTCCAAGAGTGATCGGCTAAATGAATATATGACGCACACCGGCAGCGCGGTGTTTGCCTGCTTCCCAGGTATCCGCAAAGGCGGCTACATCGGGGAAGCGCTTTTAGGCTAAGCTTGCCCCTAAGTTTCTCAATCGAATGTTCCTGTCCATTATTGAAAGGGGATTATCCCGATGTACTCTCTTAATAAACGGCTGCTATCGAAGGCAGCCGTACTGATTCTGTTTAGCATCGTATGTATACTGATGCTATCTAACCCGGCGGCGGGGGCGGAGGTCGATGGCTCGGTCGACGAGCTGCTGCCGCCAGTCGGCAGCGCACTCGTCGAAGCCGGCCAGAGCCGCTGGGACGCGGCCGCCGCCGATGTAGAAGCGTTCGCTGCGCTGTGGCGCACCACGAACGCGAACACGCCGGACCCGGCACTCGCCGGTCCGGCTGCCGCCGTTGACGCCGCGCTTGCAGACGCGGCGGCGGCCCTTGCGGCGGGCGATGGTGCGCCCGCCAAAACCGCACTGTCCACGCTTGCAAGAAGCGTGGACGCGTATGTCACCGCCGCCTCCGGCACGGACGGCGGTGACACTGGAGCCGCCGGTCGGGAGACGGCGGCGAAGCTGTTGCCCGCGGCAGAGCGCACGCGGGATGCGGTGCGCAGCGCCGACTGGAGCGCGGCAGCGGCAGCGTACCGCGACATCGTCAGCGGATGGAAGCCGGCAGAGCGCAACATCCGGGCCGACAATTCCGCCGTCTACAGCTTGCTGGAGACGAAGATAAGCCTGCTGCGCATCGCGCTGCAGGCAGAGCCGCTCCGCGAGGAGTCGGCGAAATCAGAAGCCGAGGCCTTGTATCAGCTGCTTGCCGATTACAGTGAAGGCAAAGCAATAGATGCTGGAGATACTTCCAGTAAACCAGCATCTATTGAAGGACTGATCAGCCACCTCAATAAAGCTTCTTCCACCGCAAAAGCAGGCAATAGCGCAGAAGCGGCTAATATCATGGAGCAATTCATCGTAGATTGGCCCTCTGCTGAAGGACAAGTGCAGATCGCTTCTCCAGCGGTCTATACCAATATCGAGAACGAAAGCGCAGCGGTCACCGGCTATCTGCTTTCTAATCCGCCTAAACTAGATCAGGCTTTGAAGATCATGGATAATATGGTCTCTGAGTTGACTCCCTTGGCAGGTGAAACAACCTATAATGCTTGGGATGCTGCACTTATTCTTCTTCGTGAAGGACTAGAGGCAATCCTCGTATTATCTGCCCTTCTTGCTTACCTGAAGCGCGATGGAAATGCCAAAGCACAAAAATGGATTTGGTCTGGCGCAGCTGTAGGACTTGTAGCGAGTATCGGATTAGCGGTTCTACTCACCTATACCATTTCCCGCGCTGCATCCGGTGGAGCACGTGAGATGATTGAGGGCATCACGGGTCTTGTTGCCGTCATTATGATGCTTACCATTGGACGCTGGTTGCATAGTAAATCAAATACTGCGAATTGGAACAACTATGTTGGTCGACAGGTGGATGGAGCGTTAGCCAAGGGTAATCTATGGTCATTGTCCTCCGTAGCAGCGCTCGCGATTTTACGTGAAGGTGCAGAAACCACTATTTTTTATGTAGGGATGGCGCCTTCCATTAAACTGTCTCAGTTGCTGCTAGGAATCGGAAGTGCTCTAGTGATTCTAGGGATTGTAGGATACGCGATTATTGCCTTAAGTGCAAAATTGCCAATTGCCGCCTTCTTCCGTACAGCTACACTTCTTATTTACTATTTAGTGTTCCGCTTTCTTGGAGAAAGCATTCACTCCCTTCAAGTCGCTGGGAAACTTCCCGCACATGTACAGGATGGGTTGCCTTCTATAAGCTGGCTCGGGATGTATCCGACTTGGGAAACTTTAGTGCCTCAACTGCTTGTCCTTGCGTTTATTGTGTGGGATATGTTGCGCAATAGAGCACCAAGAACTTCACGAACGGCATAGCATAGCCATAAGAAAAACGGTTGTCATCCTTTAACGATGACAACCGTTTTTCTTAGCATTTAAAAGAAGCTGATCCGATGGCCATTACATTTAGAAATGAGGCTAGATTTACCGGTCCGTCACGCCCGTTAGGTTACGCCGGTTTAGTCCGGTAATCCCTTGCAAATACAGTCTAATTTATGAAATGGATTCCATAGCAAGCTTTTTTATTTGGGAGGTAATTTACGGACGATATGATAGAATAAAAAGACTATACACTATACACAAGCACCAAAAGGAGGCTGTTGTTCTCGAATGGCTAATATTAAAGAAATCGCCCGTATGGCTGGTGTTTCCGTGACAACGGTCTCGCGAGTACTTAATAATCATCCTTATGTAAGTGAAGCCAAAAGAACCGCAGTCCTAAATACGATTGAAAAGTTAAATTACTCACGTAATATGAACGCCGTTCATCTGATTACCGGTCGTACGCAAGCCATTGCAGTTATTATTCCTTACATAAACTTATTTTATTTCTCTGTGATCATCGAAGGACTAGCCCAAGAGGCACTTTTAGCACAATACCGACTAATTTTATGCCAGACCGATTACCAACCTGATGAAGAAATAAAAGTACTGGAGATGCTACGCAATAAAGAAATTGACGGCGTGGTTATTGTCTCTACAAGCATGAGCTCAGAAGTTATTGAAGAATATACAGCATATGGTCCCATCGTGGTCTGCCAAGATAGAGGGAATTGCCAGTTCTCTTCCGTTTATATTGAGCACTATTCCGCTTTTCGAAGCGGTCTTCAATACTTGAATGATAAAGGATACCGCAGGATCGGTTACTGTGAAGGCAGACAACATGGCAGCAGCAGCTCTATCCGGCAAATCGCCTTCCGGGACTTTCTAGACACAACTGGTCAGCCTTATCCTGAAGAGTGGATGATATACGACTGTGTAACGGAAGAGGATGGGGTTCGTGTGCTTCACCATCTGCTCCAAATGAAGGAACGGCCTGACGCGCTAATTATATCTGGCGATCATGTTGCGGCTGGTCTAATCATCGAAGCCTGGAAGAATGGTATTCGAATTCCTGAGGATTTGGCCGTCATTGGATTTGACAACCAGCCTATCGGCCGAACGCTGGGTCTGACCACCATAGATAACCAATTGTCCGAAATGGGTACGACAGCTTTTCGGATCATTTATGATCAGATTCAGAATAATGATAGGCTTCCGGTCCACTATAAGCTTGAATATCGCATTATTGAACGTTCAACGGTATAGCTCAATTCAGGCGCTGTTCAAAAACGGTCCACTTCGCAGTCATCTGCAAGTGGGCCGTTTTGATTTAAATCTATGAGTTTATGCGTGATTGCATAATATCCTTTTTGTATTCATTTTTACCCCTTGCATCCGGATAGATTTTGTTTTATTCTGAATATGAAAATAATTTTCTTATTTTTATAAATAATCTTAAAAATAATTTCAATGGGCTACATTAGAAGTCGAGGTGAATGGATGTCCCCAATTTTATATGCACTTGAGCATGAAAAGTCCAAGCTCTCTCAAATGGAGCGGAAGCTGGCGGAACGGATCCTGTCATCACCAGGTGAAATTGTTCATATGGGCATCACAGAACTCGCAGAACAATGCGGTATTAGTCCTGCTACGATTACACGTTTTTGTAAGGTTCTGCATTTCAAGGGTTTTCCAGATTTCAAAGTAAAGCTGGCTGCTGAGATTGCTCATAGCGATGCAGCTCCTCAGGATGGCGGTTCTTCTTATCAAGATATTGTTGCAGGTAATCCACTCTCCGTTATTGTGGAAGCAATGCAAATGAACCATCTGACATCCATTCGAGATACAACTTCACTTCTGGATCTGGAACGACTACAGGAAGCCGTTAATTTATTATGCCAAGCACGGCGAGTGGATCTATATGGAATGGCTACCTCCTCCATTGTCGCTCAGGATTTCTATCAAAAGTTGATCCGTATTGGCGTGAATTGTACTGCTTTCGCCGATTCCCATATGCAGATCACCTCTGCCTCATCGCTATCTGAAGGTGATGTCGTGTTCGCAGTATCGTATTCCGGAGAAACCCCAGAGACCATTGATGCTTTAACATGTGCCAAAGCCAGTGGAGCAAGCACTATTGCTCTAACCTCTTACGGCAGCAGTACCTTGGCCACTCTAGCTGATATCCCACTGTTCTCCTCCTCCTTGGAAAAAGGAATGCGACGAGGCGATATGGCTTCACGTATTGCCCAGTTACACATCATTGATATTTTGTTTACTGGAATGGTCAGCACCCGTTTTGGGGATTTTATTCCTAGACTGGAGCAATCTTATTTGAATGTCCAACATTACCGAAACAAACGAGGAGGTCAATCTTAATGAATATTCTTAAGTTCAATAGTGATGAGGATTTCGTACAAACTGGTGCGAATCTTATCGCCAGTCTGCTTCAAAGCAATCCTAAAGCGGTGCTCGGTCTTGCGACTGGAAGTTCCCCAGTGGGTGTTTATGCTAAATTGGTTGAAATGAACCAAAAAGGGCTTGTAAGCTTCTCGAAAGCCACTTCTTTCAATCTTGATGAGTATATCGGATTGCCTGTCGATCACCCGCAGAGCTATCGCAGCTTCATGAATGAGCAATTATTCAATCATATTGATATTGATCCCGCACAGACACATATCCCTAACGGCAACGCAGCAGATATGGAAGCGGAATGCCTCGCTTACGACAAAATGCTGGAAGAATACGGACCGGTTGACTTGCAGATTCTCGGGATTGGAAGCAACGGCCATATCGGATTCAATGAACCAGATGCTAATCTGAGCAGCAAAACCCATGTCGTTGATTTGCTTGAAGACACACGGGAAGCTAATGCTAGATTCTTCGACTCTTTGGACGATGTACCACGGCAAGCGATAACTATGGGCATCGGCGGCATTCTGAAAGCACGCCAAATTCTTCTGTTAGTACGCGGTGCTGGCAAAGCTGAAGCTATCCGTAATGCCGTTGAAGGTCCGATTACTACCCAATGCCCTGCATCTCTACTGCAGAGCCATCCGAATGTTATCGTCCTTGTAGATGAAGGAGCAGGAAAATGGCTGAAATAAATAAAGAACAAGGTAAATTACTGTTTGGTAAGGTGCTGACTCCCCAAGGATTAATTGAGCGTGGCGTAATTGCCGTATCGAGTGAGCAAATTCATTACGCTGGTGAGGCAACATGGCTTCCAGAAGTTTACGCGCACTGGCCAGCTGATGGTCAAACATCAGAAGACCTGCTCATCCCTGGATTCGTAGATGTTCATGTACATGGTGGGGCTGGCCACGACTTTATGTATAGTGATGCTGAATCTTTAAATGCCATCACTAAATTTCACAGCTCCCAAGGAACTACTACCATGCTGGCTACGACTATGACGGCTTCCAGGCCAGCTATTGACCAAGTATTTACTGAAATAAATGCATATCGCGCCACTGAGATGCCATACACACAAATCGCGGGCATGCATTTGGAAGGGCCGTTCATCAGCCCGAAATGGTCCGGTGCTCAGAATCCTGAGCATATTGTTCTGGCTAATATCGAGTGGCTGGAACAATGGGAGAACGACTATCCGGGCATGATCCGGCAAGTCACATTGGCTCCGGAACGCGAAGGTGCATTAGAGGCTATCCTATGGCTGCGTAAGCAAGGGATTACCGCCGCGCTCGGTCATACGGATGCATCCTTTGAAGAGGTTATTGCTGCGGCAGATGCCGGATTAAATCAAGCCGTGCATATGTTTAATGCGATGACACCGCTACATCACCGCAAGCCTGGTGCTGCTGGTGCTGTAATGTTCGATAAACGCATACGTGCAGAGATCATCGCCGATGGCATACATGTTCATCCTGCAGCCATTTCTCTAGTGGCTAATCTAAAAAAAGATAACAACCTGTTATTAATTACAGATGCCATGTCTGCTACTGGACTTAGCGATGGTGAATATACGATCGGTGATTTACCTGTACTGGTTCAAGATGGCATTGCCACACTTAAAGATAACCCTGCCGCTTTAGCGGGTAGTACACTTACCATGATCCGCGGCTTCCGTTATCTCATACAAGAAGTAGGACTCAGCCTAGAAGAAGCCTCCCGTGCTGCAAGCCTTACTCCGGCAATATCCATTGGAATGGAACGCTCCATCGGTACCTTTGAAGCCGGAAAACGTGGTGATATCCTGCGACTTGATGCTGAATTGAATCTGCAAAGTGTATGGATTGGCGGGCGCCAAATTAACGTCAAATAAGAATGATGTATAATAAAAAAGCAACAATTCTCGCCATAAAGGTGAGGACTGTTGCTTTTTTATTTAAAAATCAAACTATTTATTAATAATTACGAGTCGGGAAAATTCGCTCAACCATCGTTCTGAATTCATCCACAAAACCTTTGATCGGATGACCCGCACGAGCCTCTTCTGCGTAGACATTGACACGATCTACAAAGTCTGGATTTGCTGATACGTATACATCCTTAATGGTTGCATCATGTTTTTTAATTTCAGCAGCGATTTTCGCTTTAATTTCTTTTGTAACTGTATCTGCTGCTTTTGTATGAATAGTGTTATTTGTGTTGTTCATGTGAGTCGAATGAGTACTGTTCATGTGGGTAGAATTACTTCTGTAATTCGTACCATGGGTACTATTGGTGTAGTTTGGAGTGGTGCTGCGAATGCCCATTCCAGTTCCTAAGCCATCCGTCATCCCAGTGCCGTTTCTAGTTCCCATACCCATTCCGTTACCAATGCCCATCCCCATATTGACATCATGTTTCGAACCGTTGCTGTTCAGCAGAGGTCCATTATTATAAGTATGGGTTCTAGTTCCGGTCGTCCCTGTTCCTGTCCCCAAACTTCCCATTCCGGTTGTTCCATTTCTGTGAGTGCCCACACCTGTCGTCCCCGTACCCAGAGTCCCCATGCCAAGTGTTCCGTTTCTGGTTGCAGGTCCAGTACTTGTTGTACCAGGAACTGTATTCACAGTACCTCTTAGGGTTCCGTTCGTCCCATTCGTTACCGCCCCTGTATCATTCATACCATCGCGTCCTATTTTCACTCTTCCAGTACCCGACATGACCCCTGTCGGTCCATAATTGTGAGGTACTGTAGATGATTTTGCTCGATAGGATGTAGTACCTTTAGCCCGCAGACCAGTAGTTGTATCATGTAACGTTACGGCGACATACGCATTCTTACCTGCAAGCATCACGTTCGCTGTGCGAACTTCAGGCATAGCAGCAATACGATCAGCGAGCTCCTGACTGACCTCCATTTTAGTAATATTATGCGTACCCATCGTTCCTCCGCGAACGGAGTTTACACCGATACGTCCGTCATTTACCCCCCGGACACTATTAGTTTGCACATTAGTCTTCTCTGCCGTATTTGTCCCACACCCTGTAATACTCACCAAGCCTAGAAGTAATGCGGCTGAGACTGACATGCTGATCTTGGATCGCATCATGAATTCATCCTCCATCTCTATTGTTGTATGTGTGCAGCATAACAGTCGTTAGGATGACCTTCCGGCGAACAAGCTATCCTGAAAGGATTTGGAACTGTGCCCGTTTGACCGTCACCTGCCAATGCATATCGGCGTATCTTATAAACAGTAAGCCGTATTTCAACGAGTCGGTAGTGCTCCGCAAAAGTTAGGAGGCGCGTGCATGAAAGTTTTATTCACGTTTTATGTACCGAGTGGCGGGGTGGAGACTTTAAATAAGCTGCGGTGTGAAAGTCTCCAGCGTGATGGGATCGAATGTCATGTTTTATATCTAATGCCTGGTTCAGGAAGCCAGAATAAGGCTAACTTTCCGGTGTTTATTTCCTCTATAGATGAGGAGATTAAAGAAGTACTTGAGACCCATAACTATGATGCCATTATTGTTACATCGGATTATTTATTGCTGAAGCGTCTGCGTGAGCTTGGTTACAGCGGTATTTTGATATACGAATCCCAAGGACTTGGAAAACGTAGTCATGCAAAAGAACTAATCAAAGACGCTGTCCCATATTTCCGCTCCTATTGTAATGCTGTCCTAATTCCACCAACGGATCATTTACTGGAGCTGTTTATTGAAATCTGTCCATGGCTACATCGATATGTCATTCCCAATATTGTTGATGTCCAGTCCTTTCAGCACATCCCTGCCGAGCCTCCGGCTGATCCGGTCATCGCTTGGGTCGGGCGTCTGGAAAGCAATAAAAATTGGCGCGAATATTTGAGAATTGCCCATCAACTTCGCCTTCACAAACCAAACCTTCATTTATGGATGTTTCATGACCCTGAATTAGCCACAGAGGATCAAAAGCAGCCCTTCCAAGAAGAATTGCAAAACTTAGGTCTGAACGATCGTCTAAGTACCTTCACCAATATTCCTAACCATGTAATGCCGATTTATTATTCCTCCATAGCTAATTCTGGAGGGTTTCTGTTATCCACTTCTATTACAGAGGGTTTTGGATATGCTGTTGCAGAAGCCATTTGCTGCACTTGTCCTGTACTTAGTACGGATTCTGACGGTGTTAGATCTTTTATTGTGCATAATATCTCAGGCAAATTTTATCCTCTTGGCAACATCGAAACGGCCGTCAATGAAGGGTTAGAGCTAATGAACAATCTGCCACTGCGAAATGCACTCCGCCAGCAAGGAAGGAATTATATGGTTACACGTTACGGTACGGAAAAATATGCGCAGTCATTTCGTGAAATGATGAACTCCTTTGCCATCTTCTAACTTCTAACTGCAAAAGAACCTTCAAACCACTTTATTTGTGGATTTGAAGGTTCTTTTATAATTGTGGGACATACTAAGATGGATTTCTTGATACAATCTCAAACAACGCATTTTGAAATATTTGTGTGCTTTTTTCCCAAGTGAAATTCTGTGAAACCTGTTCACCCTTACGAGCTAATCGTTGGCGTAAAGCCGGATCTCTGATTAAGGTTATAATATCATCTGCGAGCCGATTCTGAAATCGGTAGGACATTAAGCAGTTATGGCCATGCGTGCAATATTCCATATTCCCACCTGAGTAAACCGTAACGACCGCTGCACCACAACGCATAGCCTCAATCCCTGGCAACGAACCTGTATCATACGTACTCGAACTCACAAAAATGTCGCTCTCACTATAATGGAAACAGAGTTCTGTATCATCCGCTGGAGTCCTTATTTGGTAACGTTCATCGTTCACCAGGGTTTGCAGCGTTGCAGATTCCGCTTGTTCTCCGGGAGGAGAAATCAAATACAGTTCAACCTCCGGGTGGTAGGCTTTAACCTTGTTTAATTGCTGAAGTAAATAATCCTGCTCACGGTGAGCTGAGAATCCACCCTCTGGCTTGCGCATAATCGCAGAAACTACCAGCCTTTTTTTAGGATCACGGACTTGCATATTTTTAAAGACGGGACCTACCCCGATCGGTACAATTCTCCCTTTAATGCCATGATTCATTTGGACAATTCCTTGTTGCCAGCGTGATAGAACGAGTAGGTTTGTCGCAATATTATATGATGAAAAAGAACGGCTATTGTCAGGTAAAAAGGCCGGCTCATAACAAAGCGCCAATCGAACATGAACACCTTTACCCTCTTCACTTGCCCGCTGCGATACTTCAACTGTGGTATAGAAGTTGGAAATAATCACATCTCCTACTGGAAAATCGCTTGCTGCCAGTTCACCTTCTTTTGCATAGAGCAGCTCACATTCCATCTCGTATTCTACAACACCATCGCTGGGTAAAAGAATCGTTACTTCATGACCAATCTCTGTCAAACGATTAGCCAATTCCGCTAGCATACGCTGGGCCCCGCCTCTGGTAAGAGTTAGAACAGGAAATATGAACTTCATCTCCCTCTCTCCTTTTGCAACAACCGCGATAAAACCCTGTGATGTTTTGCTTGTACTTGTTCAATCTCCTTTTTCTGCTCCTCTTTGTGAATGACTGAGCCCATCTCATTATGAACTCGGTAATCAAGCAGCGGTTCCTCTATATAAGACCATGTATAATACGGTAAAATACGCAGCCAAAGATCATAATCTTGTGTATATAATAATCTCTCATTAAATTTCCCAACTGCGCGGAAGATACCCATATGAAGAAGGACCGTACTTCCATTCACCGGGCAGCCTAACATCATGGTCTCAATAAACTTTGCCCTGCTGTCAAAAATCATACTTATCGTCTCGGAAATCCGCTCACCCTGCTCGTTTATATAATAATAGGCTGTATAATTAAACGAAGTACCTGTCCTCTTGAGCATTTGCATCTGGTGTTTGATTTTATTCGGATGAAATAAATCATCAGCGCTTAGCCAGGCAAAATAAGTTCCGGTAGCCGCATCTATTCCTTTATTTAACGCGGAGGCGGTTCCTCCATTGTTTTTTCGTATATAAACAATCTTATCCCTGAAAGGTTCAAGCTTCTCCATCCAAAGCGTAGACCCATCATCAATTACAATGGTCTCTATGTTCGAATAGCTTTGTTCCAAAACGCTTTGGATGGCGAGATCCACATATGGACAGTTATAAAAAGGAATGACCACCGACACTTTAGGTTCTTCACTCATGCGCTCACCTCCTTCACCTGAAGCTCGGCCTTTATACTGTTTTGCAAGCCAATAAGGCATCTACCGGAGCATGACCTTCACCAAACGCCTCACGAAACGATGGGTTTTGAGCATGATGAAAACCTTTAAGTACTGTTACAGCATACCCCAGCTCTATAAAGTCCTCTGGTTCCCATCCGCTCCGGTGCTTTTGATAATGTTCTCCTTGCAAGTGATAATGATCCATTCCCTCCTGCGGAAAAAAACCCCGAGGTGTAAATACGACTACACGATTATAGGCGATTCTCTCTGCCATCCCGAGTAATCTTTGTCCTTCCTTCCTTTCAAAGTGTTCAATTGAATCGATAAAAGTGACCGCTGAGAACGTCTTTGGAAGGAATAATTTATCCATATGACAAGCATCCCCGTGCACAGGAATAATATGAGGTGCTTTATATTCACGATGCAGCAGGTAAGGTCTGTGAATTTCTAGTCCAAGGACTACTGCGGCTTCATACCGTTCAAGCAGGGTACCGGTGCCACTGCCGATATCCAGTATACTTTCACAGAATTTTAACTGCTCCAATAAGATTGGTAGAAAGTCATTCACTTCAATTTCCCGGTACATAACTTTCTTACCCCCCCATAGAAGAGATCAAGTGCTGGAGCGGAGCCTTGTAGCGAGCGTTAGTTGCAGCAGCCTCTGCCATAATGACATCGTAATATTTAAGCGTCCCCATCCCTTCATGATTACGGTAAGCAGTGAGTGACTGATTCAGCATCGCGGGTGCATAACCGTTCAGAATCGCACGGTACCATAAATCATAGTCATGTGTATAGGGAAGTGATTCATTAAAAAGTCCAATCGCTCCAAACACCTCTCTTTTGAACATCACCGTACAGCCATTAATAGGGTTACCGTGCAGAAAGCAACGTAAATACTCCAACTGATTCGGAAACAGAAGTGCGGCGTTCATCTGAAGTAACTGAGATTGACCGTTAATATAATTGAAGTTGGTATAAGAGATGAACAGGTGGTTCTGCTCCATGAACAGCACCTGATTATTGATTTTGTCACGGTAGAATAAGTCATCTGAGCTGAGCCATGCCACATAATCTCCAGTTGCATGCAAGATGCCGTGATTCAGTGCGGAGGCGGTTCCTCCGTTGCTTTTTCCCAAATAATGAATTCGCGGAAAATACGGTCTTATCAGTTCTGAATGAACGGTCGAGCCGTCATCAACGACAATGATCTCGTAAGGCTCCCAAGACTGTGATAGCACACTTTGTAAAGCATGCTCTATATAAGGGCAGTTATAAAAAGGAATCACTACCGATACTTTCGGTCTCATAACATCCGTCCTTCCCAGTTCGCACGGCAATAGTCCAAAATATCTGTTAAGGACTGACTAAACTCAATTTCTGGCTTCCAGCCCAGGGAAGATACATCTTCCTCCGGTGTTGCCGAAGCATCTGAAGGGATTAGTCTATCCCCCGCCACTCCGTTTTCTAGAATAGAGGGTGCAGCTAGTTCTGGTCCCCAGTCCATTGGAACCGAAGTTGTGGAAAGGCTTATCAGTTGCTCCGAGATATCTCCAAGTGGCCGCTGTATTCCTGAATCAATTCGATAGATGGTTCCATTGGTACCTTCGCGCAATATAAGGTCATAAGCTCTTACAGCATCGCGTACATCCAAAAAATCACGTAAGGCATAGCGAGAGGAAAGTTTAAAGGGAGGGATTTCTTCGCCTGCATACACTTCACTACGAACAATATGCTGTGCCAATAATGAGCAGAAGCCGGTAGAAGGACCGGGACCGATCAGGTTGCAGGGCTCAGCCAGTAGAACGGGCTGTTTAAACAAGGTGCCCCAAGCTAGGGACACCAGCTCTTCTATTGTTTTGCTAAGGCTATATGGATGTGGTGGTCCTGCCACCACACCCGGTTTGAATTTAAGCCGTGAGCCTGCTACAAGAATCCGACTGGCAGGTAAACTTCGCATCGCCTCTAGCAAATATAACGTAGCCATCACATTCGTCTCCATAAAGAGCAAAGGGTTGCGCCAAGACTCGGGCACCGAATTGTTTCCTGCCAAATGAAGGACAGCCTCCGGTGAAGTTTCCTTGATCATCTCAGCTACGGCCTTCCGATTGCTTAAATCACAGTGATAAACCTTTACTCCTTCTGGAAACACAGCGGAAGCCAGGACACCCGCTGTTGATGACGGACGTACCACAGCGGTAACCTCAGCGCCTCCTGCCGAGAACAAATGAACAGCATGTCGACCGGTGAATCCGGCCGCCCCGGTGATTAGTAGTTTTTGCCCTTTCATGGGGACATCTCTGACTGTTTCATCCAGTCAGCCAGTTCTTGCAGCATCAGGGGGTACGAAGGCAACGGAAAGTTAACATCCGTTCTTGTATTCACTAATGTACGATCTTGGACATGTTCATCCTCAGGAATGATTTCCACATCCTCTTTATGAAAAGCAGCCTGAATATACTGAAGCAGCTCATACTTGCTCACCGGCTTCGGATGCGCTAAATGGATCAGCCCCGATACCGTGGAATCCAGCAGTGTATCTACTGCTTTGGCTAATTGGAGTGTAGTGACCCCATTCCACATCACCCGGCGGTATCCTGACACTTGACCACTCTGTGACAGGAACCAATCCATCAGACCAATACCGCCTGAACGGATTTCCGGACCAATAATCGAAGTGCGGATTGTAAGATGTCCAGGTTGCCGCACCTCGCCAAGACTTTTTGAAATCGCATAAGATGACGTGCCATCAGGTACATCCTCTTCTGTGTACCCCCCGCGTGTTCCTTCAAACACGCAGTCGGTACTGATATGAATAAGTCTTGCGTGAACAGCTTCCGCCATTCGCCACAAGTGGTGAGGAAGAAATCCATTCACGTGGTAAGCTCCAATTCTGTCACGTTCTGCGAATTGATTGAGTACCCCCATCGCATTAATGATGCAATGAGGGGAGACGATATCGACCAGCTTCTCTACTCCGGCTATATCGTTCGCATCTACATACAGCCCGCCAAGATCGCTCTTATCCCGGGTTGTATGGAAGACGTGATGCTTGCCCTGGCGGCGAAAATAATCCGCCAGCATATGCCCCGCCATACCGTTTCCACCAAGGATAAGCAGCTTCATTGCAGAAACCCTCCCCGAATCAGGATGCTTTTGATCTCTTCCTGATCCATTAGATTTGTCTCTGAACTGAAGCTATTAAAGGAGACATGAGGATAAGCGCTATAATGTGCCTTTAATTCCGGCATGTTCAGCGTAGGGAGAATTACTAGATACTGTTCATCGTAGACGACAGTGGTTAAGCTTTCGAAATCACTCATTAGAATCTCGTGTATTTTCTCCCCAGGACGAATTCCGGTCTCAACAATACTTACATTGGACTCTCCAGAGGCTTCGATTAACACCTCTGCCAAATCGATAATCCGGCAGGTCGGCATCGTCATGACAAAGATTTCTCCACCTAAGCTAACCTCAGAGGCTTTAAATAACAAGGTTATCGCATCGCGTAATGTGAAAAAGAAGCGGGTCATTTTCATATCAGTAATGCGTACCTGTCCCTTGTCCTTGATCTGCTTCATGAACAAGTGCACTACGCTGCCGTTCGTTCCGAGCACATTACCTCCACGCACGGTTACAAAACGGGTGTTTGAGCCAATTAGGTTGGCGTAGACGAACAATTTTTCCCCAATCGCTTTGGTCATCCCATAGAAGTTCGACGGGTTCGCTGCCTTATCAGTAGAGATGTAAATGGCTTTCTCAACACCATTCACAATGGCAGCTTCAATCACATTCTGGGTACCGACTACATTGGTTTTAAGTGCTTCATAGGGCTGATCTTCACAGACCGGAACATGCTTAAGTGCCGCCAAATGGAAGATGTAATCCACGCCGCGGCAGGCGGCGATCAGCGCATCCTTGTCACGGATATCGCCAATGATAAAACTGAGACGGTGATCCTCGAACTCCCGGCTCATTGCCACTTGTGCAGATTCGCTGCGGGAGAATACGATGATTTCCTTAGGATTTTGAGGCAGAAGTTGCCTAATCAGTTCATGCCCCCAGGAACCGGTGCCGCCTGTGACCACAATCCGTTTATTATTGAACATGCAGGTTCCCTCCAAGCAAAAATTTAACTACCTTTACCGAAACATCCGGAGTCAAGTAACCTTCCGGAGCCACCCAATCCCGGCGAAGCGCCGTCATCAGCTTGACGCTGCGCAGAATATTGTTCTGATCTACACCTGACACCACATTACTTCCGCAATCCACCGTTTCTGGACGCTCCGTTGTTCTGCGAATCGTCACGGTTGGCACTTTCATCAAGCAGCATTCCTCCTGTACGGTCCCGCTGTCGGTGATGGCACACAAGGCATGCTGTTCCAAATAAACAAAATCAAAAAATCCGAAGGGCTCATGAAATTCAACGAGAGGGTTCATTGGAAGAGAGAATTGCTCGGTTAGTTTGGAGCGAGTGCGAGGATGAATGCTGCATATTAAACGAATTCCAAAATGCTCAGCCACAGCGTTAAGACCTGACATAATTTGTACAAGGGACTCTGGATCATCTACATTCTCTGCACGGTGTGCTGTTACAAGGAAATACTGCCCTGAGGTAAGCTTCAGCTGCTCCAGAATGCTGCTAGACTGGATCCTTGCTTCAAAATGAGTCATGACCTCATGAATCGGATTTCCAGTTAACACAATACGTCTGCTAGGGAAGCCTTCGCTAATTAGATGTCTTTTACTCTGCTGTGTATATGGCATATTAATGGTTGAAACGGCATCTATGACACGGCGGTTTTTCTCTTCGGGCACTTTTAGGTCATAGCAGCGGTTCCCCGCTTCCATATGCACCACCGGAATACCCATTCGTTCCGCCAAAATCGCGCATAGCGCGCTATTCGTATCCCCCAGAAGCAAGACACGGTCTGGCTGTTCTTTCTGTAAAATGCTTTCTAGCCCTCCGAACATAGCGGCAAGCTGGCCGCCGAGTCCTGCTTGCTTATCCTGCAGCACATAATCCGGCGCTCGCAGTCCCAGCTCCGCAAAGAAAATGCCACTGAGACTGGCGGTGAAGTTCTGACCGGTATGCACCAGAATGTGCCGCTCAGCATGTTCGTCGAGAAGCGGAATGATAACACTGAGGCGGATGATTTCAGGCCTCGTGCCCAAAATCGTCATGATCTTCATGAGTTCACTCCCCTGCCTGTTTGATGATGGTCTGTCTTGGCTCAGTCGGGTGGACTGAGTGTGAAAAGAATAGGGCTCTTATCTGGACTCGGATAATCTACGAGAGTTATACTGTTTATTGCGCGTTTCCGGCCGGATTCGCGGGCAATCTGGGGGGTTTTTACCCTTCTTTCCGCCCATTTGACTGGATTCGCGGCAATCTGGGGGATTTATACACCTCTTTTTGCTCATTTGGCCGGATTCGCGGCAATCTGGGGGATTTTTACCCCTCTTTTCGCTCATTTGGCCGGATTCGCGGCAACCTGGGGGATTTTTACCCCTCTTTTCGCTCATTTGGCCGGATTCGCGGCAATCTGGGGGATTTTTACCCCTCTGTTTGCTCATTCGGCCGAATTCGTAGCAATCTGGGGGATTTATACACCTCTTTTCGCTCATTCGGCCGGATTCGTAGCAATCTGGGGGATTTATACACCTCTTTTTGCTCATTTGGCCGGATTCGCGGCAATCTGGGGGATTTTTCCCCTCTTGCTCCGCTAGCCACCTTCGCGGCAAGCGGAGCATTTACGCCGTGCGCCGCCGCCCACTCCGGCGGGCCCGGCGGCGCTTGCCCCCGGCGGTGCTCCGCCGCCGGGCAGAACCCTTACGCCGCTTGCGAGCAGCGCGGCGCAAAACCAACGGGCGACCGCTTCGCCGGCGCGCCCGGACTTTGCCGCGCCGCTTGCGGGCGACGCGGCTCGGCAGGCCCTTGCTTCGCGGCGGCAAAGCCGGCGATGCTGCGGGCAGTTCAGGCAGGACAGCGGGTGATTCCACCACGCTGTCTGCCTCGCGCACCGGCGGTGCGCTGCAATAGCGGAGGCTCCACATCTCCGCAAGACCCTGCAGGCGGCTCCGATAAGCCGCTGGGCCATAAACGGCGTCGACGCGCTCCCGCGCTTGGGCGCCTATGGTTATCGCCAGTCCCGGCTGCGCCAGCATGACGTTGACTCTTTCGGCCAGCGCGGAAATGTCCGACGCTGGGACGAGATTTTCGCTGCAGCCTGCTGCGTGCAGAATCTCCCGCAAGCCCCCGGAGTCGTAAGCGACTACGGGCTTTCCAAAAGCCATTCCTTCCAAAGCGGTCATTCCAAAGCCTTCACGGATCAGACTGGGAACAACCAGTACATCCATCGCGCAATAAGCAGATGGAAGACATTCAGCATAACCAACAAATTTAAAGCGGGTATACAGTCCCTCAAGCTTTACCTTGCGGACACAGCGATCATAGTAGCTTTTGTCACCGGCTGAGCCTATGACAACAAATTTCGTATTGGGATGGACTGCGTACACAAGCACAGCCATTTTCACAAAATGTTCCAATCCTTTTTCCTTATTAATAAAGGAAGAAATATAACCGACCAGCTGCTCCTGCGGTTTAATCCTTAGCTCTCGCCGGTGTTCGCCCCGAAGCTTGCTCCAAGCCTCAATCATCATCTCTTTGTCATTCCAAGAAGGGGGTAGCTGGATTACTTTCTCCGCTCTCACTTCCTCTGGAAAGCAAGCTGCTGCCGTCTGTGAAATAGACAGAATCTCATCACTATTCCGATGAATCAGCCCTACACTAATGGGTGTATATTCATTGTCAGTTATCGTCTCTGATATTTTCCATACCACCGGAATGCCCAGTGACTTGGCAGCCATTGCCGGCAAAGCATGCACACAGGTACTTGTAATTATAAACGACGGGCGCAGAGAGGCTAGCCAGTCTGTTAATTCGTGATACTCCCTGCCTTCCTGAAATTTACGAGCATCTGCCTCGAGCCCTGCATAAGGAGTGTACATTCCGTATAAAAGAGGAATCGAGAGCAACTGTACACTTATTCCGCAGCTTCGAGCCTGAGCAGTCAGCTTGCCGTCCTGAGGTGCAACGAGAATACAATTAAAGTACGGAGAAAGCTCCTGAGCGAAAAACAACAACAGCTTCTCCGCTCCGGTAATACTGCGTGTATTGGATACATGTGAAAAGAGGACGATTGTAGCTTTATCAGCCATGGCGTTTCGGCGCTCCCTAACGAGGGCCTGGAGCAGCCATTCACCTCCCTAAAAGTTTTACGAAGCGTTGCTCAATCTCTTACTTCGCAGTAAAACTCGCCTCGAAAGCATCCGCTTTTCCCGAGCCCCCGCCACTCAGCTATTCAATCCGCTCCAGCTGAAATTTCTTTTCATAGGTTACAGGCATACGCTGAGGCCGGTTCTACAGTATATCGAGGAAAAACAGATGCCGGCACGACACCTGTCCCCTGCTAAACGCACATTTCCATATCCAGTTCAGAAACAAGCCTAGCCGTAAATTACCGCTAACATCTGGTAAATACGTTTTGCGTAGGTGTGATCCTTAAGCGTCCGTTCAAAAGCGCGCAGTGCGATCGCCCGGCGTTCCTCCTCATGGGTTAGGTAATAACGGATTTTATCCATCATTTCCTGAGGGCTTGCAAAGGTCTCAATTTCTTCACCCGGTTTGTAGAAAGATCCCATATCATCTCTGGCATCCACTAATTGCAATGTGCCTGTTGCTGCAATTTCAAAGGTACGCGGATTAGGAGAAACAGCTGGAATCGAGAGCGTATTGTTGTTAACTACTTCATCAATGTGCGAGCGGTGGAGGTTAATGACGATTTTAGAGCCACTGTAAGCTACCGCTGTTTCTTGTGGCGACATCCACTTACCAATTTCAATACGGTCACCGTACAGCGGGGCCTCAGGCAGACGATCCCACCAGATTCCGTTAATCACCGTGTTATAGTTCATCAGGTCAGGAAGAATCTCACGGAAGAAGTTGACCCGGTTCCAATAGGCGGAGCCAATAAAGCTAACTTCCCGATTCAATGACGAACGTGTTGTAGTAGGACGGTAATGCTCTAGATGAGCAGCAAAGGGGAGATAATGGACCTCAGGGCAACCGAGTCCCCGGTAGAAATCAATACAATTACGTTCAAGTGTGAATACAAAATCGTAGTGTGCTACAATCTTGATCGTAAAGTCAGTGTAATAAGGATCATCTGTAAGCCAAATCGCTGTCCGGACGCCACTAGTGCGAATCGCATCGATCTGCTCAAGCGGTAAATCCATACCGTCCAATACCAGTACAAGATCCGGTCTTTGCGCTGCAGCCAACTCTACTAGATTTTGACGCACGTCCGTTATCGTAACTTGAGCTGTTAATTTTTGCAGAGCGCAAAGAACCGCATCATCTAAAGGGGAGTAAGGGTATCCTTTGCCAGAAGCGACATACATGACATGAATATTCCGTACAGGAAATACTTCTTCAGGACGACCATTCAGAATTGCAAGACGCCCCCGTAAATAGCCCTCATCATAACCGCCTTTGAAACCACTCAGGCGACCACGCAGCTTTTCTTCCTCTGGAGGTGTCAGAGGTAATGGTGGTGTAGGCATAATAAATTCATTATTATTCATAATCCTCGCTCCTTTATCCCGTTATTGATTTCATACACGTGAAGCAATCACATTCAACAGATGAGGCAAACGCGCAGTGAATGTATGGTTGCGCATTGTAGTCCGTAATCCCCGTAAGGCGTAGATTCGACGCTCTTTTTCATGCTTCAGATAGTACTCAATCTTCTGCTGCAATTCCTTAGCGGAGCCAAAAGTATCCAGATCATAACCAGGCCGATAATAATTGCCCAGGTCCTCACGAACATCCGTAAGCTGCATAGTACCGCAGGCGCTGATCTCATAGGTCCGCGGATTGATGGAACGTGAAGGAAGGCGGTAGCTATTCCGGTTATCCTGTCCTACTTCCCACGGGCGGTGAATATTAATGACTATTTTCGCACCACTGTAGTAGTTCGCTGTTTCCTCAGGCGGAATAAAGCCGTTGCTAATAAAAGGTGTAAGCTGATCATAGGTGGCGAGGCGTTCCCAAAATCCCCCGGCGATAAGCACCTTCTTCCCCTTTAGATAAGGTGCCAGTTCATCGAACAGCTCTGTCCGGTTACGAAATGCATTACCAATAAATACAATGTCATACTGATATTGCGGGCCGGTACGGCGTGGGTAGAACATCTTTGGATTGACACATAGTGGCAAATAATGAACCGATGACACTCCAAGGGATTGATAGAACTCCACACAACCCAGCTCATGTGTAAATACGTGATCATAGTGCCTACAAATGACTGAAGTGTCCTCTGTAAAATAAGGATCATCCACAAACCAGATGGCGGTGGGGATGCCTAGCTTTCTTATCTCTGAAATCTGCTCTAAATGATTTTCCGGGAATACGTGAAGTCCATTCATTACTAATACTGCTCCAGGCATTTCCCGTGCCGCGGTTTCCAGCATCGTTTCAGGAGTGCTTATTACAAGCTCACTTACAAGCTGCTGCAGTGCCTCCGTTACGCCAGTGTCGATCGCCTGAAATCCTTGAGGAACATACATTAACTTAAATGGTCGGCAGGCTTCGACCCCTGGAGTATTCAGACGCTGCACAGCCTCACACATGCCAAGACGATATCCTTCGTGATAACCGTCGCGATATTCTCGCGGACGCTTGTGTTTTTTTCTCTTTCTCGCTTTCACGGCCTTCACCCTGCCCCGTCGTATTCTCAAGACAGTATAACTATATGCGGAGTCAGCACTCGCCTCATGGACATCTGTCTTTACTAGAACTAAATTGGCAGATGTCCCCTGTCTTTTGCCCCGCTTGCCCGAACCTTAGAAGATTTCATCCACTCACAGGATGCTGGTATACTATAAGAGGTAGTTCAAAAAGTCCGCTTTTGATCACGAAGTACCCCAAGAAGATTACTCGACATCGAATATTGAATTCAGGCGAAACTTCCGGTGCTCACGTAGCTTCCACTACGCCTCCGCTCCTCAGTTTCTACCTTCTTTCAAGCTTCTCGGTGCTGAAAACCGTACTTTTTGAACACGCGCTATAAAGGTCTAGCTCGAAGCTCTAATCTCGTCATATCTGTCCGGAATAGATTATTTTCTGGCATTCACAGGGGGGGCACTATGAATAACACCACGCTTTACTTGCGTCATGCAGAACTGCTTCGTGATCAGGTTCCATCATTCCAAACCTATCCATTTCATCTGCCAGCCGTAAGAACACTGGATCGGCTTATTTTTCAAAAGCCAGTAACCTTTCTTGTCGGGGAGAATGGCACAGGGAAATCTACCTTGTTAGAGGGAATTGCTGCTGCGTGGGGCTTTAACCCTGAAGGTGGAACACTTAACTTCTCTTTTAACACTCGTTCCTCACATTCGAGTCTCTATGAGTATTTTAGAATTGCTAGAGGGGTTAGACGTCCGAAGGACGGCTTTTTTCTACGCGCGGAGAGCTATTATAATGTGGCTTCCTACATTGATGAATTAGATGAACAGCCTAGTTTTGGTCCACCAATCAAGAACTCCTATGGAGGCAAGTCTCTGCACGAGCAGTCTCACGGAGAGTCTTTTTTCGCAGCGTTCGTTCATCGTTTCGGAGGCCGCGGACTTTATATCCTTGATGAACCTGAAGCAGCTCTATCTCCGCTGCGGCAAATGTCTCTGCTGGTGCGTATGCATGAGCTAGTGCAACAGGATTCACAGTTTATTATCGCAACCCATTCACCTATTCTGATGTCCTATCCGGAAGCCGAAATTTTTCTTCTAGAGGGTGAGGGCATCCGTTCTGTCGCCTTGGAGGAGACGGAGCACTATACCGTGACCAAAGCATTTATGAATGACCGTCAGGGCATGCTGCGTGAGCTTTTAGAGGATGAATGAATAGATAAACCAATAAAAACAGCAAGTCTCCATAATCGGAAACTTGCTGTTTGATTTGTTCCATAACTTAACGTCTTACAATCCCTACGAGCTTGTGCACAATCCATCCGAACATGACTACAACCATCATATCGAAGCACACATTAAACAAGAATAAATGCTTACCGATATCAGCCCTTCCGTCCCCAAGAATCGGAACCAAGAAGGAGAAAATCCCTATCAGTCCCAATAACATCAGCAGTTCACCAGCAACTCTTCCCCGAACATCCCTACTGCGGAAGTATTGGAACAATGCCCCGGCAAAATACAGCAGATAAAATAGGGAGAGGAATCCAAGCGTATGCGGAATATACTTGTTCTTGAATTCGCTCCATCCACTATAAGTATACGATAATGCGCCTGCTGGCTTATTTTCACTCTTCTCATAGTTCCCTAGATAATAAGGGCGAATCGCCATACTGTTACTCGCAGCATATTCCATATTATCTATTAACCGTCCTGGATGTTTTAAGTAGAAGAACAATACATCCTTATGGGATACCCGGTCGTAGAAATCTGGTACCAGCGATGGATCATCCTGTTTAATGACTGTATCTGTCTGAAAATAATTCGTGCCTGCAAGTACCTCCAACCGCTCCGGCAATCCGAGATCCTGCAAATCTCCCTTCACATCCGGTGATTCATTTAATATCCCAAAAAACACAGTCTGATACAGGTTAATATGCTTTAGCTCTTTTGGCGCCGTCACGTACATAACGATGGATACCAGAAATATCGCAATCGAAAAGCGTAAGGCCAGCTTTCTCCATTTTCGTTCACCATCAAGCGTCATAAACCGCAGGAAGATCAATGCAAAGGCAATCCCAACCGGCGCATTCTGAATTTTGGAGGTGACCAGAAACAGAATCGCGATAAAGAACAAGGTTAACCCTTTAGTCGTAGGCTTTTCTTGGCTAGTAAGTCTTAATCCCAGCGCAAAGGTTAGCAGCATGAATACCATCGATACCGGCTCTCCAAACAAGGAGTTAAAGTATGCCAAATACCCAATATCGTAAAATACAAACAAAATAGCTGCACCTAGCAGCAGCCCCGTAACATAAGAGCCGCGAGCATTGTACTTCACCAGCAGCCAGGTCGCCACCAGTAAAAGAAGACCGTAAACTGCACCGAGCAATCTAACATCAAAAAAGCTGCCATGGATGAGACCGCCGATCAACCTCGGTACAAGCACAACCAAAATCTGTGAAGAAGGATAGAAGCCCCTAAACAAATTCTCATACGCAAAACGAGAATGGCTAAAATTAAAAAACTGGTCGGTATACGATGCTGCAGTATCATAGTAGTTCAGACCGATGGTATTCATCATACGCAGGAAATCTCCATTATCAGCAACCCCAATAAAAGGTCCTACGAATAGCAGATAAATAATGAGACCGCAGCCGGCAAGGCTTACGAGATACTCCGGTTTCCAGAACTTTTTCATGATTCCCCCTATCTCTGTGGTAACAGCTTCACATATTCGTCGGACAAATTCATTAGCTTCAATACATACTCATAATCGCTCTGATATTTCGAGAAATCCGTTACCGGCTTGAGCGTATCCAGCGACACAGCTTCACCATCTGCAAATCCTTTTCCAGGGACATAGAGAATGTCATCATTAAAGAAGGAGCCGGAAGGCAAATAATACCTCATGCCTAACACATTACGATCAATGTTGAGCAGGTCATGACCAAATGCTGTAAATCCTTCTTGTTGTAGTGAAACGCCCATTAAATTAGCTATCGTAGGAAGGATATCTAGTTGTCCTCCCGTACGCTCTACTACCTTCCCTTGCTCCATTCCCGGCACACGCACAATGAGTGGAATATTAAAGCGGCTGATCCGGGAATCATATGGAACACCAAGTGCGCTTTCCACTTGCTCCGGCGGAACATCCTGAGGCTGAAGGCCAAAGTGATCACCATACATAACCAGAACAGTGTTATCCCACAATCCATTTTCTTTCAAACCTTCTATTAAAGTACCTATGGCATAATCAGTATAGTTTATAGCAGTCAAATAATCACCAAGCATCGTATCCTTCAAATTATCAGGCACAGTGATTTTCTTAAAGGAATCCGGGATTTTGAAAGGATGATGACTCGATGCTGTCACCATCTGCGCGTAAAAAGGAGTACCTTTCTTCTTTAGCTCTGCCAATTTCTCGACACCCGTAATATACAGCTGTTCATCGGAAGCACCGAACGCATTAAAATGATCATTCGTAAAATAATCTTTATCATAATAGCCGTTAAAACCAAGCGCCGGGTAAAGCTCATTCCGATTCCAAAAGCCTACTTTATTCACATGAAAGGTGTACGCCTCATATCCTTTATCCCTTAGCAGACGTGGTAAGCTTGGCAATTCTCTGTCCCCGAATCCGGTAGACATGGCCAACGTACCAATCGGATAAATTGACGTATTGCTCATGAATTCCGCATCAGATGTATTCCCTGGACCAATCTGCTGATAGACATGAGGGAAATAAAAGCCCTCATCTGCTAACTTATTCATGACTGGCGTCAATTCTTGCCCATCCAGGGATTGATGCAATGGGAAATTTTGAAAAGCTTCTAATTGTAGCACAATTACATTTTTACCCTTTTGTGAGCCAAAATAATCAGGAGTCGTACCCGCTGGCTTGTCACTATATGGATAGGAAGATTGCAGCGCATCAACCTTCGCGATCGTATCCTTAATATCTCCCGTTCCAATAAGATTGTTATCTTCTTTAATCTTAATCGCTGCAACGACCTCATAATTTATAAATCCGGCAGTTTCTGCCTGTACAAGCTCATTCGTAATCCCCCGAGCAGAGTGAACAGAATATGCCGATAAAGAAAAACCTCCAATAATGGATACCAGAATCACCAGCACCTGTACTAATCCTGTCTTCCGGTAACTATAGCGTTCATGCGGGTAGGCTTTTCCTTGTCTCCATCTGCGAATCAAGCCGTAGATGGCGAAGATAACAAAATCCGCGAAGAATAAGTAATCAATACTCTTTATAGTAGATTCTACGCTTGCCTTCACTTGAAATACCTGATTAATTTCGGATAAGGCTAGATAGGTTGGAACAGAACCAAAGTGATTAAAATACACACTAGCTGCGAACAGCAACAGCGATAAAAAACCATTAAATATCCAATAGACGGTTGTTCTCACCCTAGATGGCGTAATCACTGTTAAAATCCCCATGATAAATAGGACTGGCGCTACATCCGCTGCAATCCATTCCCAAGCAATTCTATCAAAGAACAACACTCTCAAAAACAACAGCTTTAACCATAACAATATAACAACGATAAAGAAATGGGCACGATCCTGCCCTTGCTTTTTCACGAATAATCCCCTCTTACATGTTCATTTGTTCGAAATATTAAATCTATTCTATTATTTTGTAAAATATCAGGCTGTTCTAGTATAACAATACTTACTTTTTTTATCAAAATGGTAGAATTATTTACCACTAAAAAAGAGATGCCCCACCGCCCTTCGGCTTTGGAACATCCCTGTTAACTCTGAGTTGATCAATCTTTAGACGATCGAAGTATGCTTAAGCAATCTTTTAATAGAACGGTTAGCTTCATTCAGAACAATTTCTTTATCTACAGTCTTCAACAGACCTCTTTCCATCACGATCTCCCCATCGATAATCGTAGTTTCCACATCCGCCCGGGTAGCGGAATATACAATTCTAGAGATAGGATCAACGTCGTAGGAGGGGAAGGTGTGGAAATTGAAGAGATTCAGAAGCACTAGGTCTGCCTTTTTACCTACCTCAATACTGCCGATCTTCTCTTCCATTCCTACCGCCTTTGCCCCGCCTATAGTTGCCATACGAAATACACTTCTCGCATCCATCGTCGTAGGTCCATGTTGAGGCTTCTGAATAATTGCCGCAAGGCGCATTTCATTAAACATATCTAGATTATTATTGCACGGTGCACCGTCAGCACCTAGACTTAGTGACACATGATCATGGAGCATCCCCGGTGTATCTGCAATTCCAGAGGCTAGTTTCAGATTTGAACCGGGGCAATGACTTACATGGACTCCGCGATCTCGCAATATGCGCCGCTCCTCAGCATCCAGCCAAACACAGTGCGCCAGTATTAAGCGCTCATTAGCTAATCCTAGATGGTCCAGGTAGACGATGTTACGCATTCCGGTCATCGCCTGCACAATCTCAATTTCCCCTAAGTTCTCAGAAGCATGGGTATGGACCTTCACATCATACCTTGCGGAGAGAACTCGTACCTCGGTTAATAAGGGCTCGGTGCAGGATATTACAAAACGCGGAGAGAACGCATATTGAATTCGGCCATTGCCATAGCCATTCCATTTTTCAAGCAAATCCACACTTTCCTGCAAAGAAGAAGCAGTGTCTTCTTGCAGTGCTTCAGGCACATCTCCTCCTTTTTGATCCATCATCACCTTGCCGGACAATGCCCGAATTCCACTTTTAGCAATAGCCTGAAAAGCATAGTCCGTATGATGGACAGTCTCCATATCAACAATCGTAGTGGTTCCGCTGGAGATCAGTTCCCCAATACCAAGCATCGCCGAATAATAAAGGGATTCTTCATCATGCGCAGCTTCTAACGGCCAAATCCGTTTACGCAGCCAATCCATAAGCTCCAGATCATCTCCCTTCCCACGGAATAACGTCTGGCATAAATGAATATGTGTCTGAACAAAACCGGGGATTAAGGTCCGGTTTGTGGCATTGATTACCTTTTCGTCTCCCTTCGGGATCAGGTCAGTGCCGATCTCTACGATGATATCGTCCTTAATTCGAACATCCCCGACAAGCATATCCTCCTGCTTATTCATGGTAATGATTTCAGCATTTTTAATTAGGATGTTCCCCATTGTGCTTCTCCCCCTCATTATTCATTCGTTTGCCGCTCCACGATGTAACAGAAAAAGGCCACAAAAATATGCCTTAGCATATTTTCGTAGCCAGAAATTTACGGTTCCCGGTAGAGACCCTTAAACCAATTATTAAGGATATACGAAAAGAAACTATTCTATTCCAAATTTGAATAAAGTAATCATAAAACAAAGACAGGTTTAGTGTCAACACAAGTTATTTAAAATAACACAAAACTTAAATTTAGATGTTTTTACGTAAATATAAATAATCCATCCCTTATTTATGTTATAAAATCTAACTCCAACTTTGGTTTTCCGCACTATTATTCTAATAACTCATTAATTCCGCTTTTTATACTCGTCCTATTACCCGAACCGATAGCCGCGCTTTTAATAAAGTAATAGCGAGGAGGAGATCAAATGCCAACAATTTCTCAAACCCCAAGTGAGTTGCAAGCATTCATTGCCGCTGCTGAAAAAGCATGGTTCGAGGTCTACGATTCTGCCGATTCCCGTAGAGTGATCCGCGTTGACGGTGCTGATTATTATCGTCTGCCGGTTAGATTCAGCACCAGAGCGAAGGTCATTTCATATTTTAGAAAATACTGGGGTATTACAATGAGCAACACCATGTTCTGTAATTTACAAACCGTTTCTAGAAACAACAGACTCTACGTAATATCGGGAGATACAGGAACCATTGCTTTTATCCCAAGAAGACTCACCGTTACGGGTCGCACATCAACAAGAATACGCCTTACAGCAGTTCTGTCGATAGATGATATGAGCGATGAAGATATCGTTAACGTTCGTTATCTAATCGGCGTATCAGGAAATAGACTGCTCATCCTTAACCGAGATCAAAAAAATACTGACCCACGATACCAGACCTGCCGTTAATGAAAATCTCCATAATCTTATAAACACAAAAACGCTCCTATGTAGAAATGGAGGGATCACCCAACCATCTCCATAGGAGCATTTTCTTTGTGCATCTATTTACCGCCAGCTATCCTAGACGCAGTCATCGTTCTAGTACACAACCAGCTTGTTTATGTTGAAGAATCCGGACGCTGTTCCGGTTTCAACACCTTCTCGAATACTGGAAAGTTCGCCGTGCGGTTTGGAAAATCCACTTCACCTCTATGGTCATAACCAAGGCGAGGATAAATTTCAAGTGCTCTAGTATTCTTGGCATAAGTATCTAACCGAATACTTGTGTAACCATTACGTGCTGCGTAATCCTCTGCAAAAGCAATTAACCTAGTCGCAATCCCTTTACCCTGAATCTGTGGATGGACTGCTAACCGATGCATAATCAGATGTGGCCCTTGATTTTGCTTCCACTCGATCTTCTTATATTCCTCAGAAGCATTCTCATCCAATACAAGAATACCTGCGATAGCCTGATCCTCTTCACATACATATAAGGTACCCTGCGCGATATCCAGTTCGATAATCTCTCTATTCGGATAGCGCTCATCCCACTGGTCGCTTCCAGCGGCCTGCATAACTTGTACACATTTTGAGATCAATTCCATAATCTCTTCTATCTCTTCCTGTCTAGCTTTTCTGATCCCATTTCCTACTTGCATCCTGCTATCCCCTCTTTCTTATCGACATCTGAAAACCGTTTAAATAGATTCTCGTTTTAGAAGTCTATCATATTCGGAGACAAATTCCGATAGTAGGATGATTCCAGAGAGGAAGCAGTCCCTCTAAGTTGAGGGACACGAAAGATCAGTATAACGCGTCATAGATTAGATCTCCGGGTCCCTTCCTCTTAATTCACCTGCTGCTTAATTAAACTCCAGTTTATGCCCATCCTCGAAGCCCTTGGCGAAACCGGCGTCGAACCCCACGTTGTATGCTTCGGTGTAGCCCTGCTGATAGGCGTCTGCCGGTGGCGTTTCCGGCGAAACGCCCAGGTCCGGGGGGAGCGGAATAACCTGTGGAGCAGGTGGAGCCTCGACAGCCGGCACTACATGTACCGGTGTGTGAATAACTCTTACCTTTCGAACAAGCTTTCGGCGGAGCCTTCTTTTCTTACGTACCAAAAGGCCTTTCTTCGTCTTACCGTAACGAACGATTTTCCGAGCATGCCCTCTGCGAGGTTTGCGGGCTAGACCTCTACGAACTTTCGTTTTACGCGAGAGCAGCAATGTACGTCTGCGGGTTCTGCCCGAACGTAATGTTCTAAGGCTTTTTTTCTTCATGCTTCTATTCCTCCTGTGCTCCATGATCTCTGGAGGTTCCTACGGCGTATGCCTTGCTCAGCCAGGGCGCAGCAGGAATTCCCCGTTTCGGTTGATGCAGTGAAATCCCGGACATCATCCGGCACATCGCGCTCTGATACCCACTTAGGATTCTAATATTGTCGCTCAATTTTCGGGCCGTCAGCTCAGATTGCCCCGTCAATTCGGCGATGCTCTCCAAGATGGCCGCCAATGCAGCCTGACTGCGCGAAATGGAGCGGATCATCTCCAGCTTGACGGCATGTTCAGAGAGACGGTCCCCGCTCATTTGCTGTCTTCCCCAAAACTAAACCCATCACCTGACATGTCACCAAAACCTTCTCCGCCGCCATCATCTTCACCACTGCCCAACACTGCTTTTAAATTGCTGTAGAGTCCATTCTCCAGTTTGGTCAGCCCTTCAACCATCTCCACGATGACTTCGTGAATAGAGAGGGATTCCTTTAGCTGCTCACCGTGGGATTCGAAAGCTCTAGCGTGGATATGATGCTGTGCCCACTGCTTTACCTTTTCAGCTTCAACCGCCTTAGCTTCCAGAATCATTGCAATGTTCCACTGGATAGTGGCGGTCGACTCCAGCATTTGCAGATATGCTTGTTCTCTGCTCATCATCCGCCTCCTGCTCCTATAGCGTTACTCTTCGTCTTGACCGTTCAGTTCCTTAATTACTCTGCCTACCCCTTCAGCCATCGCTTCTTCCAGATCTGCAAGTGCGTTCAAGTAAGCAATAATATTCTTGTTTACCTGAGTTGAGCTTTCGATCATCCCGCTGATACCGTCAAAATCGGGATCTGCATCTGGCAGATCGTGGACAATTTGCGACATACGGACAGCCACGTGGCGCTCTGCGTCTAGAATCCGCGCCATCTGTTCGTGCGTATGGGCCATGTGCTGCAGGACTTTAGTTATTTTATTCTGCACCTTCATGTCTCCTTTGCTCAAACGCCCTGCTACAGCATATGCGGCAGAAGCCGGGACGGTGCCGGGGATATAAGAGGCCGCCAAGCATTTCAGCGGGAAATATAAGGCATAAAGTATGGTGTGAAACTTAAACTTTCTTATATTTGAATAGAAAATGTTAATAATTGCTGCCTGCCTATAAATGGATTAAAATGTGAAATGCGCATTCTATCATTCACAAAGATTGGAGGGGGAACTATGAAGCTTGGAAGCCAACGGATCGATTTGGCGCCTTTAAATGCTGCAGAGCTTTCACTAGCCACAGAAAACTACGCCGAACTTCAGCAACATTTGGGTTTAAACGCCATTAGTGCCGAGCTTGACGATGACATGCAATATGCGATGAAGGTACGGCTCAAAAAAGTGCGGCAGGAACCAGAGCATTACCTATGGTTGACCAATTGGGCAATCATTCATCAGAAAGATCAATGCATTATCGGGTTCATTATTCTTAAAGGGTATCCGAATGAAAAAGGCGAGGTTACTATAGGTTACGTGATTGATGAGAAATATAGAAGAAAAGGATACGCTACTGAGGCATTGCGGACGATCAATACGTGGATTCTCAGCCATCCCCAAGCCATCTATGTAATCGCTGATACTGAAAAAGATAATATTGCCTCTCATAAAGTATTGGAGCGCTTAGGTTCAGAAAGGTACCTAGAGACTGAGGATTTGATCTGGTGGAGAATCGCAAAAGAACTTTCATGAGCTCCCGACTCCCTTCCTACTTTCCAATATTACAAAAAAAAGCACTGCCACTTATGGCAGTGCATCCTTTAGCTTCTCTCCCGCCTCCCGCAGAGACTGGAACGTGCCCGCATCACTCCACCACTCCTTGAGGACATCATAGCTAAGCCTGCGGTTGGCAGCATATATATTATTTACATCGGTAATCTCCAGTTCCCCTCTCTTGGAAGGGGATACTTGGCGAATGATATCAAACACAGCTTCATCGTACATATAAATACCTGTTACACAAAATTTAGTCTTTGGATGCTCCGGCTTCTCTTCGATATATGCAATCCAAGCAGAATCTTGACTGTCGAATACGGGAACACCGTATCTACGAGCGTCATCCACCGGCTTCAACAATACCTTCGCTGTTCCTTCAGGCTGTCGAAGATAGCTCTCCACATAAGGCGTCAGATCATCCATAAATAGATTATCCCCAAGCAATACGACAAACCGTTCTCCAGGGAAAATGAATCCTTCTGCTAAATCAAGAGCCTCTGCAATGCCTCCAGCAGCCTCCTGAATTTTGTAGGTCAGAGATACACCAAAGGCTGCACCGCTGCCTAAAAAATCCGTATACAGACCAGCAGACTGCTTGCTGATGACCAGAAGAATGTCGGTAATTCCTCCTCGGCGAAGCCGATCTATGCCGTAACACACCATAGGATATTTGCCGACCGGAAGCAAATGTTTGTTCATAAGCCGGGTCAGCGGTTGAAGTCTGGATCCTGTTCCGCCCGCCAGTATGACTCCTTTCACTTACTTTCCTCCTCTTTATCTAAGTCCTTTGCCTTCGGATCTGCACTTTATATGAAAAGTATTGGATCCACATTCCATTTGTTCATAAAAAGCTTACGATTTCGTTCCACCAGCTCCTGCAGCCCGGTGTGGTATACCTGCTTAAAGCTCGCACTTCCTTCATGGTGTATAAGGCAATCCCCTGCGATGAGCAATCGGTATCCCTTTAGCCTGGCGCGATAGCAATAGTCATCGTCCTCGTAATGTCCAGGTGAGTATCTCTCATCCAGCAGACCTACGGAAGTAAGTAACTCTCTTTTGAATAAAAAACATAATCCTACCAACCGTTTAGTCTCCAGCCATTTTTGAGGATTGGAACGGTTAGTTCTCTCTGCAGCCTTATGAAAATCCAACAGACTGTCATAATCAGTCTTCACCTGTTGACGTCCACTCGCATAGTTAGTCACAGGTCCAACAATACCTACTTCAGGAGCACTATATAATGATCTCTTCAGATTGGTTAACCATCCGTGGGAAACCACCACATCATTGTTCAGCAGCAGTAATTCATCACCCGATGCTAACAATAAGCCCATATTGCATGCGGATGGAAAACCTCGATTCTCAGGCAAAGAAATAAACGTTATACGATTCGCGCGGCAATAGGCATCCGTTCCATCCGTTGAAGCATTGTCTACAACGATGATCTCGTAAGGCAGCGGAGTATAGGCACGAATCGATTCCACACAGGACCGCAGCAGAGGCAATGCGTTGTAGGTCGGAATAATAATACTGGTCATCGTCATATCCGGTTCCTCCAAGCGGCTACTTGTCTGCGGTATTCGCGCTGCGTTTCATTATTTCGTAGGCCCCCATCATCACGACGGGAAAGCACCTCAAGGAGAGCCTCTGCGTGATCCCCTATGATCAGTTTCTCCACTGCATTTCCAGCGCCTATGTTCGCCTGACGCAGCCGATTATGCTTAATCACATTTACTGTTCCCACTTTCTCCACCCTTAGCTTTTTCAATACAGAAAGAGCTTGGGCTTTAGGAGGAACTATTAATTCACGGTAGCCTATGGTCTCAAGCGCTCGCCGAGAAAGCGCGTGCGGGACAGCCGTCATAGAGCTAACTCCGAGATCGTACCGTCCTAGAGCATAATTCAGAAACAGCTTGCTGCGAGTGACATCGTCGCATAATCCAAAAGAAGGCATCAGTGGATCCAAATCATTAAGAGCCACATCAATTCCTCCATCTACCGCAGCTGTGAATAATTCGAGCTGAGATGCAGGAATGACCATGTCTCCGTCCAGAAAGAGCAGAATATCTCCTCGACTCAGCTTCGCGCCAATAGCCCGCCCTACGTCATGTCCGACAGACTCCGGACAATGTACAATTACAGCTTGACGATGTTGTCTGGAAATGGGAAAGCTGCTATCGCTGCAACCGTTCAGCACGACGATTATTTCAGCAGGCTCCAACCGGGATGCCTGTTGTAGCAGACGTCCCAGGGTCTGCTCCTCGTTACGCGCGGAGATAATAACCGACAAGGTCCCACGTAAGCTCGGTAGTTTCATTGCCTCACGACCTACCTTTGATTGCCGAGACAAAATAGGCGATCGAACGGCAGCGGCTTCTCTTTTTACAGAACGATTCGCTGCCCTTTGACGGGGTGCCCGTGTCGTTTTGGACGGACGAGCTGCTGAACGTTTCTTTACCGTACGAGTTGCTGTTCCTCGTCGAACGGTGGAGCTGCCAGATACTTGTAACAGAGCAACCATCATCTCACCATCTCTCTGCGCCGGGTTCCGTCGCTAAACCCTGCCCTGTTTCCCCGGTGTTCAAGCAAGAGGGATACAGCCTCCATATGATCTGTTGTAATCAACTGCTGCAAAGGATCTGTGCCATCTTCCTTACGTCTGACTGCATTCAGTTTCCCTACATGTACTTTGTGAGCAGCCACCACACGTAAACCACTCAGAACTGCCTGAGCATGTGCCAAAGGGGGACGAGATAATGATTCACTCCCTAAGATTTCAAGCGCTCTCCGGCTGATTGCGTGCGGAACTGCCGTCATCGAACATCCTTTTAGATCCGGACGGCCAAGCAAAATATTGAGTGCATGTTTGGACAGTACTACCGGATGTGGTGAAAGTTTTCGTACCGGTCCGGAATAATCATTAAGCGCTATGTCTGCCCCACCGCTAATAGCGGTGACGAAAGGACGTAGCCCCGTAGCAGGAATCACTAAATCTCCATCTGTAAACAAGAGAACCTCTCCCTTGGCTGCCTCTGCTCCCACACTGCGACCAGCGTCATGACCAAGCGGCAACTCATAGGAAATAACATGTGCACCAAGCGAAAGAGCAATTTCTGCCGTTTGATCGGCTGATCCGTTGACGACTACAATAACCTCGCAGCGCGGATGGACCCCTCTAGCTCCGGATATCACTCCCGCAATGGTTTTAGCTTCGTTCATAGCCGGAATAATTACGGAAACATAGGGATTTGGATGGTTAACGATAGGGACTGCAGCGACTTGCCGCACTGGGCGTGAAGTCCGCCGCTTGATCCGAGAGACCCGCCGTCCTGTGCGGCGGGCAGAAGTACGTTTGGGCTTCATGCTCATCCACCTTCCTTACAGAGCCTATTCGTCAGGCTGAGGGTTACATCACAGTTTATGTACTGCGCCGAACAGGGTAACGGCCTTTGTCTCCTGTCGAGTGGAAAACAGGACAAATGTACTCACCGCCAAACTTTGGCTGAGACATTTGCTTGTACCTAGTATGCTATGGGACACCGCTAACCCTAAACGCTGCATTATCCCTTATTTGAATTGCTAATGGACTCCATAGACGCTATTGTCCGGAAAAACACCAAAGAATGCCCTATTCCTAAATTACGTTATTTGGATCCGGAAGCCGTAGCGGGTGACTAGGACTCGGCGGTACATGTAGCTAACGACCCAAAAAACAACAGAGCAGCGATCTCCATAAGAAGAATCGCTGCTCTGTTATTTTAAGAGAGACGATTTGAAATTTAATCAAACACTCGATCATCCACTGCCGGTTTGGCTAAAGGAGCGCCGATAGCAATCCAAGAGATGACCCCGTAGAAATGAGGAGTTTCGCGCAAGCGCACCACTTGTATCACTGCATCTCCATTAGCTCTGCTCTTTAAGGAAGCATAGAAGTAAGGTTGATTCGTCATGGCGACGAGCACATAACCCGTATGACCGAAGTTCTCATCGAATGATACGGTCACCTCCACACTCTCAGCATCTCCATTGAACATAAATGCTGTCATACCGAACTGCTGGAGCGCCTCTCGCTTTCCTGCAGTCTGAATCGGACTGAAGGATAGATGTTCAGCATTGACAGAATTCACTGCCAAATGGGCTCCGTTTACTGCACCGGGCGCAATATGATAATCCTGAACGCTTTCTTCCTCCAGATGACGGGCTTGAATGGCAAATGAAGAGATTTTGGAAGCTACAACCGCTTCATCCTGAAGCTCCGTCGTCCCTACTGCACCATCGGCCAGATGAGTGGACTCGATGCTGCCTGCCTTAAGCTTCAATCCGTCGATGCTAGCATCCTGAAGCAGCGCTGCGCTACGTGTTTCATCCGCAAGATGCTCCAATTTGATGATACCGGGCTGCAAATGTCGATCTGCCACGATCTGGTCAGCAAGATGCTCTCCATACACACTCCATGGCTGCAAATGTAAAGAATTCACTGAACCTTCGGCCAGCTTTTCTTCGGTGATACTTCCTTCCGGCAACAGATCGGCGCTACGCACCTCTTCTGACAGATGCCCTAAGGTGATGCTGTCAGATCGAATGTGACGACTATCCACCGCATCCGCTGCCAAATGACCACCATAGACGCTACCAGGAGCCAGATGGAAAGAATGGATGGATCCACCCTCCAATTTTTCTCCTGTGATACTGCCATCCGGCAACAAATCGGCGCTAAATACTTCTTCTGCTAAATGATTCAGAGCGATGCTTCCAGACCGGAGATGACGGCTATCTATCGTATCACTCGCTAAATGTCCCCCATACACGCTGCCCGGAGACAAATGGAAGGCATTAATAGATCCACCCTCCAATTTCTTTCCGGTAATACTGCCGTCTGGCAGCAGATCAGAGCTACGAACCTCTTCTGACAGATGAGCCAGACTAATCTCTCCGTGTCGGATATGACGGCCTTTTATTGTACTTGGACTCAGATGACTTCCATTTACACTTTCAGGCGCTAGATGAATAGAATCTACGGATGCTTCCGCCAGCTTCTCACCAGTAAGGCTACCATCTGGCAGCAGGTCAGCACTACGAGCCTCTTCTGACAGATGAGCTAAAGTGATCTCACCATGCAGGATGTGACGCCCTTCTACTGTCCCCGAACTCAGATGACTACCATCCACACTTCCAGGCACCAGGTGAATAGAATCTACGGATTGATTTGCCAGCTTCTCACCAGTAAGGCTACCGTCTGGCAGCAGATCAGCACTACAAGCTTCTTCCGACAGATGAGCCAGCGTGATTTCACCGTACCCAATATGTCGGCCTTCTACTGCACCCGGACTCAGATGACTGCTCCCTACACTTCCAAGTGCAAGATGGATAGAACTTACCGATTCTTCTGCCAACTTCTCGCCAGTAATACTGCCATCCAGTAACAAGTCCGCACTACGCGTTTCTGCTGCTAGATGAGCCAGCGTGATTTCACCGTACCCAATATGTCGGCCTTCTACTGCACCCGGACTCAGATGACTGCTCCCTACACTTCCAAGTGCAAGATGGATAGAACTTACCGATTCTTCTGCCAACTTCTCGCCAGTAATACTGCCATCCAGTAACAAGTCCGCACTACGCGTTTCTGCTGCTAGATGAGCCAGTGTGATTTCGCTGTTTCCGATATGGCGACCTTCTACTGCACCCGAACTCAGATGACTACTCCCTACACTTTCAGGTGCAAGATGAGTAGAATCTACGGATTCTTTTGCCAGCTTATCCCCGGTAATACAGCCTTCCGGTAACAACTCCGAACTACGTACTTCTTTAGCTAGATGTGATAGGGTAATCTCACCGTACCCGATATGCCGGCCCTCTATTGTATCCGGACCCAGATGATCGCCATTTATACTTCCAGGTATTAGATGACTTGAATTCACAGATTCTTCTGCCAGTTTTTCTCTGGTAATACTGCCGTCTGGAAGCAAGTCTGAGCTACGTGCATCGTTAGCTAGATGAGCCAGTGTGATCTCACCGTACCCAATATGACGTCCTTCTATTGTATCTGGGCTCAGATGACTGCCATTTACGCTTCCAGGTATTAAATGAATTGAATTCACAGATTCTTCTGCTAGCTTTTCTCTGGTAATACTGCCGTCTGGAAGCAAGTCTGCACTACGTGCGTCGTTAGCCAGATGGGCCAATGTGATCTCACCGTACCCGATATGACGTCCTTCTATTGTATCTGGGCTCAGATGACTGGCATTTACGCTTCCAGGTATTAAATGAATTGAATTCACAGATTCTTCTGCTAGCTTTTCTCTGGTAATACTGCCGTCTGGAAGCAAGTCTGCACTACGTGCATCGTTAGCTAGATGAGCCAGTGTGATCTCACCGTACCCGATATGACGTCCTTCTATTGTATCTGGGCTCAGATGACTGCCATTTACACTTCCATCCACTAAATGAACAGAACCTACAGATCCCTTTGCGAGCTTCTCGCCGGTAATACTACCGTTAGGCAGCAGCTCAGAACTAAAAGTCTCTTCTGCCAAATGAGCGAGTGTGATCTCTCCATGCCGGATGTGACGGCCTTCTACTGCACCAAGACTCAGATGATTTCCGTTCACACTTTCAGGTACAAGATGAATAGAATCAACGGATTCTTCTGCTAGCTTCTCCCCAGTAATACTACCCTCTGGCAGCAAGTCGGAGCTGCGTGCATCTTCTGCTAGATGAGCCAGCTTGATCTCACCATATCCGATATGCCGTCCTTCAATCGTATCCGCACATAGATGGCTGCCGTCTACACTGCTCGGTGAAAGATGCTGGGAATCCACAGCCTCTTTGGCCAGCTTAGAGCCGCTTATACTGCCCTCTTGTATTTGAACCGTAGAGATGGAATTAGGAATAATATGGCCATTTCCAATGGACAACGGCCGGATATGCGCTCCGCCGATGCTTCCCGGATTCAAATGTCTGCTCTGAACCGCACTGTCACTAATGGATTTTGATTGAACTACATTCACAGATAAATGCTCTGCCTGAACTGCCGACGCTGCTAATTTACTAGAATCTACACTTCCGTCGGCAAGCTTAGCCGAAGTGACCGATAAATCACTAATCTTATCTGTCGATACACTTTCCGGGGACAGCTTTAACGACGTCACTACATGATCTGCCAGATGATGCGGCTGCACTGCTCCAGCAGCCAAATGAATCTCCCTCACCGCAGCAGAAGCCAGCTTATCGCCTGAAACCGAACCGGACTGAATCGCAGCTGCAGTCACACTATTTTCTCCGAGATGTCTCCGTTCCACAGCTCCAGTGGCAAGATGATCTTTATCTACCACAGCATCCTGCAACGCACGGCCGCTCACGCTGGCATCGGCTAGATGTTTCTCCTCCACTGCACAAAAAGCAATATGCTCCCCACTCACCACTTCACGGGCAATCGTGCTTCCAATGACCGATCCTGCTGCTAGTTTCGCCGAGCTCACCACTCCGTCGGCTAACTTGGCGGAAGTTACGCTCTGTGGACGAAGTTGCTCCGCACCTACAGACTCTGAGGCCAGCTTTTCTCCAGTGACAGCGCCAGAGGACAGATGATGAGTATAAATAGCTTCATCCATAAGCTGCTCCGAGCCTACCGACTCCGGAGCTAAATGAGAGTGGTTCACAGCCTCACGTTCCAGATGATTGGAGGAAACAGCCTGCATAGCGATTTGCGGTCCGCGTATGGCGGATTTAGCAATATGTCTTGTGGTTACAGCTTCATCTGCTAGCTTATGTGCGAGTATGCTTTGATCAGCGATTTTCGATGAGGTGACCGCTTGCTCAACCAGCTGTGCAGTGCCTACCGCACCTTCCGTTAGCTTTAAAAAGGAGATACTTCGGTCAGCCAGATGTCGACTCGTTATTTCCCCGTCGCTGATATGGGAACCGTGCACGCTTTCTGCACTTAAGTGGATACTTCTCACCACTTCTGCACCTAGCTGCTTGGAACCGATAGCGCCATCAGCTACATGTGCGCCTTCGATTACACCCGACTGAAGCTGCTCCTTGCCGATCAGCTTGCTGGCAAGCTGCCCTGGGCCGATCGCTCCCGGAGCCAGATGTCTGGCGGTTATCAAAGCATCGCTTAGATGGCGACCTTCAATCACAGCATCAGCCAGCTTGGAGCCGCTGATTTCACCATCGGCTATTTTATCGCCTGATACCGCTGCATCAGCTAGCTTGGAACGGTCAACACTCCCATTTGCGATGTGGCGGCCCGAGATGCTGCTGCTTCCTATTTTGTCACCAGTTACCGCCCCATCCTCCAGTAGCTCTGCCGTAATAATCAGATCACTCAAATGACGGCTCTCAATGGATTTATCTGCAATTTGACCGCCGCCAATAATCCGATCCGCCAGCTTCTCCGGACTAATACTGCCGTTCTTCAGCTTCTCTCCACTGATGGAATGATCCAGCAGTTTACCGCCACTTACGCTTCCTTCGGCTAAATGCTCACCTACAATGGATTCAGGCGCAATTTTCGAAGAAGTAACTGCCTTGTCCGCGATATTGATACTCTGTACAGCGTAATCTTGCAGCCAAGGTGTACCAATAATGCCGAACTTCAGCTTTGAGCCGTCAATGGTGCGTGGAGCGATTTTAGCCCCGGTCACTGCTGCATCCGATAGATCATCTGTATAAACAGGCTGGAACCGCTCTTTTTCAGGAGCGAACCATATCGTCTCAGGAAGATTATCCGCCTGTTTCTGAAGCTGTGTTTCCACTATAGGCTCTGGCTCTGGTTGCAGAACGGGTACGAAAATCGCTTCCTCTTGAACGACTTCAGCTATTGCTCCTCCACTTACCTGAACATCCGCGAGCTCTGCTTTACTGACTCCGTCACTGCCGCTCCCCGAATCCTTTGAACTGCTTTTGCTTTCCAGCATAGTCAGTTCCTTTATATTGGGATTATCTACATAGTAGAGTCGTTTTTGTGGACTGCGCGGCTGCTTTTTTTTGGAACCCCTCACAAGCAGTCTCCTCCTTCCATCTAATGTTTCTCCTAGGCATCATATGCAGCGGTATGGGCTGATGACACCCTTTTGCAATAAGCCCTTTATTAGATTCTGATGAAATTTATACTTTCTTATATTTATAAAAAAAGGCTTCTGCCGCCGCGCATTCGTCCACCCTGACACGCGGGTACAAACATACAATGACAAGAGTAGTAAAGGCGGGAATCACGTGACCGAAGAAACAGGAGGTACAGACATGGGGCATAAGCTCGTTGGAATACTACTAAATGCCGATATGCACCGAGGCGTTCCCCGGCTAAAAACAGGACAGGAGTCTCTATCCAACTATGAAGAGGCGGCCGCTGCATACGGCTTAGTCCCTTGCTTCCTGAAGCTCGCGGACATCGATACAGACTCAGGCTTCAGTGCCGCCTATATAAAAGGTTCTCTTGGATATAAAAGCGTTGTAGTACCTACGCCCACTGTCATCCATAACCGGGCGATATACAGCCAAAATAGTCCAGGGATGCAACGTCTGCTGCGGCACCATCCTTTGGTGTACAATACATGCAATCGATACGGCAAAGATGAGATCCATGAACTGCTTGAGCAGCATGAAGAGCTTCGTGAGGTATTGCCTGCAACAACAGGAGTATCTGGACTCAAACAAATGATGAATCATTACCCAGATCTTATTCTTAAACCATGCCGTGGAAGCATTGGGCATGGTGTCATGCGGCTGGTTCGCAAAGGAACACAGCGCTGGAGCCTAAATTATCTCTCTCCCTCAATGCGGCGCTGGATAAGCACTCCCGTCTATCAGGGGGCACTGCCAAAAGCGCTCCGAACACGTCTTGCCTCCGTCCCTTACCTCGTGCAGGAGCGTATTCCCCTTGCGGAGATTGGAGGACGTCCATTTGATCTGCGGGTCACTGTTCAACGCGGCTGGGGAGGAGATTGGCAAGTCACGGGGCTCTTTGCCAAACTGGCACCCCCTGGGGGTTTTGTCTCCAATATAGCCCGTGGAGGCGAAGCGTTAAGCTCTTCCTTTGCACTTGAAAAAGCTTTCACTAGATCAACAGCAGCCCATATCCGTATGTCTGTCGAAGCACTTAGTCTTGTGATCGCACGTTGTCTCGAACAAGACCTTCCAGGTCTGGCTGATATCGGACTGGATATTGGCATTACTAAGGAAGGCCAACTCTTCTTCATAGAATGCAATGGCCGCGACCAACGCTATGGATTTCACAAAGCCGGCCTAACAGAGATTTGGAAGGAGAGTTACCGAAGACCTATGGGATACGCACGTTTTTTACTAGAAAAGAACAGTCTCATATATAACGGTTATTGATTTGTCTCCTATTCTATGTCAATATAATGCAGAGCAGAGACGGCCGCATACAGCCGTACTGCTGTATTATGGAAGGGAGATGGGCATGGTAAAACAATTGCTGCGGCTGATGACCGAGCTATCCTCGCACCGATGGATTTCACGGATAATGGGGTCTTTTTCTCATAGTAGACTCAGCCGTTTTCTAATCCCGGTATTTATTAAGACTTATCAAATCCCCTCCGCGCAGGCGGAGAAGAATCCTGGAGAATATCTCACTCTTAATGAGTTTTTCAGCCGCCGGCTGAAGCCTGGCATGCGGCCTATTGCAACCGATGCTGACGCTTTAGTTAGTCCCGTAGATGCAATGATTACTGCTATGGGCGATATTAATTCTGGTACGATTATGAATGTAAAAGGGCAGGATTATAAGATCGAGGATCTACTAAATCATTCTCCACATCTGGAGCTGTACAAAAAGGGCTTTTTCTTCGTCCTTTATCTGAGTCCTACAGATTATCACCGGATTCACTCTCCCCTTACTGGACATAAGGTGGAGAGCGATTATATTCGTGGACGAGCCTACCCTGTCAATGATTTCGGTATGCGACATATGAAGGGTGTATTGAATCGTAACGAACGTCTCATTACGTATATCGCTGGAAGCTATGGTGAAACCGCAGTAGTGAAGGTAGGCGCGATGAACGTCAGCAGCATCCGGTATACGGATGCTAATGCTACCGAGTGGCAAATCGGCGATGATCTAGCCTATTTCGAGTTCGGCTCCACTGTAGTGCTGCTTATGGAAAGCGGTACTTTTACCCCAAGACCTAACCTTGAGGTCAACTCGAAGGTAAAAATGGGGGAGTTGCTGGGGACGCTGCATCAGCCTTAGTAAAGTTACGATATAACAAAATAAGGGTATCCCTGACCGATTAAAATCGGCGCCGGGATACCCTTATTTTGTTTATTTCACTTTAGAGCTTGTTACACTAGCATAGTAATCGAGCACATTTTTGATGATCACAGCTGCTTCAGCTCTTGTGGCCGAAGCTGTCGGATGCATTTCTCCACCACTGCCTCCATTAACAATACCAAGATCTTTGAAGGCATAGACCGCTTCTTTAGCATAACCTGCGATAGAAGCATCATCTGGGAAGTCATGGTTCATCGCTTGCGGTAATTCAACATTCAGTTTCTTCAATGCATTGAATAGAATTACACACAAGTCCTGACGGCTAATGCTGCTATTTGGAGCAAACATTCCGTTACCGATACCGTTGATCAGCTGATTAGAAGTGCCAATCTCAACATAGTTTTTATACCAAGCATCTTTCAGAACGTCAGTAAACTGCTTTTGATTCTCACCCATGCTGAAGTTGAAACTTTTTACTACCATGGCAACAAACTCGGCACGGTTTACCTTCCCGCTTGGATCAAAGCTTCCGTCTGTGCGTCCGCCGATAATATTTCTCTCCATCAGCGCTGCAATTGCGGATTCTGCCCAAGTAGGAATTAGAGCAGCATCTTTGAATTTATTCTTGAGCTCTTGTCTGATTAGTTCCGGTGTCTTAGTTTTTTCATCTGTTTTTGGAGTCTGAGGCTGCTGTTCTCCAGGTTTTATGACTTCTCCAGGAATCGACGGTACTGTAGGTACCGCTGGGGTAGTCGGTGTTGGTGTGTTTGGTTGACCGCTATCTCCACCTGATCCGCCGCTGTAAGGTTTAACGATCACAGAAATCTGCACCTTCAGGCCAAGCGGATTACCTACACCCTCCGGCAAGATCAGATCCCCCTTGATAGTGTACGTTCCTTCCGCATTACCGTTATAGCCTTCCTTGTTCCACTGAACAGAAATGACCCTATTCACCTCAGTATTTAGAGTTACAGATACTGATGCTGGCAGCTCCAGCGCGTCAAATCCGGTACCGTAAGCAACGCTCTTACTTACTAGTGCTTGCACTGCCGTAATCTCCGGAATCGTAACGATCTCTGGCAGTACATCAATCTTAATGGTTGCCTTAAGGTTCTTTGGATTGCTGATCCCTTCCACAGGTACTAGCGCACCATTCAGGATATAAGTCCCCTGTTTATCGCCATTGTAACCTTCATCGTTCCATTCAATGGATATCTCCTTGGTCTCCCCGTTATTCAATGTAGCTTTAATTGAAGATGGCAGCTTCAATCCATAAAATGGAGTCCCGAATGGAACACTCTTACTTTCCAAATCCTGCACGGCGGTAATCTCAGCAATACGAATCACCTCCGGCATTACCTGAATGGTGATGGAAGCTTTCAGATCATTCGGATTAATCATTCCTTCTTCCAGAACCATAGTACCGTTCAGTACGTATGATCCTTCTGCATTACCGTTATAACCAGTAGGGCTCCATTGAACAACAAGTTCCTTCATCTCATACGTATCCAGTGTTACTGTAACTGAAGATGGCAATTCCAGCTTATCAAAGGCGGTGCCAAACTCAACATTTTTACCCTCCAGCTTCTCAACTTTAGTAATCTGGATAGGTTTAATGCCTTCTGGCAGTACAACCACTGTTATAGAAACAGTTTGATGGGTACTGTTCAACACACCCTCTGGTAGCTCAAAGCTGCCTGCAAGCGTATAACTCCCTGCTTTGCCGCCGTTATAATCTTTACTGTCCCATTGTACAGGCAAGTGAATTACCTTTTTGTTGCCCAATGTTGCTTCCACTGTAGCAGGTAGAATTAATTCTCCTGCAGCAGTCCCGAACGGTACACTCAGCAGTTGCGGCTGAACAATCGATACAATGTCTCTAGCATGGGTATCCTCTGTCCATTTGGCATAATACACCGTGCTTCTGTTCAATACTGTCTCTGCGGCTAATGCATCACCGGTCCCTTCTTTATTATCAAACCAGCCATCAAAAATGTAACCTTCACGTTCCGGTGCCATAGGTAAGCTACTTAATGCTTCACCTTTAAGTGCGGTTACCTTAGTAGGCGATGGTGCATCCAGATAATTCTGATCGAAGTTTACTTCAATCGGCTCAGCATAAATGAGTTCAACATATTGCAAATTAGCATTTAATCCGTTAAAAATCATATACACATTTTGTTTTCCAGTCACTTTGCTTCTGTCTAGGAAGGTTTCCGCTGTCAAATAATGATCAATATAAGAATTTCCGGGCGTTTGCTTGGTGCTTGCCATGCCATAATTTCCCCAAGCAGCGCCTGCTTTCTGAGCAAAACTAATGCTTGCAAATTCATTACCAAGTTCAAAAGAACCTCCGCCGCTGTAAGCATCAGCGTATGCTCTTCCTGTTGTGGTAGCTCGTTTAACTGGTTTACCCGTATTGTCCGCCTCTGTATAGAACTTAAAGGATGGAGAGGTTCCGCCTTCACGGGCATACTGCACTCTGACTTCCACAAGATTGGTCAAGTCAACCTGACCGAAATAAACAAGGTCATTAGAATTGACATAGCTCATGGCCTCCGTGCCACTTTCAAATCTGAACTGGGTATTGGTTGCATAAATCCATGGTGCATTATAAGGATAAATTCTAATACCGTTCTCTACCTTCAACGTTTCTCTCGGAGCAATATTGATCGGCATGGACGATAGGCTCAAATCTGTTATAGCCGTTTTCAAAGAAGCTATGGCCTCTGCAACAACCTCATCGTTGATCGGCTCGGCAAGAACAGCCTTGACCTCTTCCAGCACAGCGTTGAATTTGAGCTTTTTGTAAGCTGTGTATGCACTCATATCGATGTTTTGAGCAGCCTTGATATCCGCATCTAACGCAGATGTGTCTACATTGTCCTGCTTTAACTGGAAGGTTAGCCAGTTCAAGTCAATGCCAGCACTCTCAAATACAATTCTAAGGGTATGCTCGCCCTCCGACAGATGAATATCAGGGATTCTGAAGGTTTTCCATACCCCTTTAGTCGTGGTAAGGTCAAAGGTTCCCAGTAGCTTATCGCCATCATAGACGCCAAAGGACATTTGGGCGACATCCGATTGACTGGAACGAATTCGTGATGTGACTTTGTACATGCCTTCTTTCTCCACATTTACCTTATAGGAAATGGCTTCACCTTTGCTGGTGTTGGTGTAGCATAATCCGCCGTCTACATCATTGCTGCTTACCGGCGTGATTATTGGAGTAATGGAGGCAAATTCCGTTTCAGCTACCTTCAATTTAGTATTTTTCCCTATCTTCTTTACTGCCAAAGCTACATCACTATTGATTCTGACATAATCAAAATCAACAATAAATGGATCTGTAAGAGTCTGACTTCCGTTGGATGCAAGTAACCCAAACTTCGGATTGGCATAATTCGCAGTTGTACTGCCTAGTGAAATATATTCCTTGCCGTCAGCGCTGACATAACCCGAGTAGCTGTTACCTATTTTTTTCAGCCGTAAATATAGCTCTTTCTTTTCTCCGAAAATACTAGTGAGCTGACTGGCAGACAGTTGTCCGATGGTAACAGGCTCCGTGCCTCCGGTTTCTTTGGTCATGCCAATGATCTTGCCGCTACTGTATTCATACTTCACCCAGATATAGTTATTGTTATCCTGTGAAGCCGTGATGCCGACGCCGTTATAATTTTGATTTGGCGCTTTGCTCATATTAATTTTTACGGTTGCTTCCCAGTTGCCGAAGGCTTCCTGCTGGAAATAGTTCTTCAAATCTGCATGATCACTCCAGAAGTCCCCTCTTTCAGCGATGATTCTTAAATTGCCGGGAGCAGTGCTCAAAGACCAATTTTTGCTGTTTTCTGCATTGGTAGCAGTCTCTTTATTAATCGTCCAGAAGTTGCTTAAACTCGTAGTGTCGAACTCATCGCTCTGTGGTGTCGTACCAAACTGTATCACATAAGAATTCGCCTGATCGGAGCTGATACATTTGATCGTCACTCTTTTATTGATGAGATCTACGTTGGCTGTCGCTTTTACACCATCATTGGATTCAAACGTAACTTTAGGTAAAGCAGCCCCGTTACTGAGACCTACATCATAACTGAACCTGGTCTGCGCAAAACCCTCAAGCGGCTTACCATCAATCGAGATGTTCTTTAAATAAGCATAGGTCGGATTCTCAAAAATCGGTTCCAAGCCTTCCTCCGAAGTGAAGATAACCTTATAGATCCGTTTCTCTCCTCCGGCCGAAGCAGTAATTACAGCAGCCGGTCTATCTTTATCGGCTTGTCGTACACTTACGTCTACACCGGCTGTCGCCGTAGCTTTGACTTCAGGGTAGCTGCTTATTTCAGTCGTTTCACCAAAGGCCTTATAGTCGAGTTTCAATGGATTAAATATCTTGATCTTTTTGCCGCCTGCCGTAATCTCGGAGAGCTGCGGATCACCCGATTTGTCCGTATTCACCCGGAACCAATCTTTTCCCGGCGTGTAATTGACCACGTAGTCAATCTTTGCCGTTCTTGCAAAGGCTGGAGATTGCATCAAGAAGCTCGTGATATTTTTAGCAGAACGCTGCAATTCTCCTAAGGTCAGACTGCCGTTAGCAAGCGATGTCATCGTATTAAAGGTACTGTTATTCCGATTCTTATGCGTTTCTGCATAATCGTTCGGAATTACCATGTAAAGATCGTTTTGGGCACGAACCATAGCTTTGCCATTGGTTTCATCATAACGATTGGTAGTGGCATAGAAGCCCTGGTCCTCACTCATCTTCGCCCACCAGTCTGTCATGACAATCCCGTCAAAGCCCCATTCTCCGCGAAGGATGGTGGTATTCAGATCATAGTTACTGGAAGCCCAAGTACCGTTTACCGGACCATAGGACGTCATCACTGAACGCGCCTTTCCACTCTTCACAGCCATTTCATAACCTTTCAAATAAATCTCGCGCAGCGCTCTTTCAGAGACAAGTGCATTCACAAGATGTCTATCCGTTTCCTGATTGTTTGCAGCGAAATGCTTAATCGTTGGTGCCGTACCGTTCTTCTGAAGACCCCTTGTCTGTGCAGCAGCCATGATGCCTGTCAGTAACGGATCCTCCGAAAAATACTCGAAGTTTCTCCCGTTCAGGGGACTTCTGTGGATATTGATTCCCGGTCCTAGCAGCGTATCAATATTGTTAATCAACATTTCTTTGCCGAGAAGATCGAATAATCTTTCATTGAGCTCCGTGTTCCACGTACAAGCAAGCATCGTCCCGTTCGGGATACTGGTTGCCTTCTCTGCATTGGTCTCCATCCGGATGCCTGAAGGGCCGTCCGCCGCACTGTCGATAGGGAGTCCGAATTTCAGCAGATTTTTAGTGACACCACCAAAGGCGGCAGCGGTACCAGCAGTAACTTTAGGGCTGGACATCCCTTCCCCTAAAATAATGGCCCCTAGATCGTTGTTAGACAATTGTGCGATGAACTGGTCCATAGTCACTTTTTGATTGTATACATCCAATAGGGTATAACCCTTGTCCCCAGTTTGTGGAATGGACGCAGGGAGATTCTGTTTGATTCTCTCATCCAAGTTGGTAGTTCTTATCGGTACCTTTTCAGTAACAGTGGTAAAAGTACCATTTCCATTCGGCTGACCTGGTTTGATGCGATCAAATTCCTTAGTAGGCGCGAGCGCTTCCTGCAAGGTTTCTACAACCTTCAAAGTATTTAGACTGTATACTCCTTGCTTTACGCTGTCACTTACACTGTTGCCTACATAAATATTATAGTCACCAGCTTCTAGGACATAAGATGAATCATGACCTGTAATCCCGCTGTCATCATATGAAGCCATATCTTTGGTGTCATATGTGATGGTGATTGACTGTGCTTCCCCAGGCTGTAGCAGCCGGGTCTTAGCAAAAGCAGCAAGCTCCTTGGCCGGTTTACCAAGTTTACCTTGTGGTGCACCGTAATAAATCTGTACAACTTCTTTGCCTTCCACCTTACCTGTATTCTGAACAGTTACAGTCACCGCAACCTCATTCTCACCAGCAGTGACATTGTCAGTAGTGATCTTGAAATTGGTATAGGACAACCCGTAACCAAATGGATAGAGCACCTTATCTGGAGCAAAGGTCTCAAAATACCGATAACCTACATAAATATCCTCACTATAAGAATTCTCAGTTTTGCTGCCAAAATGTGCAGTAGAAGGATAGTCAGCAAGTGTAGCTGCAATCGTATCGCTCAATTTACCGCTTGGCGTAACATCTCCGGTCAGCACATCGGCTACTGCACTTCCCCCTTCCATCCCCCCTTGCCATGTATACAAAATAGCAGCTTTGGGATAGTTTTTAGCCCATGACATATCGATAACGTTGGCTACGTTCAATACGATGGCCACTCGGTCGAATTTGGCATAGACCCGGTTAAGCATATCAACTTCAAGGTCTGTCAGCTTATAGGCACCCTTGACGTCCGTATTATCTTTATCTTCACCGGCTGTTCTGCCGATGATGACCACAGCAGCATCCGTTTTTGCTTTTGCTGCATCCACAATTTCATCGGTTAAAGGCATTTCCGCCTGGGACCATGGCTCTGCTGCCCAGCCACCACCGCCGTTGTTGAAAGGATTCTTTTTGATCCAGTCGGCGTAGACCTTCGCCAGCTCTTCATTTAACTTGAGACTGGGATTGTTCCGAAGCCCCTCCAGAATCCCGTTCACATAATCTACCCTTACAGCACCCCCAGATCCTGTGCCTGACTTGTAATAATGCGCTTGTATGCGGCCAAATACAGATACATTTTCACTCTTCTTGATAGGGAGCACTTGTTCATTCTCATTTACTTCTGACCCTGCTAGTTTATACTCCGGATTTTGCAGCAGCACGATACCTTCAGCGGCCACTTCCCGGGATACATCCGCTAAACCCGGGAGAACCTTGGCCATAACGGTAGAACTGGTACCAGGCGTTATGATTGAGGTTATCAGAATGCAGCAGAATAATATTTTAAGTAAGCGATTACAATTATTCCTCATACTTATCACCATTCCTTTCGATTAAGGTACAGCTTAGGATAATGGGTCATCGTAAAATATTCACTTCATAAATCAATAGGATGAATTTTCTTTCAGGAAGGAGTTATTCTCTAAAAATAATTTGCGCCAGCCGCTGTGGAGTAAGGCTTATTCAAAGATCAAGTAAGTTACAGAACAGAACAAATCAGAATAAATCTAAACCGGTTTAGATTTTGTGCATAATTCCCCTCTATTTCCCTGTTTTTTTGAGGAAGAACAGTACCAACTAACCCATCTTACAAATTAAAACGTGCGAAAATGTTCATTGATTCCCCCTTTACTTTTGAACTCACATTGAATACTATCATCAGAATTATCATCCTAACATAGAAAATCCTCATAGATTTATTGAATATACTCATATATCACAAAGACAACAAGATCCAAGCAAACCGTCGCAAAAGGAAAAACAAAAGGACAGCCCCGCGGCTGTCCCTTAATCCCTATTTACACATGTCCCTGCTTAGCAACATCCCGTGCCTTGGCTGCCACCTGTTCCGGATCACCTAAATAAAAGCGGCTGATTGGATTAATGTCCTCATCCAGTTTGTACACGAGGGGCACACCGGTAGGAATATTGAGCTCCAGCAGTGCTGCCTCATCAATATCCTCCATAAATTTGATCAACGCTCGCAGCGTATTTCCGTGAGCTGAAATAAGCACTCTTTCCTTTTTACGCACAAGGGGGACAATGCGGTTTCTCCAGAAATCGCCCACACGATGAACAGTATCCTCCAGACTCTCGCCACGCGGGATATCTTCCGGGCGAGCACTGCTGTAGCGAATATCGTTTCTGGCATACCGGGGATCATCCAGCTCCAGCAGAGGGGGCCGAACCGATAAACTGCGTCTCCAGAGATGCAATTGTTCTTCACCGTATTTTATCGCCGTTTCACTTTTACTGAGTCCCTGAAGTGCGCCGTAATGCCGTTCGTTTAGCTTCCAGGACTTTTGCACAGGAATCCACAGCAAATCCATTTCATCAAGAACATAGTTAAGTGTTTTGATCGATCGTTTGAGTACCGAGGCAAAAGCAAGATCAAACGTATACCCTTCATCCTTCAATAGCTTGCCAGCAGCCTTGGCCTCTTGAATACCCTTCTCGGTTAAATCGGGGTCACTCCAGCCCGTAAACAAATTCTGCACATTGTACTGGCTTTCACCATGACGTATAAGCACGATTTCGTACATTTTCTCTCTCCTCCCACCTATAGCTCTAGAACTCTGTCACGTGTGATTTTTACGATGCATTACAAGAATAATACTCTCCTTAGTAATAACCCATTCACTCAAATAAATATCGACTACTAGCCAACATTGGACTTTTGAAACATCATCTGATGCGAGGTGTTGATTTAATTGCAGAATGCGCAACAGATCATCCTTATTTTAACTCGTAAAAAGATTTCGTTGTACTTCGTGCAATAGATCACCGTGATAATCTTTAGAATCGGTGTTTCCCCTGCATTTGATTGTAAGATGTGCAACAGAATGCAAAATTACCCTCAAAGGAGTTCATTCTATTGTATAAAATACAACGTTAAGGATGATTAACCCTTCAGTTTGCCAAAAAAACCGGCAGCCTGTTGGCCCCGGTTATTTAAAGTCTTTGGTCATATCCAGCGTTGATATACCTGCTTGCTTAGTTTAGAACCAGCTATCTATGGCAAAAGCACTCGACTGTTTTAATCGTTTTAAACGGTTTCTAAAAATCCTTGCGCCTCCACTTTTACAATCAGTGTTGCAGATTCGGCGTCTGATCACCATCCTATGTGTCTCCCCTTCCAAGATGTTATGTAAATTCTCTGTAAACTAAACTGCAAAGTATTTACCCTTGGATGACATATCTGAAACAAAGAATGGAAATCAGCGGATCTCGGATGGACTTTTTCCGGTGTATTGCTTGAACTGGCGGCTAAAAAAGAAAATATCACGATATCCAAGAGCATCCGCTACCTCAGTCACATTCATTCCTGCGTAAAGCAGCAAATGCTGAGCACGCTCAATCCGGGCACGGATGACATAAGATTGAACGGATGAGCCGGTAAGCTCCTTGAACTTAATTGAAAAATACCGCGGTGACAGCCCTGCACGTGCAGCAAGATCCTCTACGCGATGCGGAATTCCGGGATGCTGGCTCACATAGTTCGCTATTTCGTGAATAATCTCTGTTAAATGGTTGCTAGCATAACGTTCTACAGGCTTCACTCGGTCCTCCCTAAGCAGATGAATCATTAGTTGTTTTAGAACAAGCTGCCCTTCTTCCTCAGCCGCGTACGTATCCACTAAGAATAGTCGAACGTAACGAGCAAGCAGATGCTCAAATTCAACCGTTTCTGCAAGTACGCGATAGGGCAGCGGAATCTCCGTCACCTCTCCCGTGACATCAAAATGAATATATGTAAGGACAAGCGGTCGTTGCGGATTATGAGTAGCGCTTGTATGGTCACCCGGACGGAACAAGAAACAGCTACCCTTGCCCACTTGGAAGGGTTCCCCGTTACGTATAACCGTCCCTTCCCCGCTCCATACATAGAATAAATCATAATTTTGTAGCGACTTCTCTCTTTTTTGCCATTTCCAGCTTGGTTCGCACACAATCTTCGCCAAGGCAGGTAATATAACAAAAGAGGACGGCGATGCGTGCAGCATAACGTTCCCTCCCAAAAGTTTTGTTAGCATAATCTACTTTGAGTTACTTCGCAAAACTTGCTTCGTAAGCGTTCACTTCGTTTTGTTAGCATAATCTACTTTGAGTTACTCCGCAAAACTTGCTTCGTAAGCGTTCACTTCGTTTTGTTAGCATAATCTACTTTGAGTTCCTTCGCAAAACTTGCTTCGTAAGCATTCACTTCGTTTTGCTTCCCATCCCCACCATCATACCTTGTCATGTTGCACTTTGTACATCTTCCCATGCCAAAAGCAGGCGCTTTACTCCTTCTTCCAGCTCCACTGCACTAAGATGGGCAAAAGCAAAACATGCGGCTGGTTCCCCCAGCGAAACTTGATATAACGCCGCATCTCTGAAATCTGTACCGCGCCTGCGCGCCGCCAAACGGAATGCTACGAATTCTTCGCGACTGCGTAGCCACCGTGCATATACTTGCAGCCCCGCATCACCGGGTAGCAGCTCAAACAGCTCTTTAAGCTTTTCTGTCAGCAGAGCTCTAAGAATACGGCCGCGCTCGCCGTAAATACGGGTCTTCCGACGTAGATGACGACCATAACCGCCAGTATTCATAAACCGCGCTAATGCACGCTGTTCCAGGAGTCCTACTGGTGAGGGCTCATACAGCCCCTTTGCGGCGATCGTCGGTTTCACCAGAGAGGGAGGAAGCACGGCAAAGCCAAGCCGAAGGCCAGAGAACATCGTGTTCGAGAAGGAGCCAATATACACCACTCGTTCTCCGCGATCTAGCGCTTTTAAAGGCTCAATTGGACGTCCTGACCACCGAAACTCACTATCATAATCATCTTCAATAATAAGCGCATCATGCTGCTGAGCCCATTCCAATAAGGTCCGCCGTCTTTCCAAGGGTAGCACGACGCCTGTAGGAAATTGACGACTCGGTGTAACAAACAACAAGCGTGCATCCCAATCCTCCGGGATAAGCCCGCTTCCATCCAGCTTGCCACTCAGCAATTGACCTCCAGTGATCTCTACCGCTCGGCGAATCCCATGAAAACCCGGGTCCTCTACGACAGCCGAACCTCCCGCATCCAGCAGCAGCTGGGTCAATATAACGATGCCTTGCATCGAACCGCTAAACAATACGATATGCTCAGCATCCGCACGAATTCCGCGGGTAATCCGCAGATGCGCAGCAATAGCTTTCCGAAGTCCTGCATCACCTTGAGGCGGACAAGTGCTCTGCAACAATCCGCCTTCTTTGCCTCCGGCATAAGACAACGCACTGCGCCATTCGGAATACGGAAAATGCTCCATCCGCATACCACTGCTCAGGAAGCTCACAACATGCTTGCTACTTTGCTCATATAAGGGTGTCGGACGCGCGAGCAGTCTCCTGCCCCATGCTGATAGGGGGATTGTTGTCTCAGTTAATCCGCTTACTCCAGCCGCTGATTCCGAAGCCTTATTTTCACCCTTATTATTACCAGAAGCTGAAGAGAAGCTATCCTCCGATACGAATGTCCCCCGCCCAGTCACCGTCCTTACATAACCATCAGCGAGCAACATGTCATACACCTGCGAGACCGACCCGCGCGACATGTCATAGTGCATTGCCAGACTTCGTGTAGACGGAAGCTGAGTGCTGCCTGGGAGAGTTCCCTCCAATATTGCAGCGCGGAGCGCGTGATATAGCGCTAGATATTTGTAACGGTATATCGCTAGATATTGATCGTATGCCAGCGTGATATTCATTGTTCCCTCCTTGGCCCGCAAGTGGCCCATTAAAAACAATCTTAATTGGTACTTTTTAATTGTCAACCACTCTACTATTCTTGAAAGAACATCTACATCGGAGCAAACGCTCTACACTATTAAGAAAAGGACGTGATCCCTATGCGCAGAAAAGAATTTCAAGTAGATCAGGAGGAAGAATTGGTCTCTTTTCTAAACGGAATGAGCTTCGGTTTTCTCGGGACAAGCGATGAACAGGGGCTGCCGAGGGTGACTCCGCTGAATTTTGTATATACAGGTGGGTGTTTCTATTTTCACGGCAGTCATGCTGGTGGCAAAATGAAGGCGATCCGCAATCAACAGAAGGTCTGCTTTACTGTAGCGGATGAGTATGCACTGATTCCGTCTTATTTTAGCGATCCAGAGATGGCCTGCCCAGCAACCGCGTATTTTAAAAGTGTTACAGCCTACGGCACAGCCGAGCCTGTCGAAGACATTAGCGAAAAAGCCACCGTGCTCTCCTTATTTATGAATAAGCTTCAGCCCGAGGGTGGTTATGATCCCATTGATGCGGAAGACCCTAGGTACCGTTCCCGTCTAAAGGGAGTTGCCGTTGTACGTATTACCCCCGATGAGATCACTGCGAAGTTTAAGTTTGGGCAAAATTTAAAAGAAGAAGGACGTTCTGGAGTCATCTCCGGTCTGTCTGAAAGAAATCATCCACGGGATGCAGAAACCATTGAAATGATGAAAAAATACTGCCCCTACCACTCCGAATAATATATAAGATAGACCTGATTCTCATACAAAAATGGGCATTATGTATAGTGTAAAACTTATACTTCTTTAAATTTTAAAAAAACGTATCTTTCCAAGTGACGGTTGCAAGCCGCGGTGATATAATGTTAGGCAATGTTAACAGTATGTTATCCCCAAAGAACCCTGGAAGGATGAAACTGATGAATCCACTAGCTGGACAATTGAACGAAAGCATCAAAGCAGGAAATGAACATGTGTATGATATGCTCTCTACGCTTGGCAAAGAAATTTACTTCCCTAAGGAGGGCATTCTGAGCCAATCCGCTGAAGCAGGTGCTCACGCCAAGAAATACAATGCAACCATCGGGATTGCCACCGAAGGCGGCGTGCCTATGCACCTCGGCATCATTCAGGATAAGCTCTCTGCTTACAATCCTAAGGATCTGTATAGCTATGCTCCACCGGCAGGTAAACCTGAGCTACGTACTGTATGGCGTGAAAAAATGCAACGTGAAAACCCATCACTTGAAGGAAAATCCTTCAGTAATCCTGTTGTGACCAATGCCCTGACTCATGGGCTTAGCATTGTGGCTGACCTCTTCGCAGAGCCAGGCGACGCAATTATCTATCCAGATAAGAACTGGGAAAACTATGAACTGACCTTCGGAATCCGCCGTCATGGGGAGACTGTTAACTATCCACTTTTCACAGAAGAAATGACCTTTAACAGTGCGGGTCTTGAAGAAGCGCTGCTGGCTCAAAAAGAACGCGGAAAAGCGATCGTTCTGTTGAACTTCCCTAACAATCCTACTGGATATACTCCAGGGATGAAGGAAGGCGATGAAATCGTCGCTGCTATCCTTCGTGCGGCTGAAGAAGGTATTAACGTGGTTGTCGTAAGCGATGACGCCTACTTCGGACTGTTCTTTGAAGATTCACTAAAGGAATCATTGTTCGGTAAATTAGCTAATATTCACCCACGTGTGCTTCCAATTAAGATTGACGGAGCGACTAAAGAGGAGTACGTATGGGGCTTCCGTGTTGGCTTCATCACTTATGCCTCGGAAGATAAGGATCTGCTGGTTGCCTTGGAGCAAAAAACATTAGGCATCATTCGCGCCACCATTTCCAGCGGTGCACATCCTTCGCAGACCTTTGTACTGGATGCACTGAAATCACCGCAATTCGAAGAACAGAAGGATGGAAAGTTCCAAATCATGAAAGGCCGTGCGAATAAAGTAAAGGCGCTGCTAGATAGCGGCAAATACGGCGATGATGTATGGACATATTATCCTTTTAACTCCGGATACTTTATGTGTCTGAAGCTTCATACCGTTTCGGCTGAAGCCCTTCGGCTTCACCTAATTCATAATTACGGACTGGGCACTATCGCTCTCGGAGAAACTGATCTGCGTATTGCCTTCTCTTGTATCGAAGAAGATCAGCTCGAAGATCTATTCGATCTTGTATACGCAGGCGTGCGTGATCTGGAAAAAGCTTAACCCATCTTTCATATTCCCTACAATCAGCTCCGCTTTTGCGGGGCTGATTTTTTTCTGGACTCCTCCGGCATTGGCCTATACATGCTTCTCTCTCCGCACATACAATACGATGTACACAAGTACAACACACACCGAAAGGGGAATGAACATGAGCGAAGAAGTAAGAGGCGGATTTAACGGTTGTTGTGGCGGTGGATTCACAAGCACTGGCGCCATTCTGGTTCTCTTTATCCTGCTGGTAATCATCAGCCGTTCACTCTTTGTCTAACTAGAGATGACATTTTGGGGAGAGAGCCTCGAGCTCTTTCCCATTTCCCGTAGTACGTCTCATTCCCCATCAATTATATCCCCACTAAGTTGGGCTTTGCTTCGATGCGTACTCAGGTACTATGCGGGAGCCCCAATATATACTTTCTGATACGTAAAAAAAAGGCTCTCTCATCCGTAGAATGCTCTACTTTTGAGAAAGCCTTTTTATTTTGAAAGAATTCCTTACAAATCTTCGTCAGCTATCCGTGCCGCTTTGCGGGACAAGTATGCCTTAAACAAAAAGGATACCAGAATACCTGCTGCGAATGTACCGATCACTGGCAGTAGTCGGTCACCAATAGAAGCTAAGAAAGGCAATCCAAGAATCAGTGCCACTACCAAGTGCGCGCGGAATACGAATTGTGTTGTGTTATCCGCCTTACTGCCTTCAGGAAAGGGATACACTGTCAGCCAAAAAGATTCACTATGCAATTTGCGAAGTGCCGACAACTGCACCCCAATAATGAACAGGAAGAACAAATAGATCGCGGTGCCAAAATAACTGTCACGGTTCAACCAATTCAGCAGCAAGGCCAGCACCGAAATCCGCATAATGATTCCGAAGATATCTCCCCGGGCGAAGCTTTTGGTCAGCAAATAGCGGTAAGCCGTATCCTTGCGCCAAGGCAGCCGAGCCCCCCATTTGGAAAGATATCGTCGAGGATACACCCGCTGCTCACGGCCTGGTACATCCACGAACCACCCCAGAACCATCAGCGCGCGTCCACCTTGATTCTTTTCCATGGTGATTAGTCTTTCCCAAGGCACGGCGTGACGTGCAGGCACAGACAATGCAACCAGATAGGCTGCTGCTAAGAGTGCCATAAATATCAGGCTTCTACCAGCAGGCTGCCACAACCAAGCAGCTATAATTAATCCTCCTACTGCCCAGCGTAAGAACGTGAATATGCCAGCCATCGGACGCGACAGCATAGCTATCTCTTTCCATAAGCCGTAACTCGCGATTATCTTCACAGCGATCAGAATCAATATTGTAAATAACAGCCGCTTAGGAGAGTCATCTGTACGTATGTACAACGGCCAAAGCGTAATGAGTACAAATAACAATCGAATAATCTTCCATACGTTTCCACTCACCCACGAAGGTGCGAAATATTCCTTCATTCGGTGTCCTTGAGGCAATAGAAAGATTGTATCCGGGGTCTGCAAATAGGTTCGGAAGCTGCTATGTACTGCCGCAGGCAGTAGTATTGCAAGCATAATCCAACGGATGGGAATACCTTCTGGTACATTCTGTAACAACGATGTATACCAAGCTGAGAAGACAATCAACACAAAGAGGAAGACCATCGCTACGCCGCTTTGAATGATATATCCCACATAAGGAAGCATACTTCCCATGAATCGACCTCGCCGCGTGCGCCGCAGCTCTTTCAAATCCATATTATTTCCCTCCTTGAACCAGCTCGTAGAACAGCTGCTCCAAAGTCAGCCCCTGTAGTCCAGTGGTTGCCGCTATTTCTGCCAGCGTTCCCTGAGCAATCACCTTACCTTTATGCAGCACTATAAAGCGGTCGCAATAATTCTCAATGGTAGAAAGAATATGAGAGCTTAGCAGAATAGAGGAGCCTGATTTTTTCAGATCCATCATGAAATCAAGCAGAGAGCGTATCCCAAGCGGGTCCAGCCCTAAAAAAGGCTCGTCGATCACATATAACGCAGGACGTGCCACGAAAGCACACATGATCATGACCTTCTGCTTCATCCCTTTAGATAGATGAGTCGACAACGTGTCCATCTTATCTTCCATATGGAACAGCTTGGCTAAATGTAAGGTGCGGGTTTCGTAATCACTTTGTTCTACCCCATACGCTCTTGCTGTAAATTCAACATGCTCGCGTACCGTCATTTCATCATATAGAAGAGGCGATTCAGGTACAAAAGTTAACGCATTGTGATATCCGATTGGATCTTCAGCACGGGTCTTACCCTTTACTGTAATATCGCCCTTATGGGGCGACATCAATCCTAAAATATGCTTCATGGTCGTACTTTTCCCTGCTCCATTTAAACCAATCAAGCCAACCATTTCGCCAGGCTGCACCTGAAGAGCAATATCATGCAGCACCGGCTTATTCAGGCTGTATCCACCACTGAGGCCCGTAATTTGCAATACGGGAGAATTATTCATTGACCGTCACCTCTCGGAGTTTTGTCTTTCAACCACTTTGGCGCTCCCTTATTCTTACGGTTCTTCTCACGTTCCGCATTGCTGCTGCGTTTACTCCGGGCAGGAGTTGCACCTCCACGCGCACCTGCGGAAGGATTCACACTACGCTGAGAATCGCGCTGAGGTTCTCCGCTTGCCTCGTTTGTATGAATCGTAGCCAGTCTTTTGGCAGCTTGCTGGCTTGTTCCGGCTGCTGGCGACTGCACGACTGCATTCCCAGATGTTCGTGCCTGTGGTCTGCTGCTCTGCGGAGAAGCTCCATCGCGGCGTTGTCCACTGTTCTCATTGCGTCCCCGCCCACTACTCAAAGCGTTGCGCGCTTCATCTGCTGCTAGCACCTTGCCACCGACCATTTCCCGCTCTTCAAGGGCAATATCCAGCTCACGGGCAAATTTACGCATGATAAAGGTCTGCTGCTCTGTCACAATCGTTACGGATAGTCCGCGTTTTCCCATCCGACCCGTACGACCCGCACGGTGTACATAATGCTCGGAATCAAACGCAGGATCGAAACTGACTACCAGTGACAAATTCTCAATATCCAGTCCTCTGGCTGCTACATCACTGGCAACAAGTACACGGAATTTCCCCTCGCGGAAACGTGACAATACATTACTACGTGTTACCTTATCAGCATCACCGTAAAGGGCCGCTGCGGTTAGTCCAAGATGGTTCAGCTTAGCCTCAACCTCTGCAATATCATCTGTAGCATTCACGAACACAATCGCTTTATCCGGATTGTAATGACGGATGACTCGACGCAGCATGTCTATTTTGTTACGTTCTTCAGCGACAACATAATGATGCTCCAAGCTCTCAGCCGTCATTACACCAGGAGCGATGCCAACTTCTGCCGGGTTCTTCATTTCACGATTAGCCAAGGCCTTCGTCTCCGGTCCAATCGTTGCTGACAGCATCACGAGCTGGCGTGAACGCAGCGCACTGCTAACAATTTTCGTTACCTCACCGGCCCCGCTTAACTGGAACATTTGATCCGCTTCATCAAGAACAATCGTGCTGACTTCATGCATCTTCAGCTTGCGAAGTCCGATCAGCTCCCGGATCCGGCCGGGCGTTCCCACAACAAGCTGTGGATGCTCACGCAGTTTGTCGATCTGGCGTTTGATAGCTGCTCCGCCAATGAGACCCATCACCCGAATCCCGCGGTGTTCACCATAACGTTCTGCCTCGCGTAAGATTTGCATCGCCAGTTCCTGTGTAGGGGCAAGCACCAGCTTTTGGACCACCTTCTGCTCCGGGTTAATCGTTTGAAGCAGGGGCAACAGATAGGCCAAGGTCTTACCCGTTCCAGTCTGGGAAGCAGCAATAACATCTCTTCCCTCCAGCAGAAGTGGAATTGTCTGCTCTTGTACCGGGGATGGGGCGTTAATGCCGAATTCCGACAATCGGGTAACTAGGTCTTCTTGAATGCCGATAGCCGCAAAAGAAGCTTTATTCATAAGTGTAATTCATCCTTTTCGCTTGAGATAATATCTTCATTATATGCCAAAAAGGCCTCTCCACCAAATGGAAGGCCAATAATGCTGACAATAGGCTCTATTTTCTGTTCATCGCGTTATAAGTAAGCTTGTCCGCCAGACGAGGAAACAGTCCATAAAGCCGAATACCAAACCCCGCTAGACCCGGAAGATCAATCTCTTCTTTGCCGGTTTCCATGACCTTTACGATCTTGGAAGAGACATGTTCTGGTGTCATCATCATCCGAGCTACGCTCTTTTGATAATTGCCGGATGGGTCAGCTATTTTGAAAAAATCAGTCGCAATGGGGCCAGGGTTCACAGCCGAAACGATAATTCCGCTCTTCCGCAGCTCCTGACGGAGTGCATTCGTGAATCCGAGAACAGCATGTTTGGTAGCTGTGTAGGCCACAGATTTGGCTGTGCCGATCTTTCCTGCCATAGAAGCCACATTTACGATTTGGCCGCTTCCCCGCTCTAGCATATGTGGAACAACAGCCTTCGTACAGCGAACAATCCCCATGTAGTTAACATCCATCATCTCATCAAACTCATGAGGCTCCATCTCTGTAAAAGAGGCGAATTTACCGTACCCAGCATTATTTAGCAGAATATCAATTCTGCCGTAAGTCGCCAAAATTTGAGCAAAGGTCTCTTGTACAGCCTCGGCATCTGTTACATCGCAAGTATACAGTCCAAAAACGCCCGGAATTCCGGCCGCCGTTTCTTTTAGCTTCGCTTCGGAACGTGCCACTAGGATCGGAATTGCCCCCCGCTTACTAAGCATTTGTGCTGTTAATGCACCAATACCGCTTGACGCTCCAGTAATCACAACAACCTTATCTTTGAGTACCATAAAATGTATTTCAGCTCCTAACTCTTGCCTAAGAGATCATCACCTGAATATCCATCTCTCCAACCCCATCCATCAACAATGGAATACTAAGTGCTCTGCGAGGCAAAAAAGACATGCTCTCAAGCTTCATAATTTGAGGCGGGCTTATATCCACTGACACTCCCTGATTATAAAGAATCGTACTAGCATTCCCACTGATCATATTGCCAAGCTCTGAAATTGCACTCTGACCCATCTCATCCATCTCCGTAATCACATAGCCACCCATCATAATCGATACCATTCGCAAGGCTACCTGCTCCGCGATACCAAATATAATATTTCCGCTCAGCTGGCCAGTCATTCCCACTTGAATCCATATATGATTATCGATCAGTTCAATTTCTTTAATGCCTAAATTCCCAGTGGAAGGCGAGACCTGAATCACTTGTTCTATAACAGTCCGTGCAGATTCTAAAAACGGATTAATTACTTCTGCTTTCATTAAAGTCCAGTCTCCCCCTATATCGTGCTTTAGTCATATACCAAAAGTCCCAAGTAATATGGATTTATTATACTTTATATATCGGCACAATTCAGCAAAAATTAATGTATATGTCGAATTCCAACCCAAGTTTGTTTATGCAGTAACATTGCTCTGTCGGGTATTATCTCCTATAATTTAAATCAAATGCCAACATGGAACGTAAAATATCACCCCATCACTTTCATATTCGCTTGTCCAAAGGAGGTATTCCATGAACATCAGCCAGCTGGAGACACTAATAACGATCTCCAAAACGATGAGCTTTCGCAAGGCCGGAGAACTGCTTAACTTGACCCAACCAGCGGTTTCAGCACAAATCAAGAGCCTTGAAGAAGAGTTCAAAACACAGCTGGTTGACCGGAACCAGCCTGTTACACTAACCGATCGAGGGACTGTATTTCTGGAGCATGCGGAACAAATTGTGACGATTGTCGAGGAGCTTAAACAAAGACTTGCGGACCTTGAAGATAATCCCCAAGGACATATTATTCTCGGCACGACTACCTCAATCGCCATTCAAATTTTACCGCGTATTTTATCCTATTTTAAAGACCAGTTCCCTCATATCAAAACATCCATTTCCTCTATGTCCTCGTCTCAAATTTATCAGCATGTCGAGAGTGGCATTGTCGATGTCGGCATCGGCTATTTGATCGGACGTAGTCCGAGCATGACTACTTCCATTCTTTATTATGATACGTTCGAGTTGGTGGTCTCACCGAGACACCCCCTGGCTCAAGTTAAGACCGCAGGTATAGAAGCCCTAAACAAAATCCCGCTAATTCTGCTCTCTCCAGATACAGTGGGCCGTAAATTTGCCGATGAGGTATTCGCCAAGCATGGCATAGAGCCACAGGTAATTATGGAACTGACCAGCAGTGAGGAAGTGAAACGGATGGTCGAGCTCGATTTAGGTGCAGCCATTATTTCCAAGCAGTCAGTAACCGCTGAGGTTCGAGCCGGTTCCCTCAAAATTGTGCCTATTATTGAATTGGAAGTCACACATCCTGTAGGTGTCATAACGAAGTCTGGGAAATACGTGAACTCTGCCATGAGACAGTTTCTTAGTGATCTCAAAGGTATGCCGGAGACACAATTTATTGGCTCTGAGTAACACACACCCAGAAAGTGGAATCGATACTTCTGAGCGTATTGCATAACCTTGTTTAAAGGAGTTGATCTTGATGAAATTTGACCTGCATACACATCATTTTCGCTGTGGTCATGCCGATGGAACGATTAGAGACTATATCGAAGCTGGAATTTCAGCGGGTCTAGGGGTAATAGGCATTTCTGACCATACCCCCTATTTCGGAAGTCCTTCCGAACAGGCTTTTCCTCAAATTGCTATGGGTAAGTCTGAATTCTCAAATTATGTTGAGGAAGTCCTCTCCCTCAAAAAAGAATACGAAGGTGTAATCGACGTTCTGCTAGGCATCGAATCAGACTATTTCCCTGAGCATGCCGAGCTTTACCGCAAAACATTATCTGCCTACCCTTTTGATTATGTGATTGGATCGGTACATAGTGTTGGCGGCGTTAGTATCTTTAACAAAGGTCGCTGGAAAGGGCTTAGTAAGAATGAACAGATTCGTGTGAAGTCTGATTATTACCGATTGATTGCTGATTCAGCCCGCAGTGGCATGTTCCAAATTCTTGGACACATTGATGCGATGAAAGGGAACTACCCAGCCTTCTCCGATATTCCTGCACCCAAGCCCATTGATGATTGTCTGAAGGTGATTAGTGAATGTGGCGTGGCGATCGAAATTAATACCTCAGGCGGAACCAAGCTGGTTGGCGGCTGGTATCCATCAGAAGAGATACTGGAGCGCGTGCACCATTTTGGCGTAGAGGTTACTTTTGGTTCGGATGCGCATAAGCCATCCCGAGTCGCTGAAGACTTAGATGCGGTAGCCACACAGCTTAAAGCGATAGGCTTTACACATTGGGTTTACTACAAACAACGCGAGAAAATCAAAGTTTCTCTGTAATACTTTCTTATATTTAAATAAATGCACCAAGTGTTATTGGTTTAGTGGTGGGGTTACCCTCCGTTAAACCAATCTCCGCTTGGTGCATTGTCGTTTATTTATAGGTTATCGCAGGTAAACCCTTGCTGCTTCAAGGTGCGCTTCGCATCTCCGTATTCCGGATTAATATCATAAAAATGAGCAATTGTGCTCGTCCAATCCCTCTCCGTTAATCCCTGCTGCTGCATATATTCACGGTGGGTTTGATTATACGCCTCCAGGAGACCTTCCACATCCGGATTGTATTGCTCCTCATGAAACACTCCTTCCATCGGCAGCCGCGGCTTCTGTGCAATCTCTTCCGCTGGATATCCGACACAGAGGCCGACGATAGGGAATACGTACTCCGGCAGCTTCAACAGATCAATAACACCTGCTGTATTGCGGCGAACACCCCCAATAGGAATAATCCCGAGTCCCATGGATTCTGCCGCTGCAATCGCGTTAGCCAATGAGATACCGACATCTGTAGCGCCAACGAGCAGAGCATCTACATCTTTTACCGCTTCAAAAGACTTACCTTCCAGCTCACTTGCTAATTTTGCCCTATAGAAGTCCATACAGAACACCAGAAAGACGGGTGCTGCTGCTACATGCTTCTGATTGCCGCACAAGACCGAAAGCTGCTCCTTACGCGCAGGATCTTTAATAGCTATAATTGAGACCTGCTGTCCATTTACCCATGAGGGCGCTGCTTGGGCGGATTCGATCATTATCTTTAACTTCTCTGGCTCCACTTGTAGATCAGAATACTGCCGGAAAGAACGGTGATTCATTAACGTCTGGATTACATCATTCAAAATGTTACGCCTCCTTCTCAATTCATTCGACTGTTTATTAATCATAAACGATCAGATAAGGTCCTGACAAAAAAAATGGACCCGAATCATCGGGTCCCAAAGCATTTATATTTTTAAAAGGGGGTCATGTACTTAGTTTAACCGGACACTGTTAGAGTTTCATAACGGCATTATTTCATTTGTGTAACAATGTGAATACTTTCATTACATCGTCCAAGGACCCTACTCTGGGCAACACTCGCTCCAGCATCATACCGTTCTTAAGCATCACACGTTCGGATCTAATATTATCTCCTCGGCAGCGTCCTTCAATCCGTGTTATCCCAAGCGTATGAACACTGTAATTCAAGAATAAGCCAACCGCCTCTGTCGCCAGTCCGCCTCCCCAGTACGCCGGGTCTAGCATGTATCCTAAAGTGGCCTTTCCCTCACGACGGTTCCAATGCTGTAAAGCAACTATACCAATCAACTTCTGCTGCTCTTTCAAATAGATACCCGCATGTAGTGCACAAGGATCAAATGCAAATAACATCCGGTTCACCAGCTTCTCCACCTGAGCAGGATCTGATCCAGCGCCATTACGTATTTGAATATGTGCCTGCACTTCTGGATGGGAGAGCAGCTGCTGTAAAGCAAAAGCATCCTCAGGCAGAATCAGCCTCAGGTCGACCGCCATACCTAGTTGCGTCTGGAACGATACTGCCTCATAGGTGCTCATACTCTCTCCCCCCTCCATACAGTTAAAAGTCCAGCCTATTCATCCGATGAATGATGCAGCGTTAGCACCGTTAATTCAGGTCGACATAAAAAACGAAAAGGCATGACTGTTTCGCCAAAGCCTCTATTCACATACACTGGCATGCGCTTGGCATCTGTATAATACAATCCATTTATGTATTTTTGGGATCCGTAAGGGGTGAATGGCGCACCTACAAACGGCAGGCGAATTTGTCCCCCATGACTGTGTCCGGATAGCTGCAGGTGAAAAGAATGAGTCTCTGCTGTATCAGCATAGTCCGGTTCATGCATCATCAGAAGGGCAAAGGTTCCTGTTGGCACACCACTGAGTGCCTTCACAGGATCAGGCTCGCCATGCAGCAGATCATCCAGTCCCGTCACAGCCATAACGGATCCGCCTCTTTTTAGAAGATAGGATTCATTCCTTAACACCCGAAAGCCTGCCGACGTAAGCAGATCGATAATCCGCTTCGTATTTTTGTAATCATGATTGCCTAAAACCGCATATTTCCCTAGCGGAGCACTCAGCGATGCCAATACAGGTATGGCGTCTACAAGATCCTCAGGATTGCTGTCTACGATGTCACCGGTAAAGCATATAAGATCTGGTTCTGCCTTAGCTATACGTTCTGCAAGCCGTTCCAAATCACGGGCATCTTTATTAAACCCAAGATGAGTATCACTAAAATGGACAACCTTCATCCCTGAAAAAGCAGAAGGAAGATCTTTGAAAGACAGCTTCAGTTTAGTAACCTCAATCCAGTTTGGCTCCCCTTGCCAAGCGTAACCGCTTGTAAGCAAACCAGCGCCGATTACAGTAGCCGCACTTCGAGCCAGGAATTGCCGGCGGGTCATTGTTGTCTTGCCCTTAGATCGCCGTCCAGAGGCGCTAGAATGGGTGTCTTTACCCGAATTAGTATGTTCCTTATTGGGAGAAGCCCCAGACGATTGTATCTTCATACGGAGTTTCTCCTTCCGTTCAGCTTTCGTTTCGAGCCGTCAGTACAATTCTACATTCTTCTTCCGGTGTATCACTATATGCGGGTGCAATGCCTCTCTTAGCAATTTCTGTTTTTGGGACTCGTTTCATCGTAAATGCTACTTCTACCGTCTTCTTAAATGGAAAAGGATCCAGCACTAACGTTGACTTATCTTTCCACTCCACGGTTATCGTACGACCTGATGTAAAACTGAAATCTTCACTTCCGGAGAACCCTTCACGCCACCATGGATGCTCCTCTGATTTCGGGCTCCCCGGCTCATTTAAGGCCAAATATAGGGATAAATCATCACAGAACTCTAAAAGACGGGCATCATAATAGAGTTCATCTTCACCAATTGGCTTGGATACTTCTAGCTCTCGGTGAATACGGGATCTACGTTCTTCCTCATGCTCTTGATATAAAGTCAGTTCTGGATAATCCAATCCTGAAATCTTAATGAGTCGTTCAAAATGCAAGCTGCACAAAAGCGCTCCATACGGTGTTCGCGCCTCAATCTCGTCAAGTCCTCGCTTATAAAAGGTTAGCTTCGGCACTACAGGAAAATCAATAAAGCTGTAAGGCGCATGCTCCGCATCGTTCCAGAAGGGTGTCTCATCCAAGTCAATCCAGCCCCGGTCATGTTCGGCTACCGCCCAGAGCACCTCATCTCTGCGCCCTTCTTCCGGCACATGCTCTTCCTTGAACCAAATGGCAAGCTCTCCAGCTAACTTCCCGTGATCATGCTGTTTAACCATTACAATTGCTCCATCATGCTCCCGACAAATCACGATTATTCCTCCCTGTTGTTCCACACTAACGTACGTTAACAATGGACATTATAGCATATACTATTCCTTATTCTGAGAAATACCAATTTCCTATTCCCTACCAATTATAAACAAAAAAGCTATCCCCAGCGAATTAAAATCCACCTTTGAGGATAGCTCAATATTAAAGATCTGGCGGTACTACTTATTACACACCTAACCAGCGTTTGAACATATGTTTTGTCGTCTGCTTGTTAATTTCTGCAATGGAGGTAGTAAGAGGGATACCCTTCGGACAAGCGCGTACACAGTTCTGTGAGTTACCACAACCATCAATACCGCCATCTTCCATCAGAGCGTCCAATCTTTCATCAGCATTCATTTCACCCGTAGGATGAGCATTGAATAGGCGTACTTGTGAGATGGCTGCGGGTCCGATAAAATCCGTCTTCTCGTTGACATTCGGACAAGCTTCCAAGCATACGCCGCAAGTCATACACTTAGATAATTCATAAGCCCACTGCCGTTTCTTCTCCGGCATACGTGGTCCCGGCCCAAGGTCATACGTACCATCGATTGGAATCCAGGCCTTTACTCGTTTAAGTGCGTTGAACATCCGAGTACGGTCAATCACTAAGTCACGCACCACCGGAAATGTCTTCATTGGCTCAATGCGTACAGGTTGTTCCAGATTGTCTATAAGCGCTGCGCAGGCTTGGCGAGGTTTGCCGTTGATCACCATCGAGCAAGCTCCGCATACTTCTTCTAGACAGTTGGAATCCCAGCATACCGGAACGGTGCTGTCACCTTTGGCATTCACAGGGTTACGCTGAATTTCCATCAAAGCACTGATTACATTCATACCCGGACGATAAGGGAGCTCAAATTCCTCAACATAAGATGAGCTTTGTGGATCGTCCTGGCGGGTGATGATAAACTTTACGTTTTTGGGAGCTGTAGCAGTTTCCGCCATAATGGTTCCCTCCTCAAATTGCCTAATTTTATTTCATTAAGCTTGCCTCGCAAGCTGTTTCGCTGCTTAAAAAATTAATCCTTCGAGTAATCACGTACCCGTGGAGGGATCAGTGAGACATCGACTTCATCGTAGGAGATTTGTGGACCGTCTGCAGTCCAGGTTGCTTTCGTGGTCTTCAAGAACTCCTCATCATTACGATCCGGGAATTCCGGCTTGTAATGAGCACCGCGGCTTTCATTGCGCATTAGCGCGCCCAATGTCATCGCTTCGGAGAGCTCCAGCATGTTCCACAGCTGGCGGGTGAATGCCACACCTTGGTTATTCCAGCGTGACGTATCATTCATATTGATATTGCCGTAGCGCTCTTTAAGCTCTTTAATTTTGCCAATGGTCGCTTCCAGCTTCGGATTGTGCCGCACAACCGTCATATTGGCGGTCATCCATTCGCCCAGCTCCTTGTGAATCACATAAGCATTCTCTGTACCTGACATCCCTAGCAGAGACTCATATTTGTCTGTCTGCTTTTTGTGGAAGTTATCGTATACCGTTGAAGAGATATCCTGTGATGATTTCTTCAGACCTTTAATGTATTCAACAGCCTTTGGTCCTGCGACCATACCACCGTAAATGGCAGATACCAGAGAGTTAGCGCCTAGACGATTCGCTCCATGATATTGATATTCACATTCGCCTGCAGCAAACAGACCAGGAATATTCGTCATTTGGTTGTAATCAACCCACATACCGCCCATAGAATAATGCACAGCCGGGAAGATTTTCATCGGTATTTTACGAGGGTCATCCCCCATGAATTTTTCATAAATTTCTATAATCCCGCCAAGCTTCACATCCAGCTCTTTTGGGTCCTTGTGAGAGAGGTCCAAATACACCATGTTCTCACCGTTAATGCCCAGCCCTTGATCCACACACACATTAAAAATCTCACGTGTAGCAATATCACGCGGCACCAGGTTACCGTAGGACGGATATTTTTCTTCGAGGAAATACCACGGTTTTCCGTCTTTATAAGTCCAGATACGACCACCCTCGCCACGTGCCGATTCCGACATTAGGCGGAGCTTGTCATCTCCTGGAATAGCTGTTGGGTGAATCTGTATAAATTCTCCGTTGGCATAGTGTACGCCCTGTTGATATACCGCACTTGCAGCTGTCCCCGTATTAATTACGGAGTTTGTCGTTTTACCAAAAATAATACCAGGCCCGCCGCTAGCCAAAATAACAGCATCCGCAGGAAAAGTCTCAATCTCCATCGTCTTTAGATTCTGAGCACTGATGCCGCGGCATACGCCTTCGTCGTCGATGATAGCTGAAAGGAACTCCCAGTTCTCCCGTTTGGTTACGAGACCTTCAGATTCCCAGCGACGCACCTGCTCATCCAGCGCGTACAGCAGCTGTTGGCCTGTCGTTGCGCCAGCAAATGCAGTGCGGTGACGCTTCGTTCCTCCGAAACGACGGAAGTCGAGTAGTCCCTCAGGTGTACGGTTGAACATTACGCCCATCCGGTCCATGAGGTGGATGATACCTGGTGCCGCTTCACACATCGCCTTGACCGGTGGCTGATTCGCCAGGAAGTCACCGCCATAAACGGTATCATCGAAATGCTCCCAAGGAGAGTCGCCCTCTCCTTTCGTATTTACAGCGCCGTTGATGCCGCCCTGTGCACAAACGGAGTGTGATCTTTTTACAGGCACTAATGAGAATAATTGAACATGCGCACCGGACTCCGCTGCCTTGATGGTAGCCATCAGGCCGGCCAGACCGCCGCCCACGATAATGATATTTGCTGTTGCCATGATAGTTCACTCCCTTTATCGAAAATATCAGAAAGGATTCTGGAATCTAGTCCTGAGAGGTAATTACTTAGATGAAAGTCTTTATGGACTGAGCTATGGAAGCTGCGGTTTGAAATTCGGCATCACGGAAAGTGACTAACGAAATGAGGAACATGAACGTTACAAGAACAAAAATACCCAGACAAAGGTAAGAGGATACCCGCTGTGAACGAGGTCCTACCGTGATTCCCCAGCTGATCAGGAAAGACCATAGGCCGTTCGAGAAGTGAAAGCATGCTGCAACGATACCGATAATATACAGTGTCAACATCAGTGGTTGAGTCACGATATCATGCATCAGACCGCCCAATTCTTCGTGCTCAACACTACCTACTGCCACCTGAACCCGAGTTTGGAACAAATGCCAGACTATGAAGATAAAGGTGATAATTCCTGTAATACGTTGCAGCGTATAACGCCAGTTTCTTTCAATGTTGAAACGGTTTAAGTTCGGCTTGGATTGATAGGCAATATACAGTCCATATACGCCATGGTATAGCAGAGGAAGCCATATACCGAACAATTCCAGGAAGAAGACAAGCGGCAGGCTGTTCAGCCAGATCACACTGTCAGTGAAACCGGAAGCGCCACCCTCTACAGCCGCAAAATTCGTCATCATGTGCTCAATGAAGAAGGCTCCAAGCGGGATAACGCCTAGCAAGGAATGAATCTTTCTGGAATAAAATCCTTTCATACAAAGTAACCCCTTTCCGATTAAAACAGCGTTTTCATTAATGTGTATTCACCGCCGGAACTACATTTGACACAGGATAACGTAGACTATGTAATGACAAAATGCCTATATTTACCGCTATCCCCTAGTTTCCCGGACTTTGTTTTCTTTTTCACAAAATGTGAATATCTTGTGTCACTTTTCATGTTACTCCTTTTTCCCTTATAAGGGAATTGCAATCTAATTATTAATCGTTATACAATAAACGCATAAGAATAGATTTTATATGATAATAATTCTCATTTAGAGAAGCAACATTTTCCGACAAATCTTTTATTTCCTTATGGAGCAAGAAGTATTGTCTTCAAGGCTATGAATTTCGTCACTACTGTTTATAGATTGCACTACGAGAGGAACATAAATATGTTTGACGATTTAGATGTTTTTGCAGCGGTTGTGGAGCATTCTAGCTTGAATCGCGCCTCGCGCCAGCTCAATCTGTCCCAACCTGCCCTATCTCGTAAAATCTCCAAGCTGGAAGAACGTCTAGGTGTCGCGCTGTTTAATCGTTATGGCAAACGGCTGGAGTTAACCGAGGTTGGGCGTCTCACTTATTCCTACGCACTTGAACAGCGTCAGCAGCGTTCTAAATTTCTGGAGGCTTTGTCTAAATACAAAGAAGGCGAGCCAAAGCTGGTCACCTTAGGGGCATCTCTCACTTCACTGCAGACCACTCTGCCTCCACTGGTTAACGCATATATGGAAAAGTACCCGACAGCGGAGCTAAAGCTAATCACAGGCCGAACGCATGAGATTGTCTCCTCTGTCAGTGAAGGGAAATCAGATATAGGTCTGATTGCTTCCTCTATTCAAGAGCCTGGACTGCGCTGTATTTCTCTGTTTGAGGATCAGCTTAGGCTGGTTGTTTCTGAGCATCATCCTCTGAATCAGTCTTCCAAGCTGACCATGGATGATCTGTCCCGACTGCCAATGATCCTTTTCTCCAAAGGCACCTGGTATCGCCGTCTAACGGACGATCTCTTCCAGCGCTGCGGGATTGATCCCGACGTACGTATGGAAATTGACTCCTTCGAAGCCATCGTGCGGCTGCTGCCGACGGTCAATGTAGCCGCATTACTGCCTAAGTCTTATCTGCGTCCGCAGCTGTTAAACGGTGGTGGACTGGTCTCTCTGCATATTAAAGAGCTAGAGCAGACCCAGCGAACTACCTGTCTGATCTACCGTGACGATGGAACCCTGAGCACAGCGGCCCGCAGCCTGGTGCAGGTTACAGAAGAAATGTTTCTGACAGAACGAGAGAAGTAATCCCTGCCTCTCTCGTGCAACTTAAATTTAAAAAGCCCTCCGTCCAATGAAAGGACGAAGGGCTAACTATTTAATCTTGGTTTACAACCTCATTCTCAAATCGATCAATACTTTCATTAGAACCAATGAGTACCATTACATCGCCTTCGCTCAAATGATCATGAGCCGTTGGAGCAACGATAATTCCACTTTCCCTGTTCAGGGCAACAATACTGCAGCCATATTTTGCTCTTGTATTTAAATCGGACAAGCTTTTCCCGTTCATGCAGGACGGTACGGTTAGCTCCACGATTTTATAATCTTTTGACAGTTCAATATAATCAAGCAAATTGGGTGTCACAAGCTGATGTGCTACACGAATGCCCATATCCCGCTCCGGAAAAATAACCCGGTCCACGCCCAGCCTGGACAACGCACGACCATGAAGAATCGAGATCGCCTTGGCTACAACTTGCTTCACTCCAATCTCTTTTAACAAAATTGCCGCCAGAATACTTCGCTCCATATTGTCGCCAATCGCTACAATCCCGCAGTCAAAGTTCCGTACACCTAGTGAGCGCATAATCCCCTCATCTGTAGCATCTGCCACTACGGCATGTGTCAAGTGATCGCTCATTTCCTCTACGCGTTCTTCATGGTGATCAATCCCGAGCACCTCGTAGCCCATTTCCATCAGCTCAAGCGCGAGACTTGACCCAAAGCGCCCTAAGCCGATTACTACAAATTGCTGTGCTTTCATTTCTGATTAGCTCCTATCCAATAATTATTTTACCTTCTGGATGCTTATACAATGGTTTACCCTGTTTAGGACCAAGCGCATACACTAAAGTTAATGGACCTAGTCGACCTGCGAACATAGTCAGACAGATCAGAATCTTACCGATGATAGATAGTTCAGGTGTCAGCCCCATCGTTAGCCCTACCGTGGCAAAGGCCGAGGTTGTCTCAAATAAGATCGCTAAGAAATTACTATCCTCTGTTGTGGAAAGTACCATCGACACAGAGAGGATCAATAGTAAAGCTAGTAATGTTAACGTCAACGCTTTATAGATACGCTCCTGCGCCAATCGATAACGGAACAGTACAACATCTTCACGCCCGCGCAGCATCGCGATTACCGCACCTATCATAATGGTAAAGGTAGTAGTCTTAATCCCGCCACCCGTTGAACCCGGTGATGCACCAATAAACATAAGAATAACCATAAAGAACTGAGAGGCTTGCCGGAGTCCGGCAATATCCACCGTATTGGCACCAGCGGTTCGGGGCGATACAGACTGGAAGAATGCCGATAATATTTTGCCGCCGAAATTAAGATTACCCAGTGTGCGCTGATTCGTAAATTCAAATATAAAAATAACCAAAGCACCAATAACAATAAGCCCAGCCGTGGTAGAGAGTACAACTTTGCTATGCAAAGACAATTTACGTTTTACACGAAACTCCACCAGATCAGACATGACAATAAAACCAATACCGCCGGAGACAATCAGAAACATCACCACGATATTCACTAGCGGGTCATATACATAGTCGGTTAAACTCCGAAAATCCCCAAAAATATCAAATCCAGCATTATTAAACATCGACACTGCATGAAATATCCCAAAATAAATGGCCTTTCCCAGCGGCATATCAAACGCCCAACGTATGGACAGCAGCACCGCTGCACAGCCCTCAATGACTAATGAATAAATAAGTACTCTCCGGATCAGCCGAACAATCCCCTCCATAGAACCTTGGTTCATGGCTTCCTGTAGGATTAACCTGTCCCGCAAAGAGATTTTGCGTTTCATCATCATGGCAAATAAGGTGGCCATTGTCATAAAACCTAAGCCGCCAACCTGGATAAGCAACATAATCACGGTTTTTCCAAAAAAGGTGAATGTCGTCCCGGTGTCCAGCACCACAAGTCCAGTCACACAGGTTGCCGATGTCGAAGTAAACAATGCATCAATAAAACTCACAGCATTCCCGCTCGTACTCGAAATGGGAAGCATAAGCAGCAAAGCTCCTATCAGAATAATCGATGCAAAACCGAGCACCATAATCTGAGGCGGAGAGAGCTTCAGAAACTTTGATTCAGAAACTCTGCGAAACTGTGAAGCCACTATGCTCACCCTCTTATCTTAATTTAAAGAATTCCAACAAAAAAAGCACTGGAAAACCAATGCTACCCTTGGTTCCTGCAGTAAATTAGCCTACGAGGTTAGCTGACGGATTCGGACTGTGCAGGCTGCCCTATTCGTTCCTAGAACGAAATTCACCCCTGATGAATAAAGTCACCTTTTACGGCGTATACTCATCTTTTCATTACTTCTTATGGTTCCCCCGTTTTCACCTGAAATTCGGCTATATACAATTGCATACAAATTATATCTGTTATTTCGATAAATCACAAAGACACAATTAATGGTGATTCATATGAAAAATGCGGTTTGGAGAGGATGTACCAGAAGGAGTGCCTTTTCTCATCACTTTTCCGTGTTTTCCCTGCAATTGCATCGTTTTTCATGAAAAATGAAGAAATGATCACTTTAAATTCATGGTATATATTCAGTTTCCTATTCTATAATATCTCTATTACCCATAAAAAAAATATACGATGATTTTTGTAACTATCATGGCACTAATACTATAATGGAACATAACATTGTCAGTTTACAAGGAGGCGTTACATGAATCCCGTTGGCCAGCCCTTACAGCAACGTGCCCTCTCCAAGTGGCTCATCATCTCGGGCATTATCGGTCTTATTCTATTTATTATGTTTCAGATTGCCCCCTCGGTGCTAAATAGCCCTGCCGGGGAAGATACTACCGTCATCAGTAAGGCGGAAGCCCGCGACAAAGCGATATCATTTGCGGAACAAAAGTTAAACTATACCAAAGCACCAAACGATCAGTGGAATGTACTTTATGAAACGGATTCTTCCTTTTATGGTTATATGTCCCGCGAGAAGCTTTTGGAGGACTATACAAAAAAGAAATTGGATCAACGATATCCTTTTGACATCTTTCGTGTAACACTTAGTCCTTCAGCGGAACAAGAGCCACTGATCTCCGTTGACCTCAATATGTATACTGGCGCAGTTGTCGCCTTCACACAAGGAGCAGAAGGATCATCTGCAGAATCGGCAAGCAATGTAACCACTGGTGCAAAAGAAGAGGACAAGGGTGCTGACTTGTCTTTGGCACAAAAAGAAAATCTTGCCCGCCCCTGGCTTCAGGAATGGGATGTAAATCCCGCCAAGCTGCAAATTGAATCGAATGCAGGATACTATGGGCTCGTGTATACTGACCGTTCCGTTCAGATCGGCGAATCCTTGCTTCACTATTATTTCGATTTCGCTGACGAACAGGTATCCAGCTTTAAAGCCGGATTTACTGCTCCTGCCTGGCATACCTCCTACGTGAAGGACCAGACCTCTCTCGCGGAAAAGCTTACTCTATTCGGTTACGGTCTGCCTACCTTAGCTTTAGGAATTTTGGCACTCATCTACAGCATACTTAGAAGAGAACATACCTCCTTTAAGCGCGGAATTTTCCTAAGCTCGGCTTATTTTGTAATCATGATGATCAGCACCTATAATATGCTTCCTGAATCTTCGGGCGAAGGACTCGAGGTTCAGATCACTTCCGTCATTATGTTCATCATTTATGCCTTATATAGCCTGCTAATGTCCTCCCTGCTCTATTTCTCTTTAGTTGGAGGGGACGGCCTTTGGAAAAAAGAAGAGGGGATGAACCCATGGCCTCGTGCTAAAGAGCCTGGCTATGGTAAATACGTGCTGGATAGTATTCGGGCTGGATACATCTGGGCATTCGTGCTGCTAGGGGTACAGACCCTTATGTTCATCGTATTATCATTGACTTTGCAGAACTGGTCCACTACTGACGCTACTCAATCTCCTTACAACATGAGATATGCTTGGCTGCTGCCTATCGTTGCATGGCTCGCCGGGTTATCCGAGGAAGCTATTTATCGTTTTTTCGGAATCCCTATATTGAAAAAGGTGTTCCGGAGCACGTTCATCGCTTGCCTGATCACTACGCTGGTATGGGCGTTTGGTCATACACTTTATCCGATCTACCCTATCAGCTCCCGTCCTATTGAGCTTACCGTGATCGGGCTGCTCTTCAGCTATATTTTCCTTCGTTACGGCTTTATTGCTGTCATGTTCAGTCATGTCGTGTTTGACAGCATTCTGATGGGCGCTACGCTGATCTTTATGAAGGAAAGCGTGAATGTCGGAGCAGGTATCTTCGCGATTATCATGCCGTTCATAGTCGCCTACATTGTCTACCGGTTTAATCCACCACAAAAACCTGATCCGAAGCCGGTTGAACCGACATCTATCATTTAAAGAAGTAACGGGTGGATAACCGATAATAAAAAAAGGTGTCACAGCAGAAACCTGCTATGACACCTTTTTTATATTTACGCAATCAGGCCCTATGTCGCCGGCTCTTCATCCTTGAGCGCCTCAAGAATTTGACTAGCCAGCTTTTCGCCAATAGAAAGTGATTTAAAATCCTCTATGGAGGCTTCTTTAATTTTCTTTAGCGATCCGAAATGCTTAAGCAGCGCCTTGCGCCGCTTCTCGCCTATACCTGGTATGGAGTCCAGCTTAGAGGTAACCATGGACTTCCCGCGCTGCTCACGGTGGAAGGTGATAGCGAATCTATGCACCTCATCCTGAATCCGTTGTAGCAGGTAAAATTCCTGACTATCCCGAGCTAAAGAGACGGGTTCTGGCGGATCTCCAACCAGAAGCTGAGCCGTCTTATGCTTGTCATCCTTAACGAGACCGCAGACCGGAATGAATAACCCCAGCTCGTTCTCCAGAATATCAATAGCGGAAGAAATCTGCCCTTTACCACCATCGACTACGATAAGATCTGGCATCGGAAGGTTCTCTTTCAACACCCGTTCATACCGCCGCCGGATGACCTCGCGCATCGTTCCATAATCATCCGCACCCACTACTGTACGAACTTTATATTTACGATACTCTTTTCGCGCGGGCTTGCCATCAATGAAGACAACCATCGCAGAGACCGGATTGGTCCCCTGAATATTCGAGTTATCGAACGCCTCGATCCGGCTTAAGCGTTCGAGCCCCAAGCTCTCGCCTAAGCTCATTGCGGCACCAGAGGTACGTACTTCATCTCGTTCAATAAGCCGGAACTTCTCGTCGATTGCGACTGTAGCATTTTGGCAGGCCATACCGACCATCTGCTTCTTGAGTCCACGTTGTGGCACCAGTACTTTGATACCGAGCCACTCCTGTAGAATAGAGGCGCCACCTGCGGCATCAACAACACCTGCTGCTGATGCTTCCGCAGCGGCGATTTCACGTGCCTCAGCTTCTTCAGGCGACTCGGGAGTATCTTCCCCCTTTTGTAGCTCTTCCTCGGCTGGAGCAGCAATGACAATCGCCGGTTTAGCTTCTTTATCAACCACGGCTTCCTCGTCAAGCACATCCGGTAGAAGAATCTCCTGCGGCAGGGCAGGATTATCACTGTAATACTGCGTCACATAAGACATAAAGTCACTGTAGGCTTCCCCATAGAACGGAAAGACGGAGGAATGACGCTGGATCATCTTCCCTTGCCTCATGTACAGAATTTGTACACACATCCATCCCTTATCTACGGCATACCCAAAAACATCGCGATCCTTAGTATCCGTAGTGTTGATCTTCTGTTTCTCCATTAATGCATCAATATGGATAATTTGATCCCGCAGTTCCTTCGCCCGCTCAAAATATAATTCCTCAGCAGCTTCCTGCATTTTCTGCTGTAAATCCTTCTTAACCGCATCATGCCCTCCGCTTAGAAAAGCAGCGATATCTTGCGTAATCTGCTCATACTCAGATTTCTGCACTTCCTTCTCACAAGGCGCCAAGCATTGGCCCATGTGGTAGTAGAGACAGACCTCCTTCGGCATTACGCCGCATTTACGGAGCGGATACATACGGTCGAGAAGCTTTTTCGTTTGCTGTGCTGCATAACCATTAGGATAAGGACCAAAATATTTTGCTTTATCTTTAATCACCCGGCGTGTAACTTCAAGCCGAGGGTGAGCTTCATTCGTTATTTTGATATAAGGAAATGTCTTATCGTCCTTCAGAAGAACGTTATAACGTGGCATATGCTTCTTAATCAGATTGCACTCGAGAATGAGCGCTTCCATGTTGCTGGACGTAACAATATATTCGAAGTCAGCAATATTAGCGACAAGTCGCTGAGTCTTACCATTATGACTGCCTGTAAAATAAGAGCGAACCCGATTCTTTAGAACCTTCGCCTTGCCCACATAAATAATGGTGCCTTCTTCATTCTTCATCAGATAGCACCCGGGCAGATCGGGTAATAGAGCCAGTTTGTTGCGGATATTGTCCAAATTGATCCCCTCCAGCTAAATTGGACCAAGCTAAAACGCCTTCGGCGTCCTTTTAAGGACGGCAAGTGTTTATGCGAGAATTATAAGGATAAAGTATAGAGAGAAACTTATACTCTTATAATTCCATGATTAGTTGGCTTTTAGCGCACAAAACGCCTCCGGAATGAACCGAAGGCGCTGAGCGGCAGGGCCGAGGCCCGAACAGTAGCATTTAACAATTATTGATGTTTAGCTACGATATTTTTCAGGGATTCTTTGGAGTTCAATCCCACAACTTTATCTACCGGTTGACCGTCTTTGAAGAAGATCAGGGTTGGGATACTCATAACGCCAAAACGGGAAGCCGTTTCCGGATTCTCATCCACATTCAATTTTGCAATCTTCACGCTGTCTCCCAGTTCTGCGGACAATTCGTCCAAGATTGGAGCAATCATCTTACAAGGACCACACCAAGGAGCCCAGAAGTCTACTACTACAGTACCTTGACCTTCCACTTCGTTACTGAAGGTTTGGTCAGACACGTTCACGATAGCCATGATATTGTTCCTCCTCTAAAGTTTTACGAAACATTAATCCATTCTAAAGCAAAGCTTAGTTTATGGAAGCTGCTCCGAAAATATAAGTTAATAAATTGTTTCATGTAATATGATAACCAAATTACCACTTACCGACACAATTCCAGTATAACATATCTTTAAGGGATATGTTATATATCACATACAATTATATTGCCCTCAAACTAATTTTATTTACGTTACTCTTTTCTTTACAATCTCCCCAGCCTTTCGGTATACTCTAAGAAAGCGCATTAAATGTCAATGACTTATTTCATAATGATCAACTTAATTTGCATCTTAACAATACAGGCATTGTCCCTGTAAGGAGGCAGAAGCTATGGATGTCAACGCGCAAGTACGGGACCCACGAGAACACATCAACGAAGAACCCCGCAATGATCTAGGCGATTTAATGAATGGATTTTTCGGAATGACTGCATTTATGACCGTTGTCTTTTTCGGCATGGTCATCATTAAGTTCATTTCGGAGTAAGGGAATCATCGTAATATAAAAAGAGGCTGTCTCAAAAATAGCGAATGCTACTTGGGGCGGCTTCTTTTTTTTAAAAAGTAATTTAGAGAAAGAAAACAGAGAACAGCGACCCTCCAATAAACGGAGAATCGCTGCTCTCTCTGAATTTTAAGGTTTTGAATACTCCGGCTTATCTAATTGTCCCCCGTTGATTCTCCCCGTGTAGTGGAATAACATCCACAAAAGGAGCAATACGATCCATCAAACGTTGGCCTTTATAGATCTCCTCGCCATCCTTGCTTGTAAAGCTAAGATGTTTCTCCAAACCATCGAGCGGATAATTCGAGGTATAGAAGGTTGGTTTACGGTTCATCCGATAATTTAGAATCGCGCCAAGCACGTGATCACGTGCCCATGGATTTAAGTTCTCTGCACCAATGTCATCAAAGATAAGCAAATCGCAGTTTTTCATCGTATCCACGGTTTCCTTTAACTTCTGGCCGTCCATCATAATCGATTTTAAATCCTCGATAAAATCTGGCATATATACGATAACTCCAGTATAGCCGGCAACAGCAAGCTCATGAAGCAAGTAACACATCAGAAATGTTTTACCTGTTCCAAAGGTTCCGTGTAAATAAATCCCGCGTGAGGTCAGACCTTCATCTTTAACGCTTGTAATATAATCAAATATTTTATTAACCGCCGAGACCCGGCGTGGATCCTTGCCCATAATATCTATTTCATCATAACCGCCATTAAGCACACGCTCGTCCACATAAAAGCTGCGAATACGTTTGCGGATACTATCCTGACTATCCTGTGCCACTTTAAGACGGCAAGGCGTTTTGCGTTCATATAAATCCGTTGAACCATTCACAGTCTCTACCGTAAGTTTACTATAATGCCCCGGAAAATCATTTGGACATTTCTCAAGTCCCGGACAGTTCGCGCAGTTGCGACTTTCCTCAACATATTGATACAGACGGCTCATATGAAGCCGCAGTCGCGATTCATCCAGCTCAGGATGTTCGGACTGCAATGCCTTCACAAGTGGATGATTGAATAACCCCTGTTCAAGATCGCGTTGACGCTGCCGTAGAGTTGGATTGTTGATCGAACGAAGTACATCGCCCATAGACTCCATAGTTCCACCTCTCTTTCATTACGGCGCTTGGGAAACGCCTTTTTTCTTGCTGGCTTTAATTTCTGCCGCTTTCTTCATCATCGCCGCGAATTCCTCTTCCGATACCGTTCCGGCACTTCCATCGTCCAGCCCAATCGGTATTTCCGGCTTGGCCGATCTGCCTGCATTTTTAGCATATGAACGTGATCGTGGTCCTGCTGCCGTGTTAGTTGTGGCACCCTTGCCCTTCACTTTGGACTGATCCCTGATATATTTTACAGCCTTCTCGTAGGTGTTCACTTGTTTAACCAGCATATTGGAAGCAATAGCCTCCACAAAATTGCGGTTCATTCGTTGTTCTCCACCAGAGGCTACCATAGTCATTAAATAATGAATAAGTACGTTGATTACTTCACCGCTTAGCTTATAGTTCAAATCTATTTTCTCGAACATATCCATCAAATGACTGGGTACTGCACCTGGAAAAAAGGTTTGAAGCAGCCGCGTATAAGGTTCGTTCCGCAGCATCATATTATATTGGTGAATGTCGCATTTGGACAAAAATTGTGGTGGTACTTCTACATAATACTCCATCTCTACAGATTGCTCCGGTGGCGCAATAGAATCATCATTCTCTTCGGAGGCACTGGCTCGGATGGAAACAACCTTAGCAGCTGCAATTTCACGCTTTTCCTGCCGTTTCATATCTTGCCTGAAATGCTGGCTGGCTTTATATTGCAGTGCATCCAGTATTACCTCGCCTTCCGGCGAGAACACGCCATCTTCATCCAGCAGACGACATAAATCCTGTGGACTGAGTTCATACTTATGAGCTACATAGTTAATAACACCCATTTGAGTATGGTCAAAGCGAAGTTTTTCTACATGAGCCCGGTTCACAGACTCCCGTGGAAAACGCAAAATAATATCGCTATATCCAATCGCCTGTTCTCCCGATTCACGCATGCCGGGCTGACGCACAGAGGCCACTTCTGCAAGTGCCTGTTCCAGTTCATAATCAATGACATGTGTATTTAGTTGAAAAATATCATAAAAAGGCACGGAGATATTCTCTTTGCCTATGGATCTGCGACTCCACTCTTCTGGCTCTCGGTTCCAGAATTGTTCCCGTAAGGACAGCACAGCAAACTTGCCGATCTTATCGCGTAATAGCAACGTCAAATGCTGAGTAGCAAAAAAGTCAGCTGGCGATAGCGGCGGCATAAGCTCATATTCATATAAGTAATCATCGGTTTCCGGCACATAGATTCGACAGGTCTGCAACAGACCTACCGCTTCTAACCGGGAAGCCTGATCTATTAAATATTTGCGGCCTTTCTCATTCGGTTCAACGCCTAGCGTCATAAATAATCTGCGCTGTTGCTCCACTCCAGAATAGCCAATGCTATCTGCTGGCACATGTTCAACCAGCAAGCGATAGAAACTGATTGCAAAAGCTCCTACCATAGGTTGATACACAGAGCTAAGCATACGTCCATCTATAACACTAAGACCAAATTCGCGGGAAACGCAGTACCGATGATGTTCGGTGAAATGATGTAAGTTACTCATGCGCATCTACGGATACCCCCTTGTTTTCACGAATTCATACAGGATTCTATTCTATCATAAAAAACGTCGCCGGAAATGTAAATAAACTACCAATTCCGACTCTTTTCGCTATATAATCAGCTTTTTCTTACGATTATCTGCCTCTATTAAACAAGAAGAAACGGCTTCGCTGTCCTCTGAAAGAGGAAGGTTCCGTTTCTCGCTGAATTTCAAAATTGATTCTTAGCACCTAAAAGCTTATATGTTCAAAAAAACGACTCTCACATCAGAGCCGCAGGTCTTCCAATTAAATCTTTAAAACATCTTGTAACCACCAAAGCGCAGTTTTTGAATGGTCCATCCACTCAATATAGCACCTGCAAGACCAGCAACACCCGTTAAGTAATCAACAAAGTGGAAACTGGAGAGATGCTCCCAAAGCGACATCGCGCTTCTATCCCAAATGGAATAGACTACGACGGGTAGAATAATAAGAACGAATAGATAAGCGGGAAACCAGGTTGTCTTCATTAACATGTTAAGAATAAATCCAATACCAAACATCATCACAAAGAATAAAACGGTTAGGATAAACACTGGAATAAACCCCATGTTACCGCCACTACCCCTTTCTATAAAGAAGCGCACATCTTATACGAGCTAGTAGTAAGTTTACTAGAAAAAATGTCACGAAGCAATGAACTTTATTCAAATTTAGGCCTAATTCACTTACAACAGATTGTCATCATTTGCTCTAAGCAACTCGATTGCGATACAATGCATATAGATTAATGAATCGTACATAGTCTATGATGCAGGAGCTTCGTAGCAAGTTTTACACGATGTTATTCAGCGAAGCTTAGGCTTCGTAAAACTAAGTGTATGCTCTCGATGCAAGTTTTACACGATGTTATTCAGCGAAGCTTAGGCTTCGTAAAACTAAGTGTATGCTTTCGATGCAAGTTTTACGCGAAGTTATTCAGCGAAGCTTAAGCTTCGTAAAACTTTTAAGGAGTGAGATCATGAACGAAGCCGCTATGACACTGGAAGGCTGGTATGCATTGCATGACTTCCGCTCACTGAACTGGACCGCATGGACGGCAGCAGATGATGAAGAACGTGCCGTTGCTATGGAAGAATTACATGCTTTTATGCAGGAGTGGAGCACTGTCGAAGAAGCGAAGGAAGGCAGCTCTGCAGTATATTCCATCGTTGGCCAGAAGGCCGATTTCGTAATGATGTTCTTGCGTGAAAGTTTGGAAGCTCTGAACCAGCTTGAGACAGCCTTTAACAAAATAGCTTTTGCTCAATATACAACTAAAGCCTATTCCTACGTAAGTATTGTTGAATTAAGCAACTACCTTGCGGGGGGCAGCGATGGTAGCGACCCTATGCAGAATCCACATGTCATCGCACGTCTAAAGCCTGTTTTGCCGCAAGCGAAGCATATTTGCTTCTATCCAATGAACAAGAAACGCGAGCTTGCCGATAACTGGTATATGCTTGATATGGATAAACGCCGCGAGCTGATGGCTTCTCACGGATTAATCGGACGAGGTTATGCTGGTAAGGTGAAACAGATTATCACCGGTTCCGTAGGTTTTGATGATTGGGAATGGGGTGTAACCCTGTTCGCTGAAGATCCTCTGCAATTCAAAAAGCTGGTCTACGAAATGCGCTTTGACGAAGTCAGTGCTCGCTACGGTGAATTCGGACCTTTCTATGTCGGCAACCTGCTGACTGAGGATTCTTTTGAGGAAATGCTTAAATTGTAACAAGCAAAAACGCCTGCAGCGTCCCAAAAGGACGGTAAGCGTTTATGCGAGAAATATAAGAATAATGTATAACGTGAAACTTATACTTTCTTATATTTTAACAAAAAGGGTGAGTTTCCAGATCGTTATGGAGACTCACCCTTTTTGAATGCTATAACGAGGTTCCTGCTTCCTCATCCTCTTCGCTGTCATCTTCATCATCACGCAGACTTTCCAAAAATTCAGCCGTAGCCCGGTCACGCGCTCGCCCTTTTTCCTTTAAGCGTTCAATGCCAGGGAGAATGAGCAGATCAATTTCCTTTTGGACAACATAAGCTAGATCGTACTGATTCTGATCCTCCAGATAAGATCCAACCTCAATCAGTCCGTTGTATCGGTCCAATTCTTCTCTTGTCAGCAATCCACGCACCTGCACGCTGCAGTGACGCATCTTATAAGAATCTTCCTTTTTTCAGAACCAGCGGAATTCCACCGATAATGAACAAATAGCGCATATCCACAACTTTTTTCAATTGAGCTGCAGTCCAGCCCTTGTAAGTTTTGCTGCCAACTACAGCAATCCCTTGTCCTTTACCTAGAGAAGCTACTGTTCCTTTATTGCTGAATGCGAATTTCTTTGGTTGTTGATTACGGATCGCAGCCACCAAATTATGTGCACAGCATTCTCCCTGTTGCATAGCAATTTGTGCTGTTGGCGGGTAAGGACGTCCTTCTGGGTTAATCATCAAGGAGCCGTCTCCAATAATGAAGATATTGTCTTGGCCTGGTGCACGTAAATATTCATCTACTTTCACACGACCACGCATAGCTTCAAATCCTGCAGCTTCAATCAGACGATTTCCGCGAATTCCGCCTGTCCAGACAATTGTAGAAGCTTTAATCTCTTCACCTGATGCCAGAATTACACCGTTTGGTAGACATTCCTTGATCGCAACGCCCATCTTGAATGTAACACCCTTCTTAGTGAGCAGGTTCATTGCATACTCAACAAGTTCTGGTGCAAATCCAGGCAGAGCTGTTGGAGCAGCTTCTATGTTATATATATTTACCATGCTTGGATCAACGTCAAATTCTTTACACAACCCAGGGATGCGGTCCGCTAATTCGGCCACAAATTCAATTCCGCTAAAGCCGGCACCACCGACTACGAAATTGATATGCTCCTGAGCGTTGTTCTCGTTCTTGTATTTGGCAAATTGATACTCAATATGTTCACGAATCAAACGGACGGAGTTGATGCTCCGGATCGTCAGTGCGTATTTATCAAGTCCTGGGATACCGAAGGTTTCAGGCTCTCCGCCCAAAGCAATGACGAGATAGTCATACGAAAGAGTACCATCCTCCAAAATAATCTTTTTCTGCTGGGTACGAATTTCCTGAACAGATGACTTAACGAGATCGATCTTGAATTCATCGATTAGTTTAGAAATAGACACCCGAGTGTGTTCAATACTATCTGTACCCGCAGCAGGCATATGTAGATGGGTAGTAAAATAGTGGTACTCGTGACGGTTTACGAGCGTGACATCCGCTTCATTATAGTTCAAAGCCTTCTGTAAGCGCTGTGCGGTCAAAATACCCCCATAGCCCGCGCCTAAGATTACGATTTTGGGAATACTACTCATGTTCCGGCTCCTTCCAAGAGGTAAATCTGTCTTTGTATTTTTTATTGAAACAATGTACGGTCCTTTTTGTGAATTTATACACTTATATTTAGAAGAAATTCCAATCAAACTTAAAGGATTTCTAAATTGACCATATCCATTGTAAACCTTAGTGTAGTATTAATCAAACATTAAAATACTAAAAAACGTCACATTCTTATTGTGTTCTAAAGTCTTTCTTTGCAGGTATGTGTCACAATGTTTATAATAAGAAAGAATACAAGTATGGCAAAATGAATATATCAACTCGGAGGTGTAATATCCCGTGACACAAGAGCAATCCGGCGTTCCTATGAGCGACCTTTTAATCATAGGTGGCGGTCCAGCTGGCATGTTTGCCGCATTTTACGGTGGGATGCGTCAGGCATCAGTAACACTTATTGAAAGTATGCCCCAATTGGGAGGACAACTTGCTGCACTTTATCCTGAAAAATACATTTATGATGTAGCAGGTTTCCCAAAAGTAACTGCACAAGAATTGGTTGACAACCTGACACGGCAAATGGATATGTTCCAATCGAATATCCGGCTGGAGGAGAAAGTAATTTCTGTTCAGAAACGGGACGAACGCCATTTTGTAGTTACAACTGATGTAGCAGAATACCACAGTAAGGCTATTATCATCACAGCTGGTGTAGGCGCTTTTGAACCTCGCCGTTTAGAACTGCCAGACGCAGGACGGTTTGAAAAAGCCAACCTCCATTATTTTGTAAATGATTTAAATGCCTTTAAAGATAAAAAAGTTCTGATTAGCGGTGGCGGAGATTCCGCAGTAGACTGGGCGCTAATGCTGGAGCCGATCGCGGAGCAGGTAACCCTGATTCACCGCCGGGATAAATTCCGTGCGCATGAACACAGCGTAGAGAATCTGATGGCTTCCAAAGTTAACGTAATTACACCTACTGAAATTACAGAACTGCATGGTGACGAGTTCATAACTAAGGTTACCTTATCCCATATCAAAACCAAGGAAACACAAGAGATCGAAGTCGACAGTGTAATCGTCAATTTCGGATTTGTTTCCTCGCTAGGACCTATTGCAGAATGGGGTATCGATATTGAAGGAAACTCCATTGTCGTTGACTCACGTATGGAAACAAGTATTCCAGGTATCTTTGCGGCCGGTGATATCACCACATATCCGGGTAAGCTAAAGCTAATTGCTGTAGGATTCGGTGAAGCTCCAACGGCTGTGAATAACGCAAAAGTCTATATCGATCCGGAAGCTAAGCTTTCACCAGGTCACAGCAGTAATATGAAACTCTAATTCTATCTACTACAATAAAAAAGGGTATTCTGATAGGCCTATCAATAGCAGCCTATCAGGATACCCTTTTATGTTTGTGACTCGCGGTTTATTTATATGTAGCCAGCTACAAAGGTATACTTTGCGCTCTTTTAATGAAGAACCGCATGAACTGGAGAGTGTAAGTTTCGTTTGCGAATCTCAACGAGTAGAAGAGCGATGAAATCATGCTCTAGTTGCAATTCTATCGCTCTATGGTAAGAGTCTAGAAGCATCTCATCGGACAATTCAACCATAACGTTCATCTACCTTTCCTGTATTTGGATCTGAATCTATCATATCAAACTATCATTTTTCGAACAAGCGTTCGTGTTATCCACAAGTACATGTGGAAATCCTGTGTATAATATGTGCGTAAGCGTTACAAAGGTGATAACTGCACAGTGGAATATGGGGATAATAGTTATACACAGGATTGAACCACTTGTATACAGCTAAAAATATATTTTTATTGTAAATAAATTACAATATAATTTACCCCAAAAGAACGCAACTAAACGCAATTTTATCTCACTACTCTATTATCGTCAATTTAAAAATATTTGTTAATTTACTGAGGTCTTGTATTAACCTCCAAAATCCATATTTTACCTGAATAATCCACAGCATAATCAAAGCCCAGTTCACCTATTCCCGGGAAGTGCCGCTCCATTAGTTCAATACATACAAGTGTTAGTCTACGCATCTCCGCTTTCTTCGCCGATGCTTTCATCCGGGGCAACGATCTGCGAAGTCCTTCACGACAAGAAAGCATCGTACCACCTTTACATAAATTGGTTACGAACAGGCCCGGTCGAGCTAATCTTCCTACCATGGAGCGAAACTCCCATACAGCACCATTTTTCACTACCTTTACCCGATAATCAATAGGACGCCCGCCAATCCTGGCGAGAGAAATCCCCTGTTGAATCAAATATCTGCGTCTGACCTTGACGAAATGGAGCGCCCGTCTCATGGATCTGAAATCCTTGTAAATTCGAGTTCTGTCCATATAAGTAAATCCATAACCTCGGCTATCCCGAAATACTTTGATTACACCGTAACCTCCGCCACCAACTATAGGTTTAATAACAACATTTCCATATTTCCGGAGCATGGCTAACAGTGAGTCAGCCGAATACACCCTCGTCATTGGTATATAATGAGAAACCCTCGCGTCACTGAGCAATGCTTCTGTCTTTAACCATTTGCTAGCCAACTGTCTTCCCGACATTGTCCTTTCCCTCCTTTCACATTCCAGCCTACCCTATACATTACTCAGAAGAGGTCCCGCCCTCTTGTATGATTGTCCGTGTAGGAAGAGGCTATTAGCAAAAAGGGCTTAGAGCTTGTATCGACAACAATCTCAATCATGCATAGTTAGATTGCAGATTTTGAAGAATCTTATCTCTGAACATTCGACATTTTAATCGTAATGGATGAGTTCACTATAACTAGAATAATCTTCAAAATCGTTGTATTATTAATAGCGGTTACATTTTCAATTCTAACTATATAATTATGTCTCAGAGGTTCTTAAAAAAAACAGCGCGGGGAGGGCTCGGAATGGCTCAGTTTTTCGAGGTATTATATTGGGTGGCCATGCTTGGGATGTCCATCGTATTGGCTGGAACGACTATACTGATCTGCGCTATTGGCTTTAAATTCATTAAAGACAGACGCAGAGCATTGGGTGCTGGCTGTATTGCCTTTTCCCTTGGAGCCGCAGCGCTCATCGTGTTTATGATTAATTACAAGTTCATTATTCCAGCCTAAGTGTACCCTGAAACAAACAGAAGCCCTCTCACGGAATTCCGTCGGAGGGCTTTTGTTTGTATTGTACTCATATATCTAATGAAAGACGGATCATATCTACTACTTTAATCCCATTCTCAACAATCTCTTCACTATAATGTCTGATAAAAAAGTCTTTATCGATTCCGGTAATTCTAAATCCACATTTCTGATAGAGAGCCAGCTGCCCTACACTTGAATTCCCGGTACCCACTTCAATCGTCTTCGCACCAAGTAATCTCGCATTCTCAATCGCATGATAGACCAACCGTTTTCCTATTCCTTTACTTTGCTGCTTCTCATCAACGGCTATATTCACTAGTTCTACTGTCTCAGGCCTCGTTTGTAGCAAAACATAGACACCAATAATGCAATTTTCTATTTCAGCTACAAAACATTGACCTCTTTCTAAATACGCTTCAACAAGACTTTGTGAAGGATCGGCTAATAACAACAGATGCAAAGGGGGTTGTTCTTCTGCGTTTAATTTCCTTATCAGCATGCTTAGAGCTCCTTGTGATGACTTTTGTCATTGAGAATATAAAAAAAGCCTCCAAGCCCGATGTTCTAGAACTCAACATAGGACCTGGAGGCGTGTCGTTGCAATTAGCAAGGCTCTTCGTTCGGTTTCCCTGCATCCGTAGCTGTCCGGAAGCTTGAGCCGCAGCCGCAGGTTGCAGTAGCGTTCGGGTTATTGATGGTGAAGCCACCCGTCATGCCGGATTCTTCAAAGTCGATTTCGAGACCATCAAGGTAACGAAGATTCTCTTTCTCCACGACAACCTTCATTTCTTGGATGTCCATATATACGTCCTGCTCGGTTTCATTATCATCAAAGCCCATAGCGTATGAGAATCCACTGCAACCGCCGGGCGTTACTCCAATACGGAGGAACATGTTCGGCACTTCTTGTTCAGCAAGCATCGCCTTCAGTTGTTCTGCTGCCTTTTCGCTAATATTAATCATGATCATATCCTCCTATAAATTAGATTCACTTCATAAGAAAAACTTATGTTTAAGAGACCTTCCGGTCAAAAGTTGCTTTCTTAAAAATATATACTTAATAAACTCAGTATAACCCACTATTCCATTACCCTCAAGTCACAACTGCCTTATGCTTGACCTATCACCCCAAAATAAACCATCCATATCCAGCTGTTGATCCCCTTATAAGAGAGGTTTATAATAAGGAAGGCAAACATAAGTAAAAATTCGGAAATTTGTCACGGAGGCTAACCCTCCGCTTTATTTTCATGAATGAACAGCTACCGTCTGGGTAAGTCTGGGAATTATCTGCGGGCAATGGACCCCGTAAAACTTTCAGGAGGAATTCATAACATGTCTACTCTTTTCACCCCCCAAACAGACGCCCGAATGATGAACATTATTGAAAAAGTTCGCGGCGGCGAAAGATTGAATTTAGAAGATGGCGTTTATTTATATCAAAGTAACGACCTACTTACCATTGGTCAATTAGCAAATGAAGTTAATCTTGCAAAAAACAACAACAGGGTATATTTTATCGAAAATATGAGTCTATATTTCACCAATGTTTGCGAATCACATTGTGCATTCTGCAATTTCCGCAAAGATGATGGAGAAGAGGGTGCTTATACCCTATCCGGTCAGGAAATGGTGCAATATGTCGAACAGCATATTCATCCAGGTGTACGCGAATTCCATATCGTGGGTGGGCATAATGACAAGGTTCCTTTCCAGTATTATGTGGATTCTTTAAAAGCCTTGAATGAACGTTTCCCTGAGGTAACCTTAAAAGCATACACAGCAGCTGAGATCGATTTTTTCACCCGAATTAGCGGATTGAGTATTCGTGAGGTTCTGGAACAACTGCGTGCGGCAGGTCTTAAAACACTTACCGGTGGTGGCGCAGAAATATTATCCGATCAATACCGTAAAAAAATGCGCGTTGATAAAGCTAATGTGGAAGAGTATCTGGAAGTTCACCGTACAGCACATCAGCTTGGCATGAAGACCCATACAACGATGCTCTACGGCTCCATTGAGTCTCATGAAGACCGTATTCGGCACATGATGCAGATCCGCGATCTGCAGGACGAAACCAATGGTTTTATGGTATTCATTCCATTATCTATGCAGCCTAAGAATAAGAATGCAGGGATTATGCGCCGCAACTCCGCTTATGAGGATCTGAAGACGATTGCGATCAGCAGATTGATGCTCGATAATTTCGATCACATCAAAGCATACTTCATTAATATCGGCCCTCAGCTAACTCAGGTTGCGCTGAACTTCGGTGCTTCTGACGTACATGGCACCATTCTTAAAGAACGTATTAGCCATGCGGCTGGCGCCTTAACACCTGAAGGCCTCACACGCGATGAATTGATTTGGTTAGTAAAAGGGGCTGGACGAATTCCAGTAGAACGCGATACGTTCTACAATCCGATAAAGGTATACGAATAAAAGACTACCTTAGATCCGTTATCCTATATTGAAAGGAAGTTCGGTCAGCATGAGAACACTACTCGTTCTGGGCGGCGGCTATGGCGGCTTGGCCCTCATTCAAGAATTGCTCAATAATCATCTTCCTCAGGATATTGAAATTATCTTAATTGACCGAATGCCTTATCAAGGAATCAAAACGGAATATTATGCACTTGCCGCAGGTACAGTAACGGACTATCACTTGCGGATTCAATTTCCGGTTCATCCCCGTCTTACCATCCGTTACGGGGAGGTGAGTTCCATTGATTTGGATAGCAAAATCGTTACAATGGAGCCTGACGAAACGGTGTCTTATGACATTCTAGCCATTGCGCTAGGCTGTACTGACAATTACCATAACATCCCTGGGGCTGATCAATACACTTGCAGTATCCAGACCTTTGCAGGGACTCGGGAGACTTATCAACGCTTAAACGATGTGAAGCCTTATGGAACGATAAACATTGTTGGCGGTGGACTAAGTGGAGTGGAATTGGCGGCAGAGCTTCGGGAGAGCCGACCAGATCTTAATATTGCTATTCTGGATCGCGGTGAACGTGTCTTGTCTGCTTTTCCGGCAAAGCTGTCACAGTACGTGGAAGAATGGTTTCATCACCATCAAGTACAGACGCTGGGACGTGTCTCTGTATCCCACGTTGAGAAAGATGCGCTTTTTAACGGTACAGAAGAAATTCTTTCAGATGTTACGGTATGGACAGCAGGGATTCAACCCGTGAAGGTTGTTCAGGAATTAACAGTACCGAAGGATCGTGGAGGACGGATCATTCTGGACGAGTATTATCGTATACCTGATTATCCGGAAGTGTATGTGATTGGCGACTGTGCCAGCCTGCCATTCGCTCCAAGCGCACAAGCTGCAGGAGCGCAGGGTGAGCAGGTTGCTCAGGTAATTCAAGCCTTATGGCGCGGCGAGACCCCTAAGCTTCATGCTATTCGTCTGAAGGGTACCTTAGGCTCACTAGGCAAGAAAGCTGGATTTGGTCTGATGGGCCAACGCTCCGTTAAAGGACGGGTTCCACGTATTCTCAAGAGCGGTGTGCTCTGGATGTCGAAACGCACTTTAGGATAAACCTAAGGGCTGCTCTATTCCGTATTTATAACGGAAAAGAGCAGCCCTTTATTTTTAAAAATAAATTATATGTTGCGCGACTACTTAGTCAAGGTCTATATTGAACCAAGCCTCTAGCTCTTTGATTTTGGCAGAAATCTTTTCTTCTAGCTCGTCAACAGTATCTGCTGCAACGATGTCTCCTTCGACCATGGCGAAAGGTGTTAAATAACATTCCCCACAATTGTTCAGGCATCCGTATTCGATTACATCGTAATCGGGATTTTCTTCCAGCTTATGCATTAGTTTGTCTGTTCCGTGACCCATGTTACTGGCACAAAATTCAATAATTGGTCTCATGATGATCTCCCTGTTCCGCCTAACCATTTTATTTTTTAACTTTTTGTACTATAATGAACTTACGAAAGGAGTGATTGAGAAATGAGTGAGAATGCACAAAGCACCGAAATGTATGATGAAGTATTGGAAGTGCTGGATAAGCTTCGTCCGTTCCTACAACGCGATGGCGGCGACGTTGAACTAGTTGATGTAGAAGACGGCATCGTTAAGTTGAAACTTATGGGTGCCTGCGGCAGCTGCCCAAGCTCCACGATCACCTTGAAAGCCGGGATTGAACGCGCTCTTCTTGAAGAAGTAGAAGGCGTACAAGAAGTTATGCAAGTATTCTAATCCCATTCAATATCATTCCCGATCTTCCTCTTCAGGAGATCGGGATTTTCTTATTATAGTGGATTTACCCTTCTCCTACAACATACAGCATAAAACCCGCATGCCATTAGGCAGCGGGTTTTATGCTGTAATTAGAGAGTAAGCTAGCTCTCTGTCTTAAAATGCTGGAATGATCGAGCCTTTGTACTGCTCTTCAATGAACGCTTTCGCTTCTGGAGAATTCAGTGCAGCGGCAAGCTTTTTGATTGCATCGGAATCTTTATTATCAGGACGAGCTACGAGGATGTTAGCATAAGGGGAATCCGTACCCTCGATGAACAAAGCATCTTTAGTAGGAACCAGATCAGCTTCCAAAGCATAGTTAGTGTTAATCAATGCAAGATCCACTTCATCTAATTGACGACCTAACATTGCAGCATCTAGCTCGATGATTTTAAGGTTTTTCTTATTTTCAGTGATATCTGCTTGGGTAGATGTGATGTTGGTATCATCTTTCAAAGAAATCAGTCCATTTTTGGCAAGCAGGATTAGTGCACGACCACCGTTTGTAGCATCATTCGGGATGGCAACTTTCGCACCATCAGCCAATTCGTCGATGGATTTGATTTTTTTGGAATAAGCACCAAAAGGTTCAACATGAACAGCTGTTACGGATACTAGATCCGAACCGTTCTTTTGATTCTGGTCATCTAGGTAAGGCTGATGTTGGAAGAAGTTAGCATCCAGGTTCTTCTCTGAAAGCTGAACGTTTGGTTGAACATAGTCAGTAAATTCTTTGATTTCCAAAGTAATTCCTTGAGCTTCAAGCAATGGAGCAATAGCTTTTAGAATCTCTGCGTGTGGAACAGGTGAAGCACCGACCACCAATTTCACTGGTTCTGTAGTTGATCCATTTGCAGCACCGTTGTCTGGCGCACTAGTGGCAGCCGAGTTAGAAGCATTATTGTTATTGCCGCAAGCAGCCAGCACCACAACCAGTGTCAGACTAAAAAAAGTAAGTAGTAATTTTTTCATTTTAAATCCCCCTCTTATCCTTGGTATTTGTATGAATAAGGCTATATATGGACGTACCTTATTTCCGTGTGAAATGTCGTACTAGCCGATCACCGGCCATTTGTAGCAATTGCACCAGTATGACCATCAAGACTACTGAGATAATCATAACTTCCTTCTCATAACGGTAATATCCGTAACGGATTGCTAGATCCCCTAGACCACCGCCGCCTACCATCCCAGACATTGCCGTATAGGAAACCAGTGTGACCAGTGTGATCGTAACTCCAGCGAGCAGACCTGGACGAGCCTCTGGCAAAAGAACGCGCAAAACGATCTGATTCGTAGATGCTCCCATCCCTTGCGCCGCTTCGATTACTCCGCGATCTACTTCTCTTAACGCCGTTTCCACCAAGCGAGCAAAGAATGGAGCTGCACCAATTACCAGCGGTGGGATCGTACCGAGTACTCCGATAGAAGTTCCAACAACGGCTTTGCTAAATGGAATTAATGCTACCATCAAAATGATAAACGGTACGGATCGTAAGATGTTTACAACGAATGATAAGACCGAGTAAATTACTCTGATTACTATACTATTCGATCTTCCCCATAAATACAATAGAATTCCGAGTGGTAAACCAAGAATAATTGTGAACATTCCGGAAAATATTAACATTTGCAAGGTAGCAACCGTAGCATCCATCATTTCTTGCCAGTTTAAGTCTGCGAAATTCATTACGAAATCACCTCCACTTCAAGACCTTGAGCGGTTAGTTCGGCTATTGTCACAGCAATCGCTTCAGCTGGACCCTCGAACCTTACAATCATTTGTCCATAAGGTACGTCTTTAATCGTTGAAATGGTGCCGTGCAAAATGGCAAAGCTAACACCTGTTTCTCGTACTACATTGGAAAGTGCGGAGCCGTAGGTCTTTTCTCCGAAAAAAGTAATTTTGACGGCCTGAGAGTTGTCCCCAGCAGCAGCGTCAAGCGCCGTACGAAGGGGTCCCTCATTCTGTGACTCACTACGGATGAAATCGCGAGTAACTTCATGCTGCGGCTTTAAGAATACCTCCGTAACTTTACCTTGCTCAACGATACCACCACCATGAATAACCGCAACACGATCGCAGATACTCTGAATCACGTGCATTTCGTGAGTGATCAGCACAATAGTCAGATGGAACCGTTTATTAATATCGAGCAATAGCTTAAGGATAGAGTCTGTCGTTTGTGGATCAAGCGCAGAGGTTGCCTCGTCACATAGCAGCACATCAGGATCGCTGGCAAGTGCCCGTGCGATGCCGACCCGTTGCTTTTGCCCTCCTGATAACTGAGATGGATATTTATCCCGGTGTTCTTCAAGCCCTACTAGGGCAAGCAAGTCTTTTACTTTTGTATCAATAGCTGCTCTCGAAGTGCCTGTGAGTCGCAGAGGAAAAGCAATATTATCGTACACTGTCGCAGATGATAGCAGATTGAAATGTTGAAAAATCATCCCAATTTTGCGCCGCTGTTCCTGCAGCTGACCTTGGGTAAGCTTAGTTAGTTCAATACCATCGACCCAAACTTCCCCTTCTGTCGGGCGCTCCAACAAATTAATGCAACGGATCAATGTGCTTTTTCCCGCCCCTGAATGCCCAATGACTCCGAATATTTCACCTTTCTCGATAGACAGATTCAATCCGGAAAGTGCTGTGGCCGCATGGCTGCCTTTTCCATATACCTTTGTTATTCCTTTTAGATTAATCAACGATCATCGCCCCCTTTATATTTCACTTATTCCATACAAAAAAAACCTCCGACGATCGATGCAGATCGCAAGAGGCTCTGTGTGTTTATTTAGACAATGCCTTCTCATCTGCCAACGACCACAAGCCTTGCGTCATTGTAGGAATTAGCACCATGACATTTGTACATAACGCTTATCGCGCTGTATACAAATCGGTTGCCGGGCTTCATCGGGCCTATCCCTCCGCCACTCTCGATAAGATATAGAGTATGAAATTTATGTTTGAATTTGTATAGACTTTAATGCAAGCATAAGTATAGTAAGTTTCTTGTTTTTTGTCAAAAGGAAATATATTGAACGCTTATGATTTTACCCGATTTGGCTTGCTTATTTCCTTACGCAACTGCTCATTGCTGTAGCTATATGCTGCGATTAACGTCTTACAGTTCATTTCGAGGGATTGCTTTAAATCCTCTAGATGGCTATCTAAATCCTCAAGCTGAATTTTGTCATGCAAGCCTTGATGTCGCTGCCATAAATCATCCTGCATTTCAGAATTCATATAATGAATTTCAGCATTTCTGCGCTTGCGTAGATTCTCCAGTGGATCACGATAAGAGTTCTTGATCTGTTCCAATTGATCCGCTAATGCTGGATGCACATTCAATAGTTGAAGTTGACGCAGCACTGTAAAATAAGAAAAGTGCGTTTTTAATTTGGAAGTTTTGAGGTCATAGAAATGATTCAGCACCGTTCCAAGCTTGTCCAGAAGAGAGAACACACGAATAAATCCATCTTTATAAAAATAAACATACCGCGCATAATCGCCTTGTTCCACTGGTGACATATCATCCATATAACCGGCGATTACCGATTTTCGGTAAAAAGCTGCAGCGAACCAGCTTTGCTCCAATTCATCCAATGAGGAGATCAACCCACGTGTCCAAATCTCCAGCTTGCGGTATTCGTGGTCATTATCCTCATGGGCGTTCATTTCCTTGCGCAGTAAAGCTGCAAAAGTGGCCATATTCTCCATCGCATCAGCCAATACACCGCTGTTCTTTCGAGGCGGCTCTCCAAGTATAACCCGCAGCATATCCAGTCCTCCTAAAGTTTTGTCCAGCACCACGATATACCGATTTCCACTTTATTATTCCGCAGGTAAAGCGACTCTATCCGCGAAGGGAACTTTCTACCAAGGGGTTACAACGGTGTCATTGGGTTCGTTGGATTTTTTTCAACAACGACATTTCTCGCGCTACTCAGCTGCCAGACTCTTACGCTCATATAACATAAAACACCAAACAAACAAGCAATCAACAAAATATGAGCCAAAGCGGCAAATATGTACAATCTTTCATTATCTAATGTGTAAACAACTGCAGCTCCACTAAATACCTGCATCAAGCACAGCAGAACAGCCGCTACGCCAAGAGCTCTTAGCTCGGGGTAATCCTTATGTTTCCAAAAAGCTAAATGTCCAAGCACCGCGGTAAGAATAAATAAGATCAAAGCCGCAATCCGGTGTGTAAAAACAATACCGACTCCCCCGGAAAGCTCAGGCACCCATTCACCGTTGCAGAGCGGCCAGCCAGAACATCCACCGCGTGAATCTGTATGACTAACAAAGGCTCCAATATAAACGACAACATAGGAATATAAGGCCGTAAAACAGGTTAAATTGCGGAAAGCTTTGCTAACAGGCTTCTTCTGAATCTCCATCTTTTGATCGTAATCATAATCGCCTGCTTCATGCCGTCTTTTTGTTCCAAGTGCAAGCATCAGAGAACTAGAAAAAGCGATCAAGGAAAAACCCATATGCAGTGCCATCACAGCAGCAGATTGGGATTTAATTACTGCAAGCGCTCCCATACCACCTTGTACAATTACAAACAACAAAGTCATAAATGCATAGACCAACAAGTCCCGGCGATTTCGCGCATAACGCCAAAAAGCAAACATCGAAGCAAGTGACAATAAACCAGCCAATCCGCTAAACAAACGATGAGTGTATTCAATCATCGAACCTACAGTATAAGCAGGAATTAATTTGCCATGACAGAGCGGCCATTCATTTCCGCATTCCAATCCCGATCCAGTCTTCGTTACTACTGCTCCCCCTAGTACGGCTAGGAACATGATAAGGCAAGTAAGATAACTAAGCCATTTCAACTGATTTGTCGTCAAAAAATATCACCCGCAGTTTTTAGTAATGAAGAAGCATTTTAAAAAAACCACCGCTTTTGCTCAAACAGGCGAAAGCGGTGGTTTTCCGGAATTACTGTTGAAGACTTTGATGCACTTGAACCGCTTTATCCAGGAAATTCTCAATTTCCTCGCGGGATTTACGTAATTTATTAACGAATCTAACCAATTCACGTCCATCGGAATACGCGACGAAGCTTGGAATCCCCATAATATTTTGTTCCTGACTAACATCACCTACAGCATCAACGTCAACCTCAACCAGCGTTAAACGATCTGCATAGGCTTGCTCTACCTCAGGGATAAAAGGATCGATAAACTTACAATCCGAGCACCAGTCCGCCTTGAAGATGGCTACTGTTAAGCGTGGAGATTGAATGGCTACCTGAAATTCACCAGGAGAACTTATTTTGTCCATAGTTTGTTCCGTCCTTTCTTCCATATCTGTCAAATTTCTATTCTTTAAGTGAAGCAAAATGTCATGCAGAAGTCAAACCTATTCTCTCATACGAACACGCGCAGGCTGTAATTTCATCAGCGGATTCAACAATTTTTGCAGTGCACGCGGATAACTGGAGATTTCCTGTTTAGTAAGCACGCCCAGTACAATTAGCAATACCAGGTAAATAACAACAACTGCAGCCCCTACAACAAGACAAGTGATCAGAAACGCCAGACGTGCAGGCATTAGATCCGTTAACAGAATTCCAGCTTGGTTCAAACCAAAACCAATACCTCCGGACACAAGAACCGCAATTCCAAAGCCGCCCCACCGTTTACCCATAATTTCGAAAGGTACAATGGATTTTAGCATTCGTAAATTAAGAATAGTAATGACTACGAAACAAAGTGCTGTTGCGCCGATAATCCCGTATATCCCAAATACCTTACTTAGTAAGAAGCTTGCTACTAATTTAACAATAATACCCACTAGCACATAATACATTGAAATGCGTGATTTGCCCATACCGAGCAAGATGGAGTTCGTTGTCATCATGGTGATCTGAAAGATCGTTCCAATCGTAAGCATCGCCACAATTCCGCTTCCGTCCAAGCTGCTGAACAATAACCCGTTTACAGAATAGGCTGCTGCCACAAGTGCCAACACAATTGGCATCCCTGTCAGAATAGAAATCCGCAAAGCAAGTGTAATTTGCTTCTTCAAGTGTCCCTCATCACGACGGGCATAAGCAGCTGAAATGATCGGAATCAGCGAGGTACCTAGCGCAATGGCTAGAACCGGTGGAATTCCGGCCACACTTTGAGCACGTGTGGTTAGTATACCCAAAGCTGCTGTTGCACTCTCTCTACCCATCTGATCAATAAGCAGCGGTACAGCCAAAGAAGTATCAATTACATTCACTACTGGAATCGTAAGTGAGGAGAGCACGATCGGAATCGATAGTGTGAAAATATCTTTGTAAATTCCCCAAATCGGCAATTTTTGAGTGGTATTGTAATTTAATCCTTGCTGTTTATCCTCTCGGCGCAGCTTGATTGCAAAATAAATCATGACACCAAATGCTGCAATACTACCAATTACGCTACCGAAGGATGCTCCCGCAGCTATAGTTGTATTGTTATATCCCTGCTGTAATAGAATATAAGCTAGTAAAATAGCGACTAGTACGCGAGCGAACTGCTCTACAATCTGTGAAATACCACCAGCCATCATATTGTTACGCCCTTGAAAATATCCACGCATCATGGCAATTGCCGGAAAAAGTAAAAGCGCAGGTGCAATAGCCCTAACTGCCATCGCTGATTCAGGTACATCAGCAATATGTGTCGCATAGAACGGAGCGCCTATGTACAGCAAGGCAGTCATGATTACCCCTGCTGCTACTGAAAACAGCAATGCTGCATGATACACTTGTCTCGCCTCTTCAGGACGATTCAGAGCGTACCGCTCGGAGACCATTTTACTGAGCGTACTTGGAATACCTGCTGTAGCCACGGTGAGCAGCATTAAATAGATATTGTTCGATACCCCAAATGATGCTCTCCCCACATCATCAAAAATATGATCCAGCGGCACCCGCTGAACAAGCCCGAGTACCCTTGCCACCAAAGCTGCTGCAGCAAGGATAAGCGTGCCTTTTACGAAAGACTCTTTCTTGGACAAACCATTTCCCCTTCTTCACTGTTAAAATTAAAACCGGACGACCCAAATAAAAAAGAGGACGACCATAATAATTTGTAGCACAATTTTGACAACAGTACTACTAAACAACCCAAGTATTGATCCTACACTTACTTTGGCAGCTTTAGCTGGTGAAGAACCCACGATCAATTCTCCTATAAAGGCACCCAAAAACGGACCAATAATAAGTCCAAAGGCTGGAATTACAAATGGACCAAGGATTAGCCCAATCGTACTTCCGATAATGGATGAACGTGAGCCGCCAAATTTCTTAACGCCCCACGCCCCTACAACATAATCAGCAATAAATAGTACTACAACGATCAGCGTTTGAATGATCCAGAACCAAACACCAAAAGGCTCGAAAGAGAAGAACCAGCCATATACGAAAAAGCCAAGATAAATCGCTAGTGCACCTGGCAATATCGGATACACAGCCCCGGCCAGTCCTACGGCGAATAAAGCAATAATAAGAATCCAACCCAGGATCGTCAATACTTAACCCCCTAATAGCAAATATGCTCTATGGATTCACTTCGAATATAGCAATTCTTTATTATTGGCTGCCTAAAGAGGTTACCACTTCATTAAAAATATACTTTTGGACAACTTCAGCGATACCATCATTATTATTAGAAGCCACCACAGCGTCAGCCTCTTCTTTAACCGTCTCCTGAGCGTTGCCCATAGCGACCCCAAGCCCTGCCTGCTGAATCGCCGCAAGGTCGTTGAGGCTATCGCCAACTGCTATAACTTGGGACATTTCTAGCCCGAGCAGCTTACAGACTTCCTTGATTCCGGTCGCCTTATTCACACCTAGAGGATTAATCTCTAGATTATGCGGGGAGGAGTTCGTAATCTCCAGTCCACCCATATCTTGAAGGCGAAGCAGCAGCTTATGACGAAGCTCATCATCTTCGGTGTGATAACCGAATTTAAGCCATTCTCTGCCCGTTACATCCCCATCCCAGTTATCCTGTTTATGAACCTTTTCCGTAGAATAGGCCCAGAACCAAATGTCATCTTCCTTCGCAAGTTCATACATCTGTTTTACTAGCATAGGGTCCATCAGCGACCGGCGATAAATTTCGTGCGGCGCTCGCCACACCTCACTGCCATTCACAGTAATCATTGGTGTTCCTAGTCCAAGCTGCTCTGCATATGGAAATGCACTTGTAAAAGCCCGGCCTGTCGACAGACAGACATGAACGCCTGCGTCGACCGCCTTTTGAAGCCATTCCACCGTTGTAGGTGTAATAATTTGTTCATCATTCAGTAAGGTTCCATCCATATCCAAAGCAAGCAGGCGGTATTTGGCAGTCATTGCCACCCCTCCATTCTTGTATGCTCTCTAAAGAGCAGCTGTTTATTTTTTATTCCATATTCACCTTAGGGTCAGAGTTATTCGGTACCTGTAGCCGTTCCCTCCTTCGCAGGGTCATTGACATTATTACCTGACTGAAGGCTCTTCTTCGGAACACCATCAAGCCCGTATTCCCAATCATAAGCATCGAAAATTTTGCGTGCTACAGGCGCAGCACTTTGGGAACCAAAGCCACCCTCAGGAATGACTACGGCCACTGCCAGCTTAGGGTTATTACGTGGAGCATAAGCAATAAATACACCATTATCGCGAATTTGACCCTTAGCCACTTGCTGTGATGTTCCTGTCTTACGAGCAAAATCATAAGGGAAATCAGAAAAAGCACTAACTTCGCTTCGCATACCCTGTTGTATTTCTTTCCAATAGGATTTATCGAAGGCTGTTACTTCATCCAGTACCTCACGACCGAACTCCTTGACTACTTTTCCATCAGCATCTGTAATCTTGCTAACGAGTTGAGGTTTGATCCGCTGTCCTTCGTTAGCAAGTGTAGCTACGTATTGCGCAAGCTGCAACACTGTATAACTACCTTGTTGACCGAAAGAAGCATATACAAGTGCCGCTTGTGCACTACCCGCAGCCTCTATATTGGTATAGTTAATCTGTCCTAAGAATTCATTTGGCAGACCACTTCCCGTGGATACACCAAGACCAAACTCTTTCATATACTTATCCCAGACATCTATCCCCTTACTCTTATACTTCTCATATAATCTTTTACCGACCATATCAACCATGAACGCATTCGAGGACTTCTCAATCGCTCTTGCAGGGTCCATAGAACCGTAGACATGTCCTCCAGAGTTTCTTACCTTGGTTTCATGACCTGTTTTACCAAAAGTCGCAAAGCCTTTATCTGAGTAGTAGGTTGAAGGTGTAAATAGACCTTCATTCAGACCCACGAGTACACTTAACGGTTTAATAGTTGAACCTAGAAGCAGCACTGATCTTAGTCCATTCCCTGAAGTTCCTGAAGAAATCGGGTTAATGGTACCGTTCTGGTAGTTGTCCATAATACTGTTCCAGACATCTGTAGATAAGGAGCCTGATGTCCAAATATTCGTATCGTAGTCCGGCATACTCGCCATACTGACGATATTTCCCGTATCGACTTCCATCGCCACAGCGTAACCCGTTAATGCATTAGGATGCGTTTTACCCTGTACAGGATTGGAATGCAGCCACTTAATCTGATCCATAATGGCCTGCTCTGTCTTCATCTGGATATTCTTATTAATCGTTGTCCAAACGTCGTTACCTTTCACAGGAGGGACAACTCGTTCGACTTTCTCAGCCATATTCTGTGGATTTACAGAAATTTCTTGATACCCATTTTGTCCCCGAAGCTCTCTCTGATACTGTAGCTCCAGACCGTCAAATCCGACAAATTCATCATCTTTGTACGTTAGTCCTGGCTCTGGATTGTTCTTCATAGCATTTAAGATATTCTTATAAATATTAAGGCTGTTTGCTGATTTAAAAGGCTTGATATACCCTATCGTCTGTACGGCAACCGTATCTTTATCGTAATGACGAATGCTTTCCTCGACAATTTCAAGACCCGGATATTCACCCTTATGTTCCATGAAATAGGCTACTTCCTGAGTAGTCAGATCAGCCTTAATCCGCCGTGCCATAAAGCCGAGTGATTTGCGGAAATATAAATCCAGCGCTTCAATAACATCTTCTTCTGTCATCTTTTCAGCATTTGGATCGCCATATTTATTGAAATCAGCTACCAGCTTCGCCGCCAATGCATCTGACTTGGCTTTAGCTTCCGGGGTCAACGTAGTTTTACCGGTAATTTTATCTGTTTGTTTCGCGGTATACTCCTTATTGAGTGTAATATACAGCGATTGTACCGGCGTAGAGTACGCTAACTTCTCACCTTCAGCAGCATAAATTACACCTCTCATGGATGCAAGAGGTACATTTTTGGTATCTCTGCTTGTCTCCACTTCGGTTAAAGTCGGGCCTTCCACGAACTGCAACACAGCCAGGCGTATAATAATTACGCAAAATATAACGAACGTGCTAAAGAAAAACACGTTGAGTCGCAGGCCTATGGAACTTTTACTGCTGGTCTCATCTGGAGGTGAGGCCTGCTTACGGAAAAAACTCACAGTATATTTCTCTCCTTTTTCTCTAAAATATAAGAAACTATAAGTTTCACGTTATACATTATCCTTATATTTTTCGCATAAACGCTTACCGTCCTTTAGGGACGCCGAAGGCGTTTTTATTTGAAATAAGCCTGTTATTCTTGAATGGGTTCTGTCACAGGAGTTACATTCTTTTTTGGCACACCATCGAGCCCGTACTCCCAATCGTAGGCGTCAAAAATCTTTCGAGCCACCGGAGCAGCGCTGTTGGAGCCAAAGCCGCCTTCAGGTATAACAACCGCTACGGCCAGCTTCGGATTTTCTCGCGGGGCAAAGGCAATAAACACCCCATTATCGCGGTTTATATTTTTTCTGTCTGTTTTTTCAGAGGTACCTGTCTTACGTGCAAAATCATAAGGAAAATCATCAAAGGCACTAACTTTACTACTCATCCCCTGTTTGATCTCTTTCCAGTAGGATTTGTTAAACGTTACCTTATTAAGCACTTCTCTTTGAAATTCCTTAACCACCTTACCTTGCGCATCCGTAATCTTACTAACGAGCTGAGGCTTAATACGCACCCCTTCATTAGCAAGGGTAGCTGCATACTGGGCAAGCTGTAGTGTAGTATAGCTGCCTTGTTGGCCAAAAGAAGCATAGATCAGAGCAGCCTGCGAACTGCCTGCGGCCTTAAGATCAGTGTAGTTAATCTGGCCCGGTGATTCACCTGGGAGTCCACTTTTCGTAGATACACCCAATCCGAACTCTTTCATATATTCGTCCCAAACCTCAATGCCTTTATCCCCCGGATATTTCTTGTAAAGCTGTTTGCCCACCATATCGACCATAAATACGTTAGAGGAATCTGTAATCGCCTTTGCTGGACGTAGTGAACCATATACGTGACCCGATGAATTTCTTACGGAAGATTTATTATCCTTACCGAAATAGGTAATGCCCACATCTGTGTAAGTTGTTGATGTATTAAAAAAACCTTCGTTCAAACCAATTAACACACTTAATGGCTTAATCGTAGATCCCATAAACACAAGTGAACTAAAATCATGACCTGATCTACCAGACGAATTTGAAGTAATTGTACCGTTTAGATGGTTATTCATGATTTTATTCCAAACAGTAGTTGGTAAGGAATCTTTGGTCCACACATTCGAATCGTAATCCGGCATGCTTGCCATAGCGACGATATTTCCAGTCTCCACTTCCATTGCTACGGCGTATCCTGTTAAAGCATCCGGATGTGTCTCACCTTGAACAGCATTGGCATGTAGCCATTTGATCTGATCCAATATAGCTTGTTCTGTCTTCATCTGGATCTTCTTATTAATGGTCATCCAAATATTATTACCTTTTACAGGAGCAACGTTCTGTTCAACCTTCTCAGCCATATTCTGAGGGGTTATCGAAATGACCTGATAACCATTTTCTCCTCGCAGCTCTCGTTGATACTGCATTTCCAGACCGTCAAATCCCACGTATTCTTCTGCTTTATACATAAGGCCAGGCGAAGCATCTTTTTTCATAGCACTACGAATATTCTTGTATAGCGCTATATCTTCAGTCGATTTGAAAGGCTTCCCAAAGCCGACCGTTTGAACCGCCACCGTGTCTTTATCGTAATGACGAAGACTTTCCTCCACGATGCTAAGTCCCGGATAATCGTCCTTATGCTCCATGAAATAGGCTATTTCTTTTGGAACTAATCCAGTCTTAATTCGCCGCGGTACATACCCTAAATATTTCTTGAAATCTAAATCTAATAAATCCAAGATATCTTTCTGAGTAAGCTTAGGTGCATTGGGATCTCCATATTTAGCAAAATCAGCCGCAAGTCTTGCCGCAAGCGCATTAGACTTGTTCTTCGCCTTCTCCGTAAATGAGGATTCCCCTGTTACTTTATCTGTTGTTCTAGCTGTGTAATCCTTAGTTAATGTAAGGTAAAGTGATTCCGTAGGTGTTGAAAAGGCAATCTGCTCTCCTTCGGCAGCAAAAATAATCCCACGCAACGCTGCGAGCGGAACAATTTTCGTTTCCCGATTCGTTTCTTCTTCAGACAACAGTGCTCCCTCAGTAAATTGCAAACCTGCAAGACGAACAATAATAATGCAAAAAACAAAAAAAGTGCCAAAGAAAAAAATATTCAGTCTCAGACCTACAGAATTTCTTGAAGATATCCCGTCCTTAGGCGGGGGCAGCTTACCAAACAAGCTCACCAGCTTTCTCCCCTTCTACAAGCATAAACGCCTTCTTCATCTTTATAAGGATGGTAAGTGTTTAAGCGAGAAATATAAGACATAAAGTATAGCGTAAACCTTATACTTTCTTATATTTAATGTCTGACACACCGTTACCTGCGACATTGCTCTCATGATGAAGGTGATTTCTAAGCTGCTTATTGTAAGCATAACACTCGCATTTAAGGTAGAGCTGTTGTAACTTGAGTTTATTGTACCACACCCAAGGAGTTCAGCGCCCTCACTCAGAGGGCGTTCTCCCTTATATGAGTTTCATCAAAGTCCTTCGGATTGAACCAATCTCCACTGCTCGCCCAAGTCGGATCCAATGGGATCCACGCTTGCCGATCACTTATATATACTTCATTCCAAGCATGTGCACCATAACCGCCACGTCCGTCATACCCTTGGCCTGTTACAACCCGTACTTGTAAGCCCTGTGAACGGGCCATCACTGCGTACAATCGGGCATAGTCTATACACACCCCTTGCCGAGTGTCGAATGTATCCTGTGGTGTCTGTTCATGCCAGACCTTGTTTTGCAAATAATTATCAGCTTTGGCATAATCGTAAGTTACACGCGAACCTACCCAATCATAGAGAAGTCTGGCTTTTTTTTCTTCGCCCTGCGCTTGTCCAGCAATGTCTTCTGCTGCTCCTATAATATCCTGAGGAATTTCGTGATCAATAACCTCATATTTTCTGCGAAGAATATCATTCATCTCAGCTGCAACGGTCTTCGTCAGGATAGGGAGCTTCTTCTGCACGGTCTCCCCAACAATAGGTTCAAATACAGCGGCAGCACTTTGACTATAGATTGGAGATGACTCCACATAATGACTAAACCCACTCTCTGGATTTAATCCGACACAGATAAAAAGAGCAAGAACAATTACCAGACTACGAGTTAAGCCGATAATTAATCCAACAATTGCTCCTCCCATTCGGCTTACTTGCGTAATCTTTCTATCTTTAAATTTCTTAGTACGCCGTAATTGCGGAAAAGGAAGCAACATGGATAACAATCCCAGGAGCATACGAATCAACATATAAGAAATCAGGAGTAACAGCAGAAACCGAACTAGCGGGGATTCCGATAGCACAGACACCGCCGTATAATAAATTTGCTGCAACTGGGTAAGCTTCGTATCAGGCAAACTAATCCCCGACGCCCAATTCTCTACATAAGGATTCAGGTAAGCCGCAGCTGGGATAGCTAGTACCAAAGATACTATAGTAAATAATCCTGTTCCCAGCAGTCCAAATAATCTTCCGGTGGCACTTGAGAAGCCTCTGCTCCAGCCTTGCAATAGTGAGAAGACTACAACCAGCAGGAGGGCGATGGAGATGATATTAGCATCACTCACACTAGCCATCCATCCGTTTATCATATCCGCTCACTCCTTTCAGTCGCCTGCTTGCTCGGCTGTTATATTTTTTGAGTTCAAGCCTATCACTTATGTTTTTGGGCTTCCTCGATAAATGTTTTTGTCGTATCTGTAACACTCCACTTCCCAAGACTAACGCCACGGAAAGTAACCTCTACTTTATCTTCACCCGCTGCGCCCTTCACTTCAATATTTGGGGTTGTGATCGTAAATGTCCCATCTCCATTTGAAGTATACTTCGCATCCTGCGCTTCTTTAAGCATAACCTCTTGCGCTTCCTTCTTTAGCGTACTTACTGTTCCATCCGCCACCTTATTCACAGCGTTACCAATTTGGTCCATTGTAACACCACTATAGATGAATAAACCTACAACGATAACAATGACAATCGCCCATTTCAGAACGGTTTTGACCAAATTAACAACCGCAAACAGCAGGACAAGCGCAATAACAATAACTAGCCAATTTTCCCTTATAAACTGTGACCATACCTCTGGATCCATCAACCTCACAACACCCCTATCACCTAATTTCGTCCTAAGGATTCTCACTTCCCATAGACATAACGCCAATATTAATTATTATACATGAATGCCCATCATAATTCATGGTTCCACCCTCCGCGAAAGGTATACCCTACTAAACGATTTAAAAAAGCGGTATAAGCCCTCTCTGTCCCACGTAAAGTACAAGTAGTGCTTTAATTTTGTTCTTCATTATTAAGCCGTCCTGCGTTAACTTGTGCTGTAGGTGGCTCTTGGAGGTGTTTCCCTGTGAAAACTGCGCTGTGGCTATACTTATTTCTCTTTCTGGCTTTCTTCGATTTACATGCTCAGTATCCTGTCCTTACACCCTTTGCCATCTCTCTTGGTGCGGGACCCACCTTTATTGGCTGGATGATGGGCATGTACTCATTGACCCACCTTCCCGGCAATCTACTTGCAGGCGTACTCGTCGATCGCAACGGTTCCCGCCGCTACATCGTCTTCAGCCTTGTCGCTGCGGGAGCTATTTTACTGCTGCAGGCTCATGTGCAGCTTCCATGGCATCTGCTAATGCTAAGAGCAGCGAGTGGATTCGTCCTCGCCTTCCTCTCTCCAGCATGTATGACACTGCTGGCTTCATTGTCATCGGATGCCACAGAGCAAGGTAAATATATGTCCGGACATGGTATCGTTCATACTTTAGCTTCAGTTGTATCCCCTGCAGCGGGAGCTTTTATTGTAGCAAAAGCCGGCTACTCTGGCACCTTCACCACACTTGGATGGCTGCTTATCGCAACAGGAGTCATGGCTTTTTTCAGTGTACCTGCGCCTTCAAGACGTACATTAAGCCCGCTAAGCACAGCGCAGTCACCAAAAATCCCTGCTAAACCTTCTATTCCGGCGAAAGATGATGATCTCGTATCCAAACGTTATTACCTGTTACCTTTTTTCGTTTCCTGTTCACAAGGCGTGCTCTTTTTCGAGCTCCCACTGTCTCAAACAGGCAGTAACAGCATTCTTTCCACAGGCATCCTACTGTCACTCCTTAGTTTAGGTGCTTTGGTAACGCTCAGCATGCTCTTCCTGAACCGTCTTTCTCCGGGAGGAAGAATTGCAGCGGCATTATTGGGAATGGCCATCTGCTTCTTTGCACTCGCTTCATTCCACACCATTCCGACTGCCGCTATTCTCTTTATGCTTGGTGCGGCTAAAGGAGTGTTGTTCCCTGCAATGGCATCACTTTTTATTAGTCTAGGCGGCCCTGGTCGAATGGGTCGGACCTTCTCCTTGCAGTCGATTGCCATGTCACTTGGTGCATTCGCTGGACCCGTAGCCGCCGGACAGCTAAGGGGATTCGTTTCACCTTACTTCATAGCCTTTCTACTGCTCATGGTCGCGTTGCTTCTGCTTCCGCCTAACAATACAGGGAAACTATCTGACCTCACTTCCAAATGGAACGGGCGAGCCGCATGATTCTTTGTTTTTACGACATTTCCCGGGGAATGAAGACTTTCCTGCAGAAACGGTTGTTAAAAATGACGATCCTTCGGTAAACTATAATGAGTCTGAAGCTTGGGGCCCATTTCCGGAGGTGATTTTCAGTTAATGTCCATTACGATTATTGTCGAAGGCAAAAACGATCGTAGCAGATTACGGCGTGTGCTGGTACCGGAAGTAGAAATCCTATGTACCTTTGGCACATTAAATACACTTAAATTAGAGTCCCTTCGGCAACAAGTAGGGGATGGAGAAGTGTACCTTTATCTGGATAACGACTCTTCTGGCAAAAAAATACGCAGTGTTCTCCGTGATGCTTTCCCCGATGCCGGTCACATCTATACTCGTCGCGGATATGCTGGGGTGGAGGGTACGCCCGATGAATACAATATCACTCAGCTTGAGAAAGCTGGATTGGAAGATTTCATCATCTATCCTGAACCCCTTCCTTTTTAAGCTGAAACAAGCATAAACGCTTATCGTCCTTATAAGGACGATAAGCGTTTATACGAGAAATATTAAGGATTCTATATAGCGTGAAACTTATATTTTCTTATATTTCATTAAAAAAACGCCTTCTTCGTTATCCCTTCCAAAAAGGGGGATTCGAAAAAGGCGTCTTTGGTGTATCGGTATGTTCTATTCCCGAGCCAATTCCTTCAGCTGAGCCGCAAGAAATTCAGGAGTTACGGTCTCCGTATCACCTGCGTCATACAATGCACGAAGACGATTGTCTCGGTCAACTAACGCTATACGGTTGGCATGTACGAAATTTTCTTTGGAATTCCCCGCGATTAGTACTTTAAAAGAATCAGTCGCCAGCTTACGAACTTCTTCCTGATCTCCCCGCAAGAAATACCATCCATCATAATTCGCCTGAAAACGGTCCGCAAACGTCTTAATAGCTTCCCGAGTATCATTCTTCGGATCAAAAGAGATAGAGACAAACTCCGTATCTTTACCAAAGCTGCCATCCTCAACCAAAATCTTCTGTGTCTGAGATAACAAAAACGTAGTTATAGGACATACATCCGGACACTGAGTAAAAAAGAAGTATACCAACCGTGCTTTACCTTGTGTATCAGCCAGAGTAATCTGGTCTCCATTCACATTTTCAAGAGAAAAGTCCTGTACTTCTCCGATTACTGGCAGTTTTTCTTTTCCTAAATTCAAAGAGTTAACTGCCAGATAACCAGCCATAATCAAAGCAAGTAATAGCAGAAGCCAAGTCCATTTATAACGCTTAAAGGTCTGCACGGACACGTATACCCTCCCTCTTCTTAACCGTGAATCGTATTTAATACAAGTACGATCAAACTAACTGTCAGGTAGTTAATGGAGAAGAGGAAGTTCTTCTTCGCCCAGACTTCATCATCTTTAGCCTTAAAGCCCATCAAGGTCAATACTAACCAAGCCAAGGACAACGCTGTTGAAATGATTAGATAAAATATGCCTGCGTAATCGTAGGCGTACATTAACACTGGAATAGGCAGCAAAAGGGCTACATAAGGAATCATCTGAAATTTCGTACGCCGCGTTCCTTTAACTACAGGTAGCAATGGAAATCCTGCCGCTCTATATTCTTCTTTACGTCTTATACCCAAAGCCCAGAAGTGAGGAGGCTGCCATAAAAACAACATGGCAAAAATCAGCCAAGCACCTAGATCAACGCTTCCTGAAACCGCGACATAACCAATTACCGGAGGCATCGCTCCAGAAATTGCACCTACTGAGGTGCTCCATGTTGATGTCCGCTTCAACCAAAGCGTGTATACTACAACGTAAACGAACATGCCAACAATTCCAAACAGACCGGCAAGCATACCCGAAAAAGCAAACAGTACGATCAAACCTGCAATACCAAGCCCAATGGCGTATAATAATACAATGTTTGGTTTCAGTCGTCCTGTAGGAAGCCCCCTTTCACGGGTTCTTTCCATCTTCATGTCCAGGTCACGGTCGAAATAGTTATTAAAAACACAGGCCGAAGCCATAACCAGCATTGTTCCTAGCAGAGTTAGAACTAACCTGCCGTAATTAACATCCCAACCTGAGGCAAGCCAATATCCCGCAAAGGCCGCAATGAGGTTAGATCGGATAATACCGGGTTTTGTTACGGTAATGAAATCACGCCAGCCAGCACCTTCCGGTGGAGATTTTGCAGACATAGCTGCTGAGTCGGAAGAAGCTTGAAATGTTATATGATTGTCCACACCTAATGATCCTCCTTCTAAACGAACATCTAACGTTCTAGCCGAAGCATTTAAAACTTCGCTGTTAACTTTATCATAACAAACCCGTGAAGACTTTGACAGTCATGGGGCAGTAAGTTCATGAATTCGACAATTACGTGACAATAATTATTTTATATTTATTGCAATCCCCTTAATAACCTGAGCTGTATTTGGGTAATTATTAATAGAGAACTTCCGAACAACAAAGGAGAACTGACCAATGGATACTGCTACACATTTAGTTATGGGCCTAGGCTTAGCTGGGCTTTCCTTCGTTGATCCCATCGTTGCTTCTGATCCGAAACTGGCCGGAGCTGTTATGCTGGCAACGGTTCTCGCCTCTCAGGCTCCTGATGCTGATACTGCGCTGCGACTGAAGGACAATGCATTGTATATTCGTAACCACCGAGGAATCACACATTCCCTACCCTTTCTAATTCTATGGCCCGCCCTGATTTCCTTCGTGTTAGGGCCCTTATTCGGCTTTACTGATTTACAAGCCCTAAGCCATATTGCGCTATGGAGCTTCATTGGTGTAGGTGTTCACGTATTTTCTGATCTATTTAATACCTATGGAACTCAGGCTGCTCGTCCATTCACGGAGAAATGGATTGCCTGGAACATCATCCATATTTTTGATCCGTTTATATTTGGTAGCCATATCGCTGCCATCCTTCTCTGGATCACCGGTATCGTTCCACCGCAACCTTTATTTATTACGCTTTATGCCTGTACTATTCTTTATTATATTTGGAGAACCGTCGTTCACGCTCGCCTTACGCGTAATATCAAGCTTAAGGATTTACATCATAATGTCGGCGAACGTTATATTGTAATCCCTACAATTTCACTAAAGCGCTGGAACGTAGTAAAAGTAAAACAAGATGGCAGCTATAATGTTGGGCAGTTAGTGAATAACCGTCTGGAATGGTTCAAACATGCTGTTTGCTCGAATCATCCCGCTGTAGAGATATCCAAGTCGCACCCTGATATTCAGTCTTTTCTATACTTCACCTCTTATGCAGTAGCCGAAGTGGAGGAACTTCCTTCAGGATATATGGTGCGCTGGGGGGACGTGCGTTATTTACACCGCAAACAATACCCATTTGTGGCTGTATTAGTGATGGACAATCAATATCGACCTTTAAATACGTATGTAGGTTGGCTTAGCAGCGAGAAGCTCGACAAACGATTTTCCATTGATCCCGGTTCTTTACGATGAAACTGTAGACTTACGCAGAGATCTATTCTATAATCACAAAAAATCCCGGAGTATGGTTATCATACTCCGGGATTCATTTTAGTAGACATAGAAAGGAAGGCTCTCCTAATGGGTAAAGGACTTTCACTTTGGTTCGCTTGTTCTTCTATTCTTATTCTTACAGCCGCTTCAATCGCGATCAGTTATAGCTTTTGGTTGGCACTTCTGCTCGGGTTTCTCTGTGTTATGAATATTGGCTGGGGATTTATCCTCAAAGCCAAGATCAGACGCAAACAGGAAAGCCTAAGCGCTGATTAGATTAACGAGCTGGCAGAAATCCCATCCGCTCTTTAACTCCATTCAGCGTCTCTGTTGCAACAATACGTGCGCGACCAGCTCCTTCAGCAAGAATATCTGTGATCGCACCCGAGCTACGAATTTCATTATATCTTTGTTGTAAAGGCTCAAGCGTGGATACAACCACTTCAGCAAGATCCTTCTTAAAGCCGCCATACATTTGTCCTTCATAACGATCGGCAATTTGCTGAAGTGTCATTCCAGAACACTCAGAATAAATACTCATCAAATTACTGATTTCTGGCTTATTAGCCGGATCAAAGATCACTTCACGTCCAGAATCAGTCGTTGCACGGCTGATTTTTTTACGAATTACGTCCGCTGAATCTAACAGAGCAATATAGCTTCCAGCGTTTGGATTGCTCTTGCTCATTTTTTTGGTGCCATCATCTAGAGACATAATACGTGCGCCAACCTCTGGGATGTATGGCTCAGGAATGGTAAAGAATTCGCCAAAACGATTATTGAAGCGCCCAGCTAAATCACGAGTCAACTCCAAATGCTGCTTCTGATCTTCTCCTACCGGCACAAGATCCGCATTATAAACTAGAATATCTGCTGCCATCAGGGAAGGATAGACGAAAAGACCAGCGCCGACAGAATCCTTACCTGATGATTTATCTTTAAACTGGGTCATACGCTCCAGCTCGCCCATCGCTGTAAGTGTCGTCATAATCCAGCCTAGTTCAGCGTGCTGCGGCACATGCGACTGCATATAAACATTAGAACGTGCAGGATCAATTCCTGCTGCAATAAATAGAGCCGCTACAGACTCTGATTGCTCACGTAGCGCCGCTGGATCTTGAGCTACAGTGATCGCATGCATATCGACAACCATAAAGAAACATTGATGATCATCTTGCAGCTTCACAAAATTTTTCAGTGCTCCTATATAGTTCCCCAGTGTAAGTGAACCGCTCGGCTGAATGCCTGACATTACTTTTTTCATAATAGAGACCTCCGTTTGATGTAATTTCTAAGTTTCCGAGAACGCAAAAAAAGCCTCATCCGCAAGGGACGTGAGACCGTGGTGCCACCCTTATTCGCTGCTTAATCTTGTTAGGACAAGAAGAAAACAGCCTTCGTCTTCCGTTAACGGAGAAGATCCGGCCGGTCTACTAGGGCATCTAGCTCCCGTTCAAGCTCGGCGCTCAGGGGTCCATTCATCAGGAGTGTCCTACCGGTTCGCATCAACCACCGGCTTTCTGAAGGTACAATACCTGCCTACTTATCCCCGTCATCACATTATCATCATGAATTAATGCCTTCATCATAGAACCATAAAGAGAAGTTGTCAAATCACTTAACCACTACGGTATAAATCTGTTATGATAAGGTTATCCATGTTCTATTCGATTACAGTTACGATAAAGGAGCATATCTCATGAAACAGGTGACCAAAGGGCAGTGGGGCGGTTATGATACTTATATTTTGCACAGCCGTGAACTGGAAGTCACGCTTTTGCCGCGACTAGGAAATAACGTGATTTCATTGTTTGATGTAAAGAATCAACGGGAAATTCTACGGCGGCCTGATGAAAGCGATCAAGCTTTCTTTATGCAAAAACCTTACCATTTTGGCATGCCGCTATTAATTCCACCCGGAAGAATTCGTAAGGGCCAATTTCAGTTCGACGGTACAAGTTATCAATTTGACCAGAATACCGCTAATGACAATCATATTCATGGTCTACACCGAACTCAGGCCTGGTGTGTCAGCGATATTGAAGAAGATGAGGATGGTTGCGCGGTCACTACTGAATTCCGAACGGAAGATGATCCACATTGGATGGAACAATTCCCTATCCCACTTAAATTCGAAATGACATTTAGGCTTCAGGAAGCCCGATTTACCCAAACTTTAAAGGTTACAAATCTCGGAGATCATCGAATTCCTTTTGGGATCGGTTATCACACCTGGTTTATGATTGATGGAGAACCTGAGCGCTGGAATCTTAAACTCCCAGTAAATAGTATTTATGAACTGAACGATGAATTGCTCCCTAGCGGCAATCTAATTCCACTTGGTGATCTGGAAGCCTTGAACACCGGAATGAACATGCAGGGAACTAATTTTGATACTGCTCTTCGCATTGGAGAAAAACAGCCTGTAGAAGCCCTATTATTACGCGATGATGGTTATGGCCTCCGTTATACCGCTGACGAGAATCTATTCCGTCACTGGGTGCTATATACCAAAGGACCAGCAGATCAATTTCTGTGCATTGAACCCTATACATGGCTCGCAAATGCACCGAATGTATCCGATGACGCTTCCTTCACAGGCCTCTTAACGATAGAACCCGGACAGAGTCAGAATCTGACCACCTTGCTGGAAATGATTTATCCTGAGATTTAAAGCAGATATACATTATATCGGTCTTGCCTTGCGATTACGTAAGGAAAGACCGATTTTTTTGTATGATACCTAGCAACAAAGAATTTCTATCCTATCCTCACTTTTATTTCACTAATAATTACCAGCCTTAAAACCTTTCGAAGGGATGCATGAATTAACCTCTTAGCGCTCATACTATCTTCACAACGGGCGAAGGAGGTGACACACATGGGTCAAGCAGGTCAAGGTCGTAGCAGCCGTTCCAATAACCTGGTCGTTCCTCAAGCAACTGCGGCATTGCAACAGTTGAAATATGAAGCAGCACAGGAGCTTGGAGTAACGATCCCAGCTGACGGTTATTACGGGAACTACACTTCTCGCGAAACTGGTTCTCTGGGCGGTTACATCACTAAACGTCTAGTACAACTGGCAGAACAACAACTGTCCGGTCGTCAGTAACAACGTTATCTTAAGTGTTTTATCCGGCTAGGGCATATTAAAAAAGCCTAAAACCGAGTAGCTTTTGAGCCCTCTCACACTTCTTTCTGAAGCTGTGGGAGGGTTTTTGATTTTCACAAGAAAAAACGGTCTTACCGTCCTTTTAGTGTCGGTTTCCATTTTTTGCGAGAAGGAGAAGGATAATTTATTACGCAAGCATATAAATTCTTATTTTTAATATGAACTATAAAGTTTATGTAAATAACGCTTAACCAAAAAATTGTTCGGAACTTTCAGCGTAGGCATTACGAGGAGAACGAATCATCAAGTTGGCCATATTGTAATTGGACTCCAGCGTAGCATCTACAATCACCATACCCTGTCTAATGGCAAATTCATAAGAAATCTCACCATGTGTCCAACGACGCTTGTACTTCAGGCTTTCCAGCGCCATTAGTCGAAAAGAAGATTGCTGTCCATCTGTCATCCCTTCTTTCACATCAGTGAACCCCCCACTCCGCCCAGAAAGAGGATTATGCCGTATACCGAATTTGCCAATCATGTTATTTCGTATTTGCACAAATACCGTACCAGAAGTTAATCCTGATAATTCTTCCTGAAGCTCCTTAAATACCATGTCCATCTGTCTTGCTAATGATAGCTGTTCTGTCTTAAGCATACTTTTCCTCCTAAAAGTTTTGTGAGACTTTGTTTCATCCGAATTCACTTCGTATAAAACTGTTTTTGTAAGCGTTTACTCTGTTTTGTGAGCTAGCTGAGTGATTTTTCTAGTTTCGCCTTATATAAGGCTTAAGACTCATTATAGGTTACTAATAAAAGGTAAACAACATTATTCGGCAAAATTGGGTTATTATCCCTATAGATGCGCGAAATCCATAGAATTATTGTATATTAGTTTTTATAAACCGTGTTTTTTCGACATTTTGCCCTTAAAAAAAGCCCCTGCATCAGGGGCTTTTGCGTATTCATACTGAAATTCTGTTGTTTTTTCTACCGTAAAATATGTCTTAGTTTAGACTTTTTCAAACTAAGTGCTCCGTCATTTCCAAGAACTCATTAATGTCAGCTACAATCAGATCTGTAGCACCTTGCCAGAAGTCCGGCTTCGTCAGATCCACACCCAGATGCTTAAGTACCAGATTCTCTAAAGTCATCACACCAGTATCTTGCAGCAAGCTATCGTATTTATCCGCAAAGGAAGCTCCTTCTTGCAGGGCCAGTCGATACAAGCCTGTGCTGAACATGTAACCTACGGTGTAAGGGAAGTTGTAGAATGGCACATCCGTGATATAAAAATGCAGTTTAGAAGCCCAGAAATGAGGATGGTATTCTGAAAGCACCCCACAGAAAGCTTCCTTCTGTGCTTCCACCATCAATTCAGACAGCTCTTCAGCATTTACAAGGCCTTCCTTACGTTTCTCATAAAAACGAGTCTCGAACAAGAACCGAGCGTGAATGTTCATAAAGAAAGCAACGCTGTTCTGAATCTTCGTTTCAAGCAGCGCCAGCTTCTCTTCAGCATTGCTAGCGGCTTTAACCTGAGCGTCAGACACAATGACCTCTGCGAAGGTTGAAGCAGTCTCTGCAACGTTCATAGCGTAGTTCTGATTAAATACAGGTTGATCATCCAGCAAATAAGAATGATAAGCATGCCCCAGCTCATGCGCCAAGGTTGAAACATTGGAGGTTGTGCCGCTATAGGTCATGAATATCCGTGATTTCTTGCTCTCAGGGAAGGATGTACAGAATCCTCCAGGACGTTTCCCCGGACGATCCTCAACCTCGATCCAGTTATTATCAAAAGCACGCTCTGCAAACTCGGCCATCTTCGGACTAAATTTGCGGAACTGGGTAACGATATCTTTAGCAGCCTGATCATATGGGATTTTACCTGAAGATTTGCCCACAGGTGCTTCGACATCTACCCACGAGAGAGCATCCAGCCCAAGCAGCTTTGCTTTACGCTGAAGATAGCCCACGAGTGCAGGCTTGCTATTCGTAATCACGTCCCACATCGCATTCAAAGTATCTTGTGACATACGATTGATGCTCAGCGGATCTTTCAGAATATCTTCCCAACCTCTTCCTTTATAAAGCTTCAGACGGAAGCCTGCTAAGTGATTCAAGGTATCCGCACAGTTATCTGCTGCTTCGGTCCATGCTTCTTCCCATTTGCGGAACATGGATTGACGTACTTTCGGATCAGGATCATCTAGCTTGTTAAAAGCTTGACCTGCGGAGAGTAGCTTGGTTCCTTCTTCATCCTCAAACGGGATTTTAATCGAGCTTACAATCGTATCATAGTGCCCGCTCCATCCATGATATCCGTCAACAGCTAGTTCCAGCGCTAAGCTTTCCAGCTCTGGGCTCATCTTTTCACGGGCCAAATCACGGCTCTCGCTCAGCACGAACGTTAAAGGAGCAATCTCCGGACGAGCCATCCATTCTGCCCATACCTTGTCCGTAGTCTGACGAAGCACATTACTGAATTGTGAACTGATGCCTTCGAATCCAGCACGCATGCTTGTCACTCGGGCCGCCAGTCTTACTGCACCCTTGTCCAGTTGATTCTGAGCGCCCAGACAGTCTGCGAAGGAAGATACCTCCACTAGTCTTCCTGAACAGCTCTGTAGCAGTTCTATAACCTCGTCCAGCGCCTTGGTAGACTCAACATCCGTTGGAGCTACAGCATTCTTCACCAGACCCTGTAAAGCTGCAATATCTTGCTCAAGATTCTTTAAAAAGCTTTCTAACTCAGAAGACGACGATCCTCCAGGAAATATGGAATCAAGTTCCCAAGTCAGTGATAATGGTTGTTTCATCTGTACTCACCATTCCTTTGCTCTCATTTGGTTTTCTTTGTAATTGACTTAACACCATGGTAAAGTGAATAACGATACCGGAACATTCATAGCCGATAAACTTTAGGAGGGCATCCATATGAAGCCACTACAAATTTCACCGGAAACAGCCATTACGTTATCCAAGCAACTAGGCGTTCCACTGGAACACTTGATGCATATGCCCCAACATATTTTGCTACAAAAAATAGCTGAGCTATCCAAAAAGCAGAATTCACCGCAAGCTGAGGATGGAAATGAAGAGTCTCCTTCCGGGAAGGATTCACAATGATTCCCTTTAGTCATACCTGGCCTTATGACATTATTTTAGGCGATATGTATGTGCAGTACTGCCCTTTTTGCAACTCGGAGAATGTCCTTCTTCCTATGAAGCCAAAAGAATTGCAAATCGTTCGTGACGGCAAGAAAAAACTGCTTGTCTTCCCATGTTGCAGCGCCAGCCCCACAGTTGTAGATAACGACGGAGATTACCTCCTATTCGATCGGGCAGTTCGATAAATAAAAGGTCATCTGAATCCCAATATTAACATTTTTATAAAGCGCAGACGAGAGCATTACTCTCTTCTGCGCTTTTTGTTGTTCGTAAACTTTAAGAACCTGAAGGCAATCCATCGGCATCAACATCTACGGCTTCACCGCGCATTTGTTCTCTTAGCACAACCCACTGCTCTCTGGCAGCCCGAATCATCGCAGCATCCATAATCTTCTGATCATTAATCAGACGGGAGAACCACATTACAGCCACAGAGAACTCTCCGATGCGCCGATTAAGCTCACCAATCAGATACATGAGCCGGGCATCATTACCGCCTATTCCATCTTTTTCGTACACCTTCACATATTCATCTAATGAATAACGCAAAAAGCGTTGTTCTTGCTCTGTATTCCCTTGATATCGATACAACCAAGCAATGTGATGCAGTAGACTTGCAATAATCCGATCCTTATCGTTAACGCTTTGAGCGCATAGAAGTGCAAGTTTATAGGTCTCAAGTGCAGCTTCCCAGCTTCGTTTATCCCCAAAGTCACGGCTCTTCCAGCGTTTTCCTACCTGTTCATTAAATGCCTTTCGCTGCAACTCCGTCAGCTTGTCCGCTGAATTTTCTGTAGAGGCAAACCCGCAACTCGGGCAGACGCGTACAACATAATAATCCGGATTCTCGTTTTTGTAATAGGCACAAAAATCAGCATCGCGGCGAATAGCCTTTTTCAGACTAGGGCGTACGCGAGAGGTTGAGAATTCATGTTCACAATTGCAACATTTGACCTTAATAGAATATAGGGGTATTAAGTCTGGCAAGTACTCTCATTCCTTTCAGGATCAACCTGTCCCTTATTATTCCTGGGGCATGTTAACAAAATGATGTGCGGGACCCGCAAGGCGACTAAGCACGAAGGAACGCAGCGGCTCTTCTACACCAGTCTCCACAAGCGCCTCTTTCATGCACTGCAGCCATTCTTCAGCACGTTCTGGAGTAATGGGAATATGCATATGCCTTGCTCTCATCATGGGATGTCCATGTAATTCTGAATACAGTGGGCCACCGCCAAAAAACTGTGTTAGGAATTGATACTGCTTCTCCAGAACAGGAGAAATGTCTTCGGGAAATAACGGACCCAGCTGCGGATGAAGCTGTACTTTGGCGTAGAACACTTCCACCAAACGATGTAATGCCTCAGCTCCCCCTAAGTTCTCATATATACTCTCATTTGGATTCATCGAGGTTACCAGCTTTCTTCCATATTAATGAAACGTTTCTTAATTTATTATACCAAAAAAAAGCACTGCCCGGATATCCGTCGAAAGTGCCCCTAAACAGCAGAAAAAAGACGCTAAACTTTAGTTTAGCGTCTGGAGATTATTGTCAGTAGGTCCGAAATTCCTCATCACCTGCAGGGACGAGAGAGACCCGGATCACATATACAAAAGCACAAACGAGAACTCCGGCTACAACGCTCATCGCCATCACTCCATCCCATTTATTCTTGTAACAGAGGGTGCATTCCTTATTTACATAATATCATAACTCAAGCGAAAAAGCACAGATTTATGTAACCGCTTCCTTTATTTTTTTTGTGCTGTTTGTCCTTCTTTTCGCATACATCTAACCATAGATCAGGAGGCGTTAATTATGACTTTAAAAAAGATTGGCGGCCCACTGCTGGGATTAACATTGGCGGGCTGTATGCTGCTAATGCTGTTTCATCCGGAGGCGTCCCTTGGCGCAGCCTTACGTGGCTTGGCCATTTGGTGGGATGTGTTATTCCCCTCCCTATTTCCATTCTTCGTCATTTCCGAAATCATGCTGGGCTTAGGGATTGTTCATCTCTTTGGCGCTTTGCTTGATCCGTTGATGCGTCCTCTTTTTGGTATACCAGGTAGCGGTGGGTTTGTCGCTGCAATGGGATATGTATCAGGATATCCTGTTGGCGCTAAATTAACCGCTAAGCTGCGGGAACAGAATCTGATTAGCAGAGTTGAAGGGGAAAGATTAGTCGCTTTCACAACCTCATCCGATCCAATCTTTCTGTTGGGTGCAGTGTCCGTCGGATTTTTTCGAGATGCATCATTGGGGCTCATCCTAGCTCTCGCCCACTACGGGAGCGGTTTGATTGTTGGCTTGCTAATGTCGTTCCATGGACGCAAAGAACAGAGATCCCCATCTCAAGACCCATCCACAACTAGTTCTGCCGCCCCCTCTGCTCCATCCAAAAAAGGTTTTGGAAGAATCCATGCAGCACTACTTGCCATGGAGGAAGCTCGGCGCAAAGATGGGCGAAGCTTCGGGGAGCTATTAAGAGGTGCCATCCAGTCCTCACTAAAGCTTATTATTGTCGTAGGTGGTTTGGTTGTATTCTTCAATGTACTAATGGAACTGCTTGCCCGCGCAGGAATTCTATCCTCACTCTTTAGCTTGACCGGACATCTTATTTCCCTTGTGGGTGGTCCCCCCGAACTGGCCCAGGCTCTGATCAGCGGATTCTTCGAAGTTACTATCGGTGCCCGTTCTGCGGGTGAAGCTGCTTCTTCCATCCCGCTTCAGTTCAAGGTTGCCGCAGCTGCTTTCATCCTCTCTTGGGGCGGTTTATCTGTACATGCCCAGGTAGCCAGTATCCTGAATGGCACCGGAATTCGGTATCTGCCATTTATGACTGCACGTCTAATTCACGCCTTCCTCGCATCAGGACTCGTATTGCTGCTCTGGAACCCTGTGATGGACACAGGGCTGTCTACTGCATGGGTATCATTGCCTGCCTCTATTGCCTTTACACCTTCTGCCACGGGGATCACTGCAAGCCTCGCTCTGCTGAGCCTTTTATTAAGTGCTGCGATTTTAGTCTCCCTGCTTCTCCCAGCTTTCACTGCAATGATTCGTTGGATACGGCGAAGTTGATTAACATATTGTGTTCCGGGTCAAGATTGATTATGATCGGTGTATGACTGAAATATACAAAAGGAGCCTGTACATCTTGAGATATTATGTTCTGGACCGCGGTGATGAACTATCAATCAAACTTGCCGAGCAGTTTCACAAGCTGGCGGCGGAGCGGGACCTGCAACTGGATGCCGAGTCTCCCGAAATCGTCATCTCTATTGGCGGAGACGGCACAATGCTGCACGCTTTTCATACTTTTATCGATCAAGTTCCCAATTTAGCCTTCGTAGGTGTCCACACAGGGCACTTAGGCTTCTATGCGGACTGGCAAGCGGAAGAGCTGCCCACCTTAATCGACTATATGTGCGGAACCGAGGATTCTGAGCCACAGAAACCCCGAATCGTAAAATATCCGTTACTTGAGCTGGAAATTCACAAGAAATCCGGTTCTTCGTCCCACATAGCCCTAAATGAATTTACCCTTAAAGGGGTGGATGGAACTATAATGATTCAAGTTGACATCAATGATGTCACCTTCGAAATGTTCCGAGGTGATGGACTATGTATTTCAACTCCCTCTGGTAGCACGGCCTATAACAAAAGCCTTGGGGGAGCCATGGTTCACCCATCTATAGAGGCGCTGCAGATTGCCGAAATCGCCTCCATTAACAACCGTGTATTCCGAACAATGGGATCGCCATTGCTTCTGCCGAAGCATCATCATTGCGATATTCTTTCATGTAAAGATCAGCGTTTACTACTGACGATAGATCATAACAATATCCCGGTAGACGACCTGATTTCAGTACGCTGCCAAGTATCGGACAAGAAAGTCAGTTTCGCCAGGTACCGTCCTTTCCCATTCTGGAACCGTGTCCGTGAAGCCTTTTTGGTTTAAGAATTTAACATTTTTTTGTGGCTGGAGATATCCGTATCTCCGGCTCTTTTGTGTGACAAAACTAACACCATTTGATAGACAGAGAGAGAAGTCAAATGGTATAATGAGGCTATTTTACAAAGAGTTACATAAAAGGAGAGAGTACTGTTGAAAAGATTATTATCCCTCTTTAGCATAAGTCTACTGGCCCTTATACTAGCGGTCCCGGCTTTTGCAGCTTCAAAACCGATTGACGTGTATATTAACGGGAGTAAGGTTTCCTTCACCGCTGGATCTCCATACTTAGCGAACAATTCTGTACTCGTACCTTTCCGGGTCGTCTTTGAGAAGCTTGGACTTCAAGTTCTCTGGGATGCCAAGACTGGAACCGTAACAGGTAAAAGTTCAAATCTTGCAATTACCCTCAAGATTGGCAGCAACCGCGCAACTGTTAACGGAACCGTTAAAAAATTAACGACCGCACCAGTCTCATCAGCTGGCACTACATACATCCCTTTGCGTTTTATCGCTGAGGCAACAGGAGGCACAGCCGTCTGGAATTCCACCAGTAGAAGTGTACAGATTACTACTCCTGTCTCCAAAGATAAGGACGAAGCAGCCATTACAGCATTAATCCGTTTATCTAATCAGTATTTCAATGAAGAAAAAGCGACTAGCTACTACTCCCTTATTGATTCGGATTCCTCTTACCCGGAATCAGTGGCAGAGCTCAATGAATCTTTTAAAGCTTTTGACATAAAGAATACTATTGATAGTTTGGAAATCCTCGACCTTAAAGCTGACGAAGCCACTGTGTATACGCTTGAAAGTTCTCGCAGAACAGGTGGGGCTTATACTCCAGATACAGAGGATGAATACGTATATACCCTGGTCCGCAAGAATGGAAGCTGGAAGATATCATCCGTGGAATCCCAAAGCTCGACCATTCTCCTTACTCGTGAACAAGCCCTAAAAACAGCAGCCAACATCCCTCAAAATGATGCCGATGCTATTAAAGGAACTATTACCAAGTATTATCAAGCAATGAACGAAGAGAATCTTACAGCAGTTCTTTCCACGATGACTTCATATGGTGAAGAATATGATTCTTCTCTCAAGGCAGATTTGGATGATTTCTTCACTTCGTACGATATTACCTATACTCCAGGCATTTCAAATGTCTATTTTTACAGTGCCAAAGAAGCAGCGATATATGTAGAAAGCAAAGACAAGGAAGCTAGTGAAGAGGAGACTTATGAGCAGGGCCTTATCTACATTCTATCCAAGTCGGATACCGGTGTATGGACAATCGATAACACATATAACGTCTACAATAAACTTGTGAAATCCTAATAAAAAGGGTGTTTGATTCCATGAAATCGAAAAAAGTAATAAGCGCACTGTTAACCAGCTGTCTGGCTTTATCTATTACATTTGCTCCTGTAGCCTCTGCTGCAGATGCCGTTCAAGCTTCTACAGACAACAGTGATCTTATTAATGAAGTAATGAAGCTATTAGAGAACTATAACCTTTCAGATGTAGATAAGAATACTTTGATTCGCGGAGCCATTGACGGCATGGTGAACACACTGGACGATCCATACAGCCAATACTTCAATTCCGAGGAAGCGGCGCAATTTGAACATGCGGTTGATCTCGAATACGTTGGCATCGGTGTTAAATTACAATATACGCCGACAGAGCTCTACATTGAAGAAATTTCTCCAGGTTCTCCTGCAGAAAAGGCAGGCTTGAAACGCGGAGATACGATTCTCAAAATTAACGGAATCCCCGTTGACGAAACGGATGATACCGAACTCAGTGGAGCCGCAGGCACCAAGGTCACCTTATTGATTCTCAGAAATGGCGTCTCTAAAAATTATGTTGTCACCCGAAATGAATTAAATTCGACTTCCGTTTTTGGAACCCTCATTGGACCGAAGATTGCTTATATTTCGCTCAGTGGTTTCACCCAGAATTCTGATGAAGAATTCGCTGCTATGCTGAAGAAGATGCGTGCAGCAGGAATGAAATCCATGGTGTTAGATTTACGTGATAACTTGGGTGGTTATATGGATTCGGCATACAACATTGCCACTAACTTTATGGATAAAGGCATTATGATGTATACCTCTGACCAAAGTGGCGCATTAACTCCTGTAACGATTACTAGTGGCAGCAAAATCGGTGTACCCGTCGTAATTCTAACCAACGAATATACTGCAAGTGCATCTGAAGCTCTTACTGGTGCCCTGCGTGACAACAAGCTGGCAACTGTCGTAGGCACTCGTTCTTACGGCAAAGCGCGTATTCAAAGCCTAATTAAGGTGTCTAATGGCGACATGCTGAAATTGACCACGCAGAAATATCTGACTCCTAAGAAAGAAGACTTTAATCATATCGGTCTTACACCGGATATTGAGGTTAAAGGCAAAACCGCACAGCTGATTACCGCCCTGCAGATTGCTGGAATGAAGACTTTAGAAGTCACCGGAGATCATCACATCTTAAATATCAATGGCGTTCCTTTTGCTGGTAATGTCGGTCTTGTGAAGCAGGGCGATAAAACTTATGCTTCTTCGCTTGTGCTGGCTGCACTTACCGAGGGTGAGGTCACATGGGATGCCAAGAATAAAAAGGTCATCGTAAAGAGCGGAGCAGGCAATTCCACTGGCTTTACGATTTCCTCCAAAGAGGCGCTATCCCAGAATGGTGAGACCTACATTGAATTAAATGCCTTTAAGAAGAAGTTCCCCGCACTTGTATGGAGTTACAATGCTACACTGAAGCAATTGAAATTATCTGTAAAATAATCCATAACGATATGAAAAGGCAGCAATTCTCCAGAGATGGAGGGATGCTGCCTTTATTGTTGTACAATATCCATTTCAAAAAAGCAAAAAACGCCTTTGGCGTCCCAATGGACGGTAGTCGTTTATGCGATAAATAAAAGGATAATGTATAGTGGAAACTTATACATTATCCCTATATTTAGAAAAAAGCTGTCTCACTCGTAGAAGTTCTCTACTTATGGTCAGCTTTCATCTTTAAGATTCTGAATTCTCTACGTTTTGTGCATTTTGGTTATTTTGAGGCTTCTGTGTGTTTTGTGTGTTTTGGGGCTTTTGAGATTGACCTTGTGGTGGTCTGCTTTGAAATTCCTTTTTGGACTTCTTCCCCTGCGAATCTTTACCCCGGTGATTTCGGCTTTGATGTTCTCTTAAAGGTCTTTCCTTAGCAGAAGTCATCTCTTTAAATGCAGCAGATGAATTCGAACCTGGCTTAGATGACGTTTCTTTAGAGGAGAACTCTTTATCTATAGCCGCTCCATCATGATCCTCAGCTTCTAGCTCCGAATCTTCTTCCTCACTCGGTTCTGGTATTTCTTTGATTAGAATATCTTTGAACATGCCTTCTTGTGGTATCTCTTTTAATTTATGCAACACAAAATATGCGCAGCCAAAATTGCAATATTCATTAATATAATCGACCATGCCAGAAATCGCTGTATCCCGATTCACCTTAGGGTGGTTATCTCGGTAAAAGCCTTTCAAGCGCAGCTGACTGTAACCCCAGTCACCGATAATATAGTCGTATCTTTCCAGCACTTCGCTATATCTTCCGCGAAACGCCTCCGGATTCCAACCATCCTTATGATCTAACATAAGTTCGTAGCCTTTTCCGCCTATAACGATCAAACCTTTTGCCGCCTGCCTTTCAAAGGAAAGTATTTTCGTTGATTATGCCGTCATTTCCGAGAAATATTGGGCTTTCGGTCGCTGTTGTTGATTAATTTCTTTTATTTGAACCGCATCAGCGGTTGAAATTAATCAACAGTGTATGCTTACGATGCTAGCTTTCCTTCGGAAAGCTTTCAGGCAAACGCTAACGCTCCTGCAGCTCCAACATTTCTCTCCAATGACTCAAATCAACGTTTTTTTATGTGTAACCTATGGGCTGAGTGTTTCAGAACGCTATCGCTCCTTCAACCCTCTTCTTAATAAAACCTTTTTGTGACTTTGTCACTATTTCAAAAAAATTAACGAGAAGAAACTGCGCGTTCCTCACGAGCTTGAGCTGCAGATTTTACCTGCTCATGCGCACGATAAGAGCTGCGAACAAGCGGGGCTGATTCCACATGGCTGAAGCCACGCTTTAGCCCCTCTTCCTTGAGCAGTGCGAATTCCTCCGGTGGATAATATTTCTCCACATTTAAATGCTTTGGAGAAGGCTGTAAGTATTGTCCTAAAGTCAATATATCACAATTTACGGCTCGTAAATCATCCATTGCTTGTAAAATTTCATCCCACTCTTCACCGACTCCAAGCATAATGCTTGATTTGGTAGGAATGTCCGGCTTCATCTCCTTGGCTCTACGTAGTAGCTCCAACGAACGGCGATACTTCGCTTTAGCCCGCACACGGTCTGACATCCGTTCCACCGTCTCAATATTATGGTTAAGAATGTCTGGATTACTGTTCATGACAATCTCTAGACTATTTCGTTCTCCCAGGAAATCTGGAATTAATACTTCAACACTACATAACGGAAGGCGTTTACGAATTGCCGCTACCGTTTCAGCAAAAATCTGGGCGCCACCATCCGCAAGATCATCACGGGCTACACTGGTCACCACGCAATGGCGAAGGTTCATTCCCTCTGCAGCTTCTGCTACACGTTCAGGCTCCTGAAGGTCCAGCTCTGTCGGCAGCCCTGTATTCACAGCGCAGAAACGGCATGCGCGAGTACATATATCACCAAGAATCATAAAGGTAGCCGTTCGATTGGCCCAGCATTCATAAATGTTCGGACATCTAGCTTCTTCACATACGGTATGTAAAGTTTTAGAACGCATCATGCTCTTGATTTCCTGATAGTTATCACCGGTAGTTAGCTTGATTCTAATCCAATCCGGCTTAGGCTGCTTTGCTGTTTTGTTCGTCAAAATAATAAACCCCGCTTCCTCCTGAATGTGATGCTGCAGATGAAAGATGCTGCCTCATATTATACCATGTGCGCTTTACAATTGCCTGTTTTTGTGAAATATGCAGGGCATATCAACTTCGATTCCGGCAGAGTATTTACTGGTACCTTTAGACAAGAACGGATAAAAAGTAGCTTTTTGCTTCAATCTATAATAAAAGCTTTATCCGAAGTGCCTACATTCAATTCTACGCCCGGACAAAAGGAGGCTGTTATCTTGCTGGCCCTATTTAAGAATACTAATAACCGGAGAACGATGTTGTGTCTGTCCGCGGCCGCTATCCTTTGGGGTGGTTTAGGCCTTCCCGTTCCGGCAGCTGCAGTACAGGCTACAGTCCAACCGGTGGAAAGCAGCGGCGATCCCGTTAATGCTAGCAAGGAATCCATCTGGACTGCACGTAGAGGGATTTATGATCAAATGAGTGCAGCCACTGGAATTCCTTGGTTTAGATTCGCCGCCATTGATCAATATGAACGCACCATCGCCAAAAAAGGGTCCTCGGACAAGCCCGTCACTAACCGTCTTACAGGAATCATGATTCCAGCACCCGTATGGTCCGGCCCACTCAACCCGGATCAAGAGGATACTTCCCCGGAATCCATTACCTTCTTTAACGGCTTTGGACGTGATGGCTCAGGAGACGGAATCGCTGATCCAAAGAATGATGCTGATGTTCTTTATAGTATGGCTAAACACTTACAGAAATATGGTGATTCAGCTAGTGATTTCAGTATCGGTATTTGGGAGTATTATCACAATGGCCGTGCCTCTCAGCGCATAGCTCAGTTCGCCAAGCTCTATGAGCATTTTGGGCGGCTTGACCTGTCAGGTAATGCTTTTCCGCTTCCCTTAAGTAATTCCTATTCTTACCGTAGCACTTGGGGAACTGGCAGAAGCTGGGGGGGAGCACGTATCCACGAGGGGACTGACCTCTTTGCACCACAAGGCATGCCGGTACGCAGCACCTGCTTTGGCTTAGTGGAAACTAAAGGCTGGAACCGCTATGGTGGCTGGCGAATTGGAATTCGCGATATCGAAAATCGTTACCATTATTACGCTCACTTATCCGGATACAACAAATCCATTTCACGTGGAGATATTGTCTCACCGGGGGAAATCATTGGCTGGGTAGGCAGCTCAGGCTACGGTAATCCAGGAACACAAGGGAAATTCCCGCCACATCTACATTTTGGTATCTACCGTGACCGTGGGATTACTGAATGGGCTTTTGACCCTTTTCCGTTGTTAAAACAATGGGAAAATCAGGAGTATAGAGACCTAAAGAACAAAAATAAAAAAAGTGCCACACACAAGGAATAACGCCTTCAGCGTCCCTAAAGGACGGTAGGCGTTATTCGAGAAATATAAGGATAATGTATAGCGTGAAGCTTATACTTTCTTATATTTTTATATAGAAACGGCTTCGACATCCTTTTGAGGTGACATCCGTTTCTTAATGAACAATAAGGCCCCTTCTTTGGAAGAGGCCTTATACTATTTTAATACAACATTAAACAGCCAAACGGTTCAATGCTCACTGTAAGCTTGTTAGTATTTTTAAAAGTAGCTCCTGACAATAGATCAGTTAACACATTTTTATCCGAACGATATGCACTAAGCTCAAGCTCAAACGCATTCGGAGAATTATTGATAATTAACCCTATTTTTTCTTGACCCACACCCCGGATATAACCGAGGACATTACGAACTTCATCTGTGAACCAAGGACGGAACGTGCCTCTTCTTAGAATATCACAGCTTTTTCTTAAAAAAATCAGTTCTTGATACCATTTCAAAAGCGCTGTATCCTGAGTTTGCTCTTGCCATACCATAGCTTTTCTACAGTGAGGGTCCGTAGCTCCTTCCATTCCAACCTCATCCCCATAATAGATCATCGGAATACCGATATAGGTCATCTGAAAAAAAACTGCCAACCTCATTCGTTGAATTGCGGTACCCACCCGATCCCAGCCACGTCCCCCTTCCTTACATGCTGTAAGAAAGCGAAGTGTATCATGACTGCCAAGCAACTGAAACATAGCTGAATTCGCCTGGTCATTATACAACGCCTCCTGATGGAGTAATTGCTCCATAAAGCGATCTGCCCCCGTTGTCTGCTCTGCAAAAAATTCCAGCACGGCATCCCGAAGAACATAATTCATGCCACCATCAAATTGATCTCCTCTAAGCCAAGGCCCAGAAGCATGCATGATCTCTCCGATGAGTAGGATCTCAGGATATTCAGACTTAAGCTCTTGCCGGAAGCGAGACCAAAAAGCCGGGTTGACCTCGTTCGCTACATCTAAACGCCAGCCGTCGATCTCTGTTTCACGAATCCAATACTTAGCAACATTAATCATATAATCAGCCGTCTCGGGATGATCCATATTCAGCTTTGGCATATGCGCTTCAGCTTTGGCGAATGTCTCATAATTCGGTGCGGGCGTCTGTACAACTGGATAGGAACGAATAAAGAACCAGTCTTTATACAGGGACTGCTCGCCTTTTTCCATTACATCCTTAAAAGCAAAAAATTGATCTCCCGAGTGATTAAACACAGCATCCAGAATGACCTTAATTCCATGACGATGCGCCTCACTGACCAGCGCCTTTAATCCGTCTGTATCCCCAAATGCAGGGTCGATTTTATAGTAGTCAGAGGTGTTATATTTATGCTCTGAAGGAGACTCAAATACAGGCGTCATGTAAATAGTATTTACACCAAGTTGCTGCAGATAGGGTATTTTGTCCGAAATGCCCTTTAGAGTTCCACCATTATAGCTATTAGGATAAATTTGATAGGTCACCGCATCCTTACTCCATGAAGGTAACTTCAAAGCCTCAGAACGGTGAAGGTATGCATATTGAAAAGAGCCTGCACGCTCCCGATTCTCCGACGCCCCCCTCTCTCCATACCAAACATACTGCCCTGCTGCATTCGCTAAATGAAATAGATATCTGCATCTTCTAGTGCTAGTGTGAATTATTGCTTCATGAATATCATAAATACCAGCCGACCCAATCCGCTCCATCTGCAAAGGAACTTCTTGTCCCGGAGAATCATAACGATCCGAGTGGATTACGGTACAGGATAATTGCTGTCCAGCTTGCGTAAATAGTCTGAGCTTAAGGGTCCCTGTACCTACAGGGTAGGCAAATGGATCTTCACTTGTATGATATATAAACCATGATTGAGGCATAACTTATAAACTCCTTCTATACTTTTATCGTTCTATCTATCGGTTCATTCATCATTAGAGAGACTGCTAAATTTGTGTTATTATGGTTACAAATACCGTTTTCAAGTTATGAGGGACGACGATGAAAGTAACAATCTCTGATATTGCCAAAGCAGCCAATGTGGCCAAATCGACTGTATCTAAAGTACTAAATGATTCCCCGAAAATATCACAGGAAACGAAACACAAGGTACGAGAGATTATGAAGCAAATGAACTACACACCTAGCAGTATCGCTACTGGATTAGCCAGACAAAGCAGCTACAATATTGGCCTACTGGTCGATATGTCTAAAGAAAGTGAGTTTCTAAACCAATTTTTTTACAACATTATTGGTGGAATCGAGAGCGTAATTGCACCTTTAAAATACGAGCTGACCATTTCCAACGTGCAACATAGCAGTCCAGAAGGCCATTTTCTAAATAGGCTTGTGTTTAGTAAACGTGTCGACGGAATTATTGCCAACAATTCTGTACTGACAGAAGCACTATCTGAAGAACTGAATCGACTGGAGTTTCCTTACATCTCCATTGGAGAGATTATAGCCCCCGGAAGCTGGGTTGATTTTGATAATGAAGCAGGCGGCAGCATGCTGACGGAGCATCTCGTAGAACAGGGTTATTCAAAAATAGCCTTCATAGGCGGACAGCAGCAGGAAAAAATTTATACCCATCGCCTAGGTGGATACTTAAGAGCGTTACAGCAGACAGACCTTACCGTTCACCAGAAATGGATCATCAACTGCAAGGCTGATGAACATGACAGCTATCATGCTGCGCTTGAGCTTCTGCAGCGTGAGGAACGGCCAGACTCTGTAGTGTGTATGAACAGCTATGTAGCCTTTGGGGTGCTTCAAGCCGCAAAAGCACTCGGAATTGATGTTCCATCAGAACTCGGCATCGCCGCTTTCGATGAATATCCGCTATCCCGTTATACAACACCTCCTTTAACTTCCCTTAATATTGATACGTTCAAGCTGGGTGTATCTTCAGGCCAGCTGCTGATGGAGCGCATTCGGAGCAATGATATGCCCCACAAGCATTCGCTACTAGAGCCAGAACTAATCCCTCGTGAATCAACGATGAGAATCAAATTCTCTGGAGGTACTTCGTAATTATTCTGCTTAGAGAGAATGAATAGATGGATTAAACTCGTTCGAGACCGAATCACCGGAACTTAATGCAATTCAATTGAATTTAATGGGGCTTGAATAGGGTTGATTGCATTTGATGCAATAGAATTCGTTGTAAAACGGATCAGATTCAATTCTATTGCACTATGTGCAGTCAACTCTCAGTAAATCGTCTAAAAACAGCGATCCACCTGAATTCTATTGCACATAGTACAGTAGATTCATTCTTCCAGTTCTAATAGAGAGATTCTATTGCACTATTTGCAATGAAAGAGCTTCATCTGCTTACTAAGGAGCGGCTCCCGTGAGGGGCCGCTCCTTAGCTTGTGAAAGGTATTATGATTCAGTTGACTAGCAGCTTATAGATCTTTCCAACGCTGCACGGTTAGATTCACTGTTTGTGCGCCGCCTGCAGGAGTAAGCGCTCGATTGGAAATGTCCGAGCCGTTCGAGTTTACCTCCACATTAGTCCAAGCGCCCCGCGTAAACTTATATTGCACCGCTGTTCCTGCTGGCAAGCTCAGCGTGATGGAGTATACCCCATCACTACCTTTGGTCAGTTGATAAGCTGGATCCGCCGCATTCCAGCTGTTGAAGGTACCGGTGAGGTACACAGGTCCGCTCGCCGGAGTAGACGATGGAACATTTACACGGAACGTCACACTGTCTGCTTGAGGTTCCCCTGCGCTGATACTTCCGTTCACCAGACTCCAGGTTCCAGCAGCAAAATGATAATTACTGCTGCCATTGTTATCCCATGTACCACTGCCATTATTAAAGGCTGCGGTCAGTCCCGCTGCAGTGCCTAGCTGAATTGTGATCGACTTGTATCCTGGGAAAGAAGAAGCTTGAAGCTGTTCACCAGGTGCCGTCGTCCAGACTGTCGCTCCATCTAGCTTGTAATGAATGTACGAGCTGCTATATGCCGTATTCTTATAATAGATCGTTGCGGTGTTACCAGTCGGTGTTGCCGTTGGCGTTGGAGTGACTGTCGGTGTCGGCGTTGGTGTCACTGTTGGTGTTGGTGTTACCGTTGGTGTCACTGTTGGTGTTGGTGTTACCGTTGGTGTTGGTGTCGGTGTTGGTGTTACCGTTGGTGTTGGTGTCGGTGTTGGTGTTACCGTTGGTGTTGGTGTCGGTGTTACCGTTGGTGTTGGTGTCGGTGTTACCGTTGGTGTTGGTGTTGGTGTTGGTGTTACTGGTCCACCCGACGTGATACTTCCAGTCGGCGTATAAGTCCATGTTCCTGTACCGAATAGATAGTTGCTGCCCCCGTTACTGTCCCATGTGCCACTGCCGTTGTTAAAGCATGCTTCAAGCTGGCTGGCGGAGCCGATATTAATCGTTATTTTGTTGTATCCGGCTACATCAGATACAGGTATAGCCACACCCGGAGATGTCGTCCATGTACCTCCTACTGGGCGATAATGAATATAAGGCGAGGTATAACCTTGCTTATAGTAAATCGTGACACTGTTCCCTGCCGGTGTTGTAATAGACGCAATCGCACTAAGAAGAGATAGATTGCCTGCGGCATCAAATGCTTTTACCGTGTAGTTATAGGTAGTGCTAGCGGATAAACCATTATCCGTATAGGAAGTAGTTGCCGTTGTGCCTACCTTGACACCGTTACGATAAACTTCATATCCAGTTACGCCCACATTATCGGTAGAAGCTGTCCAGCTGATCAAAGCGCTAGATGCATTCTGAACCGTTGCGGTTACGTTGGTTGGAGTAGTTGGAGGAACCGTTTCTGATGGTTGTTGTTGTTTCGCATAGATTTTGGCTGAATTGGCACCTACAGTTACAGTAATTTGCTTTCCAGTTACTCCGCCTGATTGTACAGTCACTGTATCTGCAGTATTCAATTGGTTATATAAAACTGTACCTACGGTTAATGAGCTCTCAGCGCGCAATGGAATAGTTACTGTTTGCGAACCGTTTGATTGATTACTGAATACGGAGATTGCTTCTTGGCCTTGATTCGTTCCAGTGTCGATGCGGCGTGAGAAGGCATATAAGTTCTGTGCAGCCCACATTTCACGTTGTGTACCTGTACGTAGTGCTGGATTATTTTTACGAATCTCATTAAGTTTGGCTACGTGCTTGTAGGTGCTGGCATTTTCATTAAAATAGTTCTCAATCACGTTTCCGCTTGCATCCCGTTTCACCATAGACCAGCGGTTCCAAGTATCAGCAATACCACCCGTCATAATCTGACTGTTGCCATTGCCTTTGTTCTGCTCTGTTCCTTGGAAGACAACCGGTGTTCCACGAACTGTAAAAATAAAGGTTAAAGCATTCTGCAGCTTATCAACGCTTCCACCAGCTTCCGTTAGAAAACGATTGCGGTCATGATTGTCGATAAAGGTTACCATGTGATTGGCATTCCCGTTGTAGTAGGAATCCTGTGCCAAGGTGCTTTTGATATTGGACTCAAAAGACTGTCCATAAGCAAAGCTGTTAAGCACGGAGAAGAACATTGGGAAATCGAGCATGCCCCATTCCTTGTTGTTTCCAACCCAACGTGAAACAAATTCAGCATTTCCGTCGAAATTCTCGCCAAAGGTATTAACGCCCAGATAATTTTGTAGTTCACCAATATCTGTTGGCTTCATCAGCTTGGCAGCATCCACACGCGCACCGTCAGCGCCCGTATAATCAAACCAGCCTTTGATTGAATCGAATATCGCCTGCTTAGCCGCAGGAACATCGAAATCAATGTCATCTAACCCGCCCAAATCATGATTCTCTAAGTAATCCTGTGCCCACTGATCATATCTCCCATCCGCTAGAGACCAGTTAATATCTCCATTATGGTGGTACCATGCTGGATTATTGAACGGAGCCACTGGCTGCAATGATGGGATATCATAATAGGCTTGGGTACCAAGCATATAATCGCCTACGTGGTTTGGCACAACGTCAATTACTACTTTGATGCCAAGCGCATGTGCGGAATCCACAAGCTCCTTCAGCTTCTCCTTAGTACCGAAGTACGGATTGGCAGCGTTAGGGTTCTTAACGTTGTATCCGTGATAGGCTGTATTTTTACCGGTACCGTTGTTTTCCCGATTAGTCATCTGTGGCTCAGCCACTGGGGAAATCCAAATCGCGGTATAACCCATATTTTTAATATATGATAGCTTGTCGATAATCCCCTGCCAGTCTCCGCCTTTCATATAACGGAAATCTTCCTCAGAGTTTTCTCCATAGCGAATTGCCGCACCAGTAGCATTGTTGGAAGTGTCTCCATCATTAAATCGGTCAACCATAATCTGATAAATCGTGTCATTCTCATTAATTGTGCCGATGCTGGCCGCTTCAGCCTTTTGCGGTGTTAAGACAAACAAGTTAATCACGGTAGAAAGAAGAATAGATGTAATTAGAACGGGTACATACCATAACCTACGTTTCATTGCGTGCATCTCCCTCTCTTATTAAAGCGTATTCATAACACTCTAAAACCTACAACCTTGATTAAAACCAAGCCCGCCCAGTGATGTCTCTAATGTTTTTAACGTCTTTAACACAAAAAACAAATAATTTTAGGGAAACCGGTTTCCCAACTAAAAATTACCATGATTGTGAATACGTTGTCAAGCTATAAAAATTTAAACTTCAAAAGAAAAAGAGCCTCCTTAATCGGGGCTCTTTAGGATTAATTATTCACCTTTTATGCTCAGCTTCCCACACTTTGTATAAAATGTAGTACTTCGTTCATGATCCGGTCCTTATCTTCACAATGACAAACCATATGACCACTGTTATCCACCATCAGTACCTGTTTTTGAGTGGTAGGGATTGTATGCTGCAAATAGTCTGCGCTTCTAGTCTTCACCAGATGATCTCGTTTTCCCTGCACAATTAGAGTTGGAGTCTCAATATGCGGATAGATTGAAAAACTCTCTCGGACCAGTCGTTGAAACTCTCTCGTCGCCTTTGGGGGCGTTGAAGTGAATTTATTAATATACGTTTTTAGCATGGAAAAGCTCGCAAGCGTCTTAAGGATCTCCACGGGATTGAGCGGAAATACGGGAGTGGACAATAAAGTAAGAGATTTGATCCAGGGTTTATACCGTACAGAAAGATGAGAAGCAATAAGCGCACCGGTTGAAAATCCGATCAGATGAACGCCCTCATCCGTCTTTAGCAGCTCTGTCAATTCATCTTCAGCACTCTGCTGCCAATCATGTCGATCTGAATGCAGAAGATCATTCCTGCTCCCTCCATGCCCTTTCAGGGTAAATGTTCTGGAACGGTAATTATGCTGCTCCATAAACTGGGACAAGGGAGAGATTTCATGCTCACCTCCGGTAAAGCCATGAATAAATAAACAACTTTCCATAATTGTCCCTCTTTTCACATTCCAATCTGAATTACAGTTTTATTGTATAATGCCAATCCCCTTAATTTTCTATACATTCCATATATTTATGTAAAACCTTAACCTAGTGATGTCAAGGTTCAGCTCTGTCAAAGGCTCAAAGCAAGAACTCTATTGTTCCCACCAAAGAAGACCCAGTACTGAGGTAATCGTTAAACCTACAGCGGAGCTGGATGAGGTTACGTTAGCACAAATAGCAGTCCCCGGTGGAACAATGATGCTGCCCGTAAAGTTCTGTGTAAACGCCCCCGGTGCCAATTGATAATTGAAAAGCGTCGTCCCCCCGCTAATAGCTGCCGTGGAAGACTGAACGGTCATCGCACTCGTGGCTACGCTGCCCAAATTATTATTCGTTGGCGTCAAGGTTGTAGGGGAAGTTACCGTCCCACCTTTTACAATTGTAAAGCTTCCCGACATTGCCGATAGCAGAGAAGAACCGCCGATACTGCCGCTTATACGTGAGATATAAACAGTTTTCCCACTGCCGACAGCATTACTAATCCGAATAGAGGTGATTGCAGAAATAAGACTAAGCACGACCAAGCTTGAAGCGGAGGCGTTGGTAGAATACAAGACGGCAGCCTGCGAAGCGCTTATTTCAGGCGGTGCGCTAATGTCTGGAGATTGGAAGGTATTCACCATATCCACAAAAAGAGGTTGATCGTTGTCATTAAATACAAATTGATTAGGCATAATTATCCCCTCCTGTTTCTAATATTCCCACCAGCTGATAGATGTCGTCGCTGCTGAAGACCCCGATGCAATCGTTATGGAAGTAGTGATGGAATTTCCGGGAGGAACAACAATTTGTCCTGTAAAATCAACAATGACCGGGCCGACCGCGAGCAATAGAGATACTAGCGTGGCCGGACTTCCAGTAGGCGCAGCAGCTGAGGTTCTAGCAGTCATAACACTAGTTAACGCACTGCCAAAATTATAATTAATCGGCGTGACGGTAGTTCCGGTGACCGTAGCGTTCCGAAGTAGTGATAAAGTAACAGCCGCCGTCGCTGAGCTAGCAGTAACACGTGATACATACAATGTGCGTCCGCTTCCTCCCGGATTACTAATCTGAATAACTAACGGCGCCGCCGTCGTTACTGTAGAAGTAAATGGGATTCCAAACAATAACCCCGCTTTAGCCGCTCCCCCCTCAGGAGCTGAATCTATACCAGGTGCGACATACGTGTTGACTTGTTCTGTAAAAAGCGGCTGGCTGCTCTGATTGAATACTGAGTCGTTCGGCATGAGATATCCTCCCCGTACTTAAGCTTACTCTCATTTTATGCCGCTCTCTGTAACAGGTTGTGGGAATGTGCGTTTTTTTGCTTTTCCAGCCCAATCACCCCCTATTTCCCACCATATATTAATATCACACCATTCGAATGGCTAAGGATTGTCCCTATCGGTTTGCGGCTTATTAGGCTGCGTTTTTTAGGCTCAAGGTTCAAACGACGGTTTGGGCCTTTTTATGGATAGAGTTCCAGGATACCCATTGGAGGTGAAATGAAGTCCATAACAGCCCGGAGCTTAAAAAGTGCAGCAAAATAAAATAGAAAAAGACGGAACTAAAACGATGATCTCTTATGCAGTTAAGAATCAGGGAGATCACCCTGCTAGTGTCCGTCTGAAGAACCGCCCGAATCGTTTTGATTGTTTTATAGATTTAGCAGAGACTGCGGCTTCAAAAAAAATGAGAGTGCTAGTGCTGAACCGATTCTAAAAGTAATAACTCGAATCTCCGCCTCCACGCTACATTCAAAGGGTATTGGCAAGCAATATTGTGTGTATACGTCCAAGCCCAGTCTTTAGGTATAACTTAATCATTTACAAGGAAGGGACGAGGAACTTTGCCTAACTATAGCTCTTTTCAAGCGAATCCTGATAATCTACGAACGCTTATATTCGGACGGGATGCTTCGCTGATTGATCATCCGCTCACTACAGATCCAAGCGGAAATCTAACAACGATTATCCTAGATGGTACGATTTCCAGCGTGCTTGGCGCTACGATCACCGCGGGTACTTTGTCCTCCGCAGGTACAGTTACCAACATCCTTAACGGTACCATTACTAGCGTGCTCGGAGCCACAATTACTGCGGGTACTTTGTCCTCCGCAGGTACAGTTACTAACATCCTTAACGGGACTATTACTAGCGTGCTTGGGGCTACGATCACTGCGGGTACTTTGTCCTCCGCAGGTACAATTACTAACATCCTTGAGGGCACTATTACTAACGTGCTTGGCGCTACAATCACTGCGGGTACAATCACTAGTGTGCTTGGGGCGACCATAACAGCAGGTACGTTATCATCCGCAGGTACAGTTACAAACATCTTAAACGGCACTATCACCAGCGTGCTCGGCGCTACGATTACTGCGGGTACTTTATCCTCCGCAGGTACAATTACTAACATCCTTGAGGGCACTATTACTAACGTGCTTGGGGCGACCATAACGGCAGGTACGTTATCATCCGCAGGTACAGTTACCAACATCCTTAACGGCACCATCACCAGCGTGCTCGGCGCTACAATTACTGCGGGTACTTTATCCTCCGCAGGTACAATTACTAACATTCTCGAAGGCACCATCACCAGTGTACTTGGTGCTACAATTACTGCGGGTACTTTATCCTCCGCAGGTACAATTACTAACATTCTCGAAGGCACCATCACCAGTGTACTTGGTGCTACAATTACTGCGGGTACTTTATCCTCCGCAGGTACAATTACTAACATTCTCGAAGGCACCATCACCAGCGTGCTCGGCGCTACAATTACTGCGGGTACTTTATCCTCCGCAGGTACAATTACTAACATTCTCGAAGGCACCATCACCAGTGTACTCGGCGCTACAATCACTGCGGGTACAATCACCAGTGTGCTTGGTGCTACAATCACTGCGGGTACTTTGTCCTCCGCAGGTACAGTTACCAACATCCTTAACGGGACTATTACTAGCGTGCTCGGCGCTACGATCACTGCGGGTACTTTATCCTCCGCAGGTACAGTTACCAACATCCTTAACGGTACCATCACCAGTGTGCTTGGTGCTACAATCACTGCGGGTACTTTGTCCTCCGCAGGTACAGTTACCAACATCCTTAACGGGACTATTACTAGCGTGCTCGGCGCTACGATCACTGCGGGTACTTTGTCCTCCGCAGGTACAGTTACCAACATCCTCAACGGTACCATCACCAGCGTGCTTGGCGCTACGATTACTGCCGGTACACTAAGTAGTGTCACCTCTATTTCACAACGCAGCTTTATTGAACAGTCGACTACAGGCATTACGACTGCTAATACCTATACGCCTTTGCCAGCTGTTACTACGAGTGTGCTAGGAACGTATTCCTTCTTCATCAATAATACTGGGGCAAATCCAGTCAACACACGTGTAGAAATCAGTGCGGATGGAACAAATTATTTCGTCGATACAACGGGAGATAATCCTTTAGCAGCAGGTTCTGTCGATGTCATAGTACCAGCCAGATTCCTGAAATATACCCGCCTATCCTACCAATCAGCGAATTCAGGCTCTGCATCCACGATCAATGTAAGTTTCAATGCTCAGGGCACGTAATCCAGATGACAATCATATGTTGTAACAAGAAAAAGTACATGGATATCCATGTACTTTTTCTTTGACTATAAGGACGCCGAAAATCGTTTATATTACAGCAGATCTACATATGTGCAACAAACACATAATGCCTTCCAAGGAGGAACAACCGTGAATAATATTACGCTTGGCGTCCACCTCATCGTAAAAGATGAAGCTGATCTCCTGTCCCACTGTCTCGCAAGCGTAGCTGGTGTTGACGAAATTGTGATGATCGATACGGGTTCTACCGACGAATCCATAGCTATAGCCGAAGCACACGGGGCTAGAGTCTTCCAACGCGATTGGACAGATGATTTTGCTGCAGCTCGTAATGAAGGGCTCGTTCATGCCTCAACGAATTGGATTCTAGTCCTAGATGCCGATGAGTGCCTGCGAAACCCACTTACAGAACTTCGCAGCCTCCTGCAGAACACACAAGCTCAGGCTTTTACAGTAAACATTGATAATTGGGTAGGCGTACTACCCGAAGATAAGGTAAAGCACAGTGCTGTTCGCTTATTCCGAAATGGACAGGGTTATCGTTATAGTGGAAGAATTCATGAGGGCATTGATACTTCAATCCTAAGCAAACATAACCTCTCAGCGATTGAACACAGTCAGCTTGAAATTATTCATTTTGGATATTTGCCTGAAATCATGGCACGAAAAGATAAAATCAACCGAAATAGGCACCTGCTGCAATTAGCTTTATCCGAATATCCAGCAGACCCATTCCACTCCTACAATTTGTCAGTAAACTACTGCCAGGACGGTCAACTTCAGGAAGCGGAGACCTTGCTTCGTCAAACGCTCCAGCATGTAGAACTTGAAGCCTCCTATCGACCTACGATGATTAGAGATCTCTGTAAAATTTATCATGCTCAAGGAAAAACAATTGCGATTGATCCCTTACTCATGGTGGAACTGGAGCGTTATGACGACTATCCTGATCTGCATTTTTTGTTAGGTCAATCTTTGGAGCGCCAGGGACTTTTGGAGCGTGCGCTATTAGCCTATCAACGTGCAGAGTCCATTCCTGAACATGAGGGACTTAGCGAAAAATATGTATGTGAGCAAGGAATGAGCACCTTTCGTCCGCTATACCATATGGGTTTAATTTCACAGCGGCTTGGACTTCAGGAAGATGCTGCGAGGTTTTTTCATCGTGCACTTCAACACCATGCTTTATATACGCCCGCCTTGCAGGGGATAGCTGCTGCTTTTCAACACCTAGCTGTACCCGATGAGGAAATAGCCACATTACTGATCCAACTCGTCCCGCCAACAACTCCAGCCAGTAGATCCGCGATCATCGACAGTTTATATCAGATAAATGCTTATGAGACTATTAGCACCTTATCCCGAGATGTTTTTCCATTGGAATTGGATACTGCAAAAGGGATCATCTCTTCACTCATCATCACCGGTAAACTGGAAGAAGCATGTACGGCTATAAGACAGATGATCTCACTTGCTTCCCAAGGTAACCATAGTTCAGAGTATCAAAAGCAGTGGTATACCCTTTGGGCCATTTGCCAATGGGAGCAATTTGGGGAATTCAAAAACGACCTGCTCATTCATACATCAGGTGAACTTCGTTCTGGACTGGAATACATTGCACGATGCCAACGACAACAAGAGGCATGTCCAATAGAAATAGAGGTAGATCACTTATATGCCTCACTCCTTTCAGACCTCATCGGGCAATCCGTAAAGCTGCATCAGCTCACACTTAGTCATACTTTAGTAGACCTGTTCCCTGCTTATCGATCTGAATTTGCCACAGCATTATATAAAGAAGGGAATTGGCAGGCCGCAGGAGAGGAATTTATTGTACTTGTTCGTGATAAGACCGCCGATGCAAGCGTGCTTTTTTATATTGGTGAGATGATCTTTGACAAAGGGCATTATTCCGAAGCCAGTGAATGGTTTCAGCAAGCACTGGAACAAGAGCCTGAGCATGAATCCGCAAGGATCGGCTTATCCCTCTGTTACCTTCAGCAAGCGAAGCTGAGTATGGAGGATGCTCTACAAAGCTTAAACGATCCCCCTGTTCATGGCCCGTTGCAGGAAGATATCAGAGCTATTCGTAAATCGATTTTCTTGCTGAATCGTACACCTTGGCACACAAAGTGGAGCTTCCTTCAGAGCGAAGGGAGGTCATCCCTATGAACCGTTCAAGAAAAAAGCCGTTAATTTCCTTATGTATGATCGTTAAGAACGAAGGAGACCACTTGAGTCAATGTTTAAAAAGCGTACGCGGAGTCGTTGATGAGATCATTGTAGTCGATACCGGATCCACCGACTCTACCGTTCAAATTGCTCTTAGCTTCGGTGCTAACGTCATACACCACCCTTGGAGCGGCGACTTTGCCGCTGCCCGCAACGCAGGTCTTCAGCAGGCCCATGGACAATGGATTCTCGTTCTAGACGGAGATGAGGAACTGAGTGAGGAGAGCAAAGGAGAACTGCTGCTTTGCGCTGAGCATATGGAGTACGAAGCGTTTTTTCTACGCATTCATAATCATAAAGGGCTAACCGCCGCTTCACAGACGATCACCGTCAACCCGATTATTCGGATGTTCCGTAATCGCCCTAAGTACCGTTTTAGCGGGATCATCCACGAACAGATTGCTGAGGCCATCATAACAGCTACCCCCCAGGCACCGATGCATTTGACCACCATAATCATCCATCATTATGGTTACGCAGAAGGGGTAGTGGTCAAAAAGGATAAAATCAAACGAAATGTCGAGCTGCTACAAGAACAGCTAAGGCTAAATCCTAAGGATCCTTTTCACCATTTTAATATGGCCGTGGAGTATATGCGTCTTGGAGAGTATCAACCTGCTCTAAAACATATCCAACAAGCACTAGAAGAGGCACCGCCTGATACAAGTTACATCCACCTGCTGCACAAATATGAAATTCGCTCGCTTGCAGAATTAAAAGATTACCCTGGGGCACTTGCAGCCTGTGATCGTGGAATTAACGCACATCCAGATTATCCAGACTTAGCTCATATCAAAGGGGCTCTACTCTTACAATTAGGTGCCTTTGCAGAAGCCAAAGTAGCGTTGCTACAAGCGCTGGTCATCGGAGCTGCTCCTCCCGGCTACCATACTGAGGCTGGATTCGGTTCATATTTAACCTATTATATGCTGGGTCAATTATGTGAAGAGATGGGTGATGAGACCGAAGCCATTGCTTGTTACACCAAAACCGCACAGCTTCATCCCGAACCGACTCCCGTCATTGCACGGCTGCTGAGAGCCATGAAGTGTGCAGGTCGCGACAGTGAGATCTATGGTTGGTTCCACGCTCATCTAACAGATTACACACTGACTAAGAACAGGATTCTCCTAGAATTGTTACAGAGTGAGGGATGTAACGAAGCAGCCGCACAGCTGATAAATACCATGGAGCAACCCATAGCTAAAGAAGCAGCCTTTACTCAAGCTTCTCAACAGGGACGTTCACAGATTTTGTCAGCTGATCGTCTGCTTGCTTCACTGTCCTCTTCAGCTATCTACTCTCCAGCGGTCAAAAGAGTACGCCTCGCTCTTCCGTTTCCCAAAGTTTCAGAATAGGAGGGATGTTTCCCATGACCACCCCCGATATTACACTTTGTATGATCGTTAAGAATGAGGCGAACTATCTGGAGAAATGCCTGTCCTCTGTGCAAGGGATCGTGTCCGAAATTATCATCGTGGATACCGGGTCTGAGGATAATAGCAAAGACATCGCGCTTAAGTTTGGTGCAAAGCTTATCGATATGCCTTGGGAGAATGATTTTTCGAAAGCACGAAATCTAAGTCTGAAGCATGCAACTTCCCCCTGGATTCTGGTACTTGATGCAGATGAGGCTGTAGGTCATTGGAACAAGGAGCAGCTCCAGCACCTGCTGGGCGCAGCGCATATTCACGGTTATTGGCTGCCCATTATCCACTATATCGGTGATGCCCCTGAAGCGGATTTTGTTACCGATCATGTCTGTCGCTTGTTCAGAAACGATAAAAGAATCATCTTTCGTGGAATCATTCATGAGGAAACAGCTAGCAGCATTTGGGAGCTTTCTGAGGGGGAGATAGCTTTTGCTGAATTGCATATTTATCACTATGGTTATTTAGAGGATGAATTACAGCGCAAAAAAAAATACCAGCGTAATTTAGCTCTCATCAACAGTGGTCTGCAGCTTCAACCGAACCATCTAATTCTTCGTTATGCACTAGGGGCAGAGTATTATCAACAGGAACAATATCATGCAGCGGCAGATGTACTTCTCCCATTGCTTGCTGATGTTCCGACCCAATCCGGGTATGCCTCCGATATTTATCTAAAGACTGCCTATGCGTTACAACGATGTAACAGGCAGCAGGAATCTGAAGAGATCTTTCATGCGGGGAGCTTATTGTTTCCCGACTTCACTGATTTATTAGAAGGCTATGCCGCTTTGTTACTCGAACAAAATCAGCTCGGTAAAGCTAGACACTTCCTGCAGCAAGCGCTGAAGAGCGGAGATACAGCATATCGATATCCTTCTTCTTCGGGAAGCGGAACATATCGAACAAAACTACTGGCAGGCAGAGTGTGCGAGAAGTTATTTCTATATTTAAACGCGCGGAAACACTACGAGGCCGCTATACAATTCAAACCAAATTATACGGATGCGTGGAAACAGCTTGTCCCGCTAAGTCTGCTCTCTGGAGAGCGGTTAAGTTTGATCGCATTGACCCGCTGTCATATTCATGCCCTATCACCGATTACCTTAGGTTACCTTGTGCCTGCAGCGCTCAATGCTCGTGACTTTGAATGGTTGAACACGCTCTCTATTGCTTCACAGCTGCCGCTTGCCGTTCAAACCATTGTGCAAACTTACCTTGTATGTACACAACAGCAAGACGGCTATCACACACTCGCACCGCTGGAACAGCTGCTTCACGATCCATCTGTCCTATCCGAACGTTCATCTATACTCGGTTATCTCTGGGCCTTGTCTTGCCGTGCTGGAGATACTGAATCAGCCATGCAGTGGCTTGTCTCCATATTGCCATACAGACCGGAGATGTTATCGATTCATCATATTTTAACAGGTCTTTCTGGCATTAAGCCCTCTCTTCCTGAACTGAGCTATGCTATACAATTGCTGCTTCAGGTCGGCGCTTGGGATAGTGTATTAACGCTTTATCGACAATCAGGCAGTTCTTCCTTTCAATGGTGCAAGCTGCCGCAGTCCCTATACTATGGATTGCTTGAAGCTCCTATCCCCGTAAAGAAACAGTGGTGCTGGATCTACGTTAGTCAAAACCCTCAATATAATACCTCGACGGACTGCGCCGAATGGCTATTATACATGGCAATAGCTTGCTCCTGTGGGGAAACGCCAAAGATCGCCCTATTAGATGAAATGGCTTTGCGCAAGATCGGGGGAACTACCGCTGCAGTGGGTCTCTCCTACTACAAGCTCATACTCGCGGCAAAAGCTTATCCCCATGGAATAACTACAGGTCAAATCCCATGGGGGCTCCTTGTCAGATCTGCCAGTCAGATTTAATCAACTGGCAGATTCGGATTTCAGAGCTCTTCCTTCCATTCAACCAAATGGGGCTGCTCATCTAGAATGGACTGGTATTGCTCCAGACTCCCCCAACGCCCTTCTGGATCAAGCTCCAGATAACGCGAATATTTACGATGAAGCTCTTCCGGCGAAACAGCCCACCCATAATGCTTCACACGTAATTCGGCAAGAAAGCCCGGCAATACAGAGTAGGAAAGCGGGAGCCTAGGCACATGATGATCCATTTTAGGGAAAAAGTAATGAAAATTCGGCAAATATCGGACAAGTGTACGAGTATGCTTCGTATGGATATTCCAATGTTCATCTTCACGATAATGGGTGGTGCCCCCCCAGAAATCAAATAGCCGGAAAGATACCCAGTCATACACATCCTGATCAATCAGCCGTCTCATCTCCCGTTTGGCTGCCTCTTCATAGAATTCATCAGCGTCCACAGACAGGAGCCAATCCGGATTCGTAGATACTGCCAAATTCCATAACGTCTGCCTTAACTGCCACTCACGATTAAATAAGGAGGTTTCCAGTGTCACAAGCTTCGTAACCTTGGCAAAAGAACGACAAAGCTGTGCTGTATTATCTGTACTTCCATCATCTACAATCACAATATCATCCACGAACTCGCTTAGTTCTTCAAGCACCTGCTCCAGATATCTGCCTGCTTCATTTCGAACCTGCATCATAGCCGTCAAGCGGTTACCTGCTGTTTTGCGGAGAGGCCATCTATGACTCATCCCTCCACTCTCCTTTTCAATCGTCTTATAGCCTCTTCTAGATCCGCCATCTCTGATAACAGCGGCCATGCCTGATTGTCTTGCCCTGCCGCATTCAAGAAGCTGCGTATAGCCTCATGTCTTCTGCCATGTAGCAAGTGTATTGTGCCATCTATAACCCCATCAACACTTCCCTCTAATTCTTGCTGAAGCTCTAGTGCTTTTTCCCATTGGAAGGTCCGAATATAATTTCGAATCAATAACAGCTTTGCCTCTGAGGTAGGAAGCGAGCTTAAAATCCGTATTGCCGCAGCCTCATCCTCATTCAAGCGGAACAGCTCTGCTCGAACAAGTTCGTACTGCCCAGAGTGAAGCCAGCCCAGCAGCCTTTCCGCCTCCAGCTTCTCCTCAGCAGTAAACGCAGTAATCGTGTACTGTTGAACGGCTGTTTCCAAATCCCCCGTCTTACCCTCTATAGCCGAAAAAAAACGGAAATGCGAATGAAGACAATCTAAATATTCATATAACACCATGAGCTCAAAGGACTGCGCCAGATAACGGTTAGCTGCGGCATCCCCCAACAAGTAGAGATAGGAAGCTGCCAAGTAATGTACAACAGGTTGACTGGGTAACTTAGCACACATGGAAATGTAATAGTCCGCCCGCAACTCAAGCTGCATAGTAATCCAATCAGCAGATGACATAGATGAATCCTGCCACAAGTTCACTATGGCCTTCCTCCACAGCACCTCATAATCCGTGAGAAAATACAGCCGATCTCCCTGAAAGGTAACTCCGTAGGATTCCTGTTGATCCCCGCCGAGATAGATTACACCTTCCCTGCGTAGGCTCTGCTCTAGATATATTCGCTCGGATCGGGTGGCTGCAAGGTCGGCCTTTGCGCCTAGCAAACCGCTGTATTTTTCCCATAACCACTTATTTTCTTCTTCCGGACAACGTTCTAGCAGGGCCACTACATAGGCTGCCTGCAAGGAGAGAACCTCTGAAAGCCAATAAGGAGAAGAGACAAGAATCGTGTAATGCTTCATGTTCAGAGAATAAATATTTACAGCTGCAACTGCCTGGATCTGGCTATTAGTCTGCTGCTCAAGAGTCATCCGTCCAACAAAGCAGACCTCTTCCCGGTCGGGAAGAAGCTCTAGCAATCTTTTATATTCGTAATCCTCCCAAGAACCTCCGCTTAGAATTAGATATTTCATGGGTGTGCCTCCTTGGAATCGGACAAATCCCCAATATAGCCTGTTACCAGAGAGGCATTAGGGTGAAGCAGCAATTGACGGGAAGTAAACTTCCTATTGCTAATCATCCCTGGCACAATCCCTCCTTTGTAAGCAACACGTTCAAGTGGTAGAGTGAGCGCCGAATCTCCCCCTGCAAGCAAATGAACCCCAGCTTCCTCCATTTCAGTCGATAAACTTACGATCAGATCAGCGGAGCCTTGGGTTATGGCCTTCACCACCCGCTCAATATAACGTTTCTCATAATGGATAGAAGTGGACAAATACAGAATGATCTCACTCTCATATAATGCAGCTGCGTTCTTTAATGCCCGTAGCCATGCGTCCTCACCGCGAACTGTAATCACTACATCATGTTCACTAGCCGGAAACTCAGGAGCAGCGTCCACCAAAGTGTCTCTGATCCAAATCCAGCGAATATGCTTGTAGCTCTGCTGCTCCCGTGCAGCTATCCATTGCTCCTTCAGCTCATCAAAATCCCAAGCTTCATCACCATACACTATGGCCGTTACCAAAGGAGAAGCTAAGGGTAGCCTGCCCAATGGTATAACCGGCTGAGGAATTTTTAAGGATTCAGCAGGCGGTACTAAATGTCCTTCGTTCTCTCCCCCGCTTTCAAGTGCCCATTTCTTGTAGTATGTCTGCCAGCCATCCGTCTGTTTAGATTCGTCCTTATTTCTCAGGTATCTATCCAGTGACTGAATAGCATGAACATACACAGCTTCACTCAGAGCCAGTTTCGCTCCAATCTGCCGCGCTCTAAGACACCAGTCAGCTATCATGAGATGCCGCGCTTGAAGCGAAGTGTCAAAGCCGCCAATTCGCTGAATCAATTCCTTAGTGAATAGAAGACAAGATCCGGTTAGCACTTCCATCTCGCGCCATTCTCCTTGATACCGCCCAAGACTGTAGCTTACATGCTCGGCAAATTCATGATGAGTACCAAAGTGAAGCCGTTTCTTCCCTTCCCCCCTCTCGGTAGAAGAACGCGGGGCAATGACTCTAACAGAAGCATCATCAAAGTGAGTCCACAGTAACTCACTTAACCAGCCCGGAGATACCATTATCGAATCTTCAACCAGAACAGCAAAATCGGTCTCGATATGGGCCAGAGCTAGGTTAGGCATATACTCCTCCTTCTCATAGGGTAGGAAGATCACTGGCTCCTCCGGTGAGAACTGTCCTGCTAATACCTCCATGGGGAAATCGGGGGTCATTGAAACAGCAATAATACGCACATCGGCTCCTGAATGAAGCAGCAGCAAGGGCAAACAGACCGTGGCACATTCCATACGGCTAAGCTCAACTACAATAGAAATCCCGTCATGACTAGGCAAGGGGAGAAGTCCGGCACGTTCTAGGAAACCATATCTCCCCGCCAAGCGTTCCACATTCAGCGATTCATGTGACATCAGGACTCACACTCCATTTTTTTAAAGCTGCTCTACCTATAGTCTATGAGCCGTGAAGTATGATATCCCTTAATTCCCTGCATTTACACCTTTGTCGCCTTCTTCTGTATGAGTTGCACCCGTATTCGAGGAATTGGATGAAGCTGGCGATGGATTGCTATTCTCTTTACTATTCCCAGTGGCATCCTTGCTCTGATCTGATACTCCATTTTTATCTCCGCTTACAGAAGGTGCGGGAATAGCAATTCCCGGGGCACTGCTGCCATTAGCTCCGACTGGCTGACCCTGATTATCGTAGTAATACATTGGCACGTCTCCGACGACCATCAGATAAGACACAGGAATTTCCGTATCCACCACTTGGGGTTCCATATCAAAAGGAATAACCACCGCGACCTCCGTAACAATATGGATATAGACCTCGACTAAAATCATATTGATTCCGGCATTTTGCTGGCGAGTGCTGAGTTCAACCTTCACAGCACCTTGCGGTTCAATCTTGATCGGGATATCAGGTCCATAAGAGGCGATGAGAGGACTACCTAGTGCCTGACCGAGCGGAATATATTCTGTCTGATTATGCAAATCCTGCAACGTGGTCTGGATTACCTCTGCCGCTTGCGAAGTAATACGCATATGCTCCGCATAGTTCAGCATAAAGCCTGATATTTTCCCGTTCTTATCGGTCTTCCAATCAATCAGTTCCTCCGCATTTCCTCCATTCGCTACTTGTGAAGTAATCGCCTTATTTATCGACTCTGTTGCGATTTGCTTCACACGAATTTGCGCTAAATGCAAGATAGGTGGCTTCATGTGCAGTTCCACGTATCGCAGTGCTTGTAGCACAAGCACAATCAATACCAAGGATGCAATCAACCAAAATTTGCGCCGGCTTCTTGGCTTACGCGTGTTTCCACCAGAAACGGTCATCTTTCTCTCTGACCTACTGGACGATCTCATATGACTTCTACTTCGTTTAGCTTCAAAGCGTGAACTCTGTGGTCTTGCCGCTGCCCTACTAGGTTTTGACTTGAACGCGGAGCTTCTTCCAGAGAACCTCGGCGCCCCGCCCCCATTTATTTTTGGCAGCCGAAGCTGACCTAGATCAGGTAATCTTAGCCCTCGGTTCCCCCATTTTCTTAATCTCCCCATTGCGATAGTCCCTCCCACCTTACGTAGAGGTCAAGCCACCTCCACTTAGTTTAAGGTATTCGGAAAGAAGACAAAAAAGAAGAACGTTCCCTCCGGCGGACAATGCCAAAGAAACGTTCTTCGTTCATTTGAAGATAAATTGAACATATAAAATTAGTGCATTCTACTCCGCTTATCTTCCTGCAGATGATCCCAGTGCCGCCGTACAAAGATACCGATTAGAACAGCGATAAACACGGCATACCAAGTAAGATAACCGTTCCATTCTTCCCTAGGGACAATTAAGCTTGATCCAATCGTACCGAATAGCCAAATGTAAGACAGATTTCCAAGCACTGTTCCCCAAATAAAAGATGATGCTTTAATCGGTGAAACAGCCGACATAAAATTGATCACATTGTTCGGAATAATGGGAATCGTACGTAGAAGCACCAAAGTCCAGATTCCATAACGATCCAAGTACCGTTGCCATTTGTCATAACGTTTCAGCTTAGATCTCCATTTTCGATCAAACCAATTGTACAGGTAACGCCGAATAAGGAAGTACATCAGTATACCACCTAAGTTACAAGCCAGCCAACTGATTAACATGCCTCCAACAACGTTAAAGACAGACACATGGAGGACAATCAAAATTACGAATGGAAAGAATCCTAATATACTCTGCAAAAGCGCCAACGGAACCGTCACAAATAAAATAGAGGGTCCACTAAGGCCAAGTGTTTGCAACAGCCAATCTATCCAGGTATTTATGGTCTCTGTCATGAAGCAGTCTCCTCTCTTGACTCCTTGCAGCAGCTGCCTCCTGATTTACTTCGCTAAAGCATAAGTGTAAGCATTAAAATATAAGAAAAATATATATATTACTTTCCTTATATTCTCAAGAAAAACACCCCTTCCGGGGTGTTTTATTGAATGAGTTTGCTTATGAAGTGCATTTGTAAAGAACAGTGGTTAGCGTACAAGTTACACTTTTGTAATCCATTGATTCTTCACATCATACCACAGAATTCTATCTACTTACAATTCCACACCTTGAATCCATGCATTCACTTTATCTGGGTTGTTCTCCACCCAAGTCTTAGCAGCTTCCTCTGGTGACTTTCCGCCTTGTACCTCAACCATTACTTTTGCCATATCTTCAGCAGTCCACTCGAATTGATCCAAGAACTTATAGACATTCGGCATGTCATCTTTCAGACCTTGGCGAACCATCGTATGAATTTGCTCATCCGCACCATATACGCCTTTTGGATCTTCCAGATATTTCAGATCCATATTGGCGAACATCCAGTGTGGGGTCCAACCCGTTACAACAATAGGCTCGTTATTGTCATAGGCTTTTTGTAGCTCCTGAGCCATCGCTGCAGATGAACTTTCTAGGAGCGTGTAATCACTAAGACCATATTCCGCTATGGCCTTTTCAGTTGTCGTCATAATACCCGCACCCGGCTCAATCCCAATAATTCGATTGTTCAGTTTACCTGCCAGCTCACTGTTCTTCAAGTCTTCAATAGAATTGATATCCATGTACGCCGGAACAGCCAAACCCACTTTAGTGCCGTTCAAATTAGCACCTAAATCTTCGATTTTCGAACCATACTTCTCTAAATATGCTGCATGTGTGCTTGGTAGCCAAGCAGCAACCATCGCATCCGCACTACCGTCAGCAACCCCTGCCCACATTGGGCCAGCATCCACCTGCAGCATTTCAACAGTAGCTCCAAGCTTAGTTTCAAGTACTTCTTTCACTACATAAGTACTTGCGATTTCTGAATCCCATGCCACATAAGCCAGTTTTACCTTCTCTTTACTAGTGGATGAACATCCAGCAATAACAGTGATCATCATGACCACTAACAGGAATATACCTATATTTTTTTTCTTCATATTTATTCAAAACCCCTATCTCTGTTTTGGTTTTAGTGCGTTTTGCGTTAAGCGGTCGAGTAGAATAGCTATAATAACGATAGCAATCCCCGCCTCGAACCCATCTCCTGTCTTAGCCTGCGATACCGCACGGTATACATAAGCACCTACACCTTGCGCACCAATCATAGATGAGATGACAACCATCGAGAGTGACAACATAATCGTCTGATTGACACCTGCCATAATCGTTGGCAGCGCGATCGGCAGCTGCAATTTAACCAGTTTCTGAGTAGGTGTTGAACCGAAAGCATCCGCTGCTTCTACTAGCTCCTCTGAAACCTGACGAATACCGAGATTGGTTAAACGAATTGTCGGTGGGATCGCAAAGATGATCGATGCAATTACACCTGGAACTACGCCAAGCGAGAAAAACGATACCGCTGGTAATAAATACACAAACGCCGGCATCGTCTGCATAAAGTCCAAAATTGGCGTAACTGTGTTTCTAACTGCATTCCGCTGCGCACATAAAATACCAATCGGTACGCCAATCAACACAGCCAATATCGAGGCGGTTAGAACAAGGGCTAAAGACTGCATCGATGGTCCCCATAATCCGAGATTATCGATTAAGAGCAGTCCAATTACCGCAAATAAAGCCATGCGCCATTTCCCAATCCAATAAGACAACGCTGCAATAAGTACGATAAGCACTAATGCAGGCAGGAACGTGAGCGCACCTTCAATCGCAGAAACCATCCCGCCAATAATCGTAGCGATAAAATCGAACAAGGGACCGCAATACGTCGTTAGCCAGTTTTCCAACCACTCGAGTGCCTTTCCTAAAGGCAGTTTTGGAATGTCCATTATGATCCTTCTCCTTCCGGTACCGCGTTACCCGCGAGTGCGGAAAGAACGGCTCCCTTAATCACAATGCCTTTTAATCTATCCGCTTCATCTACGACGGCTACAGGTAAATGTGTTTCAGATATTAGCTCAAAGAAATCATTAAGCAGCGTTTCTGGATGTACACGAGGAATCTCCCGCCGCGTAACCTCTAAGATGGACTTATTATCTTTTAGTGCCTGTGCCGCATCCTCAGCTGTAATAACTCCCAGGAGCTTATTTTCTTTGTCTACCACATACAGGCTGAATATGCCGCTGTCTCGCATCAATTGAAGTGCTACACGAGGTCCGCGCTCAGGTCTAACCGTTTCCGGTTGCCGCATCACATGCGCTGCAGTCAACACCTTGGACAAGTCCACATCCTCCACGAAACGCTCTACATATTTATTGGCAGGTTGGATGAGAATCTCTTCCGGTGTACCAATCTGAACGATAACTCCGTCCTTCATCAGTGCAATCCGATCACCAATCCGCAAAGCTTCGTCTAGATCATGAGTGATGAACACAATCGTCTTCTTCACTCTGGACTGCAATTCCAACAGCTCCTGCTGCATGTCTTTTCGAATAAGCGGATCCAGTGCACTAAATGCTTCATCCATGAGCAGGATATCAGGGTCATTAGCCAGTCCTCTAGCTAGTCCCACACGTTGCTGCATTCCTCCGCTAAGTTGATCCGGGCGATGATTCTCCCAGCCCTTCAGACCAACTAAATGCAATGCCTCCATGGCCCGTTCAGTTCTCTTCTTTTTATCTACGCCCTGAACCTCAAGTCCGTATTCCGCATTCTCCAGTACCGTCCGATGTGGAAACAATGCGAACTTCTGAAACACCATGCCGATGTTCTTGCGCCGAAATTGACGCAGCTCCTCCGGGTTCATTTTAACGACGTCTTTTCCTTTAAAAAGAACTTGTCCCCCTGTAGGCTCAATCAAACGGTTCAACAAACGAACCAACGTTGACTTACCGCTGCCGGACAACCCCATAATTACGAATATTTCTCCTTCTTCAATGCTGAATTCGGCTTTGTTGACTCCGACCGTCAACTTCAATTCCTGAGCGATCTTTTCCTTCGACCACCCTTGCTCTAATAATGGAATCGCCCGTCCCGCATCATGACCGAATACTTTGGTTAGCTTTTTCACCTCTATAATAGCCATGCTGTCCTCCTTCTCCCGAAGATATATCCGGGTTTAGTTCACTTATAGTAGTGTACCGGACTATTGAAAATTCATGCAAACACCATATTCGGATAAAATTTAGTGTACAGTTTTAACTTTACGTACTTTACGTATAGCATACTCTGTTTTACACCAAATTCCTTTCTTCATGATTTCTTTACTTATGGAGGGGGATTTGATTACAATACATTGTATAAGGTTGCAGCAGTCTATCGACCTATTCCTCAGGAGGGACATCATGAACGATTTAGAAGGGTTAACACCCGAACAAATAGAGAAGATTAGTAAGACACGTGAACGTGTGATAGACTCTATCGGTAAAAATATGGACCTATACGGCATAACTTTATCTATTGGGCATTTATACGGTTATATGTATTTTAATCAAGGTCCAGTGACACTAGATGAACTAAGCAAAACAATGGGAATGAGTAAGACGTCCATGAGTACGGGAGTCCGTACCCTCCTAGATCTGAAAATGATCGACAAAGTTTGGGGGAGAGGGACTCGCAAAGACCTGTTTACCACTGTGCCTGACTGGCATCAGAACTTCAGTGATTACTTCTCTATTAAATGGAGAAAAGCCGTTGAAGGAAATATGATCTCACTAGCGAAATCACTTGCAGAAATTAGCGATATGAAAAAAGAATATAGTGACGATAGTAAACTTATGCAGCTCTTAAATACAGATGAAGAGAAGATTACCGAATCCATTAATTACTACCGCTGGTTGCTAAAATTAATTGAATCCTTTGAGAATGGTAAGATCTTCGAATTTATCCCTAAAGAAGAATCTTAATTCCATGCAAAAAAACGACAGTGCTCCTGTAAAAAGGAAAACACTGCCGTTTTTTTTCGTTTAACCTTCGATTAAGCTTACATCATCCAAATAAATCGTGCTGCCCGCACTAATTTCACTATTCGTCTCCGAACTGTTCCCGTCAATAAGCCCAAGTAAAAATACCAGATGAGCCCCTGCGTCTGTCGAACCGTTCATGGTAAATGTATAGCTGAATTCTTTCATGTTCTGAGTCAGAGCTATAAGCTCCGCTTCCATATATTTAGTGTAGTCCCCGCCTTTATGCTCCACAGCTACCTGAATATTGCGGTTTACACTAGAACGGGCCTTAAACTTCAAGGTGTACGTCTTTCCCTGAACAAGCTTCAGATTTTCGTAATCCACTTGTGCGCTATAGGCAGCTTGCCCTGTGCCTGTCAGGTCTATTGCAAATTCCCCTTCTTTTACAGTAGCAGATCCAGTTCCATCAAAATACTGGCTCCACCCTTTGGAATCCACACCAAAGTTTCCATTGTCCAGCTTGCCGCTTGGCGGCGTCACCGGCGGACCACCTTGTACCTCCCGTACCACTATATCGTCAAAAGAAATCGTGTGGGGCGTAGTGTTAGCCGCAGGATCAGCGCCCAGCGTTTTGCCGATCAGATAATTCAGCTGCAACGGATTGCTGTTCGATACCGTGAATTGTGCTGTATAAGTGGCCCAATCGGCAGTAATATCAAACTTAGCCTGAACGGAAGCTGCAGAAGTTTTGGAGTATTCTAGGATGATCTGCCGCGGAACCGTTGATTTCGCCTTAAAGCTCACCTCATACGTTTTTCCTCCTTCCAGTGGGATAGCCTCTTGGTAAAATTGTGTATGCCACGCCTCCCATCCTGCCGACGTAATCAAGATTTCTGCCACGCCATCCTTCACATCAAACGCAGAAACACCGCCTTCTCCAGACCATGTAGACCAACCCGTCTTCCCACTGCCGAACGAGCCATTTATGACTAGATTGTTATCGTTAGCAAGTATTGTCTGAAGCACATATCCATTTGCGTAATGGTCAGCTTCTACTGTGATTGCATAGCTGCCCTCGTCTGGAAATACTGCTGCATCGATGGTGATTTTCCCAGGCTCAATGGTGTATTGTTCAGATTCAAGAGTTACAGCATTAACCTTCACTGCAACAATTTTCTTTCTCCAATCCTCATGGTCTATGAAGGTTAGCTCAATCGGCTGCGACACTCTATTATTCGTACTGTCGCTACTTAATTCCTGAGGTTTGGCAGGTGCATTTTTAATTTCAAATTTCACATTATCGATGATAATATCATGGCTTTGGGCAATACTAACACCCTCCACTTTACCAAGCAGAAATTTTAGAGACAGGGTGTCCTTGCTGCCTTGACGGAATTCGAATTTGTAATGATTCGTTGCTGGTGTAAGATCTACAATTTTTGAAAACGAAGCCTGATAAGACGCATTCTCAACATTCACTTGGATTTTCCGGGCTACAGTTGAGCTGGCGTCAAACTCTAGCACATAATCTATTCCACTGGCAGCTTTCAAATTATTTTGAAATAACATCACGGAGTATGGCTGACTACCTGTGTTCGTAATGTTAAATTTCGCTGTACCCTCTGCCGCGGTAGCATTGCTCTGTCCACCCTGTTCTGTCAATAGGCGGTCCCAGGCATTAAATCCGGCGTTGAATTCCCCATTCACCAGCGGGTAGTAGACAAGCGATGGATCATAATAAAAGCTCGTGCGCAGCAATTCGAAGTTATCCAAGATGACTGTATCCGCAGCACCATTCAGAAGTAATACGAATTGTCCCTCATGGTCTGTTGTACCTGCAAGATTAGTGAAGACAGCTTTAATTTCTTGTTCACCTTGATCTAAGCTAACCGATTGCTGCGCATGTACGCTGCCGTCTTTTCCAAGTAGCTGAACTGTGGCTGTACGAGCGGAGGATACACCAGCATTAAAAGTAAGTTCATAATCTTGACCTTGTATGAGCTGGATTCCCTTCTGAAGCAATCGAACTTCACCACTTTCACTACCGCCAATCTGTAGTTTCAGCTTGCCTTTGTCATTTACATTAGCATTAGCCGTTGCACCATTGACTGTTTCTACGTGCCAATAGCTCATCCGATTTACCTCTCCAAGATCAAAAGTACCATTGTACAGATGATTACCGCTACCGAGCGGTGTCTTCACACCATCATGATCAAAAGGAATACTATCTACTTCTTCCAGACGAACATTCCCTAACCAAACGGGTGAAGCGTTAGTACCCATGTTGAACTCTATTCGTGCTGCAATATCAGAGTTTTCCTTCATCTGAAACATTGTTTCGTAATGAGTCATTTCAGAAGTCAGCTCTGCCTTAAGCGCTGGAGAATAAGCGGCAAAGCCACGTGATTCTCCCCCCGTTAATTTAACGCTAATATTACGTGATACGTCAGTTTTCGCATCAAAGCTGAGCTTATAGAATCTGCCTTTAGCAACGGATACGATTGCTTGAGGTTGTACGGAGTAGGCATTTCCTCCAGCATTATTGATATTTACCTTTACGAAGTTTTGTCCCCCTATCGGTACCGTGGAGACTGTAGCATCAGCACCAGGTTCTTTAAACAAAACCCAGTGTGAAGTATTCGGTATGCCCATCCCATCATCTCCTGGAACCTGCTCCGTGAAGTTTTTGTTATAGACAAGGTTGCCGTCAGGAAGTGCTAGCTTTGAGCCTTCCAAGTAAGGTTCCTTGTCCAGTGTTATTGGCATCGGCTCACGATACTCACGGCCTGTCAGTTCATAGACTCTGACATAATCAACCTGCATTGATTTTGGAAACACGGTTTCTGGTGTTGGATCACCATCAAAGTTGCCGCCAACAGCCAGATTTAACAGCAGGTGGAACTCCTGATTGAACGGTGCTGGATAAGCATTATTCGCAGGCTGGCCATTGCTGATGCTGTACCAGTCATTTTTGGTTAAGAACAGTTCACCATCTACATACCAGCGAATTTCTCCCGGTTCCCACTCAATGGAGTACGTATGGAATTGTTCTATCGTGGAGCCTTCCGGGAACACATACTCTTTACCAGAGTACACATTGTTAGGCCATTCGCCGCCGTAATGAATAGTGCCTGCTACCGTATTAGGACGGCTGCCCCAACCCTCCATAATATCAAGCTCTCCAGAGGAAGCCCAAGTCCCGTATTCGTAGTTCTCCGGCAGCATCCAAATCGCCGGCCAGTATCCTTTTCCGGTAGGTGCTTTTGCCCGAATCTCAAATTTACCATATTTCTTGCTGAACAAGCCTTTCGTTTTAAGTCGCGAAGAAGTGTACTCCTTGCCACTTACTGCTTCTTTACGTGCGGTAATCACTAGATTACCATCCTGTACCTTTGCGTTCTTCTCATCACTTGTATACCATTGCTTCTCGTTGTTGCCCCAACCTGGATTGTTAAATTGTGAGCCGTCTCCAAGGTCATAGGTCCATTTCGTAGGATCAATGGTCCCTTCATTGAATTCATCTCCCCAAACCAGCGTCCATGGATCGTTATTTGGTGCTGGACCTCCATTACCAGAACTGCTTGAAGTTGCTACTGGCAGCGTCGTTTTACCAGTGTTTCCTTTTTTCACTGGCGAACCGCCAATCGTTACTCCATCGGCCTTGTTATCTATTGAGGTTACGCTTCCGCTGCCTTGAATCGCAGTGCCTCCAGCACTCGCAGTCAGGATTAAAGCGGCCACCTGTGCATTGTTCTCCAGAGTCAATTGCGTTGAACTGCCCACCGTAAGACTGGCAACAGTTCCTGAGATTCTTAGCAAAGAACCGCTGACTGCTGAGTCTCCCGAGCGAACCGTGGCAAATCCCCCGCGAAGTACGATATTGTGAGGGACAGCGTTTATTACAAGATCTCCAAAGCCTGCCCCCGTAAGATCGCTGCTCTCTTCCAAGATAGCTCCGGATTGCAGCTGCACAGTACCCACAGTTGTTGACCCGCTGGCATAAATTCGCACCTTGTCATTAGGCTTGGCTACTTGGAGCGGTCCAAGAGAAGTATTGTGTAAACCAATACTCTGCTCGCCGCCACCTCGTACAAACGTAGCTCCTGTTACCTTTACACCTTCAAGCTTCGCATTCCCTTCGGCAATCCCCTCCGTTAAATAAAGATTGCCTTGGATGACAGTATCTTTAAGAACCACATCGGCATGATTAATGATTACATTGCCCTTTACTGTTCCAAGCGAAGTCTCTCCAGATTTTAAGATGAGTCCCGAAACCATTCGATCAGCAAGCTGAGCAAGCTCTGCACGTGTAATTCCGCCCTCAGGCTTAAACAAACCTCCAGGATAACCTTTAATAAAGCCAGCACTAGATAGCGCTGCTATCGCTTTCGCAGTTTCATCACTGACTCCGTTCAAATCAGTGAATGCTGCTGTGCTACTTTTGTCCGTATTGAAACGAAACACTTTCTCCAAGGATAGTGCCGCCTCAGCACGCGAAAGCGCATGTGAAGGATAAATATTGTTATTCTTATCACTGCTTAAATATCCAGCTGTAATCCCTTTGGCAATATCACTCTTATACCAGTCTGTAGCCAGCACATCCGCTGGAAGCTTATCCGATTGCTCCTGATAATTAAATATACGATTCATAATAGCCGCGAACTCTGCCTTTGTGACTTCCTTACCCGGTCGAAACGACCCATCGTCATATCCACTTATAATCCCATTTGCGCTCCAACGCTGTAATGGACCTGCAGCCCAATGGCTTGGAGATACATCCGTAAACGCTTTCAACACATCGATTGCTGTACTTCCCACTTTCGTTGCCGCTGAATCAGGTGAGTTTGCCCTTAATGCCTCTGCCGCTGAAGCAGTCATGCTCCCAACCGGTGATAGCAGCCCGGTGACAAGGAGCATAGCAGCTAATGCTGCCGTGAAATTCCTCTTCATCCTAAACATCACTCCTCGAATTTCGTAATATTCGTAATTCAAGCGAAGAATCGAAATCGGTTTCGACAATGTTATTGTTGCTTAGATTTCCATATTTGTAAAGATATAATTTGAATTTTTTTACATTATTTTTTCGGAATATATCTCAGTATTAAAATATCCGTTTGACTTGTTTCGGCAATAAGAATAGACTTAAAATAACTGTTTTACTCTTCATTCCATTCAAAAAAACTCATAAATAACCGCTCTACTACAGTCTTTCCCCCATATTCCAACTATTAAGCGGAGGGTGGCTTATACTACATATGAATATCAAAATGATTGCCGAAATGGCAGGCGTTTCTGTCTCGACTGTTTCGAAAATTATGAATAATTACAGCGATGTTTCGGAAAAGACCAAACAACGAGTCCTGGAGATCATCGAGCAAACAGGATATTCACCATCCAACTCCGCCAAAACACTTGCAACCAAGAAATCGAATCTGATCGGTGTGATTTTCGCTGGTGAGCTTAATGTAGAATTTACGCATCCTTTTTTCGTTGAGGTATTAAATTCCTTCAAGAAACAAATGGGTGTACTAGGATACGATCTCATATTCTTTTCCAACGAAAAATTTATTAGCAGCGGAGATTACTTCGCGCGTGCTGTTCATTTTAATGTAGATGGCTGTGTCATTATATCCGGACAGAAGATGGAGCCGACGATCCACGATCTGGATATGAGCAGTATTCCTTGTATCGGGGTAGATCTCGAACTAAAAGGGAAGAAATCAGGCTTTGTTATGTCAGATAACTTCCAAATATCCTCTAAGGTCGTGGAGCATTTTTACCTTCTGGGTTATAGGGAGCTTGGTTTTATAGGAAGTGCCGCGGATTCAGAAATTTCTAATCTACGAGAAGCAGGATATACCAAAGCTATCGAAAGTTTCGGTCTCCCCTTGAACCGGCGTTGGTTTGTACATGGCGACGATTTCTTTGAGCCCAGCGGTTATGATGCTATGCAACAATTAATACAAAGTGGCAGTTTACCAAAGGCCATTTTTGCTGCCTCTGATTTGCTGGCTTTAGGAGCCATCCGTGCATTAAAAGAACATGACCTCCGTGTCCCTGAGGACATCGCCATCATCGGCTGTGATGACATCGAAGCCTGCAAATATACTACACCAAGACTGTCTACCATCCGTCAGAACAAACAACGACTTGGTATCCTCGCTGCCCATATGCTCTATGACTTGATTAACAATCAGTCAGGTGGCGGTTCATTTGTTGTGGAGCCAGTACTTGTTGTGCGCGAGTCCTGCGGAAGCCAAATGAAATCTTAACATATAACACGAATAAATCCCCTCAAAGTTTACAGTACCTTTGACCTCGATAAGAAGTCTAAGGCATTGTCTAACTTGAGGGGATTTTTCATGCGGAAAGCTTTAAATCCTGTTCTAGAATTTTGCTAGTAGATTTGAAATACTCTGAGCTGCCTCGGCACGGGTTGTCATCGCCTGTGGAAGGAAGTTACTATCCTGATGACCCGACAGAAGCTTAGCTTCTAGCGCACCTTGTACATAGGTTACTGCCCAAGAACTAACTTTAGAGCTGTCATTAGTCACATGGAATGTGCTTGCTTCCGGCTTAACGCCCGTACGATATGCATAAGCTCTTACCAGCATAGTCGCCATTTCCTCGCGGGTAATCTGTTGATTCGGGTCAAAACGATCCTCGGATACGCCTTGAATAATGCCTGCTTCAAAGGTTGCATTGACCGCCTCTTCATACCACGATCCAGTGACTACATCTTTGAATGAAGTCGGACGACTCGCAGTTAAGAAAAGCGCTCTGCTGAGGAGAGCTGCATATTCTGCTCTTGTGATGGAACCCGATGGGTTAAACATAGCTTCAGATTGTCCCTTCACGATTTGTTTAGCAGATAATTCTTGAATAGTCTTGTATGCCCAGTGACTCTCAGGTACATCACGATAGCTGCTTTGGAACGAAAGAACAACGTATTGGCTAAAATGGTTCAAATCTATGGTAAGACTGGTTTTGGACGGATTCATCGTCCCCCTAGATAAGTAAAGCTACCATTTTCCTCAATACGATAAATACTGGCTAACGCTGGATTGGTTCCATTCAGAATCGGTAATGTTATCTTCACGGGTACAGTTTACTCCCGGAAAAGCACCGGGAAACGGTCGCAGCGTTAACAAATCTCTTCTTATTTATATTTACTTAAACAACTTACAATAAAGTCGGCTCCCCTACCCGTTCATCCAGGTTTAGTTCTACCAGTTGGCCGGCCTGTGTCAGCCCCGCACCAAAGCCATACATCAAAATCTTTTGCCCGTTCTTTACTTTACCTTCACGTATACCCAAATCAAGAGCTAAGGGAATCGTTGCGGCAGAAGTATTGCCAAAATTCACAAGACTGTGCAGCACCTGCTCCATCGGATAGTTCAATCGTTCGCAAATCGGCTCAATCATTCGCATATTGGCGCTGTGCGGAATAAACCAATCAACTTGCTCCAGAGCCACTTCTGCTTTTTCAAGCAACTGCTGTACACCGAGAGGAACGGTTCTGACCGCCCAGCGAAATACCTCGCGCCCGTTCTGTACCAGCATCTGTGTATCTACTAGTTCAATATGGTTCACCGTATGGGCTAGACCCGTGCGATATACATGATGCGCACCACCGCCATCACTGGCTAGCTGAAAGCCCAAAAAGCCCGTTGATTGCTTATCACTCTCCACAAGTACTGCACCAGCCCCATCACCAAAAAGGATACATGTACTGCGATCAGTATAATCTGTAATCTTGGAGATTGTATCCGCACCAATCACTAGAACCTTACGGTGCATCCCTGAAGCAACATAGCTATGAGCCGTATGAAGTGCATATACAAAACCCGCACACGCTGCGCTCAAATCCATTGCTCCAGCAGTCTGCGGAATATTTAAGCGGTCTTGAATCAAAGAAGCTACTGAGGGAAAGGAAAAATCAGGTGTACTAGTAGCTACAAGGACCATATCCACATTCTCAACGTTTTTTCCATAACGTTTCATTAAATCCTGTACTGCAGCTACACATAAATCGCTTGTGTATTCATCCTGCCGACTAATTCTGCGTTCACGGATTCCAGTCCGTCCCACAATCCACTCATTATTAGTATCCACCATCTGCTCAAGATCAGCATTCGTCAGTCTTTTTGCCGGGACATAAGTTCCGATAGCTGTAATTTTTGCACCTGTCATTCCAATCACCTCTTCATTTAGTATCTGATATTAGTACTTGGTACTAATTATAACTCTACACCTGCTCTAAAGTAAAGAAAGCCGGTAAAGCAGCATGGCTTCCCGGCACTTTCTATACATATCTCGAACCACTTAAGCACGATTTACTTTACGGTGTTTTCTTTTTCTGACGAAAAATAGAATTGCAGCAATGATCACCACCACTAGGATGATTAACATGATCACTATATTCCATACATTCGGCACATAAAGCTGCATTTTGATCGGCTCCGTATCCCCCAGCGTAACATTCCAGGTAAGTGTTCTGCCTTCATCAACAGTTGCATTATTATCACCAACTAGATCTATTGGCAACGTTAATTTAAAATCAAATGCCAAGTTCTTCAGCACCGCCCGAATAATCGGCTTCGATAAACTCAATGTCCCCATATTATCCATGATGGTATCCATATAGCTATTAAATTGAGGCTGTGCCTCAACATCATACGTGGTATATAACAAATTCTTTTTAGTAACGAGCTGTAGATCCACAATATCCAGCCCCATAGAGGTTGAACCTATATCCTCAAATGAAGGGTAATTTTTCTGAATTTCATAGACTGTAGACTTACCTTCTTGTCGTTTTTCTAACTGAATCCCTTCCTCCTTCAATTTATCTGTCAGACTCTTCTCCATTTTATCGCTGATCAACGCTTCTGTACGGGAATCCAATTTCACGTTCATTGCTAAATCTACGCTTTGATTCTTATTCACCGTAACGTGAACGGTACCATTAGAGCATCCCGATATTAGTATCATCATTAAGAGCAGTGCTAGGATCGTCAAGCCTCTCCATTTTAACGGCATTTTCCTCAAACCCTTCAGTAGTATGTATTTATAAAACAGCTACCCATGCTCTAAAGGCTAACTCATTTATCCGTTCGAATCAAACTTAATATGAATGAACATCTATTTATTCGCGAAAAAAAGAGGTGATCTCAAAGTAATAAGCTCTACTCATGGAATCACCTCTTTCTCCAAAAAAGCACGGACAAATCGCTGCCTGTATTCTATTTACTCCTTAAATGCTAAGAAAGGCTCTTCTTTTACTTCCGCTGTGAATAGAGGCATTCTCTTCGCTTTTTAAAATATCCGCCTGACGAAGAACTTTTCTCCCTTTCCAGCGCATAAGAACAAGCATCCCCCGCACAAATTCATCAGCAATCATACAGCAGTAGATCCCCGTGAGCCCCCAGCCTAAGCTAATGCCAAACCAGTAGGAACAACCCACTCCAATAATGGACATAGAAACGATAGAAGTATACATCGTATATCGGGTATCACCGATGGCGTTCAATGCATTACCCATGGCCATATTCAACATTTTGCAAGGCTGCAGTAAGAGATTTAGAGCCAGCAGGGAAATCCCAATAGCAATAATCCGCGGGTCGGAAGTGAAATAACCTAGCAGATTCCTTCCGAAAAGAAATAGCAATAACATGTTGGCTGTTACAATGGCTAACCCGATATACAGTGTGCGATACGCACTACGGTAAGCCTCTTTCAATTTGCCTGCCCCGAACAAATGCGCGATCTGTATCTGTCCGGCTAGAGCGATTGCATATCCTAACGTGAAGCAAAAGGACTCTAAGGTGTTAAGATAAGTCCGTGCTGCTAACGCTTCAGCTCCAAGTGCGGCTAGAAAGGAATATACAATTAGCTGAGAGAACACCCAGCAGGAAGAATTAATTCCAAGTGGCCAAGCAATCTTTATAATTTCCTTGAATAGCTTGCCGTTGAATATTCGGAAATCTCTAAGTCTTATCTTAATCTCGAAGGAACCTCTAAACATGGTATACAGCATGATCACTCCGACCAGTCTACTGATAATACTTGAGATCGCAATTCCCGCAAGCCCTAGCTGTGGCAGACCGAACATCCCGAATATAAAGATATAGTTCAGAATAATATGGATGACATTTATGATGATCCCTGTGTACATTGGCCCTCTGGTATTTCCTGTATTTCGAATCGCTGTACCAAGGGATGCAATCATCCCCACCAAAAATAGTCCGCCGCCGACATACGCGATATAGACATTAGACAGTGATATTAGCTCAGGCGATATATTTAGAATCCCTGCTATTGGACCCGCATAGAAGAACAAGATGATGCTCACGACAATACCAAGGATGAGACTAACCGATACGCCCATAATTGCGATCGTACGCGCTTCGCTGAAACGTTTTGAACCCATTCTTTGCGCGATCAGGATACCCGCCCCGCCCGCAAAGGTGGTAAAAAGTGTGGTCAACGCACCGAACAATTGATTGGAAATGCCGACTACGGCGACTGCATCATCAGAAATACGGCTGACCATTAGCGTATCCACCGTACCTAGCAGGGTCTGAAGAAACACCTCTATAAATATAGGCCAAGCCAATACCCATAGTCCAAAGCCCTGTCTTTCTTTTTTCACTAAACAAACCTCCCCTTAAACCAAACATGCATACTGGACCTGAGAAACAGCATATTTTTTCTTTAGGTCAGACTAAATTATAGATGATATACTTTTGGTGATGGTACAGATTTCAAACCAATAATTACATTATTCCAACCTCATAAAAGGAGATCTCTCCATGAACATTTTTAACTTTACCGTCCCGCCAATGCTCTACTATATCGTAAGTGGATTGCACACCTTCTCACCAGGGCATTACCACATGAGCCGCCACAATATCAATGTATTTGACTTGCTTGTAGTTAAACAGGGCTGCCTATATATGAATGAAGGAGGCCTCACCTTTCAGGTACGCGCAGGTCAGGCACTGCTTCTTCGTCCAGATAGCCATCATTTCAGTACGGACAGCTGTAAGGAGTACACCTCTTATTATTGGCTTCATTTTCAGACCGTCGGCGATTGGAATATTTCCGAGGCTACAGCTGCAACTCCAGACACAGAACACACCAGAGTGGAGCATTCTCTTCATTCTGACGAATTTAATATACGCACTTTCACCTTACAGCTGCCTCAATATACCACGCTGCTGCAACCATCCAAGATGGAAGAACTGCTCTCGCAGCTGAATCAATTAGCGCCTAATTCCCATTTGAGCGATACTCCATTTCAGCAGCAGTTGCTCTTCCAAGAGGTTCTCCAGCAATTATCCGCCTCTCTGAGCCATGAGCGCCCCTCTCCCTCCAAACTGTGTGCAGAGCAAGCTGCCTCCTATCTGCGAAGTCATTTCCGTGAACACATCACTGCACAGCAGTTAGGAGAAAGCTTAAACTTTCATCCGGTATATATCGCTCGCTGCATGAAAAAGGAGTATGGCTGTGCACCGATGGATTATCTGCTGCACTACCGGATTCAGCAGAGTAAGCTACTGCTGATGCAGACCAGTTATACGATTGCCCGGATCGCTGAGGAAGTCGGCTTCAATCAAGCCCCTTACTTCAGCTCCAGCTTCGTCCGCATTGAGGGAACCACTCCGCGGGAGTTCCGCCAGCGCTTCTCGTAGTCTCCTAGAACACAAAAAAAAGGATGTTCCCCCCGCCTCCATGGCTTAAGGAACATCCTTTACTCTTCTGTTTTACAAACCCTTCTCCTGTGCGTAAGCATCCCATTGCTTGATATATTCCGCCTGGATCTTCTCAAGACCAGCCTGCTTAGCCTTCTCCATGAAGGTAACTAGACCCGCATCAACATCCTCTACCAATCCGGCTTGCAGCGGATACAGGTATTGCTTCTCTACCTGCTCCAATGCCGCTTTTTCAGCCTGATAAGAGGTGTAATCTTCTGCAAAGCCTGTGAAGATATCCGGTTTCTGAATCTTGTCGAGATCAGCAAAGATTTCCTTCACACCATCATAGGATTTGTCGAATATCATAAATTCCGGGTTCCGCCATGCCCAGCCATTCATCCCTTCACGAGTGAAACCGTTCGTAGAAGCGTCTCCAATAAGCTCATAATAACCGTTTGCATCAATCTTATAGTTTTTCCCCTCAACACCGTATTGTGTCAGCTGATTGTAACGTTTATCCAAAACCATCTTCTCATAGAAGGCTAGTGCGCGTTCCGGGTTCTTGCTGCCCTTCGGGATCGCGAACCCATTATGAATAGGATGCACTGGTGTTGCGTAACCAATAGTTTTACCATAAGGGTAGTAACCCAGCTCCCAATCTGGATGGGCCGCTTTAACTTTCATCAGCGTATCGTTGAAGCGGGTCGGGTTATCTCCGAAAATACTTGCTGCTTTTCCAGCAATAATCGGAGCCTGAATAGTATCCTTCACGTTCAATACATTTTTGGAGATTAAGCCTTTTTCCTGCCAGCGTCTCATGGTCAGCAGTTCTTCTTTATGTTCCTCCGAGCCCCAGTAAAGATAAGCCTTCGCAGGATCGCTGTACTTAATTCCAATACCGTAAGGCAGCGGGCTTCCAACCATCGCGTTAAGTGTGGTGTAGACATCATGCAGATTCCCCCTCACATCACTGTTAAAGGATGCTGGCGACATCTTCGGTTCATTCTTCTTAATACCTTCCATATATGCTTCGTAACTGGCCAAGTCTGTCGGCTGAGGCAGGTTGTATTTCTTGCGCAAATCCTCACGCCATACGAAACCATTCGTTACATACTCCTTATAAGTCGCAGGTACAGTGTAGATCTTCCCATCAATCTTAACGGCTTCCCACATGTCTTGCGGTACAAATTGCTGGAGGGCTGGAGCAGCCTTCGGCAGCAGATCATCTATAGCCAAAAAGGCCCCTTTTTTAGCGTAAGCTTGATACTGTGTCCAGTCTGCAGTGAATATCAAATCAATCGATTGACCAGAAGATAGCAGCAATTTGTACTTCTGATCCCAGTCTGTCCAAGTTGTATAGTTGAATTTAACGGTCGCATTCAAATCTTCTTCAGCCATCTTGTTAATTTGCGACTCAATACTTGAAAGATCCTTCGGAGCATCACCCAGCATATAAAATTGCAGTTCAACCTTCTTAGATGTATCCAGCCCCGTCTTCTCCTCTGTTCCGGTGTTGTTACTCTGAGCTGTATCCCCCCCGTTGTTGCTCTCTTTTACTGCTGCATTTTCCTTGTTCGCGGAATTGGAGTTCCCCCCACAGCCTGCCAGTAGAGCCAAGCTGAGTACTGACATTAGCAGAATAGAGCTGCTTTTGCCCCGTAGTTTGTTCATCTGAATCCTCCCTTTTCACTATGATTCTATGTTAGCCGACTATCCCCTAATCCTCATAGGGACCAAGTTGCGGTTCTAACCTTTTACAGCTCCGATGGTCAACCCCTTGACGAAGTAACGCTGAACGAATGGATACAGAAATAGAATCGGCCCATTCACAACAATCGCCATGGCCATTTTGGTAGATTCCGCAGGGACTTCCGTAGCCAATGACACCCCGGTTCCAGCACCCATCTGCGCAATAAACTGTGCCGAATTGATAACATTGTACAGATAGAACTGCAGCTGATATTTATGGGTATCGTTGATAAACAGGGAAGAGGTGAACCAGTCATTCCAATAATACAAAGCAAGGAACAAGCCGACAGTAGCAATCCCCGGCATGGATAGCTTCAGCACGATCTGCCAGTAAATCCGGAAATCACCGGCCCCGTCCATTTTCCCGGAATCAAACAACTCCTCGGGGACTGCTGATTTCACGAAGTTTTTCATTAAAATAATTAAGAACGGTGTCATCAGGCCTGGTAGCACCAATACAGCATAGGAATCCAACAGACCGAGGTATTTAGTAATCATGATGTACCACGGAACAAGTCCTCCACCAAACAAGGTTGTAAAATAAATATAAAAGGAGAATGTATTACGGTATTTAAAATCCTTGCGAGCCAGCACGTAACCCGACATCGTCATGAAGAAGAGTCCTAATGCCGTTCCCACTACAGTGGTAACAATGGTGACCGTGTAAGCACGCAGCACTTCATCCGGGAATATGAAGACCGTCTTGTAGCCTTCAAGAGAGAATTGCCCCGGAATCAGATGATAGCCGTCCCGGATAATGGATTCATTGCTGGTTAATGATGCAGATATAATTAGCAGAAAAGGCAGCAGGCACGCAACCGACAGCCCAAGGATGACCACATAGGCGATGGCATGAAGCATCCGAGTATATTTGTCCTTTTGAATTTGCATTTCTTGTCCTCCTAGAACAGGGCGTAGTCGTCGTTTATTTTGCGGATAATATAGTTAACCGTCATGATGAGGACAAAGCCGAACAAGGATTGATAGACTCCAGCTGCTGTCGCCATACCCACATCGAAGGTTACTTTAAGCGAACGGTATACGTAAGTATCAAGAATATCTGTCGTATTGTAGAGCAGCCCGTTATTACCTATTAATTGATAGAACAGATCAAACTGCCCCTTCATGATACTTCCGAGCGCAAAGAGCAGCAGCACCACAAAGGTTGATTTCAGCATCGGCACTGTAATATACCAAATCCGCTGAAAAATATTAGCGCCATCAATCTTAGCCGCTTCATAATATTCATCACTGATGCCCGTAATCGCTGCTAGATAGATGACCATGCTATAGCCGAGATTCTTCCATAGATAGAAGATAATAATTAGAAAGATCCAAGCCCAGGGTTTACTGTAGACATCCACCGGATCGAGTCCGAACTGCGTAAGCATTGTATTCAAGAAACCGCTGTCATAATTGAACAGGTTGTAGACAATAACACTTAGAATGACGAAGGATACAAAGTATGGCAGAAACATTATCGATTGACTAATCTTTTTAAACCATTTCCCATTCAGTTCACTTAAGAGGATCGCACAAGCAATCGCCAACACATTACCAAGTACAATAAAAGCAATGTTATAACCTATCGTGTTCATTGTCAGCTTCACCAGCGTACCGGATCTCCAGAGAAACTCGAAATTCTGCAACCCGACAAACTTGGAATTGAACATACTGCTGTTGAAGTCAAATTGAGTGAACGCATAATAAATACCTACCATTGGAAAATAGGAGTTCACCAAGAAAAAGATCAAGGTGGGCAGCAGCATCAGAAACATTACCCTATTGTGCAGCAGTTCATAAATAAATCCCTTCTTCTTCCTTGTCGTCCGTAAGCGTGCTCTTCCATCGGCCTGGATGCCAAGTTCGACGGTTGAGATTCCTTTGGATGAGGTTTGACTCAAGGTCTCTCACTCCCTTTAATGTAGAAGCTTCATAATTCCACTATAGGGCGATTCTTGTGAACACAGAAGTGAAGCTTCATAGCTTTCCTTCACAAACTGGAGAATCTGCAATTGAACAATTGAAATGTTTATGGAGAAGCGATGAATCGAGGGATTACCAGTGTACATAGGGGGACGCAGCAGAATATCCCGAAAAAAATGATGATATGTGCACAAATACTTATTTTATTCATAGCGGTAATAGTGGTAATTTACAGGATTTTAAGGTTACTCCACTGTTCTGTTCACTCTAGGGGAATTATAATAAGAGGACTTCCTATCTAAAGTTCATCCAGAGCCTTGTCTAATAAACCGCAGCAATTTCAGGGGAGGGCGACTATGAAGAATAATGATATACGGAGAAAAAGACTGCTGTATGGCAAGCTGCTAACAACGATAACACTGTGTATTTCGTTAACGCTTCTGGTCTCTACATTTGTATACTATACATACTACATCGGGGTCGAGAAAACACAGACCTTCCGCTCGGATCTAAGAGATCTAACTCAGACCGGCAAGAAGGTAGTCAACATGGCTGAAGTGGCGCAAACGCTTTCATTTCAGCTATATCGAACTAGCACGATATCCCACCTGTTGTTCTATAACAAACCCTCCATTTATGAGGTTACGGCTGCGATGTCAGATCTCGGTAACTATCTGAATTCTATGCCGTACATTGAATCCATCTATGTATATAATCCGAATAACGACACGGTATATATCTCCGCTGCGCAAGGGCAGAACGGTGTGTACACCACACGAGAATTAGAGGACACTGAAATCATACAGATGTTAAATCATTATCAGGATTACAAAACATTCACTCCCATCCCGCGTACCTACTCCATCGGTGAACCCAAATCAGAAGCTATCTCCGTCTATACTTATCTCTGCTATGATGCAATCAATTGGGACCGCACCATCAACTCTGCTGTTATTGTTAATATATCAGCAGCTTGGATAAATAAGGAGCTAGCTAACAGTAATACAACCGGTAGTGGCAATACCTACCTCCTAGATGACCAAGATCGTTTTCTTTCGGGGAACAAGCTAACATTGGAAAAACTCTCGGCAGATGAGCGCATCTGGATAGAGCATCAAGTGAAAGACCGCTCTGCAGGCTATTTCACCGCTCCATATAAAAATCAGAAATCACTAGTATCCTATACTTCACCTGATTCCCTTGGCTGGCAGTATGTTCGCATTACTCCTTATGATGTAATCACAGAACAAACCAACCAAATCCGTAATACAACATTATTAATTTCTTTGATTATTCTAATATTCGGACTTATCATCTCTAGAATACTTTCCAAACGCCTCTACCTTCCTATTGATTCCATCGTAAGCCGAATGAATAGTCTGGAAGCTGACAAGCGCAACAGCATGTTTACGATTAGACAGAATTCTTTACGTAATCTTGTTCTCGGTATTAGATCCCCTCATAACAGCCGACCAAGTGATATGGAGCAGTTAAGTATTGCTTTCAGCTTAAACGGGAGTTACCGGCTGGTACTACTCCGTATTGACGAATATACCACCTTGCGACAAGAGAGAGGTTCTTATCTACTTCCGTACAAATTCGCCATCATGAATATTGCCTCGGAAATATGCGGTCAAACTTACCAAGTAGAGAGCGTCGATATGAACGACGATAGTGTAGTTATGCTACTAAGCAGTATGACGTCCGCTGAACCTCTGGATACAGAGTTGATCGAAGTACTGCTGCGACAAATCCGTGTGGCTTGCTGCGATTATCTGAGAATCGGACTGTCGCTCGTGTACAGTCCCGTTAGTGATAATCCGGAGCTACTAAACCGAATCTACAGTCAGGCTAAAGAAGCTTCCAAACATAGACTGTTTTATGGGCATGGATGCCTGATCAACGCCGAGAAGATCAACGAATTGCAGTATAACCTATACTCTTATCCGGCAGATAGCGAGAAGAAGCTGGTCGATGCGCTTACCAGTGGTAGGACGGATGAGGCACGCAGCCATTTCTCCGGCATCTTGCGCGAAATGGAGCAATATCCCTATCATGTCCTAGAACTGACACTCTCTAGGGTGACTCTAACCATTAAGAGAATCTTTGATAATATCAAAAAGCTCAGCGCTACTACAATGGATGACATGCTCAAGATGCCTTCACTTGAAAATTACGAAACGATGGAGGAGCTTGAAGAAGCTTTTTATAACCTCTTCGATAATATTCAGGAATTACAAGCCGATAAGCGTAGCTCTAAGCAAAGTGATCTGATCCGGCAGATTAATCAAAAAATTAATCAATCTTACATGGATCCCGGCCTGAGCTTGAACCAGATTGCTGATGAGCTTAACCTGTCACCTATATATGTCAGCCGCCTTTATAAGCAACAAACAATGACAGCCATTGTGGATGTCATCATGGATGTACGGATGCAGGAAGTCTGCCGCCTTCTGACAGACAGCGATCTATCCGTTTCAGATATTGCTGAAATGACTGGCTTCACCAGCAGTTCTTATCTTCATCGAATGTTCAAGCGCAATTTCAGCATCACGCCAATAGAATACCGTCGCTCTAATACCCGTTTATAGAACTAAATGCTGATTTACAACACTACTTTAGATATAACTCTTATGAAGGGTGATACTACTTCTACTTAACTACTCTATCAATAAGGCAGGCCACCGGTAATACTGACTTTCAACGCGACGATTGTAACAACTTCCGCTTCTCAGAATATGCTGATTGGGCAGGTTCCCAATTTTTAAAGGAATGAAGAGGAGAAGCTCAAGGAGGAGATACAGAAATATGTCGGATCATAGTCATAGACCATTCAAAGGTGACGCTATCCTTAACAAGCAAGGAAGAATAAGCAGTCCTGTGAGAAAAAGGGAGTGTACTGCTCTATTAAAAATAGTCACTGAGCTCGCTACAGTGGTACCGCCCGCACTTACGAATCCCACAATACTTCATATTACTAATCTTCAAAGAGTGTTAAGAGAACTCATGGAATTCTTGCATGAAGCTAAGATATGCAGCCCTTCTAGAACGGAGCTTCTTTCTGTAGTAGAAATAACCATTGTATCTACAGAGGTCAGTCCCTTCTCCGTCGTAAGCGTGGGTACCAATCTTCAACAACTATTAGCTGAGTTATTGTCTTTTGTTCTTGCCACAAAGATTGACCCTCATTGCAAAGATCAGTTGGTTATTCAAATCAGGCATATTCAGGCTTCTATTTCACAAGCACTTGGCCTCCCCGTTAAAGGTGCCACTGGGCCGCAGGGGCCTCAAGGACCTCAGGGACCTCAAGGACCTCAAGGACCTAAGGGATCCACTGGTGCAGGGCTGCAAGGTATTGTAGTCTTTAATCCCGCGCAAAGCCCGTTATATCCAGCGGGTCAAGTTGTAACCTTTAATGGCAGCACCTATATAGCTACTGTTGCTGGACCCAAAGGAATCCCCGGTACTTCATCAGATTATTTACTGATTGCTGGTGGAGCGACAGGCGCGACTGGAGCGCAAGGACCTCAAGGACCTCAAGGAGCGCAAGGGCCTCAAGGGCCTCAAGGGGAATATGGTGTTGGTGGGACAGGCGCGACTGGTGCGACTGGTGCGCAAGGTATACAGGGACCGCCAGGTCCTGGAGCAGGGGCAACGGGGCCGACAGGTGCTACGGGTGCTGCCGGGCTTGCTGGACCAACAGGCGCTACGGGTGCTGCCGGGCTTGCTGGGCCGACAGGCGCTACGGGTACTGCCGGGCTTGCTGGGCCGACAGGCGCTACGGGTACAGCCGGACTTGCTGGACCGACAGGTGCTACAGGTACCGCCGGGCTTGCTGGGCCGACAGGCGCTACGGGTACTGCCGGGCTTGCTGGGCCGACAGGCGCTACGGGTACTGCCGGGCTTGCTGGGCCGACAGGCGCTACGGGTACTGCCGGGCTTGCTGGGCCGACAGGCGCTACGGGTACCGCCGGGCTTGCTGGGCCGACAGGTGCTACAGGTACCGCCGGGCTTGCTGGGCCGACAGGCGCTACAGGTACCGCCGGGCTTGCTGGGCCGACAGGCGCTACGGGTACCGCCGGGCTTGCTGGGCCGACAGGTGCTACAGGTACCGCCGGGCTTGCTGGGCCGACAGGCGCTACAGGTACCGCCGGGCTTGCTGGGCCGACAGGCGCTACGGGTACCGCCGGGCTTGCTGGAGCTACGGGTGTTACAGGTACCGCCGGGCTTGCTGGGCCGACAGGCGCTACGGGTACTGCCGGGCTTGCTGGGCCGACAGGCGCTACAGGTACCGCCGGGCTTGCTGGAGCTACGGGTGTTACCGGAGTTACAGGCGTTACTGGTGCAACCGGTGGGGGTGCAATCATTCCGCTGGCATCCGGTGGGCCTATTATTATGACCACGATTTTAGGCGGTTTAGTTGGAACAACAAGCCTTATAGGCTTCGGGAGTTCAGCCACAGGTATTTCTCTTGTTGGTGGAAATATTGATCTGACAGGTACAGTTCTTGGACCTCTTATCAACTTTGCAATGTCAGTTCCTCGTTCGGGAGTCATAACATCTGTTGCCGCTTACTTTAGTAATACCGTAGCTTTATCACTTATTGGTAGTACGGTAACTGTGACAGCACAATTATTCCAGTCTACCTTACCAAATAACACATTTACTCCTATTCCAGGGGCTATAGTACCACTGCCATCTATCACAGGCACAGTTAATCTAGGAACTTTTGTCAGTGGAGCAACATTCGGTGTTGATTTCCCTGTAACAGCGCAAACTCGCCTTCTTATGGTCTTTTCAGCCACCGCTTCAGGACTCAGCCTTGTAAATACAGTCACTGGTTATGCAAGTGCAGGCTTCACTATTGTATAATCACTAATACTAATACAAACAAAAGCATCTGCCCTCCCTGCTAAAGGAGTGACAGATGCTTTTGTTGTAATATGCGATTGCAATTTCTTAATCTTTCGGACCGAAGAGACGCTATTGAGCAAAACAGGAGGTCAACTTCGTCTTTTTTATGCAACTAAGAGCGCCTGAGTCCTATAACAAGTCTATTCCCCGGGAATCATACTAGGCCGCCATCAGCTACTCCATCTCTGACAATCTACTCACAGCAAATACTCTTTCAACTTACCGATAACCTCATCGATCTCTGCCATAGTTGTATACCGTCCCACACTAAAACGAACTGCTCCCTGCCCGATACTTGGTGAGACATTCATTGCCTTTAGAACAGGCGAGATCAATGTTTCTCCAGAATGACAAGCTGAGCCTGTTGAGGCAGCCACATCTTCTAGCGAAGCAATCACTTCATGACCCACCGCTCCAAGAAAACTAACGTTAAGCGTGTTAGGCAATCGCTTATCCCTATGACCGTTCAGGTGAACCTTATCGCCAAAAGCCTCCTGTAATCTGTCATAGAAATAATCTGCAACTTCTTTTACACGCGCTCTGGAGGTGGAGTCTGAAGCAAGCTCACAGGCTTTCCCTAATCCAATAATATATGGTGTGTTCTCGGTACCTGCTCGTCTACCATTTTCATGCCCCGCTCCATGAATTAAAGGTTCGATGTGAATGCCCTCTCGGATGTACAATGCTCCAATCCCTTTTGGCGCATACAATTTATGACCTGCCAGCGTTAGAAAATCCACCCCTAGCTCAGCCACATCGAGCACTACTTTTCCAGCCGACTGCGAAGCATCGGTATGTACAAGAACACCCCGTTCGTGGCAGGCCTCAGCTATTTCTTTGATCGGCTGGATCGTTCCCGTTTCGTTGTTAGAGTGCATAATGGAGACTAGTATGGTTTGGTCGGTAAGTTGCTTTTTCACATCGTCTACTTGTACCAAACCATACGAGTCAACAGGTACATAAGTAATCGTATAGCCCAACTGCTCCAGATACTGACACGGTTTAATAACAGCAGGATGCTCCACAGCAGACACAATCATATGATTGCCTTTATGTCGATACGTTTGAGCGACGCCCTTGATGACGGTATTATTCGATTCGCTGCCCCCGCTTGTAAAAAGCACCTCACCCGGCGCGCAATTCAGGAAATTAGCCACCTGCGTTCTTGCTTGCTCGATTCCGAGTTTAGCTTCTTGCCCCAAAGAATGACTGCTTGAAGGATTGCCAAAATGACCATAAAGATACGGAATCATAGCCTCTGCGACTTCCTTATCTACAGGTGTTGTAGCATTATAGTCTAAATAGATCATTTATTACGTTGTGCCTCCTCTAGCCCCTCATACCTTACGATTACTAAATTTTATACTTCCTGATTTTTTAAAAAAGAGCGCACCGCTGTCTCAGCTTCATCCAAATTATTCACCTTAAACGTAACTCTCTCAACGCCTTCATACTGAGTGGACGTATAATCGTATCTAGGATCATAATAGTATTCTAGCAAAAGCGCGACAGCCTCTCCGAACAAATCAGCTTGTAAGCATCGCTCGATTTCTGCCGCAACGGGAATATGAATTCGGGATTTAATACTCCGAAAAGCTGAAATACACTGCTCCTTGTATGCTTCTGGTCGGTAGTCCTCAAGGATTTGCTGCACCCTAGCTTGCAATGGCATCTCAATCCAAATCTGATCTCCGATCTCTTTCTGCTCCGCCATAAATGGGGGCATGACGATTTTCCCGATTTTTTTACTCTCCGCTTCAAACAGTACATAAGAAGAATCCCCAAGCTTAATTAATTCCTCCAAAAGAAGACTATCGAACGTTTTCTGATTATTTGCACGAAGTCCGATCTCTCCAAAGATAGAACCCCGGTGACCCGCCATCCCTTCCAAATCCAGAACAGGATAACCTTGTGCTTTCAGGCGGTGCAGTAGGTTTGTTTTGCCTGTACCCGTATTTCCGTGAATTACATAAGGCTTTGCCTTGAATTCATAAGTCTCCAGTTCGTCGAGTACCCATTTACGGTAAGCTTTATAGCCGCCAATCAGCCGGTAAGCATGAATATCCATTAAAGAAAGTACGGTGGCCGTAGTACGGCTGCGCATACCTCCTCTCCAGCAGAATACAGCTTTGTCCCCTTGAATCGCAGCGAATTCTTTGACAAAGGCAGGCAGCTTCGCCGCAGCAATCTCCAAACCGCGTTCTTTCGCCGCCTGCACACTAGTCTGTTTATACAAAGTGCCTACTTCAGCCCGTTCCTCATCATCAAAAAAAGGAATGTTCAGACTATCCGGTAATGTCGAATCTTTATATTCAGAAGGAGATCGAACGTCGATCACAGTGATCTGCTTCTTATTTTTTAGCATTCTTAGTTCTTCCAGTGTAATATCCTGAAACAATGCACTCTCTCCTCTGGTGGCTAACTTCTTAGGTTGCCTCTAAGCTGACCCTGTCATTATTGCGCAGCTATTACCGTAATTTGACCCGGATGTTCTTCTGTTACTTCTCCGATCAATGCCGCTTCTACACCTGCAGCTACCAGCTCTTGTAGCAAGGCTTCACTTTGTTCAGGAGCAACAGAAATCAACAGTCCGCCAGAAGTCACAGCATCACACAGAATATAACGGCTTAATTGGTCCATCTCTTCCGGATAAAGAATGCTGCCCTCCAAATGGGCAAAGTTATTCTTAGTTCCGCCTGGAACAAATCCCTGCTCCGCCAGCTCTCTTACTCTTGACAGCATCGGTACATCGCCTTGACGAATAATCAGTCCGTGGTTACTTCCTTTAGCCATTTCCGAGGCATGTCCCAACAGCCCAAATCCAGTAACATCCGTACAAGCGTGCACATCATACGGCTCCATGATTTCAGCCGCTTTTTTATTCAATGTAGACATCACTGTGGTGAGGCGTGTGGTTTCTTCTGGTGATAGTTGATCCTTTTTAATAGAAGTTGTTAAGATGCCCACACCGATAGGTTTCGTTAGTATCAGCTTATCCCCCACCTGCGCGCCTGCATTCGTTCTTACTTTGTCCGGGTGCACCAGCCCCGTAACAGCCAATCCGAATTTAGGCTCTTTATCGTCGATAGAATGTCCACCTACAAGCGTCGCTCCTGCTTCCTGCACCTTGTCCGCTGCACCGCGCAAAATGTCACCGAGAATGCTTTTATCCAGAACAGAGATAGGAAATGCAACAATATTAAGCACTGTAAGCGGCTTACCACCCATAGCATAAATGTCACTTAACGCATTGGCTGCTGCAATTTGCCCAAAGGAATAAGGGTCGTCCACGATCGGTGTGAAAAAATCAACAGTTTGCACTAACGCGAGTTCATCGCTTAAACGATACACGCCTGCATCATCACTAGTATCCAAACCTACAAGTAGATCCGGGTTAGGAACGGTTGGTGGCAGACTGCGAATAACCTGCATGAGATCGGCGGGACCGATTTTGCAGCCGCAGCCTCCTTTTGAAGATAATGAAGTCAATTTTATAGTTTCGGCTTGAGACATCATAACTCAGCTCCTTTAGATAGTTAATATCGAATATCTTTAATCTTACATCAGTAGACAGCAATGTACAAAATGCATAGCTACCGATTGGATTTCATTATTCTGTTCTTTGAGAAGTGCTATGAGTGGTATTCTTTCGATTAATAGTATGCTAAAGGCTGGCTCATTCGTAGATTTCGCTACTTTGAGCCAGCCTTTATTTCGATACTCTGTACTTTAGGGAGATTTTCCCAATATTGCTATACATAAAGAACGTCCCACAGCCAGTTCATACTCCTAGCTATAGAACGCCCTCATTTCTTGCTTAAACGTTAGCCGAGCATTAAGACTCTGAAGAGGTTTATGCAATCTAAGGTGCTTTCTCCACTAGGATCAACTGATCTGCTGAGCATCCTGATGTTTCTCCAAAAAACGCTGAAGAATAGCATTAAATTTCTCCGGCTGACACAGATTACTAGGATCTAATGCGTTAGGAATGATCGCTAACTGAGCATGCGGCAGCTGAGACACCATATCCTTCATACAGTTGACTCCAAATTCACTAAAGTCACCGACAATACATAATGCGGGACGTTTAAAAGACTTTAAGCATCTAGTGTAATCCACATGACTCGTAGCCAGCCTTTGACGATACAATTCCCTTGGGCGTTTGTCGAGAAGTCCTCTTCTAATCTCGTTATAGGCCAGGTTCCAGCGTTCGCGATACATCATACGAATCGAAGGCAGTACAAGCTCGCTAGGAGCGTAATACATTAACCAACTACAATATGCAGCCATAAGCTGAATTTTACCTACTATTGTTGATGCATGACTTCTACAAAAGCTATCCGCGACAACAATCGCCTTTACCCGTTCCGGGTATTGTTTCGCAATATGTTGAACGACGAGCCCCCCATAGGCGCTCCCGACAAAAACCGCCTCACGAATGCCCAAATCATTCAATAGCATAATTATATCTAGGCATTGCGTTTCAATAATCTCGTTTGGAGCCTGCAGCAATTCACCTGATTTGCCATTCCCCCGTAAATCGCACAGAATCACTTTATATTTATCAGAAAAATACTCTAATTGTGGTTTAAACATGCTATGTGTTAATCCATGTCCATGGATAAACACAACCGGAGTCCCTGTTCCAATGATTTCGTAATAGAGCGAAGTTCCATTCAGTTTAGCAATAGGCAAAATTAACACCTCTTTCACAGGTAGGTTCTATATCTATATGTGCTTATAAACGCAGCAAAAAACCACAGAGGGATTCTCTGTGGCTATTCATCATCAAATACGCCATTCATCCTCTCTCCATACGCTTACGAGGTTAGCTGTCGGATTCGGGCAGTGAGAGTTGCCCTACCTGTATGGATGCACTATTAAGCATCTGTAACAGGATTCACCCCATAACTAGTACCGACTGTCATATCGATTTCCAGTTGTTGGTTCCCCCGCTTTCCTTAACGGAAATTAAGCGGACTTCTTATGTAATTGTCAGTTATGTGATGAATCATACTCCGTGTAAGGTTTCTTGTAAAGTTGAGCCCTGGGCAAAATAATGATGAAAGCCATGCTTTTCATTTCATATTGAGCATACTCTTCGTTTTCTCTTTCTATTGCTCTTGTTTACTCGGTTTATTAAGAAAAAGCCGAGCGGTCATCAGAGATCAATCCCTGAACCACTCGGCTTCTTTATACAATCATTCGGCTACAACAGATCGGCGTTTTTCAATGCATGCTCCCAGCTCGGAAAAAAGAACAGCGCACTTCTCATAAGATCAGGATCGCTTTGCTTCACTTGTTTTTTGCTGATCGAGCTTCCGTCAGTTTGAAGCTTTTTGATACGACTTAACACTTCATCAGCCTCCAAAGGAATTTCCATTGAAACACTCCTTTCTCAGTGACCTGGTTTCCAATCATTTTCTCCATAATATGCAAATTTATTCTTCATTTCGATTTATAAGGATTAAAGCAGCTGATAGATCGGTTGTTCTGCAATAAAATAAGTAGGAATCATTGGATATTTTTCTGCCAAAACTTCAGCTAAATATTTCATTCCCGGGGCTTCACTCTCCGCATGACCTAACATAATCAGCGCATTCGATCTACCTTGATGTACTGCATCCCTCACATATTCCGGAGTTTCCCATTCTGGCCCTTCGCCAGCAATCAGTAAATCAAGATTGTGCTGATTAAAAAGAGGGATAGCCATTGTCCCGCCTCCTCTGTAACCCACTGATATCCCCACATGTCTGCATACCTGGGATAGGTCACCGGCAACACGTACATAGGGGATTCCTAGTTTTCTTTTTATGTACTGAGCCGCTTCACTTACTGTCATGGCAGGAATCGTTAGGATTGTAGCAGCGGGTTGCTGCTCATCCACATAAGCTGACCACTCAAGCTCTCGCAGCAAGCCGACCATGATCCCATCCGGTTTATGACGATGACAATAATCATGATAACGAAAAATAGCCATTTCAGAACGTTTGATCAAACTCAGTTTCGTGAGATAAACAGCGTCATCCTTTAACCACTCACTTGTATCATGGTGACTGTAATACACACCTTCATGTGTGATCAGCAAATTGGCGTTCATAGCCATCGCTCGTTCCACAACATATTGCGTAGCGCAAAATGCTGTAACTATCCCTGTAACCACCGTTTCTGGATTTCCTGGCTTAAGTGTATCCACAGTCCCCTCTATCTGTTCCTCAGTTCCCATTAAATCTTCCAGTATTGTTCTTATCGTAATGTTCACCGTAACCCTCCCTTTGAGTTTCATTCTTCTGATCTACAAACAAATAACCCGCCCTTATTTAATATAAGGACGGGTTATTTTACTACTTGAGCAGCTTACCCGCTCTATAATTTTGGGGCAGAGCCGATAATACGGTGAAAGGCTGGCTTCGGATGATGCTCTTCATCGAATAAGAAGGGCCAGTTCTTCCGGCCACGAACAGGGAAATCATCTAGCCAGGTATAGTCATCCGCTGCTCCCCAGAACGTGACTGAACTAATCACGTCGCGGTATTCTCTCAGCAGTGCGAACATCGCTTCATATCGATCTGCTTGAAGTTCGAGCAGATCAGCAGGTACTGTCTTTAAGTCCATTCGTTTGTCTTCAAAACGGAACATGGATACATCCAGCTCAGTCAATTGAAGCTGCAGTCCTAACGAGGCATATTTCTCAATCGCAGCACGAATATCATCAAGATTCGGATCGTATAGATTCCAGTGTGCCTGCAATCCGACGCCATGGATCGGCACCTCTTGATCCAATAGCGACTTCACCAGTTCATAGATTTTGTCACGCTTTAAGGGATGGGATTCATTATAGTCATTGTAGAATAATAATGCCTTAGGATCAGCTTCATGGGCGAATTCAAACGCTTTAGCTATAAAATCCGGGCCAACAATGTCGAGCCACTTCGAATGGCGAAGAAGCTCTTCTCCTTCATCGGCAATAACTTCATTCACAACATCCCAAGCATAAATATCTTCCTTATAACGTCCTACAACGGTTTGAATATGTGATTTGACTCGTGCAAGCAAAATCTCTCTGCTTACAGGTCCTCCGTTCTTATCCTCAAACAACCAATCCGTAGTCTGATTGTGCCAGACCAAGGTATGTCCGCGCATCGCCATCTTATGTTTTCGGGCGAAGGCAACTAGCTGGTCTGCTGCCCTAAAGTTATAAATATCCTCAAGTGGATGTAGACTTTCAAATTTCATCTCATTCTCAGCAGTTATACTGTTGAAATGATAAGCAAGCAAGTGCTCCTGTGATTGTATCGTAAATGGGTTGACCGCTGCGCCAATCTTGAAATCCTCCGAGAACACTGTCTTTAGTGCAGGCTCTGAGTAATCGCTAGCTTGTCTCATCAATTTCCCTCCCTACAAAAGCGTACATATTTAGCATTCTACTCATGATGATCGATAGTCGAACCAATCAAAGTAAGCAGGAACCCCCGCCACTTTGCCATGTCCTGTCGCATATAAGCCAACCAGAACACCGGTAAATCCGTTTCCTTTGACAGCTTGAGGGGATAATGGATAGGCTAGAGCCCTAGATAGCTCGATCCATTCCTGACCATCCAAAGAATAAAGTAAAGTGTATTCCGTTAGCTCCGCCCGAATTTTCAGATATAAACACCCAGCAATGGTTGGAATCTCTGCAGCCACATGTATTGTTCCATCAACAGTTAAATAAGCTGTAATCACTCTATGTCCATTTCTTTGCGATAGTGCAATTTCATAATGTGCATTCTCGTCCAATCTAGCACAGAGTCCAGCCTCTTCACCGTCCACGGTAGGGTTAAAATCCAGTAATGTACTCCATTCAGCTGAAGTATGCTGCTGTCTTCTGCCTATAAAGGCTACCTGACCCACTTCATTAAGGTCTTTCGATTGCCCTCGAAGAGCTAGAAAACCCGGACGTTGGCTTAGTGACCAGCTTCCCTCTGCCGGATTCCGCAGAAAGGATAATCCCAATGGCAATACAGGGTCATCAAAATCATATCTTCCGCTAGTCTCAGGTTTTGGCGAATGACCCGGTACACGCGGAACCTTCATCTCCAGCCCGACAGTGTCTTCATTATTATCGATCATAGGCCAGCCGTCTTCATCCCAGCTTACAGGAGCAAGGAAAGTCTCTCTCCCTAGGACAGTATATTTTGAATCTACTAGTCTGACACCTAGGAATACAGCCCACCAATCCCCATTACGATCCTCAATCAAATCGGCATGACCCAAATACTGAATGGGACTATCAGTCCCGCGATGGGTCAATATCGGTTGCTCAAATCTTTCAAAAGGACCGTAAGGGGAGGAAGAACGACCGATAATTTCTCGGTGTTCCTTTGCCGTGCCGCCTGAAGCAGACATGATATAATACATTCCGTTAATTTTGTACAAATGTGGTCCTTCCGTCCAAGGTCCACCATCCCCAGTCCAGATGACAACTGGTTCTGTTAAAGCTGCGCCCGTAGCAATATCAATCTCATATTGAATGGCGTGGGAGTCATAATCTGCCCCCTGCTGGGTGGTTACATATACCTTTCCATCCTCATCAAACATTAGAGAAGGGTCAATTCCTCCATAAGGAATACTAATCGGGTCTGACCACGGACCCGCTGGGTCCGTAGCCGTAACATAGAAATTCCCCTTCCCGTGTATTTCGGTCGTTATCATGTAAAACGTTCCTTCATGATACCGGATCGTTGGTGCAAATATACCTCCAGAGCTTTTGCTCTTACGTGTATCTAGCTGACTTTCACGATTGAGCACATGACCAATTTGTGTCCAATGAATTAAGTCCTGGCTGTGAAAGATAGGTACCCCAGGAAAATATTCGAAGGAGCTACAAACCAAATAGAAGTCGTCTCCAGCCCGTGTAATACTCGGATCTGGATAAAAGCCTGGAAGTATTGGATTTGTGTATGTGATTAGGGATTGGTTCATAGTTTAACAAACAACCTTCCTATTCCTTAATAGTGATTGTAAGCTGCTTATTCCTTCACGCTTCCCACGTTCATTCCAACTACAAAATGCTTCTGCATGAATGGATACACTAGCAAAATTGGAACGGAGGCAACGATAGTAACTGCTGCACGAATGGACTTTGGAGTAACCATTGATCCTGCTGACTCCGCAGTCACCCCTTGACCGTTAGCTACACTTGCGTTACTGTTCGCATTCATACTAGATTGTATTAGTTTCATTAATTCATACTGCAATGTGCTGAGGTGCTGGCGGGAAGAGGTGTAGATAAAAGCATCAAACCATGCGTTCCATGCACCTACTGCAACAAAGAGGGCGATGGTAGCAAGAACAGGTTTACATAAAGGGAAGACTACTTTCATAAAGATTTTGAACTCCCCGGCACCGTCAATTCTCGCGGATTCCATAAGGCTTTCATGCAAGCTACCAATATAAGTACGAATAACGATCATATTAAATGCACTTAGCATGGACGGTATTATATATACCCAAAACGAGTTGAGCAGATGAAGCTCCTTAATAAGGAAATAGTTTGGTATCAGACCCGCATTAAAATACATGGTAAGGACGAAAATAATGGTAATCGGTTTGCGGAAAACATATTCTTTCCGGCTTAAAGCATAAGCAAGCATTGTGGTTAGGAATAGATTCAGGACCGTAGATAACACTGTTCGTGCTACCGAAATCCAAAAAGCAGGAATAATGGTACCTGAGGCAAAAACAGCTTTATAGTTTTGTATGGTCCACTCTCTAGGCAACAGATAAATGCCGCCACGGATCGTATCGTTCCCCGCATTCAATGAAACTGCTATAGTATTTAAAAAAGGATATAAGGTAACTATAACTATACACACCATAAATACAGTATTAAAGGTACCGAACAATACTGGTTCAAGACCTATATTTCTCATGCGTCTTCCGACATTACTTTTTGGAGATTTCTGAGGTATTAATTGAGTTTTCTCCATGATTATAACAGCCTCTCTTCCCCTAGCCGCGTCGAGGTCCAGTTAGCTAATAGCAGCAACGTTACACTTACGACTGTTTTAAATATACCACCCGCAGTGGCTAAGGAATAATTCCCTTGCCCAATTCCGTATTTCAATACAAATATATCTATCGTATCCGACCAGTCTGCAGTAAGACCGTTCCCTAACAAGAACGGAACCTCAAATCCGACATCCAGTACATGTCCTATGGACATGATCATCAGGATTACAATGGTTGGTTTAATTCCAGGTAATGTTACATTGAACATTTTTCTGTACCGGTTTGCCCCATCGATCTCAGCAGCCTCATATAAAGCTGGATCTATAGAAGCAATAGCAGCCAAGTAGATGATTGTACCCCATCCCACCTCTTTCCAGACGGTTGAAGCACCCACAATACCCCAGAAATATTTTCCTTCACTGAGCCAAAGGATTGGTGAGTCAATAAGATTTAATTTCATGAGTAAGATGTTGATAATCCCGTCGTTACCAACCGAAAGGGAGACACCTACAATCCCTGTTACAATGATCCAAGAGAGAAAGTGCGGCAAGTAGGATATAGTCTGCACGGTTCTTTTCCAAAATACATTTTTGATTTCATTAAGAAGTAAGGCTAATCCTATCGCAGTAATAAATCCTAGAATGAAATTAATTAAACCCATTGCCAATGTATTTCTAAATACCCTTAGAAAGGTATCGTCCGTAAATATTGCCTTGAAGTGCTTCAAGCCAACCCACGTTTGTTCGCCAAATGCCTTAGCTGGTTTATAATCCTGAAAAGCCATGGTCCATCCCCAAACAGGTACGTACGCAAATAGTACAATATAAAGTAGCAATGGAACGGACATCCAAATTAGTTGATTCTGATTCTTAATCAAAGACCAAGTAATAGGTTGCTTCTTTTTTCTTTTAGGATGCCGCTTTACTGTTTTTCCCGTTAAGGTCTCATCCATATAGTCTTCTCCCCACATCATCCATATATTTCAGAAAGTGGTTGGCTAATAAGCCACCACTTTCTGATTTTAAGCAAACTTAAATTATTTTACACTCCAAGTATCAAATCTCCATTTAAGCTGTTCGTTGATTCTATCTTCGTAGGCTTTGATATCCGCTTTATGAAGTTCTCCAACAAATTCAGTCCAAACTTTATCGAAATCGGAAGGGCTAGCCAAGATTGCTTTTGGCAGGTACTTGGTTTTAACTTCTCCCATCTTCGTATCAGCAATTTTTGCTGGAGAATTTTCAACTAGATCTATCGACCAAGCTGGGTAAGCCACTGGGTTCGGTCCAGGCTTACTGAAGAAATCTACATAACTGTCGAATCCATATGCGTCAAGGACTTCCTTGTCATACGCTTCCAACCCTGCTTTATATTCTTCCGGTTGGGCTGCCGCATCCGTTGAGTTACCGTCTGCAAAGTATCCTTGCATTTTAGGAGCAGTAGCATACCAAGCTTCTGCTTTGTTACTTAGCTTCCATGTTGCATCAACTGCGTTGTCCCGTTGTTCTTGGGTTCTTATAAAGCGACCGTCTTCCACTTGATAATCTTCGCCTTCAATCCCCCAAGTGAGGGTTTTTTGCCAATCTTCTTGAATTAATGTGTCCATAAGTTTAAGGATTCTCACTGGATCCTTAGCATTGACAGTGATCCCGAATCCATTATTCAAGTTAAGAGCAGGGCGATCCAGATAATAATCTTTGGTGTTAGTATCATATACAAGAGGCAAACCTACATAAGTGCTCATATCTTTCCCTTGTGTTTTGAGTGAATCTTCTGCTTTCTGGAAGTTCCAGTGCTGATCAAACATTCCCAGTACGGCTCCGCTAGACAATTTAGCTAAATATTGGTCATAATCCATTACAAATGCTTCTTTGTCAATAATACCCAATGCATTCATATCATTAAGCTTTTTATAGTACTGCTTAGCATAGTCTTTATCCGCAAAGATTTCTGCTACGTTATCCTTAACTACTACTCCGCCATCATTAGGATGCCCGATCAGATGCTGAGGAGCGTTGAACAATCCCCAGTTTCTCCAGTCTTTGTTATGAATCTCAAACCCAATTGTTGGTTGACCATCAATGGTTGGATTTTTCTCTTTATATTTCACGATAAGATCGAAATACTCGTCCAAAGTTTTAACGGTTGGATAACCGGCATCTTTAAGTACGGCTTTCTGAATCCAGAAAGCTGGGCCAGAGTAATAAGTTGTATTCATCTCACCGTTATACGCACCATAGTTTGGAAGTGTATAAATGTGTCCATCATTTGGATCCTTCATCATGTTCCAGTAAGCTGCGTAATGCGCTTTCAAATTCGGAGCGTGTTCTTCAATCAAGTCCTCAAGAGGAATAAATGCGCCTGCTGCCGTCAGTTGGGTATTGGAACTCATCAGATCCGGATAATCTGAACCGGCAATCATAACACCAAGCTTCTGTTTAAGATCTCCTGCCAAGAATTCGAAACTGAATGATGCACCTGTTTTTTCTTTGATCATCTTGTAAATTTTGTTATCTGGTGTTGGTTGTTGACCAGCTTCTCCAAGAAAGATACTAACTTCAAAAGGCTCTACCTTCTTGTCATCGGTTCCAGCTGCAGTTGCAGCTGTTGTTTCTGCCGGTTTGTTTTCCCCCTTAGCAGTATTACCGCTGTTATTTCCACCGCACCCTGCTAGAGCAAAACTTAGGGATAACACAGCAATCAGACTAAGTTTGAACTTTGATATTGACTTGCCCCCCATAAAGCACCTCCATATTTTGTTGGTGAAACCATATTGTAAGCCCTTACAAGTTAAATTATAGAGGTGATGATGCCATTGATAATACGCCAGAACTAAAGGTATACCCCCAAAAAGTTTAGGTATTCGCATGTTTAAATTCATTAGGGCTCATCTTCATCTTTTTTTCAAATTGTTTGAGAAACTGACTGTAATTGGAATATCCTACTTTCTCGGCGATCTCACTGTTTTTGAGCTTATTGTGTTGAAGTAAACGTGCAGATTCCTTAATCCGGAGGTCATGCAACTGCTCATTAAAATGAATGCCATTCTTCTTGATCAATAATTGTCCCAGATACACTGGATGCAGGAAGAATACCTCCGACAGCTTTTTAATTGTAAGATTTTCGTGATAATGCGCTTCAATATAGTTGTTGATTTCCTGTACAATCCCCTGTGATTTTTGGCTTTGTTCTTTTAGAAGAATATCAATACTTGCCTCACCACATGATAAAAGATTACGCATTAAATCGTTCAACTTCATCATCGAGTCCCGCATTTCGGGGATTGTTATTTGGGTTAACAGGGAGGATACTTGAACTTCACTAGCTTTCGAAGTAAACTCAACGATCTTATACATAATATGAATAACGATCTTCTTCACAACCTCAGGAGCAATGCGCATCTCACGAAAACTGCGAGAGGCTAAGCCCACAGCTTGTTTAAATCCTTTTATGTCCAGTGTGTTAATGGGTCTCATTAAGTCATCCATCAGTTGAATTTGATCATAGTGATAGCTGAACTGACTATCTTTGGTTCCTTGATAGGTCAAGAATCCTGAATGATCCGAATTATAAAAATAATACATTAGCGCTTCTTTCGCCGTTCGGTAGCTATTCGCTATTTGAAGCAAAGAGCCCACGCTATCCCCTACTGCAATATACATGGCTTGCTTAGGGTGTTCATTCAGCAAGGGAGCTACTGCATGATATATTGCAGCACCCTCATCAGACTCCGAAGGATAGCCGTATACGATTCCAAAGCAATAAGCCTCCAGATCGATCAGAAACATCGATTCCGTATTCGTTAGGAGAGCTACTGCTTTCTCTCTGATTTCCGTATACATCGTTGGGTCTGTCTGTAGTAAACAAATATTCCAAAGGCTTTTGTCTTCCGATAGACGTGTAAGTACTGTAAAGTCTGACTTATCTTCTGCCTTCTCATTCAATATGCTCTTAAGAAGAGAGACAACCTCCTCTGAGTTTGCCATTTGATTTAAGCTTCGCTTCTGAGTTTCCTGTTCTAATTCCCGATATATCTCCTTCAATTCTTCTGACGCCTCTTCTTCGAATAGCGGCTTCATCAGATAATGGTTAATGCCATAACGTATAGCTGTCTTAGCATATTCAAACTCACTATAACCGCTTAGTATGGCAAACTTAATCGGTTTAGTCTCCTCTTGCTGCCAGGCGGAAACCATTTCCAGACCATTCATTAGCGGCATATTTACATCGGTAATGACAAGATCCGGCAGTAGCTGCTTTATTAACTGTAAGCCCTCTTTGCCATTACTGGAGGTTCCACATACTTCAAAGCCAAGCGCCTGCCAGTCTATCCATAGCTGCATCCCTTCAAGAGCACTAGGCTCATCATCGATCAACAATACTTTGTATTTCATAGGCTCCCTCACCTTCTAGCTATTTTTTCGTTCCAGGAGCTTTAGCGGAATGCCAAACGCGACAACAGTTCCTTCATTTGGGACACTGCTAATTTCAAAGCGAACCTGATCTTCATAATATAGCTCCAGTCTGCGATACACGTTGCGGATTCCGATATTCGTTCCTGAGGACGCTTCTTCATTTTGAACATTAAATAAAATCTCTTTAAGCTGGCTTGGTTCGATCCCTTTACCGTTATCTGAAATCGTAACTTGCAAACGACTATCCTCGATTTCCGTCTTTACTTTAATGATACCGAGTCCTTCTATGGCCTGCAGGCCATGCTTACAGGAATTTTCTACTAAAGGCTGCATGCTTAGCTTTGGAATTTTATATTGCAGCGACTGCTCATCGATCTCAAATTGATAATCAAATTTATCTCTGAACCGGAATTTTTCTATTTTCAGATACATCTCAATGAACGTCATTTCTTCTTCCAATGTAACGAGATCTTCTTTCCAGCTAAGTAGTCTTCTGAGCAACTTGGATAAACTCTTAATGATGTCTGTAACGTCCGAATAATTATTTTTGGTACAGACCACTAAAATGGCATTTAAAGTATTGAAGAGAAAATGGGGATTCATCTGACTTTGCAAAAAATTCAGTTCAGCCCTTACTCTTTCCATCTCCAGGTTATTCTTTTGAATCTCTAGTTTGTATACGTCGTTAATTAGAGAATTAATTTTAGTGGTCATTCTATTAAAGTTGTGAATCAAGTCACCAATCTCATCTTGTCCTTCATCGATTTGAATAAGATCGAATTTCTCATTCGTTACTTTCTGCATATGCCTAGACAACCGTTTCACCCGATAATTGTAGGATCTTAACATCACATATAAAAAGGCGGTTGTGAGCAAGGTGACAATGGACGCCAAAATACCCGCATAAATTCGAATCTCCAGAATCGCCTGAGCAATACGCTCCCCCTGCGTAACCCCTATAATTCGCCAGCTTTTTATATAACTAGCTCCGCCAACGGGTACAATATGTATGTCTTCCTTGCGCTCATCATCCTGAAGCTCGAATACAGGATAAGGATCCTTCGCACCTCTCTGATAACCGCTCTGAGCAGACATAATGATTTCATCCTGCCCGTTAACCAGGTAAAGACTCAAATAATCCTTTTCTCTAATTATAATGTCATATATTTTACTGAGATCCAGGTCAATTCTAAGCAGCTTCTCATAGGTATTTAGTGAGCTGTATACATCCATTCGTTCAATTACACTTAAATAGGGGGCATTAGAAGCCACATTAGGCGCTGCGCTCATTTGATAAGCAGCAAGAAACATATGTTTATTCGCAGTACTGAACTGCTTATACCACTCACTTTCCCTTACCTTGTCCGTGATGACCTGATAGTTACTACCAGAAAAAATGGAGTCATTATTCGTAAATACAGTAATTCGTTCAAGCTGATTGTTAACTGGCATATAACTGTTCATCCGATCTCGAAGTTGTTCGTCGAAGGTGTCATAAAATTCGATCAAGCTCCCATACCTCCGCTCTAGCAATTCATACAGATTCTTATCGGAGGACAGCGTATAGCTAACTGCTACTCCACCCTCAATGAAATCCTGAATATCCTTTCTGGCCCTCTCTAAAGAGATTTCTAAGTTTTGCTGTTCTCTGGATTTGATCAAATCGGAAATCCGATCCAAAAAAACAAGGTTGATAATAATGATAGGGAGAAGCACACCTATAATATAAATGAGGGAAAATTTATAGTTCAGTGGAATGTCATTGACTACTTTTCTAAATCTGAATTTTTTTCTCTCCATACGAAACACCTTGCTTCCCTTAGAGCTATTGGTTTTTATTTTCATTTTTATAGACGGATGGGACTACCCCTACAATCAGCTTGAACTTGTCTATAAAATAGTCTGTATTTGAAAATCCCACCTGCACCGCAATATCCGATATTTTCAGCTGCGTTCGCTTAAGCAGACTTTTGGCTTCCTCAATCCTTTTGGCATTTAAATATTCACTAAAGCCCTGACCCGTTTGTTTCCTGAAAAGCTGTCCCAAATAGGTAGAATTGATATGAAATTGCCGTGCTAAATCCTGAAGCTTCAATTTATTCCGAAATTCACGATCCACATACTGAATCACCTTGTAAATCGTATTTTGTTCATTCTGCTGCTCTAATTCAGATAAATAGACCGTCGCCAGCATAGAAAGACTTTGAACATAGCGGCTTAATGCAAAATAATCATTTAACTCCCCTAAATTTCCATATTCTTGCTGAATCTTTATCATCATCGTATCTGGAGTACCATTCATTTGGGCTATAAGTGTACAAATTGTAAGCTCCAAATGAGCCACTTGGGCTTGCACGATTTCAATCGTCAATAGATTCTCTACGAAAAAAGCAAACGTTTCTTTTACACATGGCTGTATCTGTTCTATATCGTTTGCCAGGACCTTATCCAGCAGCAGTTTGAAGTGATCCTCATGGTGTTCATTCTTCTTTAGAGCCCTAAGCCCACAATAATAAAAAACCCCCTTCTTCTGCTGATGTGTCTTGCGTTTCCATACATCAAGCGCCTGCATATAAATTTCTCGAATCGAACACACGCCTACCCCCCTAGTGCTAATCGCCAGGAGTACCGGCTCATGTGATTGTTCAGCAAAATCCGAACGAATCTGGTTGACGATAGCATCCAGACTCTCATTCCCAATAGAAGCAGACTCAAGAATAATCCCTGTTCTTCCCGATCGATCTTGAAAGAAATGTATACTTTCCTGAGGAAAGTAGTCGACAGTTCGTGGAAGAAATGGATTCAAAGATGTGGCTGGTTCGATAAGAATACACATTAATTCTGCATTCGCTTGAAGCTTCAACGTGCTCTGGGTTAGAAGCTCTAAATTTTCGTTGCACTCACCTTGAATTAGACGGTTGATAATATTGTTTACGATAAAAAATTGCTTCTTATCAAGCTCTTCATTGGAAGCGATTTCATTTCGAATCATAGGCGTAATCCTGCTTAATAATGACTCTATTTCTTCATCATCAATAGGCTTTAATAAATAGTCGTTCACTCGTTGTTGCAATGCCGTGTGTGCATATTTAAAATCATTATATCCGGTCAATACCACAAATTTTGGAGGCTTAGGCATCAATTCATTCAGCTTTGTGATAAGCTCGAGACCATTAATAACCGGCATATTAATGTCCGTTAAGACCAATTCCGGTTTATATTCTTGAATAAGTCTCATCGCTTCTGAACCATTACGGGCTTCCCCGCACACTTCAAAGCCATATTTTTCCCAATCAATCATCGTTCTCAGCCCTTCAAGTACCCAGGGCTCATCATCCACGATCATAACCTTCAGCATGATGTTCGCTCCAATCTCCTTAAGATAAGGCTGTGCTTTCTTATGAAAATATATATTATGCTATCACAATTGGATATTGTTGTGATAGCATAAATTTTCCTTCTTTTGCTTGAACTAGTGCTTTTTTCACTTAATAAAACAATAAAAAACGATGTATCCAGACTTTCAGACACATCGAATTCAATCCATTTTTAGTTGATATACGCCCTACAAACTAATGGTTTTCTCATGTTTGATTAACCATTCTTTTCTTGCAATACCGCCGCCATAGCCTCCTAATTCACCGTTACTATTGATCACTCGATGACATGGAACCAAGATCGATAATTGATTCGCTCCATTAGCCCTTGCTACAGCGCGGCAAGCCGAAGGGTGATTTATATTCTCTGCAAGCTCCTTGTACGAAACCGTTTGACCTATAGGAATTCCTCGTAGTTGATTCCATACATTTTGCTGAAAATCAGATCCAAGATAACGAATCGGCGTTCTGAATTCTATAAGTTTTCCTTCGAAATAAAGATTTAATTCCTCTTCAATTTGCTCTAGCACAGCAACCTTTTCAGGCAAAATCGTTGCATTTAAGCGGGTGCGTAATTTCTTGATTTCATTCTCAAGTCCCTTTCGGTCTACAAACTCCAGCAGTAAAAGGTACTCTTCCTCTGCGATCGCAAGCATAGACCCTAATATCGTTTCTATCCAGGTACAGTGCAGCACTTTAATCTGCTTGGAGTGATTCGGGACGGTGCCCATCGTTCGTGAAAAGGCATCCCTAAATCCATTACTCGAATCGTACCCGCTATCCAGTTGTGCGTTAATGATAGAATCCCCATTCCTGATATGTTTGAATGCCAGTCCTAAACGTCTAGAACGTGCATATTCAATAAAGGTCATTCCGAATTGCTTCTTAAATTGTCTGCGTGCAGTATTTGCACTAATTGACAGCTCATCAAAATCTTTATCTGTCCATTTCCTTTCCGGGTTACGCTCTATAGCTTCAACAAGAAGCTTTACTTCTGAGGACATTTTCGTGGGATTGGACAAAGGCTGGCATCTTTTACACGGTCTATATGAAGCTAACAAGGCTTCTTTGGCTGTTGCGAAAAACTCACAATTTTCTTTATAAGGCTTTTTAGCCGGACAAGTTGGCCTGCACATGATGCCTGTTGTTTTTACGCCGACAAAAAATACACCTTCATAATTGGAGTTTTTTTCGACTAACATCTCATAATATTTATCGATTTGCTGTTTATTCGTGATCATAATGTCGTTAGCTCATTTCTGAATAATGTGCGGGTGGCTGCAGAATGGACCGGGCATCGTCTTGAAGATGATGCATTGCTTGAAAGTAACTATATGGACCATAGCTAATTCTTTTTACGCCAAGCTCCTGCAATTCAGCATTAGAAATCATACCATCCATCACCATAACATTTACAGGCAGTGGCGACTTTTGCACAAATTGTTCTATCAAACTTTGCTCAGTCAACCCCGGAATAAAAATCGCGTCTGCCCCAGCCTCAGCATAAGCATAGGTACGTTCTATAGCTTCATTTACTAGACCCAGCGAATGCTTCGTTTTTTTGAAAAAGAGATCGGTTCTGGCGTTAATAAATACGTTCTTCTGAAGCTTGGCTGCTACTTGCTGTATCGTTTGAATTCGCTGACTCTGCTCCTTGATTGCCCATAATTCATCGTCCGGATGATTCACCTTTTGATCCTCAAAATTGATCCCGCAGATGCCTAATTGGAATAATTGTTCCATGTTATTGGCTAAGGACTCTTCATCTACAGCATACCCACCCTCAATATCTACCGTCAATGGTACAGATACATGTTCTGCTATTCTCGAAACAGACCACAGTAGCTGCTCAAATGAGAGCTGTTCGCCATCCGAATACCCCCATGCATCCGCCATTGCAAAGCTGCTTGTGGCTATAGCCTTTGAACCGGCTTTTTCTATCGCTTTGGCCGAAGCTACATCCCAACAGTTATATAGCATTAGCGGTTTCTGTTGATTGTGCAGAGATTTAAAACAGTCATAGTCAATTCTGTTCATCAGTGGTCATCTCCATTAAATAGAATAGCACCACTATATAATAGGCATTGATCCGTCATACCAGAAAAATTAACACCAATCTTTTTTTGTACAAGCATAAACGCTTTCGGTGATATACACACTTATATTTTTAAAAAAAGCACCGAGGAATGATCTCATCCTGTAAGGACATGATTCAAACCTCGATGCCAGTTTGCACTTAAAGCTCTATTTTACGTAGTGGTTGTTTAGGGGATGGTTTGGGTGACTTTTTCCCTGTTCGCATCGGGATGATTTGTGGTGCCGCAATTCCAATTAGAACGACGAAAATTCCAACCCAGCGAAGCAAAGATACATCTTCTTGCAAAACTAATACGGAGGCGACTACAGCTGCCGGCAACTCCGCCGCACCAAGAATCGTTCCCAGGCCTGAGCCCAGTTTCGGAACACCAATAGAAAAGAAGAGTACAGGAATAACTATACCAAGCAGCCCTAAAGGAAGACCATACTTCCAAAGACCATCTGTAAGTGCTCCGTCATAAATAAAGGAAGGCGAAAAAACAACCATAATAATAATCATTGCACTTGTAGTCATATACAAGCTTTTATTCACTGCAGGTACCTGCGTAGCCACTCTACCACTAACAAAAATATAGAAAGCAAAAGACACCGCAGACATCAGACCGAAAACAATACCACTCGTAGTCATTTCGCCTACACTAGGTTCTAGAATCCCCCCAGCTAGTATGGTTCCTATCAGAAGGATAACCATCGAAATTATTTTCTCTCGACTAGGCCACTTTCTATCTACAATCGCCTCCAGAATCACACCAATCCAAGTAAATTGGAATAAGAGCACGATCGCAATCGAAGCAGGTAATTGTTCAACGGCAAACCCATAGAAAATACCCGTCATACTAATGGTAATCCCCGCGCCTAATAACGAAGCACCTACCTTTAACCCGAGTTTTTTTCGGGAAAATAACACAACTAACAAGAGCAGCATGCACCATCCAAAAAAGTATTGCGACCCAACCAGTTGCTGCATTCTAAAGCCATCATTCATTCCAAGCTTAACGATCGTGGAGAGCGATCCATAACTACATGCACCTACAAATACTAGTAAAGCATATTTGAGTAACTTCATATTCATCGTAATCTTCTTTCCTTTCTGTTGAACCTTCCTATTGGACCGTCCAAATCACATAATAAAGCCCCTTGTCATCGAAATGACAAGGGGCGACTGAAACCAAAGAATACATCTTTGACAAAATTCCGCCACTCCATCCACTGGATAGAGTTTGGTTTATTTACTTATAACAACACGAATTATAATATGATAAATCACACAGGGTGTCAACTTGAAATGTTTACATTAACTGAAACAACCGATACACAATTACTGCTGCCTGAGCCCGAGTAGCATGTGCTTTAGGTGCAAAGCTGTCCTTGCCAACCCCTTGAATGATGTTTGCACCACTCATAGATTGAACAGCCTCTAGCGCATAGCCCGAAATACCAGATGCATCTGTGAAAAGAGCTGGCTCTCCCCATCCTGTTACCGGAAGCTTGGCGAATTGTGCCGCACGATAAGCCATCAATGCCATTTCCTCACGGCTGATGGATTCATTGGCGCCAAAGGTTCCATCCGGTCTGCCCTGAACAATACCGAGCTTCGCGGCGGCAGCAACGGAGCTATAGTACCAGTCATTCAGCCCAACATCCTGGAATGTACTTACTGCGTTGACATCATCCAGTTCTAGAGCAAGCATCAACATCTTCAGGAACTGTGCCCGAGTTACATCCAACTGTGGCCCGAAGGTATGATCTCCTATGCCCAGCAGGATTTCTCTGGCGGCAAGAGCTTGAATACTATGTTGTGCCCAGCCTAGTCCAGCTATATCATTAAAGGTGTAACAATAAAAAGGCAAAAACCACTTCATCAAGCCCTTTGCTCCATGAAGGTTTTTTGCCTTATTGTTTATTGAATTCTATTTATCTGCACAAGATTCATTTTCCATCGACAACTGCTTTGGCAGCATGTTCTCCGCTCAGTCGACCGCTAGTTAAGGCATATTGCACAGCACTACCGGTCATGTACACTTGATTGTACAAATAGCGATTGGCTGCTTCTCCGCCTGCGTAAAGATTGTTAATGATAGATCCATCTTCTTTTACAACCCTATAGTTCTCGTCAATTTTCAAGCCGCCAAAAGTCCCCATCGTTCTAGGGTAATTCTTAATCGCATAGAAAGGTCCTTTGTTCACTGCAACAAGCGTTGCCGATTCTTTTCCAAAAGCATCTTTGCCTGAAGTGACGCCTGCATTGAAAGTATCCATTGTTGTTACTAGTGCATCTCCAGGTAGCTGCATGGCAGAAGATAATTCTGCAATAGTATTTCCAGTAGCAATCTCATCACTTGGAAGCTTAGCTTCCAGTGTTTTAATCACTTCCGCATTAGCAACACTAGAATCGAGAACCACCCACACTTGTTCATTCTTAGCTGCCTTATTTGTTACAAGGGCGTAATGGCTATTTTCATTCATGTAACGCTCGCCCTTTTCATTCACATATACCTTCGTTGTATCCCACTCTAGGGCACTCAAGCCAGGAATACGAGCAGTCATCCCTAAACCGATGATCCATGGGTCTTCATAAAGAGCAGCTCCTAATTTCTCTGCCATAAGAATTCCATCCCCTGTACTACCTGCACCTGCTGCACTGATATCCATGTTCTCAACAAATTCTGGCAAGAACTCCTTCATTAATTCCTCACTCTTAGCAAAACCACCCGAAGCAATGATCACCTTTTTAGCATGAACGATCAGCTTGCTTTCAGCATTCTCAGCCGTAACTCCGATCACATCGCCTTTATCATTCGTGATTAGCTCGGTAGCTTTGGTCTCCGTAAGGATGTCGATTCCTTTATCCCTAAGTGTCTTTTCCATATTTGCGATTAAGCTTGCTCCACCTGCTTCAGGAAAATGAAGACGAGCTACAGGATCAACGCCATAACCTTGTACAGTTGCATATTTATGATTCATGGTATCTACTAACCATTCTGTCGTATCTACAGCAGCATCCATAAAAGTACGCACCCGATCGTAATCTGGATACTTACTCTCTGGATTACTTGTGCTTTGACGTTCCTTCCACAGCTCTAACCATGACTCTGGTAAGTCTTCAATGCCTTGCTCTTTTTGAAAACGAGTGCCCGTTGCCCCGATTGCTCCACCAGACAAAGCTGTTGAACCACCTAGCGTTGCTAATTTTTCTAATACGATAACTTTGGCACCATTCTCAAAAGCGGATCCAGCCGCAGCAAGCCCTGTACCGCCTCCACCAATAATGACAACATCAGTGGTTAACTCCGTTGCCTTTTGCTCCTTAGCATCCGTTACAGCTGCCACCTTAAGCGCCTCTACATCTCCACCCGCTTGTTTGACGCAATCCTCCACTGCAGTAAGAATTGCCTTCGAGGAGTTCGTTGCACCAGATACAGCATCAACAGCCAATGTCTGTCTCTCAACAATTTGCTGCGGAATACGTTCGAACGGCGTATCACTAAGACCTTTGGTTTCACTTTGTTCCTTCACTACAACTGAGACGATCGATTGCTCGTCGAACACAACTTCAACCGTCACATCGCCATTGTTACCAGCGGCTGTCGCCGTATATGTCCCTGCTTTATATATAGCAGAAGATGAGGTGGTATCTGACTTGGCACTATTGGTAGTCTCTGAAGCAGATGGTGAACACGCCGCTAAACTTAGCAGCAATACAAGACCTAATAACAACAAGCTTACCCTTTTCAAATTCCTTTTCATTCTTGTTCCCCCTTGATCTATAAGCACGTAATGATTACTACCCTGAGTGTAAATTCTGGGGTCATCACCACGTCAAGGGAACTTTGTGAAAAAAAGCACATTAAAAATCACGAAAAAAAGAAAAGTATGGGGTTAACCCAATATTTTAGGAAATCAAATTTTGTCTTCTTTTCCGCTCAAATTCGTTCGCAGGTGAAATGTTATCGATCTGACTTTTTTTCCTGCCCGCATACAGCATTAGATATTGTTCTTTATCATTCATATCAATATAGGGGTTATTCTCAAGAACCGGACCGATTTCTGCAACCTCTAGCTGTGAAAAATACAAAGCATCCAATCTTTCCAATATTCTATTTTTATTAAAGTAATCTCTTAATTCAAGCGGAATGTTTATGAAGTCCTTGCTTTTCGTTCCGATATGAGGATAGGCACCCGTGAGAAGACCCTCTTCTTTTAAAAACGGCGATACAATATCTAATAGGGATTTATTCGTTGATTTAGCGTATATTCTGCTCATCCAATGATCGATGATGATATCCATAGAGGATTCTGCAATCGGTAATTGATCCATGGCACAGCAGAAAAAGATGAAGTTACTATGCTCATGCTGTTGCACTAAATTATCCTTCACACTCGTTATTCTGTCCTTGTCATGACAAATAAGCACATAAGTGCAGCCTTTAGGCAGGTAATCAATATACTGCATTAGAAATCTACCCACACAATTATCTAACTCCATGATATATTTAGGGCTATTTCCGTGGTTTAAAATATAGTCGATGATCGTATGAGTTCCGTTATACATAAAATTCACAAACTTCGGCGAAGTCACCTCGAGGAATTTTTTCTTCGAAGGGATCTCAATCTTTTTCCTTACCGCCTTCTTATCGATGTAGATTCCATCTTCTATCACAGCAATGTAACCGCATTCACAATGAACAGTAGCTTCGATCAGCATACTTTTTTCTACAATCCCGTCACTGATCTCCAAAGCTTGCTTGCAACAAGGGCAATATAATAATCCTGTAGAGGACAGAGGAAATCCCAGTCTTTTCTTTTCACTGATTCCATACCTTTTCAACTCATTGATTCGATCTTTCAGGAGGAAGTCAATCTCCTTACATCTTTGCTGTTCTTTCAGATTCTGCTCTTTTTTTCGCTCCAGTAAGGATAAATAGAAATCTCTGAACTCATCTGTCTTTTCACCGCCAATGCGATTGAAGCATAAAATCTCCTGAATTTCAGTCAGCGAAAAATCCAACTGCTTCAGCATCGTAATTTTTTCGATATCACAGCTATCTTCTTCACTAAATTTATACTGCCAGCCCTGTTTTTCAGCAACTAGAAGGCCCATATCTATATAATGGCGAATGGTATCTTGCGTCACGTTATTCTTTTTGGAGAATTCACCAATTTTCATTTTTCTTTGCTCCTTTTTAGTCATATGAGGTACAAGATTTCAGGATCGTAACATAATTAATTGTGAAAAATAGCACAAACTTCTCGGTTACTACTATATCATGAAACTCAAGGAAATTATGTACATAAAACAAAAGCCTGACCATTAGTGGCCAGGCTAAAAGAGCTAAAAGTCTCATTCCAATTCCATATCGTACGTTTAATCTCTTCCGTCACGCCCTGAGCTTAATTCAAACTCCTCCGTTGAATTTGAAAGACCGCCATTCTGCATACCGCTATTATTGGCTACAGCAAGAATATACACCTTATACTTAATACCTTTAACAATTGAATTGCCGTTAACATCCCTTATCGCAGTGAATGTTGAAGGATTCGTCCCGTTAGGGGTTACCGACGAATAATAGGAGGAATTCACCGCAAGTGCATCCGCCGTACCAAACCCTTGTTTAGACGGAACCACCAATACTCGGTATTCTGAGATGTTGGATTCATTGGCTGATTTGTCGAAACTGATCAGGATTCTACCATTGTCTTCTCTATACGTTACATTTGTTACAGAGATCACCGGACTTTTATTCGCAGATAACGTAATGGCTGATGATTCCCCGGAAATTGCATTTGGACCCGCATAATTTCCGTTGCCGGCAGATAATACATACACTTTATAACTAATTCCAGCCTTTATTAAATTACCACGTACGTCTCTGGCGGAAGAATCTAATACTTGACTGGTACTGCTGCCCGATGTGCTTACCGAGGTGTAATTAGCACTGGATACATTATTTGCATCAGACAGGCTAAAACTGCTGTAATCAGACGTAGGTACCACCATAATCCGGTATTGGTTGATGTAAGTTTCATCTGTGGCGTGGTTAAACGATACCTGCAAATCCCGGCCGTCGCCGTAGTCATTAACATCGCTAACATTCAAGTTTGTAACAGCCTTTAGGCTGGAATTATTAAACAATGTAACTATCGGTGAAGCGGAAGAGAGCTCATTAGAATCCGAATAACCTCCGCTTCCAACAGATAACACATACACTCTATAGCTACTCCCACTCTTAATCAGATCACCGAGAACATCTCTAGTTGACGAATACAAGACCTGATTTGTAGAAGACCCACTTGTACTAACAGCTGTATAGTTGCCACTTACTACATTATTAGCTGCGTATAAATCAAAACTGCCATAATATGACGTTGGAACTACCATAATTCGGTACTGACTGATATAGGTTTCGTCCGTTGCATGAGTAAATGACACTCTCAAATCTCGGCCATCTCCATAATCATAAACATCGCTGACACTGAGGTTATAGACTGTGCTCACACTGGAATCATAAATTAATGTAATTACTGATGAAGCATTCGAAAGAACATTCCCTCCTGAATTTTTTCCGCTTCCAATAGATAAGATATATACTTTGTAGCTGACTCCATTCTTTATCAAAGCTCCACGTACATCTCTGGCTGACGAGCTCAATGTTAGGCTGGTTGAAGTACCATTTGTACTAGCCGCTGTATAGTTGGCATTTGTTACATTATTGGCTTCGGCTAAACTAAAGCTGCTGTAATATGACGTTGGAACCACCATGATCCGGTACTGGCTAATATAGGTTTCGTCCGTCGCATGAGTAAATGACACCCTTAAATCTCGGCCATCATTATAGTTGCTAACGTCGCTGACAGTTAAGTTAGAGACACCTATGTTGGTCAGTGTTATTGCAGAGGAAACAGAAGACAATACATTATTAGCTGCATTGCTGTTATCCATCGCCATAACAAACACTCTATAGATTACGCCTGTTTTAAGAAGTGCTCCGTCTGTATCTCTGGATGCTGAAGATAAAATTTGAGTGATATTATTCCCTGTCTTACTGACTAGCGTGCTGTTCGCACTAGATACATTATTGGCTGTGGTTAAATTAAAATTCGAATAATTATTACCTTTAACAACGAATATCCGATAAGAACTTATCTTCGACTCATCTGACAGCTTATTGAAGCTGACCGATAAATCTCTTCCATCCCCATAATCACTTATATCATTTACTTGTACATTATTTATTGCTGTTACAGTCTTATTCACTAGTGTTATAGAGGAGGACCCAATAGAAAGTGCACTGGTATTACTTCCTTTGCCAACCGTCAAGACATACGCCACATACGCTTGATTATTCTTAATTGAATCACCATCAACAGTCCTCGAAATGGATGTTAATTTAATCGAAGGATTTGTGCCTGTCGGTAATACCGTAGAATAATTGTAAGAGGCTACCGCTTGTGCGGATGACAGGTTGAGAATATTCCCTGACTTCACAATCAGAACACGGTAATGATCTACTAGAGATTCATTAACTGCTCGTGTGAAGCTAACCTGAAGATCCCGACCGTCACCATAATCACTCACATCCTGCGCTACTATGTTAGATACTGGTCCAGCGTTTCCAACATTCGAGGCAGAAGTCGTTATAGTTACAACTTGCGTCTTAGGGTTCCATCCCACTTCATGGCCCAGCGCTTCACTGACGAACCTTGTTGGGACCATCGTTCTCCCCTTCAGATTTAAACCAGGCACGTCTAGCGTTACAGCCTTATTGTTAATGGTGGCTGTCTTTGAGCCAATCTTTAACATAATCGTTGTATTATCTTTAGTCGCAGTTACAGTTTGTGCCTTTTGATCCCACTTGATGGAGGCATTAAAGGCCTCAAAAATAGCCCGCAGCGGTACCATCGTCCGCCCGTTCACCATTACCGGTGCTTGATCTGTAGACAATCGAACACCGTCAATAATAATACTGATCGGAGTAGCAGCCTTCACTGAAGATTGAAACATCATCGGAAAGGCTACTAAAACCACTAAAATTGAAATCCATAACTTTTTCACAAATCCACCCTCCTGGAATGACGAATACATTTTTTACCTACTTATTTGACGCCTCTAAGTATATAAAAGTTTCATGATTTATAGGTTACAAAAAAATAATCTTCCCCATCAGTCCATGATGGAAGACGGGGTATGCGCTCAGAGAAAAAAGAGAGAGCGGTATTACCACACTCTCTCCTTCCAGTACTCAAATTATTTAGCTTGGCGAAGATTTACAATTTTCTAACCTGTGATCTATACATTAGAAATAGGAAATACGGAGCTCCGATCAACATAATAATAAGGCCTGATGGGATTTCTTTCGGTGCCATTATGGTTCTTCCCAGCGTATCCGCAATCACGAGCATCAATCCGCCAAGTAATCCTGACAGAACAATAGATCGTCTTGTGTGATGCCCAATCATCATCCGTACCGCATGCGGCGCCATAAGTCCGAGGAACCCAATGGTTCCTACACTTGCAACGGCTCCCGCTGCAAGCATCACACCGATAATCATCGCCCAAAGTCGAGTTCCGCGAACGGGCAGACCCAAACCTGTTGAACTCTCATCTCCAAATGCTAATAAATCGAATCTGCGTCCTAAATAATAAGCCATTGGAACAAGTACAATCAAAAAGATAAACAAGCTATTAAATTGATTCCAGCTTCGTCCGTAAGTCGAACCCGTTAACCAAATTAAGGAGCTGCTGCTCCATAAACTTCCCTTAACGATCATAACCTGTATTCCCGCAGAGGCAATGGCTGATACAGCGATTCCAAGCAGAATAAGGACCGATGGATTCAAGGCTCTACGCCATGCCATAACAAACACAAAGGCTGCAGCTAGAGCACCACCCGCAATTGCTGCAATGGGGACCGCTATTACCGTCAGTGCCGGAAAAGCGATCATCACAGTTAGCGCCCCCAATCCAGCACCCGAGGTCACACCAATAATGGAGGCATCGGCCAGCGGATTTCGGACAGCGCTTTGAATCAAGACACCGCTAATGGCAAGCGCTATACCGCCGCCAGCCGCAACAAGTGTACGCGGAAGTCGTAAATTCAACAGGACGGAATACGATCCATCTCCGCTGTGGACAAGACTGCTCAACAAATCCCTGATCGGTATTCTCGTTCCCCCAAGTGACAAACTCACAAGGATAACAACAATGAGCAGGACGGTCATAAATATGACCGTGGGAACAAAGCGCATCCGAAGCGCTGTTCCGCCTATATTCATAGATGACTGACCAGAGCCTGAACCTGAGATATTTTTCATCTTGGTGAGGACTAGCCAAATGAGCCAAGGCGCTCCAATGATCGCCATAACTGCCCCAACTGGCATCTCCCCTACACTGCTACGAACCACGCGCGCAAGCGTATCCGCTGCCGTAATGAGCAGGGCTCCCCACAACGCACTTGCAGGAATGAGCAGGTGGTGCTTTCGAATACCACTAAGCCGAACCAGATGAGGAGCCACTAGACCAACAAATCCGATCGGACCGACCACGCTGACCACGACCGCAGCCAATAATACAGATAAACCTAGACCTAAACCCCGTGCCAATCCAACACGTTGCCCAAGCGAGCGGGCAGTGGATTCATCAAGCTCCAGCGCATCAAATTGTCTACCTGCGAGCATAGCTGCTATAAGCAATGGAATTACAAACGGCCAGGCATACTTAACACCGTCCCAATCTAGCTGTATCAATGAGCCTGAGCCCCATAAGAATAGGTTTTGTGTTTCGTTCTTGTTAAAAATATGTAGGGCCGATGTAAAAGCTCCGAGAACCATAGACACAATCATACCTGATAATGCCAATCGGACAGGCGTAGCCCCTTTACCACCGCTCAACAAATAAGCGGCTAATGCGGCAAGCAGTCCCCCTGCTACTGCAAGCAAGAATGGGAACTGATGCTGCAAAGCTGGAAAAGTAACCATTCCAAGGACAACCATAAAATAAGCTCCGGCATTAATCCCTAATGTATCTGAGGAAGCCAGCGGATTCTTCGTTATCGTTTGCAGTAATGCTCCAGCCGCAGCCAGGGCGGCCCCAGCCAGTAGGCCTATCACCGTACGCGGCATCCGGATATCCCAGAGCAGATTATGTTCCATCACATCCTGGCGATTCAGCAATCCCTCCAACACCGTAGCTGCAGGGATTTTGGCTTCACCGAAGCCTAGGCTTAGAATGGACAGAACAAAGAGGGCGGCAAGGCCGCCCCCAAATATTACAATGATACGCCAGATCATTCCACTCGAGGCTTCTTTTCTGCTCTTCCCGTTCATAAAAGCACTCATTTCGTTAATGTATTTATAACTTCATCCACGATAACTTTGGAGGAGATCGGACCGCCGAAAACCCAAGTAGTACTGCTCAAACCGAAAGTACGATTCTCTTTCACAAAGTTAAGGCCGTTCCACACGGAATTATCCTTCAGCTCTTTCGTGAAAATATTATCATCCTTCTGGACGATATACATCAGGTTAGTATCCTGAACAGCCGGCAATGCTTCAACCGTTGATGTAGTGAAGCCGTAAGCTTCGAATTTTTCGGGTTTCCAGTCGTTCTTCAAACCAATCCGCTCCAATGTTTGTACAGCAAGTGAGTTATCTGTAAAAAGACGCAATGTTGCTGCATTCTGGTAGCTGTAAGCTTGCGTCAGCACGTAATTCAAGCCTTCTTTACCTGCTTCAGCCAGCTTTGCCTTCGCTTCCGCATAATGTGCATCCAGGTCAGCAAGAACCTTGTCGCCTTCCGCGGTTTTACCTACAGCCGCTGCAATCGTTTTGAAAGTATCTTCCATCAACGTATACTGATTGCCTTGTCCTTCTTCCGGATACAGACCGAAAATCAGTGTTGGAGCGATGCCTTTTAATTGATCATAAATTCCTTCGTGTCCACCCGTATTCGCAATAATCAAATCTGGTTTTAATGAAGCAATGGTCTCTAGATCCGGCTCGTCGCGTGAACCAACATCCGTTACGCTTGCATCGAGTGGTACTTCAGAAGTTACATATAACTTGTAGTTTTCGTTATCGGCGTTCCCCACCGGCTGCATTCCGAGCGCAATAATATCTTCTGTAAATGTCCATTCCAGAACTACAACCTTTTGCGCAGGTTTATCCAACTTAACCTCGCCTTTAGAATCTTTTAATACGATCGGACCGCTTGTAGATTCACTACTTGCATTTTCAGAAGCTGGTTTGTCATTTGCTCCCGCGTTCGATGTTGAATTATTCTTTTGGCTAGTACCACAGCCAGATACTACCAATATGATAGCAATAACCATAAATAAACTAATTAACCTTTTGTGCATCCTCTTTATCCCCCTGTATGTACCGCTCGAAGTTATATTCTATGATAATTGTTATCATTCTACTGATAATGATTATCATAGAGAACATAATAGTTATCTTATACGTGATTCCGCTGAAAGTCAAAGTTAAAATTTTATATTCTCTAAAAAAAATCCTAATAAATCAAGGGCTTCCTTGATCATTAGGATGTTTGCTACTCCATTTTTTGGTTGGTAATTCTTTCAATGTGTATGGTGAGATACAACATTTCATCATTTGTTAATTCACGATTGTATGTTTTATCAATATAGATTTTTATTTTTTCAACACTGGCGAAAGCATCTTTGTATTGCTCCTTCACTAAATTAAATAAGCCATTCTCATTATCCGGCGGCGGTGTACCGTTGATGAGACGTTGGGCAAAAAATTTCAAGTGAGTGATAAACCGGTAATAAGAGAGGGACTCCTCATCGTATTCTAGTCTGAAATGATGCTTCACAATATTTAATATATCATTCATTATCTTCGTAATATTCACCATATTGGGCATCTCTTCATTTAATTCAGCATTCACCAGATGGAGAGCAATATGTCCTGCCTCATCCTCGGGAAGCCTAACGCCGAACTTTGAGTGAATAATTTGAAGTGCAGCTTTCCCAACCTCGTATTCTTCCTTATAGAACTTTTTAATTTCCCAAAGCATAGCGTTTTTAATCTTCATTCCTTTTGAGAATCGCTCCAACGCAAAGCTGATATGATCGGTCAGACTAACATAGATGCTATCGTCCAACATTTTACCGAGTTGCAGTTTGGCAAAGTTGATAATCTCTTCTGAAAGCTCCATATGCTCTATTGGAATCTCGGAAAGAAGCGTTTTTAGCTTATCTGATAGTTTTTGATTGTTTAACGTAAATATTTTTTCAATTTTGTCTTCTTCTAAGATGTCTCCTCGTTTTTTCTTAAAAGCAAGGCCTCTCCCCATGATTACCAATTCAATATTTTGATCATCTATGACGGTAACTACATTATTGTTTAATATTTTTTCAATCTGCATGCTACAACTCCTTGTACCAAAAATTAAAAAAGGCAAAACCAAAAGTAACCATTAAACAAATGGCTTAACTTCGGGTTTTGCCTGCACGACCAGTAACAATCCACAATTATTAATTTATAAAAATCATACCATGGACTTATTTAATCGACAAGCATCTAGCAATCCTTTCCATTATGCGCAACTAGCTATATTTTTATTATGTTTTTCATAAAAAAATCGACCTCTCAGCATCCATACTAAGAGATCGATTTCGTTTTAATTCTTATGGCCTGCCACTAATCAAACTACTACCGTCAACAAATCTTCGCCCGGTGTGATCGCTGCTTTTTTAGTGCCAATAACGTCACTATAGTTAGCTGTATTGGTAATAATGATCGGTGTTGTACTTTGATAGCCTTCATTTTTAATTTGCTCGAGATCGAATTCAATCAGTAGGTCACCCTGTTTAACAGTTGCTCCTTCTTCCACCTTCACATCAAAGTATTTACCCTTTAACTTCACAGTTTCTATACCGATATGAATCAGAACTTCAACGCCATCATCCGATACGACTGCAATACAATGACCTGTTCTAAAAATGGTGGATACAACCCCGCTTACTGGGGAGTACAGCTTACCTTCTGAAGGTTCAATTGCCATCCCCTTGCCCATTGCTTCAGAAGCAAATGCAGCATCATCTACGGAGGATAATGGGATTACGTTACCGGCAAGAGGGCTTGCAACCGTTGTACTTTTCACAGCGTGAGGCAGAATAACCTCATTGTTCTCAGAACTCGTTGTTTCTTCCTCAGCGATCACTTTCTTTTTGTCTTCAAAACCAAAGAACATCGTAATCACCGTAGCCAATATAATCGTCCCAAGAGCTATGATCGCTTGAATAGCCAAAGGTGAGAATGCAGGAAGACTTAATACGCTAACAAATGCGAATACTTCCATTTTTACACCAGCAAGACCCGACATCGCTCCACCTAGACCACCGGCAATAGATACATAAATAAAAGTCCGTTTGTAACGTGTCAGCAATCCGTAAATAATAGGTTCAGTTACGCCTGAGAGCGCGCCAGGTAAAAAGGTACTTCCGGCCAATGTTTTCAACTTTTTGTCTTTTGTTTTCAAGAAAATACCTAAGGCAACACCAAGTTGAGCGAAAATAGCCATACCTGCCATTGCATAGATCGGATCTCCACCCTTAGCAATGTTTTCAAGAATAATCGGAACGAGTCCCCAGTGCAAACCGAGCACGGTCAGGTACGTCCAGGAAATCCCCACAATTGCACCCGTAATAATACCACTCTTACTGCTGAGGAACACAATAGCGTCTCCGATTAAGTTCCCTACATTCACTCCAAACGGTCCGAAAACCAAAATGGTTAAAGGAACAATTAACATCAAACATAACATAGGTACCAAGAACAATTGTAAATCCTTGTGTATAAACTTTCTTAGCTGCTTATCTAATAAAGCATATATACAGATAGCGATGAAAATCGGAAAAACGCTCGATGAATAATCCGACATTACTAAAGGAATACCTAGAAAATGTGGAGATTCAATACTGGCTAATCCCGTAATATTTGGTTCGAGTAAAGCCGCACCGATAGCGCCCCCTACGTAAGCATTTACACCAAGTCTAATCGATAACGTAATGCCTAGGAAAATTGGCAGAAAGTAAAACACGGCATTACTAGCGCCGGCTAGTACTTTGTAAGTCTCTCCATCCGCTGCTAAAACATTTAACGAAGTCAGTACAGTTAATAGCGCTTTCAACATACCCGCACCCGCTAAGGCACCAATTAAAGGCGAGAAGCTTCTAGAAATCACATCAAAAATCAGGGTTCCTATAGGTTTCTTAACCGTATTATCGCCAGAATTACTACTAGGGGATATGGATTTGCTTATCTCTTTATAAACATCAGCAACATGGGTACCCACAATAACTTGGAATTGTCCCCCTTTGCTAACTGCACCAATAATCCCTTCCATTTTATCCAGCTTTTCTTTATCAACTTTCTGTTCATTATTAAGCGTGAATCTTAGTCGAGTAGCACAGTGAATTACGTTGTTAATATTTTTCTCTCCACCGACAGATTGAATGATGTCTTTACCCAGCTGTTCATAACTCATTATCCTACACCCCTTTGGTAACCGATATATTAATCAATCGAGAAGGAATGAACGCAAAAAAACCTAAATCACATTTATGCACGAGAGAGAAATCTCCCGTAAACATAAATGAAACTTAGGTTTTGCCTGCTATGCAGTAGCAATCCTGATATCCGATTAATTGTTATTTACAAATTAACATGTTCAATTCATGATGTCAACCGACATCCTAGAACAGGTTCTGTCCATTTGATTCAATCACTTCTTTGTACCAGTGGAAGGACTTCTTCCGGTATCGTTCAAGAGTACCTGAACCATCATCATGACGGTCCACATAAATGAAGCCATAACGTTTCTTTAGTTCGGCGCTCGTTGCGCTAACCAAGTCGATGCAGCCCCAGCTTGTATAGCCCATGACTTCCACTCCGTCGGCAATAGCCTCCGCGACCTGAACCAGATGATCTCGTAAATAATTGATCCGATAGTCGTCGTTTATTACCTTTTCGCCGTTCCCATCTACTACCAGCTGATCGACAGCGCCAAGACCATTTTCCACGATAAACAGCGGTTTCTGATATCGGTCGTAGAACATATTCATAACATAACGCAAGCCTTGTGGGTCGATCTGCCAGCCCCATTCGCTCGCTTCCAGATACGGATTAGGCACCCCACCCAGCAGGTTCCCTTCTCCTCTGATCTGTTTCTCTGGATCAGCCGTTTCACAAGTGCTCATATAGTAACTGAACGATATGAAATCCACAGTATGCTTCAGAATCTCTTCGTCCCCTGGCTCAAAATGAATGTGAATCCCATTTTCTTTGAAGAACCGCTTCATATAGCCAGGGTAATACCCTCTAGCATGAACATCCGCAAAGAACATATTTTTGTGATCACTTTGCATTACCTTGATCAAATCGTCCGGATGCGGAGTGAGAGGATAAATCGGCATGCTAAGCACCATACACCCTATTTGGAAGTCTGGATTAATCTCATGTCCGATCTTCACAGCCAGAGCACTTGCTACGAACTCATGATGAATAGCTTGATACAGATCCTGCTTACTCAATTTCTCTAACGGCGTATTGATCCCGCCACTCATAAATGGAAACTCAAGAATGGAGTTAATCTCGTTAAAGGTCAGCCAATATTTAACCTTGTTCTTGTAACGATTATATATCGTTCTTACATAGCGCTCGTAAAAATCCACCATCTTACGGTTAACCCATCCATCATATTCTCTTGCCAGATGTAGCGGAGTTTCATAATGGGAGATAGTCACCAGTGGCTCGATGCCGTATTTATGACACTCATCGAATAGGTCGTCGTAAAACTGCAGACCATTTTCATTGGGCTCCAGCTCGTCCCCTTTCGGAAAAATCCGGGACCAGGCAATAGACGTCCGGAACACTTTAAAGCCCATTTCCGCGAACAGCTTAATATCTTCTTTATATCGGTGATAGAAATCGATTCCCACCAGCTTCATATTATCGTCAGTAGGAACCTCTGTAGGCGCAGACTTAATCCCCTTCGGCATAACATCTTGGGTGGACCATCCTTTACCATCCTCCTGATACGCCCCTTCAAGCTGATTGGCTGCTACAGCACCGCCCCATAAGAATCCTTTTGGAAATTGCAATTCCATATTTTTTCCCGCCTTTGCTATTGTGATAGTATAGGATTACTGCTCTAATTCGAATCCTAAACCTTGGAACGCGTTACATGTCAAGTATTATTCATGTGAAGGAGAACAAACCGATGTCCACTCTTGACGAAATTGCTAAGCTATCGGGCTTTTCCAAAGCCACGGTGTCCCGCGTCCTGAGCCAATCGCCTCATGTTAGCAAGGAGACTCGTGAGAAAATTCTCGCCATTATGAAGGAAACGGATTATGTTCCTAACCGAAATGCCATTTCTTTATCCAAAGGTCAGACGCAGCAAATCGGCATGATCACCATGGACTTAAACGAGCTTATTCTGAGCTTTATGAACAGCTTCGTCGAAATCTCCGGTCGTTACGGATACCAGACGATTATTTATACTACCGGTGGGGATAAGCAAAAGGAGCTTCAGGCTTTTGAGGATCTCAAAATGAAACGAGTCGACGCCCTGCTCATCCTGACCTCCGTTAACGAACAGAATGTCATCTCTTCCTACTGCAAATACGGACCCATCGTATCCTGGCAGCGCATGGACCATCCTGATATACCGTCCGTTGCCATGAACCAATATGATGGATACGCACTCGCTTTGGAGCATTTGATAGCGCGGGGTTATAAGCGTATCGCTAATGCCTTCGGCCGTCCCAGCAGCATTAATACCCAAAGCAGACGCCTGGCCTATGAGCACATCATGACCAAATATAATCTTCCCGTTGTCGAGAATTGGTATTACTCTACGATTTACAGCATCCACGACGGAGAGCAGTTACTGCGCACCCTTATGGATGAAACAGACCGGCCGGACGCGATTTTGTGCTCCAATGATTTGGTCGCGGCGGGCATTCTCAGCGAAGCACGCAGGCAGAAATTGGACGTGCCCAGGGATCTCGCCATCGTTGGTTTTGATCATTCAGAGCTGTCGCGAACCCTTGGAATCACCACCATTCTGAATCCGATTGCGGGACAGGCAGAGAACGCTTTTCTTCTGCTGGCTCCAGTGCTACTTGGGCGGGAGATGGAACTGCAGCCACTGTCGTTTCAACTAATTCAACGGGAGACAACCTAGTTTGCCCATTGTTATAGTATTACCCGGGTGTATGAAAATAAAAAAGTCCTGATTGATCAAAAGTTTCTTGATCATCAGGACTTTTTTGTATAAATACTAATATTTTGAATATCTACTCTCACCATCCATCTACTGAGAATTATTCACCTTGATAATCCAGACGAGACATTTTTATGATCTAGGAACACTTCGCTTTGCTTATCCCGGATAAACATCATCTTCATAGGATTCCCATACACCTCTTCAGGATTTCTTTAGAATTCTCACCACTAAATCCTCAGAATTTTTCGTTAAGATTTCTGTATTGAACTGAGCGAAAGAGGTGTCATATTGGCCAGTAATACGATCTTAGAGCTAATCAATCAGTATGGATATCTGATTTTTTATCTTGCTTTCACTCTAGGACCTTTTGGAATTCCAATCCCTAATGAAATTACAATCCTCACCGGAGCAACCCTGAGCCATATGGAGGTAATTAATTCATGGATGACTTACTTCTGCATTTTATCAGGGCTATTAACAGCCTTTACACTTGCTTATCTTGCAGGTAAATTCTCCGGTCAAAAACTGAAGAACAGATTCCAGCAGAATAGACATTTACAAAAAGCAGAGCAGATCTTGAAAAAATACGGAAATATGGCTATGTACATTGGCATGTTTATCCCAGTTGTACGATATATCATCCCTCTATTAATCGGACTAAGCGGTACAAGTTATAGACGATTTGCTCTTATTTCTTATACCAGTGCTTTAGGTTGGACCTTAATGTTTTTCTCGGCAGGTACGTACTTCGGGGATCACATTCTATCAAATTTATTCAATCCCTAATTTCAATTAAATCTTAAATTAATGGAGGGAAACTAAGTGAGCTTCAATGAAAACATTTTATTTTTACGAAGTTTTATTCAACATCCAAAACGGGTTGGTAGTGTTATACCAAGTTCACGGTTTCTCGCAGATTCCATGGTTAAAAAAGCGAAATGGCCCGAGGTTAAGGCCGTTGCTGAACTTGGATCAGGGACAGGTGCAATCACTCGTGCAATTAGTACTAAGATAAATAAAACAACAAAAGTATTATTGTTTGAAATGGATGAGACCATGAGAAATAATCTAAAAACAGAATACCCTGACTTCTCCTGTTATTCAGATGCTTCTCATTTAGTAGAAAGAATGAAGGATTTAGATATTCATCAGCTAGACTGTATTTTTAGTGGGTTGCCCTTTTTTAATTTTGAACGTGAACTGAGAGATACCTTAGTGGAACAGATTTATCAAGCGCTCAAGCCAGGAGGATTATTTGTCGCATTTCAATATTCACTTCAGATGAAGAAGCAATTATCCGAATATTTTAGTATTGAAAAAATAGAATTCGTGCCTTTTAATCTTCCCCCTGCTATAGTCTATGTCTGTCGTAAAAAGGGAACTATTATAAATAAATGAAGAAGGGGCGTTGTAGTTAATGAATACAATCCTTATTGCGGATGATGATTCTGAAATTCGAGATGTGATTCATGTTTATTTACGAAATGAAGGCTACCATGTGCTTGAAGCAGCAGATGGTCAGGAGGCCCTGATAGCAATACAAACAACACCCATTCAATTGGTTATCCTGGATGTTATGATGCCGCGAATGGATGGTATTATAGCCTGTCTGAAAATAAGAGAAATATCGAATATTCCTATTATTATGTTGTCAGCCAAGCAGGAAGACATTGATAAAATCACAGGTTTAACTACTGGGGCAGATGATTACATGATCAAACCCTTTAATCCTCTGGAACTACTGGCTCGTGTGAAAGCCCAATTACGGCGTCAGTCCTTAATTGGGAAGGAAGAATTCAATTCACTACTTATAATCAAAGACCTGATAATAGATAAAAATAAACATTCTGTGAAGATTAAGGGAGCCGATGTTTCATTGACTCCACTTGAATTTGCGATTTTGACTTTGCTTGCAAGTCGGCCTGGGCAAGTTTTTAGTTCGGAGCAAATTTACGAGAATGTATGGAAAGAACCTTATGGATATTCTGACAATACCGTAATGGTCCATATTCGTAACTTAAGAGAAAAATTAGAAGAGAACCCAAGAGAACCTTTGTATATTAAGACTGTTTGGGGAGTTGGCTATAAAATTGACTAGAATTAAGCGAAAACCAGAAAAAAACAAACGAATTCAAACCAATATTTTAATCAGGATGGTGTTGAGTTTAATCATTACCATAGCAATTAATACCTCACTTAGCCTCCTATTCTTTCACTTTGCCAATGTAACAAAATGGGAATGGTTGTTCAATTTTCTGGCCTATCTTCTTACACCAATGTTTTTAGTTATTTTTGTGATTACATTTTTTTCCTTGACCCGACGAATCGTCAAAGATTTAATTGCATTGGAGCATGGACTTCAAATTATTTCCGAAGGTAATTTAAGTTACCGGGTAGCTGTTGAACGACAAGATGAACTAGGATCGGTGGCGTTAAACATCAATCGGATGGCAGAGCAACTAGAAAAACAGATCATCAAGGAACGTGAAATTGAAAAATCGAAGATGGAGATGATCACGGGGATTTCACATGACTTACGTACACCTCTTACAAGCATTATTGGATACATTGAGCTCTTACGAACAGGTTCGTTTCAAGATAAAGAAGAATACACACGTTTCATTCAAAACACCTACAACAAAGCGGTTCATTTGAAGAAGTTACTTGATGATTTATTCGAATATACCAGGCTTACTTCAGTTGAATCCAGGATAAAACTAGAAAAAATCGATTTATCTCAGCTTTTAAATCAGTTGTTATTTGAATTCGAACCGATTGCTCAAGAAAATAGTGTACATCTCGTGAAAGGATTCTCCGATTTACCAGTATTCACTTTAATTGACAGCGAAAAAGTGGCAAGAGCTATCGATAATCTTCTCATGAATGCATTAAAATATTCCTACAAGCCTGGAAGCATTTACATACGGATGACAACAAATTGTGAACACATTTCCATAGAAATTGAAAATAAAGGGACTCCTCTTACACGAGATCAAGAGAAAAGACTATTTGACCGATTTTATAAGGTTGACCATTCAAGAAATAGCGAAGGAATTCAAACAGGAGCTGGACTTGGCCTTTCCATTGCTAGAAATATTGCTGAGTTGCACGAGGGAACCTTAACACTTAAACATACTAATGATGTCTTCACATTTCAACTGAGATTGCCCCTTAAAGAAGATTAATACCACTAAGCATAAAAGTGCCCGATCGGATACTTACACCGAGGGAGTTTAGGAAGAACGCAATGGAATCTAAAGAACCGCTAAAGATTTTGTCTTTAGCACTTTTATCCTTTAGAATTATGGGGATAAGCGGTTAAATCCGGAACCTATTGGAGTGAAACCATGATTAATATCCTCGTTGTGGAAGACGATAAGCATGTCAGAAAACTAATGAACGCTGTCCTAAAACGGGAAGGTTATAAAGTGTTAACAGCTGAGAATGGCATCCAGGCACTGGAAGTTCTTGAAGTCCAGCCTATCGATCTAATTATCCTCGATATCATGATGCCGGGGATGGATGGTTACGAATTTGCCGAAGAGCTAAGAAATGCGAACAACACAATTCCGATCCTCATGGCCACGGCCAAGCAGCTTCCAGAAGATAAGAAAAAAGGATTCCGCCTCGGAACGGACGATTACATGACCAAACCTGTGGATACAGAAGAAATGCTGTTGAGAATTCAAGCCCTTTTGCGCCGCTCACAGATTGTAAGCGCCCGTAAGCTTGTTGTCGGTAAAGTCATTCTTGATTTCGATGCGTTAACAGTAACTCGAGACAATGAAAAACAGACGCTTCCCCAAAAGGAATTCCATCTCCTCTATAAGCTTTTATCCTATCCGGAGCGCATTTTCACTCGCATCCAGCTGATGGACGAAATCTGGGGGATGGACAGCGAAACCACGGACACTACAGTTAATGTGCACATCAATCGCTTGCGAAAACGGTTTGAAAACTATCCGGAGTTCGAACTTGTGTCCGTCCGCGGTCTCGGTTATAAGGCGGTGAGAACATGATCAAAAAGCTAAGTAGCAAAATCAGTCTGCCGATCTACTTCTCGATTGGTGTATTCATCATTTTCCTCATTACAATGCTGATCACCGGAATCCTGACCTATCTGTCCCTAGTCTTCGGTCTGCTCGATGAGCGGATTCTCCAGGACAAAAAAATTCTCACCTTGATTATATTGATTGCCTGCACCATTATCGGTACCGTCATATCGATCATTACCAGTCGTAGAATGCTGAAATCAATCCATACCTTTATTGATGCCATTGACAAGTTAGCCGGAGGGGACTTCTCCATGCGGCTACAGCTCAAACACCCTCCGGAATTCAAGATTCTCTCCGAGAATATTAACCGGATGGCTGAGGAGCTGGGTGGCATCGAAATTCTGCGTACAGACTTTGTAAACAATTTCTCCCATGAATTCCGTACTCCGATTGTATCGATTAAAGGGTTCGCTGAAATCCTGAAGGATGATGAGCTGAGCAAGGACGAACGGAATGAATATCTGGATATTGTTATCGAAGAATCTACCCGCCTGGCCGCTCTGGCCTCAAATGTCCTGAACCTCTCCAAAGTGGAAGCACAAGCGATATTAAGCGATCGACAACCCTTCAATGTTGGAGAACAAATTCGCCAATGCGTCCTGCTACAGCATACTAAACTTACGAAAAAGCATATTTCCTTCAAAGCCAACGTGCAGGATTATGAGGTACCCGGGAATAAAGAGATGTTGAGCCAGGTCTGGCTAAATTTATTAGACAATGCGATCAAATTCACGCCCGAGCACGGCGAAATCGAAGTTACCATGAGGCGGTTGAAGGATCAGGTCGAAATTACGTTCCGTGATAATGGAGTAGGCATTAGTCCAAATGCACTCCCCAAGGTCTTCGACAAGTTCTATCAACAGGATACCTCTCACTCTACTGCCGGTAATGGCTTGGGGCTTACGATTGTCCAAAAAATCATTGAGCTGCACGATGGAACCATCACCTGCGACAGTGTTCCAATGCAAGGAACCACTTTCACTGTACTGCTCCCCGATTTTAAAAAGGTAAGAAAAGAAATGGGGGCTACAAATAAATGAGTGTAAAATTCAAAAAACTTAGCAGCTTTAATCGGGGAATTCTCTTTGAATTATTGACAGATGCGTATTCATTTGATCGAAGATATGAACAAAGCTCTATTTCTGATTGGCAGGATTGTGACAACTTTTTCTTTGACCATTTACAAATTGCTGATAAATATGCTTTTATCACAACTGTAAATGATGAACCCATCGGATTTGTGGTGTGGGACCCTAGAAACATGCCTGAGTATGCAGAAATCGGGCATAATTGCATTGCTTCGAAACATAAAGGCAATGGGTATGGTAAAATCCAGCTTCAAGAGGCGGTTAATAGAATCAGCCAGAATGATGTAAAAAAAATTATTGTGACCACAAATGATGATCTAAACCCTGCTCAACGGATGTATGAAAGTGTTGGATTTACAATGTATCAAAAAAGGAGAAATGAGAACAGCGCAGATTTTATTGAAGAATTCATAGATTATGTGTATTTTTTATTAAATGTTAAGGTGTTCACGTATATCCTGCTCAAACATAAGAGGCTATCCCAAGCAGTCATTCTATGGCTTAAGGGATGGTCTCTTCTTTCATTTCATAGCAAAAGTTAATTTTCAGTTTATCATTCTCCGTTACGATCATAGCAACGATAATGCAAAGGAGTCATTCTTATGTTGAAATTACTCAAGAATCTGGAACCCAAAGAATGGTTCTTATTCGGCATCAGCCTCATGTTCATTATCGCTCAAGTTTGGCTGGATTTAGAACTGCCTGACTACATGAGTGATATTACCCGGCTGATCCAGACACCAGGAAGCGAAATGAATGAGATCATTGTGGCAGGAGGCTGGATGCTGATCTGTGCTCTTGGCAGTCTGGCGACCTCGGTGGTTGTAGCAGGCATTGCTGCGAGAATAGCGGCCGACTTGTCTGCAAGATTGCGTTCCAATTTGTTTGATAAGGTGCAGTCCTTCTCCATGGAGGAAATCAGCAACTTCTCAACAGCAAGTCTAATTACCCGTTCCACGAATGACATCACGCAAGTACAAATGCTGATTGTGATCGGCTTACAACTGCTTGTGAAAGCTCCAATCCTTGCAGTGTGGGCGTTACTCAAGATTTCCGGCAAAAGCTGGCAGTGGACCCTTTCTACAGGTGTCGCGGTCGCACTCCTCGTAATTATTGTCGCGATCTGTATCGTGCTTGTCCTGCCTAAATTTAAAAAGCTGCAGTTGCTTACAGATAATCTGAATCGTGTGTCCAGAGAGAATCTTAACGGTCTTCGTGTCATCCGGGCTTACAATGCCGAACAATATCAGGAAAAGAAGTTCGCTGTAGCCAACAACGAGCTTACCAGTACCAATCTATTTGCCAACAATGTTATGACCATGTTGATGCCAAGTATTACTTTGATTATGAGTGGGTTAAGCCTCTCCATCTATTGGATCGGTGCCGTGCTCATTCAAGCAGCCGAGGGGACAGCCAAGATGGGCTTGTTCTCAGATATGATCGTATTCTCATCTTATGCCATGCAAGTAGTTATGGCCTTTATGATGTTGATTATGATCTTTATCTTACTGCCCCGCGCTCAAGTGTCGGCTAAGCGTATCAATGAAGTACTAGAAACAGTACCTAGCTTGAAGAATGGATCAGTAACTCAATTCCCTGTGAAGCGAGAAGATGAAATTGAATTCAGGGGGGTTAGCTTCAAATATCCAGATGCAGAGGAATATGTGTTGGAGAACATCAGCTTCACGGCAAAACAGGGAGAAACGATTGCTTTTATCGGATCAACAGGCTGCGGAAAAAGTACACTTGTTAATCTCATTCCCCGTTTCTATGATGCTACAGAAGGTGAAGTGCTGGTAAATGGCATCAATGTTAAAGAATACGACCAGCAAGCGCTACGGAATAAAATGGGCTACGTCTCCCAGAAGGCTGTTTTGTTTGGAGGAACAGTGTCCTCCAATATTGCATTTGGTGAGAACGGCTCCGGTCAGGTCCTCAGTTCAGATATTGTAGATGCGGTGTACACTTCCCAATCCTCTGAATTTGTAGAAAAGCTAGAGGGGAACTATGATGCCCATATCGCCCAAGGCGGATCAAATCTCTCTGGCGGGCAGAAACAACGGCTGTCGATTGCCAGGGCGATTGCACGACGTCCAGAAATATTAATCTTTGACGATTCTTTCTCGGCGCTTGACTATAAGACTGACCGCAAATTACGCAGTGAGCTAAAAAAAGACGCGCATGACTCAACAATGCTGATCGTAGCTCAGCGTATCGGTACAATCAAAGACGCCGATAAAATCATTGTTCTGGAAGCCGGACAAATCGCCGGTATCGGAACACATGACCAATTAATGCAAACCTGCAGCGTATATCAGGAAATTGCCTACTCACAGCTGACCAAGGAGGAGCTTGCCTAATGAAGATTAAGAATAAGAGTCAGAATACATGGAGCAAGCTGCTCCGTTACTGCCGCAAGTATGTTCCAGTGATCGTAATTGCGCTAATCTGCGCGGCGGCTGGAACGGTACTCACGTTATTCGGTCCGGATAAGCTCTCCGAGATCACCGACATGATTACAGCCGGCCTCGTCAGCGGCATCGATATGGACGGCATTACTGCCATTGGCATTACCCTCGTCGTGATCTACGGCGTCGGTGCGTTGTTGTCACTCTCACAAGGGTTGATCATGTCGAATATTACCCAAAAAGTCTCCAAGAAATTAAGAACCGACCTGGCTCATAAAATGAACAGACTTCCGATCTCCTACTACAACAAGTCGGCAACCGGGGACATTCTCTCCCGGGTTACCAACGATGTGGATACCATCGGTCAGGCTCTCAATCAGAGCATCGGTACTGTAGTGACCGCTGTCGCCATGTTCATCGGTTCCATTATCATGATGCTCCGGACCAATGTGATCATGACCATCACCGCTGTCGTTGCAACTATCATCGGCTTCGGTCTTATGGCGATCATCATGAAGAAATCGCAAAAGTATTTTGCCAGTCAGCAGGAATATTTGGGTAAAATCAACGGTCATGTTGAAGAAGTGTACACAGGGCATAACGTTGTAAAAGCATATAACGGGGAAGCGCAGATGCGCACTACCTTCCAGGAATTGAATCAAGGGCTGAAGAACAGCGCCTTCAAAGCGCAATTCCTCTCTGGACTGATGCCACCGCTTATGGGCTTCATTGGTAATCTAGGCTTTGTCGCCGTCTGTGTCGTGGGTGCTGTATTAGCCATGAATGGTACGATTTCATTCGGGGTCATTGTCGCTTTCATCATGTATGTACGTTACTTTACCCAGCCGTTATCTCAGATCGCCCAAGCCGCACAGAATTTGCAATCGGCATCCGCCGCTGGAGGGCGTGTATTTGAATTCCTAGAGGCTGAAGAAATGGAAGACGAGAGCTTGAAAGAACGCACGCTGGCAACTGCTGAAGGCAAAGTACGTTTTGATCAAGTACAATTTGCATATGAGACTTCAGAGAAGCTGATTATCAAAAACTTCTCGGCAGACGTAAAGCCCGGGCAAAAAGTTGCCATAGTAGGACCTACCGGTGCAGGGAAGACCACTCTCGTTAATCTGCTCATCCGCTTCAACGAATTAACAGGCGGAGAAATTTACATTGATGATACGCCGATCAGCAGCCTTACGAGAGAGAACATTCATGATCTATTCTGTATGGTCCTGCAGGATACCTGGCTGTTTGAGGGTACCATCAAAGAGAACCTGATTTACAATCAGCAGAATATAACAGACGAGAAGCTTGAAGAAGCCTGCAAGGCTGTTGGCCTGCACCGCTTCATTCAAACCTTAAGTGATGGTTACAATACTATCCTTAATGATAAGGTCAATTTATCCGCCGGCCAAAAGCAGCAGCTGACCATCGCTCGCGCGATGCTAAAGGATGCGCCGATGCTCATTCTTGATGAAGCTACAAGCTCGGTGGATACCCGTACAGAGCTGCTGATTCAGCAGGCGATGGATAAGCTTATGGAAGGCAGAACCTCTTTCGTTATCGCACACCGACTCTCAACAATCAAGAATGCCGATGTGATTCTGGTCCTGAAGGACGGCGATATCTTGGAAAGCGGCAGCCACGCGGAATTACTTGCACAGAACGGATTCTATGCAGAGCTTTACAACAGCCAATTTGAGCAGGCTTCTTAAAAACGACAAAAAAACTGCAACTCAATCATGAGCTTGCAGTTTTTTATCGTCCGTTCCTTTTTTAGAAGCAGCTTATGCCTCCCGCTGCCGCATCCCCTCAAACAGCAAAATCGTCGCTGCCATCGCCGCATTTAGTGATTCAGCGCGGCCTGCCATCGGGATGATGATACTCTTGTCCACGAGTCGAGCAGTTTCAGGCGAAATACCTTTACCCTCGCTGCCAATCAGAAGCCACTGACTGCCGTGAAAATCATGCTGATAGCAAGATTCTTCTCCTTGCAGCGAAGTACTTACCAGCAATGCCCCGCGTTCCCGGGCCTGTGGCAAAATCTCACTTAGATCTCCCTCCACCACCGGGAGATGGAACATTGAGCCCATCGTGGAACGGATGGTCTTCGGATTGTACAGGTCGGCACAGCCTTGACCGAGGATCACTCCGTCTGCTCCCGCAGCATCCGCACTGCGGATGATGGTGCCGACATTGCCGGGGTCCTGTACACCGTCCAGGACAACCACCAGACTATTCTTCTTCGCTAGGATAGCCTCTACTGCCTGCTGTTCCTTCCGCACGATGGCGAACACTGGCTGCGGTGTATTAGTGCTGCTGCATTTCGAGATAATGGCCGCTGACACGCCAATCACATCCATACCCTGAACGGACTGAAGAAGCCCCTTGAGTTCAGCAGGCATTCCTTTGTCGAGGTCATAGGCCAAACATTCCACATCTGCTTCAGCCAGCAGCGCTTCCTGTACCAGATGAACGCCTTCTACGATATATTTACGAGCCTTGTCACGGTGCTTTTTCTCCTGCAGCCCGGCCCACTCTTTAACCCGCGTATTTTGCGGAGACATGATTTCCATAAAGTCTTCCTTTCTTATGCCTTGCCATTTATTCTTGTTCTTATATCTTTGTTCTTTATCTTTATCTTTATCTTTGTTTTTTATCTTTATCTTTGTTCTTCTTCTCTTCTACTCCCCTATAAACCTGATGATTACGTTATGGAGAGGAAATTTGGAACTGTAGGAGCGTAAGCGTTCGCCCGAAAGCTTTACGAAGTAAAGCTCACTTCGAAAGCATAAGCAGTCTCGGGATTTTATCCGCAGCAAGCGGTTCAAATCAAAAAAATCTGGAGACAACAGCGACCGGAACTCCGACTTTCCTCGGAATAACGCTTATCATCAGAATCGCCCCACCTACTGATACGCGATCTCAAGCTTCGTCAGATTATCCTTATGCCCAACGATTACAAGAATATCCCCGTCGATCAAGCGATCCTCTGCGCGAGGGGAGATGTTCATCTCTTCACCTTGGCGAATAGCCATTACGTTACAGCCATATTTTGCGCGGATATCGAGCTCTTGTAGATTTTTTCCGATCATCGATCCGGATACCTTCATGTCCAAAATACTATAATCAGGCGACAGCTCGATATAATCCAATATATTAGGCGAAGCCAAATGATGCGCAACCCGCATTCCCATATCCCGTTCAGGATAAATCACCTTGTCCGCACCAATTTTACCTAATACTTTGCCGTGCAGTTCACTTTTGGCTTTTGCAATAATTGCTGGCACTCCAAGATCCTTCAGGATTAAAGTTGTCAGAATGCTAGCTTGGATGTCCTCACCAATGGCTACAACGACTACATCAAAATTGCGAATACCAAGTGCGCGTAACGCTTCCTCATCCGTAGAATCTGCAGATACGGCGTGTGTTACTATATTTGAAATCTCCTGTGTTCGCTGCTCGTCCGCATCAATCGCAAGTACATCATACCCCATACCGCTGAGCGCTCTAGCAACACTGGATCCGAAACGCCCCATGCCAATAATAGCATATTGTTTTTTGGCCATGTCTATATGTACCTCCCGTAGCATTCTATATCTCAAATAGTATAGCATAAGCCAAGAAGAAACGTCATTGTGGTCCTTTATGGATGACAACCGTTTCTCGTAGCAAAAACTTGAATTTCCAGCACCCATACAGGGTACATTAAAACGAAGTGAATATCACTACATTCCAAAAAGGAGGTACTTTTTCATGCCAGTTACCATTGACTTACGTCAGGCGATTATTCATAAAGTGCATGGTCAATCTGAAGAGGATTTGCGGCATATGATTGAAGGCTCGGTAGACGGACCGGAAGCAGCACTCCCGGGACTTGGCGCCGTGTTTGAAATGATATGGAAAGACCTGGACACCGCTAAACAAGATAATTTGGTCTCTATGCTGCATGATCACTTGGAGACAATTACCCCTGGCAATATCACTTCATAACTAGACGTAATTAGCCAAAAACCTCCGTCTTACCATAGTGAAACTCACCTATGGAGGCGGAGGTTTTTATTAACCATCAGGAAGTTATAGCTTCCTTACTATAGCAATGTTTTTGGAGCCATCTCCAGGAACGTAGCTGTCGGGTTCTTATCCATCGCTGTCCGCATAGCATATTCATTCTCGAACAACACGACAAAATTGCCCTTCTTATCTGTAACGAGCGTAGAGTTAATACGGAACTTACTCGCATCCGGTTTAGCATCATCTACGATCCAACGCGCGAACTGGTATGGCATACGCTGTAACTGAACATCTACACCATATTCACCTTTCATGCGGTACTCGAACACCTCAAACTGCAGCTGTCCAACTACGCCGAGCAGAATATCGTCAAAGTTAACCGTACGGAATACTTGAATCATACCCTCTTCAGTCAGCTGATCGACACCCTTTTGGAATTGCTTCGATTTCAAAGCATTTTTAATACTCACTTTAGCAAAAATCTCTGGTGAGAATGTTGGCAGCTCATCAAATTCCAAATCTCCGGCCTGACTCAGTGTATCTCCAATTCTAAAAATACCTGGATCAAACAGCCCGATAATATCTCCTGGATAAGCTTCCTCTACGATATCACGGTCTTGCGCCAAGAATTGTTGCGGCTGGGCCAGCTTAATGTCCTTACCCACACGCACATGCTTTACGCTCATCCCACGTTCGAACTTCCCGGATACAATACGCAGGAAAGCAATCCGGTCACGGTGAGCCGGGTTCATATTGGCTTGGATTTTGAACACATAACCAGTGAATTTCTCATTCATTGGTTCTACCAAACCTGTAGTACTACGGCGTGGTTCAGGCTTCGGTGCCAAATCCAAGAAATTATCGAGGAAAGTCTGTACGCCGAAATTGTTGATCGCACTACCAAAGAACACAGGTGTGAGTTCACCACTTAATACTTTTTCATAGTCAAAAGCGTCACCTGCTACATCCAGCAGCTCCAGATCCTGACACAATTGATCATGCAGATATTCTCCAGCCATTTCACGAATGATTGGATCACGATATCCATCAACCTTCTGAACCTTGATTACGGAATGATCGTCACCTTGGAACAGTTCTACCTGATTCTTCATCCGGTCATATACACCACATAATTCACGGCCACTGCCGATCGGCCAGTTCATTGGCACAGAGCGAATACCCAGTACCTGCTCCAGCTCTTCCATCAGATCAAACGGACTGCGTCCTTCACGGTCTAGCTTATTAATAAAGGTAAAGATCGGAATCCCACGTTTCGCACAGACCTGAAACAGTTTAGTCGTTTGGGTTTCCACACCTTTTGCCACGTCGATAAGCATGACTGCACTATCCGCTGCAGTTAGTGTACGGTAGGTGTCCTCACTAAAGTCTTGGTGACCCGGAGTATCCAAAATATTCACACGGTGATTCAAGTAATCAAACTGCATGACAGAGGAAGTAACAGAAATCCCCCGTTGCTTTTCAATTTCCATCCAGTCACTCGTGGCGTGCTTGTTCGCTTTACGGGCCTTAACGGTTCCCGCCAGACGGATAGCGCCACCGAATAACAGTAGTTTTTCCGTTAAAGTTGTTTTACCCGCATCCGGGTGGGAAATGATCGCAAAGGTTCTGCGTCTGTCCACTTCCTTTTGCAGCTTCTGATCTATTGCTTTGTTCATTACACATATCCCTTCATATATAAAATTCCTACTTCTGCTTCAATTACACTGGGGTTATCTTCAAATCGGTGCTCTGCTCATTGTTCATACCCCTTCATTTCTGAATGAATAGCTATCTTAGGTCTAGCTCCAGTCCGCTTCAAGTGAAAGCATCCTCTAAAGTATATCAAAATCCGACAGACATTATCTACTAAAAAGCTATTACAGCAAAATATCTCCCAAATCAGGTCTGTATCCTGTTCAGCAGTTCCCATAGCTCAATAAGAAAAACGCCTGTCGGCGTCCTTGGAGGTAGCGTTACAAGCTGAGTACATCCGTTCCATACTCGTATCCATATGCACCTTCGTAGTTAGATTCCGTTTACGGACCGTACGGATCTTTATTTCGATGAAATGAGCACATATATAAGGGACGAATCATATTCCACTTATTCCCTAATAACAAGTCCATTCCTGGGTGATTCAGGGCGGATAACAGCGCTAGCTCGTTTACGCTACCAGAGGCACATTGTATTCGGTTTTTCGCATACATCTGGCTCGTTTACGCTACCCGAGACACATTGTATTCGGTTTTTCGCATACATTTGGCTCGATTACGTTACTGGCGGCGCATTGTATTCGGTTTTTCGCATACAATTGGCTCGTTTATGTTACCGGAGGCACATTGTATTCGGTTTTTCGCATACATTTGGCTCGTTTACGCTACCAGAGGCACATTGTATTCGGTTTTTCGCATACATCTGGCTCGTTTACGTTACTGGCGGCGCATTGTATTCGGTTTTTCGCATACATTTGGCTCGTTTATGTTACCGGAGGCACATTGTATTCGGTTTTTCGCATACATTTGGCTCGATTACGTTACTGGCGGCGCATTGTATTCGGTTTTTCGCATACATTTGGCTCGATTACGTTACTGGCGGCGCATTGTATTCGGTTTTTCGCATACAATTGGCTCGTTTACGCTACCCGAGAAACATTGTATTCGGTTTTTCGCATACATTTGTCCGTAAGCTCGACTAAAACATGCATTTCGGAGGAAAAGGTCCGCTCGTTCCGTCCCAAAGAGGTGTGTATTAATTGGAAACAGGGCTCCCCATGGCCACCCGTTGAATACAGGCCCCTCCCTTGAATTCGTTTCACATTTCTCCGCAGTCTCTTATAGTAAAATAGTTGTATTTCCTACACTTATTTGAAGTATTAGCATTTCCAATCGCCTTTAGTTGTATTTGATGCAATTAAAAAATCAATGTGCTAGCTTTTCGGCCTTATACGGAGAAAATAGTTGCAGAAAATACACTTAAAACACTAATCTCCACCCAATATGTGATTTTAATTGTACAAAGTGCAGTTATTTGAAAAATGCTTCTGTCGCCCGAGCGGCATTTGGAGCCAGAGTGGCCTTGTGAAGCTGAGTGTTAATCTCAGCATTACAAAAAATCTCCCTGCATCCTCTGCAGGGAGATAGCATTAACTCAAAGTTTAGTTATTCTTCAACCATACTACATTATCTTCTTCCTGACCGTTTACCGGCCACCAATGGAAGCCATCCTGAGCAAGCAGTTGATCCGCTTCAACCGGACCCCAAGTGCCAGCAGGATAAGACGATAGATCACTCGACTCTTCCTTCCAAGCCTTCGCAATACGATCCACGAACGACCATGCCGACGATACCTCATCCCAACGCGTGAAATAAGTAGAATCTCCGCGTGCCGCGTCATGAAGCAAACGCTCGTAAGCTTCCGGGGAATTGATTCCAACCAAGCAGCTTTGACAGAAGTCCATAGCGAGCGGTTGAATTTCAGACTCAGAACCCGGCTTCTTGGCATTAATCTTCACATAAATGCCTTCCATAGGGTTCACACGGATAACAAGCAGGTTAGGCTCCAACGTATGCTTTTGTCCCAAATAAACATTGGTTGGCATGCCCTTGAACTCAACTACCACTTCCGTTGTCTTCACCGGTAGACGTTTACCTGTACGAATATAGAAAGGAACTCCAGCCCAGCGGAAGTTATCTACAAACACACGGGCAGCAAAATACGTCTCGGTACTCGATTCAGGATCAACCTTATCTTCCTGACGATAAGCAGGAAGGGTCTTGCCACCATGCAAGCCTTGAATATACTGTGCTCTCACGACGTTCTCACGAACCTCGTCAGATGTACCATAAGGACGAAGGGAACGAAGTACCTTCACCTTCTCGTCACGAATATCTTCTGCAAGCAGACGGCTTGGTGGTTCCATTGCGATCATAGTCAGCAGTTGCAATATATGATTCTGGCCCATATCCCGTAACGCTCCAGCATGGTCATAATAACCACCACGCTCTTCAACACCTACGGTTTCGCCAAGTGTAATTTGAATATTGGCAATATGCTTATTATTCCAAAGCGGTTCGAAAAAAGCATTGGCAAAACGAATGACTTCAATATTCTGAACCATTTCTTTACCAAGATAATGATCGATCCGGTAGATTTCCTCTTCCTTGAACACCTCACGGATCTGCTCGTTCAGCTGCTCAGCTGACTCCAGATTATATCCAAAAGGCTTCTCGATGACGAGGCGATTCCAACCTGTGCTATCCAGCATACCGCCAGCCTTAAGGTTGAACGAGACACTACCGAACAATTCAGGTGCCAGCGCAAGATAGAACATCCGATTGCCCGGAATTCTAAACTTCTCTTCAAGCGCTTCTGTTTGAGCTCTTAATTCACGGAAGCCATCAATATCGTTGATGTCCAGAGATTTGTATTCAAAATGCTGTACAAACTCATTCCATTCGCTCTCTTCTCCCGCTTTATAACGGCAGAATTCAAGGATGGATTCCTTCACATCACTTCTAAATTCTTCCTGAGTACGCGGGCGCCGCGCCACGCCAATTACCGCAAAATCATGTGCCAGCTTACCTTCACGGTACAAGCTGTAAATCGCCGGGAAAAGCTTACGCCGGGCTAAATCTCCGGTTGCCCCAAAGATAAAAAAGACAGCACCGGGTGTGTGCAGTGCATCAAGGGTTTGATTTTCAGCCATGGCTCCTCATCTTTCTGTATGTAATATAGTTTATTGACATTCTCAGCGTCGAGAAAACGACGTTATGTCATTTTAGCATATTCCTAAAAAGGATGCTATCAGATTCCTGACAAATACTCTCGGGATTTCGCAAATTTCAATTAAAATTTCTTATTACTAATTATACTTCACCTTATAAAACTATCTATATTGACGAAGTGTTTGTCACTTTATCCATTAATAGTTACTTTCATTCAGGAATATTCTGCAAATCATTCGGGAACGTTAAAGGAAAATAACTCGAAAGTCGAGCACCCTTAATGACTGACCAAACACAGATCTCATTCACTACTGTAGATCAAAACGCCGATTTCATCGAAGCAGCTTTGTTCTATTCAAATGATCTTAAAAAAAGAAGAATATCCTTTAACGAAACTGAAGGAATTCTCTTTTATCTAGAGTCCATGGCAGACACGGAACTGGTTGAGCAGAATGTGATTGCTCCTTTTTACAATAGCAAAAAAAAAGAGCTTTCCAAACTATTTACAACGCTCAGCTTCGATGTGGAAACAGAACTAAATAAAGGTATTCAGGGACTTATTAACGGAGGCTGCCTCTACTTTGTTGAAGGAATATCTGAATTTTATATCCTCTCTACTCCTGCCAAACACGAACGAACCATAGCCGAACCTCTTAATGAAGCAGTTATTCGGGGGCCGCATAACGGTTTTATTGAAGATATGACGGTTAACTTATACCTGATACGTAAACAAATCACCACTCCAAACCTTACTGTTCGCTACTTTACCCTTGGGAAAATCGCTCCCAAAAAGGTAGCTTTAATCTATATGGAGAACCTTGCCAAACCTGAATTAGTAAAAAAAGTAGAATCTAGAATACAAAAAATCATTCTTGATTCGGTACTCTCCACCGGCTTTATTCAGGAATTAACGGAGGATAATTCGTACTCTATATTTCCACAACATATCAATACAGAGCGCCCAGACCATACCTCCTTCTACTTGCTGAAAGGATACGTCACAATCCTGCTGGATGGAGATCCCACAGCTCTGATTGTACCTGCCAGCTTCTTCACCTTCTATCAGACGCCGGATGACTATAGCAATCGATGGCTGATTGCTTCCTTTGTCCGTTTTATCCGTCTGATTGGTTTTGTAACAGCATTCCAACTGCCCGCGCTCTATATTGCCACCGTTTCTTTTCACTCCAGCGTCCTTCCCTTGCAATTGTTCTTCACAATTCAAGGTTCACTGACCCGGATCCCATTCCCTCCATTGGTAGAAGCGATGCTGCTTGAACTCATATTCGAACTGCTGCGGGAGGCAGGGCTCCGTCTGCCCAGCCGTGTAGGTCAAACCATTGGGATTGTAGGTGGTTTGGTCATCGGGGATGCCATTGTTAAAGCTGGATTGGTCTCTTACTCAATGATCATCGTTGTCGCATTGACTGCCATATCATCCTTTCTCATCCCTTCCAACGAGATGAGCTCCGCGATCCGATTTATGCGGTTTCCACTTATGGTTGCTGCCTCTTTGTTCGGATATATTGGCATATCATTTGGGTTGACACTTATTTTTATACATTTGTGTAAGCTTGAATCTTTTGGACAACCTTACCTTACGCCTCTAAGCCCGGTAAATATTCAAAGCTTGAAAGACACCTTTTTGCGCCTTCCGATATGGTCCATCCGCAAGAATACAAGCAAATCAGAGGCAGAAGAAGAATAATCATTTACTCTGAACGACAGGAGTTATAAGAATGACTCAAAAAGAAAAAATGATAACGAGGGGGCAGCTTTTCTGCTTTATGATTCAAGCCCAAATCGGGGTTGGCATTCTGTCTCTTCCCTTCAAGCTTAACGAAGCGGCCAAGGGTGGAGGAGCGCTCTCTGTTTTGATTGCGGGCATCATTACCCAACTTGTTATCATTCTTCTATGGGTTCTGCTGAAAAATTTCCCCGGACTCAACTTATTTTCTATATGTTTAAAGCTCGGAGGTCCAATTATAGGTAGAATACTTATAATCGCTTACATCAGTTACTTTGTTCTGCTTGGCTCCAATATTATGTTCAGTGCGGTGGAGGTGCTGCAGAGGTGGATTCTGCAATCCACACCAAGATGGGCTATATTAACCCTTTTCTCGATCATGACTCTCTATTTGGCAAGAGAAAAGCTTACAGTGTTGGCCAGATTCTATACATTGGCAACATTTCTTTTTGTTCCGCTTATACTATTTGTCAGCTATGGTTTAACTCAAGCTCATTTTGAATTTATGCTCCCCCTTCTGGAGAATGGGTTCTGGAATGTCGTGAAGGGAGCACAGGAATCAACTAAATCTATGTATGGTTTCGAAATGATGATGATCGTCTATCCGCTTTCCGAAGGTACAAATAAACAAAAATTAATGACCATTAGTCTAGCCAGTTGGTTCGTAACCCTGCTCTATGTCTTTGTGGTATCCACCTGTCTGATGGTATTTAACTCTGAGCAAATCAAAATCATGCCCGAACCCGTCATTTACTTAGTAAAATCTCTTAACTTTTATATCGTGGATCGTGCAGATATCCTGTTTCTGCCGATTTGGGCCATCACGCTTGTTTGTTCTATTGTTAGCTACTGCTATGCAGCATCCATTGGACTCAGTGTTTTATTTAGTCGAAAAAGCCATAAACATTTTGCTCCGTTTGTAAAAATCATTTCTTTTATGATCGCACTTGCACCTGTAACTCCTGCAGGTGTACATCTTTTTGATACGGCCGCTAACTATGCGGCCTATGTGTTTATTGCCGGATTATCGATGTTATTGCTGATGATTTCCCTATTTATGAAGAGAAAGCCAGGTGGTCTTGCATGAAGTTTGACATGAAATTCAAGTCGCATTTACTTTTAATTGCCCTTGTTTCCATCTGTCTTACTGGATGTTGGGACCGGGAATATTTGAAAGACCTGCATCTGGCTTATTGTGCTGCAATTGATTATACAGAGAACGGAGAGATCAAAGAAACCATCGAATTAATCATTCCCCCCGATATTGAGCAGAAAGCTACCAAGAATGAAATCCATTCGAGTATCGGATCGACTGTGCGCAATGCGAGCAATCAATTGCGAAATAAAGTTAGGGGAAACATTAGATTTATTAAATATGGGTTTGAGCTTATGGGAAGGACTACGGCTGAGCGTGGCCTGTACCCTATTCTGGATGTGAATTACAGGGATCCAAGCAATCCAACATCCAACGTTCGGCTAATTATTACGGAAGGAGAAGCTGCCCAAATTCTTGAACAAAAAAAGGTTGGGGAATTAAAGATCGGTGAATTCATTAAGCAAAAGATCGATAGTCTGGAAGAAATGAGTATTTTTCCAAAAGAAACGGCAGATACCGTGTTCCGATCCCTGATGGATCCAGGGCATGACTTTGCTCTTCCATATCTAGGCAGAGATGGGGGCGAAATAATCACGAAAGGGGTAGCTCTCTTTCATGACCAGAATTACAGCGGAATGTTGAACCCCGATCAGTCAATCATGATGGTTCTGCTGATGGGACAACAGGGGAAAAATGCCCGCTTCACTAAGAAACTTGATTTGGGACATTCCGATGATATTCGGAATTTCATTACTATTAATGTGGGTTCAAAAAAAATAAAGCGGCAATTCAAGGTAACCATTGCTGATGATGAAAGCATTGATGTAAATTTGGGCTTGGAGCTGCAAGCCGTCGTAGAAGAGTTTACCGATGTACTCGACGAGAAAGAACTTAAAAAAGTCAGTCAAGATCTTTCAGATTTACTTACAAAGGAAGCCAAGACAGTTGTTAATGAAATCCAAAAGGCAAACTGTGATATCTTTGGTGTAGGAAGAAAACTTATTGCTTATCATCACAATGTCTGGAGCAACAAAAATTGGTCTGAGGATTACCGGAAAGTAAAATTCCATACCAAGGTTGATGTTAAAATTGTAAGTACGGGCATTCTACAATAGATCCTTGATTGGTCTTTTCAATATTCTATTGTTATTAATGGTAATCCAATCGTAACGCGGCTGCTGCCCTCTTTTGCATCCTGATGAATAGCTGCCTGTAGGACTACCTCGTGGTTTCCGCTGATTACGGAATGCAACAATGCCGATGTGCTATAAGTATGGCTGGCTGTTGTTTCGTCTTCGTAGCTTTCCTGTACTTTAAGATCGGGCAGCTGTGCGTACATATTCTGCTCCGTTAACAGTAGAGCCTTCTGAGGATGCTCCTGCTCCTTCGCAGCCCCCTGAAGCGAGGTATTCCATTCCGCTGTGATGCCGACCTTCTGTAGTTTCGCGCCAGCCTCTTCTGCTTCAGCTTGCAGATCCGGAGTATTTAACAAATCAGGTGTCTCCAGGGTTACAATCACATAACTACGTCCGTTTCCCAGCTCACTCCAGAACATGGTGGTTTGCAAACCGGCTCTGTCGGCAGACGAACGGTAAGTAAGATGTTCCCCCCCGTCTTCCCGGCTTGTTTCTCCCAACCCAAGATCATCGGATAGGTTAGTTGCAGTGACACCAGCCTCTAGACCATCACCATTGAATTCTCCCTGCCATTTTAAAACTAAACGAAGAGGGGATCCGGGTACTGTAACACTTTTACCAAGGGAGGTCAGGAGAGGAAGTGACTTTTTCAATTGGGCGATCTGGCTGCTCTCTTTTTCACCTTCGCCCCGAAAACCTGCCAAAAGTAACGCAGTACAGCATAGAATAAATACCAGCAACATTCCTTTAATACCGCTTTTTCGGCCTGCATCGTGTCTCTTTCCCTTACTTTCTTCCACATACCCCACAATCCAACACCCTCTCAATCCGGTCTATTAATCTACTAAACAGGATGTCCACTTTACAAGATTTTATACGGAGACAAGTATTTTCATATACTCGTGCACACAAAAAAACCAGCCCTTCTTACTCTGGCCAGTTCTTGTACTCACACCAATTGGGATATCCAATTATTCAGCTAGTCCATTTTTATATGCATAAATTGCTGCTTGGGTTCGATCTTCCACACCCAGCTTCGCGAGAATATTCGTTACATGAAATTTCACAGTTTTGATCCCAATAATTAGTTGATCAGCGATATCCTGATTCGATTTACCTTGCGCCAGCAGACGTAATACTTCCATCTCGCGCTCGGTAAGCTCTTTATAAGCAGGGGATTCACCCTTGGCATTGTTTCGAAAACGATTCATCATTTTTGAGGCGACTTGTGACTCGAGTACAGACTGCCCTCTTGCCGCAGCGCGTATGGCATCCGCAACTTCACTAGCTCGCGAGGTCTTTAATAGATAACTAAACGCACCCGCCTCAATCACCGGATACATTTTTTCATCATCCAGATAGCTTGTTAACACAATCACTTTGATTTCGGGATATTGCTTCATTAATTGTTTTGTCGTTTCAATCCCATCCATCCCGTCCATTACGAGATCCATCAGGACTACATCCGGATTGTACTCTTGTGCCAGGCGGATACCTTCTTCTCCACTTCCAGCTTCACCTACAACTTCAATCCCGTCTTCAGTCCCAAGTACAGCAGCTAGTCCGATCCGTACCATTTCATGATCATCTACAAGTAATACCTTAATGGCTTCCTCCATCTCCATGGTCACTCTTTCCTCCTATTATTCATTGACTAACGGAACGGTTATTTCAATCCGCATTCCTTTACCCGGAGCGGTAATAAACTGAATGGAACCCCCGATTTCATTCATCCGCTCCTGCATGTTCGACAAACCGTAGGAAGTTTGTTTACTCTCATCCAATTCAAAACCAATCCCATCATCACGGAGCGTCAAACGAACCGTATCTCCTCGCCGATGCAGTCTGATTTCCATCTTCTCTGCTTTCGCATGACGAAGCGTATTGGAGATTGCCTCCTGCACAATTCGGAATAAGTGATTCTCTACCCCTTTTAACAATTGTACATCAGGATCCATCTCGAACACGATTTCAATCGGAACCTTAACCTTAAGCTCCTTGATCAACTCCTGCAGCCCCTGCGCTAATCCCTTACCTTCCAAATAAACAGGTCTCAAATGCAGCAATAGTGCTCTCATCTCTGATTGCGCTACAGCAGACATTTCTTCAATAAGTGCAATTTGCCTTTGCGCCTTGTCAAAATCCTTCTCCAGCGTCCGGCCTACAGCCGTGGCGGTCATAGAAATCGCGAACAGCTGCTGGGAGACAGCATCATGCAATTCACGCGCAAGCCGCTGACGCTCCTCCATAATAGCAGATACTCTGGCCTGTTCCGCGAGCTTTGCGTTATTTGTAGACAAGCGCTGTAGCGTTGTCACTTGGTTTTCCCATTTTCCGCTGATTCGGCCCAATTGTTCTCCGAGCCTTCCCAGCTCATCGTCACCCAAGTCAGGCATAGATAGCGTTAGGTTGCCCTTCTCCCACAATACGAGGGTTTCTCTCAAGCGTTCCAACTTTCGCTTTACACGAAAGCTCTGATAGAACCCAAAGCCAACTCCGAACCCCATGGGTAACAGAATTAGTGTGAATGCCGTGCGTAATCCAATCATCCAGCTTTCAAAAGGCTTCAAATAGCCATATGTATACATGGTGTACAATATCACAAGCAGCATGACAAAAGAGAACAGAGCCCCCTCACCCATACTGCGTGACATCATGTTTTTGTTCTTTTTTTCCATATGGGGACCCTCCCTTCTGTATCAAACTAATCAGGATAATCGCACATCCAAATCTCCCATCAAATAAGACACACTAAACTTCACCTTATATTCACTGCTATCATAGTTAGGGGATTTCCAATTCAGACGGTTCAGCATACCTGTATCGCGCCCATTACCGAATTCAATCGATCCAAAAAGCACAAAGGCTTCAATTTCCACACCATAATCATCCGACAATTGAATGTCCATATCACCAAAGATCCCTTGAAACAGCATAACTGTTTCTTTTTGCTCCGCCATAGCCAGCGAAAGATCAAGATCAGCTTCCCCGAGGATATGCCATGAACTAAGACTGTGCATCACCCAAGGTGAGCGATCCCAGTCAAATCTAGACGAGAAGTTCTGCTTCTGCATAAACCCTTCCTTACGCTGAACTCTTTTGGATTTAGTAAAAAACATTCCCAAAGAGATCAAACAAATCCCCAGTACGAGCACTAAATGATCCAGCAAAAGCAGTATAGCGCCAATTCCGAGCAGCTTATAACCCTGCTTCACCTTGCCTGACGTTGTACGGTAGACCCCTAGAAGCAGGAATAGAAGCGCGACAATGGAGAAAAAGCCGAGCCATCTACCAAAAATCATCATGCAGCCAACACCGATCAGTCCGATGGCAATCAAACGGTTTCGTTTATCCATTTCGCACCTCCCAAAAGTTTTGCTAAGCAAAACTTTCTTCAATAGTATCCGTGAACTAATAGTCACTCCGAGGAATGTTTGGACTTTCGTTCGCTGTTGCTCCTACAGTTCCAAACTTCCTCTCCCTGACTATTCACCGGATTAAAGTTAAAGTTTTGCTTCGAAAAACATACTCAGTAATATATTATAGCCAGCCGCTATAAAAGCCATATCGGTATGGAGATCCATACCGTATGGCTTCTTCTTGTCCAGCATATCATATCTACTTAAGTTTTAGGAACAGGATTTATTCTTCTTTTTTGTTTAAAGAAGGAGCCGCTGGTGTATCATTCAGCTTGCTTTTCAATGCAGCCAGTTGCTCATCCACTTTCAGTTGCTTCTCAACATCCACTGGTTTAGTGTAAGCCGCGGATGGGCTGTAAGGTGCACGCAGTACATCTGCTTCTGCTTCAAGCTGCATAATTTTTTCTTCCATCCGGTGGAATCCGAGTGAGGCACTGCCACTTTCGATGGAATGTACACTGCTGATTTGCGACATTTGTTTCTTCGCTTTAGCCATTTGAGCACGGGATACGAGCTCGTTACGCTTGTTGCGCAGCTTGTAGAATTCATCCTTCATATCGTGCAGCTGTCCTACCAATTCCTTCGCTTGCACTTCAGCTTGAGCGTGAAGATCGCTGTATTCCGCTTGTTTTTGATCGAAGTAGATTTTTTCCTCCAACAGTTTGCGAGTCACTTCTTCTTGGCCGTTTTTCAATGCCAGTTCAGCTTGTGCTCCGCGTTGTGCAGACATTTTTGCTGCTTCTTCCACGCGTTGCTTCATGCGGCGTTCGTTCGCCATTTGTTTAGCAACTGTAACTTCAGCTTCGTGAATTTCAGCCTCCATATCGCGCAGATATTGGTTAAGCATTACGATTGGGTCCTCTACCTTATCCAACAAGTCATTTACCGACGCCTTAGTCATATCTTTAATTCTTTGAAATACTCCCATGATTACAATTCCCCTTTCTCATATTTAGACAGTTTTTGTTTTAGTTCTTCTACTTCTTTTTGCAGAGCCTTCTTCTCGATATCCTTCATCATCGCATCCAAACCGGAATCCGGAGCGGAATATGCGTTATTCTTCTCAAAATTAGGATTGTAGTTAGGTTGGCGTCCATAAGATCCATGTCCGCCATGCGGTCCGTGTCCATGTTCGGGTCTACCTGAGTAAGGACCATCGAATGGACCACCAGGTGCACCAGGGCCTGGTCCGAAAGGATTATAATGCGTAGGCTCCTTCGGAATAACCAATGCTGCAATGAAATACACTGGAATCACGGCGCCTCCTGTAAACGGAATGCTGACCAGTAACAGAATCCGGAATAGCGTGGAATCAATACCGAGTGTCTCAGATAATCCACCTGCAAGACCCGTCATCACTTTATCTCTAGTTGAACGATACAATCGACTCATAGCGCTACTCCTTTCCACCATTGTTCAGTTTCTCCTTTAAGCGAGCCATTTCTCTTTCGAGTACGGTTGCTACAGTCTCACCTGCTTGCACAGCATATTCCTGTCCCATGCGCCGCACATCGCGGAGGCTCTTCGCTTCTAATTCCCAATCTGACATCCGATCTTCCAGACGTCCGAACATTTTGGGAACATCACCACCGTTGCCATAAGCACTTGCTCTTTGATTCATACGTTGCTGTAGTCTCAGCGACTCCATCCGTGCTGCATAATACTGACGTTTGCTGTACACCGTCTGATACTCTATTTTCAGCTCATTCAGCTGTCCTTCAAGTTCAAACAAGGATTGCTTACTTTGTTCAAGTAGCCCGCTGTACTGCTCCAACTTTTCCTCGTGGATAATTTTTTCTTGTAAAGCCAGCTTTGCCAGATGATCTTCGCCCGCTTTTAGTGCGAGTAGCGCCTGTTCCTCACGTTTGTTTCGCATGGCAGTCGCTTGATTCACTTGCTGCTGCAGTTGCTTCGTATGGGAAGCGTATTGCTGATACAATCTTTCAGCTTCACTGATTTCCTCACGAGTTGAATGTAGAAATTGATCAATCAGCTTCACAGGATCTTGGCTTTGCTCCAGACGTTCATTTAAATTAGCTACGGTAATATCCCTCATGCGACGAAAAACACTCATAATCTCCTGCTCCTTCCCTGCTTCTTATTTAAGTACAATCCTTCTTAATAAGTACCATTTCTTCTACCCTTTAAGGCATACACGCCCCATACGATCAACGCCACACCTAGCAGTGGTCCGATGATCCAGGAAAGCTTCGCGATCAAGGTCATGACACCAATGAACATTAATACCCAACCGATAATCTTGCGTCCGCTCTTAATCCCATAGTACCCGAGAACAACCAGCAATACTGGGAACAGTAGTCTGAAAATACCGTGAATCAGAGGAAGCGCTAAACCGAGCAGCATTACCGCACCAATCACAATCAGTACAACCGCCAATCCGTTTCCTTGTCTTCTTTGCATTATTTTCTCACCGCCTTTCGTTGTCCTTAACCTTATAGCCTTATTCTAGAGCAATTCGCAGACTTTCAAAACAGACCAACGACGGTTTTTGGTACTGGACCTTAGTCGAGGTAGCTGTGCGACTGCAGACCACTACAGGGCTAGCAAAGCACTTTTCCTCAATGAAATCGCAACTTTAATGAGAAAAAGCCCCAATTTCGGGGGCTAAGCCTTCGAGTACATTCAGAATCAACGTATCGGCAAAAATATAGAAAAAACACTCCCTTTACTTAGCTCTGATTTCACCTTTATATATCCACCCTGCTCAGCAACAATTTTGCGGGCTAAATAAAGCCCAATGCCAACACCTTCAGTTCCATTGGAACCCGCTCCTCGATAAAACCGTTTAAAAATGTCATTGATCTCAGCGGAAGGAATTCCGATTCCACCATCGGCAACATCAATCCTTGCAAACAGATCATACCGCTGAAGTGTAATCCTAATACTGCCGGGCCCAAGTGTATATTTCAGAGCATTATCGATGATGTTATAGATAGCCTCCCCCATCCATTTTGGGTCATGTTGCAGCGCAATCCCCTGATCCGCTTCCAGTAAAATCTCTATATTCTTTTGTTCAGCTGCTGGAAATGCCTGTTTGATGGCTGACAGCACGGTGTTCTCAAGATTAAGCTTCTCCGCATGGAGCTCTATAATACCGGATTCGAGCCGTGATAACTTGATCAGATTCTCCATGAGCCAAGATAACTTCTCAATCTGGCTTCCCATATGGCGAGTAAATTCACTGCGTTTTTCAGCGGGGAGCCCTTCATCCATCAGAAGACTGTTATACATTCCTAAATTAGCTAAAGGGGTCTTGAGTTGATGAGAAATATCAGAAATTAATGTTTTGACCTCCTGACTCTCTTCACGGTAACGCTGCTTCTGCGAAGACAACAGCTCAGATAGCTGAATGACCTGATGCTGTAATTTGGAGAGTAGTGTATCCTCCTGCACCGGGAACATTTGAGTCATTTGTCCATTGATAAGCTCTTGAATCAATCCCGACAATGATGATAGCGTGTTTAGCATTTCTTTACGAAGTGCGAGCACAAAACTTATAAACAGCAAAGCCATCATGCCAACAAACACCATAGCTCCTATAATTACAGATCGCTCAGGCTTATAATAGATAAGCAAAGAGCCGAACAAAGCCACAATAACAGCAAAAAGGACGAAAGAGCTCCAAATAATTTTTGAAAAAGGGTTCTTCATCCTTAATCTCCCCATGTGTAACCAATGCCGAATACGGTTTTAATGTATTGACAATCTTTAGGATCATCCTCAATTTTAGCGCGCAGCCTACGAATGTTTACGCTTAGTGTATTCTCATCCACGAAATTACCTTCTATATCCCATAGCTTCTCCAGCATTAACCTCCGGGTAAGAACCTGACCCCTATTCTCGGTTAAGATGGCAAGTAGGCGATACTCATTGGTGGTTAGTTTGATCTCCTGCCCATATTTGTAAACCTTCATTTTAGCTGAGTTAATTGTAATAGTCTTATATTGAAACAGCTCCGAGCTTCCATCAGTACCTGTTCGTCGAAGTACAGCTTTCACACGTTGTAAAAGAACGACCATACTAAACGGCTTTGCAATATAATCATCTGCACCGAGCCCAAATCCAGTGACCATATCCTGCTCAGTATCGTTGGCAGTCAGAAAGATTACCGGGATGGAGCTCATTCGCCGAATTTCCTGACACAGTGCAAGACCACTCCCGTCTGGAAGATTAATGTCCAAAAGGACCAGACCGAGGGTCTGATCCTGAATTTTAGAAGCTGCTTGTTGATAAGAGTAGGCTTGAATAATATTAAAGTTTTCTTTTTCAAGCATGAACTTTAGCCCCTCGTTTAAGAGACGGTCATCCTCTACAATTAGAATGGTTGTCATTGAAATTCACCTCTATACCTATCATTGTAACAAGCAGAGGAAGGCTATGCTGTAAATTAATTAGCTCTATTTGTCAGCAGAAAATAAAGTATTAGACGGGATGGCTTTATTCCACTTGGGTTTTCTAATTGTCATACCGTTAGACTCCATAAAATAAGTTATAGACTGAGCGTTGAAATTGAAACAGCGACAGCCAAGGACAAGAAAATAAAGTTCTAGACTGTCGCTGTTTTATTGAACAAACGTGTCCCGTTAGCGGAACAGTTTATAAATCGAGAACCGGAACCGGTCCGTCCATCCAGTTCAGCTGGCTATCCATCATAAACTGAACCGACCAATGATGCTCTGCCTGATACCAGTTATTAAATTCCACAATACTCTCGTACAGATTCTCGACGGCTTCCGGCGTTCGTTCTTCCAGTACCCGATGGACGTCCGCCAACAAATTCTCCGGCTTCTTTTCAACCCCTTCCAGAACCTTTAAGAACCACTTATAAGAAGGGAACAGCGTTTCGTTGTGTACCAAAATCAACCTACCTGCGAAAAAGGCATAGTGGGTCAAACAGTAGTCGATTAATAAACGATTGTTGCGTTTCAGTCCTTCGTAATAATACCATTTCCAGGTTTCGAATTGTGCATAGAACTTCTGCATGTTCTCTGCCTTTTTCTCCACCGGATATCGGGGAGCGTATTGGACCAACTGTTCCAACCCCTCGATATTGGAATAGGTGACGAACGCATCCTGGAATGCGAACTTAGCAGGATCGCTGCCGGATTCGGCCACTTGCTTGATGTAGGAAGCGGATACAACTTTCCCGTCCACGTAACCGCCTTCATAAGAACAGGATTCCGTTTCGAAATACCCAAGATTATGGATGGAACAAGCTTTTTTGTAATCCTCTTCAGAAAGGACGATCATAATGTCGATATCAGAGGTTTCGTTGGCAAAGCCATGCGCCACGGAACCTCCGATGATGATCCCTTGTACGTCGGGTCTGGCTTTAAGCTTGTTGGTGATGGCATCAATGGCAGCTTGATGATGGGGATACATAATACATCAACTCCGATAAAATTAATATAAGAATTAATTAGTAAGCAAATACGTTAATCATAATTAAATAATATTCCACTTTTGAAATTCCCGCAATCCCCCGAATGAATCAATCGTCTTATAGATAACTGCCCGTTAGCGTAATGGGACGTTACCAGTCTAATTATTTATTTTCTTAGTCTATAACTTTATTTTTAGAGTCTAACACTTTATTTTTCAGTCTAGAACTTTATTTTCTTTTGACACTATTCCATTTGCCGCAGACGTTCCACAATGCTGTCCTTTTTAATTTGCTTGTAAGCAATTAGCGGAACACTCAGGCAAACCGCAAAAACGAGTACAATTGCAATAGAAAGCGGAAGGGTTGGGAAGCTAAACACAGCATAAGTAGCTTCTTGGCTAAACAGGCTATAAGCACCGTAACTGATTAATGTGCCTATTGTTGAGATTAGCAACGTCGATAGGATCGCATAACCTGCCCCTTCATACAGTAACAGCTTTCTCATCTGCTTAGAGGTCATCCCGATACTCTCCATCACTGCGAATTCCAGCTTCCGAGCTACAACACCTGTATACATAATATTTACGTAATTCAAAATTCCAATCAGAGCTAGAATGAGCGCAATTCCGCCACCCATAATGTAAAAGGTTAGCTTAGCCGATTCCATGAACTTTTCCATATACAGCTTCGACTCCAGCTTCAGCTCACCATCTCCGCCGATGAGTCCTTCCAATTGATCGGTAATCTGCTTCCAGTCTTTTGGATCAGCATTAATATACACTTTACTTATAAGCGGGTTACTCATGAATTTCTTTATAGCAGTTTGGCTGATATAGACATTCGGAGCCACAAAATGTGAAGATCCCAGTGAGCTGAAATCACCAAGCCCTCCAATTTCGAAAGATTGTGCGGCCTCGCTTTTTATAGGACTGATTTGAAATGGATCTCCAACCTTAAGACCACCGAGACTAAAATTGTCCAGCAAGGCAATCTCACCTTTTTCAAAACGTTCCATATCTACAGTAAACCCTAATTTCTCCTCCAACTTTCTGACCTGATCTGAGTCTAACCCGGTAACACGGGTCATTGAGAACATCCCTTGCCCCTTAGCCAATTGTTCATCAGCAGGGCGTTCTGTGTGATATGATTTTGCAAATTCATCTACATACTTTCCGAATACCTTAGGGTCATATTTCATCTCAGCCATTCCAATATAAGCCTTGAAGACCTCTTTTACTCCCTTCATATCCTGAATTTCCTTGATCATATCCTCTGAGATCTTGGCCTTCTCTTCCCCCTCAAATCCAAAGGACATCGTCTGATTCGACAGCGTGAAGTCATTATCCATATATTCCGATATAAAATGATCTGTACTCATACTAAGCACAAGTGTATTGATTACCAGAAAAGTCGTCAGCCCAAGAAATAAAGAGAGAAATACAACCATTGCCCGTTTCTTCACTCTGAAAATATTTCGCCAGGCCAGTCGATGCAGCTTAGAACCGCCAGTTCCACGCTTCTTCTTAGCTTTAACCATCGTCCCTGTATATCTTACTGCTTCTATTGGAGAGACTTTACCAGCGATGGAGGCAGGTTTAATAGCACTGAACATGGTGGTCAGCCAAGCAAACAACGCAGCTCCAATAAAGATTAATGGGTGAAACGAAATCTCCACACCCGTATCCAATTCAGCGGTACTCATAGCCAGCGGAACAAGTACGAAAGAAGTTACAGCTCCTGCGGCAAGTCCCAGTGGAATTGCTATAAGTGCTAACCTTGAGGCTTGAGCTCTGACTATTTTTTTAATCTGCCGCTGTGTAGTTCCTAGCGTTCTAAGCAGACCGTAGAACCTTGTATCCCGTGAGACAGAAATGTAAAGCACATTATAAATCAATAAATAACCGCTCAGCATAACAAATAGTATTATTCCGGCGTATCCAATCAAAGTCGCTGTTCTGTCCGAAGAGGTAGTAGACCTGTAAGAGACTGGTTCAAGCTTCTGACTTTCTCCCAAAGTGATATCCTGTTGCAAACGTGAGAGGAGTTCATCCGTATTTTTCTCATGAAAAAGAATAGTGGCATTTTTGGGATTCTTAAGATCTACACCATGAGATGTAGCAAAAGCCCCCGATACCAGTAGCGCTCCAGTATTTCCGGTACGGACATGACTGTAATCGGTAAACCATCCACTTAGTATGAAGGTGTTGCTCTCTTCCAATTTCACCCCATCGCGGGTAACGGAGTAAGTTAACGGCAAGCTCATACCAATCTTTGGAGCATCTATCCCCATCGACTGTAATATCCATAAAGGAACAGCGATTTCATTTTCCTTCTCTGGATATGTCCCCTCTAGACCATCGATTACAGGCTTACGCATGTCCGTCCATTCAGTAGAGTCATACCAGAGCAGAGCTAAATTAAGATCTCCTATTTCTGGCGTATGGATCACATTACCTACTCTGGACTGAAGTCCGATGGACATAATATAGGAAAGTTCCTTTAACTTGTTTATTTGTTGTTCTGACGGGGAGGTTAAGTAGGCATTGGCCATCGTCCCGGTTATTTTTAATTCCTGCATTTCGAAGGTTTTGTAGTTGCTCAGCCCAATACTAAAAAAAGAAGTAATGAGCCAAGTGGTGAGAATTATCGCCAGAATCACAAAACGATTTCGAGTCCGATTGGCTTTCAGACTTCTACTCGTCAGCTTTTTAACAATAGGCTTATTGCTGTTTGGAAACATCATCACAATGTCCCTCCAGTAATTTTACCGTCCTCTATCCGGATGGTCCGGTCTGCAAGCTGAGCAATCTCTTCATTATGAGTAATCATTAGAATCGTCTGATTAAACTGTCTGCTCGTTACTTTGAGTAATCCAATGACCTCCTGGCTGGTGATGCTGTCCAAGTTTCCTGTAGGTTCATCGGCTAGGATAATGGAAGGTTTTGCAGCCAAGGCCCGTGCTATAGCTACTCTTTGCTGCTGACCCCCTGAAAGCTGACCGGGGAGGTTGTCCAACTTTTGCGAGAGTCCTAACGTATTCACAATATGATCCACGAATTCCTTATCTATCTTGTTTCCATCCAGTTCAATAGGCAACACAATATTCTCGTATACATTCAGAATCGGCACCAGATTATAGTTCTGAAATACAAATCCGATCTTTCTTCTTCTAAATACCGTCAACTCGTCATCCTTCATTCCGAAAATATTTTTACCATCTATGATCACCTGTCCATCAGTTGCTCGATCAAGTCCGCCAAACATATGTAATAGCGTTGATTTCCCGCTTCCTGATGTCCCGACAATCGCTATAAATTCACCGTTATTAACTTCCACGTTAATTCCATCCAATGCCTTAACCAAGTTAGTTCCCTTACCGTAATGTTTCGTGAGATTAATCGCGCTAAGTACTGCCATATTCACATCTCCATTCCGCTTTGTTATTCTACAACCCATTATATCTAGCAGTTCTTACATTCTAGTGACACACTAAAATATCCCCACAAAGTGGGGCTTTGCTTCGATGCAACCTCAGGTACTTTGTGAGGGCCCCCAATATATGCTTTCTGAATGCAAAAAAAGACTTGCCCATAATGGACAAGTCTCATTGAATTACTAATTTAACTATTTAAGCTTATTTAAAAGCAGGCAATGCGATATCCGCATAATTATCTTCAAGGAATTTCTTCACTTCAGGGCCGCTAATCCGTTTAGCTAGCTTCTGAATCGCATCAGAGTCCTTGTTGTCTTCACGCGCAACCAAGGTGATTGTGAATTCAGAATCGGCACCTTCAGTAATCAGTGCATCTTTCTTCGGCGTCAATCCAAGCGGGCTAGCATAAGCCGGAGTCATTGCCACTAGATCGCCATCATCCAGCATACGAGCCAACATCAATAGATCTACTTCCTCAAACTTAAACTTTTTTGGATTCTCAGTAATGTCTGCTTGTGTAGCTTGAATACCTACGCCTTCTTTTAGCTTAATAAGATCAGCTGCAGCGAACATTTGTAAAGAACGACCAATATTCGATGGATCATTAGCCATTACTAGCGTTGCACCTTCAGGAAGATCAGCTACATTCTTGTAACGCTTGGAGTAACCACCGTAAATAGCGTCATATACAGGCTGTACCTCTACCAGATTTGAGCCTTTGCTTTCATTAAATTGCTTCATATAAGGAACGTGTTGAAAAAAGTTAGCATCTACCTCTTTATTCGCCAAAGCCTCATTAGGCTGTACATTGTCAGATAGCACAACGATTTCAAGATCAATGCCATCTTCCTTCAGAAGTGGCTTCACAATATCCAGAATTTCCGTCATTGGTGGAATCAAAGTAGCAATCTTTAATTTCGTTAGCTCATCGCTACCTTTTGCAGAATTGTTCTCTGCTGCTTTATTAGAGCCACAACCCGCTACGACCAATACCATTAACATAAGCACAACTATCATTGATTTTTTCATTACTACAACTAACCCCCAGTTTATATATTCAATCATTTTGTATTACAAAATTTGATGTACGGGTTGAACGATTAACGCTTATCTAACAGCCGTGAGATCGTACCTCCTGTGAATTGAACCAACTGAACCAATATAATCATCACGATAATCGCATAGACCATCACTTCAGTCTCAAAACGCTGATATCCATACCGGATCGCAAAATCACCAACCCCGCCCCCTCCGACAACCCCCATTACGGTTGAGTATGAGATAAAACTAATCGTAGAGGTAGTGAGACCGAGCACTAGCCCCGAACGTGCCTCAACATACAGGAATTTAAAGATCAACCCTAGCTTCGAAGCTCCCATAGACAACGCCGCCTCTATGACTCCTTTAGGAACCTCCAACAAAGACTGCTCCACCAGACGGGAGTAATAAGCAATGGCAACAATGGATAACGGAACCGTGGCTGCCATGGTTCCAATCGCAGTTCCGACTAGGAAACGAGTGACCGGAATGAGTGCAACGACAAGCAGCAGGAATGGAAACGATCGGATAATATTAACAATGCTGTTGAGCACCAGAGATAATGCTTTATTCTCATAGAGTTGACCTTTTCGGCAAAAAAACAACAACGTCCCGAGCGGAAGGCCAAGCAGCAATGCGGCACCGACAGAAATACCGACCATGATAAAGGTTTCCCCGATCGATTCCCACATCTGTGCCTGATATTGAAGTACACTATCAAACATGTATTTCCCCCGCTTTACCCAGAATTTGATCCCGGTACGAGCCAGTACGAACTGCAGCAGGTCGGAAATCACCGTCTTCGCGAGAGAAGGAATCTACGATTCGTCCATTTTCCATCACGGATACGTGAGTGCATATGCTTTTGACAACATCCATCTCATGCGTAACAATCACTACTGTAACCCCGAGACTTGAATTAATATGCTTCAGGACGTCCAGAATATCCGCAGTTGTTCCTGGATCAAGGGAGGAGGTGGGTTCGTCACATAGCAATAGTCCTGGACTGTTCGAAAGCGCCCGGGCGATCGCCACACGTTGTCGTTGTCCTCCGCTTAGCTGTGCAGGATATTGCGCTGCCTTATCTGCCAATCCGACAAAATCAAGACATTCCTTTACCCGTTTCATCCGTTCACGCTTCGGCACCCCTGCCAATTCCAATGGAATCGAAATATTGCGGCTTACCGTGACGTTATTGACCAGATTAAATTGCTGGAAAATCATCCCAATCTTTTCCCTAGCTTTCCGTAGTTGTTTACTCGGCATTTCGATTAAATTATACCCTTCTACGGTAACTGTTCCTTGATCTGGCTTTTCCAGCAGATTAATCAATCGCAGCAGCGTGGATTTCCCTGCCCCGCTTTCACCAATGATACCGTGAATCGATCCTTTCTTCACATCAAGCGATACATCATCCACAGCCTGATACATGCCGTCCTTCAGCTTGAATCCTTTACTCACCCCACTCAGCGATAGGATTGCAAACTCCCCCTTCCTTTCCATTTATTCTGAAACCCTCTAAGCCAAGGTTTGTACTATAATTATTTAAAAACTGTTTTACTAAAAATCTCTTTAAATAATAAGGCATTTTATGTTCTGTGTCACCATTTTTATTTAAATGATATATCAGTAAAAAGGATTACTGTATAAAATCCCTTTGCACCAGGCTATTTTCACATGTTTAACTACCAAATAAATGACTAAACTTAATCCCTCTTCAAATCAGGATTCTCCTGTTACCTAACTCCTAAACCCCTGTTGCATCTATTTCAAGAACTAGGTCACCACGAAAAAAAGGATGCTTAAGCACGGTGGCTTAAGTCATCCCTTAATTATTTTGCGTATCCCTGATCTAAAACTTTCCGCCGAGCTCCTTGCGAATCTTCAAGAACACCTGATAGCTGCGTTCCGCGCATTCCGAAATCGCTATCGGATGAAACCCGGGTAAATCTGCATATAGTGTATCATGGAGCGGTTCAACCCATGTAGCCGGCAACACACTTGCTCCAAGCTTCGCTCCCATAATCGACCCCACTGTAGCTCCATTACAGTCTGTATCCATTCCTCCGTATACGGAAGTAACGACCGCTTTTTCGAAATCATTCCCGCCATAGACCAGCGAAGCAGCTACAAGGGCAGCATTATTATTGGTATGCACCGCATCATAGTGGCTGAATGTATCCCAAATCTTACTCACCAACTCACGCTCACTCTTAGCATTGTGCGCAATATCTATGCCTCGTAGTACATCACTTGCCAGACGACTAGTACTAGGGATCTCACTAAGACCAATCTCTAGGATACGCTCGTTATCTTTTTCAGCAAAAGCCGCCGAAATCATCGCTGCATTAAACATCTCGCCATAGATCCCGTTCTTCACATGTGAAAAAGAAGCATCGCGCCAGCCTAGCTCCGCCGCAAGCTCAGGATGGCCTGCCGCGCCATACGCCAGTCCGTCTGCGCGTATAGCCGCACCAATCCACTCCCGGTATGGATTTAAGTGCATCCGCACTCTTTCCTGCCGCGCCAGCCAATCCGCAGGCTTCTCACCATGTAAATGAGATGTCTCCTGCGCAAAATTCATATACGACTGTGTCTCAGCCGTACATACCTGAGCATATGTCAGATGTTTATGCCAGAGCTTTCCGATATCCCAAGAATCCCAATCCAGTCCTTTCTGCTCCAGCAGCATAAGGCCCAAAACCGTGTAACGAATATCGTCATCGCTTTCCATAAACTTGATTGTCTCTTGGGTACTAGCATAAGTCCAATCACTTAAACCAAGACCATATTCTGCCTCTGCCCGTGAATGACCAGGCGTATAGCCGGTAATTGGCCATGCATCCGCACCTCGGAACCACAGCTCAATATTCTCCCAGCCCGGGCGTCCATCTTTACCGTAGAGGTAGTCCCAATACTCCAGTGGTTTTCCGAGTGCACAGCCAACACTTCTACCCAGCCAAGCACCATAGAACTTGTCTCTCCACTCCGCCTCGCTCCATTCTGGATGCAGCTTACGTGGACCTTCTGGACGTAGACGACGAATCTCTTCCAGTGAAGACGGCTCTTCATAAGGAAAGTCCTCAGCAACCGTGAGCTCCATCAACTCATTGTATACTTGCATCAGCTTAATTTCATCGGCACCTGCAGCAGCTAGTTTATCCGCGAAGCCGTCAATCTTGCAGCCTTCTTCTCCACGCTGAACCAATTCAAACTGAACCGTCTCCTGAAGTCTCTCCCATCCTGCCATAGGTTAGTTCCCTTCAGCCGCAAGCAGCTCTTGATCTAGCTTTTCCAGTGAATCAAAGATCAGTTTCATAAATGCTTCCCGGTCTACTCCCACCAGAACTTCTACATTTGCTGGGCGAACCGTCTTCTTTCGTTTGTCTGCAACCGTCATTCCACGTGTTAGCTTGCCTTCTGTCTCCACCGTTACATACAGATGCTCGGATTCAAACAGTTCAGGGTGCAAGAGCCAAGCTACTGCGCATGGATCATGCAGCGCACTGCCAACATAGCCCATTTTCTTTCCGTAAATCGAATAGAAATCTAGCAGCTCTCCGACCATAGTGGACACTGGCCCACGCTCTTTCAATGCTACGATCTCATCCTCGAAAATCGCTGCCTTATCGGTCACATCCAAACCACTCATCGTGATCGGAATACCCGATTCAAACACGATACGAGCGGCTTCAGGATCTACATAGATATTAAATTCCGCAGTAGAGGTTACATTTCCATAAGAAATTCCTCCGCCCATTAATGAGATCTTCTCAATTCTGTCTTTAATCTCCGGATATGCTGTAATTAATAGCGCAATATTCGTTAAAGGAGCCATCGGTACGAGCGTAATTTTCTCCTCCGAAGAACGGATAATGTTCAGCATAAATTCCACAGCGCCTTCTTCTACAGGGCGGAATTTACTTGGCGGCAATAGTGGGCCGTCCATGCCAGATTCACCATGCGCTTCCTCACCTGTAACAAGCTTGCCGAACAGCGGACCCGCAGCCCCTTTGGCTACAGGAATATCCGCATTCACGAAACTGATCACTTTAAGTGCGTTTTCTGTGATTTTATCGAGGATCTGGTTTCCTCCAACCGTTGTAATCCCGCGCAGATCCAGCTTCTCCGAATTTGCTATTGCAAGCAGGATTGCGATAGCGTCATCATGCCCTGGATCGCAGTCAATAATAATAGGTGTTCGCATAGTCATTCACTCCTTAGTTGTATAAATCCTCGTTACTCCTATCGCTATTTCACTAGCGGGCTCTTTAGCTTTTTGTTCTTCTTCCGTGTCTCAGATACAGCATAAATCACTAGTCCAATTACCGTTGCTACATAAGGAAGCGTCGCGATCAGTTCTGCAGGAATCTTCAGGACTTGTAGCGCATTCGACAAGGCGTCTGCCGTACCAAATAATAGAGAGGTTAGCGCCGTGCCTACTGTCGTACTTCTACCCATAGACTCTGCGGCAATCGCAATCCAGCCCCGACCAGCGATCATATCGCGAGTGAACAGTGACAGGTAACCCATCGACATGTAAGCCCCGCCCAAACCAGCGAAAAATCCACTAAGCAGCAAAGCCATATACTGTATTTTCACAACACTTACGCCTACAGATTGAGCAGCATGTGGATTTTCACCCACTGAACGAATGCGCAGACCAAGCGGTGTACGGTTTAAGAGATAGTAGACAACAAACACAGCAATAATAGATACATACGTCAAAATGTGATGACCTGATAGGATAGGCCCAAGCACCGGAATATCCTTCAACAAAGGAATCTCTACACTAGGTAGCACTTTACTTGCCAGAGAAGTAGAAGAACCCTTGTCTCCGCTAAGCAGATAAAGAATAAACACGGTTCCTCCCGAAGCGAACATATTAATAGCTACGCCGCCGAGAATGATATGTGTTTTGAATTTCAGTGTGAAAAAAGCTAATATTCCAGCGATCAATGTTCCGGACATCACAGCCCCAAGTAAACCTACCCACGCGCTATGCGTGTAGCTGCTTACAATGACGCCAGCTAAAGCCGCGACAAGCATGATGCCTTCCATACCGATGTTGATGATACCCGCTCTATTAGAGATTAACGCTCCAAGCGCAGCGAATAGAATCGGTGTTGTCACTCGAAGGACAGAGAAAGCAAAGTCAGTCGTAAAAATCACATCAAACAAACTGTTCATGCTTCCTTCGCCTCCTTCAAGAGCATCCGATTTTTCCAGAACTTCAGGAATTGCTCAGCCGAAATCAGAAGAATGATAATTGCCTGTATGATAGAAATCATCTCAGAAGGTACATCAGACAGACGTGCCATCATATCGGCTCCGATCCGGATATATGCAAGGAACAATGCAGCACCGATTACGGATAGCGGATTATTCTTGGCTAACATCGCTACAAGAGCACCGTCTAAGCCATAGCCTGGTAACGAAGTCCATTGGAATCGGTTATACATCCCTAGCACTTCTACGGAACCACCCATCCCCGCAATAAAACCAGCAATCAAGTGAACCAGTATAATAACCTTCGCGGTCTTCATGCCTGAATAACGTGCAAAGTTCCGGTTGATGCCTGTCATACGCAGCTCGTATCCCCATTTAGTCTTGTATAGAAATAGATGCGCTGCAATAATAAGCACGATAACGATGATCAGTCCGGTATGAATACGAGTGCCAGGTACCATCTTACTCAGCAGTGCCGTTTTCTCGAATTTGTAGGATACATTGGCGAACGCTTTTGCATCACGTAAATGATAGTTCAGTAGATATAAACCTACTCCAAACAAAATATTATTGAACATCAAGGATGTAACCAGCTCATTGGCATTCCATTTGGCTTTGAGGATCCCGGGAATTGCAGAGAGCAGCGCCCCTACAATAGAACCCGCAGCAATAGCTACGATCGGATGCAGCCACCCGTCCAGCGTTAAATGAATAGCCAACACGGAGGTTACAACACCGGAGAAATAGAAAATTCCTTCAGCGCCCAAGTTGAACATATTCGCCCGGAATAACAAGGAAACTGCTAGCCCTGTGAACATGAGCGGAATAGCCATCTCAATGACGTTACCGATATGACCTTTACTGGATAACGGCTCAAATAGGAATATACCAATCGTCTTCACCGGCTGATTACTGACCAATGAGATGATCAGAAAAGCAATGGCGAGTGCAATAACGATTACCGCCGATGTTCGAATGTATTCAAAATATTTTACTTTAAACATGATTTACGGCCCTCCTGATGTGCTCCTCGTCCTGTCGATGAATCCCTAGCATATAAAGCCCTAATTCTTCTTCACTAACCTTAGAAGGCTCCTCGAAAAAGGCAACAATCTTTCCTTCATACATCACTAGTAGACTATCGCTGATCTCTAAGATCTCATTTAAATCTGCTGACACTAGCAAAATCGCACAATCGTCTGAGCGTAGCTCCAAAAGCTTCTGATGTATGAACTGCGCTGCGCCTATATCCACACCCCGTGTCGGCTGCTCTGCAATAAGCAGTTGCGGTTCAGTAGAACACTCTCTAGCTACGACAACTTTCTGCATGTTACCACCTGATAACATACCTATTGGCTGAGAAGGTCCAGAACAGCGGACTTTAAATTCCTCTACAAGTGATACGGCTAGCTTAGCAATTCGTGATCCATTCAAAAAAGGACCTTTATTCATTTCCTTTGTACGATACTGAGTGGACAGCAGATTATCCGCTATGCTCGCATCACTAGCTATCCCTTGATGCATCCGATCCTCTGGGATATAAGAAACACCCAACTTACGAATATCCAAAATATCCGATTCTCGAATATCCTTTCCCTTCACTAGCACAGAACCCTGGCTTGAAACCCCTCTTAAGCTCCCTGTAAGAGCCTCAATGAGCTGTGTCTGCCCGTTTCCTTCTACACCAGCAATCCCGACGATCTGTCCTCCGCGTACCGTAAAATTAATATCTGATAGCAACGCTTTGCCGTGTGCATCATTTACACCTAGACCTTGCACAGTGAGCACCGCCTCACCAATAGACAGAATCTCCTTGTCATATTTCAACACAACATCTCTACCCACCATGAGTCGGGAAATTTCTTGCTCCGTGACATCCTTCGTTTGGAAGACACCTTCACTACGTCCACTACGCATAATCGTAATTCTGTCGCAGATCGCTTTCACTTCTTTCAACTTGTGTGAAATAAACACAATCGTATGTCCCTGCTCTCTTAATTGCTTAAGCTCACGGAACAATTCTTCTGTTTCCTGTGGGGTTAACACCGCGGTCGGCTCATCTAGAACTAGGATTTTCGCACCACGCAGCAACGCCTTCAGGATCTCAACCTTTTGCTTCATACCAACCGTAAGATCCTCCACTTTTGCTTTTGGATCCACTGCCAGATTGTATTTTTTCGCAGTCTCTTCGGTCATGCGCACGGCTTCAGCATAATTGATGCCGACTCCCTTACGGGGCTCCATGCCCAGCACCATGTTCTCTGCTACCGTAAAAGAAGGAACCAGCATAAAATGCTGGTGAACCATACCGATCCCTCTATCAATGGCATCCTGAGCCGATTGCAGCTTCACTTTTTCTCCCTTGATATAGATCTCACCTTCACTAGGCTCTTCCATGCCGAACATGATCTTCATTAAAGTTGATTTACCCGCGCCGTTCTCGCCCGCAATCGCGTGAATTTCTCCCTCACGTAAAGAAAAATGCACGTCTTTATTTGCAACGACGCCATTGGGATACACCTTCGTAATTCCCCGCATTTCCAACAGAGCTTTGTTCATCGGTCTCAACGCCTTTCCACTTGGAGGTCTGCAAAAATATACAGCTGGAATTCTTCTAATAGAAGAATCTCCAACTGTAGGTTTATCACTTTATAGCTATACTTAAGGCTTAACTGCGTTACGAATGGCTTCTACTTCTGAGGTTTCCATTCCCATCGCGTTATCTACTGTAATTTCTTTATTGATCAGCTTTTGCTTCACTTCTTCAACTTTAGCCTGAAGATCCGCTGGGAAGACATTTTTATATATCTCATTCTCTGCAATGCCTACACCATCATCTACGAAGCTCAATACATCACGTTTACCCATTTCCAGCGTACCCTCTTGTAATTTCTTCACGGCACCCAGAATAGCACTATCAATCTTTTTAATAGAAGAAGTAACGATCAAGTTTGCTTTTTCGCTATCTGTTTCATTAAGTAACATCGCCTGATCAGAGTCTACGCCAATAGCATATTTCTTCTTCTCTTTAGCTGCATCAAAGATCCCAAGACCTGTACCCCCAGCTACGTTAAAAATAACATCCACACCGGAGTTATATTGAATCAGTGAAAGCTCCTTACCTTTAGCCGGGTTAACGAAATCACCAGCATACGATACAGCTACCTTCACATCAGGATCAACATATTGAGCGCCCTGAATGTAGCCAACCAAGAAAGCGTTAATCCCTGGAATATCCATACCGCCTACAAATCCGATCACATTCTCAGGATTAGCATTAGGCATATCGGATTGTGTAGCTAGCGCCGCTACAGCACCTGCTAGAAAAGATACTTCATTAGTCGCATAAGACATGTTGTACATGTTCTCTGGTGCTTCATCTATATCGGTATCATAGTTAATGAATTTTTTGTCTGGATATAATTCAGCCGTTGCATTAAACATCTCTGTAATTTCCGATCCGCCAGAAATAATAACATCCCAATCCTCAGCGGCGATATCGTTAAACGTAGGCTCCCATTTCGTTTTATCGACACCCATTTCTACAACCTTTGTTTCTGCACCCAGTTCATCCTTAACCTTTTGCAAACCGCTATTCGCAGAGTCAAAGAAAGATTTATCTCCAAGCGTTCCTGGAATCAGAAGCACAACTTTGAGTTTATCTCCTGAACTTGTTTCTCCACCTTCAGCTGCATTAGATCCTGCATTCGTGGAAGATCCATTACTCGACGTATTATTTCCACAAGCTGTGACCATTACCATTACTACTAGTAACAACAAAGAAAGAACTTTCTTATTCATTTTTCTATTCCCCCTATTTATAGTTGGTTAGTAATTTGAGAGATTCTCCTTCTTAGTCCGTTGTATATTTCACGATTTAGATGGAAACTCTCATATTTCATGTAACATTGTCAAAATTTTAATGATTTTAACGAATACACTCAAAAATAGAGAGAAAATTATAATTTTTACGAATAATCCGACTAATTTCCGAACGAGATGGCCAGTCAGGTTGCTAATCTTCGGATTTATTGATACGATCATATCAAATATTAATGAAAATAATTATATGATTTCGGTCATAATTTTGTACGATTCGGCTAAAACATAATTATTGGAGGCTCATCATGGATCGTGTTCTATATATTGTAAATGCAGCACATGAGGTTAATACCTATATTCCACCACACCAGCATGAATGTTATGAACTAGTCTATTATTTAAACGGATTAGGAACTACCAATGTAGGTTCGCGAAGTTATCATTTTCGTTCTTCTTCATTCGCGCTAATACCACCCAATCATAAACATGACGAGAATCATCGCGAAGACGCTACTATACTATTTGTAGGCTTCCATTCAAATCACCCGAATATGGAGAATTTGCAAGGCGTATATGAAGATGATAAAGACCATACTGTTCTACAGATCTTGCTTCGAATGAAAGCAGAGTTTACGCGCAAACAAGATGGATTCTCTGAACTATTGAACCTTCAAATGAGCGAAATCACTGTTCATCTGATACGGCTTCTTAGCGCCTCTGGGTTTCAATCGCCAACGGAAGACAGAGTCCAATATGTTCTAAACTATATGAATGAGCATTACCGCCATAAGCTATCGGTCGCAACACTCTCTGAGATGTCTGGATACAGCTATGATCGTTTCCGCCATTTATTTAAAGAGCGATTCGGCTCTTCACCTCTTCGCTATCTACTATTGAAACGTCTGGATTATGCAAAGTCTCTCTTACAACATACCCAAATGCATATCTCAGAAGTATCCGCTGCTGCTGGGTTTGTCAATGATGCTCAATTCTGCAATATGTTTAAACGTGAAGTTGGTCTCACACCGCGGGCATTCCGACTAAGCAGTCAATAAAATTACAATTCAATTCACTCCGCTTCACATAAAAAAGCCGTTGAATTAGAAGTGTCTCTAATACAACGGCTTAAGAATAAAAGTTCATAGACAAAGAAAAAAGGTTTGTAAAGTTGCTTATACAAGCGACTTTACAAACCTTTTTGATATACCGGCGAGAGGACTCGAACCTCCACGGTTTCCCTCTCGATTTTGAGTCGAGCGCGTCTGCCATTCCGCCACGCCGGCACATATGAAATTAATGGAGGCGCCACCCAGATTTGAACTGGGGATAAAGCTTTTGCAGAGCTTTGCCTTACCACTTGGCTATGGCGCCATATGAAAACATTGGAGCGGACGACGGGAATCGAACCCGCGACCCTCGCCTTGGCAAGGCGATGCTCTACCGCTGAGCCACGTCCGCATAAAATGGCTGGGGATATAGGATTTGAACCTATGCATGACGGAGTCAAAGTCCGTTGCCTTACCGCTTGGCTAATCCCCAATAACATTTTAAAGTAAAATGGGGCGACTGATGGGTCTCGAACCCACGAATGCCGGAACCACAATCCGGTGCGTTAACCCCTTCGCCACAGTCGCCATATTAAACTGAATTTGTTGCTGTTCTTCTTAAAGTAAATGGGGCGACCGATGGGACTTGAACCCACGAATGCCGGATCCACAAACCGGTGCGTTAACCCCTTCGCCACGACCGCCATATTAAACTTTAGAGAAAGACTCTGGATAAAGATTGGCAGGGGCAGCAGGAATTGAACCCACACCAACGGTTTTGGAGACCGTTGTTCTACCTTTAAACTATGCCCCTAAAAAATGGTGGGGGATGATGGATTCGAACCACCGAACACGTGAGTGAGCAGATTTACAGTCTGATGCGTTTGGCCACTTCGCTAATCCCCCAAAGATGGTGCCGGCGAGAGGACTTGAACCCCCAACCTACTGATTACAAGTCAGTTGCTCTACCAATTGAGCTACACCGGCATATTAAGTTGTATACTACATGGTGGCTCGAGACGGATTCGAACCGCCGACACGAGGATTTTCAGTCCTCTGCTCTACCGACTGAGCTATCGAGCCAAGAAAATGGCGGAACCGACGAGATTCGAACTCGCGATCTCCTGCGTGACAGGCAGGCATGTTAGGCCAACTACACCACGGTTCCAAAAGATATAATTACTTGATGAAAATTGGTTGCGGGGGCAGGATTTGAACCTGCGGCCTTCGGGTTATGAGCCCGACGAGCTACCGGGCTGCTCCACCCCGCGTCGTTCTTAAATGAATATGGTGGAGGCTGAGGGGATCGAACCCCCGACCCTCTGCTTGTAAGGCAGATGCTCTCCCAGCTGAGCTAAGCCTCCGTAAACAACAATTGTTATTGTACCAAAGTCCACTATACAAAATCAAGTGAAAATTTGGTGACCCGTATGGGATTCGAACCCATGTTACCTCCGTGAAAGGGAGGTGTCTTAACCCCTTGACCAACGGGCCATACTAATTAAAAATTTGTGGCGGAGAGAGAGGGATTCGAACCCTCGAGACGCTTGTGGCGCCTACACGATTTCCAATCGTGCTCCTTCGGCCAAACTCGGACACCTCTCCATATGGCTCCCCGAACAGGACTCGAACCTGTGACAACTCGATTAACAGTCGAGTGCTCTACCAACTGAGCTATCAGGGAATATTCATACCAGGCTTGATGCCTGAAAACTGAATCCGAATTGAATTTGCATTTTAAGTATAGGATAAGCCCTCGACCGATTAGTATTGGTCAGCTCCATGCATTACTGCACTTCCACCTCCAACCTATCTACCTCGTCGTCTTCAAGGGGTCTTACTAATTGGGAAATCTCATCTTGAGGGGGGCTTCACGCTTAGATGCTTTCAGCGCTTATCCCGTCCGTACGTAGCTACCCAGCCATGCTTCTGGCGAAACAACTGGTGCACCAGCGGTACGTCCATCCCGGTCCTCTCGTACTAAGGACAGCTCCTCTCAAATTTCCTGCGCCCACGACAGATAGGGACCGAACTGTCTCACGACGTTCTGAACCCAGCTCGCGTACCGCTTTAATGGGCGAACAGCCCAACCCTTGGGACCTACTTCAGCCCCAGGATGCGATGAGCCGACATCGAGGTGCCAAACCTCCCCGTCGATGTGGACTCTTGGGGGAGATAAGCCTGTTATCCCCAGGGTAGCTTTTATCCGTTGAGCGATGGCCCTTCCATGCGGTACCACCGGATCACTAAGTCCGACTTTCGTCCCTGCTCGACTTGTAGGTCTCGCAGTCAAGCTCCCTTATGCCTTTGCACTCTTCGAATGATTTCCAACCATTCTGAGGGAACCTTGGAACGCCTCCGTTACTCTTTAGGAGGCGACCGCCCCAGTCAAACTGCCCGCCTGACACGGTCCCCGTACCCGGTAAGGGCACTAGGTTAGAACCTAGATACGATCAGGGTGGTATCCCAACGGCGCCTCCACCGAAGCTTGCGCTCCGATTTCTACGGCTCCCACCTATCCTGTACAGATCGTACCCAAATTCAATATCAAGCTGCAGTAAAGCTCCATGGGGTCTTTCCGTCTTGTCGCGGGTAACCTGCATCTTCACAGGTATTAAAATTTCACCGGATCTCTCGTTGAGACAGCGCCCAAGTCGTTACGCCATTCGTGCGGGTCAGAATTTACCTGACAAGGAATTTCGCTACCTTAGGACCGTTATAGTTACGGCCGCCGTTTACTGGGGCTTCGGTTCATAGCTTCGGGTTACCCCTAACCACTCCCCTTAACCTTCCAGCACCGGGCAGGCGTCAGCCCGTATACTTCGCCTTGCGGCTTCGCACAGACCTGTGTTTTTGCTAAACAGTCGCTTGGGCCTTTTCACTGCGGCCCCCTCGTGCTATTCACACTACCGGGGCACCCCTTCTCCCGAAGTTACGGGGTCATTTTGCCGAGTTCCTTAACGAGAGTTCTTCCGCGCGCCTTAGAATTCTCTTCTCGCCTACCTGTGTCGGTTTGCGGTACGGGCACCTTCTCCTGGCTAGAGGCTTTTCTTGGCAGTGTGAGATCATGACCTTCGCTACTACAATTTTCGCTCCCCATCACAGCCCAGCCTTAATGATGTGCGGATTTGCCTACACATCAGCCTCACTGCTTAGACGGACATATCCATCAGTCCGCGTCACTACCCTCCTGCGTCACCCCATCGCTCATAGCGGATTACGGTGGTACAGTAATTTCAAACTGTTGTCCTTCGACTACGCCTTTCGGCCTCGCCTTAGGTCCCGACTTACCCTGAGCGGACGAGCCTTCCTCAGGAAACCTTGGGCTTTCGGCGGATCAGATTCTCACTGATCTTTTCGTTACTCATACCGGCATTCTCACTTGTATGCTGTCCAGCGCTCCTTACGGTACACCTTCAACCCACATACAACGCTCCCCTACCCCAGATACATAGTATCTAGCCATAGCTTCGGTGGTGTGTTTAGCCCCGTTACATTTTCGGCGCAGAGTCACTCGACCAGTGAGCTATTACGCACTCTTTCAATGGTGGCTGCTTCTAAGCCAACATCCTGGTTGTCTGTGCAACTCCACATCCTTTCCCACTTAACACACACTTGGGGACCTTAGCTGATGGTCTGGGCTGTTTCCCTTTTGACAATGGATCTTAGCACTCACTGTCTGACTCCCGGCAATAAGTATATGGCATTCGGAGTTTGACTGAGCTTGGTAATCCTTGCGGACCCCGCACCCAATCAGTGCTCTACCTCCACTACTCTTATACCGAGGCTAGCCCTAAAGCTATTTCGGGGAGAACCAGCTATCTCCGAGTTCGATTGGAATTTCTCCGCTACCCCCACCTCATCCCCGCACTTTTCAACGTGCGTGGGTTCGGGCCTCCAGTGCGTGTTACCGCACCTTCACCCTGGACAGGGGTAGATCACACGGTTTCGGGTCTACGTCCACATACTAAATCGCCCTATTCAGACTCGCTTTCGCTGCGGCTCCGTCTTCTCGACTTAACCTTGCATGTTAAACGTAACTCGCCGGTTCATTCTACAAAAGGCACGCCATCACCCATTAATAGGGCTCTGACTTTTTGTAAGCACACGGTTTCAGGTTCTATTTCACTCCCCTTCCGGGGTGCTTTTCACCTTTCCCTCACGGTACTGTTTCACTATCGGTCGCCAGGTAGTATTTAGCCTTAGCAGATGGTCCTGCTGGATTCATACGGGGTTTCACGTGCCCCGCACTACTCGGGATCCGTCTCGGAGAGAACACAGTTTAGGTTACAGGGCTTTTACCTCTATCGCGGGCCTTTCCAGACCTCTTCGCCTACCATATTCCTTTGTAACTCCATGTGAGACGTCCCACAACCCCTAAGAGCAAGCTCTTAGGTTTAGGCTGTTCCGCGTTCGCTCGCCGCTACTGACGGAATCACTATTGTTTTCTCTTCCTCAGGGTACTTAGATGTTTCAGTTCCCCTGGTCTGCCTCTACATACCCTATGTATTCAGGTATGAGTAACTGCGAATTACCACAGCTGGGTTTCCCCATTCGGACACCCCCGGATCAAAGCTTGCTTACAGCTCCCCGAGGCAGTTTCGTTGTTCGCCACGTCCTTCGTCGGCTCCTGGCGCCTAGGCATCCTCCGTGTGCTCTTATTAGCTTAACCTTGATTTTTCTTTCGAAAAATCTCACTAATAACATTTACTTGTTTACACAAGTTGCTAAAAGATGTTCTAAAACGCAAATTCGTTTCGGTATCCAGTTTTCAAGGATCAAGTCTTACTGAGAGCTTAAACTCTCAAAACTGAGCAACGAGTGAGTAACAGGCCTAGACCTGAGATTGTGGAAGTTTAACTTCCGATTTGAATGTCTTCATTGCAGAAGACGATTCTCCATAGAAAGGAGGTGATCCAGCCGCACCTTCCGATACGGCTACCTTGTTACGACTTCACCCCAATCATCTACCCCACCTTCGGCGGCTGGCTCCCTTGCGGGTTACCCCACCGACTTCGGGTGTTGTAAACTCTCGTGGTGTGACGGGCGGTGTGTACAAGACCCGGGAACGTATTCACCGCGGCATGCTGATCCGCGATTACTAGCAATTCCGACTTCATGCAGGCGAGTTGCAGCCTGCAATCCGAACTGAGACCGGCTTTGATGGGATTGGCTCCACCTCGCGGCTTCGCTTCCCGTTGTACCGGCCATTGTAGTACGTGTGTAGCCCAGGTCATAAGGGGCATGATGATTTGACGTCATCCCCACCTTCCTCCGGTTTGTCACCGGCAGTCACTCTAGAGTGCCCAACATTACTTGCTGGCAACTAAAGTTAAGGGTTGCGCTCGTTGCGGGACTTAACCCAACATCTCACGACACGAGCTGACGACAACCATGCACCACCTGTCTCCTCTGTCCCGAAGGTCGCCACTATCTCTAGTGGATTCAGAGGGATGTCAAGACCTGGTAAGGTTCTTCGCGTTGCTTCGAATTAAACCACATACTCCACTGCTTGTGCGGGTCCCCGTCAATTCCTTTGAGTTTCAGTCTTGCGACCGTACTCCCCAGGCGGAGTGCTTACTGTGTTAACTTCGGCACCAAGGGTATCGAAACCCCTAACACCTAGCACTCATCGTTTACGGCGTGGACTACCAGGGTATCTAATCCTGTTTGCTCCCCACGCTTTCGCGCCTCAGCGTCAGTTACAGCCCAGAAAGTCGCCTTCGCCACTGGTGTTCCTCCACATATCTACGCATTTCACCGCTACACGTGGAATTCCACTTTCCTCTTCTGTACTCAAGTCACCCAGTTTCCAGTGCGACCTTAGGTTGAGCCCAAGGTTTAAACACCAGACTTAAATGACCGCCTGCGCGCGCTTTACGCCCAATAATTCCGGACAACGCTTGCCCCCTACGTATTACCGCGGCTGCTGGCACGTAGTTAGCCGGGGCTTTCTTCTCAGGTACCGTCACTCCGGTAGCAGTTACTCTACCGGACGTTCTTCCCTGGCAACAGAGCTTTACGATCCGAAAACCTTCATCACTCACGCGGCGTTGCTCCGTCAGACTTTCGTCCATTGCGGAAGATTCCCTACTGCTGCCTCCCGTAGGAGTCTGGGCCGTGTCTCAGTCCCAGTGTGGCCGTTCACCCTCTCAGGTCGGCTACGCATCGTCGCCTTGGTGGGCCGTTACCCCACCAACTAGCTAATGCGCCGCAGGCCCATCCCTCAGTGACAGATTGCTCCGTCTTTCATTCTTCCTTCAGGAGAAAAAAGAAATTATCCGGTATTAGCTACCGTTTCCGGTAGTTATCCCAGCCTAAGGGGCAGGTTGCCTACGTGTTACTCACCCGTCCGCCGCTAAGTCATTTTGAAAGCAAGCTTTCAAAATGACTCCGCTCGACTTGCATGTATTAGGCACGCCGCCAGCGTTCGTCCTGAGCCAGGATCAAACTCTCCAATTAGTATTGAAAAGAGCGATATGCTCATTTTGAAACATCTGACGAGAAAATTAATTCTCTAATTTGGATTTCACTTTCGTGATTTCCTACTCACTCGTTGTTCAGTTTTCAAAGATCAAGTTCTTTATTTCGTCGTTGTTGTTGTTCAGCAGCGACCTTTATAATATATCACAGCGTCCTCGTTTTAGTCAACCTTTTTTTTAATTTCTTTTTTTCGGTTGTCTTTCGAATGTTTTCGAAAGCACATCTCTGTGTCAGAGGGACGAGTTATAATTTAACACATGAACAAGGAATGAGTCAACCATAAATTTATTAGAATAAATATGAGCCCATCCTAATAGTGAGCAAACAAAAAAGAGAGTGCTTAGCCTCTCCCTATCCCTACTTACTTTATCTATAGATTACCGTGAAACCCTGCATCTAATTCTTCTCTATAAGGTATATCGGATCGCATGACCCTCTCCCCCGTATCCAGCAGTCCATAAAGTAATCTCACGGATTAATGAACGAGAAACAAGCTTTCGTAATACCAATGGCAACTCAGCCTCTAATTGACATAGGCCAGAATGCTGAAGCAATTCTTTTATGCTCCACGCTTCCTTGCGGCTATTCAAAATATTAAAGAGCAACGCACAACAATCGGTCATTTTGGACATAATTCCAAATTCACACGCTAGAAGAACAAGCTCAACTCTTTGCTCTAAGGTCTCCGTGCTTATGGTTAGTTCCTCATATAATTTATGGACCGAAGTATTCAAGCTTTTAACTTGCTCCCAAACAGCGGGCTCTGGAAATAAACCAGCTTCACTCACTTCTATTCTTGCCCAATGATATAAAGCCATCAATACACAGTTATACGCATCCATAATGCAGCCGGCTTCTATATACCTTTTAGATTTCACATACAAATGCAAGAATCGCGCAAACTCCATGAACTCGACTCGTTCCTTTAGAGGGCCTTCGAATTGCAAAATTTCCCGGCGCATATCCCCTAATATTCCTTTGGGATCCCAGATCACTTCCCCAATCATCAAACTAGTAAGGAGTTCGTTATTATCGCCCGCCATGACAGCCCGCTCCAAAGCGGAAAGGCCAATATGGACTGACTGTGTCCGTTTGTCACCGGCAATGGTGTGGCGAACAATATGTTCTAAATCCTGTTCCTCGTGCAAAACTAACACAACCATATCAAAATCGTGAAGTAGCGCGCTTTGAAATGGAGTACTTCCTTCCTGCCGCAAAGCGACAGCTCCTAAAACATTCTCTTCAAACGTTTCTCCACTCAACAAAGTTACATTGGACAATGACAATTCCATGCTTCCCTCCATTAAATTTGGCGAATTTGCGTCCAGTCAGTTATAATTCAGTTATAATTATTATTCTACATATGAAAGACAGTTCCTTCTGGACAACCCAACTATATTTAGTTAGGAGCAAACACTCATGAAGTTTAAAACGGCTAAGATCAACGCTTTTCGCACATGGGGATTACTGCTCACAATGCTCGGAATGGGACTTATGGTTTTGGGTACAGCAGGCATAGTATTCTGGGGATCAACCGGAAAAGTATTCGCTGGAATCGGACTTGTAATCGGTTTAATTTCCATGATGTCAAGTCTTGCGATCTATTTCTGGGCTGGCATGCTGTCAACGAGCGCAGTTCAGCTAGAGTGCCCAGAATGTCACAAGCTAACCAAGATGCTCGGCAAAACAGACCGCTGTATGTTCTGCCACACGATCCTTACTATGGATCCGGCAGAGGCCAATATTACAGCAGAACAGCTTGAGCAGCAGCAACTTAACCACTAAACACATCTTACACAAGTTCATTACTAGCCAAGTATATGTACTCTATTAATGTTTCACCAAGCATTACTTAGAACAAAAAAGGGCCCCATTCGGGGCCCTTTTCGTTATTATCTAAGATAAAAAATTATTCATGGATTCCTTGTAATGCTTCCCATGCGGATGGATTACTAAAGCTGCGATTCCATGACCCAATGCCTCCAAGCCCCATGGACTTAGCAAGCTCAACTCTTGATTTTAAGCTCACCTCATCTTCTATCCATATTTTCTTAAGAGCGCCATCTTCCTTGTATTCTACGTAATTCTGCCCAGCATCCTTATCAAATGTCGGGGTTAGCTTCTTCTCTTTAATAATTTTTTCAACGGCATTCATACTAACCGATTTAGAGCTTACCTTTGTCTTGCCATCTACTTGAGCCTCAGTCCAGATGCGGGTGTACAATGGGATCCCCAGAATCACCTTCTCAGGCGGCACATTGTCCTCCTCTATGATCCGGCTTATTGAATTCTCTACCCAAGGTAAGGAGGCAATAGAGCCCGCGATAGGGCTAGCCGCCCAATGTTCATCATATGCCATCACTATCAGATAATCGACTAATGTCCCAAGAGCCTTGCGATCAAGGAACGCAGACCACATCTCGCTATTGGATTTAGGTGTCACGTCTATGGAGACGATTAGATTCTTAGCCTGAGCCATAGGCTTTAACTCTCTCATAAATTGAGTGACATTCTCTCCGTCTTTCGTATACACATTCTCAAAATCGATATTAATTCCATCCAAATTATATAAATCCGAATATTCTAAGATCTGAACGATTGCATTCATCCGTTTTTCATAGGTAGACAATGCCTCAGTAGTCATGTCTGGATCGAAGCTATTGCTGAGCAGTCCCCATACCTCTAACCCGCGCTCATGTGCCCACTGCACATATGCACTGTCGGCCTGACTGCGCACATTGCCATCACCATCGATAATACTGAACCAGGTTGGGCTAGCCACATTGACGCCTGGTAGCTCACCGAAGGTTTCTGGGTTAGGTTTGCGTTGGTAAACAGCCTCCCAATACAAATTCACTGACTTCCCTTTCCAGTTACGTTCAGCGCGTGTTGGCGTGGATTTTTTTGGTTCCACTGTCTTTTGACCATCCGGAATAATGTCACTTGCCTTGGCATAACCTGCATACCCGCTGCTTAATTGTACAAACAGCCAGTCCTTATTTTCCTCATTCCAAATATTCACGACTGCCCCAGGAGACATATCCGCAACGATAGGTGCGTGAATAGATGCCTCATTTCGAAGAGCTACTGACTTGCCTCCTTCTTCACCTTTAACTTTCCCAAGCGAGACAGTCTCTCCTGCCGTCATAAGTAGTATTGCGCCAGTATTTGTATCCTCCTGAATTTCAAACCCATACAGATCTTCTAATACATCCGCGGGAAGGTATGTTACTTTCTCCTTCACTTCAGGCGCTAACCGCAGCTGTAATGGACGATTGTTCAGACTGGCATCAGTATTATTCTCCTGCATGTATAGCAGCTCGCTATCCGTTGATAATATGACCGATTTCGTCTTCTCTTCATAACGAATGGACGGATCCACATACTCTTGCAACAACGGTAATGGTAACAACATGCTATCCCCAGTCCCGCTGGCAGAATAACCTGTGTGCTCTCCTTTTACAAATATGGGATGCTCTTGAGCTTTCCAGTCCACATCTATATACTGACGATTTGGCAATACATAAAATACTATCCAGTAAGCTGCAGCTGCAATAATTAAAAGTCCAAACAAGCGTCTAAAAAAACCTCCGCGCTTTTTAACGCGTCTATGTCCCTGTCTTATGTCCAAAATATATCCTCCAGATAATGAAATGATTTTTAATAGAGTTTAACATTACGATTATAACATCCACTTGGTTTCGTATAACCAGTATAAAAAAGTAATTATTCCTATAAAATGTTATTTCAAAGAAGAAATGACGTTGTCTCCCTTTATAGATGACAAGCGTTTCTCGTAGAGAAATAAAAGGATAATGCATAGCGTGAAACTTATATGTTCTTATATTTAAAAAATAAAAACGTGAGTCCTCCGCTTTCGGATTTCTCACGTTTATTGTGGTAACTTGGCAATATTGCCTTGACATATTCTATTCTAGTCCTAATGCTGCTTCTCTCTACAACATTCGCAAATTCCATGCAGCTCCATACGCAATCCTGTAATCTTAAAGCCTGTAGCTTGCTCAGCATGCAGCTCTACATCCCTAAGTGAAGGATAACTGAAATCCTCAATCTTACCGCATTGCTGACATATAACATGATAATGATCAGACACATTAGCATCAAAACGACTGGAGCTATCCCCATAGGTCAACTCACGAACCATGCCTGCTTCCATAAACATCTTGAGATTATTATATACGGTTGCTACGCTCATGCTCGGAAATTTAGGCTCTAATGCCCGATATATATCGTCAGCTGTAGGATGATTCATTGCTTCCATTAAATACGTAAGAATCGCATGACGCTGGGGCGTTATACGGACACCTGTTGTTTTTAATTGTTCCAATGCATGTTGTACGCCACTCCCCATGACTGTCACCGCCTTTTGAATTTAAAAATAAAAGAAATATTTCTTATAATTGTAAGACTGGGTTTTTAATCTTGTCAACGGAGTCGATACATTATATTCATTATTATATAAGAAAAATTACTTTTTTCAATAACCTCTAACATTTAAGTTGCTGTTTCCCTCAACCTGAACTTTGAATTCACCTGTGCCCACTTCACCAGATATCTTCTTCTTATCAATGGTTAAGCTAGGTAAATCCGAAGTGATATCACCATATCCACTAGAGCCATTCAACTTATAGTTCCCTAAAAGCGGCAAATACAAATGGATATCGCCAACTGCGCTATAAATATCCCAGTCTCCTCCGACTTCCTGTGAACGAACATCTATGATGCCATTCAGGGATTCTGCATGCAGCTTCGATCTGGCTCCATCAATCTCTAAATTACCATTTTTGCTGGAAATATCAATCTCGGCTTCATTCCCGATTGCACCGATATTGCCAACTGCCGTTGATAATTTCAAAGCCCCTGTAACGCTCCAAGCATTCATGTTGCCACCGCTCGTCGATAAATCAACACTGCCCTGGACAGATCTGGCACGCACAGCTCCATTCAATGTTTTCCCCTTCACATTACCAAAGACACGATGAAGAATAAGTTCTCCATTTCCTGTTTCAAGTGAAATATCTTCAATCGCTTCTATGTTCTGCAGGGTGATCCCGCCATTCATTGTACGAACATCAAGGTTAAACCGACGATCTTCCGGCAAGGTAATGTCTAGATCCATTCGCGGCTGACGTTTGCCGGATTCTCCATACGCCTTACTATTCGAAGTGATTTTTATGGTTGGTCCTTCAACAACATCCACAAAGGATTGTTCCGAAATGGCTTCAGCCATCGGCCCCTCCAATTGATCTACCCAGATTGTAGTAGTAATTTGAATGTTATCTACTGGAGCACGGTGCAATAAAACATCACCATTAATACCATCAATGGATATTTTGGCCGTATTTAATTCGACGGGAACTATAATAGGAGCTTTCTGAAATTTGCTGCCCTTAGCCTCGCCATAGTCCACTGCTGCTGCAGTAAAGTTAAGACTGACATTTTTCCAGAGATATAAATAATGCTCTTGTTCCGCAACGATAAACACACTAACAGCAAGCACTATAGCAGATAAAAGACCGCGTAAGTCCAATCTGATTCTTGTTCCCTTTTGTACTGAGCCTGAACGACCGGAGAAGAAATACATGATCAAAAACTCAATCCCCCATAACACTGGGATGACTGGCCACCACTTCAAGAGCAGAAGCATATAATCGGTTCCGTCTCTCCAATCCAGAAACAACGGGATGGCAATAGCAATCAGCAAGACCGATGCCGTATACCTTCCTACACGCCGGTTATGAGGCTCATTTTTTTTGCGCCAAACGATTCCTCTAACAATCTCTCTCGTTCCTATATATAGACCACCACATAATAAAATGGCAGCTACGGTCACTTCGGAGTAATGCTCAATAAAGAACTGCAGCCAAGCTGGCTTTTGGCGAAACAGAATGAGTAATGCTCCCCCTAAGAGAAGCAGAAATCCAAAGGATATGCCAGGTTCAGTGACGATACTGCGACGCTTTGGAGATGTAGTTACTGTTGCCGCAGGATCATCAAGCTCTTGATCTTCAGGGTAACGAATAATCTTGTCCGCTGATTGAAGCACATCATAGACATTGTAGAAATATATCACCGGAATAATTAGTGCAAGTAAAATAAGTAACGGTACATTAATCTGCATTCCAATGGATGAAAAATATAGTAACGCCGAAATATCCAATAGAATCAAGAAGATAAAGGTTATTCCTTTGCGGAGAAGCCCAAAGTACAAATGTCCTGTTCCTGGGATGAGAGCTGCCAATAGTCCAGCGATAAATTTGCGTTTGCGGGGACGCCGTTTCGGACGCGGAGGAATGATCTTCTTCTGTATCTCATTCTCCGTAGTCTCTAGGTCGACAGAACCCTCCTGCTCTTCCTGCGCCGCGAACGTTGCAGAGTCATTCGTCATATTCTGGACTCCTCCTTTCGTAAATACTTGTCTGTGCATACGCTTCTTCAAAGTGAACCACTCCGGTAAAAGTCAATCAATTCCACGCCGGGGGCAACCTCCTGCGACCCAGTAGGCACAAATCCATGCTTTCTGTACAAAGAAACAGCAGGCAAGTTTAGTTTTCCCGTAGATACGATGAATTGCTCCATCCCTGAAAAATGTTCGAATACATATTCCAAGAGTCTGCTAGCAATACCTCTACGAAAAAAGTCCGGACCTACCATCATTCGTGTAATCGTGAGTTTGCCTGGGGATTCCTCCTCTATAGCAATCGCACCCATCAGCTCTTCCTCTTCATCGAAGCAGCCATAAAAGTCCTCTTTAGAGTGGCTGAGCATCTCTCTCGTCTCTATAAGTGGGGGGATCTCACGAAACCCTATTAACTCCGCTTCCAGTCGGTAGGCCTTGTGCTGGAGGCTCCATAGTTCATTAACGGTATTATCATCCTGCAGATTAAGCTTAATAATTGTATTCATCCCTACCAGTCCCCTTATATGCCGCGAAAGGCCTGCCGTTGCCGACAAGCCCTTTGCTTATTACATAAGTATATTACCCCGAATATAAACTCCTCAGCGTCCTTTTTATGGACGGCAAGCGTTTCTCGTAAAATATAAGGATAAAGTATAGTGTTAAACTTATACTTTCTTATATTTCTGATAAAGGCTTAGTTGCCCAATACCTCGATCAGAAGTTTATTCGCTAGACCTGGATTAGCCTTGCCTTTACTTTCCTTCATTACTTGTCCTACAAGGAAGCCAATGGCTTTCTGTTTTCCTGCTTTATAATCCTCAACAGATTGCGGGTTAGCAGCTACGACAGCTTCCACAATTCCTTTAATGGCACCTTCATCGCTGATTTGTACCAGACCCTTTTCCTCAACGATTGCTGCAGGCAGTTTACCGCTCTCTAGCATTTCTTTAAATACCGTTTTAGCGATCTTACTGCTGATGGTTCCGCCTGCAATAAGGCCGATCATTTCCCCGAGCCCTTGCGGCGTAATCTTGACCTGAGACAATTCCAGGTTATTACTATTCAAATAAGCCAGCAGATCACCCATGATCCAGTTTGCAACAGCCTTGGCATCCTGCGTATAAGCAAGGCAGCCTTCGAAAAAGTCCGCTAACGGTTTAGAGGACGTAATCACACCAGCATCATAAGCTGTAAGGCCCAGTTCTTCACTATAGCGAGCTTGTCTTGCGTCCGGCAGTTCCGGGATCGTCGAGCGAATGGATTCTTTCCAGGCATCGTCAATATGCAGTACGATCAAATCCGGATCTGGGAAATAACGATAATCGTGTGCTTCTTCTTTACCACGCATAGATAAAGTTTTTCCTTGCGCTTCATCCCAGCGACGAGTCTCTTGCACAACTACTCCACCATCATCCAGGATCTCAGCCTGACGATATTGTTCATACTCCAGTCCACGCAGCACACCACGGAAGGAGTTCATGTTCTTAAGCTCTGCTCTAATGCCGAATTCCTCTTGTCCTTCTGGGCGTAGACTGATGTTCGCGTCGCAGCGCATCGAGCCTTCTTCCATCTTTACATCAGACACATCACAATACTGCATGATCGCACGGATTTTCTCCAGATAAGCACGGGCTTCTTCTGGGGAGCGTAAGTCTGGCTCGGATACGATTTCGATAAGCGGTGTTCCCACCCGGTTAAAATCGACAAGAGACGCAAACCCACCATCTACGTGTGTCAGCTTACCTGCATCCTCTTCCAAATGAAGTCGAGTAATACCAATCCGTTTTGTTTCTCCATTCACTTCAATGTCGATCCAGCCGTTCAAACCGATAGGCTGATCGAACTGCGAAATCTGATAGGCTTTCGGAGAATCCGGGTAAAAATAGTTCTTACGGTCGAATTTACTAACATCACCGATGGTGCAATTCAGCGCCATCGCTGCTTTCATAGCGTAATTTACCGCTTGTTTGTTGAGTACTGGCAATACGCCGGGGTGACCCAGGCAGACGGGACAGGTATGCGTGTTAGGCGGGGCTCCAAATTCAGTGGAGCATCCGCAAAAGATTTTGGAGTTGGTATGAAGCTCTACGTGAACCTCTAAGCCGATGACCGTTTCGTATTTAGACATAAGTAATTCCATTCCCTCCTTTACTACAGCTGTGGACGCTGCTTGTGATGATCTGTATTTTGTTCAAAAGCATGAGCAACACGCAGAATCGTGCTCTCGTCAAATTCTTTACCAATAATTTGTAGACCAACCGGCATACCTTCTGCAAAGCCGCATGGAACGCTAACGGCAGGAATGCCTGCCAAGCTCACAGGAATCGTGAGAATATCGTTCAGATACATGGTCAGCGGATCTTCAGTCTGTGAACCTAATTTGAATGCTGTCGTAGGCGCTGTTGGGCCGATAACCACATCATATTTTTTAAAGATGTCATCAAAATCCTGTTTAATCAGAGTACGCACTTTTTGTGCTTTTAAATAATAAGCATCATAATACCCGGAGCTCAGCGCATAAGTCCCTAGCATAATACGACGTTTCACCTCAGGACCAAAGCCGCGACTGCGGGAGTTTTGGTACAGATCGAGCAATCCTCCACCTTCATCTACACGTACGCCATAACGCACACCGTCAAACCGTGCAAGGTTAGATGAAGCTTCCGAGGAAGATAGCAAATAATAAGCCGCTACTGCGTATTCCGTATGTGGTAATGAAACTTCCTCCCAGACAGCACCCATTCCTTCCAGCACCTTAAGCGCGGACAAGACCGTCTCACGAACAGAAGCATCGACACCAGCTCCCAAGTATTCCTTAGGTACAGCAATACGAAGACCGGAAACATCACCAGTCAGTGAACTCAAATAATCAGGAATTTCTACCTTAGCTGAAGTAGAGTCCTGTGCATCATAACCAGCAATAGCTTGAAGCACATATGCAGAATCTTCTACATTACGTGTAAGCGGGCCAATCTGATCAAGAGAGGAGGCAAAAGCCACCAGTCCGTAACGCGATACAAGACCGTATGTAGGTTTGAGACCTACGACACCGCAATAAGAAGCAGGCTGACGGATGGAACCCCCAGTATCCGAACCTAGTGAGAAGAACACTTCACCTGCAGCTACAGCTGCAGCAGATCCACCACTAGAACCTCCAGGAACACGTTCAAGATCCCAAGGGTTACGCACAGGTCCAAAGCTGGAGTTCTCGTTAGATCCGCCCATCGCGAATTCATCCATATTCAATTTACCGATCGTTACAGCATCTGCCTGTTGCAGTTTAGATGCTACAGTTGCGTTATAAATCGGCTGAAAATTATTCAAAAATTGGCTGGCACAAGTCGTGCGCAATCCTTTAGTTACAATATTGTCCTTGATTCCGGCAGGAAGACCAAACAGCAGCCCACGTGCTGCTCCAGATGCCAGTTTGTCGTCCAAAGCGCGTGCAGTGCTACGAGCGCCCTCCTCGTTCAAGGTCAAAAATGCATTTACTTTCTTATCCCGTTCAGAGATAATTGCTAGCGATTCTTCAGTCAGTTCACTGACTGATACTTCTTTAGCAGTCAACATACGATGTACTTCTGGCAATCGATTTTGAAACAGGCTCAAGATTCTTCCCCCTTTCTAATTATGTAGTTATTCCAAAACAGCTGGAACCTTGAAATGTCCGTCTTCATCATCCGGCGCGTTAAGAAGTGCTTCCTCTTGCGTTAAGCTTTCCTTCACAACATCATCCCGCATCACATTACTGACCTGCAGTACATGCGTGGTCGGCTTCACATTCTCCGTATCTAGCTCATTCAACTTCTCAGCATATTGTAAAATAGCATTCATTTGTTCTGTAAAGGTTGCCTCTTCTTCCGGGCTCAATTGCAGACGAGCCAGCTTGGCCACATGCTGCACATCTTTAACGGTAATGCTCATAAGTTAAATCCCTCCTGTTTAAAGGGCTAAAGCGCCCGGATAACGTTTTTAATTATATTGTAGAAACTTGGACAATTCAATGATGGGCTGTAAAACAAACGCTCCTTTATCCAAGTGAAGGGGATTCCAACACTTTTTAAAGGAGCGTTTCATTCATTATCGTATAGGGATTGTCATTTCCAGCTGTAGAATATATTCGATTGCCGGGTAACCGTTACTGTCCAGTAAATTTCGTTTATCGCTTCCCTCACCAATATATTTGTAGAGATATGGTTTGACAGTTAGTGCTTTTACATCCCTTGGCAACGGCACAATATTAATATCCTCTTTAAGACTATAATGGATTGCATCATCTACCTTCTTCGAATCTGACCAACCATTGCTACCATTCACATATTTCAACAAGTTGCCTTTATCATCGTAGAATTCATAATGGATTGCCAGGTTGTTTGTATCTGTTAGGTAAGTATCAGGAATATCACCCACGGCTTGAGTACTCATTTGTATTTGTGTGGTTGCCGGAGTCTGAGTAATCTTTTCGATAATGGTCGTTACATGATTATAGGTTCGACTGATTCCGGGCTGCTGAACAATATTATGACTCGTATCCTTCTTTACAGGGATTTCAATTTGAAAATCATCCTCCATTCCGGACAGCCGGCCTTTCACTGTCATTTGGAACTGATCCGGTAAAGTAGTTCCCCCCTCATCATAGGATTTCTCTGAGAATTGCAAAATTAACGATTGCTCATCAGTCCCGGGAGAAATAATAATCCCAATATTGTGTTTAAAAGAATTCTCTATTTCTTCCCCAGCGTTTAGAGGTTGTCCATCAATGAATACCCGAAGATCCTGAACAGATTCAGTGAATGCTCCCTCTTCACCTTCACGTGTCAGCGCTACAGAAAGCCGTGTACCATCATATATAACTTCACTAGCACGGATAGTAACACCTTGAACTTCGTCGCTTTTATTAATTGAGGTCGTTAAGCCTTGGCGACTCGCTGCTTGAAGCCCCATATCACCAGCAAACTCAAAAATACTATTTACTAAGGGGATACGTTCGAGCGACCTAGCGAGAGCAGGAGAAGCAAAGCCGCTTCCAAGCACGATAACTCCTAAAACTAGAGCTACCCCAAATCCAATCGCTGTCCGCTTCAAAATATTAAATTTGTACATAGGCTTCGTTATTTCATCCAACATCGCATACGTTTCCTCTTGGCGTTGGCGAATCACAGTCGGTAGCTCATTTGCCGGGAGAAGATTCATATTTTTCAAAAGCAACTCAAGCTGTTCCGATGTTCTCTTCTTCATGTGTTTCTTCCCTTCTAAATATCATTAGAATCCATTCAATAAGCTTTTTCTTGCCCTATAGAGACGCGATTTAACTGCCGTTTCGGAAATATTCAGAAGATCTGCAATCTGCCGAATAGGCATATCCTGAAAATAATGCATCGAAATCACAGTCTGCAGCGGAGTATCTAGCCGCTCCACTGCTTCTCGCAACTCGATTTTTTCGTATTCTGCATCGGAGGAATGGCATTCCAGAGCCGTAATGGTATCTCCAACTCCCACGATATTTGTCTGTTTGCGCTGAAGCTTGTGACACTCATTTATAAGAATTCGAATCATCCATGTCTTGAAAAACTCCGGCTGTCGTAAGCCTTGGATAGACCGATAAGCCTTTAATGTGGCTTCCTGCATGGCATCTGCGCAATCCTGATCCCTGCCCAAAATAGATCGGGCCATGCCATACATTTCAGGTTCAATCTGCCGGCACAGCTGAATAAAAGCTTCCTTATCGCCTTTTCTCGCTTTTTGAACAGCGGTTATCATCTTCACTAGAGGTTCTCCTTTATATAGGTTAAAGCGCCTATACCGCAGATCTGCATTCTCGTATTCGGCTCTCAATAATTTAGATACATAAAATTGGCAGTTGGTTGTACCCCGAAAAAATAAAAATGAGCGTTCGAAAATTATAAAGTAGGAATTAAAAAAGTTTTTGAAAGTGATGTGTCCATTCAGGGGGGTATGATGAGGGGGAATTCTCTTTATGACACAAGTAAAAACGCCTTCGGGGTCCATATAAGGATGCTAAGCGTTTAAGGGAGAAATATAGGACATAAAGTATGGTGCTTTCTTATATCAAAACAAAAAAGCCGGCTTGCGCCGGCCTTCCTTAAATCCAAGCTCTAAGATTCACTTGTTTAATGAAATCTGCTTGGGACATGCTTTCAGTTGACGTTGTTTCCGTCTCTTCTGTATCCATATCTTCACCGTTCATCAAATGATGGAACAGCTTCTCATTGTACGTGGACAAAGCATAATCAATTAACGCTTCATGCGTTGCTCTTTCAGCCTCAGCTACTAATAAATGTTCTTCCGCCTCAATGTCTTCAGCCGGAACATAAAAGTTCCTGTTGGCTTCCGGTACACGTATAACATAGTCAAACGCATTATCGGGATTGCGGTCGTAAGCAATTAGGTAGCCGTATTCCCCGATAGGAAGACTCTGCTCAAAAGCGTCCGCAACAATGACAATCTTTTCTCCTAAACGCAGCATCGCCCTACCTCCTGACCCCAAAATCTATCATGATTTTGCTTGTTTCAACAGTCTACTAAAAAAAGATAGAACTGTCTAGCAGCAGTCCGGGTGATCCTGAAAATTCTACCAAGCAATAACACCTTCGGCGTCCCCTAAGGACGATATGCGTTTATGCGAGAAATAGAAGGATAATGTATAGTGTGAAACTTATACTTTCTTATATTTTAAAATATACTATATTCGATACCCCACAGCTTAATAATCAGTCGGGAAAGTTGTTCTTCCTTGTCAAAAATGAGGCCACAGCAAGGCATATCATGATCAATATACTGGCAGACAGATATGGACCTGCTCTAAAACCTTCTCCATCTGTTAGAATTCCTGCTGACAGTCCGGAAAGCCCGGCGGGTGTCCAGTCAAACCATGTAGGCAATAAACTTAAACCTAGTGAAAATCCAGCCATTAACGCCAATGCTAGAAATGCGGCTACTGGAGGTCTTAAAAAGGCACTAAACAACAAAGTAGTCGAGACAACACATAATAGCCACAAACCATACACTCCAGAAGCTACGATAACATTGCCCCATGATAGTGAGCCAATTAGCTGTTCCGTGTAGTATCCAGCACCCGCTGCACCCAGTCCAAGAGCAACAACAAGCAAGGTCAATTGGGCTGCCCATTTAGCGAACACAATTGCTGCCGGAGAAACGGGTCTTACTAGAATTAACTCCATAGTTCCGCTATATCGCTCACCCGCTAAAGTGTTCATAGAGCCAAGCGCCAACACGAGCATCCCAATCGTTCCATACTGTCCTAGAGCTTGCGCCATCACAATTGCGGCACTCGGTATTTCATAACCCTCCAAAAGACCCGGGGGCACATCACCTGAGGCTTTTAATATTTCTGGCAAATAATAAGTACTTAAGGGCTGCATAATACCTAAGATGATGAACACGACAGGTATCCAGATTAGCTTATAATTACGAGCCATCTCGAGCATTTCTTTTCGATAAAGGATCCATGTGCTGCTCATACGCCCACCACCTTCATAAATAAATCCTCTAATGTGGAAGAACCTGCTTCAAATTGCAGCAATGGAACTTCGAGCTGCGCCGCTTCGTGCAAAATCGTCCGGCGAGCCATTTCTACATCGTTCACATTAAAGACGGCATGATCTCCGAACAACTGAGACTCCAGTACAAATGGCTTGGAGGCAAGAGATTCCAGCCACTGAATGGCTTCTTTGTGCTTCTCGGTACGTAAACGAATAACAGGAAGACTGTATTGTGAACGAAGCTGCGATAAAGACCCCTGCTCAGCGATGAGTCCATGATTCATTAAAATAATATCATCACAAATCTCTTCTGCATCATGCAGCACATGTGTGGAGAAGACTACCGTTGTCTCTTCACGTATTTCTCGTAGCAATTCCATTACTTCCCTGCGGCCAATCGGATCAAGTGCAGATACAGGCTCATCAAGCAAAAGAAGTCGAGGGCGATGCACAAGCGCCTGTGCGAGACCCAGCCGCTGCTTCATCCCACCGGAATAGCCACCAATCTTGCGACGAGCATCGTCTTTGAGGCCTACACGCTTAAGCGATTCTAATGCGCTGGTTGTCGCTTCTTTAGTGCCCATCCCACTAAGCTTTGCAGCAAATACTACATATTCCTGTCCAGTCATCCACCCGTAAAAGGCCGGTGACTGCGGAACATACCCTAATCCCTTGCGATATTCTGATCCAGGACGGCTCCCCTCAAAAGAAATTATTCCAGAGGTAGGTTCTAAAAGTCCAGCCAGCATACGTAGTGTGGTCGTCTTTCCAGCACCATTAGGCCCCAGCAAAGCTACACACCGTCCTTTTTCAATCTCAAAGCTTATATCCTTTACGGAAATAAACGCCCCAAAGCTTTTGCGTAAATTTGTAACTTGAAGGAGTGACATTAGACATCTTTCCTTCCTATCGTAAAGTAAGCTATGCTGCCTAGCATATTTCCAAAAATAATAATGATGATCCACATCCATTTTGGGCCACGCACGCTATCGGCTTTGGCTAATGAAATCAAACCGATAATTGCCAGTAAAGCCTGTAAAATGATCAACGGCATAATTAAACCCCAATTTACATCTTCCATGAAGTACCACTCCTTTAGTGTTATGAAAGGAACGAGCTCATATTCTAGATTCTTATAATTTCTTCCTCCTACGTCTTTCCGGTAGAATGACAACAAGTAAATAGACCAGAGCGGGAGACGGTACTGTAGTAATAGCCCATAGTCCCCAGAACCAAGCTTTTCTTCCGCGTCGTCTTGCGTCCCGGAACAAAAACGTGCCTTGCAGCATTAAAAGAACAGCTATCAGTAACCATAACCATAGAGGTACATCTTGCAGTTCATTCATTCTTGTGCACCTTCTCTATTCCTCCTGATCCTCGCTATCCCTAGAGCACTGAGTCCCGCAATAGGAATGATCGCTTGAATAATCCAGTAGATCATCGGAGCAGAACCGAGAATGGATAGAAATACGCTGATCAGAATCAACGATATCCCCCAGAATAGCAGCAGCTCTTTACGTTCCATGCTCTTTCTATGCACAGAGGCATCAACCATTAACCTCTCCAGTTCCTGTAATGAAGGTGGTGTGATGTCATTATATTGTGCATCTAACCGGTCAAGCTCATCTGCAAGCTTATGCAAATACAACTCAGGCTCCTTATCTTTATCCTTCTCCATCCTCATTCAGCTCCTTTCGTAGTTGGTTAAGACCAAGCGATACACGCGACTTGACTGTGCCTGAAGGAATTCGCATGATTTCACCGATTTCATCGTAGCTATAGCCATAATAATGCTTCAGTAACACAGCTACCCTTTGTGCAGAAGGCAATCTGGAGAGGGCATCCAGCACTCCACTCCATTCCTCCCCCCTGCTCTCAAACCGCCACCGAATCGAACGTATCCCCTGTTCCTGTTGCTCGCGCTGCTTCCACTCCGCCTCACGCTTCCAGCGTCGCTTTCGATCAATGAATATTCTGGTAGCTATTGTGATTAACCATGAGGAAAACGAAGAGGTTCCGTTATAGGTGTTGATTTTTTCCATACATCTGACCATAGTGTCCTGTACAAGATCCTCTGCCAGCAACGGGTCCATAGTCACCTTGATTAAATATTTAAATAAAAAAGTATAGTGTTCTTGCAGCAGTGAAGACAGTGCTGAAGTATCTCCCTGCTGTGCCCGTCTGATTCTCTCCAGCGACTGATCGCTCATCTGCCCCTCCATTCAAGATTTCGTTCCTATATTTGTAGTACGAATATGTATTGTGAATCGTTCACTTTGCTTAATAATTATTTTTTGAGATCCCACAACTTGCGCCGCCAGGGCTGAATGATCCCATCCCTTGCCGGAAAACGCCAAAAAAGCGACGCACTTCTGCACTCGCCCCTTGAATTCACTTGTACTTCCATGTAATCCACACTGCCCTCTTGGAGCAAGGATTCACCATAATTAACTATGGAATCATACCAACCGCAGTCCAACGGGTAGTATATATTCTTCTCCATTCTACTTCCCTCCATGCTTTTAAGCCTATATGAAGACAAAAAAAAGAACGCAAACCGGGATTAATTCCGCAGTCTGCGTGCTTCGCGAGGTAAATGTTACATTTAATTAACCTCATTGTAGTCCTTTTGTAGTCTTTTGTCTATCATAACTTCCTCGGTTTTTGTCGGTTCTACTAGAACCAACGTCTATTGAGGAACATAAGGGTTGCGAATCTTTTCAAAGCCAATAGTTGTCCGTGGGCCATGCCCTGGATAAACCTTCACTTCATCATCCATTTTGTATAGCTTGCCGCGAATAGAATCGAACAGATCTCGTTCCCGACCACCGGGTAAATCTGTGCGTCCAACCCCCATTTTAAACAGTACATCACCGGAGAACAGATCATTTCCACAAAGGAAACTTACACTGCCTGGAGAGTGACCAGGTGTATGGTACACACGGAAGGTGTGTCCGATGAACTGCAGAACTTGTCCTTCTGCCAGATCATATTCCGCAGGATCTGTAGTTAAAGGAGATGACACTTCCGGCCACATTAGTGAACCGTTCAGCTTGGGGCTGCTTAGCCATTCACTTTCAAGTGGATGTAAATAAACAGGGCATTTCTTAGCTTTACGAATTTCGTCTACACCGCCCATATGGTCAAAATGCGCATGTGTCAACAAAATAGCTTCGATTTCCATCCCTTCGATACTCCGCACTAATGCAGCTGGATTCATACCGGGATCTATAATGATACCCTTCGTAGGATCCGCACCTGTCAGCAAATAGGCATTCGTCTGAAGCGGACCTAGATTAAATGAACGTATATTTAACATCGGTCTAGAATCCGGAAATCAGACTACGCAGTTCTTTTGCGATAACTGTCTGATATTCCGTTCCTTCCCCATAGGCTTGCCCCATGGCCTTACGTGCTTCTGCGATTTTGCTGTCGTAATCAGCGGCCTCACGATCAGGATTGTCACGTTTGAACTCTCTCATAATACTCTGCACATGCTCTGGTCTAGGACCCCAATGTCCGAGCACATATCCGCCGGTGTCCGCAAAAATCACAACAGGGACAGATCTTCCACCCATGGTCAAGAAATCATCCATAAGCTCCGGGTTCTCTTCCAAAATGAATACCTCTGTCTTCATTCCTGCGGTCTCCAGAATACGGAATACAGCAGGAACGTTGCGAACTACGTCTCCACACCAATCCGCTGCAAGAATAAGTACCCGCAAATCATCGCGATGGTTCAGACTTTCGAAATATTCCTTATCGCTCTCATCTTCCCAATTAAACTTCTCATACCAGGATTCAAAAGCCTGTTGATTCTTCGTCATACTTTCTACGAATTGGCGCGGTGTTAGGCCTTTTCCAAACTTATGAGCTACATTCCGCTTCATTTTGTAGTCCCCTTTTTCTTGGATTTGTACCATTTAAACACAAAGTAAATGATGATCAGAGCGATCGCTACAAGTATAATTTCGTTGGTATACTTAGCTGCTACTTTGTCAATATCTTCCCACTTATTCCCTAAGGTCATACCCAAATATACAAATAACGCACTCCATGGAATAACAGCAAGCGTAGTCAGCAAAGTGAACTTACCTAAAGGCATTTTCGATATCCCGGCTGGAACGGAAATGGCATGGCGAACAACGGGAATAAAACGTGCTGTAAAGATTACGCCAGTCCCGTATTTATTGAACCACTCTTCTGAATGGTCAATATGCTTCTTTTGAATAAAAATATATTTCCCGTATTTCTCCAGAACAGGTCTGCCACCATAACGACCAATCCAATATACAAAAATCTGTGCGATGACTCCGCCAATCGTGCCGAATAAAACGGCACCAAAAAAGTTAATATCTCCACTCCATACTAAAAAACCACCGAAAGCCAGTACAATTTCACTCGGAATGACTTCAATCATAAGTCCGATCATAATCCCAAAATACCCAAGACTCTGAATCCATTCAAACAATGTCGAGATCAGATCAGAAATAAAATGCAACCGTACTCCTCCTCCCTTTTCCGCAGAATATGGCTATGTATCAAGCGTAAACATCTTCGGCATCTATATTAAGACGCTAAGCGTTTAAACGAGAAATATAAGAATATAAAGTATTGATGCTAAACTTATGCTTTCTTATATTTTCAAAAGCTCTGCCGCTCTGCTCTATTTTCCAGTTTCTCTTAGCCTATTCTAGCACAAGCAACCTTATCACATCTACTTACAGCGGCAAGGCCGTCACCCTATTTCGATCCTCTCTTAAAAAGAGTTGGAACAACACGTATAACCCAAAAAGGTGTGCACTTCCACCAATGAAGATGGAAATGGACACCTTTTCAGCTAAAATCTAAGAGCTAACAATTATTAGAATTTCAAGAAAAAACATTACCTTGTTAATAAGCGGTACATCCAGCATCATGTGTCCACTCCACCTCTTGTTTGATTCGATCTATTTATCGACTACATGCCCACAGTTAGTATTAGCATGGACAGAGGCTCAAACGCCGATAATTTCAAAGATTCGATGACACTTTTGTTTGCAGTTATAAGGAGGCGAATACACATTGACACATCATATAATAAGTGGTTATTATATATTTAGATAATTACCTAAATGTCGAAAGGCTGGGTGGAACATGAATGAATCTTTCAAAGCACTAGCTGACCCAACCCGTCGCCAAATCATTCGGTTACTAAAGGAGAAAGACCGAACCGCAGGTGAAATTGCCGATTTTTTCAACATGTCTAAGCCAAGCATTTCTCACCATCTGAATGCACTGAAGCATGCCGATCTCGTACAGGATGAAAGAAAAGGTCAATTCATTATGTATTCATTAAATACGACGGTTCTCGAGGAGGTTCTTGGCTGGATGCTTGAGCTAACAGGTACGGGAAAGCAAAGTCGTCAGAATACTGATTCTGAGAAGGAGGCTGATTGACGATGAAGGATTTTAAATGGAGATGGCAAGATACACTGATCGTAATCTTAGGTTTAGCTTCACTGTCTTACGCTTTAATCAATTACGGCAAGCTCCCACAGGAGCTGCCCGCGCAGTGGGGAATTACGGGTAAGGTCAACCGGTACTGGGATAAAAGTATAGCTATTCCCTTGTGGGGTATTTTAGGCATTGTGCTTCCGCTGATCATGCAGTTCACCCGCAGCATCGATCCTAAACGGGAAAATTACAAGAAGTTCGAAAATGCCTATGCCATGAGCAGACTTGCTATTGGTGTGCTTTTTAATCTAATGCTCGTGCTCACGGTTACTTACGGTCTGGGTAAAGATATTAATGTGGGCAAAATTGCTATAGGAGCTGTCGGAGTGATGTTTATTGCGCTCGGCAACTACATGCCACAGGTAAAAGATAATTATTTATTCGGTGTTCGTACAGCATGGACACTCTCCAGCCCAGAGGTGTGGCGAAAAACACATCGCCTTTCCGGGAGAATGTGGATGGTCGGTGGGTTGCTTATTTTTGGGGGAGCCTTCTTGAGCGGAGTCTTGTCTCAGGCCCTTATTATTGCAGCACTTGTGCTTGCTATTATTGTCCCTGTTCTGTATTCCTGGATCATCTCGCGTCAGTTAAAATCTTGAAGCTAATACACTAAGCCGCCGACTAAGGTCGTCGGCTTGTTCTGTCATATGGAATTTTCGATCATTATGCTGCTCCCCTTTGCTAGCCTCGAATTCCGCCAACACTCTATACTGCCGCAAAAGCTCATTCCCCGAGGCAATACAGTTCATAGCTTCCGTTCGATTCCCTTCCGCTAACTTTTTCCGGCCCATCATAAGCATGCCTTCAATCCCTTTAACCCACTTCGCATTGTTGTATTTATCTAGTCGAAGACTTCGGCGTACCCAATATAGTGCGGCTACCTGATCATCACTGTACATCCATCGTCCAGCCATTTCCCAGCTCAAACCTGGATTCTCTGGGGAGTATTGCAAGCTATGCCAGAGTATTCTCACGCTCTTTTCGCCCGTAAGCAGCCTAGATAATACTATAGCTGTTCTAGAAGACCGAGGATTCCACGCTAGTGATTGTTGCAGCAAACTAACCTTCTCCAAGGAATCAACCGTCTGAACTGCTTGCCGGTAGTACCTCTCTCCTTGGGCGGCCTGAAAGGACAACACGAATAGCACGAGACAAAAGGAACCGGCTACAGTAATGAGTAGCCCGCGAAAATATGGGTAGACGGAATTAAGCCGGTTCGCGAATGCGGAATCCATGGTCTGCATATTCACGGACGTAGAATGCATGGTCTGCAAGTTCGCGGAAGGCGAGTGAGCTGGCGGCAGGGTCGCGGATGCGGAATGAGTTATGAGTGAACTTTTGGTTATAAAGCGGGTTGTCGCTGATTGATATTCCTGCTTATATTCAGCTAGCGCAAGTGCTGGCAGCCAAAAAAGCAGCAGCCAGATTAATCCGTAGCTCCAGTCAAAATCGACTGCGCTGTGTAAAACGATAACCAAAAATGGCGGCAGCAGCCGCGGCACGCTCTTAGCCAGCAGCCAGCCTGCTGCTAGCAGCATAAGCAGTATGGCTGCAAGGCCGACAAATCCTAGGTTCAACAGGATGTCGAGATAACCGCTATGCACCTGGCTGCCTACATAGGGGCGAGACTGGGCGGCGAGGTATGAGCTACGCCAAGTCTCGCCCCCGCGCCCCAGCCAAGGTGCCTCTGCCGCCAGCCGCCAGGCGTCGCGGTAGAACAGACTACGCGCGGATACCGTCGATGACGGACCGGTGATCCGCTCGCGCACGTGCAAGAGGACGGCGGTGCCCGCCGCCGTCCAACCTGCCGCCGCCAATGCCAGCATGGCGGCTCGGGCACTGCCCGCCGCACTGCGCTGGCGGCGGCACAGCCATAGGCCGGCTAGCAGCGCGCCGGCCCAAAGCCCGGCCAGCAACAGCAGGCCGGGCAAAGGCTCTACCGCCAACCCGGCACGGGCCAATTGGCGGTAGAGCAGCGCCGCGGCGACCACAGGCGCGGCGCCAGCGGCAAGAAGCGGCGCGATGAGCTGCCGCTTCCAGAGCAAGACGGCGGCGCAGGCGCAAGCCGCCGTCAGCCACGCGCCGCGCGACTCGCTGAGGAGCAGCGCGGCGGCGTACGGGAACAGCGGCAGCAAGCGCAGCAGCGCGGCGGCCGTGCTTCCCGTTTCTCGCTGCTCCACGCCTACGCATCCATCCCCTACGTTAATGCTCACCGTGTCACACTTTGACCATTTCATTCCACTCCCATGTTCCACCTCTACGCACTTTGAACCTGTCTCGTTACTCCGTAGTCCTCCCCCAGCATACTCTATCCCTGTCTGTTCACACTCTCGCCCAATCCCCCGCTCTCCTGCTACCCGCTTCTTCGCACTCTTCTGCGGAGTTACATAATAAGCAGCGGCAGCAAACAGCCGCTCCAGTAGAAAGATAGCCATCACAGCTCCAAAAGCATTAGGATATTCCATCACCCCTGCTAATCTGGCACCTGTGATGCTTACTTCCGATGAATTACTATAGGCTACAGCAAAAGGTAACTCTACCACCCCGCACACTGCCAGCAGAGCACTCATGCTTAAGAACATACCCAAAATGAACCAAGACGCAATGATAAGCTGACGCCCCACCCGATTCAACGCGCAAAAACAAACCAAAAATGCAAAGCTGGCATACAAGCCCCAACGTAACATTTCATTCATTGTTCCCTGTGCCGAAAGAGGTTCTCCTAGCCAATGAATCAGATAGAGTGATAGAACTAGCAAAGGTACGATCAGAATTATTCTCACAACTATGGGTACCCCACTTATTCCCCACACGCTGCCTCTCCACTTCCCCACTCCAATGTACAAATAAAGCAAAATCGCAGAGCACATCACAAACCATAGGACCAGAAAGGGATACATCTCCTCCGTAAAAAAAAATCCCCGCAGCAAACAAGCTCCTACTCCGGCTGCGATTACTAAGGCTGCACTAAAATATATGATTAATGAATCCAGACTCCGCGCTTTGTTAACGTTCCACATATAGATACCCCTGTAATCGTTAAGTTATCTTTATCCTTTCCACATTTCCCCTTTGCAAAACTAGAATACAAAAAGGACGATACCTCTCCACGAAGGAGCTGCACCGCCCTAATGCTCAACATGAGCTATTTAGTTGTAAAAAGTACAATAGATCTGTTTAATTCGCTGCCTAGTTTCATTTTAATTGTATTATGTGCAACCGTTTCGCGAAAATACCGCCAAATACGGAGTATTATTCGTTTTAGAGTGTACAAAGTGCAATTAAATCCTTAAAAAGTAGCTTCAAAGCATATTCTGTTGCACAAAATACAACTAAATTACCTCGCCTTAACAGCCCACTATCTTTTACGATTCCAATTCTCATTAAAAAAACTATTAAGTTGCAAAAAATACAACTGACCTCTGATATTCGCTACGGCTTCCTAGTTTAATTGCATAATATACAACTATTTTTCGAGAATCCTGCCAGATGAGGACAATTATCCGTTTTTAAGTGTACAGAGTGCAACTAATTCATAGTAAAGCACCTTCAGAGCTTATCTAGCTGCATAAAATACAACTAAACCAATTTACCGCTCCTAAAATGTCGTGTTACCCCTCCACCGAACTTTCACCCGGAAGCAGGTCAGCGCATACGCGCTCAAGATAAGGCTTCGCCCCTATAAAGTCACGGAATGCGGTATATTCACGCCATTTGACGGAGTTATCACCGCCTGAGCTCTTAACGGCGCGGATCAAAATGTTCTTAGGTGTATTCTCCAGGTCGATGAATTCCAGCAGCTGGCTGCTATAGCCCATCATATCGAGTAATTTGGCACGGATGGCATCCGTAGCCAAGGCGGAGAAACGCTCCTTCAGTATCCCATGCGACAACATAGGACTCATTACTTCATTCTCAATCTGTGCGAATAATTCGTGCTGGCAGCAAGGGACAGACAGGATGACGGAGGCCCCCCAGCGTACTGCTTTTTCGAGTGCAGCATCTGTAGCAGTGTCACAAGCATGAAGCGTTATAACCATATCTACCTGATCCAGCTCATTGTACTCGGCAATGTCACCCACAAGGAACTTCAAGTGATCGTAACCGATCTTCGCAGCAAGCTCGTTGCAATGCTCAATGACATCAGCTTTCAAATCTAGTCCTATAATATTGAGATCCCGCTTCTTGCGAACGGTCAGATAGTGATAAAGCGCAAAGGTCAAATACGATTTACCACAGCCAAAATCAACGATCGTCAATGGTCGCCCAGTTGGAAGATCGGTAAGTACATCCTCGACCATCTCCAAGAATCGGTTGATCTGCCGAAACTTATCATATCGTTTAGCAAGCACTTTACCTTCTCTATTCATAATGCCGAGCTCCACGAGAAAGGGTACAGGGTCCCCATCTTCCAGCACATAACGCTTACGGCGATTATGCGCTAGATCCGGCTCTTCTTTTTTAGTGGGAGACTTGGTAAGGATCGATACTTTAAATTTCTTGCTAATCAGTACCTGATAATCCGCTTCTACTGTACATAGCAGACCTTGGCGGAATGTCTCTCTAAATAGAAGAGTCATTTCCTCCGCCGCTAATTCAGCCGGTACGTTACGATGTTCAACCTTTGTACCAATATAAGATGCAAACTGATAATGCAGCTTACCCTTTAGTTCAATAGGTTTAACCTGTACTTTCGTACAAGTCTCCCCTTTATAACGTACTTGACTTAGGGTTGCCATAATCAAAGTACGGTCACTTATCAGTTGTTCAATAAGAGCTGTTAAAGATTCCACAACGCACATCTCACTTTCGGGATTAAAAATGGAGAATCTATGTCTCCTAACCATCATCGTTTCATTATATCACGGCTCTACAAGAGTTATCCTAGCAGGGCTTCACATGCAGCTCTCCACTAACGATAGTTATTGCACGGCCAGACATCTTAATCTGATCTTTGCTTACCTCAAGTTGAAGCAAACCTCCCCGTTCGGAAGCCTGATAGGCGGTCAACTGCGTACGGTTGAGTCGAGTAGCCCAAAAAGGTGCCAGCGCAGTATGCGCTGAGCCTGTGACCGGATCCTCATTTACCCCCATCTTCGGTGCAAAGAACCGTGACACACAATCTATGCCTTCCGTGGAGCTAACTGCAGTTACCGCGAAGGCTCTCCCTTCAAGTCGGGATAAAGCCCCGAAGTCGGGGCTAAGTTCGCGAACTAGGGATTCCTGATCGAGTCGCACAAGCACATTGTCAGCATATAACATAGTTTCCACTATATTTTCCTCTGTAATACCAAGTGCTTCTGTAAGACCTGGAATTGTAGGAGAAGACTTAAGCTCATAAGGCGGAAAGTACAGTGAGATCAGATCACCTGCACGAGAAGCTCTAAGCAACCCGCTGCGTGTATAGAATCTAGCCTCCACATCGGGGTCCAGCAATCCCGCTCCCCACAATACATGTGCACTAGCTAGAGTAGCATGACCACATAAATTAACCTCAGTCTTGGGCGTGAACCAACGCAGGCGATATCCATCATTCTCTGGCCAGAGAAAGGCCGTCTCTGACAAATTCATTTCTGCTGCTGTCTTCAGCATGAATACCTCATCAACTGGATGCTTCAGCAAGCATACTGCCGCCGGGTTTCCTGAATAAGCTTTTCCTGCAAAGGCATCGATAATAAATAAAGGTGTATTCACTAGGCTTCCGACTCCCTCCGAACTTCTGTGATCCGGTTCCACTCTTTCCATCCTTGTTCCACTTCAAGTATAGGAAGCGAGCCTTGTTCCAATTCTTCCGGTGATTTAAGCAGCAGACGTCTGTACAATTGATCGCCTTCCAGCGAGACATTCTCCCCCTGCTCCCATAGTCGGTACAGACTGTCCTCCGCTCTGCTGTAATGCCCGATCGACTCCATATAAACTAGCAGCAGCCGTTCCGTCTTGGCCGGGAGACGATATGCTTTGACTTCCTCCAGGAGTTCATCGATATCAGCTGTCATCTGCAGCAGTTCTCGATCAGCGCCCTGCAAATCTGCGTACAAGTATAAATGCAGTGCCCTCATGCTTCTGAATAGCGCTGCATCATGATCACCGCTAGCAGCATAAATGCTGCCCTCTTCCTTAAGCAGTTTGGCAACACCTTGAAGCTTATCTGACTCCAACACCCCGTTAAAACGGAACATATCTATGATATCTTCTACAGATAGTGAGTTTAAAAGACGTGAGTTCAGTGGAAAATGTCGGTTCAACAGCTCATCAATTTCCCATAAGGCTTCCGTTGTCTTCCGCTCCTGCTTCAGCGTTAGAACCTTTGCAACCATCGCCGTCATATCTTCGATCATCCGGACAATATAGTCTCTTCGGAACATGAACTTCCCCCTTTTCCATACTGTAACTGTAAAGCTTGTGTATCCGGCTATTATATATGTTCTATTCATTTATCTTAAACCATTGCACTACGCTATGCCACTAAAGCAATTATAAGAAAAGGAATGATCAAGACCCTTCTTCTTATTTACACAAAATGCCAAGTTAAAATATACTTGACCCCACCAATCAAGGATGAATACATAGGAGGCAATACCTATTCATGATCTCTGCAAATACTACTGAATCTAAAAGCCGTAACCCATTCCGGGGATTCGCTGCTCCATTTGCCGAATCACGTGCTTTCCCTTTTCTATGGCTAGGTCACTTGATTTCATTTCTAGGAAGTTCAGTTACGATGGTTATTTTACCTGTCTTAGTCTATTCCTTAACTGGATCTACAACGATTATGGGCATCGTAATGGCCGTCTACATGCTGCCAAATATAATAATGCTTCCTATCTCTGGCCATATCGTAGACCGCTATGACCGTGTAAAGATTATGATGCTGGCTGATATTGCTCGGTTCTTAATCATGCTGGCAACTGCCGCTCTTTCTTTGATCGGGGTTTTGACAATCCCGCTTCTACTTGTATTGGTAGGCTTTTATGGTTTGCTTGATGGTCTGTTTCAACCTGCTTATGCAGCAGTCCGTGCAACAATCTTCACGCCAAATATTCGTGTTGCCGCTAATGCGCTAACTCAAATGACTACTCAGACCGTACGCCTTATTGGTCCTGCCCTTGGCGGGATATTGATTACTCATTTATCGGCAGGTGTAGGATTTGGGATGGATGCTTTTACTTACTTAATGTCCCTAGTCTGTCTGATTTATTTACGAAAAGTACTACTAAACAAATCAAATTCTGAAATAGCTAAGCCCCCTACATCATCTATTGCACAGCCCTTGGAATCTTCTCCGAATTGGAAACAGGATTTCATGGAGGGGATCGCGGTATTGCGGAGTCAGCCTTGGTTGTGGATTACGATTTTGGCTTTTTCATTCATCAACATTTGTTATGCCGGTATTACAAGTATTCTTGTACCTTGGCTTTTTAAAGTGCATCATGGCTGGGAGCCCTATATTTATGGACTTGCAGTCACTTTCTCAGGAGTAGGTGCGATTATTGGAGGACTGCTGTTCGGCATGAGACCCAAGTGGAATCATCGAGGGTTCATGGCTTACGGAGGTGCTTTCCTAAGCGGTCTGGCGCTACTACTTCTCCCCTTTGCTCCGAACGCCATTAGCGCAATTGCCCTATTTGCTCTCGAAGGTTTCGGTCTAATGATCTTTGGGCTCATTTGGGAGATTAGTCTGCAAGAGCTCGTACCTCAGGAAGCATTCGGCCGTGTTGCTAGTCTAGATCTGCTAGGCTCCTTCGCGTTGCTGCCCATTGGGTATATCCTTGTAGGTTGGTTGGCTGACCTCATTGGAGGCGTAACAACCATAGCTATCTTTGCCGGACTAGGAATGACATGTATTGGGGTGGTGTTAAGCGTTCCCTCCATCCGCAAATTTCAATAGTCTCCCAAGATGAAACGACGTTGTCGTACTTTAGAGATATAATAAATTATTTTTCAGAAAAAGAGGCAGCCCACGCCAGTTACTTTGACGCGGAGCTGCCTCTTTTTGAATTATTATTTCAGCGATCACGAATGACTGTTAATACTACCCGTAGCTTGGGTGAATTCCTTGATAACCTCAGCTAGCCGTTCAGGAGCTTCAAACAGGCTCATGTGGCCTGCTCCAGAAATCGTAGCTTGCGTTATATTTGGTTTATCCGAAGTGAAGGTGCGCTCCGCAGGAATCAGTTCATCCTGCTCGCCAGCAACAAGTAGTACCGGCAACGTGGTAGCTGTGATCACATCACGTCGATCCGGACGCTCGCGCATCGCCAGTGCAGCTCCCGCTGCTCCTTGTGGAGGTGTTTTGTAACCAATTTCTTTTGCTCGCTCCAGCAAGTGCGGTGATGTAGAAGCGGTTGCTTTAGCAAAAATCCCCGGGACAAAGCTGTCCACAAAAGGAGTAATACCTTCATTTTGAATCCTGCTGACACTTTTCAATCGATTCTCCCGAGCTTCTTCACTATCCGGATATGCCGTAGAATGGATTAATCCGAAGCCCTTCAATCGAGAGGCATACCGCTGCGCGAACGAAAGTGTAATATATCCACCAAGTGAATGTCCCAGCATGGTGCATTCAGAAATTTCCAGTGTATCTAACAAGCCCAGAACATCGTCTGCCATTTGTTCAATAGTATAGGGGCCTAGTGGAGCCTCAGAAGCTCCATGACCACGTAAATCGGGAGCAATCACTCGGTAGTCGCTGCTTAAGATGGGAATGACTTGTTCCCAGTATTCAGCACTTCCACAAAAGCCATGCAGTAATACAATAACCTCGCCTTTCCCCTGATCGCTATAGCAAATATTGCTTCCGTCACAACGTACTCTTTCCATGGCTGCTTCCCTCTTTCCAAAATACTAAGATATATTAACTAATATCTATTATTAAGCAAAACAGCTCTCCTTGAAACCGGCATCGTATTCTTAATACCCAATTCCAAACCCTTTTGCTGCTGCGGCGGCAATTTGTTCAGCCATAACCATAACTCTATGTAGTGGAGTCGTCTGCAGCGTCCGATAGGGTTTTGGACCGTTGATATCTACAATCGCCGCCAAGCTATAATGCCCCACTGCGGGAAGGCAAGCCCCCACTGATTGTGCTGGCTGAAGCGGCTCATTCGAAACGAAGAAATAACCGAGAGCTACTGGTGGTCCTAGGCAGGCATCCACAGCAATAATGATATGCTCCGATGGAATCTCAGCTACTCTGGCCATCAAGTTATCTGCATCGCAAGGAGATGGCAACGTACCGATTACGTGTGGAAAGCCATATTCCAGAAGTTTGCTCCCTGTTAACGGACCGAGGGCATCACCTGTAGAACGATCCGTTCCGATACACAGAAATGTGACTTTCTCAGCGGAATGCAGTGCAGCAATTTCCATAAAAAAGGACACTAATCCTACATCGTCCAATTTGCTTCGTTTTCCGCTTCCTTGTTCTCTAATTGCCAATCCCTTTCCTCCCTTCGATGATATTTTTGATTTCATGCCTTTAATTTAACATGATTTCTGTGGGCTCGACAAAAAAATGGTGATCAAGCTCACAATCATGGTAAAATACATGGATCAGTATACAGAGAGGATGTTAATAACCAATGGATTTAACACAACCTAGTCAGGAAAATGTTGAATATATGATCGAGGCCATCAAGAACAAGCTGAAAATGGCTAGTGCTGCAGCGATGCAAGCCTCTGCTTTTTCAGTAGATAAATATGAGGATATCTTCGATGTCTATGAGGTAGCCATGAGCAGCGATAGACTCAGTATTTCTCAGGTGGAAGCGCTCGTCTCTGAACTCGGACGCCTACGTCAGAAATAATTGTTCTGCAGGTAAAAAAAGAGCCTCTCGCTTACGTATCCAGAGGATGGATACGTAGTCGAGAGGCTCTTTCCCTATGCGCTTATTTTATGAAATGAAGCTGGAATTCTGTATCGGCATGGCCTACCCGTGTACCACCGTCATTGTAGATCACACCTGAAAATGCATGACGCAGCTTTTCCAAAGTATTTTTCTGACTGTATCCAATCTGATTTAGAATCCCCTGTACAATAAGTCCCCACTCTTCTTCTGATCCATCCAGAATCTTAAAGGCAATACCCAGTCGTTCACGGCGCAAGCCGAAGCAATATACGCCCTTAAATCCACCCTTAGCAATAATATTGTCATCTTCTAAAAGAATTGAATCGAGTCGTCCGTGACCAGAAACCATTTCCGGATGTGCATTCATCGCCGCCGTGATCGTAGAAACCGCCTTGCGGGTAGCCTCGTCAGCAATTAAATGAGGATTGGCTAATTTCAAATACGCGGTCGCCAAAGCTGTCAAAGGCATAGCAAATACCGGCAGACCGCATCCGTCCGTACCTAGGCCAATACTATCTGGGGCTACGCCAGCCATATAAGCAATGGTATCTATAATCTCACGCTGAACCGTTTGCTCCGGCTGTGAGTATTCCTCAAGCGGCAGCCCTTTGAGCTTACTATACGATAAAATCCCCATATGCTTACCTGCACAGTTATGATAGAACTTTCTTTTGCCCGCGCCGCGAATGGCATTCTCTCTACTCGTATAATCCAGAGGATAGCTTGTGGCACATATCATTTGTTGCTCATCGATGCCAATCTTGGTGGAAATGCTCTCAAGCGCAGCAACATGATAGCTCTCTCCACGGTGCGAAGCAGTCATTAGGGCAATCTCAGCGGGTGTAAAACCATAATGCTCCGCGATTCCTCCACGTATGCCTGGAATAGCCTGAAGTGGTTTGGCCGCTGAACGAGTAAAGGATACAAACTCAGGATCACCTGCATATCCCTTCACATCACCATTTTCTCCTACGATGGCAATATGTCCACTATGAACACATTCCAGCAAATCTGACCGATATTCTCGTACTAATACTGTTTCCATTATATTTCTCCTCTTTTCTCATGGTGCTCTATAACTCACAAGGATTTATCAGGATTCTACATTTAATTAATGCTAGAAAATAACCCCGTGCTCCGGGGATTTATTTGTACAGACATACTCCCTTAAGTGTTAGTTCCATGAGGAATTCTACTCCTATTTTCATCATTCTTCAATCCTCTCCACACTAAGAAGATTTTAGAAGCTACACAAAAACAATTACAACAGCAATATATTCCGAATGACAAATGAAGCTTTCAAATAAAAAAAACCACTTCCTCCTCAGAATTTTGATTTTCTGAAAAGGAAGTAGCCTATATGGAATTCGGCACTGCTGTAGTGTGGGAGCATGCACAAATCGATCTATCCCTTGCTTGCACCCGCGGTCAGACCATCCACCAAAAAACGCTGAAGGAAAATGAACAACAGCGTGACCGGCAGAGCAACCAGCACCGCTCCAGCGGCGAACAACGTGAATTCGGTCGAGTTGCTTTGATTCACCATCCGGAAAAGCCCGACAGCTAGCGTCCTCGTCTCTTCCGTACGTAATACAAGGTCAGCGAAAATGAAATCCACAAAGCAGCCGTTAAATATCATTAGACTGGCATAGGTAAGCATTGGTTTGGACAGTGGGATCATTATAGAGAGAAAAACTTTCATATGGCTCGCCCCGTCCATCCGCGCAGCATCTTCCAGACTTTTGGGAATGGTATCAAAAAAACCTTTAGCCACAAATACATTCGTGATAATGGCCCCGCTGCTGTATACAAGCACAAGCGCCCAGTGAGAATTCAGCAGCCCAAGTGTATTCAGCAGCACGTAAACTGCAATCATAGCCATGAATCCCGGAAACATCTGCAGAACAAGGAGCGCGGTCAATGTTGTTTTTCTGCCTGTAAACCGATACCGAGAGATGGCGTACGAAGTCAACAGCAGCAGAAAAGTGCCAAGTAGCGTAGACAGCGCTGCAACCTTTAGCGTATTCATGAACCATATCAAGTATTTAGTTTGCTCAAACAGTTCCTTGTAATGAATGAACGTGAAATTTTTAGGAATCAACGAGTCACTGAACAAACTGTTACCCGTCTTGAATGAAGACATAATAATCCAAAACGCTGGAAAAAGACTAATAAAACTGAGCACAATCAGTAGCAGATGGCTTCCAATCGTTTTAAACGCTTCTGTCAGTTTTGGCTTCATGCAATCATATCCTCCTCTTTGTAGGATCGCGTTCGACGGTAGCTCCAGATGGAGAAGGTCGCTACCAACAGGAAGATGACAATCCCGATGACAGAAGCAAAGCTGTACTGCGACTGGTTAAGCGCCAGTTTGTAGAGCCAAGTCACCAGTAGGTCGGTGTGACCCGCGTACTGGTAGTTTGGATTGACCGGTTCTCCGTTGGTCATTAGGTAAATGACGTTAAAGCTGTTAATGTTACCGGCAAACTGCATGATCAGGATCGGAGCGGTTGCGAACAGCACCATAGGCAGTGTAACCATGCGAAACTTGTAGAATGCCCCAGCTCCGTCCACTTCAGCCGCTTCGTACATATCCCTTGGAATTGTTGTCAGTACCCCAAAGGCCAGGATCATGGTGACCGGAATTCCGATCCACATATTAGCCAGAATGACGGTCGCTTTGGCCCAGAACGGATTAGTCAGCCAAGCCACACCGTCCAGTCCCATAGCTCTTAAATAACTATTAATCGGTCCAAACTGATTATTGAACATATTGCGCATAACGAGCAATGAGATCATATTCGGGATGGCGAAGGGAACAATCAGAAGTGTCCGCCATAGCTTTTTGCACCGAACACGAGGCTGGTGAATAAGCACGGCAATGAGAACACCCCCGATGTAAGTCGTCACGGTAGCAATAATCGCCCAGATCAGTGTCCAAATCAGCACTCCGCTAAAGGTAGAACTCCATACATCCAAACTTAGCATCTTCATGAAATTTCCAAACCCCACCCAATCCACCAGGTGCGCTGGCGGAAGAATCGGATCAGCAAAGTTCGTAAATGCCAAGAGTACTGAGAAAACAAGCGGTAGTATCGTCAGAAAAACAACTGCCACAAAAGGAATTACAAGTACAAGATAAGCAAAATTTTTGCGACCCATATGTCTGAGCGATTCACCAAATGAATGAATTGGCTCTCCTCTGTCGCGTGCCGCTCCAACCAGAAAAGCATCTCTAATGTTCAAAACATGAAAGGCTGAGTAAAAAAGCAGTGCCAACAAAGCAATCAAACCATCGATCATCATAAAAATGGAATGATCGCCTTCCACCATCCGGGTCAGCTTTCCGACCTTGACCATACGACTAGGAAATTCACCGAGTGTGACCAATCCATGTAAATATCCAGTCAGATTAAAGACGATAAAATAGATCCCGACAGCCCCTACCAATAGAAATATTAATCCTTTTAGCCACTGACGGTTATAGAATTGGCCCAGTCCCGGAATAACCGAGAGTAGCGCTGCGCCCTTTTTTTTGTGCATAGGTCAAATCACCCGTCCTTTACTTCGACGCCAGATCGGCCTGAATCGTTGATACGGTCTGATCTAGTGTCTTCTTAACATCAAGACTTGGGTCATTCCACAGGGATACAAATGCTGCCTTTAGCGGGTCCCAAACAGATTTGATTTCTGAGATGGAAGGCATCGGCACGGAGTGTTGGAACTGCTCGAAGAATCCGCTGATAATTGGATCATCCTTGATTTGCGGCGCTTCTCCAGCTTCGATGTTTGCAGGAATAGCTCCCGTCATTTCAAAGTTTTTGAGCTGATTCTCCTTATTGCTTGCAAAGTGTGCAAACAGACGGCCAGCGACCGGATACGCTGTATAGGAATTAACATAATACGATTTGACGCCAGAGAAAGAAATACTGTCCTGTCCGTCAGGTCCTTTTGGAAGCGGAGCCACACCCAGATTAACATGATCCTTGAATGCCGCTACAGACCATGGTCCGTCGATGTTCATCGCCAGTTTACCTTCCTGAAACAATTGGGTCTTAACGTCATAGGTGATATCTCCTGCGTTCAATGGCAGAATGCCCTTTAGGCTTTGAAGAAAGGTAAATCCTTTGACAGTACCTTCGTTATTTAATCCGATATCCTTGGTATTTGTATTGTTATCACCGTAGATGTATCCGCCGAAGCTGCCGATGAATGGATAACTGTAATACCCTACGAATTCCCACATGATCGCAAATTTGTTCTCCTTCGGCTTGTTATACGTGTTGGCAAAAGCAACCACATCATCCCAGGTTTTTGGAGCCTCAGGGATCAGGTCCTTGTTGTAGAAAAGTGCATAGGTCTCTACCGATTTAGGATAGCCGTACAGGATGCCGTCATAAGTCGATGCTTGAATGGCTGTCTCCACCATCGTTGATTTCGTCTCTTCCTCAAACACATCATTAGGCAACAGTAGCCCCGCTTTTACAGCCTGACCGATCTGGTCATGCGGAAGAGTCAGCACATCGGCAGCTAGTTTGGACGGGCCGTCTGTTGCCAGCCTTGCACCCTGATCTCCACCCGCCATTTCCTCCACCTTGACAGGAACACCGTATTCCTTTTCGAAATCAGCGGCTAGCTGCTTCATGTATTCAACCTGCTCCTTGGCTTCCCAGACGGTCAATTTGGCCCCAGCTTCCGCTTTCAGCTCTTCTTCGGCAGGATTTGTCTCATTTGTAGTCTCCGCCGGTTCGTTTACTGCGGAATTCAGGCTTGCGTTCGGTTCTGTTGCAGAGTTCCCATTGCCTGAACCGCAAGCCGTAACGGTCAATGCCAACAGCAGACATAAGACTGTACTAAATGATACCGCTTGCATTTTTGAACGTTTACTCTTCTTCATTTGCTCATCTCCCCTTTTTTCATAAGTGATCCGACGTAACACGCATAAAAAGAAGCATACAAAAAAGGTACAACCTCATTTGCACAAAGTGCCGAGGTTGTACCCTGTCAGGTAACATTGCCTTTAATTTGTATGCGTGTTATGAAAAATCAAGTTCATTCGCCCTCATTCTATAATACCCATAATTTGGATTGCAATAAGAATATAGACCCAAATGGGACGATTTAATAATGTTTTTCAGGTTCTTCCTTATATTTTCTCTTTATTTCAACCGCATACTTAATATTCCATATCGTGGATTTATGTGAAATTATCTCTTGCTTTGATCTTGAGGGGTATGATAAGATTCAGACAAAATTTAAAGGCAATGAAACCGCCAAGGGTTCAACCTCTGAAAATCATGAGGTTGAACCCTTTTTTGCGTTTACTTGCCGCGAAGGGATGGAAATTGAATATGATTCAACCAGAAGCCGTTTATCATCGTATGGGGCAAAATTGGTCATATGCCTACAATGAGTCTACACTGCATATTCGCATTAGAACTAAACGTGATAATGTGTCCCGGATCGATCTTTTATGCGGAGATAAATACGGGTGGGATAAAACCCATGAGATCATTCCTATGCAGATCCTTGCTTCTGATAGCTTATTCGATTATTGGCAGGCTGCGGTCCGTCCTATTTATCGAAGACTCACTTATTACTTTGGACTTTATGATGGAGATGAGGTCCTTTATTATTTGGAAAAAGGCTTCTTCTCAGAACCTCCAGTAATTATATATGAAGGCCTATTCGACTTTCCTTTTTTAAACCGTGAAGATGTACACTCCCCTCCAGCATGGGTGAAGGATGCAGTATTTTATCAAATATTCCCGGAGCGTTTCGCAAATGGTGACCCTACCAATGATCCGGCAGATGTGCTGGAATGGGGTGGCACGCCGAGTCCACGGAATTTCTTCGGAGGCGACTTGCAAGGTGTGCTAGATCATTTAGATTATCTCTGTGAACTGGGCATCACTGCTATATATTTCAATCCTATATTTGAGGCAACTACCAATCATAAATATGACACAAAGGATTATTTCTTGGTGGACCCTCATCTGGGAACCAACGCATTGCTAAAAGAACTTGTAGACGCCTGTCATTCCAAAGGCATTCGCGTCATTCTAGATGGTGTCTTTAATCATTGCGGCCATACCTTCCCTCCATTTGCTGATCTGCTCGCCAATGGGCAATCTTCTCGTTACGCTGACTGGTTTCATGTACGGGAGTGGCCACCACAGGTTGTCGACAAAGTTCCTACCTATGACACGTTTGCTTTTGAGCCTATCATGCCAAAACTCAATACAGAGAATCCTGAGGTCAATGAATATCTTCTGAATGTTGGTCGCTATTGGATTGAGGAAATTGGTATAGACGGCTGGCGGCTTGATGTCGCGAATGAAGTCTCTCATACATTCTGGCGACAATTCCGTAATGCGATCAAAAGCATTAATCCAGAAGCCTATCTCGTAGGAGAAATTATGCATGATTCCTTGCCGTGGCTTCTTGGTGATCAATTTGACGCTGTAATGAATTACCCGCTAACCAATATTCAGATTAATTTCTTCGCTCACGGACAAATCAACGCTGCACAATTCTCTCTATCGATTGCTACTATGCTAGCGAATTACCCTCAGCACATTACAGAGGCTACCTTCAATCTATTAGACAGTCATGATACAACTCGTTTCCTGACCCTTTGCGGCGGTGATGTCCGAAGATTAAAGCTGGCTGTTTTGTTTCAGATGACCTTTCAAGGAGCACCATGCATTTACTATGGCGATGAAATCGGTATGGAAGGTAGCTATGACCCAGATAACCGAAAATGTATGGAGTGGGATCCCCAGAAACAGAATAATGAACTATTCAATTTCTACCGCTGGACGATTGAACTTCGTAAATCACATACAGCATTCCGGAATAGCGGCTTTAAATCGCTGGACATCCCGGATCACCCAAGGCTGCTTGTATATGAGCGTTGGGACGAACATGGCCGTTTCTTAATCGTGCTCAACAATGAAGACTTGATAGTCGACGCCAAGATTCCCTGCCCTGTGGCGCACTCTATATGGGTAAATCTAGAGACGCAGAAACGCACAGAAACTATCACCTCATGTCTCTCTTTGAATCTGCCTGAATTCGGCTACGCAGTGCTCCAAGCCGTTCATCATTAGTCCATAATAAGCGTCTCTCGCAATCTACGCCTTGCTTATCCATTGTTTCAGCCTATACTCCAAAGTTTATATACGAAGTAAGATAACTTATAAGGAGTGATTGGTGATGAGTAACGTAGAACATAAAGTAGAGCATGAAGTAGAAAACGGAAGCAACTTTTTCAAGGGCATCTTTATTGGTAGTTTAATAGGCGCTGCAGCAGCTCTATTATTTGCTCCAAAACCCGGTCGTGAAATGCGCAGTGATCTGTCTGACAAACTTACACTTGCTACTGACAAAACAAAAGAAGTTGCTGGTGTAGTAACTGACAAAACTAAAGCTATTGCCACAACGGTAGGTGAAAAGGCAACCGACCTGGCTAGTACAGTTTCAGTTAAAGCCACGGATATCTACACTACGGTCAGTGACAGCAAACAGCAAATCGCGGCCACCCTTCAAGACGCAGGCAGCAAAATTGGTGACACTGTAAGTGAAGCCTCAAATCATGTAGCCTCTGATGTTAAAGACGCTTCTAAAGAAGTGGCTGACGAAGCCAAAGCATCCTCTAAAGAAATTGCTGATGAGGCTAAAGATGCGAAAGAGGATGTTAAATCTTCTTATAAATCCAGTTATTAAACTGCGGCCATTACACAGCTATATCAAACAACAGCCAGCTGTCCGCAGCTGGCTGTTGTTTAGTTATACCCTCTATAAAGTTTCATCTGATTAAATAGATCCTTAATGAATGCCCGTTCGGGCTACAGAAAGCAGGGGTGCTCCATGGGAGAATCAAATGGCCAAACAAAAACATATGAAATTGATGAACATCCTTTTGAGCTACGACATGAAGTAAAACGCCTAAACCATCGCCTCGATAAGATTGCTGAATCACTGGAGAAATCAGAATTCAAAGATATTCTCGAAAATTACTCCGATCCCAAAAAAAGAATCATCACAAACTTGATGGCCGGCATCTCCCGAGGTCTCGGACTGTCGCTCGGAACATTCGTAGTCCTTGGTGTACTGGGCTATATTCTTAGCCTGTTTCTTGATGTTCCTGTGATCGGTGAGTACCTTGGCGAGATCAAAAAATACATCGATGCAAATAGCTAACAGATGCGTTATCTATCGCCCATCTATCACCTCTCCCCCTTACCCCGCTTGACCGTCTATCCTTTAGGGTTAGACGGTCAAGCGGGGTAAGAGCTTTGTAAAAACATAAAACACAAATAAAGGACATGCTATTCTCCAGGTGCGGAGAGAGGCATGTCCTTATCGTCGAAAAGTGGCGTTCAAATCAAAGTAATGTTTATTACACATAAAGGAGCTCAATAGGATGAGTTAGCCATAATCTGCTTTAACTTCTCAGTGGCCCGCTTCTGTATCCGTGAAACACTCATCTGTGAAACCCCCAGCTTCTGAGCGATTGCCCGCTGGGATTGACCATCTTGGAAGGCTAGTAGCAACACTTGCTGCTCTTGCTCCTTCAATTGTCCTAGTGCTTGCTGAAGATCCATTCGTTTCTCTACCGTCTCGTAATCGTTCGCATCAGAGCTGATAAGCTCCCCTAGCGTAGCTCCAGTCTCCTCTTGGGAAAGTGGTGAATCAAGAGATACGTAATGGTAACATTCTCTGCCTGCCAGTACTTCTACAGTTTCTTCAACAGACAGATCAAGATAATGAGCAATCTCATCGACCGCAGGAGAACGCTCAAGCTTCACTGTAAGTTCATCAATCGCGTGTTGAACAAGCGCTCCTTTTTCTTTAATCCGTCTAGGAACCTGTATGTACCAAGATTTATCACGCAAATAATTCTTCATATGTCCAATCATGCTTTTCATCGCATAGGGCTCAAAAGGGATTCCGAGACTGATATCATATTGCTGCAGTAACCGGATGAGCGCCATTTGCCCGACCTGATATAAATCCTCATACAAGTCGGGGCGATTACGGGAAATTTTCCCGGCAGCCATCTTCACCATAGGCTCATATTTCTGTATCAGCAATGTCGCCTGATCGTTATCCTTGGTCTGCTGATACTCCCAAATTTGGGTGACTGCTTCATTCATGGACTCGGGGGGAGTCACTTTGTCACTCATACTTTCTCCTCGCTAAAATTAAGGTGCTTCTTCAAAGTTACCACCGTCCCTTTTCCGGCTTCACTTACGACACTCACGTCATCCATCAACGCTTGCATTAAGTAGAACCCTAACCCGCCAACCTGAACGTCACTTAACTCCTTATCGTGCAGTGTCATACGTTCATTAGAATTGTCCAAGCCGTCAAAGCTCTCCCCTTCGTCTTTGACTGTAATGGATAAGGAGCTTTCTTCTACCTCAAAAATAACATCTACCACTCCGTCTTTTTGGCCATAAGCATATAATACTGAATTGTTACACGCCTCTGACACTGCCACTTTCATGTCTTCTATATCCTCATAGGTGAAACCCATTTTCGAGGCAATGCCGTATAAATTCAACCTAACAATATCCACATACTCTGCGCTAGCAGGCAACTGAAGAATTACTTTTTGCACATCATCACTCATTCTTTGTTCTATCCTTTCCTAGTGGGAATTCTCTTGGGAGGCAAAAAACTTGGAAATACCAGTCATGTCAAACAGCTTCTGAATTTGTGGAGGAACATCCTCAACCATAAACTTAACGTCCATTCCTTGTCTTGACTTCAAGATCGAAAGTAGAATACCAATCCCTGTGCTATCGATGTATTTTAATTCCTTAAGATTAATAACTAAATCTAGTTTGGTATCTCCTACAAGCGGCTCCATCACCAGGCGGAAATCCGAAGCAACTGATAAATCAAGTTCACCACTCAGGAAAACGGTGCATACATTCCCTTTAGTTTCTGTCTTCGCATGGAACTTGTTACTTTTATGCGTATTCATTAGACGATCTCTCCTGAACAAATATTTTCTATATTAATAACCTTAATGATATACCTTTGAATCAAACAACGTTAAAAAAAACAATTGGTAAATACTAGATTACGCCTGGAAAATAGATATATCAGGTTCAAGTATTACATTGTCATTGCTAGAATATCGAGAAATCATTTGTTTTATACTACTCATCTTCAGCGGTTTGCTGATGTAATCATCCATTCCTGAGGCCTTACAGCGATTCTGAATTCCCTCCATGACGTTCGCCGTCATTGCAATAATAACGGTCTTCTTGGCAGCAGGACCACCCTCTCGCCGAATTTGAGCGGTCGCCTCCAAGCCATCCATCACTGGCATTTGAAGATCCATAAAGATAAAATCATAAGGATGCTTAATTGCCATTTCCACAGCCTGTTGTCCATCTTCAGCCATATCCGCCGCATAGCCCAGCTTATCCAGCATACTGACCATTAGACGCTGATTAATCGGATGGTCATCTACAACAAGGATTCTGCTTCTACCCTCTTGATTTGGAACAGGTTGCATGGATTCCTCTTCTTGATAACCGCCTATCAAATCTTCTCCTGGCATAGATGCCTGAATCGTAAAGATAAAGGTAGCTCCCTTTTCCTCCATCGATTCTACCCGGATTTCTCCACCCATCATTCCGACAAGAGATTTACATATAGCTAGTCCCAGACCTGTTCCCCCATATTTCCGTGTCATAGAAGAATCAAGCTGCGAAAAGGGTTCAAATAATCGGTCACATTTTTCCGGAGAAATCCCAATCCCTGTATCCATGATCGTGAATTCAACTTCCATCTTATGATCAGCAATGCTCTTAATGGAGGCGACTAGATACACCCCACCTTGATTTGTGAATTTAACGGCATTAGCGATCAGATTAATTAGAACTTGGCGTAAGCGAGCCATATCTCCATATAAAAGTCTAGGCAATTTCTGATCAATAAAATACGCGAGTTCCAGGTTCTTCTTTCCCGCTTCAATCGAAAAGAGGCTGAACACCTCTTGAATACAATTTCGGAGTTCAAACAAATGCTCTTCAACTTCCATTTTTCCGGATTCCATTTTAGTAAAATCAAGAATGTCGTTAATAACCGTAATCAACGTGTCGGCACTTTTCCGAATGATCTCCGAATATTCCTTTTGCTCAGAAGTTAGATCCGTCTCCATTAATAGATCGATCATGCCAACTACGCCGTTCATAGGTGTACGAATCTCATGACTCATCATAGCTAGAAATTCCGACTTTGCTTTAGAGGCAATCTCCGCCTCTTCTTTTGCCTTAATAAGCTCACTGTTAATAATTTCTAGTTCTTTCGTCTTTTGCTGCAGCAGCATGGTTTGAGTCTGATGTTTCTTAGTCGTGATGTACATTTCGACAAAGCCTTGTATCTTAGAGTTCAAAATTTGTGGAATGAAAGGCTTGACCATATAATCAATAGCCCCTGCCGAATAGCCCGCGAATAAATGCTCCGCTTCTTTGCTATTGGCAGAGATAAAAATAATCGGAATTTCTTTCGTTTTCTCTCTGGCCTTGATCAATTTTGCAGTTTCAATTCCATCCATACCCGGCATCTGTACATCTAGTACAATGACAGCAAAATCATACCTTAACAAACAGCGCAACGCTTCTTCACCGGAGGTAGCTTTAATTAGCTCGTAATGCTGGCTCTCAAGCACCGCCTCCAGCGCCAGCAAATTTTCAGGACGGTCGTCTACTAGTAGTATATGAATTGGTTCTTGAAACCCCATAGGACCACCCTCCTACATGCGTTATTTTATGTTACGGTATATTTTCTCCACTCTGTCTAAAGATTCATAGCAATCGCTATATTTCGTAAAGTGAATGGACTCTTTGGAGCCCAAAACTAGGATTCCAAAGCGACTCAGACTTTCATGAAACAACCCGTGCACATGATCACGAAGCTCATCATTGAAATAGATCATTACATTTCGGCAGAAAATAACATTAAACTCATTAAAAGAAGTGTCAGTAGCTAAGTTATGCTCAGCAAAAATAATATTTTTGCGTAAATAAGGTTGTAAAATAACGGAGTTATACTTCGCAGTATAGTATTCGGAGAATGCCCGAGTACCTCCTGCCTCCAAATAATTCTTTGTGTATTGCTTCATTCTGCTAATATCATAGACGCCTTCCTTAGCCTGCTGTAAAGAACGCTCATTCATATCTGTGGCGTAAATCCGAGCCTTATCATAAAGCCCCTCTTCATGTAGCAGGATGGCCATAGAATAAACTTCTTCCCCCGTGGAGCATCCAGCATGCCAGATACGAATATAGGGATAAGTTCTTAACAAAGGGACTACCTTCTGGCGAAAAGTTAGAAATAATCCCGGATCCCTGAACATTTCAGTAACAGGAATAGAGAGACTGTAGACAAATCGTTCAAAACAAGCGCGATCATGCAGCACTTTCTCTTGCAGCGCGGATATACTGAGGACATTCTCCGCATGAACATGATGCCAGATACGTCGTTTCAATGAAGGTAACGCATAATTCCGGAAATCATAGCCATATAAACGGTGTACCCCATCAAGAAGCAGCTCAATCTCAATTTGCTCCAGTTCTTCACTTCCCGCCAGAACGGGCTGCTCCTCATATCCGTGTTCTATTGCTTTCATTGTTATCCCGACTCCCTTATCAACACGCCGTACTTTTGAAGAATGGCTTTTTGTTAGTTCTTTTAAAGTATTACCCCAATATTGAGGTTACGAATACAGCCAAACTCGCATTAAAGATAGAAGTTGACCTGTAGCGATTGGCTTCTTCATATAGTCAGAGGCTCCAGCTTCAATACATTTGGCACGATCCTCTTTCATCGCTTTGGCGGTAAGTGCAATAATTGGCAGCTTCTGATACTGCGGCATCTCGCGGATCCGGCGCATAGCCTCATATCCGTCCATCTCCGGCATCATCATATCCATAAGCACAAGATCGAAATCTTCTTGCTCTACCAGCATTTCCAGCGCTTCGCGTCCATTCTCGGCAAACTTCACTTCCATATGATACTCTTCGAGTACGCTGGAGAGCGCAAAGACATTACGAATATCGTCATCAACGAGCAGGATCTTCTTTCCTTCAAACAATTCTTCTTTATTATGAAGCTTCTGCAGAATCTTACGTTTATCTTCCGGAAGATTGGCTTCTACCCGGTGTAAGAACAATGTAGTCTCATCCAATAACCGTTCTGGCGAACGTACATCCTTGATAATGATTGATTCCGCATACTTGCGTAGCTGTGTCTCTTCTTTACCATCCAAATCCTTACCTGTATAAATAATAATAGGAAGATCATTTAATTCCTCATCATCACGAATCTGATCCAGCAGATCGAAACCTGTCATATCCTCAAGCATCAGATCCAGAACCATACAATCATATCTCTGCTTCCGTAGCTCACTCAGTGCCTCCCCGCCAGTTGAAACTGCGGTTATGGCCACATCGTCGTGACCGATCAATTCCATGATAGAACGACGTTGAATTTCATCATCCTCAACAATCAGCAAGTACTTCAACGTACTGGAGGTATAGTTCTCGATTTGCGAGAACGCCCGCTCTAGAGCCTCTCTAGAAGATGGTTTTCTTAAATAAGCCATAGCCCCCATCATAAGCCCCTGCTTCACTTCATCATTCACAGAGATGACATGGACAGGAATGTGGCGGGTCTGTGATGCACTTTTTAACTCTCTAAGGATGGTCCAACCGTCCATAACGGGCAGCTGAATATCTAGAATAATCGCATCAGGCAGATAAGTCTTCGCCATCTGCAATCCGGTATCGCCTTGGAGGGCTACCAGTCCTTTGAATTTGCGGCCATGAGCCATATCCAGCAATATTTTAGCAAAGCTCTCATCGTCTTCAATAATAAGCAGAACCTTATCATTTGCAGTCAAATGATCCCGGTCATCATCGATCATCAATTGTGGGATCGGTGCATGGACCGGCGTGGGTACAAGGGTTGGAAGCCTATCTCCGAAATATTCCTCAAAGGGTGCATCCTCTACAGAAGCAGCAGCTTCTATCACTGCAGGTTGCCTACTATAATTTCCTTTAACCGGCAAATACATAGTAAAGGTACTACCTTGGCCCTCACGGGATTCCAGCACAATGGCTCCGCCCATTAAACGTGCTAACTCACGGCTGATGGACAAGCCTAAGCCTGTCCCCCCAAACTTACGACTGGTTGTTCCATCCACCTGTTGGAAGGCTTCAAACACGATATCGGTTTTGTCCGCCGGAATACCAATTCCGCTATCCTTCACAGCAATAGCAATATAGTCAGCTTCTCCTGGCAGATCTAGCGGAATAAGATTATCATCTGCTTGGCTAACAGAGAACTCAATAAATCCTTCCATAGTAAACTTAAAAGCATTAGAAAGCAGATTTCTTAGCACCTGCTTCAACCGATGACCATCGGCAATAACGCTATCTGGCAGCGGCTCGTTAAAGGTAATCCGTAAGGAAAGACCTTTTTTAAGTGCTTGCGGAGCAAAATTCTGCTTCACAAAGCTCTTCAGCTCAGTCAATTTAATTTCTTCTTGGTTTAGTTCCATTTTGCCTGCATCAACCTTGGACAAGTCCAAAATCTCGTCAATCATCTTCAGCAAGTCCGCACCTGACATATAGATCGTATGCGCAAATTCAACCTGCTTCTCTGACAAGTTGCCATCCTTATTCTCCGTAAGTAGCTGGGATAGGATCAAGAGACTGTTGAGCGGAGTTCGCAATTCATGGGACATGTTCGCCAAGAACTCAGATTTATATTTACTAGTAACGGATAATTGCTTAGCCTGTTTCTCTAATTGAATTTTTGCATGCTCAATCTCATCTTTCTTCTCTTCTACCTCTTGTACCTGTTCCTCTAAAGCACGGGTCTTGGCAATAAGTTCTGTATTATAATGCTCCAGTTCTTCCTGCTGACGCTGAAGCAGTTCTTCCGAGCGTTTAAGCGCATCTGTCTGCTCCTCCAAATTCTCATTGGAACGGCGCAATTCCTCTTGCTGAGTCTGTAATTCCTCGGATTGACACTGTAGCTCTTCCGTAAGTGCTTGGGAATCACGTAACAATTTCTCCACGATCAAACGGCGGCTAATATTATTAAAAATAATACTTAAATTATTTGCGAGCTGTTGCAGCAAATCATTTTCCAAGCTGCTAAAAGGCTGGAATGAAGCAAATTCTACTACGCCAAGCAGTTCGTCTTCAAATATAAGCGGATGGATAGAAATATATCCAGGCTGTGCATCCACGAATCCGGACTTAACAGATGAATAGTCTTCCGGGGCCTTCTCCAGTCTGATCGGGTGCATATCGAGCGCACTTTGACCTACGAGCCCTTCTCCAATCACAAAACCGTCCTTAGGTTTCTTATCATTGTCTACTGCATAATATCCACTGCTTCGTAAAAAATCAGGACGATTGGCATCTTTTAAATATACAGCTCCGAACTGTGCTCCCAGCACAGGGGTAAACTCATTGATGAAGGTCTGTGAGACCTGGTCTAAGGAGCTAACACCTCGCAATAGTTCCGTCACCCGAGCAACATTCGCATTCAGCCAGGATTGGTCATTCTGCGCTTGCGCATAGGCCTGTTCCATTTGCTGCTTCTGTTCAAGATCTAAAGCCATCTTTTTAAAGACAAGAGCAACCTCACCAATTTCATCTTTAGTAGTAACCTTTATGCGCCGTATGGCCCTCACCTTACCGTTGCCAAAGCTGGTAATCATCATCGAAACGACATTAAGCCCCCGAGTGATGCTTGGGATGATCCATAGAACTACTCCAAGTCCGAGAAGTAAGCCCATAATCATCATTAGAACTACCATCTGAGTCGAACTTTTATAAGCTTCGTTGGCCTTCGTACTCTCTTCATTCATAATAAAAGCATTATAATCAGAGAGACTGTTCAGAGCGTTTAACACGGCATTCTGAATCGCTTGTCCCTCTGTGTTGGAATACGTGCTAGCATTCTGAAAATAACCAGCCGATAGCAGTTTCAATACCTTTTCCTGATAATTTAAATAAGTAGTGTACGCACCATCTATTTGACTGACCATTTGCATTTCTTCAGCGCTAGTCATCGACGCTTTTATTTTCTCGTAGTGCTCATTCGCTTTAGTAATCTTTTTACCAATCTCATTCTTTTGAGATTCTACCGATGATGCATCGGCACTTAACATGGTCGTGGTCAATATTCGTGCCATATCATTGACTTCTCCACGCATCCCCGAAGAAGACCGCCCCTTCATATATCTATCCTGATATCCTTCCAGTTGGTTATTCATATAATTTAAGCGGTCGTATCCTATCATCGTAAGTGCAAGCATAATCGCTAACATGGCACTGAAGCCAATTAAGAGTTTAGCCTTTATCTTCATCCTCTATCTGTTCCCTTCTTCAGTGAGATCCACACAATACACTTATCATCATCACGCTCTTTAGGAACCTCAACATTGAAAAAAGCAGCTCGAATAGCTTCTTCATTCCACTCATGTTCAACATTTAAATGTTGAATCATAAACTTCAACTGCTCTTCTTGTTCGCCCTCAACCAGTTCCAATAGACCATCTGTATAAAGAACTAGATGCCCTTCATCTTCATAGGTTAAGCTCTGTGGCTGAATATCAATCCGTTCAAACAGACCTACCGGGTGACAGTTACTTTCCAGCATGACTGGAGTCTTAGCCACACCTTCGAAAAACAGCGCAGGTGGATGCCCGGCGTTGACGTAGTCAATACGTTTCATACGGGTATCTATCACGAGATAAATAGTCGTAAAGTAGTATTGAATCAACTTTTTTTCAATATACAGCTGATTAAACCTTCGATTGAGCTCCTGAATAACCTTTTCCGGTTCTACATACGTAGTTACCGTGTCCTTTAAAACAGATGCAAGAAACATACAAAAAAGTGATGACGATATTCCGTGTCCCATAATGTCCAGCAGAATCACGCCATATCGGCCATCACCAAGGGGGTACCATGCGTATAAATCACCGGCAAGCTCAGAGGATGGCTGATAGATGGCATTGACCTCAAAATTCTCTTCCTGAAGCGGTAAGCTCAACACAGCATTCTGAACAAGTGCGGCCAGTCTCAATTCTTCCTGAATACGCTGATCCCGTTCCTTATGCCAATCTTTCTCTCGCTTCAACCGGAGCGCAAGCCGAATTCGGGCCATGAGCTCCACTTTGTTAATCGGTTTCGTAACATAATCTACTGCACCTGCATCCAGTGCCTCAGCCAGCTTCTTGGAATCACCAACTGCTGTAACCATTATTATTGGAATATCCTTAAGATGTTCGTATTGCTGTACAACACGACATGCCTCGATTCCATCCATTTCCGGCATCATCATATCCAGTAAAATCAGATCGATATCTGACATCCGAGGACGTCCATCTTCACTAACAGTACCGATTCCCAGCCGTGTAAGCATCTCTTTTGCAGAGGATGCAGTTACGAAATTTCGGTAATCTTCTTTTTTCAGGATTTCACGGATAATGATAACATTAGTCGGATTGTCATCTACGATTAAGATTCTCATCATCTTCACCTCACACAAATTGTATTACGACCGTAAAATTCTGCGACTCATTACCTATATCATACGCTATTTAAAACCGTTATATCTATTTTTATAATATGTAAATATAGTAATAGGTTCATTTACGTGTTCAGCAAAGTAACCTCCCGAACCACTACACCTAGTGGTTCGGGAGGTTACTCTATGGTAAAGACAGCCGCTGATTATTAACCAAAATGATCAAAAGTGAAACACATTAAGAAGAAATACTATCAAATAAATCGATACCTTCGAATTCACCTGCCAAATTTCGATATATTTTGAGCGCATTATTTCCTCTCATATATACGTCACCATCTTCAGCTATAAAATACGGTTTCCCCAAGGTTGATTGCACATTATCCTTCACGGGATCAATTCCTACCCCATCTACCTGCAGACCGAACTGCTGCGCTTGAGAAGGTGAGACATGCACATATAATACAAAGCCCTCGCCAACACCGACTGTCACATCTGTGTAGTGGTACTCCACTGTCCCTTGCAATGGATCATTTGTTACCGTAAGGGGATTCCCCTTGCTCAGAAGCAGTTCTTCCTTTGTGGCATATAAAGAGACTCCTTGCAGTGAATCAAACCGATTTATAGAAGGGCTGGATTCTGCAATATGCTCAAAGGCCAGAACAGACTTAGGCTGTTCAATAAATGTTGAGATAGGTGTCAACTGTGGAGACGCATCAAAGTATGGGGAAAGAAGACTAAACAAAAGAATGATAATGTTCATGTTGTTATCCCACCTTTCTTATCTGCAGCCGCCATTTACAGAAGACTTGCTGCCTTAAGTTTAATGACGGAATTTTTTCCAAAGAGTTGCAGCTACATCTACACCTTTTAACACAGTAGCTATTTTCCCCGGTGCTTTCTCGGCATTAACAGCATCATAGGAGTTAACCGTACGTTCCTCGGCTGCAGTCAGTGGAACTTCTTTTACGGATACTCCCTTACGCTTCTCCCTCAGTTCATGCGATTTACGATATCTCTCAATCACAGTTACTGAGACTTGCTTAACGGTTAAGGTTAACTCATTCATAACTTCTCCCAAATTCTTCACAGAATCTATGACAGGATCAATCTTCTGAATTTTATTCTGTACATCAGCGGTAATTTCATTGGCATGTCTGACTGTAGTCTTCACTTCATAAGTCAGTTCATCCATCGTCTTCTGCACTTCCACCAAGGTCTGGCTTACTTTGTCGAGAGATTGCTTCGCTGACTGCAAAGTCTTAATTAGAAAGAAAACAAGTATTGCAAATGCGATAGCAACGAGAGCTACACTAAGTTCAATAATCATATTCATAACCCCTTCCAAATCTCATAAATAGCGGCTTTTCAGCCTTGTATACTGCATAGTTACCCCTAGTACCATAGGCCGAAACATTCTGTCGAGCGTTGTCAAAACTCCCTTCTCCCCTTTGTTTCAGAATCAAAGTCCCCGTTTATACAATGACTACAAATACAAAAAAAGGATAGGTGATATGTAATGTTAAAATGGTCCGCAATTCTACTAGTTGTAGCTGTAATCGCTGGTATATTTGGTTTCTTTAATCTTGTAGCAGCCGCTGCAGGTCTTGCAAAGATACTATTCTTCGTCTTCTTGGTTCTGTTTGTTGTTTCCCTCTTCACGGGACGCAGAGGTCGATCGATGTAGCCTCCTCCCATAAGTATCCATATATCTTATTCATCATGCAGAAAGTATAGGTCATTCGCACACAGATGTCACTTGAGAAAATAATAAAAATTTATGAATCTGGTTCATAATAAGGAGGAACTAAACATGAAAAAATTCGCCAGCATTACACTAGCCTTAGGACTTATGGCTTCAATAGCCGCTACTGCATCAGCCGCTGAGGTAACAGGTACAACTACAGACGCTACGACAGTTAATGGAAGCACTTACACTAATACTTTCGAAACGATCATTACGCCATCGGATATTACTCCAGCAACACCACAAATTGTTCTGACCGAAAAAACAGCCTTCCACTTTTCAGTCGGCAGTATGATTCCCGCAGGCTGGCTTAGCCCTCAAATGCTTGACACTACAGGTGAAGTGATTACGGATACTTGGGGCAATGAATGGAGAGAAATTTATACTTGGCTAGGAAAAGCGTGGGTTAAGGTTCCTGTGGCTGCCAATGTAATTATGTAATTAGCTCCGAAAAGCTGATAACAAGCATAAACGCCTTCGGCGTCCCTATAAGGACGGCAAGTGTTTATGCGAGAAATATAAGGATAATTTATAGCACGGAACGTATAAATCCTTATATTTACCAAAAGATACCCCCTCAGTAGATATGATTCTACTGAGGGGGTATCTTTTGCACTTACGCCGCCTTTGTTCACCCGTCACAAACATGCGATGCTGCCGCTTCTGTGTACCTATATAATTATCGGATGACCGATCCCCCAAAGAGGAAACGATTCGTCCAAGAAGCGCTTAACTGATCTACTTTTACCCCGCCTGAAGCTACGGAATACGTATGAATAATTTGTCCATCTCCCAGATACATAGCAACATGTGATATTCTAGCCTTGGATTTATCAATCCCTGCATAAGCTGAAGCAGAATTCCCTTTATAATCCATGAAGAACATTAGATCACCGCGTTTTAAACCTGAGGTAGACGTAACCACCGTACTGTTTGATTTCACCCAATCTCCCTGTTGACGAGAATCAGCAGGTAGTTTCAAATTCAGAGCATCCATGAAAATTTGGCGAATAAAATCAGAACAATCGAAGGTACTTGTATCATTTCTGCTAGATCCAAACTCATAAGGTGTACCAAGATAGCCCATCCCTGCTGAGATTACACTCTCGATTTGGGCCGAAGCCCCAGGTGTCGAAATAGGTGGTGCTGGTGGTACCGATGGTGTTGGTGTCGGCGTTACCGTCCCAGTCCCCCCGTTACCAGCAAACGAAATATATTGATCACTTGAACTTATATATCCAATGCTACCATCAGAGGTTTGAATTTGATACCAGTAGCTGTTCGGCTCTGCCAGAAGTTGTACTTGTTCCCCCTTCTTCAGAAGTCTCAGTACTTTTCCGCTTGTAGAAGGAGTAGTTCGAAGATTCACTCCGTACTTAATAGTTCCCGTTTGTGCTGATGGTGCAGTTGGTGTACCTACTGAAGATGAATTTACGCTGATATACTTATCATCCGTGCTTGTGTAACCTACGGATCCATCTGCTGTCTTCACTTGATACCAATAGTTATTCGGTTTTGCCACAATCTGCACTTGATCGCCCTTTTGCAAATACTTCACTACTTCTCCACTTGTAGAAGGTGTGCTGCGAAGGCGAACACTTGCCTCGATGACCGCGGTTTGACCGGCTGCTGCCGCCATAACTGAATTTGATGGACTTGAGGCTGCTGCTGCATTTCCAGGAGCAGATACTCCTAAACCTGCAACAATTGCAGCTGAAACCAACAAGGATGCTGTTAATTGCTTATGTGATTTAATCATACGTTCCCCCAATACCATGATGAGATTTCAACAAAGGTGTGTACTACATTCCTTTATGCCCTCATTATAGGCTTGCCCGGGATTTGGAACATGCTCCAAATTGCACATATAATCATGCCACTTTATGGTAAAATACAGGACTAAAGTCTTGAATCCTCCTTAAATATGTTTGTTTCTTCCTTAAATTAGCATTTTTAAGTTTAATCTTTAGGTTCCACATGCACCTGCACATTCATAATATTATGCAGCTTGCTCATTCTCTCTTCGATGGAATCACTGATTTTATGACCCTCTACCACTGTAATATTTGCGTCAACCTCCACTACAACATCCACGTGCACATGGTTCCCATGCACCCGTGCCTTTACATCTTTAATTCCCTCTACTCCCGGTGTACGAGCGATCGTACTGCGGAGATCCATCAACCGATCTTCATCAAAGCCATCCGTAAGCCGATAAGTTGAGTCACGGAAAATATCCCATGCTGTCTTTAAGATAATCAGACCGACAACTACGGCTGCCGCAGAATCAATCCATGGCAGTCCGAACTGAGCACCCACAATTCCAACAGCAGCCCCAACACTAACCATAGCATCCGAAAAATTATCTTTTGCCGCTGCCATTAGTGCGCTACTATTTATCTGCTTAGCCAGCCTTTTGTTGTATATGTATACTCCCATCATTGCCACTGCACACACTAAAGCCACACCCGCAGACCATAGCTGCGGCGTTTCTTTTGCACGATCGAAAAAAGAACGCACCGCCTCCACAATGACCTGAATACCTACTACCGCCATAATAAAAGAGGCCAACAATGCAGCTACTGTCTCTGCCCGAAAATGTCCATAAGCATGGTCAGAGTCAGGAGGCTTTCTCGAAATCCGCAGACCAACCAATACGGCTGCCGATGCCACGATGTCAGTTAAATTATTGACCCCGTCCGCGACCAATGCATTAGAGGCGAATAGATAACCGCTAATCAGTTTGAATGTCGATAAAATGAGGTAAGCCGCTATGCTAACCCAAGCTCCACGCTCGCCTTTACGTATATCTTCGTAAATATCAACCATTTTGGCTATCTCCTCGTTTTCTGTTTGGTTAGAAAAGAATTCTTTCAATTATTCTTGCCCTTGTAGCAGCATTTAAAAACAATTAGAATAAAGTGAAGGACTTGCTTCGAAGGAGGTTATCATAATGAGCGAAAGCAATGAAAAAGGAAAAATCAATTTAGCTGAAGCTATCCGGCAAAAGCTGGAGCAGAAGAAACAACAATCTTCCTCCAAACCTGGATCAACTTTTCAGGCCGGCTCCGCCAAACCGCTAAAAAGTCAGAATAACAAAAAGCCTAACAACCAACGCCGTCGTACCGGCGGATCCTAGTACTATCTTATAAACATAAAAGGCTGCCTATCCCTCAGGGACAACGCAGCCTTTTATGCGTTCGTCTCCCTTTAAGGATGGGCTAGAACTCATCAAATTCATTACTGATTCTCTTTATTGTACAATTAGCCAACTGAAAACATGCGCTTTGGGAAACCTCAAGTGCTAAGGTCTCCTGTCTTGTAAGCCCCGCGTATACTCCGCGTAGAATTCTACTTGTTAATCCATGTGTGACCGCTATGACCTGCGGAGAAGAAGACACGCTATCCAGCCAGTCTGCGACACGCTCTTGAACCGCCTCGTAGCTCTCTCCGTCTGGGGAGTGAAAGTACCAATCATACATAGTAGTTCCAGTAAGTCTATTGGCCCAGTCCTGTTCAATCTCTTTGAGCGTTAACCCTGACCATGATCCGACGGATACCTCACTTAGCCTGGAATCCGTTTCTACTTTATTGAAATCGTAACCTAAGATTTCACACAAAATCTGTGTGCTTTGCAGCGCTCTCCCAAGAGGACTTGAAATCACCCTCCACTCGGAGGATTGATCTACGGAATAACGAAGCAGCCTCGCCATTTGTCTGACTTGTTCCACTCCATGCTCAGTCAGAGGTGAATCCAATTGGCCTTGGTAACGACCTTGCGTATTAAACTCGGTCTCCCCATGCCTCATAATAAAAATTGCTCTGTCCACAGCCTTCACCTACCGTTAACTTTTCGAAATTGAAATTATAAAGACAGCTACCCTAATCCTATAAGGATTAGAGTAGCTGCTTAACGGGTTCCTTCCGCTTTGAGGAAGGCAAATATTATACTTCTACAGGATACATGCGTTGGCGCATTTCCTTAATTTCAGGATTCTCCAAATACTCATCGTAAGTCATCGTGCGATCAATTACACCTGTAGGTGTGATTTCGATGATACGGTTAGCAATGGTTTGGATGAACTGATGGTCATGGGAAGTAAAGAGAATAGTCCCGTCGAAATCGATCAGTCCGTTGTTCAGTGCCGTAATGGATTCCAGATCCAAGTGATTGGTAGGTTCATCGAATACAAGCACGTTCGCACCGTTCAGCATCATTTTCGCCAACATACAGCGAACCTTCTCGCCCCCGGACAGTACACTTGCTTTCTTCAGTGCTTCTTCTCCGGCAAACAGCATCCGTCCAAGGAATCCACGCAGGAACGTCTCATCCTGATCTTTAGAATACTGACGCAGCCATTCTACGAGATTCAAGTCCACGCCATCGAAATAGCTGGAGTTGTCTTTCGGGAAATAAGCTTGAGTTGTAGTGACTCCCCATGCATATTCACCCGCATCCGCTTCTTGCTCGCCCATGATCACATCAAACAGAAGTGATTTAGGCTGAGAGTAAGGGCCCACGAAAGCAATCTTATCGCCTTTGTTAACTACAAAGCTAATTTCATCAAGAACCTTCTCACCTTCAACCGATTTGGTCAATCCGCTGATCGTCAGCAGCTGCTTACCTGCTTCACGTTCAGGTTTGAAGTTGAGGAACGGATATTTACGGTTGGATGGACGAATGTCATCCAGTGTAATTTTCTCAAGTTGTTTCTTACGAGAAGTTGCCTGTTTAGACTTGGAAGCATTGGCCGAGAAACGCTGAATAAAGGCTTGCAGTTCCTTGATCTTGTCTTCCTTCTTCTTGTTCGAATCACGCTGCAAAGCTTGAGCAAGCTGACTGGACTCGTACCAGAAGTCGTAGTTACCAACGTACATCTGGATTTTGCCAAAATCAATATCCGCAATATGCGTACATACTTTGTTCAAGAAGTGACGGTCATGGGATACGACAATAACAGTACCTTCATAATCCATGAGGAAGTTCTCTAACCAGCCAATGGATTCGAGATCCAAGTGGTTGGTAGGCTCATCGAGCAGGAGGTTATTTGGACGGCCAAACAAGGCTTGTGCCAAGAGTACCCGTACCTTCTCATTGCCGCTCAGTTCGGCCATTTTCTTATCATGTAGTTCACGCATAATGCCTAGACCGATCAGCATAGCCGCCGCATCAGGCTCTGCATCCCAGCCATTAAGTTCTGCAAATTCGCCTTCTAGCTCACCGGCACGTAGACCATCGGCTTCCGTGAAATCAGACTTCGCATAAAGCGCGTCCTTTTCTTTCATGATTTCATAAAGACGAGTGTGACCCATAATAACTGTTTCAAGTACTGGGAATTCATCGTACTCGAAATGGTTTTGCTTCAGAACTGCAAGGCGTTCACCTGGTGTTATATGAACATCACCCGTGTTCGCTTCAATCTCCCCGGACAGAATTTTCAGAAAGGTTGATTTACCAGCACCATTGGCACCAATCAAACCATAGCAGTTACCAGGGGTGAATTTTATGTTTACATCTTCGAAGAGAGCGCGTTTTCCGTAGCGGAGTGTTACGCCGCTTGTGCTAATCATTACGCATTACCATCCTTTTCACTTTAGGGTTTCGGCTCATTATAGCATAAAATCAGTGCAAAAATCCCGTGAAATAGGCATTTAAGCTGATCTCTCTCCTACGAAACTTATTCCAACTGTTTTAAGGCGACAACTTTCCAGGAGGAAATTTTTCAATTATTGTCCAGACGTGCGATTCTCCGATTGTACAACCAGTGTTTCTCCATAACTGAGCGTACGAATTCGGTTCTCAGAAATCCCGTGTTTAACTCGGGCGCTTTCCATGCGATCCAATGCTTCCCGGGCGGTATCATCAGCAAGTCTGAAGGTACCATAATGCATCGGAATCATGGTCTCCGCTCCTACATCTAGGAAGGCTTGTATCGCCTCCTCTGGATTCACATGCTGAGAGGTCATGAACCACTCCGGTTCATAGGCCCCAATCGGCATAAGCGCGATATCAATCTTATAACGGTTTCCGATCTCCTTAAAACCTGGAAAATACCCGCTGTCCCCAGCGAAATAAAGGTTCGGAGAAAGCCTCTTGTTCTCAGACTCGGCGGGCTCCAAGATATACCCACCCCAATGAGAAGTATTCGTATCCCAAGGCGTTCTCCGCGTCCAGTGCTGGGTAGGTACAAAAGTAAGCTTGATTTTTCCTAGCTTAATCTCCTGCCACCACTCCATTTCCATACAGTTGCGGAACCCTTTGCGAAGCATTTTTCGCTTCAGACCTACAGGAACTACAAGCGTCGTCCCTGCCCGATATAATTTGCGGATAGAGGCTATGTGCAAGTGATCATAATGAGAGTGCGAAATCAGAATCAGATCAATCGGCGGCACTTCACTAATCGCGATCCCAGGTTGTCCCAATCTTTTCTCAAAGCCTAGCCTTCTTGCCCAGATGGGATCTGTAATGATATTCATCCCCTCATATTGAAGGAAGAATGTTGAATGCCCAATCCACGTAATGGTAGACTCCAAACTATTCTCCGACAGATAAGATAATCTGGGCGGCGTATTTGGCACAACATATGAATAGTCCTTCTTCTTGCGACGACGCTCCTCACGCCACTGGCGAAATTCTTTTAGTGTTTTATCTGTACTTACATTGTCGACATTATGGTAACGAGTTTTAGGCATAAAGCACCTCTTCTACAGAGTTTGCCGCGCAATCCTAGCTTTAGCGAATATACTACAACTATATTGAACAGCAGCGCATTTTGCAAAATATACAAATAGCATAAGAAAGGTTCGCCCTTTTATTCATCGCATTGCAGAACTTAGCGAAATAATAGAAGTGTTATTTTGTGTTTCACGCCAGAAATGAGATAATATGTGTATAAAGTATGACGGTCCATATACCGTTCAAGGGGGAGCTACGTATGAAGATTACATTTATTGAACCGACTCCTAGTCCAAATACGATGAAGCTTCATTTGGACGAAAGTTTAGAACCCGGAATTCGCAGAACCTATACGCCAGAAAGCGAGCGTTCCGCACCTGCTTGGGCACGTGAAATGTTAACGATACCGGGCGTTACTAGCATTTATCATGCTGCTGACTTCGCAGCACTTGAGCGCAAAGGCAACGCTGATTGGGCGGCCATTCTAAGAGAAGTTCAAAGCCGCTTCGGGAGTAGTGACGGATTGACCGGAGATTGGAGCCTAGCTGACGAGGATGCCGGTGCGCATTTTGGGGAAGCACAAGTCTTCGTCCAAATGTTCCGCGGAATACCGATGCAAATCCGCGTAAAAACAGGCGCGAATGAGGAGCGCATATCCTTAGCTAACCGCTTCACGAAAGCGGTTATGGATGTAGCCAGCGCCGTAATGATCAAAGAGCGCAAGCTCACCGATTACGGCGTGCGTTATGGCGAGCCCGCGGACATTGCGCGCGAGGTCGAGCAAGAGATCGAAGCGGCGTATCCGCAGGCACGCCTCGACTCCCTCGTGCAGCAAGCCATTGCGCACGGAGCCGAAGGCGAGTTCGTCGAGCAGAGACGAACTCGCACTCAGGATGAGCTGCTGCGAGACCTGAAGCATGAGGATTGGCGCGTGCGCTACGCCGCGCTAGAGGATCTTTCGCCGACGGCGGAGCTCCTGCCGGAGCTTAAGGCGGCGCTACACGATCCCAAGCTGCATATTCGCAGGCTTGCGGTCGTGTATCTGGGCGACCTTCGCACGCCCGAGGCGATGGAGCTGCTCTATGAGGCAATGGCAGACAGTGCGCCAGCCGTAAGACGTACGGCTGGCGATACCCTGTCCGACATCGGCGATCCTGCCGCCACGCCAGTGATGACGGCGGCACTAACGGATAAGAGCAAGCTTGTCCGCTGGCGCGCGGCTCGTTTCCTTTATGAAGTCGGCACATCCGAAGCTCAAGATGCGCTCACGCTTGCTGCGGATGATCCAGAGTTCGAGGTTGGACTTCAGGCCAAGATGGCTTTGGAGCGCATCGCCTCAGGTGAAGCTGCAGCGGGCACCGTCTGGCAGCAGATGTCAGAACGCCGCCGCAATTAACAGTGAAGTACCTGATTTTGTCATTGCTTTGAGATGTAAACTTGCTTTATACTAATTCCTGTTGTTTATAAATGAATGAAGTAAAGATAGCCTCGTCATACTAGGATGAGGTAGAGGTCGCGGATATAAAGAGTACGCGTGTGGAGACGTTAGAGCCGTCTATGAATCACGCCGAAAGGAATATCTGCCGAAGCTTGCGCTGTAGCTCTTACAGCGGTGCAGGCTGGGGCCGTTGCCGAAAGGCACGGAACTGTCACATTGTAGAGCCTGCGTAAGTAGCAGACTGCAATGTGTTGCGCTATCTTCACAGGGAGTATGATGCGGAGCTGTATAGATGGAGGCCGCAGACATAGTTTGCGGCTTCTTTGCGTTTACAGAATTTGTATGTTTCGTACAATCATCCATAACCTTCTGGAAATCACGAAGTATACCTCCCGTTTTGCGGGAGTCAGCAGCTCAGCACTCCCCGTTCATGAACAGTAAGATTAGATCATAAGGAGTGTCATATTCATGCAGGGCAATCAGCAAAACCCAGCGCAAGGCAACATTAATCAGCCTGCGCTAAAAAAATCGTTCAAAGCAAGACATTTGACCATGATCGCGCTTGGCGGATCTATTGGTACGGGTCTGTTTCTAGCCAGTGGCGGTGCGATCGCTTCAGCAGGACCTGGTGGAGCGCTTCTAGCTTATACGGCTGTGGGTGTAATGGTTTATTTTCTCATGACTAGTCTTGGGGAGCTTGCCACCTATTTACCGGACTCCGGGTCTTTCAGTACCTACGGTACTCGTTTCGTCAGTCCCGCCTTTGGCTTCGCCATCGGGTGGAACTTCTGGTATAACTGGGCGGTTACGATTGCAGCAGAGCTATCGGCAGCTACCGTCATCATTAAATATTGGTTCCCGGACAGTCCTTCCTTTCTCTGGAGTCTGGTGTTTCTACTGCTGATGTTCGGCCTTAATTTCCTATCTGCTCGTGGCTACGGGGAATCAGAATATTGGTTTGCCATTATCAAAATCATTACCGTTATCGCCTTCCTCGTTGTCGGAGTCCTCATGATATTCGGCATTATGGGTGGAGAAGCCGTAGGCTTCAGTAACTTCCAAATCGGGGGCAGCTCCTTCCATGGTGGCTTCTTCGCCTTCGTCGGGGTCTTTATGGCAGCCGGATTCTCGTTCCAGGGTACCGAGCTAATCGGTGTTGCTGCTGGTGAGAGCGAGAACCCACGCCGCAACGTTCCAATTGCGATCCGCCAAGTATTCTGGCGTATATTAATCTTTTATATCCTTGCTATATTTGTAATCGGAATGTTGATTCCTTATACGAATCCTGATCTTCTACGCGGGGGTATCGATGATATCGGAGTCAGTCCGTTTACGATCGTGTTCAATAAGGCAGGGCTTGCAATTGCTGCATCCGTAATGAATGCCGTCATTCTAAGCTCCGTATTATCAGCCGGGAACTCCGGGATGTACGCCTCTACCCGTGTCCTGTATGCAATGGCTAAGGATGGCATGGCTCCACGCGCACTGGGCAAGCTCAATCGCCGTGGTGTCCCTGTTGGCGCTTTGCTAGTAACTACGGCTGTCGGAATGCTCGCCTTTCTCGCTTCATTCTTTGGTGACGGAGCCGTATATAACTGGCTACTGAATGCCTCTGGTATGTGCGGATTTATTAACTGGTTGGGTATTGCAGTCTGCCATTACCGTTTCAGACGAGCATTTATAGCACAAGGGCATTCGCTAGATGAACTACCTTACCGAGCTAGATGGTTCCCATTCGGACCTATCTTTGCCTTAGGACTTTGTATTGTAGCTATTCTCGGTCAGAATATGGGCGCCTTCTCAGGCGGAAATATCGACTGGTATGGTATCGCCGTTTCCTATATCAGTTTGCCGCTGTTTGTCTTGATCTGGGTCGGCTATCGCTGGTTCCGGAAGAGTAATATTATTCCTTTGGATAAATGCGACCTAAGTACTCACCCAGAATAAATAGACCCGTTAAAAGTGGGTGTCTCAAAAGTAACTTTGGGCAACCTCTGAGTGGTAAAATATTGTTAAAATGCAAATAAAGGAGCTAAGCAGTCTGTAGACGCCTAGCTCCTTTATTTTTGGCTTTCCCTGCAGCTAAGCTAGGTGAGAGGAATTAGGGAAAATCTCCCTAAAAGTAGATGGAAAGCTCTTTAATTGAATGCAATTAGGGAATTACTCCCTAATAATTGAGTCAATTATATATATTTACCACCAAATAGGGTGAATTTCAGGGAGGAATTCCCTGATTATTAGTCTTAAGAGCTGAAATCGCTGAATTTCAGGGACATTTTCCCTAATTGTTAATCGGTGGTAATCCAGTTTGTAGGCATTAATGAAGTAACACACAAAGAGACTTACAAACAAGAACCATTAAAAGTCAAGGGACGTCCCGTAGCCATTTAGGCTTATGGGATGTCCTTTTTTTGTTATCCTTCTATTCCCAAGTCACAAACACTTTGAGATCACCCGTATTGTCAAAAGCAGAACTGGAGTAAGATACATCCTCTAGTCCAAGCTTGTATAGCTCCTGCAGGTCATTCTTAAGCTTGGTCCCACTCCCTTGATAACGGAATAATATAGACACTTCACCGGAGGCAATTGCCTTATTCGCTAGCCGAGTCAGATCTCCTACCGAACGTACAATTAGCTCCTCGGCATATAGCTCATAATTGAGATCCTTCTGAAGCTGTTTATAGACAGCCGCATTCTGTCCTCCACGCTCCACAAGCGCAGTCAAGGTCTTATGATAACCTACAGAAGCTGCCGGATAAGACTTCGTCCAGCTATGGTCCTGACGCATCTGGGCATCCGTTCTCAAGTAGTATGCTGTGCTAACCACACCTGCCTTATCAGGTGTCGGGTCATCCCAAGTTGTGTCGAGATGATACCACCGTCCATCTAACAGCACAAGATTCCAGGCATGCAACTGGCTGCGTCCTCCAGGCTGTTTGGCTGTACCCTCAACGATCTTATTCGTGAATCCAGCCTCCTTTAACAGCTTATAGGTCAACAGCGAATACCCTTGGCAAACGGCGCTGCCACTCTTCAACCCTTCATAAGCTGTGTACTTGCGATATGAGGTATCATACTTCAGATGAAGCACCACCCAGTCGTGGATAGCCTTCACCTTCTGATGATTGTTCATGCCCGGCGTTATGATCTTCTTCAACGCAGCCTTCACTTCTTTGTTCACAAAAGCCGTCTGCTCCAACGTCTCCAAATATTTCACTTCCACCGTAACTTTTACAGAGCTTGAGCTTCCTCGATAAGTATATCCGTAGCTGTCTATAATGTAATACAAATAAGGGTCACTAGCCATCGCTTGATCCAGGGCCGCTTGTATTTTCGTTTTCAAATTTGAAGCTTTGCTCTCATAAGTAAAAGTAATGGTCTCTCTACGATTGTTCATTGCACCCGTTAGCTTCTGCGCTACTTCGTTTACAGAACGAAGGGTGGGTGAACTCGAAGCCGCATAAGCATGACCCCAGCCCCAATAAATCATTGGTGGAATAGCAGCGAATATAATCACTCCTCCCAGAATGATCTTTACTAGTGTAAAGCGTTTTTTCCACATATATATTCCGTTCCTCCGGCTCCTATAGACTTATAATGAACCCTACCATTTAATAGATAATGAGCGTTTAGGTAAAAAAAGACTGCTCCCTGTAGAATAATTCTACTCTGAGAACAGCCTATATGCTAGAAAGATATGTTTTATTCGCTTTGCGGTGTAATAATATAGCTCTCTCCTATTACGGTTTCAAATTCCATTTCTAGCCCTACTTGTGAACCATCAGAACTTTGAATGAGCAAAGGCTGATGACTATAAATCCTGCACAGTTGTCCATGAGTCGAGGTCAGTTCTGCCTTCGTTAAGCGCCCCTCACGCCATTCTATATTTGTGATAAAGCCGCCTCGGGCTACCAACCCTTTCACACTACCGTCAGACCATCCTTCTGGAAGAGCAGGCAATAATTCAAGCCCTTCCTGATGACTCTGCAAGAGCATCTCAGCAATCCCGGCTGTAGTTCCGAAGTTACCGTCAATCTGAAATGGAGGGTGATTACCGAATAAATTGGGCAGACTTGAATCTTGCAAAATACGACGTAAACAGCTATACGCACTCTCTCCATCCTTCAAACGCGCATACAGATTAAGTAGCCAGGCTGCACTCCATCCCGTGTGTCCTCCTCCACCTTCTAAGCGCTTCTTAAGCGATAACGATGCGGCCTCCGCTAGCTCCGGTGTGGAGGAAGGACTAATTACATTCCCGGGATATAAATCATACAAATGAGAGACATGGCGATGCCCAGGCTCTTGTTCAGCAAAATCCTCATTCCATTCACGAATACGTCCGTCCGGTGCAATCCCCGGGTGGGCAAGCAGCTTTTGCTTCTGCAAGAGCTCTTGACGCAGTTCATCATCGGTATTCAAAACCTCAGCAGCCTGAATACAGTGTTTAAACAATTCAGCGATGAGCGATAAATCCATGGCTGAGCCAGCCGAGACACTGCATGGCGTGCCGTCAGCAGTCAAGAATACATTTTCCGGTGAGGTAGACAGACCCGTTGTCCATCTTCCATCAGGTAGCTCTACCAGCCAATCCAGACAAAATAACGCGGCTCCCTTTAACAAAGGATAAGCTGTGTTGCGCAAATATTCCTTATCTGGACGAAAAGCATAACGCTCCCATAGATGGCGAGAGAGCCAAACACCCCCCAATGGCCAAAATGCCCACATCGCCTTGCCGTCTGACGGAGACGTCATACGCCATAAATCTGTATTATGATGCACCGTCCAGCCACGTGCGCCATAATGAATATTTGCTGTACGGCTGCCAGCCACACTAAGCTCCGTAATAAAATCAATTAAGGGTTCATGGCATTCACCCAAACCACATAATTCGGCTGGCCAATAATTCATTTCAGTGTTTATATTGGTCGTATAATTGCTGTTCCATGGCGGCTGGAGATAGGGATTCCAAATCCCTTGCAGATTCAGAGCTTGCGTCCCAGGCCGTGAGCCAGCAATCATCAGGTAGCGGCCATACTGGAACAGCAGCGCTTCTAGCGCAGAATCTGCTTGACCTTCGCGGTACCGTGTCAGTCGCTCATCCGTGGGAAGCTCTATTTCGGAGGAAACTGGTGCAAGTGTTAACTCCACGCGCCGGAATAAAGACTGATGGTCCTCCAGATGGCGCTGCTTCAGCTCTGCATATTCAGTAGAGGATATAGCCAGTTGTTCTAGGCACAACTCCGAAGGCAGCTTACCGCCGCTTCCTGGCTTCCGGTCATACCCGGCAAAATCGGTTGCTGCAGCCAGACGGATGGTAATGGAGCGAGCGCCAGAAATCGACAGCTTGTCGTTCTCCGCTACACAACCTCCACCTACCGTCTGGATCTCCATAACAGCAGCAAAACTTATACCAAGCCCCTCTTCATATAATACGGCGCGCGGATGATCCCCTACATAGTTATCAGCCACATGTGACGGAGCATGGCCGGTCATCATCAGCGCACCATTCGGAGTAATCTCCGAGCGAGAAGGATGGGGTGAGGTCAAATCCACCCAAAAATCCGGTAAAACCTCCACACCCTCACTCCCCACAGCAAGGATATGAATGGCTATAAGCTCATCCGGCCTGCTAGCCAACACTTCGCGCACAATCCTTACATCCCCAGCAGTATAGGATACCGTAGCAATCCCTTGATCCAAATCAAGCTCCCTCTGATAACCCTCTACAGGACCAGCAAGATTGAACTTCATTCGCAAATCCCCGAGCGGTTGATAGGATTCGGTCCGTCTGCCTAGCATCTTAGCATCCACCAGCGCTTCCGCTTCCTTGTATTTCCCCTCTGCCACTAACTGTTTGGCCGGAGCCAAATGACGCAACACCTCATAATTAGCTGTATCCCGCGGAAAGCCCGACCATAAGGTGTCTTCATTGAGTTGAATTAGTTCTTCTTCCGTTCCTCCAAAGATCATACCGCCCAAACGCCCATTACCCACGGGCAGTGCCTCTTCCCATACCGCCGCCGGCTGCTTATACCAGAGCTCATTCCGTCCAGTGCTTTTGCTCTCTCCCACGTATATTCCTCCTATCCTGTAATTACAGATGAAAAGAAATCGGCGGGAAGCCCGGACTTTCGTTCGGACTTCCCGCCATCTTCATGCTTTTATTGTATTAGCCGTGATTCAGCAATTAATCATTCCAAAGTTTCACGCGTTGTTTAACCAGCTCTTCACGTAAATCTTCGGCTTTTGTTACACCAGCTTTATCAAGCTCAGCCATGTAGGCATCCCAAACTTTATCGAAATCAGCCGGTTTGGATAAGATTGCTTCTGGAATTCGTTTCCATGTGATATCTTTCAGCTTGTTGTCGAGAACGACAATTTCGCTATCGCCAGGAATCGTGATATTCCATGCCGCACCCCATGGTTTAACTTTGAAATCATCTTCACTTGGGAAAAGGTCTTTCCAAGTTGTTGCATTATAAGCAGCAAGTGTTTCTTTTTCAACTGCGTTGTAACCTACAGTTACTTGCTCTGGGAAGCGAGTTGTATAGTAGTTTCCAGTTGGGTCCAATACACCGTCGCCATAGTGAGCGCTAAGCAATGCGTAGTTTGATCCGACATTGCCAAGTCCTGTTTCTTTTTGGAAATTGGTAGTGTCATTATATTTACGGTTGTTTACATCTTCAGGAATGACGCGTTTGCCATCTACAACGTTGTAGTGCTTGCCTTCAATACCCCAGTTAACCAATACTTGACCTTCGTCGGAAGCGAGGTAGTCCAGGAATTTAATCGCACGAACTGGATCTTTAGCATCTACGCTGATCCCAATACCGTTACCACCCATGAAGCCTGTAGGCCAGAAGGAAGTTTCTTTGTACTCCTCAGACAAGGTTACAGGATAGTGTCCATATCCTTGATCCAGCTTACCTTCAGCTTTCAATGCTCTTTCTCCATCGCCATAACCCCAGTCTTGGTCAATCAGACCAATAACACGGCCGGTAGCGATTTTTGCTTTGTACTGGTCATACTTTTGAACGAAGCTTTCCGGATCAAGTAATCCGATATCGTTCATATGGTTGAGCCAGCGGAAATATTCCTTCTCAGCAGGACGACGGAAGTGATACGTTACTTCTTGTGTGTCGATATCAATGGCATATTCACCATCGTCAGGGGAGCCTGTTGTAGTGAAAGCCGGGTTAGTTACTGTAATGTACATGTACCAATCATCTGCATTCAGCGTCAGACCGATGTTTTTATTACCATTTTCATCCGTTGGATGTTTTTCCAGGTAAGCTTTGATTACGTTCTCATAATCTTGAACCGTTTTGATTGCAGGATAGCCAGCTTCTTTAACCGCACGGTGCTGTAGTTCAAATCCGCCGCCAGCATCAAAATATTTGTTATCCACACCTGCATAGGTAGGGATAGCATAGATCGCATGATCATCGTCACTGTAACGTGAGCGTTTCAGGCCTTCTTCGCCCAATACTTTTTTGATGTTCGGTGCATATTTATCAATCAGGTCTGTCAGATCGAGCATTGCTCCTGCATCTACCAGCTTACTAACGTCAGTCTTGGCACTGATCAGATCCGGATAATCACCGCTCGCTGCGATTAGTGCTACTTTTTGAGCAGGGTCACCCACCGCGTATTCAGCATTTAAGGTTACTCCTGTTTTTTCTGTAATTACTTTACCTACTTCATCTTGCATACCTGTCCAGTTCGGGTTAGGGTCAGCACTGAAGAAAGTCATCGTGAGCGGAGAAGTATCCTCAACCGCATTGGCCGAATTAGCCGTATTCTCCTTATTAGTTGCATTTCCTGCCGCATCTCCAGCTGCATTATTGCCGTTGTTACCACCGCAGCCTGCGAGCATGCCAAGCATCATAATAGAAGTGAGTGTAAGTGCAGTTGCCTTAGCTTTTATTTTTCTATTATTCCCCATTAAATAAACCCTCCTTAAAATTGTTTATCTATCGTATCACAGGTGAATTCCTGTTAATACTCGTCCCAGCTTTCCAAAAGGAAAAGAAAACGGATACAAAATACTCTTAAAACTTAGGGGAGACTAAGCTCCCCTGTAACTGAAATTGCGATTAGCTCTTCACAGCGCCAAGTGTCATACCTTGAACAAAGTACTTCTGAATGAACGGATACACCAGCAAGATTGGCACGGTTACGACAATCGTAATCGCCATTTTAATAGACTCTGGCGAGACCTGATTAGAAGCTAATGAAGCAATGTTGGAGCGGTAATCGCCTCCGTTACCACTAGTTGTACTCTGTAGAACCTTCATCAGTTCATATTGTAGTGTTGTCAGATGAGGGCTCGAGCCATTATACAAATACGTATCAAACCATGCATTCCATTGACCCACTGCTAGGAACAGCGCGATTGTTGCTAGCGCCGGCTTCATCAGCGGAAGGATAACACGCCAGTAGATGGTAAAGTCATTAGCTCCATCTAGCTTCGCCGATTCTTGCAGTGCATACGGCAGGCCGTCAATGAAGGAGCGGATGACGAAGACGTTAAAGGCACTAACCAGTCCAGGTAATACATAGACTGCAAAGCTATTCATCATATGGAGATCCTTGATCAGCATGTATATTGGAATCATTCCTCCAGAGATATACATGGTCATCGCCAAGAATGTGGAGACGAACTTGCGGCCTGCAAAGTCAGGGCGACTGATCGTGAATGCTAGCATTGAGGCACTAATCAGTCCGAACAACGTACCAACGACTGTCCGCAAAGCGGATATTTTGAACCCGGTAATCAGTCCTGAGAAACTGAAGATTTTCAAGTAATTGTCCCAGGTAAATTCCCGAGGATAAATGGTGATACCGCCGCGCACACTATCCACTGAATCATTCAGCGAGATCGCAAGCACGTTCAAAAACGGGTAGATCGTGATTACAACCACGAACAGGATTACAAAGTAAACAATGAAGTCAAAGATCCGGTCTGACCACGACTTTCCGGTGATAGCTGTGTTTCCCACTGTAACGCTCTCCTTTCAAGAAAAGGGCAATTTTGCTGCCACGATTGTTAGAAGGGCCCTCTGTATTACAGAAGGCTCTCTTTAGTTGTACGTTTGAAGATTCCATTAATCGTAAACAGCAGGATTACACTGATCACTGAGTTGAATATATTGATCGCGGTACCGTAGGAATATCTCGCCATGCCTAGTCCATATTTCAGAGAATACAGATCCAACACTTGAGAATAGTCGGTAACGAGGTTATTTCCAAGCAAGAATTGCTTCTCAAAGCCGATATTTAGCAAATTACCGATCGACATAATGAGTAGCACTGTAATCGTCGGGCGGATACCAGGAAGAGTAATATGCCATACCTGGCGGAGCCTGCTGGCACCGTCCACTCGAGCCGCTTCGTACAGTTCAGGTCCAATACCCGAGATGGCCGCAAGGTAGATGATCGCATTCCATCCGGTTTCTTTCCAAACATCAGATAATGTAACGATTCCCCAGAAGAGATGGCCCTGAGCCATGAACTGGATTGGCGAGTCTATAAATCCAATTGTTAACAAGAGATCGTTTACAAGACCATTTTCGCTAGATAACATTTTAGTTACAATTCCCGCTGCAACCACCCATGATACAAAGTGAGGCAAATACGAGACGGTCTGAGCAAATCGTTTAAAAAATCCAAGACGCAATTCATTGAGCAATATTGCAAATGTTATCGGAAAGATAAAACCTGCGATGAGGCCCATTCCGCTCATCGCCAGCGTGTTCCGTAGTGCCAGTAGGAATTGCGAATCGCTAAACAGTGTCTTAAAATGTTCGAAGCCTACCCATTCTTGTTCAAAAAAGCCGCGTGCGGGCTTGTACTTTTGAAACGCCATCGTCCAGCCCCATAATGGGAGATAACTGAAGACGAATGCCCAGATCACAAAGGGTATCGACATCATCCACAAATACTTTTGATTCTTAAAGCTTCTCCAAAACCGTCCTCCTGAAGCAGGCTTTTTGTTGCGCATTCGGGTGTCCGGCGGGATTTGAGCAGTTACTGTGTCCGCTTTCATAAAGCCCCTCCTCTCTATGTCATCATTCTAAATCTTTGTAAGCGATTGCAGTACCCTATAAATTCGACTTAAAATCAGGTGAAAATTAGAGATTTTTGTCCAGGGTGAATTCTCATTTCGGCTCATCGACACAGGGGGGGCTAATGCTGCTGACGTCTGCATTATTCTTTGGATTGAACTCCTAAAAACACTTTGCTTGCTGGATATTAGTCACTACGAGGAATATTTGAACTTCCGATCGCTGTTAATCCTCAGATTTCCTGATTTGAACCGCTTCTCGCAGTAGAAATCCGAGGATAGCATATGCTTTCGAAGCGAGCTTTTCTACGAAAAGCTTTCGGGCGAACGCTCCGCTTCTACAGTTCCAAATATTCCTCTTCGCTCCTTTACCAGCAGATGTTTAGAACCCTGATTCTAAAGAAAATGCATTAGCCTCCCACCCGCATAAGCTTAAGCAGGTGTCTATTTAACTACATTAATACTTCACCACGTACAATTGGTGGGAGTAGGGAAAACAAAAAAAAGACCCGTGGACTGAAGTTCAGAAAACCGCCTGAACTCAGCCACGGGTATAACAGACAAGAACACCACACCAACCTTAAATGCTTTTACGATAAGAAGTTGGTGAGATTCCTACATATTTACGGAACTTAGCGTTGAAATAATCGGGGTTCATATACCCTACCTTCTCGGCTACCTCATATACTTTCATTCCTTGCGTCAGAAACTCTTTCGCCTTCTCAATCCGCACTTTGTCCACGTACGTATTAAAGTATTCTCCTGTGGTGTTCTTAAACATCTTACCTAGATAAGCGCTGTTGTAGCAGAATAATTCGGATAAGGTCTCCAGCTTTAGGTTCTCATTGTAGCGGCGGTTGATGATCTCCGTGATCTTCTTAATTTCATTTCCGCGCCCACTAGTCATCTGACCCGCAATTTCTTCGAGAAATGAGACAGCCTGATCCTGCAAATCGGACAAATAATAACTTTGATAGAGCTCCCCTATTGGTGGGGAGTGCTCTGCTGCATAGGTACGAATTTCCGGATACGTAGGCTCTAGACGGGCCAACACAGTACTAAGAAGTCTAACAAACGTCTCCTTAATTCGTAATTCGTCACTGCCCGCGGCTATAAGCTCAGCACAGATGGTCTGCACGATCGGTCGAATCGCGCTCAGACTTCCGGTTTCTACTGCAAGCAGCAGACGACTCTCCGTCTCCGGATCATCCTCCGTCTTCTCCTTCAACTCCATCAGAAGTCCTGAAGGATCTGTATTGATGAGGATCTCCTTCTTGAAGAAGAATGCGCGTCTAAGCAACTCCCGTGCTACATTCAATGATTCTCCCGCCATTTCAGGCCGAGACACCACTCCCCCCGCTGCTGCAATGAAGTCGTATCCCTTTCGTTCTATCGTTGCAGATAATCCCTTGTATAATTCTTCTCGCTTGCTCGCCCTTTGATCCGGATCCTTCATAAGAATGCCCAAATACTGTGACAACGTAAAGAATGAAGCATTAGGATCATTATTAAACTGCTGTTCCATCACTGTTTTGATTCCCCGGAGATCCTCATCATTTACACCAGCTGTTTTTCTTAGCTCAATGAGAATAACTTCGTAGTTTCCCTGTTCCAGTCCTAGTGCATCCACATGTCTACTAAGGTCTTCCATCTCCAGTTCTTCCTCTGAAGTTGGCTGCAGTAGCGCCCGAAGTAAAGTTTCCCTGTTACGAGCGGGCTCCTCCTCATTCCAGTCACTGAACCGCTGCTCCTGATCGATGGTTTCATGCAGCTGTTCCAGACATACGATCATCTCATCTTCATCGACTGGCTTCAGTAAATAACCGTCAATCCGATAACCAATCGCTCGCTTTGCATATTCAAAATCTGCATGTCCACTCAAAATGAGCACATGACTTTCGGAGCCCTCTTTGCGAAGCTCACTAATCATTTCCAAACCATCCATACCAGGCATACGAATATCAGCAACTATTAACTCTGGATAGAAGGTATGATACTTTTCAAGCGCTTGCAAACCATTAGCTGCTGTAGCTACCACCGTATAACCAAGCTTCTCCCATGGGATCAGACTTCGTAGTCCTTCCCGCAGCTTCGGCTCATCATCGACAATCATCACTTTTATCATAGATTGTTGTCCTCCATTGGTATGCAGAAGAAAATAACCGTTCCTACATTAGGTCTACTCTCAATAGTTAGCCCATATTCTGCACCGTATGATAGTTTTAGCCGGTCGTGGACATTACGAAGTCCAATTCGCTCACCTTCACGCTCTTCCTGGTGCTCAAGCGTTTTCAGTAATTTCTCCAGCTTAATTGGAGATATCCCTACTCCGTTATCTGTAATCGTAAATTTAGCGTGATCCCCAACTTGTACAACTTCCACCGTCACAAATGCTCCTTCCATCTTATTATCCAGTCCGTGGATTACTGCGTTCTCAACAAGTGGCTGAATAAGGAGTGGGGGCATATAAAGAGATTCAACGGCAGGGTCTACAGTAAATTGATATTTCAACCTCTCCTCATAACGGAATTGCTGAATATCTAAGTAACAACGTACCACTTCTAATTCCTGACTAAGCAAGATCTTACTTCGGCCTGCCTCTAGATTACTGCGCATCAATTTACCTAGCAGACGTACCACACGAGCAATTTCCACTTGCCCCTTCATGTGAGCCTCCATCCGAATTGCTTCCAGTGCATTGAACAAGAAATGCGGGTTGATCTGGCTTGCCAGCATTTTGAATCGTATATCATTTTGCTTTTGTTCCAACAGACTATTCTGAGCATTGGATTCCTGTACCTCATACATCAAATCATTAATGCTGCGTACCATGGAATTAAATTGACGAGCTAACAGGGCGATTTCATCCTTGCCATCAATCTTTAATGCCGTATCAAAATCCCCGGTACTGACTCGATTAATATGTCTGCTTAAATGCAGCAAGCGTCGTGAGAACAACGAGGAGAAGCTATATATTATTAAAAAGGCCAATAGAACACTTATCGCAACCACAGTAATCGAAAGCTTAATCACTTGATTGGGTTCTTTAACTATACTTTCTATAGAAAAAACAGAGATAATTCGTAGCGCATTTCGGCTGGCTTGCGGTTTAAGCTCCTCGATCACAATTTTGGAAGCTTCACCATCTACTACGGCTTCATAGCTCCCACTTCCCTGCCCCAGGAGCTTCGTATCAAAAGAAACATCCGCCAGCTTTTTGCCTGTCCGATCTTTCCGGTTCGCTGCAATGATATTGTCCTGATCATCGACAATCATGGTATCAAAAGATTCCTGGCTTAGAATGGATGCAAGCTGCTGACTGTTCACATTAATAACGAGTACACCTATTTTGCTGGAGCCCTCCAGCTCAATTTTGCGAACAAGACTTAAATAATTCCGCTTATCACGCTCATCTTCAATATATTCCCAACCGACAAGACTATCGTACCGCTGTGCTCTCTGATACCACTGGCTCTCCTTAATCTCAGATGAAGGATTGATCAGCTCCCAGTTGTTAAGCAGCGTAGCGTTGTCAGTGTACAAGCGAATGTTGGATATATCTTTATACAACCTTAGATACTCACGCATATCTGAATAATCGCGGTAAGCTTCCACGACATCATAAGTGCTAACATACTGACGTATGGCAAGTTTCTTCAACCGTGCGTCATTGCTCAAGCGATATGCGATATCTTGAGACACACCGATAACTTCTTCCGTTCTTTTCTTTACCCGATCTACGTTGATTGAAGCTTGCTCCAGTGCGCTCTGGAACGCCATGGTCCTCATCTCAAATGTAAGATAACCGCCTACCAGTAATACCGGAAGTAACGTGGTGAGTAAAAAAGCAAGCAACAGCTTATTGCGGATTTTGATGTCATTCAACAGCTTAACAATCCATTGGAACATGGCCTTCCGCCCCCCAAAACCTTCACTATCTCCTACAGCATCTAACTCTGCTCTGGAGATACCCCATACTTTACAGAAGAACAATAGGAACGGCAACCATTTCGAATACAGCCTATCCTCATATTCATAGACGAAATGGTCATAAAAAGGTCCTCCGCCATATGCGAAAGACCCTTTTCATCAGACATATCAAGCATAAACGCCTTTTGCATCCTTATAAGGATGGTAAGCGTTTAAATACAATGGCACTTTATTGGCGGTATGCAGCCAGCTTGTTATTCAGTTCACGAGTCTGACCGTAGACTTCCTGATAGAGGTTGAATAAACCGTCATAGATTGCCGCTTGCTTTGGATCTGGTGTATACACATCCGCAGGACGGATGAAGGCTTCTGCACATGCACTAAGGGATGCGAACCATCCGCTTCCATAAGCTGCCAACATCGCTGCTCCCATGGCCGGACCTTGCTCACTTTCAAGCTTCACGATGGATGCATTGAAAATATCTGCTTGCATCTGGAGCCATGCCTCATTTTTAGCCCCGCCGCCGATCGCAATGATTTCTGTAATTTCTTTGCCTGAATCACGTACAATCTCGATGGATTCACGTAACGAAAAGGTAATACCTTCTAGTACGGAACGTGTAAAATGAGTCAATGTATGCCCTGAATCCATACCAATAAAGCTTCCGCGAATATTCGCATCTGGATGTGGTGTACGTTCTCCTACTATATAAGGTGTAAAGAGCAGTCCGCCGCTACCCGCTGGAATGGAAGAGACTCCATTTAGCAATTCATCAAAGCTCTTGTCTGCCGCAAAGGTTTCTTTGAACCATGTAAGGCTATGACCCGCAGCTAGAGTAACACCCATGATATAGTAGGCATCCTTTTCACCATGGTTGAAGAAATGGACTTTACCTTCGAGATTTAAATCTTTGTTGCTCTCATAGGAAAGAACCACGCCAGATGTACCAATACTGCACATCGTCCGGCCTTCACCTAGAACCCCTGCTCCAAGTGCTCCACATGCATTATCCGCACCACCAGCAAATATCTTTGTTGATGATAAGAGACCAGATGCTTCAGCAATATCCGGCAATAACGTTCCTGTCTGTTCAAAGGACTCTACCAGTCTAGGACAAAGGGAAAGTGGAAGTTCAAAAGCTTCAGCAATTTCAGCACTCCACGTTTTAGAACCTACATCCAATAGAAGCGTTCCAGCAGCATCAGAATAATCCATCGCATAATCACCAGTCAACCGGAGACGCACATAATCTTTTGGTAAAAGGAACTGGTACGCTTGTGATAATACCTCTGGCTCATTCTCTTGCACCCATAGAATTTTAGGAAGCGTGAAGCCTTCTAACGCACGGTTTCTAGCGACCTCAATAAGCGTTGCTCCAAGCGTCTTCTCTATTCTTCTGCACTGTGCAGTAGTACGTGTATCATTCCAAAGAATGGCCGGACGAAGCACTTGACCTTCCTTATCCACTAGTACCAATCCGTGCATTTGCCCGGAGAAGCTAAGACCATCAACTTGCGATGGATCTATGCCCGATACTTCGATTAGGCGACGAAGGCTGACCAGCGTTCCTTTTACCCAGTCCTCTGGATTTTGTTCGCTCCAGTTCGGCTGTGGTCTGCTTAGCGGGTAGGATTCAGAATGCTCAAAAGCAACCTTGCCCTGTGGGTCCACTAGCACAGTCTTCACTGCGCTAGTGCCCAAATCTACACCTATAACGTATTTCATTTTTGACCTCCTAAAAGTTTTATGGAGCTTAGCTACTTGATTCTCTTCGCAATAAAACTTACTTCGTAAGCATCCTGCTTAGTTTTGTGAGCATAGGCTTCATTGAATTACTTCGAGCAAAACTTACTTCGTAAGCATCCACTTAGTTTTATGGAGCTTAGCTACTTGATTCTCTTCGCAATAAAACTTACTTCGTAAGCATCCTGCTTAGTTTTGTGAGCGTTTCTAGAATTTCTTTGTACAAAAAAGGAGCTGCCGAAGAATGCTCTCTTCAGCAACCCCCGTTGCATTTGTTCAAACTGGAATCAAAGCCTAAGCTTCAAGCTCCCTGTAAATCCTACTCAGCCAAAATGTATTGGTTAAGTGTAGCTCTCAAGTATTCTTGACGTCCGGATTGGTTAGGACGTGGGTTCTCATTGTTCAAAGCATATTCAGCCAAGGAAGCCAGTGTTGCTTTGCCGGATACGATATCCGCGCCAACACCTTCATTGAAGCTGCTGTAACGTTTTTCAACGAAATCTTCGAATACGCGATCTTCGATCAATTTAGCAGCTACTTTCAAGCCTTTTGCATAAGTATCCATACCAGCGATGTGTGCTAGGAACAAATCCTCAGGCTCGAAGGAAGGACGACGTACTTTAGAGTCAAAGTTGATACCGCCTTTGCCAAGGCCATCATTCTTGAGTACTTCATACAGTGTGAGTGTTGCATCGTAGATGTTAACTGGGAATTCATCCGTATCCCATCCGAGCAATGTATCACCTTGGTTAGCATCAAGCGATCCGAGCATACCATTGATACGAGCTACACGAAGCTCATGTTCAAAAGTATGACCAGCAAGTGTAGCATGGTTAGCTTCAAGGTTCAGCTTGAAGTGCTTGTCGAGGTTGTATTTTTGCAAGAATGAGATCGTTGTTGCTGCATCGAAATCATATTGATGTTTCGTAGGCTCTTTTGGTTTAGGCTCGATCAGGAATTGACCATCAAAGCCGATTTCCTTAGCGTAATCTACAGCCATGCTGAACAGACGAGCAATGTTATCTTGTTCAAGGCCCATATCTGTATTCAGCAACTCTTCGTAGCCTTCACGGCCACCCCAGAATACATAGTTGCTCGCGCCTAGACGTTTACCCACTTCCAGACCTTTCTTCACTTGTGCTGCTGCATGTGCGAATACATCAGCATTTGGAGTGGAGCCTGCACCGTGCATATAACGTGGGTTAGTGAACATATTAGCTGTATTCCACAGCAATTTCTTGCCGGAAGTCTTCATGCCTTGTTCAAGGATATCAACGATGGTGTCGATGTTGCTGTAGAATTCACGCAAAGATGCGCCTTCTGGTGCGATGTCCACATCATGGAAGCAGAAGTAAGGCAGGTCCATCTTATCCATAAATTCAAAAGCTGCTTCAGCGCGAGCCTTAGCTTTGTCCAGACCGTTCAATTTGTTCCAGCTACGAATAGCAGTTTCAGCGCCAAACGGATCGGAACCGCCAGCAGTTAATGTATGCCAATAAGCCATTGCAAATTTCAGATGTTCTTCCATAGTTTTGCCGGCTACGACTTCTTTAGGATTGTAGAATTTAAATGCAAAAGGGTTGGTGGAACGGCTTCCCTCGTAAGAGATTTTGTTCACTGTCTCAAAATAAGCCATTGTGTAATCCTCCTCAAATTGTACTTCGCCCGCAAGCGTTTACAGGATCATCTTAACACATCTTTCGGACTTTGTATATTGGTTAAACAAAGTTTTGTTTAAGTTTTTTTCGTCCATTTTTTGGAGCTCTGTCTAGCTTCCTCTCTCCGCTTCCCAATTATAGGAGATCTATCTTGGAAAATTTCCTCTAGACGCTATGTATTGCAATTTCCAGCACATCACTCTAGACTAAGTGGCATACAACAAATGGGAACTATGCCAAGCTAAAACGCCTTTAGCGTCCCTTTAAAGACGGTAAGCGTTTATGCGAGAATTATAAGGAGAAAGTATACCGTGAAGCTTATACTTTCTTATAATTTAAGAAGGATGTGTGATTTGTGAAGGTTACTGGAGACCAAGCGCTGGTCAAAAAAATAAATAAATCGATCGTACTACATACCATTCGAAGACACTCTCCACTCTCTCGCGCGAAGGTTTCAGAGATGACCGGATTGAATAAAGCTACTGTGTCCAATCTGGTAGCTGAGCTGTGCACGCAAGAATTGGTAACTGAAGTCGGACCTGGGGAATCAAGCGGCGGCCGTAAACCGTTAATGCTGCATTTCAACACAATGGCTGGCAGTGTAATTGGCATAGAACTGCGGGTAAAGCAGCTAACAGCAGTCTTATGTGATCTGAGTGGGGGCATTCTTTACGAAAGCGATTTCTCCTTAGACAATCATGATCTCCCTTACGTACTGGAACAAATGAAGAAGCTTATCTCCGGCTTGATTGTCAGCGCTCCTCAATCGCCTTATGGCATCGTCGGCATCGGAGTAGGCGTCCCCGGCATGGTGGATGAAAATGGTGTTGTACTCTTTGCTCCCAACCTTGGCTGGGAAATGGTCGACCTGCGGGCGATACTGGAAGCTGAATTTTCTGTCCCAGTCACCATTGATAACGAAGCGAACGCAGGCGCACAGGGAGAACTCAACTTTGGTGCGGCAAGAGAGGTAAGGCATCTGCTTTACATCAGTGCGGGATCAGGGATCGGATCAGGAATTATTATTGGTGGAGAGCTATACAAGGGTGCAAGAGGATATGCCGGTGAAACCGGACATATGACGATTGAAGCACAAGGCAAGCCTTGCAGTTGCGGCAGTCGTGGCTGCTGGGAGTTATATGCCTCTGAGAAAACCTATGATAATCCCGACCTCCCCCTACCTGCCCATACTACGCCAGAGCTGGTTCGTTATGCGGCTGGGGGACAAGAAGACGCCCTTCATCACTTCTCAACGATGGGCGAATATCTCGGTATCGGGGTGACAAATCTAATCAATAGCTTCAATCCAGAGCTTATTGTAATCGGTGGAGCATTGTCTGAGGCTGAAGAATGGCTTGGTGAGCCGCTGCGCCGGGTTGTAGCTGAACGTACTCTTCCTTACCACAAGCAGCAACTCGAAATCACATTCTCTAAGCTCGGCAGCCGTGGAACGATGATCGGTGCAGGTTTCTCTGCCGTTATGCAATTCCTAGGCGACATTCGAGTGACCCTATAATTATTAGTTTGATGGATCAATTGTGTTCATTCACTGAACATCTTTATAGGCAAAAATTCATAAGATAAATAATTGACGTAAAATTGACGCATTTGAGTGAATCAAAAGTGCAGTAAAAGGAACAGAAATCCTATATAATAAAGGCTAAGCTAGTGTGACATTTATCACTACAACCCCTTTTTTGAAATGGAGAGCGAGTCCATGACCTATGTTGATACGTCTGATATCTCGGCACAGATGTTCATCACTGTGTTGCTTTTTCTGCTCATTATTGCCCCTTTGATCAGCCTCGGTGTGCTCCGTTTTTTTCAAGCTAAAAAGAAATCAGGATTTATTCTTATTGGCAGCGGCGCTGCTGTATACGTACTATTTCAGATCATTACATCTTTCACTCAAACCTAACTCTACTTCTAGATCTACTTTCATAAAAATAGTCTGCGCACTAAAGCGTCAGACTATTTTTTGTATACTTAAAGATCATAAAAAAGACCGCCTCCTGATCGGAAACGGCCCCTTACAATGTCCTTGCGGAAATCTTATTTACTTAAACAGTCGCCAGTGCTTTGTCGAACTGAGTTTTGTTCATGCCCACAATTTTATGCTCACCGATAACAGTTACAGGAATAGCTCTCATTCCCATGTCCCATACTTGCTGCGCAAAATCATCATTCTGCTCGACGTTGCGTTCTTCGTAGGAAACGCCTTTTTCGCTAAGAAAGCTCTTAACCTGACGGCAATGCGGGCAATTTGTTGAGGTATATACAATAACCTTCTCCATGGTATGACCTCCTCCTATAAAAGATATACAGTGAAGATATCTAATGTAGCATTGAGTTTTTTTCAAACCAAATTATAGAATGACTGCACTGTGCTCCAAGCTTTCGATATATTTCTCAGCATCCATAGCTGCCATACATCCACTACCTGCTGCAGTAATCGCTTGTCTGTAACGAGTATCCTGCACATCACCACATGCGAACACGCCTGGGATATTGGTTTCGGAAGTGCCTGGGTTCGTCATGATATAGCCATCCGCATTGGTTGTGATCTGTCCACCTAAGAAAGAGGTGTTCGGGTGGTGACCAATCGCAACAAACACGCCGCTTGCTTCGATGATTTCTTCTTCTCCGGTCTCATTGTTAAGCACTTTTAGACCATTGACGCCTCTGTCGCTCGAAGTCACTTCCAGTGGAGTGCGATTTAGGTTCCAGTCTACTTTAACATTAGCACGAACGCGATCCTGCATGATCTTCGAAGCACGCAATTCTCCACGACGATGCACCAAAGTTACTTTGGAAGCAAAACGAGTCAAGAAGCCAGCTTCCTCAAGTGCGGAATCTCCGCCACCAACAACCACGATCTCTTTATTACGGAAGAAAAATCCGTCACAGGTAGCGCAGGTGCTTACACCGCGTCCCACATTATCTTGCTCCCCTGGGATACCGAGGTATTTTGCCGTAGCGCCTGTGGAAATGATCAATGTATCTGTAGTAAGAACGCCCATTCCTTCAACATTCAACTTAAAAGGACGCTCTCCAAGTTCTACACTGTTCACCCAGCCCGTACGGAACTCCGCACCAAAACGTTCAGCTTGTTTACGCATATTATCCATCAAGTCAGGACCCATAATGCCTTCAGGAAATCCAGGGAAATTCTCCACTTCTGTTGTAGTGGTCAATTGTCCACCGGGTTGGGGTCCTTCGATTACTAGTGGGTTCAAATTGGCACGAGCCAAATAAATAGCGGCGGTTAATCCTGCCGGTCCAGTTCCAACAATTATTGATTTATACATATCTATGTCCTCCTTGAGCTAGACGGCAATGACGTCGCTTCTTAATTAAAATAATTATAATGTAGTGTTAATTATGATAACTGAAAGCAAATATGTCAATATGCCAGACTCCCTCACCCCAAAACTATTTTGTGAACAATTTAATTTCGATAAATCTTATCGCAATAATCTTAGTCCATTAAGAATCACTAATATCGTACTGCCTTCATGACCTATTACGCCAAAAGGAAGTGCGATCCCTTGCACAAAGTTGCTGATCATAAGCACTGCAATCACAGACACAGCAAAAATCATATTTTGCTTCACAATACGCTGTGAACGACGCGCCAATGATATCGTTGAAGCGATCTCTTCTATATTATCATTCATAAGCACTACATCGGCTATTTCGAGTGCAGCGCCGCTCCCTTTCATGCCCATACCCATGCCTACGGTTGCTGTCGCCAAAGCAGGTGCGTCATTCACACCATCCCCTACCATAACAACGTGACCATACTTTTCACGAAGTGCCTTGATATGCTTCACTTTATCCTCCGGTAAAAGGTCAGCAAACACTAGATCTACCCCTGTTATAGCTGCAATGACCTGAGCCGTAGCGTCACGGTCACCCGTAAGCATTGCCACTTTAATCCCAAGCTCCTGTAGCTTCCGCACTGCGGCTTCTGCTTGTGGACGAACCGTATCCTGCAAAGCAATCATTCCGGCAATTTGCTCGCCGTCCAGAATGATGGAGACGGTCTTCCCTTCTTCAGCCAACTGCTGCCGCTTAAGTTTCCAATGCTCCAGTTCAGGATTCATAGCAGACTGAGCCAGCTCATCGAGCAAATTAGACTTCCCGATTCTCCAGAGATGTCCATCGATTTGACCTTCAATCCCCCAGCCTGTGATGGTTTTACTGTCTTCCACTCCCCGTAGCTCCAGGCCTTCCTCTTCCGCTTTACGCACAATCGCTTCCGCCAGTGGATGACGGGACATATTCTCAATGGATGCACTAACCGTTAGCAACTCTTGACGACTGTAGCCTTCTCCTGCAATAAAATCAGTTACTTGTGGAGTTCCTTCTGTAAGCGTCCCTGTCTTATCGAACGCCACAACCGTTGTGCGTGCCATATTTTCCAGATGGACCCCGCCTTTAAAAAGAACCCCTTTTCGCGCACTTTTGGAGATCGCCGACAGCATCGCTGGCATAATGGAGGAAACCAAGGCGCAAGGTGAAGCTACTACTAGAAACACCATCGCTTTATAGAAGGTTGCGCTCCAGCTCCAGTCCAGCAAAAATGGTGGAAGGAGAATCAGTGCCACGGTCGAGGCTACGACAACCCTTGCATAGATGGCTTCGAGTCTTTTTATAAAACGCTGCGAATTGGGAACTTCCGTTTCTGCCTCTTCTACCATTTTGATGATTTTGGCAAAAAGGGTGTTCTCAGCTGCTTTCGTTACTTCAATATAAAGGGGACCTTCTCCATTCACGGTGCCTGCAAAAACTTCGCTACCGACATATTTTTCAACGGGTACGGATTCTCCCGTAATGGAAGCCTGATCTACTGCCGACTCCCCCCGATATACCTTACCGTCTGCCGGAATCAAATCTCCCGGGCGTACAAGCAGCAGATCTCCGATCACCAGCTGGTCGATATGGACCTCATTCATACTTCCTTGTTCAATACGCATAGCCGTTGCCGGCTTGAGTGCCATCAGCGAGGAAATATCCTTTTTGCTGCGTTCCATCGTATAACTCTCTAAGGCTCCACTGAGTGCAAAAATGAAAATAAGCATGGCGCCTTCATTCCAGTACCCAATGGAAGCTGCACCTAGTGCGGCTGCAATCATTAATAGGTTCACATCGAGATCCCGTTCTTTGACGAGCGTTTCTACGCCTTCTTTTGCTTTATTCCAACCACCAATCGTATAAGAAATGACATAGAGTGCTATGGAAAGAATTTCTGACCATCCACCAACAGACCATGCTAAAAGCATAAGCAGTCCGCTGCCCAGAGCAGCCTGCATTTCGGAATTGCTAAGCATGGCACGCGGATCGAACCGGCGCTTTGGAGCGCCTGGCTTCTTCATACTGCCGGAAATAGATGATTGCTGAGGTAAATGTTTTGATGTTGCTTGCATAATAATCGCCGTCCTTTAAAGTTTTGTGTAGCGTTCCTTCTGTGACTCTTCTTCGCAACAAAACTTGCTTCGTAAGCATACGCTTTGTTTTGTGGAGCCTAACTTCAGCCAAGTGAGAATGAGAGCCATTATTAAGACCCCTAAAATGACACATGCTGCCCCGGCTTAGCCGGGACAGCATGATTGATAACTATAGGTAGTGAGAATGATAATCATTGTTGCGATAGTACAACTATATTTCCTTAGTGCAACTTATATTTTAATCATACCACCAGGAATGAAAAAGTAAAGCCTATCTGTTCAGCTAACCGCCCTAAATTTCAGAGTATATGTCAGCTGCTTGCTTAATGGCGGATTTTATCTAACAGTTCTGTTAGGACATGTTCCTCGACTGGAGTCGAATAAGATCCATCCTCAAAACGTTTCATCGAACCGATCCCCTCTTGGAATACAAACCGTATGCGCCCTTTGCGTACTTTTTTATCTGTATACATTTTATCGATTAGCATTCGGTTTGTAATGGTTGCTGGAATTTCAGTAGGCAGACCCGCCTTCTGTAGTAATGCAATCACCCGCTGAGTTTGGTTCGGAGTTACATATCCCAAGCGCTCTGCTAACTGCACCTGAATAGCAAGACCTATCGCAATAGCCTCACCATGTAACAATTCATAACCGCTTAAAGCCTCCAGCGCTCGACCCGCAGTATGCCCTAGATTAAGAATTTGCCGCAGATTGCTCTCCAATTCGTCCTTCTCTACCACACCGTACTTGATCTCACAATTATAAAGTGCAATCCGTTCGCAGACCTCTCGGTTTAATATAAGCTCTCCCTCTAAAGAAACAACTTGTTCCAAATTCTGCTCCAAATACTCAAAAAAACCTGCATCCGCCATGCAGGCATGTTTGATCGTTTCAGCTAAGCCGCTACGCAACTCACGAACCGGAAGTGTTCTCCATGTCGCTAAGTCGATGTACACCTTGCTGGGTTGATGAAATACACCGATTAGATTGGTAGCGACCGGTGTATTTACGCCTGTTTTTCCGCCAATGGATGCATCTGCTGCTGCTAATAAGGTGGTCGCATAGTTCAAACTCGGCACTCCCCGGCCAAATGTCCCTGCCAGAAAACCTGCCAAATCTGTTACCGCCCCGCCTCCAATCGCAATAATACAGCAATCTCGTCCATAAGAACGGCTTAATAGCTGATCCTCCAGCAACGCCTTCGTTTCACGGGTTTTGGATTTCTCTCCGGCGGGGAAAGAAAAAAGCTCCGCATGAAAATCATTCTGAATCAGCTGTTCCAGCAAGGCTTGTCCATAAAGTGCTTCAACTTTGGAATCCGTAATTATCACAAATTTGCTTACATTTTCTACGATACCTCGTTTTAAGTCCTCTATTAGTGCGCTAAATAAAGTTTCTCCGATCTCAATGTCGTAGGAGTGGTCAACAACCTTCTTCAGGGCAACTCTAAAATTTGCGGACATGTGCAGCGCCTCTTTTCAGTAGGATGCTAATAGATTCGATCCGCTAATATAATTATCCTTTTTATGTAAAATAAGTGAGAGTGCTGAAGGAACATTGTTCGCACAGCTTCTATTGAATAATGTCTCTGGAGTCCGAAGCTGTGCTCCAAAAGCATAAATCATACAAATAGGGTCCTCCGATTCCGTGTGCCCAAAGCAATGATGAATATTCTTTTAAAGGAAGCAGTCAAAACGCACAAAATGAAGAGCAGTGATCCTCCCATAACGGGAGAATCACTGCTCTGTCGTCTCACTTAGAATCGCAAGTGGCATATGGGACAGCCACTTCGTTGCTGTGTTACTGCCTTCCACCGGCGGCAGTATCCAGTGTTTCCTGCTGCCTGGCGATCCAGATCAGACAGGCTGCCCTAAGCAGCGCTTCGGTCCGCTGACCTGCGCTGCAAAAAATCCCGCTGAGGCCGATCTGATACAGATCAGCCAAAGCCGACGCCGCCGGAGTCCCCGCGGCGAGCACTACCGCCGCCGGCTTCACGCTCCGCACGGCGGCAAGGATCTCCCCCGCCGCCAGGGCGAAGCCCTCTGCGGCGGCACCTTCCGGCGCGAGCTCGCTCGCCGCGCCGTCGAGCACTAGGAAATCGGCGATGCGCGCGATTTCCGCGGCGGCGGCGGGCTCCACATCGGGCGCGATCAGCGCCCCGATGCGGCACGTCGCCGCATAAGCGTGGCCGAGTGTCTGATCGGCCACGAACTCGATGAATTCGCGCTTTGCTGCGAATTCGGCTCCGCTTGCGGTGTAGGCGACCAGCAGGTCAAGGCGACAATCGCCGCCTTGACGCTGGCTCTCCGCCACCGCAGTAAAAAGCGCTTCGAGCTGCGCGTCCTGAAGCGCGGCGAGCTTTGCGGGCTGCGCCGCAAGCTCCTCTGGATGCAGCAGGGTGACTGCTGCCCATTCACCATCCGGTGATTCCAGCAGAGCTGTGGTGGCTGCTTGCAATCGGTAATAGATCCGCTGCAGCATTCGATTAGCCTGCAGCTCATCCTCACTGGATAACCAATGCTCATAAAGACAAAACAGTTCAGGTTCAAGCAGCCATTCCTCACTTCGTATCAGACAAGGACCGGCTTGAACGGACCTTGCGCCTTCCCGTGTAATCGGACGCTCTTCTCGTTCTTCACGTCCTTCACGCAATACTAAGAAGGCCGACTGTTCTCCAGGTCGTTTAAAATAAGAACGGTTCAAAGGTTCTACAACATCCTTCTGCTCTACCCCGGTAATAAATTCTGCGGCAGCGGAGGCTACGGATCCGGCTTGGCTCATTTCCATCCCTACAGCCCGATCACCGGCCTTATACATGAACTTGAACGGGCGCTCTTCACTACTCCGAAAACCATCCTGCTGACGTTCACCCTTCATCTTCGCACCCACCCTTTATCTTTGGATTGCTGCCGGTACGCCAAGTTAATAAACATCATGCCACCGACATCTTATTACCACACTTATAAATACGGGAACCTCCCATGAAATATGCAAGCGTTGCCAAATGATGTGAATAATTTAGCCTTATTAAATAACAAAAAAAAGGCATCGCCGCATAGCAGCAAATGCCTTCCTTGAATTTCATTGTTCTATTGTTGACTGGCGGCGATTGCCTGCTCCAGATCATAAATAATATCATCAATAGATTCCGTACCAATCGATAAGCGGAGTAATTCCGGAGTTACTCCCGCTGTGGTTTGCTCTTCATCCGACAGCTGTGCATGTGTTGTGCTTGCAGGATGGATAATCAATGACTTGGAGTCACCGACATTCGCCAAATGCGAGAACAGCTTCACATTTTCAATCAGCTTGCGTCCCGCAGCACTTCCACCTTTAATACCGAAGGTAAGGATCGCTCCTTGACCTTTAGGTAAATACTTTTGCGCTAATTCATGAGATGGATGAGTAGGAAGTCCAGAATAACTTACCCATTCTACATCTGCGTGTGCCTCCAAATATTGCGCAACCTTCAGCGCATTCTGGCTGTGACGTTCCATCCGCAAATGGAGTGTTTCGAGCCCTTGCAGCAGCATCCAAGAGTTAAATGGTGAAATAGAAGCCCCTAGATCACGAAGCAGTTGAACACGGGCTTTAATAATATAAGCAATCGGACCCACAGCTTCCGTATAAACAACACCATGATAACTTGGATCAGGCTCTGTAAGTCCTGGGAACTTACCGCTTGCCTTCCAATCGAACTTACCACCATCCACAATAATTCCACCGATAGATGTACCATGCCCGCCGATGAATTTAGTTGCCGAATGAACAACGATGTCAGCTCCATGCTCAATCGGACGCAGTAAATATGGACTTGGGAACGTATTATCCACAATCAGAGGAATTCCGTGTTCATGCGCAATTGCTGCAACGGCTTCAATATCTAATACATTCCCCTGTGGGTTACCAATGGTTTCTGCATACAAAGCTTTGGTTTTATCATTAATCGCAGCACGGAAGTTCTCTGGATTGTCTGAATCCACAAAATGTACCTTAATGCCGAGCTTAGGCAGCGTTGTAGAAAATAAATTATAAGTTCCACCGTATAGGCTTGCCGCAGATACAATTTCATCCCCAGCACCAGCAATATTTAGAATAGAGAAAGAAATAGCCGCTGCCCCGGAAGCTGTAGCAAGTGCACCTGCTCCACCTTCAAGTGCTGCCAAACGCTGTTCAAATACATCTGTAGTCGGATTCATCAGCCGAGTGTAAATATTACCGAATTCTTTGAGCGCAAACAGATCCGCTGCATGATCAGCATCACGGAATCCATAAGACGTGGTCTGATAAAGCGGTACAGCACGTGCGAAAGTAGTTGGATCAATTTCCTGGCCTGCATGAACAGTCAAAGTTTCAAATGACAGCTTACGGTCTTCTGACATAGGTATTTCCTCCCTTTATAAATAAGAATAGAAATCTTTAACAAATAATAATTGTACTCATTCTCTCATAAACGACATCATTTGAAAAGAAAAAAATCTTATTATTCCGGTGTGAATTATTACAATTTTATTTTGCGAATGAAAGCCTGTTCGATAAAAATCAGATAACGCTTTCAATAACAGTTTTTAAGCTAAAAAAACAGGTATACCCTATGTATCTAGTAGAGAGCTTCTACGCATAAAAAACAGAATAGCGGCGGACAAAGCTTGTCCACCTTATCTCACCGCTACTGGTTTACTTATCTTCTATTAGTAACTGCTTTGATTAGTAACTGCTTTGGCTTGTTTCTCCCTTAGCAATCGCTACACCGCCGCTAGTACCAATACGACTTGCGCCTGCTTGTACCATTACATGAGCGTCTTCCGCACTACGAACACCGCCGGAAGCTTTCACACCCACATTAGGTCCAACTGTTGCACGCATCAGAGCGATATCTTCCTTCGTTGCTCCACCTGTAGAGAATCCTGTGGATGTTTTTACGAAGTCTGCTCCAGCTTCAACAGAAAGCTTGCAAGCACGTACTTTTTCTTCTTCCGTTAATAAACAAGCCTCGATAATGACCTTAGTCAGCGCTTTGCCGCGAGCTGCTTCTACAACTGATGCAATATCATGTTTAACCAGTTCATCGTTACCATCTTTCAGCGCTCCGATATTGATAACCATGTCTACCTCACCTGCACCATTCGCAATAGCATTGGTAGTCTCGAATACTTTAGTCTCTGTTGTCGAAGATCCGAGTGGGAAGCCGATAACTGTACATACTTTAACTTCAGGCGTATCCTTCAATACTTCATGGGCAGTAGCTACCCAGGCAGGGTTTACGCAGACCGAAGCAAATTTATAGGCTTTTGCTTCTTCTGCCAATTTAATGATATCTGCTTTCCGTGCATCTGCTTTAAGCAGTGTATGATCAATGATCCCCGATAGTGTAATTTCGCTCATTTCTGTCATTCCTCCATGATTTGGATAGTAAATTTTTTTCATCTCTGTAATCATACCAATAGAACTCTGCTTTGCAAAGTCGACAGGGCAATCAAGCCCACTCCAATCTCGGTTAACTCATTATAAATATACTTGGAGCAGGTCATTATTAACTTAATTATCTTTTCAAGTTAAATTTATACCTTCTTGTATTTTTTAAAATATAAATAACAATCTCCCTAAACTTTCCCATTTAAAAATACGATAATAGTTATATATAAATGGGTTTTTTAGCCTATTTATTAAAATTTTTCTTCAAACTTACTTAGGAGGAGACTGTTTAAAATGGGAAACTTTAATTTCGCCTCAAACGCTGCAGCCCAGAAACTGAATGTACAAGTGGAAGGTTCTATGTCACCTGAGGACGCCGGACGTTTCATTCAGGAGTACAACCAAATCATAAGTACCTTTGACCCGACACAATTTGAGATCATTTTAGATTGCAAGACACTAAACGTATCCTCGCCGGACACTCTTCCTATGCTTGAACAATGCTACATACTGTATAAAGAATCTGGATTTAAAAAAGTGACCTTCATTATTGCCAAAAGCCCTGTCCTAAAAATGCAGCTGAGCCGAGTAGCCCGGGCAACGAAATTAGAGAATTACGAAATTATTGAAGCATAGGAGGTTTCATTTGGGACATATAACCATCCGCCAAGCTGCTTATTACCATCCGGAGCATGTCGTAACTAATGATTATTATTTGGGGCATTTCCAGAGTATGGGCAAGGACATCAAGCGATTCCTGGAAGTCATGGGTCGTGACCGGAGATACATCGTAAAAGAAAAGGATGAGAATGCCCTAACGATGGGATTCAAAGCCGCCCAAAAAGTGTTAAATGAAGCCAATTTGCATGGGGAAGATATGGACATGATTACGTTCGCTTCTCAGACACCGGAATATACCTACCCTACCAACGCACTTCTGCTACACCGTATGCTGCAAGGCAAACACCGGACCATTACACAAGATTCCAATGCCAACTGCGCAGGAATGGTATCCGCCGTGGAGCAGACAAGTCGTTATATGCAAGCTAATCCTAGCATTCGGTACGCGCTCGTCGTGGGCAGTGACTATAGCTCGGTAAATTGCAATACAGATGATGAAATTACTTACCCTAACTTCGGAGATGCCGCAGCAGCTGTCATTCTGGAACGGAGCGAGCAAACTGGCTTCATTGACTCCCTTTATTACACTGATTCTGAGGGCTCTGAGAACATTATGTTCCCTGCTTGCGGTCTTTCGAATATTTATCATGAAGACATTACACCGGAGCAAATTCGGATACGCTGGACCCCCTTTGACGGTACAGTATGTGTAGATGCGGCCGTTGCAGACATGAAGGAGCTTCTCTCAAGAAACGGCCTGACTACAGATGATATATCTGCCTTCTGCCTTTCACAATTCTCTCTCAAAAATATCGAACTCATCCAAGAGGGTCTTGGACTTACTGATGAGAAATTCATCTACGTAGGTGACGAGTTCGGGTATACAGCAACAAGCAGTCCTTTTATCGCCTTTCAACGCGGAGTCGAAGACGGACGAATCAAACGTGGCGATTATGTCTTCTTTTGGTCAGTCGGCGCTGGCTGGCAAATTCCTACAATGCTTTATCAATATTAATAGTATAAAAAGCCCTACTTCTATAGAAGTAGGGCTTTCCCATCAGAGGAGCAGATGTTGAAGCAGACAGCCACGAACTCAAACAGAACAGCAATTGGAAAAATAAATCAGAAATCCAACAATGAATTATTTCGTCAGGGATTGAATATCCACAAATGGAGTCGCTCCCCCTGTTACTGACGGCAGCACGCCGTTCCATTTTTCTAACGCTTTCTCTTGGACCTCAATTTGCTTCAGCTGCACCAGCTCAGGTGTAACCTCCTGCTTCTTAAGTCTTAGAGATTCAGCCTCTGCTTGCGCCTGGGCGATTTTTTGCTTCGCTTCGATTTCAATCCTACGAAGATCATTCTCCGCTTTTAGCGCCTGCTGCTGAGCAACCTGCTTCGCTTCAATGGACTGATTGAACGCCTCCGAGAATTTAAAGTTAACGATGTTAATATCGTTGACGATCAGGTCATATTTTGCCAGCCTAGCAGTTAAATGCTCACTGATCTCACTAGACACTACATCACGGCGCGTAATCAAATCTTCTGCTGGATATTTTGCCGTCACTTCCTTGACGATTTCCTGAATGGCCGGATTGATAATTACATTGTCAAAATTACCTCCGATATTGTTCATCAGATTAAAGGCGGAAGCCTTGTTTACGGAATAATTCACTGCTACATGTGTGGATACAGGTTGAAGATCTTTTGAAGAAGCTGAAGTATCGGTCTCCGCCTTCGTTACCTGCGTATTGACCTGAATTACCGTCTGAATAAATGGAATTTTAAAATGAATGCCGGGTGACAACGTGTTGTCATTTAATTTACCAAAGGTTTTGTACAAACCTACATGCCCATATTCCACAGATACAAAAGAGTTTGCGCCAATCAACAATACAATGAGCACTGCTGCAACACCGCTAACTATTTTTCCCGGACGCAGCTGTTTCAATTTCGGATTCATTTGCATATTCATCCAATACCCCTCCTAGATTATGGATAATCATTTAAGCTTAATCGTCTATACGGAGGTTTGAGGGAATTGGTCGCAGGAAATATTTCAGCAGCACTGGTCATGACGTTATTGCTCTTGGATCAGTCCTTCTAAGGTCAACCGGAATCTTTTGCTCTGCTTGTCCCCGATATTTAAAGCTTCATATATTCCTTCATCCGTTAGCACCACGGAGTCTGCCTTTAAAGCATCATTAACGAAAGTTACCTCAGCGTGATCAACATTCCAGCGGTAAATGTAGGCACTCATCGGATTTCCATGTGCAGCTACACCCTCAATAGATCCATCCCCATCAACATCCAGCTCTTTGGAATGTCCGGTATCTATCTGCAGCAATCCCGAGGGGTTACCACTCTCGTCGATTAAATAATAGTTAGTGAGCGAATTATTTGCTCCTAGTCCACCGGTGATTTTCAGCACCTTTTCGCTAAAAATCCGCACCACTTCTACCTTGATATTCTCCGGCTGACGATAATTATAAGTCCCTATCGCCCCTAGACTGTATTGTCCTTGGGATGAAGAAACTCTGGCATATACATAGTCTTCGTCACTAGCCATTGTATACACACTCACTTTGACTCCTCCGAAATCATCAAGCTTCTTCTCTGTAATCAAAGTAGCGCCTGTAGGTGGAGCACTTAGTTGAGAGACTACAGGGATTGTATCCACCAGCTTCCACTCCAGCTTAATGAGGTTAGCAGCGGTGTCTGTTGGCCTTGGTCTTGATGTGTGGTAGTCGTTGGCCGATTGAAGGGGGGCTGGATCAGCCTGATGTTGGCAACCCGCCAGCAGATTCATTAGAAGCAAAGCTATCAGCGTAACGGATTTATGTAAAGGAAACATCTCTTGATCACTTCCAATCCTCTTTTTCAAATTAAATCTTTCATTAATCATAGATGAAGTTAGATATTCAAATGTTACTTTTAGGGGGCGGGAGGGTTAATTTATTGTCTTTTGAGGGCATGTGTCGATCAAAAAGCTAAATTGGGCATACAAAAAACCCGCATCAAATGCGGGTTTGAGAGGAAAGAATCAAGAACCTAGCAGTTCACGCGCCAGTAACCGGTAAACCTCTAGCCGTTTTTCCTGCGAATGCGGAATGCTGCATATCATCGCTTCCTGGAATCCATATTGTGCTTGTTCTTCTTGCAGGCGTACGGCGATGTCTTTAACCGCACCGACCAAATGAATCTTACGGCCTTCCTTGATTGCCATCCGGTCAATTTCTGATAACGATATGTTCTGAGCTTCTTCTGGTGTCAGCACCTGCGTAATTCTGCCCTTACTCATCATCAAGCGGAAAATATCCTGCGGTAATGCCTCATACTCAGCTTCTTCCTTCGTTTCTGCTGTGGTCACCATATAGGATACACTGATCTCAGGTTTGTCCATGAAGATAGAAGGCTGATAGTTATTCCGATACTGGTCCAAGATCTCATTACTCATCGCACCGTTAAAAAATTGCGCAAAAGAGTATCCGACTCCCATTTGTGCAGCTTTTCGCGCACTGTTGCCGCTCGAGCCTAACAACCATACTTCTGGGAGCGCCACCTTCGTTGGAGCAGCGAGATTTTTGGCATACAGCTCATCTTCCGGAATCTGATCGCTAAGCAACTGCATAGTAATGCCAAGCTTATCATACATGTTATGCAGCATTAACTCGCGGCCTTCAGACAGAGCGTACATGGCACTTGTATCGCCGCCAGGCGCTCTTCCCACACCGAAATCAATTCTCCCCGGGGAAAAAGCACTTAACGTTTTAAATACTTCCGCCAGCTTAAGTGGAGAATAATGCATCATCATCACACCGCCGGTGCCGATTCGAATACGGTTGGTCTTGGCGGCTAAACGGGCTGCCGTTACTTCAGGAGCCGAGCTAGCAAATGTATTTCCGCCATGGTGCTCAGCCATCCACATTCTGCTATATCCCAACTCATCTGCTAAAATAGCCAATTCTTCTGCTTTATTCAAAGCACCTTCCGCTGTGTTACCACTAGTCACGGGTGCCTGATCCAATACGCTTAATCTCATGCGAATACATCCCTTCTTTGGTTAGATGACCATTTTATTGCGGATCCATTCCTCTAAGGCTGCAATCTTATCTTTAAAACGTTCACCGCGCATTTCCTCCGACAACGAAGCAATAGTCTCCCGCTTTAATACAGCTTTCCAGGAGGATTCAGCTTCTTCCATCAGATTGGTTAGCAGGCAGCAGCTATCTTCTTTTTCTAAATCCAACATGTCTACCAGAATACCATTGGATGAATACAGCGACTGCTGTCCCTCCACCGCGAGGTAAACGTCATATACACGAATATCCTCAGGTCTCTTCTTTAATTTAAAGCCGCCTTTAATGCCGGGAACAGATGTGATGATGTCTGCGGTAACCAGCTTTCTTAACAGTTTCTGAAAATAGGTCGCCGATGCTCCGAGCTGCTGGCTAATCGCTTCCCCAGACAGAACCGCCTTATCCGGCAGCATGTTGAGTAGAACTAGTGCATATACTGACTGTTCTACCCCTGTTTTCATATGCATGTACAGCACCTCGATTTACGTAGATAGCTTGAATAGAACTGTAGATGATAACATCCGCGTATAAAGCGGATAAACATTATCCACTTTATACTTTATATCAGTTTACACCAAAAGTAAAACCTTACTCTTCTTCTATTACGGTTATCCCTACTATAAAAAAAGATCGCGCATATAGCGTAATCTTTTTTCATAATGATAATCCCACCCGCTGAACCAGCTGCGAGCTCTGGTCATTAAGTCCGGTAATAGTGACTTTTTTGCCACGCTCGGCGTATTTGCTCATCGTCTTCCCTATGGCATGAACTGCGGATTGGTCCCACACATGAGAGTGTGAGAAATCGATAATAATATGATCCGGATCGCTATCGTAGGCGAATTCATGAATGAAGTGGCTTGTCGTGCCGAAGAACAGCTGGCCGGAAACCGCATATGTTTTGGAAGAGGCAGCTTCCTGAACAGTTAGGCGGATCGAAGCTATTTTCCAAGCAAACGTTAGAGCACTTAACAGAACTCCAAACAAAACACCAATAGAAAGGTTGTCCGTAGCCACCACGGTGACCACCGTCACAATCATAACCAGCGCATCACTGAGCGGGACACGGGTTAAAGTTTTGAGCGAGCCCCATTCAAAGGTGCTGATACAGACCATTATCATTACGCCGACCAGTGCGCCCATCGGGATCTGCTTAACGACATCGCCAAGTACAATAATTAGGAACAATAAAAAGATCCCTGACACAAACGTGGACAGACGCGTGCGTCCTCCAGACTTCATGTTAACCATTGACTGTCCGATCATCGCACAGCCTGCCATCCCTCCGAAAAAACCAGTGACTACATTCGCAAGCCCCTGTCCCTTCGCCTCTCTGTTCTTATCACTACCTGTGCCCGTAATATCGTCTATTAAGGTGGCAGTCATCAGTGATTCCAATAGCCCAACTACGGCCAGTGAGAGTGAATATGGCAAAATAATAAGCAGAGTATCTAGCGTGAACGGGATTTGCGGAAGATGAAATAATGGCAAAGTTGCTGTAATATTCCCCATATCGCCTACGGTTCTTACATCCAGATGAAGAGCGATGCTAAGAACAGAAACGATAACAATCGCTACAAGTGCTGAAGGTACGGCTTTGGTAAACCGAGGAACCGTGTAGATAATAAGCAATGTCAGAGCTACCAGGCCGTACATCACCCAGCCCTGTCCCTTAAAATGGGTAAGCTGCGCCATAAAAATCAGTATTGCCAGCGCGTTGACAAACCCCGTCATAACCGGCTGTGGCAAAAACGTGATGAAGCGGCCAAGCTTTAGCATCCCCATCAATATCTGAAACACACCAGCCAGTACAGTTGCTGCGAACAGATACTCTATTCCGTGTTCTAGTACAAGACTTCCGACTAACAGAGCCATAGCCCCTGTAGCCGCCGAAATCATTCCGGGTCTGCCTCCGGCAAGTGCTGTTACAATCGCAATACAGAAAGAGGCGTATAAACCAACCATCGGACTTACTCCCGCCAGGATTGAAAAAGCGATCGCTTCAGGAATCAGTGCAACGGCTACAGTCATCCCCGATAAAATATCGGTTCGAGTGTTAGAAAACCACCCATTATTTAAGGTAAGCTGCTTCAAAATCTAATTTCCTCCTGTGACTATTAAGGTATATAGGCCTTTTTCCAAAAGACCCGGGGCCGGTGCAACGCTAATGTTGCTTATTGTACTCGACCCGCCTTCACCTTCACAAAAAGATTAGTTAGACTTGTAAGCGCTTATTCACCTCATTTTCTAGCCAATCCTTGAAATATCATTCAAATTCTATATTTCTAGATTCGGTACAGTCCGGATGCTTTCACTTCGTTAAAGAAGGTGTTGAACTCATCAATATTCAGCTGCTGTGCGGCATCGGACAGCGCGGTTGCAGGATCAGGATGCACCTCGACCATAATCCCATCGGCTCCGGCTGCGAGCGCGGCTTTTGCGCAAGGGATGAGAATGTCTTTACGTCCTGTAGAGTGAGTAACATCGACCAATACTGGCAAATGGCACTCCTGCTTGAGAATAGGCACTGCTGAGATATCGAGCGTGTTGCGGGTCGCTTTTTCATAGGTACGAATTCCGCGTTCAATCAACATGATTTGTGTGTTACCACGAGACATAATGTATTCCGCAGCATGTATGAATTCATCAAGTGTGGCAGCCAATCCGCGTTTCAGCAGCACTGGCTTATTAACTTCTCCGACTGCCTTGAGCAGCTCGAAATTATGCATGTTCCGTGCACCGATCTGGATGATATCTACATAATCTAAAGACTCTTCAATATGTCTTGGATCTACGATTTCACTAATGGTCAGCAGACCATAGTCATTTGCAGCTTCACGTAATATTCTTAGTCCGTCCATACCTAGACCTTGGAAGTCATAAGGAGAAGTCCGGGGCTTGAAGGCACCGCCACGCATAACACGTACGCCAGCCTTTTGCAGAGCAGCAGCTACGGTGCGGGTCTGTAGTTCGCTCTCCACGGAGCAAGGGCCAGCTACCATCAGTGAAGAAGAGCCGCCAACCGTAACATCTCCCGGCAAAACAATCACTGTATCTTCTTTGTGACCCTTGCGTGCTACTAGTAAGGTTTTTTTATGTTCATCGGATTGTAAGTCCAGAGAAGCTGAAAAAATTTGTTTGAAGAGGCTGCGGATGGTCCCGTCAGTGAAAGGTCCTTTGTTGCTCGCTACGAGCTGATCCAACATTTTCTTTTCACGTTCTGGATCGAACTTAGGCACACCTTGCTTTTCTTTAACTACTCCAATCTCCTGCACAATCTTAGCCCGCTCGGAGATCAGCTCCAGCAATTGCCCATTGATTTCATCCAGACGACCTCTAAGAACATCCAATTCCACGTTACTCATTACCCTTCCACTCCCTCTTCTTTGTTATAATTTGAAACGCAAAAAGGCCCCCCGTCGCAAGGGACGAGGAGCCGTGGTACCACCCTTATTTAGAATTAACCCGAATACTAGCACAAAGGAATAGAATATCGAATTCCTTTGACTAAAGATTAACTCTATCTTAAACCCGGTAACGCGGGGCGCGGGCCTCCCTACTCATACCTGTCACGACCTGTGACAAACTACTTCAGGGGCCGACTCGGAAGTGAACTTCGGCATTAATCGTCTCATAAGGGTGCTCTCAGTCTCCGGCACGCCTTCCCTGTTAAGATCCGCTATAATGCTTACTCTCTTCGTCATAGTCCTTGTTTATGTCAGCGCGTCTTTTGCGCTGGTTTCTGCTATCTTAATCAAAAAATGTTTTCGATGCAAGATAATAATGGAACGCAGAGTAGCTTTAACGCATTAAAACAATATGAGGTAGAATTATTCCTATAACAGCTGCTTTGAAATATGAAATAACCCATATCCATACTATTCTAGTTCTGCTTTAAAGGTTCCACTCCCTTTCTGGGTATGAAGTTGACAGTGATATTTTCATTGTTTACAATTAAATCATTGAAAATTTTTCCTGTTCTTATTCACTGGCAGCTTTAGGGTTTACAATACATAACTGAAGGGATGTAGCAGCATGAGCATTTATCCATATACGGCACGCAGTATTCGTGGAAAAGATATCGAACTAGAACAATACAAAGGTAAAGTACTTTTGATTGTGAATACAGCAAGTAAATGTGGCTTTACCCATCAATATTCCGACCTGCAAAAGCTCTATGAACGATACGAAGATCGTGGCTTCCAAATTCTCGGTTTCCCTTCCAATCAATTTGGGGAGCAGGAACCTGGCAGCAATGAAGAAGTGAATGTCTTTTGCCAAATCAATTACGGCGTTACGTTCCCTCTCTTTGAGAAGGTTGAAGTAAAGGGCGAAAATAAACACCCCCTCTTCACTCACCTTACGGAGCAGGCTGGATTTGAAGGCTTCGACATGAACCATTCTTCAGGAAAGCTGCTTCAAAGCATGCTTGAGAGCAAAGATCCGGAAGCACTGAACAATGACGAAATCAAATGGAACTTTACTAAATTTCTAATTGATCGCGAAGGCAATGTAATTACAAGATTCGAATCTACTGTGGATCCGCTGGATATTGAGCCAGCGATCGAAGCACTGCTATAGATTTTTCTAGTAGAAGATGTGTAGCTACAATACCGAATTAAAAAAAGCCGCTCAGACTTGTAAGTCTGAGCGGCTTTTTAGTGTAGAACATTCGTTTTTTCACGTACGGTACTGCTCGGTAAACACTTCAAAATAAGGGGTAGTATCCCTTTCAGCCATTGAGCCATTAGCGCCCGGTCCCCAGCCGATCTCAGCCCGCCAGCTCCCTAGCAGCCCTGTCTGGATTAGCGCCTCCTCATTTACACCGATCAGCTGATCTGCCTGCGGTGCTACATAGAGTGCATCTACAGGGCAATAAGCTTCACACATAAAACAAGTCTGGCAATCTTCCTGACGCGCAATAACCGGAATCTTCCCCTGCATTTCGAATACGTTTGTCGGACATACTTTCGTACACAGTTTGCAACCCACACAGCGTTCCAAGCTGATTAGTTCGATCATATCGCCTGCCCCTCCTTTAGTAGATTCAGTTCATGAGCATGGGGCACAGCTTCGGTACCGATGCTTATTTGCTCTATACCGGATACAATCAGCCGGTGGGTTTGACGCGGATCAAGCTCCGGATATTCCGCGAGCTTTTGCAGGCCGCGCGTCTCCTTCCGAGCCAGTGCGGCGGTGTACATCCACCTGCCGGCCGCGAGCATAGCCGCGGCTTCACGCGCTTGCACGATGCCCTGTACGGTGGCGGGGACCCGCCCGTTCAAGAAGGGCATCAAGGCATTCAGCCGCTTCAAGGCTGAAGAAATGCCCGGCTCGCTGCGGAAATAATTAATCTGCAGCGGTAAGATTTCACGCTGGATCGCCGCGACTAGCGGCTTCACCTCCAGCGTCTCCGAGGTGTCGGCGCCAGCCGCCAGACCGTAGCGTCCCGCTGCGGTAAGGTTGCGGCTGTTCGCCTGCCCTCGGCAGGACCGCGTATGCTGCGCGGCTCCCTGGCCTGCCCAGCTTCCGCTGCATATGGCCCAGGAAGCGTTGTAAGCCCCGCCGCCGGAGATGGCGCCGGTCACTTTCTCGCGAGATGCGGCATCTCCGGCCGCATAAAGTCCGGGCACGGTCGTCCGGCAGTCCGTGCCGCTCAAGCGCAACCCCCCAGTTCCGCGCATGGTTCCCTCATAGCGCAGTGTGAGCGGGAATTTCTGCTTAAACGCATCAATCCCCGCCCGCTCCAGCGGCATAAAGAAAATCGGATGCGCTTTTCGCAGAAAATCCTGTTTCTCCGCTGTATCTGCCATATCGAGCGAAGCATAAACCGGAGCTTTGAGCATCATTTCAGGAATGCTGCCAAAAGTCCGATCCCCTTTATGCAGCGGATGACCGTCCGCGTCATAAAGCGTTGCCCACGCCAGCATACGGCCGCGGGTTACGGTTCCATCCGCGAAGCTCGGCGCGTATTGGCGGCTGAATTCCATACCCGACAGCTCGGCTCCCACTTCAGCAGACATCAGCAGCCCTTCGCCTGTCAGTACGTTGCAGCCAAGACCTTTGCTGAGAAAAGCGCAGCCACCGGTTGCCATCACTACGGCATTAGCCTTCACTTCCCAAGACTCCCCTGTCAGACGGTTGATTCCACGTGCACCGCCAACCCCATGTTCATCATAAAGAAGCTCTAGCGCTGGCGACTGATCGAGGATCGTGACCCCCGCTTTGCGGACAACCCTTCGCATAATCCGCATGTATTCTGGTCCATGCAGATGTGTACGAAGTGAGTTGCCTGCCTCATCCTTTGGAAAAGGATAACCCCACTGCTCGACTAGAGCCAGATTCTGCTCTACCTGATCCAGCACTCGGTGAATCCAAGCATTCTCCGACAAATATCCACCGGATTTCAGCCTGGATTGAACCGCCTGCTCTCGCAGTTCGGCAATCGGTGGGATAACGAGCAGCGTTGTACCGCCTGGAGCAGTAGCCCCGCTTGTGCCCAAGTAGCCCTTATCGGCCAGGACTACCTTTGCACCTTGCGACGCTGCACTCCATGCCGCCCAAGCACCTGCGGGGCCTCCTCCAAGCACGAGGACATCCACTGTCATTTCCTTCTTAAGCTGCGACATTTGACTTCCTCCCAAAAAAATTAGCTAGCACATGCTATTTTAGACCGCTTCAAATTCAGGTTGTTCTTCCCAGCCATCGTTATTTCAGCTGCCAATCACTAATATTAAAATCCTTTTTCGCAAGCTTTTCTTCGACAAGGAAGTTTTTAGTACCCTCCAGCAGCTTGGTTCCCTCATCAGTAAATGCGGTATCCTTGATATCGCTGATCGGATTTACTTGCTTCGCCAGCTCAGGGGTTGTATCTCCGATTTCGGCGAGGAATTGATAATATTCATCTTCATGTTGCTTCAAGTCAGCCAATGCTTTCTCACGAGCGGCATTCCATACCTTAGGGAAATCAGGGAATTTCGCCAGATAATCCTCAGACACAACGGTTGCGCTAGTGCCAAGCAGGTTCGGATGCTTCGAGGCGTCATCCAAGTGAGTATAGCCTTGGTCAATTAACTTCAGCGCAGGAACACCCAAGTTCGTAGTAGCATCTACATCTCCACGGGCTAAAGCTGCGGTAGCATCCGGAATGAGCATATGCACGAGTTTGTAGTCGGTCACGCCTTCTTCTTGTAGTAATCCGACCACATAGCGGTGCATAAAAGAGCCTTTTTGAATCGCGATAGTTTTACCTTGCAGATCTTTCACCGTCTTAGGCCCATCCTTCTTACCGATTAAATAACCGATAGTGTTGGCTGAGGATTGTGAAATCAGACGCGTCTTGGCGCCAGAAGCATAAGCAATAATAGCAGGTGTATCCCCAAGACTGCCGATATCCAGCCGACCACTAATTAAGGATTCTGTCTGATCGGGACCGTTTGGAAAGCCCGTAAGCTTCACCTCAGTAATGCCATATTTCTTTAACTCTTCCTGAATGATCCCCTTATAAAAGCCCCAGCCCTCCGCGCCACCTGGCACATTCAGCTTATTGGAGCCGATAAAACCAAAATTTAGAACCGCTGGAACATTACTCGCGGTCTCTCCTCCAGATTTCTCTGTATTAGAGCCGCCGGATGCAGATGCTCCATTGCCCCCAGTGTTATTTCCGCAAGCCTGAAGCACCAGCATGATCATCATTATCGTAGTTAAAAGTGCAAATCGTATCCTTTTAGATTGTTTCCCTTGAATCTCTCTGTACGCTTGTTTCATTACTTTCTCCCCCTAGTAAATGTTATTTATTTAAATCTTAATCAAGATCAGAACCCTGCCCTCGACGCCAATTTGTACATATAGTCATGGCTTGCTACCGGCTGTCTGCCTTTGCCCCAGCCTACTTTTTCACGATAACCACCAAGTAGACCCTGCTCCTCTAGCCCTGCCTCTGTCACCCCAATCACTTTCTCTGAATCTGGCGCTACATAAAGAGCATCCACAGGACAGTACAGCTCACACATAAAGCAAGTCTGGCAATCGCTCTGCCGGGCAATAACAGGAATACCATCCTCTACCTGTTCGAAAACATTGGTCGGGCAGACCGATACACATTGGTTGCACTCTACACATCTGGCAGCGCTGATCACCTCAATCACGATAAAACACCCTCCTTGGCCACGGCTTCTGTCTTCACCCATACCTGATCCAATCCACCGCTAATCAAGCGATGATGCTGATCTTGATCCGTTCCCTTAAAATCTTCACGCTTATGCATGCCCCTCGTCTCAGTACGGGCAAGCGCAGAATTGTACATCCAGCGGGCGGTTGCTGTCATGGCTTCTGCTTCACGCGCTTTAACCCCTTCAGGTGTACGCTGAATCTCACGGCTGCGCTGATCTTTCCACAGTTCATCCAGACGACCTAATGAAGAGGTCAGCCCTTTGTCCGTACGGAATAAATTAATGTCATACGGCTTCACTTCAGCCTGCACAGCAGATATAACCTCTGTCGTTTGAGCAGTCACTCCTGGCTTCACTTCTTGATGAACCAGTGGGGAAGACGATAAGCCGACTGGATTACGGTGCGCTGCATGTGAGCCAAGGCTCTGCGCATAGACAGCTGCCCCTTCTCCTGCAAAAGAGCCGGATGACATAGCCCAAGCCGCATTATGGCTGCCACCACCAGTAAATCCCCCGCAAATCAGCTCACGGGTTGCTGCATCTCCTGCCGCATAAAGTCCCGGAACACCTGTGCCACAGCTTTCGTCTGTGATATGAATACCACCCGTCCCGCGAACCGTTCCTTCGAGACGAAGCGTAACCGGAAAAGCATCCTTGAACGGATCGATCCCTTGTCGATCAAAGGGCAGGAAAAAGTTCGTCTGCGCCACCCGCAGCAGCGGTCTTAAATCTTCGGGCGCTCCATCCAGTTTGGCGTACACCTGATTGCCTGCCAGCAAATTCCGAGCGATCACTGAACGCCCTTTCTTGGAACCTGCCCCTTCCACAATGCTCCCATCCTCATAATAAAAGCTGGCATAGCTGTAGTACGCCGTCTTGGTCACCGATGAGAACGTAGGGCAAATCGCGTAGGCATTAGAGAACTCCATACCTGACAGATTTGCTCCGGCCTCAGCAGCGAATAAATAGCCGTCACCAGTAAGCACGTTGCAGCCGAGTGCCTTACTTAAGAAGGCGCATCCCCCAGTAGCAATAACGACCGCTCCGGCTTGAACCGTCCAGGTCTCACCACTCTGCGTATGAACGCCAGCCGCTCCGGCTACGCCATGCTCATCCGCAAGGAGCTCCATGGCTGGGCTATGATCTAAAATTTTAACGCCCGCCTTTTTCACCAGTTTACGCATTAATTTCATATATTCCGGTCCCTGAAGACTCCTGCGAAACTGATTGCCCTGCTCATCTACAGGGAATGGATATCCTGAAACGCCAAGTTTGTTCATATTGACATAGGTACGGTCTAGCACTCGGTCCATCCAGCGGGATTCAGCCAGCTGACCGCCCAATATATATCGACTTGCCTTAGCTTCCTCGCGGAGCTTTTCATCCGGCTTGACATACCAGACCCCTGTTCCCGAAGGCGCAGTTGCACCGCTCGAACCGCAATAGCCTTTATCTGCGAGGACAACTTTCGCACCCTTTGCTGAGGCCGTAAGGGCTGCCCATGTTCCTGCCGGTCCTCCGCCTATAACGAGCACATCCGCCACCAAATTCAACGATCCTTTTTGTATCGATCTACTCATGTCCCAAGACCTCCTCAATTGGTTTACCCTTCGTAACTATCGCGCCAGAACAAGAACTTGCGTTCAATGATTCGGAACAAAGAGTCGATTAGCTTACCGACAATAGCAAAAATAATAATGCCTACAAATACAACCTCTGTATTTGAATTCTGCTTCGCCTCATTGATCAGGAATCCGATGCCGGACTGTGAACCAATGAGCTCAGCTACAACAAGACCAATCCATGCTACAGCCAATGACAGCCGCAATCCTAACAAAATTCCGGGTAATGCTGCCGGCAATATCAGCCTGCGCAGCTTCTGATACGGGCTAAAGCCTAACACCCGAGACACTTCAAACAGCTTGTTATCCACATTGCGGATGGCCATAAACGTATTAATATAGAGTGGAAAAAATGACCCTGTCAGAATGATCACTACTTTAGACATCTCCCCAAAGCCAAACCACAAAATAATCAGCGGTGCTATAGCTAAATGCGGGACAAGCCGCAACACCTGCACACTAGGATCTAGCACATATTCCACACTGCGAAATAAACCAGTCAGGACTCCGAATAAAAGGCCTAGAACACCTCCGATGAGAAAACCAATTCCCGCTCTCCCCATACTGACACCTAGATGATGAGTTAACTCTCCAGTAACCAATAGGTCTGTAAACGCTCTGGCGATCGACAACGGAGTCGGCAAAAACTGCGCGGAGATCAGTCCGGTGCTTCCTGCCAGCTGCCAAAGAACAATCGTCACCACCGGTATGATAGCGCCCGTTCCCCAATCTGACAGTAGAGATTTCCATGCTATAGGTACCGCGGATCTCTCCGATTTCTTAGTCGATAAAGGAGCAGTATCACTGCTATCTAACGATTCCCGTGCTCTTGTAGCGTTTTTTAAAATAGCTTCTACTCCATCGCTCATGGTGCATCCCCCTTTCGTTTCTTGCGCGTTTTCTGTTTATCCACGATAGTTGTCCTGCCATCTGAGCAGCCGTCGTTCAATGTAGCGGACAATAGAGTCACTCACCATTCCTGCAATAGCAAAAATAATAATTCCCACGAACACCACAGGGGTATCCGCGAATTGACGCGCGTCCGACATCATATACCCAATGCCTGAAGTGGAAGCAATCAGCTCTGCTACTACCAGACCTAACCAAGATAGCCCCAAGGAAAGGCGCACTCCGAGAATAATGTTCGGCAGCGCCGCTGGAAGCACTAATCTTACAACTTGCTTAAACCGACTGAACCCAAGCACTCGAGAAACTTCGAACAGCTTATTATCCACACCGCGAATGCCCATAAACGTATTAATATAAAGTGGGAAAAATGCGCCTTTAGCAATCAACAGCACTTTAGATTCCTCGCCAATCCCGAACCATAAGATGAACAGCGGCACTACCGCCAAGCTCGGTATCATGCGAATCATTTGCAGGGAGGGATCTAGCAATTTCTCTGATCTGCGGAACAGACCTACAAGAATACCTAACAGCAGTCCAAGTCCACCACCGAGCAGGAAGCCGGAAAGAGCTCTCACCAAGCTGATCCTAAAGTTCGGCCATAAATCCCCTGAGACGGCCAAGGATACAAATGATTCTGCAATGGTATACGGTGTCGGAAACAGCATTTCTGAGATCATTCCATAGTGTCCTAGGGTCTGCCACAGAATCAGCACAGTGCCCGGCAACAGAAGACCCAGTCCCAATGTTGTTACCTTTCCGGGGCGTTCGGAAGTTCTTACGGCCATAGCCCGATTTGTCATGCTCTGCACCCGCCTTTTTTTAGCTTTACAATCTCTTTAAATAACAAAAAGAGACCCTCGAATATTGAACACTTTCGGAGGTCTCCATTGGTATGGTCGACTTATTTATATTCCTGCCCCGTCAATAAGCTCAAGCTCATCGACTTTTTCAAAATAACTCAGCACCTTCAAACGTAGCTCTTGAAAGGAAGACGTTGTTTTTTTACGTGGATACGGCAGATCAACCGGTACAACCTTACGTATCTTACCGGGGCGCGGTTCTAGAATCACTACCCGATTGCCTAGGAATACAGCCTCATCAATATCATGTGTTACAAAAATCATGGTTGTTTTATTCGCACGCCAAATGTCCAGTAATACCGTCTGCATATGTGCTCTGGTGAACGCATCCAGTGCACCAAACGGTTCATCCAGCAGCAGGATTTTGGGATTTCGCAGTAGTGCACGGGCTATCGCCACCCGTTGGGCCATCCCTCCTGATAACTCCCGGGGATAGGATTTCTCAAATCCATTTAACTTGACGAGATCAATCAACTCATCGACCTTCCGTCTAATCTCCTTGTTCCCTAGCGGTAAATCGGAAGCAATATTCTTCTCTACGGTGAGCCAAGGGAAGAGACGATGTTCTTGAAAAATAAACCCTTTATCAATTCCGGGACCTCCAATTTCCGTCCCTCCTAGGGTAACACTCCCCGTATAACCGCTGTCCAAACCAGCCACGATGCGCAGCAGCGTGCTTTTGCCGCAACCGCTGGGGCCGATGACCGTAATGAATTCACCTTCTTGCACATGGAGATCAACATTATACAGTGCCTGAACATGACCCCCTGCAGACTCAAAACGTTTATTCAGATTTGAAATAGACAGCAACGCTTCTCCCATCCTGACCCCTCCTTCAATTCTGTATACAAAAAACAGAGGTATTGCGCTTTTACATTCGCAATACCTCTGTAGGAACAGTCGGTAATTTTTATTCAAAGTAAATCAATTGGAATTATAATATTTAAAATATCATCGTTTTTATTAGCTGTCAACAAAAAACAAGCCCTTTTATGGAACGATGTGGAGTTACTTTTAGTCCGTAAGTTATAAAAACAATGATTTTAATCACTTTTAGTAGGATGAAAGTATTAAAAATTCTTGCTTTTGCGTCGATATAATGAAGTAAGTTTATGAAAAATTGGTTCTAAGGAAGGGGTTTTTGCTTGAAAAGCATATCATTAAAATGGGGAGCAACACTTGTTGCCCTTAACACCTTATTCAGTGGTACACTCTATGCATCTGCAGCTGAAATCACTCTACCGTTTTCTGATTTAACAGAAATACAACAGACGAAAAGTGCCGCAATCCTCGAGGCTGCTCGTCTAGGATTGCTTAAAGGTGACCCGAACGGACAATTCAGACCCACTGCCACAATTACTCGCCAAGAGCTGGCAGCCATTCTAGCGAAGACCTTAAAGCTAGATTCCTCAGTGAACCCCGCTTCTTCCTTTAAAGATGTATCTGACTCCAGTTGGAGTGTCTCCGCTATTGAAGCAGTGAAGAAGGCAGGATTTATGGAGGGTGATCTTACAGGTAATTTTAATCCATTCAGGCCTGTAACCAGAGAAGAGCTTGCAGTTATATTTGTACGTGCTATCCATGGAATTGGGGCGCAAGGTGGACATGCCCACAAGGTTAATGATGAATCCGCAATCAGCAATTGGGCAAAAGAGTACACCGATGTCGCACTTCGCCTTAAACTTATAGATTCTCCCGAAGATATATTCAGCCCCAAAGGTACTGTACAGCGCCAGGATATAGCTTCTTTTCTGCTGAATATTTTTAAAGAAGAACAACAAACGGCAACGATCGACAATATCGATGGAGATTTCGTAACGATCAATGGCACACCTTACCTCATTGAAGATAGCCTTAAAGAATTAATGACTGTTAACAACCATGATGCTTTAAAAGGAGCTGTTCTTAAGTTCAATTCCTTGAATCGTCATGTGCACGGTTTACAGGAGCTAGAAATTGTACAAAAAGGGGTTCAACTAAATACCTCCGGCTTACCTTCTAGTTCTTTACTTAACATTTCAGGAAATGATGTTGTTATTAAAGGTGATGTTTCCGGTGATTTGAAGATCAAAAATGGCGTTTCGAGTATAACCTTTCAGGGCCAAGTGGGGCAGATCATTGTGGATTCTATAACTCCAGTTACTATTCATGGTAGCTCTTCCCTGCAAACCTTAAAAATAGTTGAAGGCGGCGCTAAGATTACCCTCGATCCAGCCCTGTCTATTCAAAATCTGCAGTTGCCCGGCAACAGTCTGCCTTCGCATTTCATAACAAATTACACAGCCATTCAAGGTAATATCAAAATGGTTCAAAATACATCCGGAGTTATTGCTCCTGCATATACTCCGTCCACGTCTGCTAACGCCGTGAGCGATTCGACTCCTGAGCCTTCTCCGGTGGCCACTCCGAGTCCTTCTCCGGTGGCGACCCCGAGTCCTTCTCCGGTGGCGACCCCGAGTCCTTCTCCGGTGGCGACCCCGAGTCCTTCTCCGGTAGCGACTCCGAGTCCTTCTCCGGTGGTTACTCCGAGTCCTTCTCCGGTGGTGACCCCGAGTCCTTCTCCGGTGGCGACCCCGAGTCCTTCTCCGGTAGCGACTCCGAGTCCTTCTCCGGTGGTGACCCCGAGTCCTTCTCCGGTGGCGACCCCGAGTCCTTCTCCGGTAGCGACTCCGAGTCCTTCTCCGGTGGTTACTCCGAGTCCTTCTCCGGTGGTTACTCCGAGTCCTTCTCCGGTGGTGACCCCGAGCCCTTCTCCGGTGGCGACTCCGAGTCCTTCTCCGGTGGTGACCCCGAGTCCTTCTCCGGTGGTGACCCCGAGTCCTTCTCCGGTGGCGACCCCGAGTCCTTCTCCGGTAGCGACTCCGAGTCCTTCTCCGGTGGCGACTCCTGAGCCTACACCTACCCCGACTCCGGTGAACCATGCACCAGTCGTGCAAAAAAATATTGATCCAATATCTGCTCTGATCACCAGTGGCACTCAAAACGTTGATATCAGCAACGTGTTCATTGATCCGGATGGCGACCCGCTTACATTCGTGGCTTCCTCCTCTGATGCTGGCGTCGCCACTGTATCTGTAAATGGTAATCGTCTCAACCTTGTTCCGGTCCATTCAGGTACAGCCACGATTACCATAACAGTAATGGACGGTCGAGGCGGCATTAACACCGCAACTTTTGTATTCACTGTAACGTCTAATCAGCCGCCAATTGTGATATCTGAAATCACTACTCAGCTCTTAACCCCAGGTATCACGGCCCCACGTACATTTGATCTGGGGCAGCTTTTTCAAGATCCAGACAATGACAGGCTTACTTATTCAGCTTCTATAGATAACGTAAATGCTGGCACACTTAGCCTTAATGGCAACATTCTGACGGTAACTCCGGCAGCTAATAGTTCAGCGAGTGGTTTAGTGACCCTCATAGCAAGCGATGGTAAAGGAGGTTCAACTACCACAGCTTTCACCTTGATTACAGCCCAGCTTGTAAACAACGGCTTTGTGCCAATAACCACCAAGCAAGGTATACCGAATCTTTCCTTCGACATTTCCAAGCTGATTCCTAACCAGAACCAATTTAAAGTGTACACAGAAAACATCAAGGGTTCATTAAGCGGACCAGTAACTCTGAATGGAGTTATATGGAATGGCCCTACAAGTCCAGGAACGGTATGGATAGTAGGTTCTGATGGCAATGCGGTTGTATTATCCATAAGCGTGGCTTCACAGGGTACCTCTGAGCTATTCTTCTCAGAGTATCTGGACGGCGGGAATGGCAGAATTGCAGTCGAACTGTATTACAGAGGAAATGGTACTCCCAATGATATGGCAGAAGGCTACACTCTAGAGGTCCACCAATTTATGAAAGCAACCCAAAGCAAACAGGTTTATTCCCGTCCATTATTTCCTGTATTCCCAACAATGCCGTATATTTTTATAGATTCTACTTTTGGGGACGCATTTGATTTATTAAATATCTTCTATTACAATGACGATCTGAGTCTATATAATCCAGGAGCATATAATATTACAGCATTAGTACTGAAGAAAAACGGCCAAATCGTAGATGTTCTCGGTGATCCTTCTTCTACTCAGCAATTCCTCTCCACAGGTGGAACTATTGTCCGAAAATCTGGTATATACACTGGATCACAGCAGTTTTCACTTGAGGGTGAGTGGAATCAATATCCAAAAGGAACTTACTATTATTTCGGAAGCCATACTCCTTGAGCACAGGAAGGAACTCAACTCTCAATACTAAACATTCCAGCTATAAAAAGCGGCTCTCCAAAGCAGCCCTATTAATGTAAAAAACAAGAAGGCAGTGATCCTCAGATATTAGAGAATCACTGCCTTCTTGTTTATCTGCATTGCATAACGTTAAGTGCACGTTGGGCAAACTTCGGAAACCTTTGAGTTCATTGCATTCTGTACACTTATTTCATAACCTCTTCCACATATCACTTCAAACCTATCGCTCCCTCGGTTCTTAGCTACACGGTTTCACATCAGATATCTTAAATATAAATATACACTTGAGATCACAATGGACAACAGCATCAAAGGAAAACCCACCTTCAAGTACTTCATGAATGTGATTGGGTAGCCCTCTTTACCAGCTAGACCCGCAACGATCAGATTGGCACTGGCACCGATTAATGTACCATTTCCGCCCAAGCAAGCGCCCAAGGCCAAGCTCCACCAGAGGGGCTCCAGATTGGTAATCCCCATCTGCCCCATCTCCTGAATCAAAGGAATCATCGTTGCTACAAACGGAATATTATCAAGAAATGCAGAAGCAATTGCACTCACCCATAAGATCATCATTGAGCTCTTTAGTACATCTCCGCCCGTTAATTCGATTGCTTTGGCAGCCAGCTCTGCGATGACGCCCGTCTCTACGAGTCCTGATACGAGAACAAACAGCCCGATAAAAAAGAAAATCGTAATCCACTCCACGCTGTGAAAAGCTTTCTCCAGCATATGTTCTCCCCCGGTCAGCAAAAGCAGTAAAAAAGCCCCTGCCAAGGCCACTGTAGCCGATTCCAACTGTAGCAGCTGATGTAAAAAAAAGCCTGTAATCGTAAGGCCAAGCACGATCAAGCATTTTCGCAGTAGCTTATGATCCGTAATCATTGCCTTTTCATCCATGTCCATAATGCTTTGCTGCAATTCCGGAGTGGATTTAATTTGCTTCCCAAACATCAATAGGAAAAGCGGGATATACGCCAACATAATGATAATAATCACGGGTGTCAGATTGCTGATAAAGGACATAAACGTCAGCTCTTTCACCGCACTGCCAATCATAATATTCGGCGGATCTCCGATCAATGTTGCTGTGCCGCCGACATTCGATGCGATAATTTGTGACATCAAAAAAGGCAGCGGATTTATGCGCAGTTGTCTTGTAATACTGAAGGTAACGGGTACCATAAGTAGCACTGTTGTAACATTATCCAAGAAGGCAGAAGCCACAGCAGTAATAACAAATAAGGCAATCAGTATCCGTCTCGGCTTCCCTTTCGCCAGCTTAGCTGATTTCACGGCCGCATATTTAAAGAGCCCTGTCTCTGCAGTAATTCCTACAATCATCATCATGCCTACAAGTAATCCAATGGTATTAAAATCGATGTGATGCAATGCCGTCTCCTGATCCACAATGCCCATCGCTACCATAACAATAGCACCTAACATCGCTAGGATCGTACGGTGAATTTTTTCAGATATAATCAGTCCATAAATCAGTAGAAAAATACCTATCGCCCAAATTGCTTGCTGTTCCATAAAATCCCCCGGTCCTTCTATTTAATTTCTTAAATCTATATCCTATTAATCATAAATTAGAATTGTGTTTTTCGCACTGGGATTTTAAAGTCCAATTCACAGAAAACGGCTCTACCGAATATTCTTCGGCGAGCCGCTTATGAATTCTATTATTTCATCTTCAGTGCCTGCGGCTCCTTGAAAGCAGTTAGCTTCCCTTTGCTCTGTACAATAATCATCCCGTTCTCCAGCAAGGTTGGGCCAAATACTCTATCTGGTGTTTTGAGCTGTAAGATCGGTTTTGCGGTAATCAGGTCTATCGCGATTAATTTTCCGTCAGTCTGGGCCACATACATACCATGTCCGAGCAGATCAAAGCGTGCAATCGGATTGCTAATTCCACTATACTGAACCACTGATTTATTCGCCATTTTAACACCATAAATACTTTGTCCCTTACTAAAAAGAATTCTTCCATCATAAGGACCAGCTGCGTATTCTAAATTCGATCCGATAGATGCATACGAGTAATTATCTCGTGTTACGGTAGCAGGATCTGCATTCAGGGGGTAACTAAAAACACCCTTTTCCCCTGTTATATAAATTCTGTCACCGTCACTCCAGGCACTGCCTCCCTTAAATGCTTCGGGATCATTCGGGTCAATATTAGCAGGATTATACTCTACGGTTTTTACCACTTTCCCTGTCTTAACATCCAGACTGTCGAGTGTCGGAAGTGGGTAAGTATCGAATAAGGTAGCTTTCCGTTGTACGACAAGCGTTCCATTAATCTCTGCAATCGGAAGATCATAATCTCTATTATTCCAAAGCTCCTTACCCGTTGTTCGATCAAACGCATGCAAGATGTCATACGTATATGCTCCAGATACTGAGTTTTGAGCTAGTACCAGATTCCCCTCAACCATAAACGGTTCAAACAGCTGATCTCTGAAGTTATCACGCCACTGCAACTTGCCATCCTTCAGATTGTAGGCTTGAATATCACCATTGGCTGCGGCAAATAGCTGATCTTTATCAAGAACCAATTGACTGACACCTTTACTATTTGCTGACGAGCTCCATTTATTTTTTCCAGTAGCTGCATTCACTGCATAGATGGTACCCGCCTCAGAAGTCGCGTAAACCACGCCGTCTTGATAAAGCATCGGTGTTTTTAATTTAGCACCGTATTTCCACACAACTTTTCCTGTCTGAGCGTTAACGGCAAGCAGTTGACCCTTTTGAAGCATAAAAACTTTACCTGCACCAACAGAAACAACCCCCTTCCCCATGAGGTAATCCGTCGGTACATTTTCTAATGCTGGTAAATCCATCGTTGTTGACCACTCTACCTTCGCAGAAGGCAGATTTGCATAATAATCCTCAAAGTTTGAGCCTATATACGAGGTGTGTGAATCAATCCCAGCAGCTTGTACCGGATTTACCATAAGCAATACCCCTAAACCAATAACTGCAGTACGAAGATGTGATTTTAATAATGTTCCTCCCACTACCACACGCCTCCTCATATAAATGCTATCTTTGGATATATTTTTAAAATGAAATATAATACTAATGACAATTATAATGTAATAACATGGATTAATCTTCCTCATTTTGTAATTTAAAAGACTGGAATTCAAAACATTTACTCATAAACTTACAATTTGTAAGTTATTGTGTTATAATAATCACATTCTTTCATAAACGAACAAGCTTTATCAAATATATGAATAACAAGGGGTTTGTGATCATGAGTAACGAGGTAACCACAGCATCAGCAGCCGATTTTGAATTCGGTATCTACACCTTAGGAGACATAGTAGCTGATTGTCATACCGGCAATAAGATCAGCCCGAAACAACGACTTGACGAAGTTGTAGCTGCGGCGAAGTTAGCGGATGAAGCGGGGCTTGATGTATTCGGTGTAGGTGAGCATCACCGTCTTGATTTTGCAATTTCTTCGGTTCCAGTCGTTCTGGCCGCCATCTCTCAGGTTACCCGTAGAATCAAACTGACGAGCGCCACCACCGTATTAAGCACCATTGATCCCGTGCGCGTGTTCGAGGATTTCGCCACGCTTGATTTACTGTCGAATGGACGTGCAGAGATTATTGCTGGACGTGGTGCTTTTGTGGAATCTTTCCCGCTCTTCGGGTATGAACTTGAAGACTATCATCGACTTTTCACCGAGAATATCAATCTGCTTCTCGAGCTTAATAAGCATGAAATTATGAACTGGGAAGGTTCCTTCCGTTCATCCTTGAAGGATTCTGAGATTGCTCCACGCCCTCTTCAACAAAGCCTGCCGGTATGGATTGGTGTAGGAGGTTCTCCTGAAAGCGCGGAGAAATCCGGCGTACTCGGAACTGGAATGGCCATCGCCATTCTTAGCGGTAGTCCAGAACCTTTCCAAGAGCTTGCCGCAACTTATCGACGCGCTGGAATGCAGGCGGGGCATTCACCTGAAGCATTAAAGATTGCAATTACTAGCCACGGCTACATTGCCGAAACTTCACAGCAGGCACTCGATGAATATTACCCTTACTATTATAGTTATCGTAATTCCATCAGCCCAAAACCTGGACAAGAATACAGCGTCTCTCGTGACGACTTTGGCCAATATGTATCTGCTGATAACACGATGGCTGTGGGCAGCCCGCAGCAAATTATCGAAAAAATCCTTTATCAGCATGAGCTGTTCGGCCATAACCGTTTTATGACTCAACTCGACATCGGTGGCCTTCCTTACGCCAAGGTAGCCAAGGCAATTGAACTATTGGCAACAGAGGTTGCACCTGTCGTACGACACGAAATTGCCAAGAAAAGCAGTCGATAGAGCTGAAGGCTGTCCCAGTAAGCATAGAAGCGCTTCTCCTGTTAATGGAGAAGCGCTTCTATGTGCTGCTGCAGCATTGTTTGTGGCTTGGTGCACTATGTATGACTTGCTACAACACGTTGTGCAGAGCGCCCTCACAACGGCTGAAGAATTGAAACAGAAGCTCTGCTTAGGAATTAGGGAATATCTCCCTAATAATCGGAGATTTCTGCTCATTATTCTAACAATTAGGGAATATCTCCCTATAATTGACCTGATTCGGTGCTAAATATAGATATTCCCCCGATTTTTAGGGAGGAATTCCCTAATTCCATTCATTTAGAGTTATTACCAGCTATTTTTAGGGAGTTTTTCCCTAATTACTCCAAAAATTTCATTAGTCCCACAGCTTAATACCTCAATCGAGCGTTACATTTACGCAAAAAAAAGAAGCTGCCCCTTAAGTAGATTTCTACTTTTGAGACAGCCACTTATGCTTATCACGCAAAGGAAGGTTTATTATTATCTACCTTACCGCTAATAAGCTTCTTATATTCATCGTCTCCGCCGTCTAAAGAAGGCGCAGTATAAATTTGAGCTGAAGCTGGTTGCTGAGCAGTATGGCTCGAGCCTGCTTTACTTGAGGTGTTCTTATCTCCTGAACTACTGCTTCCACCACTTGCAGATCGGAGAACAGCACCCGTTAAGTTATTCATGCCCTTTATTCTCTTCATGCTGAATCCTCCCCTACTAAATGATTGATGGTACGGAATAAATCCTGATTATGCCCAACTACCGCCTTAAGATCATCCGCAGATAACCCATCACTCCCTGAAAAATGTACGGAAAGAACATGTTTCTTACCTAGAGGATAGCATAGGATATATACCTCTGCAACTTCTGTTCGTTGAAAAAAAGTCCATTTGCTCGATAAAAATGCATCCACCACACTAGGCCGCTTCTCATTCCCTCTCGTTACAGACAGGGGGTAAGAGTGACCACGCCCAACATTCCCTCCGACCTGAACAAGAGTCTCCTGCTCTTGAGCCTGCCAAATCGCTGCACCGATTACACGACAATGCTTCGGAGGTAAAAAGGAATTGCGTATCGCCTCGCTGAGTGCGTGATACTTCTCTCCATTTTCGGAGATGGTCACATTACTATTATATTGCCAAAAGAAATGAAGGATACTTTCTTTGCGCCTTAATTCTATCTTTAGCTGCTCTAAATCTTTAACCGGGTCCCGGAATCTACCACGCTCTTGAATACTATCAATAATCTTACCACAGCTCACATCTACAGCAGCTGTAGGATTATCATGATGCACTTCATACTCTAGAGATGTAATTCCTGATAAATCAGACAACAGATGGTACTCTTCAACATTCTCTCCAGGGATTAAATCATCACGGGCAGTCACCTGATCAGGCACTAGACAAAATACGCGGCTACGCCGTAATCTAGCCCAGAATAAACCCATTTCAAACCCCGTATTATCACGTGTCACATAATAAAATTTACCGCGTATTTTGGCAACATCATCTGGCGAGAACACAAATACAGCAAAATCGCTCTCATCCAAATTTCGCTCCAGTGCCTCCATTGTATATTCATTCGCTCGAAAGGCATTGGCATACCAAGGATGAACTTCAGCATCCCTCTTTAGCTGCTCATGAATCGCTCTTGCATAACGTATGGATTCCCTGGAAGATCCAATGAATAGCTTTGGTTTAGTCACGGCAGTCTCCTTCATCCTTTTCCCATTATGTAATAATTATACAAGTCTTTAGACAGCTGGAAAAGAGGCCTTATTCTCAAAAAATATTATTCTAAACCTCGTAAAGTGGGTAAAAAATTACGACTACTTTGAAAAAGCGAGGATACTATGAATAAAATGATAGGTGTCACATTACTTGCGGCAAGTCTTATGGGTATGGCAGCGTCACAGCCTGCTGAAGCTAAAACAGCAGCCAGTTATACCGCTCAGGTATACGCGAACTCTTTAAATGTACGCAGCGAGCCGGCTAAGAATGCAACTGTAGTAGGATCTATTAAGAACGGTGCCAAAGTAACTGTGTCCGATGAGCATCACGGTTGGTTAAAGGTGAAGACCGGAAACACCTCTGGTTGGGTAGCCGGCTATTACCTTAAAAAGGTGAACAGCAGCTCCCAGCAATCTGGCGCTTCTAAATCTTCCAACACCAGTAATGCTTCTTCCACCTCAACCAGCCCTTCGGGTAACACCACAAAGGCTACCGTAACGGCAGATTCATTGCGTATCCGAAGCGGTCCGGGAACACAATATAAGATGCTTGGTTCTTTAAAAGCCAAGGATACTGTTACCCTCCTCCTTCGTCAGAACGATTGGGCGCGGATTCGAACAGCTAGCGGTGACACCGGTTGGGTCGCAGCGCAATATATCCGTACCGGAGCAACGCAAAGCATCACAAACACCGTTTCGCGCACAGGAAATTTACGAGGAAAATTAATCGTCGTAGATCCCGGTCATGGCGGCAGTGATCCAGGAATGCTCGGCACTACATATAACACCATGGAAAAGGATTTGAATCTGCATACTGCCCTTTATCTCCGCGATGCCCTTTTAGCTAAAGGTGCACGGGTTGAGATGACACGTACCCGGGAGGACCAGAAGCCTACACTCGCTCGGCGAGTTCAAATGACTGAGGCTCTGCATGCTGATGCATTTGTAAGCATTCATTATAATTCCTCACCTAAAAAAGTGTCCGGAACACTGACCTTCTTTTACTCCGAGTCCGATGATCTGAAGCTGGCACGGGCGATAGAATCCCGGCTAGGCCATGGCATTGGTCTAAAGAGCAACGGGTTATCCTTTGGCGATTATCACATCCTGAGGGAGAATCGAATTCCAGCTACCTTAGTTGAACTCGGATTTCTTACCAATCCTACAGATGAGTCAATTGTCCGCAAATCCTCCTATCAGAAAAAAGCAGCCAAAGCCATCGCGGAAGGATTGGCAGACTACTTTAGAAACTAGCCAGACCTACAAACAAATAACAGAAAAAGAAGCAGGCTAGAAAATTCCTAGCCTGCTTTAGTTTGCATCTCATATTTAACCTTCTATTAATCCCTTCTTGATCAGGAAATTACGAGCTACATCCTCTTCCTTGAGTGCATCCACATCAACTTCTGCGTTCAATTGTTGCATTTCTTCATCACTGATCTGTCCGTTCAATTGATTTAAGATACCCTCTAGTTCAGGGTATTTATCTAGCGTTTCCTGACGAATAATCGGTCCTGCATCATAAGGAGGGAAGAATTCCTTATCATCCTGCAGAATCACCAGATCATGTACTTTAATTTGCGCATCCGTTGCATATGCATTGGTTACATCAGTTTCCCCATCGTCGATCGAACGGTACATGATACCATGGTCCATTCCTTTGCTCTGCTTGAAGTCCATACCGTAGAGTTTTTGGATACCAGGGTATCCGTCCTCACGATCCAAGAACTCGAACTCTACGCCAAGAACCATTTCTCCAGATACTTTCGCCAAATCGCTGAAGGTCTTTAGATTGTACTTCTCAGCCGTTTCGCGACTAACAGCTAAAGTGTAGGTATTATTTATGCCGAATGGATCCAGAAAGGCCAGTCCATCTTTTTTAAGCAGTTCTCTTGTTTTAGCCAACGATTCCTCGGAGTTTCCTGTCTTCTCCTGATAGTAATTAGCTACAATGGTACCGGTGTAATCCGGATATAGCTGAATGTTATTATTCTCAAGTGCACTCCAAGCTACATTAGAGCCTCCCAAGTTCATCTGGCGCTTCACTTTGATATCTGTTTTATCTTCTATCAGATCTGCCATCATATGAGCGAGTAGAACATTCTCCGTGAAGTTTTTGGAGCCAATTGTGATTTCTCCACTGTTACCAGCAGCAGCGTTATTATTCCCGCCACCACATCCAGCAAGTAGCGCCCCCATTAATACTGTAGTTAAAACGCCTGTCATCAATTTTGGAATTTTCATATATAATCTCCCCTTTTATATTCTTTCTAGACCAGAGCTTAAGTTATACTTTCAATCCCTTTGGAGTCGTAAGGCGTTCGAGCAATCCGAGTAGATAATCCAGTACGAGTGCAAGAATCGCGGCCGGAATAGCTCCAAGTAAGGTTAGAGCTTCGATGTTCCGTTGAATACCCAGGAAAATAAATTCACCCAATCCGCCAGCACCGATAAAGGCTGCCAGTGTTGCTGTCCCGACATTAATAACTGCAGCAGTACGGATCCCTGCCATAATTACACTTAAAGCTAAAGGGAGTTGGACCCGGAATAGAATCTGCCAGTTCTTCATACCCATTCCCCGGGCCGCTTCCACTATAGATTGGTCCACATCAGTTATTCCGGTGTATGTGTTGCGGATAATTGGCAGCAGTGAATACAGAAATAAAGCTACAACCGCCGTCTTCATCCCTATGCCGAATAGAGGAATCATAAATCCGAGCATCGCCAGACTAGGTATCGTCTGAAGAATCCCAGCCGCACCAAGCGTAACACCTTTCAGAGGTTTAACCCTTGTAATCATAATTCCTAGCGCAATGCCAACAATAATTGCAAATAACATGGACAAGAGCACAAGTTGCATATGCACGCCCATAGAATGAATCAAATCTTCCCTACGTATATCTAATTGATATATGAGCTGTTGCCATAATGATTGATCTCTCATATAGACATTTCCTCCTCTTTCACGCCTCCCCATTGTGCGGCAAACGCCGTCAGAAGACTGCCTCTTGTAACAATCCCGGCAATGATCCCCTCAGCGGTTACAATCGGAATAATGCCGTAAGGAGCTTCCGTAATCAATGATAATGCGTCTCTTGCTGTTGCTGTATCCTGCAGCACCACTTGAGGTGGTGTCATAATTTCTTCGATAGTAAGGCTTTGTTCCATTTTGGCGGTAACATCATAAGCGGAGACTATGCCAAGCAGCTTACCTTTCTCGTTTCCAACCAGTAATGTATCCATTTTGCGTTGACGCATAAAGGTAAGAGCTTTGCCCAGCGTCCGCCCTGGAAGCGATGTAGATGGATTGTCGCGCATAACTTCTGTTACGGGGATATACTCAGGGTTTTGGTAAATACGGTTTTTGCCGATAAAAGATTCTACGAAATCATTAGCAGGCCGGCTGAGCAGCTCATATGGCGTATCCAGTTGAACGATTTCACCGTCTTTAAGAATAGCGATCTTATCTCCAAGCTTCAGTGCTTCATCCATATCATGCGTTACAAATACAATGGTCTTCTTTACTTCTTGTTGCATGCGTAGCAGTTCATCCTGCAGCTGCTCACGGGTAATAGGGTCCAAAGCACCAAACGGTTCATCCATCAATATAATCTCAGGATCAGCCGCCAATGCACGGGCTACTCCTACACGTTGCTGCTGCCCACCTGATAATTGTTTCGGATAACGTTTGGCATATAGGGTCGGATCCAGTCCGACTAGACGGAGCATTTCTAGCACCCGTTCTTTTTTCTTATTAACATCCCACCCCTTTAGGTCGGGAATCAGGCCTACATTGTCTTCTATGGTGTAGTGCGGAAATAAACCAGCTTGTTGAATAACATATCCGATGTTCTTGCGGAGGGTTACAGGGTTCTCCTTGGTGATATCTTTGCCGTGGATATAAATATGGCCTGAAGTATGCGGAACAAGACGATTTATCATTTTCATCGTTGTTGTCTTTCCGCAACCACTAGGACCGATCAGCACTAGTATTTCTCCAGCTTCAATTTCAAAGCTAATGTTCTTAACTGCTTCATAACCATTAGGGTATTTCTTACCTACTTTTTCAAATTTCAGCATAGGGTCTCTCCTTCTTATCTCTATCGTCAGATCATCTCGCCGGGCGACTCTGTAAGTTAAACTATAACAAACAACTCCCAAACTGACAACCTACAATGATAATATAGGTTGTTTGTAATTTATTGTAATTTAATAATCAAAAAAAAGGCTATCCAGTGATAAACCCCGCTGGATAGCCTTTTTTCGACCTATTATTATAAATGATTCTCAGCATTTTTATTAATAAATTGCTCTGTTCTTTGGTACATTTTCTCATCACCAACTGCTACAAGTACATCATTTTCTCTGAGTATGACATGCGGACCTGGGGAGATTGTTACGTTCGCCCCTCGGCGAAGCGCTATAATAGTAGCCCCTGTATTCTGCCAAAATTGTAGTGTGCCAATGGTTTTACCGACCACATGTGATTGTTCATGGATTGTAATTTCTTCCGGGTGATAAGGTTTCAAATTCTTCATCCGGTCTGACGCCTCGATAATTCCAGTGAGCAGCTTCTCAAATTTGCTGTCGAGCTTCTTCTTTTCCAGCAACAATTGCTGTAGATCCTCTTTCAGTGAATAAACTGATTTCAAATAATTATTTCTAGTGATATACTCATACGCCTTTTGATCAGAGATGACAATAATCTCTTTCCCCTGCGAGACAAATACTATATTCTCATCCTTCAATAATCCCATAGCTTTACGGATCGTCTCAGGAGAAACATGGTACTGGCCTGCTAATAGAGAACGCCCCGAAAGCTTACTCTGTACGGGGAATTCCCCGCTTACAATTCTTTGTGCAATATCAAGGGCTATAGACTTATAACCGGATATTTCCTGCATGGACATTGTCGATCTCCTTACTTTGGCGTGAATTATGAATTATAAACATGCTCCAGTATACCTTTTTTCATTCACCAAATAAAGATGTCCTGCCTTATACAAACATTTGATAGACCAAAAATAAATTTAACGATACAACCAGTCCGGAGATAAGCCAGCCGAGAGCAGCTGTCATCTTACGATTCACTAACCCGCCCATAATCTGACGATTGCTAGTAAACATAACCAGTGGTACCAGAGCAAATGCAATCCCAAAGGATAAGACCACCTGACTGATAACGAGTGCCTTCGTTGGATTTACACCAAAACCGATGATCGCCAATGGCGGAATAATCGTAATCGCACGGCGTAAGTACAGATTAATTCTTTTGTTGATAAAGCCTTGCATCACCACATCACCAGCCATAGTACCTACAGAAGAGCTCGATAGTCCCGCGATAAGTAGTCCTAAGCCAAACGAAATCGCCGTTACAGGTCCAGCCAAGTGACTAAATTGCTGAAACGCGACATCCAGGTCCTCAACTACAAGACCATTTTTGAAAAACAATGCCGCGGAGACAATGACCATCGCCAGATTAACCGCACCTGCAATAATCATCGCAATAATAATATCTATGAATTCCAATTTAAAAATTTGTTTTTTCTCCGCTTCATTCACCCCTACGATGCGGTTCTGAGTAAGTGATGAATGTAGATAAATGGCGTGTGGCATCACGGTTGCGCCTAGAATTCCTGCAGCCAAAAGGATACTGTCCACCCCTTCAAACTTAGGTGTAAACATGCCTACAGCAACCGCACCCATATCCGGTTTAGCTACAATAACTTGAAAGGCGAAGGCTAAAACGACAATAAGAATCATTGCAGCAATTCCGGCTTCAAGTGAGCGGTATCCCCTACGCTGAAGCTCTAAGATAGCAAAAGAACCCACGGCAGTGATCATTGCTGCAGGCAGCATAGGGATATCAAACAATAAATAAAGTCCTAATGCTGCCCCGATAAACTCCGCCAGATCCGTAGCTATTATTACCAGTTCACTTTGAATCCATAAGAAGATCGATACACTCTTCGGGAAACGATCATGAGCGATCTCCGGAAGGTTCTTCCCTGTAGCAATACCAAGCTTAGCGGACAACGCCTGAATAAGAACAGCCATTAAGTTCGAGGCTACAATGACCCATAATAAGAGATAGCCATATTTTGAACCCGCCGTAATGTTGGTGGCAAAATTACCTGGATCCAGATAAGCAACCGCAGCGATAAACGCTGGACCTAAGAAAGGCAGTAATCTTCTAATTCCTTTGGTCTCCCCGTTAAGAACGGCTTGCGCTGAAATCGAGTTTTTATGTTGTTTTATATGTGGTTGTTCTATATGTGGTGTTTCCACTAAAGTTTGTTCTAGCATGTCAGTTCCTCCTCTTGCCCAAAAAAAAGTTGTCTATATACACGAAAGTTTCCTCTGTGCAACTTATATTTAAAGTATATGCTCATTTCTGAAAAATGTAAATATGTTTCATTAGGAATTTTCATACGCTTGTACACTTCTGATCGACAAAAAAAACCGGACAACATCAGGAATTACCCGATCTTTGCCCGGCTTAAGCCAATTACTCCGCATTGCTTATGGTGTGAGACTTTGAATATCTCTTCTCATTTGTTCATTCTGCGTTTTCAGCTCATTCAATTCTTTCTGAAGCTCCTGATAATCAGGTGACGCTTGCTTTCTCGACCCATGCCCGTGTCCATGCTTCCCGCCCAGTCCAAACATCATAAATATCATCATTAAAGGGCAGATCAATGTAATTAACCAAGACCAATTCATAGCTTTTACCTCCTAGAAATTCTTTATGACCTCTATATCATAAAGAATACTTGTGGAGAAAGGATGTGCTGTGAATTACGAATTCTTCTTCCATGTATCCTTCAGCGGTACAATCCGGTTCAGTACCAGCTTATCTGCTGTCGTATGCTTCTTATCCACACAAAAGAATCCATGGCGGATGAATTGATATTTATCTTCTGGAAGTGCACTATCCATGGAAGGCTCCAGCAAACAATCCTTCAGAATCATTAAAGAATCTGGATTAAGATACGCGTCCCAGCGCTCATCGTCTTCTTTAGGACCGTCATTCTCTTTTAGCAGCCGCTCATATAGATGAACTTCCGCCTTGATTGCGTGTTCTGCCGATACCCAGTGGATGGTCGCTTTGACCTTACGTTCATTAAATCCACTTCCACTCTTCGTTCTCGGATCATAGGTACAGCGAAGCTCCATCACTTCTCCGGTTGCTTCGTCCTTGATCACCTCATTGCACTTAATGAAGTAGGCACCTTTTAACCTTACCTCATTCCCTATAGTCAGCCTGTGATAACCTTTAGGCGGCTCCTCCATGAAATCCTCTTGTTCAATATAAAGCGTACGTGAAAAAGGAACCTCTCTATCCCCAAGCGTCTTATCTTCACTGTTATTCTCAATCGTAAGCCATTCGCTTTGATTCTCGGGATAGTTAGTAATAACCACCTTTAGCGGCTTTAGAACAGCCATTACGCTAGGTGCCTTCGCCTTCAAATCTTGTCTAAGCGAATGCTCTAACATGGCTATATCTACAATGGTGCTATGTCGGACAAATCCGATTTCTTTCACAAAATTCCGAATACTCTCCGGCGTAAAACCTCTTCTCCGAAGTCCGCGAAGCGTGGGAAGCCTTGGATCATCCCAACCATCCACATAATGTCCTGCAACCAATTGTCTAATGTACCGTTTGCTAGTAACGACACCGGTGATGTTTACGCGTCCAAACTCCCTTTGCTTTGGAGCTTCGGGGGTATCCAGCTCATTTAGTACCCACTCATACAGGGGCCGATGATCCTTAAACTCAATGGAGCATAGGGAATGCGTAATCCCTTCGATCGCATCTTGTATAGGATGTGCAAAATCGTACATCGGATAGACGCACCAATCGTTGCCTGTTCTATAATGTTCCGCATGGATAATTCTATAAATCACCGGATCACGCAAGTTGATATTCGGTGAGCGCATATCTATTTTGGCGCGTAATACTCTGGCACCCGTAGGATAAACGCCATCCCTCATCTCTGCGAATAACTTCATATTTTCTTCCACAGAACGCTCCCGATAGGGACTGTTCCTTCCCGGCTCTGTAAGCGTCCCTCTATATGCTGTCACCTCTTCAGGTGATAAATCGCAGACATAGGCTTTTCCTTTTCGGATTAGCTTTACTGCGCTATTGTAAATTTTTTCTGAATAGTCTGATCCATAGAAAATATGGTCCGGTGAGTAGCCCATCCATTCAATATCTTCGATGATGGCATTTACATATTCCAGATCCTCTTTTAAAGGATTCGTGTCATCGAAACGCAAGTGGAACTTTCCGCCATACTTTTTTGCAGTTGTATAATTCGTGTCAATGGCATACGCACTGCCAATATGCAAATATCCGTTAGGTTCCGGTGGAAATCTGGTACAAATGTCTCTACTGTAAGTTTCAGCCTCAAGCTCTTCTTGAATAAATCTGTCGATGTAACTTCCTGCCACTACTTCTGATGGCTTATTCATTGTTGTTACCTCCTGTATATTAGTGATATCCGCCTTGTTTATCTGCAAAATAAAAAGAACCTCACCTCCAAGACTTATGGTCTTGGGGACGAAATTCTCGCGGTACCACCCCAGGTTCATTAATATGTCGCCATATTAATCTCATCAAGTACGGCAATGCATCTTTCGCAGTGCTTATACTCTAGCTCTATAACAGGAGCTCCCGTCATACCATCCCCGTCACCCGGTTCCGACATGCCGCTCAGAGGCTTGTTTCGATAAAATCCTCCTTACCCCGTTCTCATCATCCAGGGCTCTCTGTGAAGGAATGATTTTATTTACTCTTCTCGTCATCGCGTTTAATTATTTTGTATAGGATACCAAATAGATGGTCCTGTGTAAATGATGTGCTTTCTCTTCTGTCTGCTTACAATCTATTCCTCGCTCAGAGCTGTTATCAGTTCCAGCACCACTTCATTATCCGGCTCTACGGCCAAAGCTCTACGCGCGTATTCCATTGCAGCCCCTTCAGCTCCAAGCTCATAGTTACAAATCGCCATGCTATAGAGCACCGATGCTAATGGTTCTTCCGCATTGGCATGCATAGACCGCTCTAAGTAGACTAACGCCTCCTCGAACTTATCCATTTCATACAGCAGTAACCCAGCATCCAGTGAGAGGTCATAGCTCTGTTCCATCGGATAATAACCTGTCCACATGAGCTGAATCCCTCGCTGAAGATCCAGCATTTCTTCATCACTGGCATCCGGCAGCAGCTCCGAAATCTGTTCAGCACTATGGATAAACCATTCTGCATCATACCCACCTAAGCGCCAAAAAGCCAAAATCTGCTGAAGTCCCATCGTATCTATTTGCTGATCCATCCATTCCTTCATACTGAAGAAATCATCCGGGCCAAAACGCTCTATAAACCGCTTGTAGCCTAACCGAGTGTTCGTATAGCTCATCGGCGATTCCAGCATAAGAATACATCCGATGTTCAAGTTTTTATAATGATGTGAGGTAAATAAGGAATGCGCTCCTCGTTGCTCCAACGTATGCTGAATCGCATGATAGTTCGCTGTTAAGGAGAAGCTACCATGATGAATTAGCATAGGCGGCTCCGCAAATTCCCAATTCTCTATTCGGTGATCACCCTTATCCGCTGTAAGAAGTACAAACCCTCCTGTAGATAACTTAGCTAGCCGCTCCAGACAAGTAAGCCCCACCACTGGAAACAAAATATGCGAATCCTCCAGCTTCTGCTGATAGAGCTTTATAACATCGTGATAGGGATAAGTTTCCGCTTCGTAATCAGCCGCACGACGATAATGATATTGCGGGATGATTGTACCGAGTACCTCTGAGGGGTTATCCGAATCTGCATCCTCAGAATACTGAATCGACATCTCACATTCAAATATTTTACCTTCATCCACATAAATCAATTCCTGCGGGATACTGTCAAAAAAATAATTCGCCACAAGCAGCAGCGGCTGCTGTAAATCACCAGGTTTGATGCTGAGCTTAGCGTGCACTAAATACAGTTCAGTATCCTGTACAGCATCAAAACGTGCGAAATCCAGTATACCCTGCTCTACGAATGGAAGTAAGCTTGGGTGCTGCTGCCAGCTGGTTATATTTTTAACGGGTAAATCACTCATCACATAACGAAATGGAGGAAGCGGAGTCCCCGCATAATCTTTGATTTCGCATAGCTTCTTAAGGATATGGAACGCTAACCGCCCCGCTCCCGCTCCCAATTCCAGTATAGTGACTATTTCAGAGAGATGTCCTTGTCCAGCCCGATCTTGCAGGAATCCGAAGATCATTTCCGCATATGCAGTCGCAATCATAGGATTACTCGTAATATACTGCGGAACCTGATCATTATTCCAAGCCTTTAAACCCTTTTCTTCATAATAAGCCCGCTGTAATTCCCAAATGGGTGCTTCACTGAAGCGATAGTGCTGCCCTTCGTTACCTGTCATCTATTTCTTAACCTGCTCTCTGTATATCTTGTTAGAACACCTATGATACTTATTCCGCTCTCAATGTGCGTGACCTGAAAAGGACGTATTCGGCCTCTGCCGGAATGGAAACGGAAAATGACAATAATCCCGCTTTGGAGGTTAACGAATCAGGTCCTTTTAACGTTTGGTAGTAAGAATTGCCTTTGCTGTCCACACTCACCAGCTCCAGTTCCGCATTCCCTTTAGGGATGACGAAGCCGGAGGTATTTTGCACACCTAAGGTTAGTTTGTATTCTTTCCCGGATGGAGTCTGTGTCAGCGTACAGGGATATAGAGGATATGGATGTGCTGTTGTTTCCACTGGGTAAGGAGCAAGCGCTCGATCTGCCTCAGGCTTCGCCCATTCCTCCCCTTTTCTCGCACCAATGCCAAGGGTTAGTTTATTCACGTTATTGAATTGGGTTTCCCAGCGAAATGTCTTTAAACCCTCTAGGATAGGAGATGCTGGAACAAATAGGATTCCATCCTTGATCTCCGGGGCAATCCCTAATGAATCTTCTGTCTCCCCATTAAATTCTGCCTCTAGCTGTCCTGCTTTAATCTTCCCAACCGACCGGTCAAGCAGTGAAACCGTAACACTATTCGTTAGTGCGTCATAGAGCAAATCTGCACCAATCGCACTCGAAAAAGCCCGAATCGGCACCATTAATTTACCTGATTTAAAATAAGGAGCGAGTTTACCCGGAAAAAGGACGTAATACCCCCCCGTATGACAGTGGCATTACCTGAGTCCCTAACTGGACAGCCGCCGACACCGATGTAGGTGTAACCGCTGAACCTGCGGCGAACATGATCACTAACAGACCGATGACATAAGCTCTTATTTTTCCTAGTCGTTGTAAGGACTCCTTAACATGATTCATCTTAAACCCCTCTCCCTCTCTACTCCGTTTAGATCCTCAATCTATATAAGTAATAATCAATGATCCCTTGGCGCATGTCAACTTGTTCCACTTTTGTTATTCATCATAAAAGACAGGATTCTGCATATATTTTCATTGGGTTATTTAGAATCAAGAAAGGAGTGCGATGGATGACCGATGCTGGACAGGATTCACCAAGAAAGACAAATATCCCCCAGCCCGTTCGAAGCGATGGCGCAGGGGGATTAGATAAAGGACCGCGTGATATTATGCGGGATTTGGAGAATCCGGATATGTTTGTCCCTCCCGTGACCGATGCCGGTCTTGTCCCCAATTTAAAATTCTCTTTCTCTGATGTGCATATGCAGCTTAATCATGGCGGCTGGTCGAGAGAGGTGACGGTCAGGGACCTCCCCATCGCCACTACACTAGCTGGCGTAAATATGAGCCTTACCCCCGGTGGAGTACGCGAACTCCATTGGCACCAACAAGCAGAATGGTCCTATATGCTGCTAGGTCGAGCTCGAATTACTGCCGTGGATCAGAATGGCCGAAACTTCATCGCCGATGTGGGACCAGGCGATCTTTGGTATTTCCCTCCGGGTATTCCCCACTCAATACAGGGTCTTGAAGAAGGCTGTGAGTTTCTGCTTGTATTCGACGATGGAAGTTTCTCTGATCTAAACACCTTGTCCATTTCTGATTGGTTTGCCCATACTCCGAAAGAAGTGCTTTCGGCTAACTTTGGGGTGCCTGCCGCTGCATTTGACTCTATTCCCACCGAACAGGTCTATATTTATCAGGATCAGGTTCCGGGTTCATTGCAAAGTCAGAAGGTAGAATCTCCATACGGAGAGATCTCACAAACCTTTAAACATTCCTTATTGGCTCAACCTCCGCTGAAGACTCCCGGCGGGAGCGTCAGAATTGTCGATTCCAGTAACTTTCCCATCTCCAAAACCGTAGCTGCCGCATTGGTAGAAATTGAACCCGGAGGGATGAGAGAGCTGCACTGGCATCCAAATAACGATGAATGGCAATATTATCTTACCGGAAAAGGACGAATGACTGTATTTGCCGGAAACGGTGTAGCACGAACGTTTAATTACAGAGCAGGCGATGTAGGGTATGTTCCTTTTGCTTTCGGACATTATATTCAAAATACAGGCGAAGATTCCTTATGGTTTCTTGAAATGTTTAAGAGTGACCGCTTTGCTGACGTTTCTCTAAACCAATGGATGGCACTCACTCCTCATGAATTGGTTCAAAGTAACCTAGACGTTGGACGAGAGGTTATAGACGCCTTAAGGGAGGTGAAATGGCCCGTAGTAAAATACCCTAAGCCAAGCAAAAACGCCTCCGGTGTCCCCAAAGGGCGGTAAGCGTTTTTGCGAGAAATATAAGGATAAGGTATCGGGTGAAACTTATACTTTCTTGTATTTTCTTAAAAAGAAAGCTTCATCTAATAACTATTCGCCAGACTCCGCAAATTGTTTGATTCTTTCCTCTATCTGGTCACGCACACGCTGGAACACTGCCCACTTCTCTTCATCGGTGCCTTGCGCTTTTGCCGGATCATCGAAGCCCCAGTGTTCCCGTATCACCTTCGGTGGTGTCGTTGGACATTTATCCGCAGCATCCCCGCATAAGGTAACGACTAGATCAGCGTTATTCAGCAGATTAGAATCAATCATATCCGAGGTCTGTCCGGTGATATCAATTCCTACTTCGCTCATGGCTTGTACAGCTTTTGGGTTTAGACCATGGGCTTCAATTCCAGCGCTATACACGTCCCATTCCTTCCCTAAATATCGCTTAGCCCAGCCTTCGGCCATCTGACTCCGACAAGAGTTTCCTGTGCATAAAAAATAAATGGTTTTTTTGTTCATCATGATCTTCCCCTTTTCAAATTAGGTAACCAATAACCACAAATAAAGACCTAGAAGCGTAATAAACAACGTCGGGATGGTCAATATAATCCCTGTCTTAAAATACGTTCCCCAGGATATCTTCACACCTTTAGCCGACAGTACATGCAGCCACAGCAGCGTGGCTAATGAACCAATTGGAGTGATTTTAGGACCTAAATCCGAACCTATAACATTCGCATATATTAAAGCTTCTTTAATGATTCCGGTTGTATGCGTTGCATCAATTGCGAGTGCGTCAATCATTACAGTAGGCAAATTGTTCATCATCGATGAGATCAATGCGGCAATGAAGCCCATCCCCATGGTTGCAGCAAACAGACCCTGATCAGCAATTACGCCAATCGCTTTAGCAAGTAAATCTGTTAGACCCGCATTCCGAAGTCCATATACCACGACATACATTCCGATAGAGAAGAACACAATTGCCCAAGGAGCTCCTGTAATCACTTCTTTCACCTTGACGTAAGGGCTTCTTCTCGCAAGGAGCAGGAACAAAATTGCAATAATTCCCGCAATCACTGATACTGGAATATTCAAAAATCCACTGACGAAATATCCTATTAGAAGAATAGCCAGTACCATCCATGACAGTCGGAACAATTTCTTATCCTTGATAGCCTCTTGCGGTTCTTTTAGCTGAGAGTCATTAAATTGCTTCGGAATACTTTTGCGAAAAAAAATATAGAGCACCACGATACTCGCCACCAAAGAGAATAACGTAGGTACGATCATCTTCCCTGCATACTCCATAAAGGTAATCCCAAAAAAGTCGGCCGATACGATATTCACAAGATTGCTAACCACAAGTGGCAATGAGGTGGTATCCGCTATAAAACCACTGGCGATAATGAACGGAAATACTTTTTTCTCATCAAAATTCAGCGCCCTTACCATCGCAAGCACAATAGGCGTAAGAATAAGGGCCGCTCCATCGTTCGCAAAAAAAGCAGAAACCAATGCACCAAGAACGATAACATACACAAACATTCGTGTTCCGTTCCCCCGTGCCGCCCGCGCCATATGTAACGCAGCCCATTCAAAAAATCCGATACTGTCTAGAATTAATGAAATTAAGATAATTGCGACAAACGCCAAAGTAGCATTCCACACCATCTGTGTTACTTCGAGCGCATCATTAAAGCTGACGACACCTACTAATAAAGCGATGATAGCCCCGCCGCAGGCTGACCATCCAATCGATAAATTTCGAGGCTGCCAGATCACAAAGATTAAAGTTACTATAAATATAAGTATGGCTAGAAGGGCCACGTTGCCATCCCCCCTGAACTGTACAACCACATCTTTCTCAACACCCCTATAATCTACGAATAACACATCACCATATAACTATATAGTTATATATAGTCTAAAAAAATCCACAAAATAATTTTAGTCGCAGCACGTTGCTTTAAGTTCTTTATTCAGAGCAGCCAATATTGATTCAGAACTAGGCATCTCTTGAAGAACAGCTCTAAGATGCGGTTTATCCTCTACATTTAACGAATAATGTACCCACTGTCCTCGTTTGCTTTCCCTTACGATCCCTCTACTCTTCAGTTTTCGTAAATGCTGACTAATCGCCGGCTGGGATATATCAAAAATATCAACAAATTCACACACGCACCATTCCCGTTCCTTCAGAAGAGAAAGCATAGCGAGACGTGTCTTATCTCCTAGTAGCTTCAAGTCATCAGCAATATTCGTAAGTGAATCCATTTCTTCTTCCCCTCCCTCCAATGCTTATATAAGCGGACGCTTATATTATAATGATCTAGATAGGAAGACGCAAGAATTTTATGTAATTGCTTCTCTTAATTGTTCTCAGAGTTTATATTTTGATTCAGTCCTTAACTATTCATATGACTTAATATTACGTGTAAATTTGTCAGATCATATTTATAAAAAAAGACCGACAGCTCTCTCGCGAGAGCTATCAGCCTTATCTATTTCTATGGACTTATTTAGCATGTGATTTAGGTTCTTGGGATGGTTACAATAAACTGAGTACCTTCTCCTACTTTGCTCTCTACATCAATATTACAATCATGTATTTTCAGAATCTTCATTACAATGGAAAGTCCTAGTCCATTCCCTTTAAGGGCACTGCTCCGCGCTTTTTCCACCATATAGAATCGATCAAAGATGAGCGGAAGTGCTTCCTCTGGAATCCCTCGTCCAGAATCTTTAATATATACCTTCACAAACAGCTCAGATACCTCGATTTCCACATGAATGGTACCCTCTGGTTCCGTATATTTAATAGCATTATTTATTAAATTCTGCCAGACCTGATCAAATAAATCTTTATCCACGGTAATCTCGCAAGGCAATAAATCCAATTCAATTGTAATATCCTTCTGCTCCCACTGCGGTTCCGCAAATACAATCGCTCTTCTTAATTGTTCGTCTAATTGGAAGGTGGTGGGATTCACCGGATGATGTTCCGAATCGAGTGACGCTAACCGGAGCAGATTATCACTAAGCCTAGAAAGGCGTAATGTTTCCTCATAAATAATATCCAAATGCTCCTTTTGCTCTTCCAGTGGAATGACACCGTCTTGCAGCGCTCTTGTAAAGCCTCTAATCGATGTAAGGGGTGACTGCATTTCATGGGAAACATTGCTGACAAAATCATCACGAACAGAGTCCATTTTCTGCAGCTCACTTGCCATACGATTAAAGCTTTCCATCAATTCACCTAACTCATCTTTATTACGATAAGTTAATCGGACAGATAAATTGCCTGACGCCATTTCCTTAGCTGCATCTGTCAGCTTGTTGATAGGCTTCACTATATACCTGGACATGAACAAGATAAGCAAGCTTCCAATGATTAGTACAGCTAAAAGTGTAGACAAGAGCGTAATTCTCAACCCTTTTACAATCGATGAAAAATCAAGCTTGATGATGAAAGCACCTTTCGCATCATCTATCTTAGGAATCCCTACGATAGCAAGTCCACTCTTGCCCGATAGAAAAACGGCATCGCTTGTGTTTGGTTTGAACAGGGTTGCGATTTGTTCCTTATTTAACGAAAATACAGCGTTGCTTGGTTCATTAACGATCGCTATATCTATACCAAATCGATTAAGCAGGTCTGCAAACGCATCTACTTTTTCCGGATCATCGATTAAAGTTATCACCTTAGCTATATCTTTAGCTATATTAATGAACATATGGTTTGGGGTATTATTTTTTTCTGAAAACTGCGTAAAAAGAACAAAGGAAATAATTAAACTGACTAAAACAATACCAATAAAAGTAGCAACGATTCGAAGACGAAGGCTTTTTCTCAGCATCTAGGCTAGCTCCAAACGATATCCAAGTCCTCTTACCGTAGAAATAATTAGCTGCGGAATGGGTTCAAGACGTTCTCTCAAGCGTTTGATATGCACATCAACCGTCCTCTCATCGCCCTCATAATCCATTCCCCAGACATTTTCTATTAGCTGAGTCCGTGTGAAAATTTGCTTTGGCGAACCCGCCAAAGCAAATAACAATTCACATTCCTTCTTTTTTAATTCAACCGTTTGATCGGCATTAGTGACTGTTAAATTCCCTAGATCAATCGTTGCTCCCCCTAATTGAATAACATTCGAAGGGGTCACATGATATCTCTTCAATAATGATTTTACACGGAGAACCAATTCTATGGGATCAAACGGTTTTACTAAATAATCGTCTGACCCGGCATTAAATCCCCTTACTTTATCCTTAGACTCTCCTTTGGCTGTAACCATAAGGATTGGCATATCGATATAAGATCGAATATCTTCTGTCAGTTCAATACCATCGATATGCGGCATCATCACATCCACAATTGCTAAATCAATTTTCGTATGAGCTAGAATATCTAATGCCATTCGACCATCTTCCGCTTCCACTACGGAAAACTGATTTTTTTCAAGATATAATCGGATTAATTTTCGGATATGGGAATCATCATCAACCACTAGAATTGTGCTCATACATCAATGTTCCTTTCCAAAGTTGTATTTATTCGTATCTTAGAGATTCCATTGGATCGAGCTTGGCCGCCTTCGATGAAGGCATCAAACCAGCGATAATACTAATCCCTGTACTTACAACTAATCCGAATACGATATAAGATCCAGAGAGATTAATAAGCTTGACTCCGAAAGCATTTTCCAAGAAAATATTTAATCCATAGCTAATGACTGCTGCAAAGACTACCGCAATAATACCACTAAATATTCCCAATAATGCAGATTCGGAAAAGAATATTCGCTTGATATCTTTCTTTCTTGCCCCAATTGCACGAAGAATTCCAATTTCTTCAGTCCGTTCGACTACACTAATATAAAGCACAACCAAAATCATAATCCCTGATACGATGAGTGAAATCCCTGCAATACCAGACAGAACGATCGTAGCCATATCCACATAAGTCGTAATACGCTCCATGATTTTTGCTGTTTGGGAGCCCGAGAAGCCCGCATCAACAGCCGCTTTATTAATATCATTCACATATTTCATATCCGTTGCAAAAGCATTAACCTGAATCGGCCCAATGGTAATCCCTTTATCGGCATACATTTGCTCCAGTGTCTGTGTTGGAATATACCCTGTCGGTGACATTTGCGCTCTTGGATCAGTGGCTTCATAAACACCAGAGACAGTAACTTCTTTTTCCAACGTTATCGGTTTATGTTGAGCATCCATTTCAGTAATATACAGATGAATAGACTTCCCTACCATAGTATTCGGTTGGTCATTTCCGCTTAATTGGCTCGCTATTTTCGTTGGTAATAACATTTCATTTTCTTTTGGTAATGCCCCTGCTTTAATCGTCGCTTTATCAAACGTATCGTTTAAGGTGGTTAATTGTGTGAGACTACCCGTTTGATCACCAAAAACCGTAGTAGATTTGCCTGTAATGGTTGTAATGGTCTCCACATGATCTACATTTGGAAGGTTACGAATCGTTTCAACATCGGCCTTTGTAAACGAAACGCCTGGTAACATCATCGCTTCTGGACCTTTCATGTCCTTGGCTTCTGGATTCGGCTTAGTGATATCCACCAGTAAAGGGTCCATACTTGAATTAATTTCGTTATTAATATAGCTCGTGATCCCATTCCCTAAGGAAAGCATCAAAAGTACACTTAAAATCCCTATCGAACCGCCCAATGCTACCAATACATTACGTTTGGCGTTGAGCTTCATATTTTGAAGGGCCATTTTGAAAGAAGCCATTAAGCTGAGGTTTCGGGCTGAACCATCACCCCCATCGTAGGTAGCCATGGAACGTTCCTTCAAATGAATATCGTCTTTCACCAATCCCTCTTCAAGCTTAACGATACGGCTACCGTAATCAGCTACTTTTTGTGAGTGGGTCACAGTAATGACCAAAATCCCTCTTTTCGCAATGCTGTCCAACAAGACTAATATTTGATCACCTGTATCTTTATCCAGCGCACCCGTAGGTTCATCGGCCAAAATAATGTCTGGATTATTCGACAATGCACGTGCAATGGATACCCGTTGCTTCTGTCCACCGGACAGTTGATTCGGACGTTTTTTCAGATGATCCTTTAATCCTACCTCAGTCAAAATCTCTATAGCACGCTTATTCCGTTCCTTCTCACTCGTATTCGTCATCTGCATCGCAACCGTAACATTCTCCAATACTGATAAATGGGGGATCAGATTGAAGTTTTGAAATACGAAGCCGATATTATTCTTCCGATAATCATCCATTTCCTTTTCGGTCATCTTGCTCAGGTTCTTTCCGCGAACAAGGACATCGCCCTCATAATCAGAGTCCATTCCACCGATGATATTCATCAGTGTGGACTTACCACAACCGGACTCACCGAGGATGGAGACAAATTCACCTGTCTCAAAGCTTAAGTTGACATCATGGAGTACTGGAACTTTTTCCTTACCATACAAAGTATACGATTTCTTAACATTCTTAACCTCTAATATGTTCATTTTGATTTCTTCCTCTCTTGGATCACGCACTTTTTCTCTTCCTTTGATGTTTCCAATCCTAACAAATTTATGTGAACTGAAAATGAACTGAAAACTTTCATGATTTCCACAAAAAAAGACAACCTTCATTAACTGAGGTTGTCTTGTCCGGATTATTAAGAACTTAATGAGTCAAATTATAAGCTAAACGGCCAATTTCTTTTCCTGCATAATAAACAATATCTATAATTAGTACCGTTACTATAACTTTCGAGAGCAGCGGATAATTTTTAAATAAGGGCATTATACTTTCCTCTATGAACTTCATTTATGTTCCTCTTTCATTTAAGCTAGCGCTCTTTTTCGTATTAATCTAATTTGACCTCTGTGATTGATTTCATCTTCGAATACATGAAACCACATGAAATAGCGATTCGCTGGTTTGTTATACCAGAACTCTTCTTCTACATCTAACCAGTCATCATTCACGTTTGAAAATAATTCGTAAGTTCTTTCTCTTACTTCATTTAAACGGTCTAAATAATAACTAAGCTCATTTCCTTTAATAACCGATCGACCTTCATCCCCTAAGTTCAGTGCCGGTCCCCAGACTGTTAACTCTTCTTCGGATAAATCTCTTCCCTCAAACGTTGACACTTGATACGCATATTCCACGGCAGCGTAGTGTAATAATAATGCGCCAATAGAGTTACTCTCCGAATCCAATAAATAGTCTAGCTGATCAACACTTAAGTCCTTAACAGCCGCTAATGTTGTGTGTCTTGCATAATTCATCATAGATAAAAGACGACTAATTTGCGGTGAGTAACCAGGAATATCTGAGATAAGATAAATTCTGTTCATATCGATCATATTGGAATCTCTCCTTCATATCTTTGGAATTATAAATCCACATCCCTGAATGGTTCAGAAGCATTCATTACAGGTAATGACAAACAAGAAATCAAAGTGAGGTGCTTAACACCATGAATAAGACTAACAAAACTATGTATTGGGTCGTATGGATAATTGCTCTTATAGGAATTAATTGTTATGCCTTTCCACTGGCGATTTGGTCCACCTTTGCTGGAACAGAAGAAGCTAAATGGCTATGGATACTTATAGCCGTTGGAATTTATCTTCTATTAAACTTAGGAATCATTCAGATGTATATTGCCATCAAGCAAGACAAATTTCGGTTTGTATGGATAGGCTTGATCGTTGCCGTTGTTCAGTTTATTGCAATGATGATTCTAGGTGGCGAATTTGAAGGAGATATGCCTCTTCTTTTGGGGACCCTTGCCGTCTTCATCATTCTGATAATTGCTCAGCGATATGATAACCACACAGCAAGATATTAAAATTGCTCTGATCTAACAAGTCCCAGACGCTTTCCCTCCACGATTGCTTCGGATCTGGAATGTACACTCAGCTTCTCGAAGATTCTCGTCAAGTTATACTCCACAGTCCTTTGTGACATTAAGAGCTTGCTGGCTATGTCTTTATTGCTTTTTCCACTGGCTACTTCTTGGAGTATTTCTTGTTCCTTTTGATTAATAGATACCTCTTCAATGAGTTGAGTACCACGATTGTTAGTTATCTTAATATCATTTCTTCTTAGCTGCTTAAGTAAGGAAACTGGAATGACAGCCTCATTTCTTAATGCGCACCGAATGGTATTTAACAACTGCTCTCTGGAAGCTGTTTTAGAGATAAATCCCGTAACCCCCGACTCTATCAACAGGTTATAATGGGCACTGATTTCATATCCGGTGTAAATCACCACTTTAGATTCGGGATCACGCTGAACAGCCCTTTTAGTGAATTCAAGTCCGCTAATTGTAGGCATATTAAGATCGCATAAAATCACATCAAATTCTTGCTGCTCTAGCCTATCGAAAGCTTCCATCGCTGACAAAACAAAGGTTACCTCCATATCAGCATCCTGCTCAATCATATTCCTGGTTCCTTCTCCGACTGAAGGATGATCATCAACCAACAAGATACGTATCATCGCCATCGCCTCCTCTGTTCTTTTCTTCCGCGAAAGTCGTTGTCGGTAAATAAATAATGACCTCTAGCCCCTTACCCTTCTCAGAGTTAAACGTGCATTTTCCTTCTAAACTCGCTACACGCTCTTTGATACCAGACAAGCCCATATGCTGAAAGGATTCCTTAATATCCACGATATTCATGCCTACTCCATCATCCTTGTAACGGAAATAGAGATACTCTTTCTGATCAAGCTCAAGCTCAATCTGATTTGCCTTAGCGTGCTTCGCGGCATTCCGTAAAAGCTCCTGTACAATTCGATAAATGGTGATCACTAGTTCGTCATCCAGCTCGCCTATCGGACTTGAAGTAAAGGTAATAGTATAATTGGACTGTAACTGAGCATACTCAAACAAAATCTCCAGCGCCTTCACAATTCCAGCTTCTCTAAGAAGCGGAGGACGCAGTTCATTGCAAGTCTCCCGAATCTGATAGATGACATCCAAAAGCCCTTCTTTAATCTGAAGCAGCTCCGGTAAGATTTCCGTTGAAATGTCGTGATCGGAGATCAGTGTTTCCAGCCTACGAAGCCAAATAAGCTGATCCTGAAGTGCAGAATCATGTAAATTCGCCGCCAACTTTCTACGTTCATTCTCTGATAAGTTAAAAATCAGGCGCAAAACCCATGGGGTCCCATGGTGTTCTTTTTTCATTTCAGCTTCAAGGTCTTCAATTAGGCCTTCAATCAGATATAAATTTTCATAGACGATGCTTGCATAGTTTGCGATGGTACTTAACCAATTTATCTCTTCTCTGTTAAACTTGATATGATTCTTCTTATGATCGATCCATAAGAGATGAACACTCTTTTTATGACGGCCTATCACTAGTAGGATCCCTTGCTGGAGTTGAATCACCTCACCTACTTTAAGAACAGGAGATTGTGATACAAAATGCAAATGGATTTCTTGGCCTGAATCGTCCACAAGTGGATGAAGAGTACGCAAATTCTCAGCCTCATCTATCTCAAAAAAAGCTGACCGATTCACCGGCAGAATCTCATTGATCTCCTTGTTGAGTGCAGCTTCCAAATCAGATATCTTCATAACCTTTGAGATTTGCTGAGAGAATCGTTCCAAACTTCCTTGATAATGGTGAAGTTCACGGAACAGCTTAGGCCGGAAATAACAATCTATTTTCTCCTTGAAGAATAAGAAGGTCGTAATCGATAAATATACTACCAAAAACATCTGCACCCATTTGATCCAATCATATTCCGGTCTACTCTGAATGATCGCAAGCACTGCCACAATCATTAGCGCCGGAATAAAAGCAATGAAAAGATCATATTTAAATCGACTAAAAGCAAAATCAATATCAAAAAGCTGTTTAGCAGTGAGCAGATAAAAATAGGTAACCGGCATTAAAAACAAGAAAATCGTAGTGATTTCGTAAGGAATCAAATCGACCCCAAAAACTATCGGCACCGCTGATAAAAGAATAAAAGGTGTAAAGGAAAGGATCTGTCCGGTGAGCATAATTTTAAACATCGATTTAAGTGCACTGCTCTTATAATTGATGTATAAATAGAGCAGCTTAAATATGCTGTATAGGATGCCAACTACAAAGAAACCGATAACAATCAGACGTATCAAGGAATATAAGGACCTATCCCAGGAGTAAATAACTAAACTTAAGGTTGCCAGCATCCCTAACAAAATGACGAACCCATAAAAAATCTTAATTAGAAAAGTCGAAAGAAATAGAACATTAAATCGTTTCAGATGCACTTGGAGAAAATGGATAAACACCAGCGGGATTAAAGGTAACAGGCAACTCATAGTAATTCTAGCGATGAGGTCTGATCTGCTTGAGGCATATCCCGCAAAGTACGTCACGCCCACCAATAAAAAGAACAAAATTAGTAGTTCTGCTGCGCGTTCTCCACTTTTTCTACGGTATAAAAGAAGACTCAACACGGCCAAAAAAACAAAGGTCGCTCCAGGAACTACAAGCTGAGTAAACGTATGATATACGGAGGATTTATTCTTGATATCATAATGTTCTGCCACCAGAGCACCCTCTCTAGAAATACGGAGGAGGTCAATGGAATGAACTTGCGTCAGATTTCCATATCTCACGGGTCCATCCACTTTCTCAATCGGTGTTCCATTAACCGCTACTATGATATCTCCTTCTCGCAGATTCTGTTTATAACCTTCACTGGAAGCATCAATCTCTGCGATAAAATATTGTCCTTGTTCATTCTGCGCCAAGCCGACTTCAAGTAAGAGGTTGGAGTGAATGATCCCCACAAAATGAATGATAAGAAACGCAAAAATACAAAGTGATCCTGATATGTAAACATAACGGAGCTTCACTCTCATTTGAATCCCCCGGAACAACAAAATTATACATATTTGTAATCCAATCCGTGTATTCTCTACCATTTTAAATGAATTCAACAGGGAATAATATACTTTTATGCATGATATTCCTTCATTTATAGACGAACGCGCAAAGCTATTGCCCTAAACTGATCGACTGCCGTTTTATCTTGAGGTTTCGATTCAGCATCCAGATGGCCACAGCGCCATATAAAATCACTGGGACCCAACCACTCTCTCCAGCTACATACTCCAGCATCGGTGATGAACTGGAAGTAATATTGCGCAACACACTATCCACCGCATTATTAGCTCCATGCAAAAGCACTGCCGGCCATATGCTGCCAGAGGTCAGACGCAGTTCATTAATAATGATTCCCGCAAATACAACGGATAAGGTGAACAGGGTCAACACAAGCCAGCGGTTTCCTGAAGAATGATAGGCCCGCGGGCCAAGAATCGCCGGATAATGCCATATCGCCCAGATTAAGCCCATTGTTATACTGGAACTAACTCTTCCCATCCATTGAAAGCGCGGGAGCAGCCAGCCTCTCCAGCCTATTTCTTCACCCAAAGCGGATAGCGAACCCAGAACAATATAAACGATCAAATATATAGCAGTCTTGATCCATGAATCTGGAGGCACCAAGCTTGATGCCCATCCTGTCCAATAGACAGCATATCCCGCTCCCAGTGAAATTACAGGAATGACTAAAGCCAATACGTATTCTTTCCCTCCTCTAAATTTGAAGCCTAATCTCCTCCATCCCTCAGCATGATAACCGTCTCGCACAATCAAAAACATCATGAGACATACTGCCAGTAACGGAGTGAATCCGTACAAACCTTGTGCTGATTCTGGGAGTAGCAGCATTCCAAGCGCCATTGCCCACACGATAAAAATAAATAGAAGAGATTGTTTCTTGTCCGAGAGCAATACTCTCACCTCACTTTTTTCGTTTTATAGCTTCCTATTTTTCCTATATAATCCAATTCTACAACGACAGTCAGGACCTATCACCGAAAACAACTGCCGTTAAAACCACAAATATATTGCGGTGGTACGTGTGTGTACCGCAATATAAAGACTTTTGCACTTCACAAAAAAAGTCGATTAGCGCTCCTGGATCCGTAGCAACCAAGGGCTGGCATAAAATTCAAACTACCTTCTCATACTATGGGGAGAATATGGAGGTGAATGTCATACCTAAAAATAATGCCAGTCCCAAAGGTGAACCGGGAAAACATCAACCGAGTAAGAAAAACAACGCACAGAATAACAATAATTTTAATGAAGCGGCTCAGATGGTAAACATCGATAAAGCTGCCGATTACGTCCCCAGCTTAAACGGTGTCTCTAAAACAGACGTCTAAAGTGCATTGCTAAACCAAAAAAACACTCCTCAGAATATTCTGAAGGAGTGTTTCAATTCAAAGATTATATGCGATACGTTAAGCCTACCACACCGTTGCTGTAAGCTTTTGAGTCCACAAGCTGAAGAGGAACCAGATTCGTGATTTCGTCAAAAAGCCGCATTCCAGAGCCAACGACTACGGGACAAATATTAAGCCTAAGCTCATCTAGCAGTCCATTCATCAATAGGGATCGAACTAATCTCGGACTGCCAGGAATCTGAATGTTCTTTCCAGGCTGTTGCTTTAGCTTCGTAATTTCCTCGAAGAGCTTCCCCTTAATCAACGTCGCAGGTTGCCATTTGAGCTTATCCTCCGTAATTGTACTTGAGACCAGATATTTAGCAGAACGGTTCAGAAATCTTGCCATAGGCAGATCGTCACTCTGATGCTGCCAGAACTGGGCTAGCATTCTGTAAGTACGTGGTCCAAGCAGTACAGTGTCCGCCTGAGCGACACCTGCAGCAATCGTCTCGTTCATTTCAGTACTCCCCCACTTCTTAGGTGAGGCTTCAAGCGAGTCTACCACTCCATCCAGCGACATGAATAATCCTGCCACGATCTTTCTAGTTGAAGCTTCTGCATCTTGTACATAATGTTCTACGGACACACTCATCGCTCCCTGTATCAGGAATGGAGACTTAATAAATCAATCAGCAACTTGCTTGTTCACTTCAATTTTTCTAACTCAACGGTCACTTTTTCAATCAGACTCACGAAAGATACCAGTTCTTGAGAGCCCTTCACCTGATCTCTGGAATACATAGAATTGTGTTCCGACTCTTTTTTCACCTTGGACAGTGTGGAGTTGATATTATTCAGCTTCTCATCAATCGTACCTACTGAATCTTTAGAGCGACGCGCTAACTTTCTTACTTCATTCGCAACAACTTCAAAGCCTCTTCCATGCTCCCCTGCTCTTGCCGCTTCAATCGCCGCGTTTAAGCCCAAAAGATGCGTATGATCAGCCACTTCTCTAATCATTGTACCCACTTGATGAATAGACTCTACCTCTTTGTCGAGATATAACACAGTTTGATGTGTTTTCTCTTGATAATCAGCATTCTTACTAGCTAATTCCTCTATAGATTCACTGCTGTCTTTTAGTTGAACCATTAAGGATACTAATTCTTGAACCGCAGAACTAACCCCTGTAAGCAAGTGGTTTTGCTTTTCCAATAAATTTTCTATTTTCGCTTTTTCATCGACTTCGTAGGCTTCAAGAACCAACTGAGAATCCAGATTAAACATCTTAGTTAATGCATGAATGACGGGTTTCCACTCGGTCGGTAATATCCGTTCAAAATAAGCTGTAGCGAGATCCAAATATAATATGTAAGTGCCCAAATACCAATTCGTTGTCAGACCAATACGCGAGTGAATTTTACCAATAAGCAGGCGTCTTTCAATAAATGCTTCATCAATCACACCCGATGCCATGGATAAAAAATACCACTGTTGCGTTTCCTTCAATCGATCAAGTGTACTGTGCTGTTCAATGATGTGGAGTAGCTCAGGCTCCTCAATCATCTGTTTATACAATTCATCTACAAGCGAGCTAACGATTTGCTTGAATTCTTTTTCCTTACTTTTCAATACATTTAAATCAGCCTCAGTAATCCCAATATAGCTAACTTGCTGTTGTCGCTCTGAACTAAGATTGATCATAATTTGGTCAACTTCCCTCTCATACTGTTTATATAATGATCATCGCATCTTCCATGCCATCCCCTATGGCATCTATTTATCTTGATAATAAAGGTATTATTTTAATAAATTTTAACACTATATTTACTTAAATAGTTTATTAATTTTACAAACTTTGCATTTCGCAGCATTATTCTTAGATCACACTAAAAAGAGGAGCTCCTATAAAGGAAGCCCCTCTTAAAATTATAATTTTACTATACTGCAACAACTTGTTGCATCGATTCTAATGTCATCCTGTCAATAAACTTTCTGATTTCTCTTTCCCTTTGGCGTTGGCCTTATAGTAGTTAATCAATGACAAAATCAGTGGAATGAGTTGATCCTCAGTCAGCCCTGATCTAAAGGATTGTGCGATTGAAGTCTTAAGCCCCTTAGGTTCTCCTCCAACAAAAACCTCATAAGTATTACGCATTTTCACAACGCTGATATCTTTCAACAAGGGTTCACTTGTTCCGAGTGCACAGCCCGCATAACCAATCTTCAGTGGCAAAGGTGTTTCAATCCCTGCTATAGACTGATTTAATTTCTGTGCAACTGCCAGCCCCGCATCCTCGGCCCCTCTGCAAAAATTACAGGCAATCAGGCTTTTCGTGACAAATCCCGCTGGATATACTTCCAATCCTGTACGCTCAAGTTGTTCCACTATCTCTTCTCGTTTCTCCAGAGGCACCTCCAAATAAAGCTGTTTAAAAGGTGTCATTTCAATTTTCGCATTCTTCCCTACAATAGCCCCAATTGTAGCCAGCTGCTCTGGTGTAAACAGGCTTCCCCCCACTTGAATTGGCGGCGCAACTGCTATTTTCGTTATCTCTCCCATACTTATCCCCGTCTCCATTCCTCTAGCCATTTAGTTACGGATCTTCACACGTTGCAGACGAAGTGCATTAAGAACAACGGAAACCGAGCTGAGAGCCATTGCCGCCCCCGCTACCCATGGAGCTAAGAAACCCAGTGCTGCAATCGGAATGCCAAGTGAGTTGTAACCAAGTGCCCAGAATAGATTTTGTTTAATATTAGTCATCGTTTTACGGCTCATGTAGATAGCATCTGGAATACTGGATAAATCGCCACGCATTAAAGTAACATCCGCAGCTTCCATAGCCACATCCGTACCGGTACCGATTGCCATCCCAATATCTGCAGTAGCAAGAGCAGGAGCATCGTTAATGCCGTCCCCAACCATGGCTACTATTTTTCCTTCCGCTTGTAATTTTTTCACTTCCTCCGCTTTTCCTTCTGGAAGCACTTCAGCGCGTACATGATCAATGCCAACTTGGGCTGCGATCGCCTTTGCTGTACGTTCGTTATCACCGGTGATCATGATGACCTGGATTCCCATTCCTTTCAAGCGACTGACAGCAGCCTGAGAGGTTTCTTTAATCGTATCCGCTACAGCTACCATACCCACGTACCCTTTATTTATAGCAACAAGCATTGCTGTTTTACCGGATTCTTCTAAGGTAGACATGATGTTATAGGCATGACTTGCCTCTACTCCGTATTGGTCCATGAGACGCCGAGTACCAATTAACAGCTCTTTACCTTCCACGACAGCCTTGATCCCAAACCCCGGAATGGCTTCAAAAGATTCGGTCCCTGGCAATTCAATATTTTTATCCAAGATGCCTGCGACAATAGCTTCTGCAAGTGGATGTTCTGAATTCTTCTCCGCTGCACCCACCAGTCTAAGAAATTCTGTCTCATCACCTTCAACCAAAATATCGGTAAGCTCAGGTTTGCCCTTTGTTACTGTACCTGTTTTATCTAAGATGATCGTGTCAATTTTATGCGTTTGCTCTAAATGTTCTCCGCCTTTAAACAGGATTCCCCATTCAGCTGCACGTCCGGAACCAGCCATAATGGAGGTTGGCGTAGCCAGACCTAAAGCACAAGGACATGCGATAACCAGAATGGCGATTGCTTTTTCCAAGGCTCCTGCAAAATCACCCGGTGTTACGAAGAAGTACCACACTAAGAATGCAATAACTGCAATCCCGACAACGATAGGAACAAAAATACCGGAAATGACGTCAGCGACCCGTTGAATAGGGGCTTTCGAACCCTGCGCTTCTTCAACCACTTTAATAATCTGTGCAAGAGCAGTTTCTTTACCTACTTTGGTTGCTCTGATTCGAAGCATTCCGTTCTTATTAATTGTCGCTCCAATGACGGAATCTCCGGCTTTCTTTTCAACAGGAAGGCTTTCGCCTGTCAACATGGACTCATCTACCGACGAGATCCCTTCCAGAACTTCACCATCCACAGGGACTTTATTCCCTGGACGAACAAGGACTATATCACCTGCAATAACTTCCTCTACAGGAATACTTAATTCTTCACCATCGCGGACAACCAAAGCCGTCTTAGCTTGCAGTCCCATCAAGGATTTAATCGCTTCCGATGTCCGTCCTTTTGCCAAGGATTCGAACAATTTCCCCATTAGAACGAGAGTAATCAATACTGCACTTGTTTCATAATACATTTCTGGTCCATGATGCGCGCTCCCACCATCAACAGCCCAAACTATGGTTAGGTACAAGCTGTAAAAAAAGGCTGCTGAGGTCCCCAGTGAAACCAGTACATCCATATTCGCACTGCCGTTACGTAGAGCTTTGTAGGCACCGATGTAAAACTGTTTACCAATATAAAATTGAACCGGTGTTGCCAAAACCAATTGGAACCATGGATTCATAAAAAGATCGGGCAGCCATATCCACGAAGTGAACGAAAAGTGGCTCACCATCGCCCACAGTAGTGGAAACGATAGAATTGCGGAGATCAGAAGCTTACGTTTTTGCTTGGATAAATCTTGTTGTCGCTGCTCTGAGGGGTCACCTTGCTCCTGTTTGGGAACAGCTTTGTATCCAAGCTTCTCTACCCGCTTCTGCATATCAGATACAGAAACTTCAACGGGGTTATATTCGACATGGGCTGTTTCCATCGCAAAGTTCACATTAGCCGTGCTTACGCCTGGTAGCTTATTCAGAGTCTTTTCAATTTTCAGCGCACAAGCGGCACATGTCATACCTACAAGCTGTAAATCTACAGCTTCTTTAGCCGTGCTATACCCAAGCTTCTGAATACTTGCTTCCATCTTACTTACGTCCACTATGTTCGGATCATAAGTCACTGTAGCCCTCTCCATTGCAAAGTTTACGTTGGCTTCACTTACACCTTCAAGTTTATTCAAGCCTTTTTCTATACGGTTTGCACATGCTGCACAAGTCATCCCTGTGATCTGAAGTGACGTTTGTGATTGCCCCGCCCCAGTAGTAGCCATTATATAAACACCTCTTCCACTTTTGTGATGATTTTCATGGTTTGTATCATCTTCTTCTTGATGTAAGTATACCCCCCTACCCTATATTATGTCAAGCAACAAGCTCTACTGCAAATACCTAAAAAGGAGCATTCTCAGTAACAGAAATCCTGTTTCTGAGAACACTCCCTTTTTTCATTCGTCTGATTTGAAGCACTCTCTACTAGGTTAAGCGGCCATTTCACGACAAACTCTTGCACAGGCAAAACATGCTTCTGCACATTGCTGGCAATGCTCGTGGTCATGTCTTTTACATTCGTTTCCACAGGCTTCACAAGCCTCTGCACAAGCTAAACATAGGGCTTTAACATATTTACTATTCATCGACATGGCATGCGCCGTGAATCCGCATATCTCTGCACATTCACGATCAAGACGAATGCACTCCTTCATCATGGCAACATGGTCTTCCTCCAAGCAAGATGAGTAACAGTGATTACAAGCAACCATACATTTTAAACACTCTTCAATACACGCTTTATAATCTTGATGTGACATCGTATAAGCTCCTCTCAAGATGTAATTTAGGATAGTCCCCTACTCTATATATACCCAATCTTGAGCTAACTTATCATGCTCTGAGAAATTGCCGGATGATGATTATATAAAGTCCTGAGCCTTAGACAAGAAGCTGCTTCTCAATTTCTTGACGATTGAACACAAATCCGAAGAATACCTGATTGTTAATGAAAATGGTAGGAACCAGCCTTTTTCCTGTTCGATTAAATAGTGTATCTGCGTGCTCAGGATGATCTGCAATATTAAATTCAGTAAATGGAATACGATGCTCATTTAAGAACTTTTTAAAACTTCTGCAATCCTCACAGGTCGGTGTTGTAAATACCTCTACATTCATATGGATCTCCTTCCTTCAGTATATTTTCTAATATTGTTAGTATACCCCCCTATACTATATTTGAATCTAACAAAAAAGGATTCCACCAACGAATCCTTTCTATTATCCATTATTTAATTAATTTATTGATGGTAATTAATAACTCGTCTAACACTTCATTTTCACCATCTTGGATTCGTTCCACGACACAGCTCTTCATATGATGTTCTAACAAAAGCTTTCCTACGCCGTTCAAAGCAGATTGGACCGAAGAGATTTGATGCAGCACATCATCACAATAGGTGTCCTTTTCAATCAATCCTTTTAGCCCTCTTACTTGTCCTTCAATTCTATTGAGACGGCTAACCAGGTTCTTTTTAGTCTTCTCAGAGTGATGACTTTTTCGTTCACCCGTGCTACATGATTCGTGCTCGTGCGTATGATCTTCCATGCACCAATCACTCCTTTCCATATAGTTTTATTATACTATAGCCCTCCTATTCTATTCAAAATATAAAATACCGTTTAGACTTTCATCACTTCATGGAATATCGCCGATGTCTCAATTTGAATAGTAGTATGCTGGATTTTGAAGCGTTCCGCTATTAACTGAATAGATTGCTGTAAAATACGTTGATCATCCTCCTGGTCATTGATTAAGAGATGGCAACTTAGTGAATCAAGTCCGGAGGTAATCGTCCAAATATGAAGATCATGAACATTTATAACGCCTTCGATATTTTCTAGAACTGCCTTCACCTCAGATGGATTCACTGTAATCGGAGTACCTTCCATAAGAACATGAACGGTATGTTTGATGATTCCCCAAGCGCCTCTAAGAATTAACAAAGCAACTAGTACACTTATAATCGGGTCGGCAATATACCAACCGAAAATCATCATGACTAAACCTGCGATAATAGCCCCTACGGAGCCTAAAGCATCGCCAAGCACATGAAGATAAGCACTGCGAAGGTTAATGTTATTCTTTACATCCCCTTTTCTCATAAGAGACCAAGCACTTGCAACATTGGCTAAAAGACCTATACATGCGATCAGCATCATAGAACCACTTGCAACCGTAGGCGGCTCGAAGAATCGGCCATAAGCTTCCACGATGATAAAACCAGCAACTACAAATAAGGTGACCCCATTCAATAGTGCCGCTAGAATTTCAAACCGATGAAATCCATATGTTTTATTAGGAGAGGCAGGTTTAGTTGCAAACCAGACCGCTACTAAGCTTAATGCTAAGGAGCTTGCATCGTTTAGCATATGCCCACTGTCCGATAGCAGCGCTAAGCTGTTAGTGACCAGTCCGCCAAAAAACTCCAAAAACATAATTCCTACTGTAATTATTAATGCAATCATTAGTCCTTTTTTGTTTCCGCTAGAATCAAAATGATGATGACCGTGAGGTCCATGGGAATGATCGTGTCCTGCATGGGAATGATTGTGATCGCTGTGATCGCTGTGATCGTGATCAGAGTGTTGCCCGTCTACATGCTCAATCTGATGATTGTGATTATTCTTCTTGTTCTTCATAATTTACCTCCTATTTACCTTCAGCAAGATATTATTTGTATGCGCGTGCAGTGGTATTCAAAAGCTCCAGATCATAATAACATATGAACAAGTGCTCATATGTTATTATGATCTGGATTTTTCTTCTTGTCAATAATTAACCTAAAGGGTATAGTCTCTTGAATCTTGAAAACGCAAAAAAACATCTTTATACAATTTCTGTATAAAGATGTTTTAGCTTATCTTTCACTTCTTAATCTTAAAGAGAAATCGCTGCTTCTAATGCAACTTCCATCATGCTGTTGAAAGAATTTTGTCTTTCTTCTGCCGTGGTTACTGCATGGGTAACTAATGAATCCGAAATGGTAAGAATACATGCTGCTTGTTTACCTAATACTTTCGCATTATGGAACAGTGCATAGCTCTCCATTTCTACACATACACAACCATGCTCATTGTAAAATTCATTGTGGCCTGGCACGTTGTCTTCATGATAGAACACATCGCTGGAATGAATTCTTGCAGTCAAAAGTGGCTTATTAATGCGTTTTGCTGCTGCTTCAATGATCTCATTCAATTCTTTACTTGGCAGTTGCACGTCTCCTTCTACACCACTTTGCACATAGGCGTATGTAGATTCACTCCAAGCACTATCCGCCAGCACTACGTCAAATAAGTTCAATTTATCTGTGTAGGCACCTGCACTACCGATGCGGATGATGTTCTCCACACCATAGTTTTTGTATAGTTCATAAGAATAAATACCGATACTTGGCATTCCCATTCCCGAACCCATTACTGACACTTCTTTACCTTTGTAAGTACCTGTATATCCAAACATATTCCGTACCGTATTAAATTGGGTTGGGTTCTCCAAATAGGTTTCTGCGATATACTTCGCTCTTAACGGATCTCCTGGCATTAATACTGTTTTGGCGATTTCACCATTCTGTGCTGCATTGTGCGGTGTTGACATGATTTATTCCTCCTAAGTTTGTTACTCCACTACTATCTTACTATACCATCCATGAATTTAAATATACGTTTAAAATATTCTTTTGTTTCAACAAAAAAAGAACTGATTCTCTTACTACAATTTATTCGCAAACTCGTTAAGCTTTTGGGACATCATTTTTATTTCCTCAATAAATGCAGAAGTATGCTGAACAGATGCCGCCTGTTCTTGTCCGATCGCAGCTATCTTCTCTATCGAGTTAGCCATTTGGTTCGTAATCCCCTTAATCTGTAGCATGGTTTCATTTATATTTTGTGTTGAGGAAACGGTTTCCCGTGAAAATTTTCGAATTTCCTTGGCTACGACTTCAAATCCTCTTCCCTTCTCACCTGCATGCGCCGCTTCAATGGCTGCATTTAGCCCGAGTAAATTCGTTTGGTCAGCAACCTTTTTAATAATCGATAGGACCTCTGTAGTATTCTCCACATCTCTTCCAGCTTGCTGGGATTGTATAAGTAGTTGCTGAGTGTACTCCGCAAGTGAACTTGCGCCATATGAAATATTATCAATTTGCTCATTGGCTTGGGTTAGTGATTCTGAGATCTGTTCTACAATAGCTTTTAATTCACTTTGTCTGCGAATCTGAACTGCAATCCCGCCAATGACTTGACCCGTTTGATCGTGAAGAGGTGTCGCAGTACCCGTAAACTCGAATCCATAGAAGTTGGCCGGCACATCGGACTTCAAAGCTTGATTATCTCGCATAGCTAAGTAAAGTGGTTCTTCTTTGTTTAACAGTTGACCTTCATTAATGTTTAAATCAATGGTGTCGCCAGGAAAATAAGCAACAAACCTTTCCAGATCACAGATGGCTATGGATAAATCAGCCGGAATAGATAATTTAATAATAGGTATAAACGAGATAAATTTGTTTAAGGATTCAATGTTGTTAATCACAAAAATCTAGTCTCCATTCCAGCAAAAAGAATTTTCTAATCATGCTAAATTCTAAATTTTGCTTAGTTCATATTTGAAATATGTATTCGAGAAATCCTCATAAAATCCTCCAAAAAAGTTTACAAATCCCCTTTTTTCTCATACAACATACGGATAACATAACAAAAGCCCCCACTTTGAAGTGAGGGCTTTTGATTTCTTGCTTTTATTAACAGTATCGATTAGTTACGGATCAGATAATCAAATGCACCTAAAGCTGCTGTTGCACCTGATCCCATCGAAATGATGATTTGTTTATAAGCACTATTAGTGCAATCGCCAGCAGCAAATACTCCTGGTACATTTGTGGCACCATGGCTATCTACAACGATCTCGCCAACGCGAGTACGTTCAACCATGTCACCTAACCAATCTGTGTTCGGAACCAAACCGATCTGTACAAACACACCCTGTAATTCAATATGGTGAGTTTCTTCTGTCGCACGATCGATATAAGAAATACCATCTACCTTATCCGTTCCAGTAATTTCTTTCGTTTGCACGTTCTTAAGCACAGTAACGTTAGGTAGGCTGTAGAGACGATCTTGCAGTACAGCATCCGCTTTGAGCTCTGGAGCAAACTCCAGAACCGTTACATGCTTCACTATACCCGCAAGGTCAATCGCTGCTTCAATCCCTGAATTACCGCCGCCGACAACGGCAACATCTTTGCCTGTAAATAAAGGACCGTCACAGTGTGGGCAGTAGGCTACGCCTTTATTCTTGAATTCAGCTTCACCAGGCACACCCATATTGCGCCAACGAGCACCTGTCGACAGGATGACCGTCTTACTCTTTAGAACAGCACCGTTCTCGAGCTCAACTTCAATTAAATCATTCTTATCTAAACGTGTGGCACGTTGTAACTTCATCACATCAATACCGTACTCTTTCACTTGCTCTTCAAGTTTAGCCACTAGCTGAGGACCTTCAATGTAATTAACACTGATAAAGTTCTCAATGCCAAGGGTATCGTTGACCTGACCGCCTAAGCGTTCAGCGACAATCCCTGTGCGAATCCCTTTACGTGCCGCATAAATTGCTGCACTTGCACCTGCTGGGCCACCGCCAACAACAAGTACATCATAAGGAGCTTTGTTGTCAAACTCTGATGCATCCACAGTACTACCCATTTTAGCCAGAATTTCTTCAACCGTCATACGACCGCTTTCGAAAAATTCACCGTTAAGGTAAACGCTTGGAACAGACATAATTTCTTTGCGTTCTACCTCTTCTTTGAACACTCCGCCGTCAATCATAGTATGGGTAATGCCAGGATTGAAGATACTCATTAGGTTCAGTGCTTGTACAACATCAGGGCAATTATGACAGCTTAGGCTGACATAAGTTTCAAACTTATATTCGCCACTAATGCTCTTGATCTGATCAATAACACTTTGCTCAACCTTAGGTGCTCTTCCGCTAACTTGCAATAGAGCCAACACTAATGAAGTAAACTCATGTCCTAGCGGAGTTCCAGCAAAGGTAACGCCTGTATCTTCACCCACACGATTTACGCTAAAGCTTGGGGTTCTAGGCAGTTCGGTTTTTTCTACCGTGATCCTAGCTGACATTTTGGCAATTTCATCAACCAGCGCTTCCATCTCTTGAGATGCTTCGTCAGAGCCTGCACTGATTTTCAGTACTACGTCGCCTTCCAAGAGTTCTAGGTATTGAGCTAGTTGAGCTTTGATTTCTTGATCTAATTTCATTTAGCTTTCGCTCCTTAAATCTTACCTACAAGATCGAGACTTGGTTTAAGCGTTTCTGCACCTTCGGACCATTTTGCTGGGCAAACTTCACCTGGATGATTGCGTACATATTGTGCTGCTTTGATTTTGTTAACAAGTGCACTAGCATCGCGACCAATACCACCAGCGTTAATTTCAACGGTTTGGATAATACCGTCTGGATCAATGATGAATGTACCACGATCAGCAAGACCGTCAGCTTCGATCAGAACATCAAAGTTGCGGGAAATCACATGAGAAGGATCGCCGATCATAATGTATTTTACCTTGCCGATGGCTGCAGAGCTTTCATGCCATGCTTTATGTGTAAAGTGAGTATCTGTGGAAACGGAATATACTTCAACACCCAGTTGTTTCAGGGTTTCATATTGGTTCTGCAGATCTTCAAGTTCAGTTGGGCATACGAATGTAAAGTCAGCTGGATAGAAGCAAACTACACTCCATTTACCTTTAAAGTTTTCTTCTGTAACATCGATGAATTTCCCATCTTGAAATGCGCTTGCTTTAAATGGTAGGACTTCTGTTCCGATAAGTGACATATTATTTAAATCTCCTTTAAGTTTTATTTTTTGTGGATACAATATTCAAATCTGCAAACATCACATATCTGAATACTATTTGTAATTATTATAATTAACCAAATTAAGGCCTGTCAAGTTATTTATAATAATTCTAATATGATAATCGTTGTCAGTCGCTAAATGTTCATAAATTATCATACTTATGAACTAGTATGGGTTAGTTTAGGCGTTTTATGTAGGGCAATTTCTACAATTCGAAGTCATCTGCTATGAGGTTGATTATTTTTAAGGATTCCCTCGCTGCCTTTGGGGTAGAATATCGATTTCCATTATATGTGATTAACGCCTTCCATAAAGCCCATCCTCTTGCTCTATTCCAAGTCTCTTCATCCATCTGTAATACATCCTTGAACACCTTTCTGCTATCCTCATCAAAAAAGGTCCATGCCATTGCCGCATCACAAGCAGGATCGCCTACACCCAAGATTCCGAAATCAATGACTGCACACAGCTTTCCATCTTTGACTAGTAAATTCCCTGGCGCAATATCTCCATGAACCCAAACCGGCTTGGAATTCCATTTAGAAGCTAATGCCAGTTCCCAGATTTCTCTCAATAGCTTCTCATTAAAAATATCTTTATTATGCTCAATCGCATGTCTAGACTCTTCATCATATACAGCTAAAGATCCACCTCTATAGAAATTATGCTCTCCTGCTAAAGGTCCTCCACTAGCATCAATAGATTGTAACTCTATTAAGAATGCTCCCAAATCTCTTGCAAACTGATTAAGATTATTAATATTTTGGTACGTTAACGTTTCACCCTCTACCCACTTATTGATAGACCACGGCAATGGATATTCTTCGTTAGGCTTCCCTTTGGCTAATGGTATTTGAATAGGTAACGTGAGTTCTTTACTTAATATGGGCAACCATAGTTGCTCTTTCTCTACTTGTGGAGCATAAGCTGCTGCACTTGGTAACCTCACGGTCATATGCTCGCCTAAATGAAACGTTCGATTATCATTCCCACTGAATTTTACTGGTCTAATCTCTAAATCGGACCACGCGGGAAATTGTTCATTAATTAATCTTGCAACTAAATCGACGGTAATTGTATTCATAAATACCTCGCTAACATAAGTTTTACTAGCCATTTCCAAAAGAGACATCTAATATTATGTTAGCTTCACTAGTGTCTATATGCAAACTATGCAATTAGATCGGTCGTAAAAGGGACAAGCTAAGCAAGTAGAAAGCTTAATATAATTACGAGGAAGAAGGGTGTTCCTTAATGACAAATAGTAGAACCAACGCTAAGGTGGACGGATTCTTAAGAAAAGTAAAACAGTGGCAGGAAGAATACGAGACGTTGCGAAATATCGTTCTTGACTGTGAGTTGTTGTCCGAAGATTTTAAATGGATGCATCCTTGTTATACGTTTGAGGACAAAAACATTGTCTTAATCCATGGATTTAAAGAATATATTGCACTGCTGTTTCATAAAGGTGTCTTATTAAAGGATACCCATGGGATTCTGATTCAACAAACGGAGAATGTACAAGCTGCACGACAGATCCGGTTCACCAATGTTCAAGAGATCCTTGAAAAAGAAAGCATCATAAAAGACTATATTTATGAAGCCATCGAAGTTGAAAAAGCTGGTTTGGAAGTGGAGTTTAAAAAGAATACAGATTTCATCATTCCTGATGAATTTCAAACTAAACTCGATGAACAACCTGCCTTGAAAAACGCTTTTGAAGCCTTAACGCCCGGGCGGCAAAGAGCATACCTTCATCATTTTTCGGAACCCAAGCAATCCAAAACCCGTGTGTCTAGGGTTGAGAAATGGATTCCGCAAATTCTGGATGGTAAAGGATTGAATGATTAAGTTGTATATGAAGAAGCAACCTTAGATCGGTGAACAATCCGAACTGAGGTTGCTTCTTCTCTTTTTACTAAAAGACTTTATTCTACTTCAGGTAGGTTCCGGTTACTCCAATTCCACCGCTACCGTTCAATACATACACTCTAGCGTTTCCTTTTCCGGAGCATACCAGAGTGATTGTGCCGTTAGTAACGTTTTTAGTATCACCAGTCACCGCATCCACGTAAGTTCCATTCGGAATTCCGGTAAATGTCGCATTTCCTGAGATCGTAACTAACGCAAAGCTATCAATACCTTTCGCGCTGTCAGTATATCTTCTTTTAAATGCCAAATCACCGGATACATTTTCTGTGGAATACTGGCCTTTTTGCAAGGCTGGAACAGCTCTTCTGATTAAATTGAGTTGTCTGATGTGTTTTGCCAAAGGATAGTTCAATGAGTCGGCGAGTGTGCCAGTAGCATTTGTATACTTACCGTAGTCCTGTACCGTAACGCTACCCTCAATATGATCTCCAAAGTAAGCACGCCCTGTTGAGCTTAGAGGTGCATTTGGACCTACATCGATGACTGATCCTTTTTTAAACTCGATTTCAGAACCATAATAGATCGCAGGTATTCCACGGAAGGTGAACATCAGCGAGAGATTCTCAGCCCAAGTGTCTTGTGTCCCTGCAAATCGTTGATTCTCTGGGGCTTGGTCAGGTGCATAGTCATGAGAGTCAACATAAGTTACATTCCAAGTAGCATCGTTATAGTACTGATCACCGCTCTTCATACTGAATGCTTCCTGTGCAGTCTTGAATGCCCAATGCATTGGGAAATCAATAACATCCATACCCGATTTCATCGAATAGTCAGGTGCATGATAATTATTGCCTATTAAAAAAGCATTATTTGAGGTTGGTTGCCCCGCTGTAGTAGAGTTATCTGCCCACTCTTGTTCTACTGACAGCTTGTTGGAAGCGTAGTCATTTTGTCCGTCACCCGGATAGGCTTTCGAGCTTTTCCATGTATAAAATGGAGTCGATATTGCCGGAATTCCACTATTCCATACATCTCTGTACCGAGTAGCCACTTCACCAAAGACAAAGAAGTTTGAGCCCCCTCTTGTTTTCCAAGCAGGAACAAAGTATTTGTTAAAAATATACCGGCTCACATGCTTCACAGTATCGACCCGGAAAGCATCAACACCCATATCAATATACTGATTATAGCTGTCAATTAGATACTGATTCACTACAGGGTTTTCCGTATTCAAGTCTACGGCGTCTCCTGCAATCTGTCCTGTCTGTACAGTGTAAGATTCCCAGGAAAGACTTTTTTCAGTATGATACATGTTATTGTTGGTTTCCGCATTTTTCATGATTGCGAGTCTGGCCTGATATTGCTGATCAGGGGTCATCGTATCATAGTTAGCTGGCAGTTTATCCGTAATTTTAAGCATGTTATTTACGGTGTCCGCTGCAGTCGGATCTTTCTTGAACATAGGCAACAGATTCTCTTCCCCAAAATTACCGGTATGATTTACAACAACATCCTGAATTACCTTTATCCCTTTGGCATGAGCTGCATTAATTAATTCCTGATATGAAGCTCCTGCTGACTCATACCTTGGATCTACTTTGGAAAAATTAATCGCATGATAGCCATGATAATCATACCCGCTGACATTCTGCACAACTGGGGTAATCCAAATAGCACTGAATCCGAGCGCTTTAATGTAGTCGAGCTTTTGAATCAGTCCTTTAAAGTCACCTCTCCAAGCTGGGTCTGAATCCGGATTGCCTGCCTTGGCATCCTCCCATGAATGCACGTTATTACTCGGATCACCATCATAGAATCGTGAAGTAATCACGAAATATATGGTGTCTTCACGGAAATCGCCTTTATTTCCAATCGTATAGACAAAGCTCTGTTTCGTTTCATTTCCGGCACCGTCGACCACCAGGAATTTCAGTGTCGTTGTCTTATTAATAAGAATGGACGGTCCTGCCAGAGCAGTTAAAGCATTGCCAGAGATATAGAGATTTGAACTAGTAGTTGGTTCCGTACCATTATCTGTGTAATATGCTGTGGTCGTTGCTGCTTTGTTATCTTTTATATTAAAAGAGACGGTAACCGCAGAGCTTGAATTCCCAACAGGTAGATTAGCTGTTATGGTTGGGGCTTGCAGGTCGAGATTTAGGTCAATGACATAAGCAAAAGTGCCTACACTGCCTGCTTGACCTAAGGAGTTAACACCAAAAGCCTTAATAGTTGTAGTAGAGGCTACTTGAATTGGTGTCGTGTATAAGGTAGAAGCTGTCGTAGGGGTCGACCCGTCTGTCGTATAGTAAATTTTATCGCCAGTATTGATACTGGAGAGCTTCACAGTTTGAGCAGAATCATATGTTTTCGGCGTAGGAGAGACTGAAATCACAGGAATCTTCGGAATTTCCGGATTAGCGTCATACCATACGTTATCTGAAGAATACCAGCCCTCTTTTACACTGCGGGACAAGTCAGCAGTCTGTTTGCCGTTGCCATCATTGAAGATAAGGCTTGTGCCGGTAGCGTTGGAAATAGTATAGCTGTACCAGTCATTTCCGTCAGATTTCATCAGAATTCCCGGCCAAGCCCCGCTTGTTGGAACCGTTGACGGACTCAGATTCCAGTAATGAATTCGGATCGTTGAACTCCAATTTGCTGGTTTCTTAAAATGAACCGTTAAGCCAGCCGTAGTTGGCGTTGGGGTTGGCGTCACAGTTGGGGTCGGCGTTGGTGTAGGAGTTGCAGTTGGTGTTACGGTCGGCGTTGGCGTTGGTGTAGGAGTTGGTGTTACGGTCGGTGTTGGTGTTGATGTTGGTGTTGGTGTTGGTGTTGGTGTTACGGTCGGTGTTGGTGTTGGTGTTGGTGTTGGTGTTGGTGTTGGTGTTGCGGTAGATGTTGGTGTTGGTGCGTTTGAGAGAGTTACATAGTCAATATTTATATTCCCAGTATCATCCGAGTCATATTTGTAAGCGATCGTATTATTGCCTGCTTGTAAGGAGAGCGTTTCTGTTTGGTCCCCCCATTCATCCCAGTTTGCCAAGTTCGCTAAAGTGGTCTGCTTTACCTTTACTCCATTCACATAAATAGAAACTTTCTTGGCACTGCCCGTCGCATTGGCATAGTGGAGCGTTGCGTTATAGTCACCTGCAGCAGAAGACTGAACGTTAAAGGTGGTTGTTGCTCCTGTAGTTGTGTATCCATCAACAAAACCGGTGCCAGTATATCCGGTGTGATTCGTATTTATTTTTGCGCCACCTGACAAGGCTGCGCTCTCAGCTTCGTATTTACCAGCAACCGGAATAACAACCGTCCAGTTCTTCCCTCCATTGCTGTCCCAACTATCCGTTGGGGCTGTGATGTGATAACAATATATAAGTGTGGCGCCCTCCTGAACATTGAGGTTGGCCGTAAATGTGGTCCCATTTTTAGTCATGACCGTGTCGGTAATATTCGTCCAGTTATTCGTGGTCCAATGTAGTGTTACAGCAGATGCTGTGGAGTTCGTATAAGAGACTGTATAATCAGTGTTGCTGGCTGAAGCCCCGCCGGATAAACCGAATAAACTAAAAATAAGCGAAAAAATGATCAACCAAGAAACAAACCGCCTAGATTGTTTACGTACCAAATAAATAACCTCCTCATTAATTTTAAGTGCAAAATCCGTTGTGCAAACGTTTGCAAAAATGAGAAAAAAAGAAACAATCTAACTTTTACAATCTCCTCCTTCTAAGAAAACATGGAAAAACCTCATTGTATGCGTTTACAAATAGGACTGTTGAGAAATCCTCAGGTTACAGATAGCTCTATATCTAATGAATTTTCCCTGTTTATGATTATAGGCTCCAACCTTTTCCGGGTCAATGCATCTTTTAGGCTAAAAATATATAAATTTAGTGGTCTAATTTCAAAAGTTCAATCGTTTTCATTCAACAGTTGTTCAAGGCATTTTAAAAACTTTAAACTATCGCTATTTATAGTACTATAGTTTCCCGTTGGTTGAACGAAAGATTATCAAGACTTGGGTGACAACTTCTTCGTACTTACCCAGTACTTCCGAAATCAGTTCTCGGGATCATGTACTTTATTCACCCATCTATGTTTTCAATGGTTCTAATACTTCCGTTTATGATACGGAAGACCCTCGCCTTCTTCGCAATACTGTTTAAGACTGTACAAAAAAATAGCCCAGTTATAATTACATACGCGATAAAATGAGGTCACTTCCACCCATTTCATCTGACGAAGAATGATTGACCGTTGAAGCTGGAACATTCACGGTCTGTAAGTGCTCGATATTTGCCATATTGCTCATCCCTTTTTATAAGGATTTAATTTATGTAATTATTTGTATACAAAAATTATACCATCAATCATATCAACTCTGAGATAAACATTGGTGTAGCTCCATCCTCTGTATTAAAGCCAAATTTATTATAGAAATCCACTGCATGAGGATAAGAAATTAATACTTTTGTTTTACACCCTTTATATCTATCAAGCATTATATTCATCATTTCCTTACCTATACCGATACTCTGATAACTCGGATTAATAAGCATATAATGAAAATATACCGTTAAAACACCATCTGACAAAGCATTTATTAAACCGACAAGCTTTCCTCCTTCCCAAGCGGTAACAATTGAATGAGACCCTCCGATTGCTTGTAAAAGCTCGTTTGGATACTTGCCAGACTCCCATTCTACCGAAAGAAATAACTCTTGGAGTGCATCCTTAGTGATATCCTCTTTGCTTGAAGCGTAATAAATGCTCACTCTATACCTTCCTTTCATAAAACTAACTACGGCACAACATCTGTTTTAAACTCCCATTTGTCGATGGATTTGCAATCCTTAAGAAGCCATAAAATAATACCGACATAGCAATTTCGGATTTATCAAAGTGAATAATTACTTTATTTACCTCAATATACTCTTAAAAATATGTATAGATAATGGATTAACTGAAGTGTAATTTGTATTTATTTACATTACAGAATTCTTGAGAATACTTCTTTTACCTAAGCATACTAATCATAAGAGGTTTATAGCGTTAATCTGCCCGTTAGTTGAATAAAGGCAGCTGATGACGTTGACTGACGGCTGCCTAATCGTATTTGAGCTAACGCTACCCGTTGGTGTAATTATTCAAATATAATCAATGAATTCATTAGTTTTGTTATATCCATAAATTATGATGGAGTCGGTAGTTACTTCACCTGGAACATGTATTTTTTTCAGGAATTGAATTAAATCAGTTTTTATCAAGTCATCTTCAGCATGAATTTCTAACCACTCAATAAATTTGTAGCCACCATCTGAATAATGGTAATACCAATCTCCATCCCAAAGGCTGATATAGCCAGTATCAATGTCTTTAGTTCTCCATTTGGTTGGAAAGGCATAGTTGAGCATTGCTTGTCTTATTTCTTCCCATTTTGTGTTGTTCATTAAAGGTTTTAGTTCATTTGAATCCATATATTCACCTTTTTCTCCCATCAGTACTGCAAGTGTTTATTCCAGCTTATCATTTTCTCTTGTACAAAACTGCCCGTTAGCAGAACAAAGCTGCCGATTCAAGTCGGCAGCTTCGTTCTGATGTTATTGAGCTATAGTTTCCCATTAGCTTAATCGTTATTTATGATACGGTTCTCCGCGCTGTCTGTAACGGTAAGTTTTAGGGCCATCCTTTTGTGGGATGGCCCTTTCACTTTTCTCATTATGTTGAACTATGTTCCCCGTTAACGAGCCGCCAACATAAAAACAGAGCATCTGAGGTCGCGCCTCAGATGCCTTGTATTTAGTATTGTTTTATGACCTGGTTCAATTTTATAAATCTTCTACACCGGTGGGTAAGTTTTTACTCGCTACATTTGGCTTCGTGTACATTTTATTGAGTATGATCGTTTGCACGATAATGAATATACCGCCAACTGCCCAATATAATGGTAACGCGGCGGGCATCTGAAAAGAAAATACACCCATCATAATCGGTGACAACAATCCGATGAAAGCCATTTGGTTATTTTGATTTTGCTGATACTGCGCTGAAACGGATTGAGACACGCGGAACTGAACGTAATACACCGCAGCGGCAATAAGCGGCAAAATCATATCTGTTTTCCCCAAGCTAAACCACAGAAAATCGTCCGCTGCAATCTCTGGGGTACGACGAATGGCGTAGTAAAATGCGAGGGTGATCGGCCATTGAAGAAGCATCGGTAAACACCCCATATTTAAGGGATTAAATTGATGCTTCTGGTAGAGCTGCATCATCTCGACTTGCTGTTGTTTTTTTGCATCCGCACTGACGTCGTTCTTATACTTCTCCTTAAGTGCAGTTAACTCCGGCTGGAGGACGGCCATCTTTTCTTTCATGTCCATTTGTTTCTTGGTTTGATTCATCATGAGCGGCATGATCGCGAGTCTGATGATGAAAGTCATCAGCACGATCGATAATCCGTAGTTTCCGTGAAATGCATTCGCAAAGAATTTGATCAAGATCGAAAATGGATAAATAAAAAAGTGGTTAAATACCCCTGCTGAATCGGCATTAATCGAGTTTGAATGGGATGCTGTCGAACACCCGCTGAGCACAATGATCGGAATAACTCCAATCAACATGACGAGAATGGGCTTGGCCCATTTTTGAAACAACAAAATCTTTTTCATCGTTGTCCTCCCTAATTGAAAGTATGGAATATCAATGTGGGGAAGAACTATGGTCTTCTTCATTAGGTGCTTCTCTTCGTCTGGCAGTACGTACTATCCACCGCAGAATGCTGCTCGGTTGTGACAGTCTGACAGCCACAAACCAAGTTAAACCGGCTGGAGCAATTTCGTAACCCCAGTGAATCTCTTGTGTAGAAAAATAGGTGAATGGAATTGACACTAAGGAATAGATGAGAGCGATCGAGAACGCCAATTGAACCAAGTCATAAAAATGCTCCAGTCAAGTTCACCTCTGTATGAGCAATATTGGAAAAAATTTGAATAATGATTATACGTTTAAGAAAACTGTGTGGTTTCACTAACCTGCCCGTTAGTTGAACAAATAAAAAAAAGGCTGCCGAAGCAACCGCTATTCCACTAATGTGCCCCGCTAGCTTAATCGACATTACGCACCGAGTCCAATGGATTTAGCCTTGCGGGGTTATCTGCTGATTACGCCTCACCGAAAACCGCTTAGTAGACCAAGGAGAGCAGTGACGCGGCGTAGATACGATTTTATAAGCTATCGGCACGGCAGTTTTTTCGACCATACTTTCTTTCAAATTCTTCTCTTACAGACTATGATTTATTAAATGAGCAATTTCTTTAACTCTCCCCATTGTAATTCCTTCTCTTTGTTCAACTGCAAGTGGATGATTCGTTTGTTCTAATTCTATTAACGGAACAGCACCAACTTCTTGTGTATGTACCATTGTCTTTAACGATAATGTGGTTATTGGATATATTGAAAGTTCAGTCGATAACCATCCAAAATAAGGTTTTTCAGCTTCCCTTCCCTCTACGTGTAATAATTCATTAGATTTCAAAAAGTTCTCTTCACTAAGAGAAACCCAAACACTCCATATAAATTTCTCTTTACTATCAATTATTGGTATTTCGATATGTCCTCTAATAAAGAAATGCTGTTCATCAATTACACAAAAATCTCTAATTAATTCTGTTCTTTTCTCTTCTGGTACAGTGTGAAAATAATAGGGTGCTTCACTTCCGTAACACAAAGGAAGTTCATTTAATTCGTTGTTACAGTGAGGGCATTTCATGTTTTCTGCTCCTTATAGTTTCTCGCTGATTTCTTATAGCGTCTTATTCGCGAAATTACTGAGTTATCCTGCCCCTTACTTCAATAAAATGGGCAGCTAGCATCTGCCGGACATAGAAAGACCGCCATTGAAGGCGGTCTAAAAAATTTATCATTTTTGCCCAACAATAAGTCCTGGGGATTTTAAAAACCTGAGATGATTCGCTGTAAGCCTAATTAAAGCGTCTCAACCAATTTCTGAATCTTAGAGTGGGAAATTAAATATACAGGACCCATTATTTCTATTTTTCCGTCCTTTACACGCATTGCACTCTCCTGTTCTGCCGCATAAACATCAATCTCTTCAGACAAGGGGAACAGGTAACCTTGAACAAACGTAGCGTAGTCGCGTTTAGAATGAGATTCATAGGCAAAATGATCAAAGCCAATACCATCATAAATAGTACTTGTTTCAACTTCATTGCCAGTGTTTTTCAAGTATAACCATTTTGCAGCCATGTTTATCGCACCGGCGCTGGCACCCATTATAACGGCATTGCTGTTCTTAATAACATTTGATAATTCATAATCGGCCAAAAAATCGTTTTGCAAAACAGGATCTCCACCGCATAAAAAAATGACAGAAGCGTTGTGAATTAATCGCTGAGCATCTTCCTTCTGCATGCGGTAATCAATGAAATGATATTCATCAAAAATAATGTTAGCCTGATTTAACCATGTACATTCAGAAACATCATCAATGTTAATTTGCTCACCTGTATAACCAGACGGTTCAGCGCTAATCATAACAAGCGATTTTCTGTCTTGTATATCCTCATGCAAACAATGGACCAGCTTCTCTGGAAAAAAATTATTAAACCAACTGAGATAGTAGTGAGTACTCAAACTTAATTACCTCCATATGTATTTTTACAATTATAAAATGGAGTTACATATTAGTTATCTAATACGTAACTCCAATTATAAACAATAGCTTCTGTTAGTAGAATCTCAAGCAATGATCTCCATTAAAAATTCGATCACCGGGTAAGAGATCATATGCCGATCACGGTAAATCGAGTTAATGGCATCTGGCTGTGTGCTAAGGATACCCTTTTGAAGAATGGCTGCTTGAAAGCCTCTTTCTTGTGCACCGTTTATAGTAAAGGTTATACAGTGTTCTGCAGCGAAGCCTGCAACGATAATAAATTCAACACCATGTTCACGTAGCACCTGTTCCAAATCTGTTTTCCAAAAAGCATTAGAGAACTCTTTTTCTATCTGGATATCCGTAGGTAACACTGTAATTTCCGGAATAATATTTCTTGCTTCTGGATCCGTATCTGCGTTTGCCCCTTCCACGTCTTTTATATGAACGACAATTTGGTCTTTTGCACGAAGTAACCCCGACACATGATTAATGTATTCACAAGCCTGGCTTACATTTAACTTCTCCATATGATCGTGTAAGAAAAGGTTTTGCATATCAATAATTAGGAATCCAACTTTTATTTTAAACTACCCCTCTCAGAACAAATATAGTTTCTATATTAATCTGGATGTAAGTTCAGCTCAAGGGAATAAATGAATTAGACTATTTTGTACAATAGCATCAGATGTTACGCCATTCCTCTTCATTTAGTTCGTTGTTAATGCCCACCCCAGCTAAGGAACCCATAGAAGCGGCAATAATGGCTTGATGAAGATGTGTTGCTGCATCACCGGCACTATAAACGCCTGGAACGTTCGTTTTACCGAGATTATCGACAATAACTGTTCCAGCTTCTGTGATCTCGCAACCGATGGCTTGCGGCAAATCTGATCCGATCATTAGCTTTGGTCTGAAAAATATCCCTGTACATACGATGCTAGTACCATCCTTCAGCATAACTTGCTGTACCATACCATTGTCAGATTCGATCGATTGAATCGGCAAATCATAGACCGGAATGTTATGTTGTTGAAGTTCCTCGCATTGTGCATTCGTCAAGTCATCAGATCCATTAGTACATATGGTAATGTTATTCGTCCAACCAGATATCACTTGGGCCATATGCGTTGCATCGGCTCCCTTAACAATTACTACAAGAGGCTGATCTCTTAGCTCCCATCCATCACAATAAGGGCAGATAAAGGCGCTTTTGCCATACACATCTGAGAGCCCCTTAATTTCCATCGGAAGATCCTTCATTCCTATCGCAAAGAGCAGCTTTTTACTTCGATAGGTCTGACCCTGAACAGTCGAAATTTGAAAATCACCATCGGTTCCCGTAATCGATATAGCGGTATCTTCCGCAAAAGTAACGGATGGATAGGCACTTATCTGCTCCTTCGCAATTCGTCTAAAATCGCTTGGACTTATAGGATCTCTAGTAAGAAAGCCATGTGTTTCTCGAGTAACCCTATTCCGGGCGCGTCCTTCATCAATAACAACAACGTTTTTTCTTGCCCTGCCTAGCACCAAAGCAGCATTGAGACCTGCCGGTCCTCCGCCGATAATCGCACAATCGTAATTCATTTTCATTCTTCCTTCACTTTTCAATTTATATTACAGATATTAAAGACTTATATTATCCATTATAGTCTCAAAAAAAGAACGAACCTCACTTCGTTTTAATTAAAGACTTCACGAATCCATAATAACCTCAATATATATAAAAGGCAAGAATTTATTCTATTCAATCATTGCCCCTTCATAACCGCCTATAGTATTCTGAGTCTAATCATGCAAAGTCTATCCTGCTGAAAAAATATCCAAAGGAAGTCATACGCCTCATTAAGACAGCGGACCTAAACGGGGACAAAAAAGACGAAAGCATAATCCTTACGGACACCGGAAATTTATTTTTAGTTAATTCTAAAAATGTTGTTGTACTTATTAATACAAACGTAGCCTATGAAGAAGATGACGCTTCAATTAAGCTTATTACCAAATCACCAAATGAAAAACATGTAGCTATACTTGTGGACTATTTGCCTTCCAATACCCAAGTCTATGTATATCGTTTAGAACAAGGAACATTAGTTAATAAGCTACAATTTATGGCTGACTATTCTGCTGAAATCGATGAAAAGGGCCGATTCCATCAATACTGGAAAAAGTACGCAACAGAAGGCGGATATAGTTTAGTCCATGGGACTTTTACATGGGATACTAAAAACAACAAATACAAAGCTAGCGGTCAGTTTGTACTTCAATAACCAATTAATATAGCTCCTAGCGTAATCACCCACAATAACGGAATAGCACTAATAAAAAAGATAGTTAAAGATTTAAATCTAACCCTAAAGAACCAAGATAAAATCGAACAAATAACAACAGCAACTGGATACAATGAAACAATTATCATTATTGATATTCCCCATGCTGAGATCCCATTGTCAAAAACCATAAAGGATAATCCCCAAATTACGAACCAAGGAATTAGAGATAATAAATATAAAACTTGAATAATAACCAGATAAAATTTCATCGCTTCAAATCCTTTGCGTTTTATTCCATGATTATACATCTGCGATCCATAGGGCGATAGCCCTGCAAAATGAATACAATATTAGAGGATGCTTTTTACCTTCTAAAATCATAGGGCCCTGACGAAATATAAAACAACAAATAAGGATGTCTCAGAAGTATTAGCTCCAAGACATCCTTAAGTATAATTTCATAATTCACCCTATAAAAAGGGAGGCTCTACCTTCAATTAGAGTATTACCGGCCGGATTCTGCCATCTTCCTCATAATGAAGCTCTGTAAATTTCATACTGCGTTTATGATCTACGCCGCCAGACAGAGATGCGTCATGGTAGAACAAATACCATTTCTCGTTAAATTCCACGATGGAATGATGGGTCGTCCAGCCGATGACTGGATTCAGGATCGTCCCTTGGAAGACAAAGGGTCCGCAGGGCTTGTCACTTACCGCGTAGACGATCTTATGGGTTGTGCCCGTGGAGTATGAGAGATAATATTTCCCCTGATACTTGTGCATCCATGGACCCTCGAAATACCTCCTGTCCTCATCACCCGCAAGAATTGGGTTTCCCTCTTCATCAGTAATAATGATTTCCTGAGGGGCTGATTTAAATGCCAGCATGTCTTCACTCAGCTCACCCACCCAAGGACCATAAGCCGGCTCCTCTGGGCTCTTTTCTACCGCATCTTGCTGAAAAATACCGTCCTGCCACTTTTCTAATTGTCCGCCCCATAAGCCGCCAAAATACATATAGGCTCTTTCATCCTCGTCCACGAATACAGCGGGATCGATGCTGAAGCTACCTTCTATATAGCTTTCTTGAGCCTGAAAAGGACCCGATGGTGAGGCTGACGTAGCCACTCCGATGCGGAAGATCCCCTCCTTATCCCGGGCTGGGAAAAACAAATAATATGTCCCCTGCCGGTACGCGGCATCTGGCGCCCACATTTGCTTCGAAGCCCAAGACACATCCCGAAGATGAAGTGCCTCTCCGTGATCTACACAGGGGGATGTAGGATCTTCCAAGGAAAACACATGATAATCTTCCATCGCATATTGGTCACCATTATCATTTGTAGGTCCACCATGGTCGATATCGTGGGATGGGTAAATATACAGCTTGCCCTCAAATACATGAGCGGAGGGATCGGCTGTATAGAGATGGGTAACTAATGGCTCATTTGGGGTTGCCATAATAGGATTCTCCTCCTCATTGAGATTACGCCTGTTGATTAGCCAAAAAAAGGTACAATAAGTCTCTTTCAGGGTATTTTTAGCTAATCAACAGGCCTAGATTGGAATAAATTAATTCCACGGTGCTGCCCTTATTCGAAGCCAGCAGCCGAGGTTATTCTTTGACGCCTCCGAGCGCTACGCCCGCAATAATGTATCTGGATAACAGGAAGTAAACCACAAACAGCGGTAAAGCTGTTAAAGCCAGCCCCATATAAATCGAGCCGAACTCCATCTTGTAGATATCACCTCGGAGTAAACTTACCATGATCGGCATGGTGTATTTCTCCTTCTGCGTTAGCAATATCAGCGGCATGAACAGGTTGTTCCAATTGGCTACAAAGGCAAAGATAGCTTGTGTTGCTACTGCTGGCATCATCAACGGTAAGATGATCCGGTTGAATGTAAAGAACTCTCCAGATCCATCTACGCGTGCAGCTTCCACGATCTCTATCGACAGAGTTGCAAGAAGGTATTGGCGCATAAAGAACACTACCGCCGGTGCAGCAATCGCTGGTAGAATCAGCGGAAGAAAATTGTTGGTCCAATGTAACTTATACATGAACTGATAGAATCCGATAGCGCTTGCCTGGGAAGGAATCATCATCACGCACATGATAAAGGTAAAGAATGGCCCCCGCAGCTTCCAGCTGTAGGTTACGAGCCCATAGGCCGCCAAGGACGAGAAATAGACTGTGCAGAGGGTTGCAGAACTGGCGATAATGAATGAATTCATGAACCCTTGAAGCGGATCAAAGCTCTTATCGAGCAATACTTGCAGATTGCTCATCATATGGCTCGAAGGAAGCAGTGAAAGACCACTTTGGATTTCCGGTGTAGAGCGTGTGGCATTTACAAACATGACCCAAAATGGCAGAATACTGAGTACCGCCAAAGAGATGCAAACCACATAGATAATCGTCTTATTTATCTTTCGGTTAACGGTTCCGCTTTTCTGATTATTTGCCATGTGTTACGCCTCCCTCACGGGCTGCTATAGCAGCTTTTCTATACTTTTGCTTTTCTATTTTTTTAAGTCTTGACGCGTCGCGGTCACGCATCACATAGAACAGGATTCCAGCCAATATCGCCGAAATCAAGAACATGATCATGCTCGCTGCTGCAGCACGATTATACATATAGCTGCCCTTGAATGCTTGCCCATAGATAAACATGGACGTAGTAAGCGTAGAATCGTCCGGTCCGCCTGCAAGGAATAATTGCGGAATATCGAACATGGTCAAACCACCCACCATAGATGTAATCAATGTGAACAGCAATATCGTACGCAGACTCGGCAGTGTGATGCGGAAGAAGGTTTGAAACCCGTTCGCCCCGTCAATCGATGCGGACTCGAAGAGCGCAGGATTTATACCCATAACGCCAGCGATCAGGACGATCATGGTGTTGCCGTACCACATCCAGAACTGGATGAACGCGACAATGCCCCGTGCTGTCGACTTATCCTGCAGGAAGAACACTGGAGCGTCTGTCCATCCCAACATTTGAAACAAACTGTTTACAGGACCCATCGGATAGGCGAATAAAGTGCTGAACAACACGGCAATCGTACTAGCAGTGATGATATTAGGCATATAGAGCAGAATCTTGAACAAGCCTTGTCCCTTTATGTTGAGACGCTTATTCGTGAACCATGCGGTTAGCAAGAGCGCGAGAAGCATCTGGGGAACGAAGTTAGTAATCCAGAGCAATCCGGTATTGAACAAAGACTTCCGGAACGAGGGATTGTCAAAGAGAAGATCTTTGAAGTTTTGAAAAGGATTATCAAGAATATGGATTGGTTTGGGTATTATTCCTTTCATATCTGTGAATCCAATGACTGCGGTATATAAAATGGGATACAGTGAGAAAATCAGAAATGCAAGGACAAACGGGAAGGTAAAAATATAACCGTATTTCGAATAGTTCACATTTTTGCGGCGCATGCTCTCACCTCTTTAGTTGATATGAAGGGGCGGGATTACTCCCCCGCCCCTCCGAATCCTTCTTATTCGCTTTCAATGCCAAGTTGGTCTTTGACTTGTTGCTTAAAGGTTTCGATCGCTTTGGCACGGTCTTTGTTGCCCGCGGTGTATTCACGTACTTGATCACGCCAGAGCTTGTTGATTGTTTCGTCGTACTGGGTCAAGTTCTTACCTGAAGCGTTTGCATTGGCCGGTACAAACACATCGAACATATTTTGACCACCGAGCAGTGGAACTTCACCGTTTGACTTCGACATCACAACAGAGGATGCAACGCTGTCCTTGGTACCTTGCTCGCCTTCCTTCATGGTACCGTTAGCCCAGTAATATTGGAGTCCCGTTTCTGAGGTGTCGAGTGTAACCCACTTCACAAAGTCCGCAACAGCCTGTTTCTTGGCATCGTCCTTGGTGACGTCTTTGTTGGCAAGCAGCCAAGTGCCACCCCAGAAGAAGCCTGTTGGTGGTTCGGAAACCGCCCAGTCGCCATTCGTGTCTTTTACTTGACCGTTCATCACGTAGTTGATGAGCCAAGCAGGACCGAAGAAACCGAAGATCGGTTGGGCACCGGTACCGGACATATCCGCATACCATGCTTCCGTCCAGTCTGTCGTATCGTTATGATAGCCATTGTCTTTCAGCTTTTTAGAGAGATCCAGGAACTCTTCGCGCTTCGGATCGATATGAAGCTTACCATCAACAAGCCAACCCTTGTCCGAGCTGTTCTCGATTGGATGCCAGATATCTCCGTCACCGGAAACGATGCCGTATCCTTTAGCTTTCAGCTTCGCAGCTGCATCGTAGAATTTATCCCAGCCTGGTCCAATTTCATTCTTGATGGTGGCTGGATCATCTGTTCCAAAAACTTCCTTCGCAATGGAGCGGCGATAGATAAAAGCGCCGCCAGTCGCTTGATAGCCGAGGGCTTTCAATTTACCGTCTAGACTACCGATGTCAACCGAGTATTGGGCGATGCCAGCGTCTTTAACCATTTGGTCATCAAGGCCTATATCAGAATAGTTAGCTGCATAGCTTGAGGCGTCGCCTTGTGTATACTTGAGCACAAATGCTGATTCAGCTGCAAAAATGTCAGGGGCATCTTTGCCTCCAGCTGTCAGAGCCTGATCAAGAGCAGGCTGATAAGCTCCGTCAGTGGTTGCGATAACTGTAGTTTTGAACTCTACATTTGCGTCAGGATGGATTTCCAGATACTTCTTAGTCATGTTAGGAATTTCGTCCGTAAAGCTCCAAAGATTGATGGTGACTTTCTCACCTGTTCCTTTTGCTGGAGCTTCGGTAGTATTGGCTGCTGGTGCAGGCGCTGAACTTGGGCTAGATGAGTTGGAATTTGAGTTCCCACCACATGCTGCGAGAGCAGATGACATCACGAGCAATGTAGAGATCCCCACTAAACTACGTTTCATACTTTTCATACTTTGCCTCCCCTTTTATATTGATCCTCGGTTTTATGTAACCGCATACATAATTATAGAGCCTATGATTCTCTAGCATAAGGACACCCTCTTTAGGAAAACTTCCACTATTTTTAGATTCAGTTCTATACAACGCAAAAAAAAGAGACATCAAGGCATCTGTACCTTGGCGTCTCCATTATCTGTTTATATTTTTGATCATTACTTATCCGCTTTTAGCGCATCATCCTGTTTCTTAATGAATTCTTCTGGCGTGACTGCTTCGCCGAACAATGCCTGAATCTGGTTCATGTGTATAGTAGAAGCGACGGGTTTCATTTGTGTATCCAGATAAAGAGTTACTTTATTTGCCTTATTTAACTCGTTTAAAAGATCAATGAACATTTGCGGTAGCTTGATGGTCGCAGTATCTACTTTGGTAGCCGGGATTACGCCAGCATTGACAACAGAATGCTCTCCCCACTTTTGAACGAAAAAGCTGACGAATTTTTTGGCTTCGAGAGCATGCTTAGAATTCTTGGAAACGAACAATCCAGTACCCGGACCACCGACCCAATCATCCACGTTGCCTTTGCCGCCTACAACTGTCGGGAACTTGAAATAACCGATGTTGACTTTAAATTCTTGGGCTATATCCGTAGTGGTCGTAAAATCCGGCAGCTCCCAAGTCCCTGTTACGAACATGGCTGACTTTCCATTCATGAACTGTACCTTGGCTTCATCATTGGATAAGCCGTTGTAACCTTTGATGAATGTGTTCAAGTTTACCAGCTCTTGCACTTGTCTTGCCGCCTCTAGCAAGGAAGGGTCTGTGAAGTCCTGATCCGCAACAGCCTTATCCATCAGGTTGGGTCCCCCAATACGATCAGCTAGATACATGTACCAAAAGGAAGCCGGCCAACCGTCCTTGCCACCAAGAGTAACGGGTGTTATACCATTGTTATTTAGTGTTCGAATGATCGCTTTGAGATCATCTAAGGTCTGGGGAGGCTGTAAATTGAATTCTGAAAATATCTCTTTATTATAATAGACTGGGACTATGTTCAGTTCGACAGGAAGAGCATATGTCTTCCCATCAAAGGAATATCCCTCCGTCGTACCGGCTACGAATTTCCCCTTCAGCTCATCCTGTAAAAGATCGTCTACGGCTGCAAACTTGTTTCCTCTAACATAAGGATCCATAAAGCCTGCCGCCCAGGTGAATCCGATGTCCGGTAGATCATTAGATGCGGCAAGCACCTTCAGTTTGCTTTTATACTGCTCATTTTCAAGAACTTCCGTCTTGATGGTGATATTCGGATTAGCTTCTTCAAATTCTTTGATGATTGCTTTCACCATTTTGTTTTGCGCGGAGTTATTGCTATCCGGCCACAGATGCATCATTTTTAAAGTGATCTTCTCGCCGTCGCTCTTGGTGCTATTCCCTTGGTCTCCATTGCAAGCTGTTGTTATCAACAACAATGTTAAGAAAAGTGTACTGTATAAACCGATTCTCTTCGTAGATATTCCCCCCTTGCCGAGTCATTATTGAATATTCGCTTCTATACCATTCCTCATGGAAGAACGATACTGCCCTGGACTCATTCCTTCGTACTCCTTAAACAGCTTGTTGAAATACTTAACAGTCTGGTAACCGGTAAGGCTTGCAATTTCTGCTATGGGCAGATTTGTTTTCAGTAGTAATTCCTTCGACTTCTGCAATTTTCTGCGGGCGACGTATTCGCTGAAGTTCATCTGGCATTGCTCCTTGAAAAGGGAACTGAAATAACTCCCATTCAGATGTACTAGTCCAGCTACTTCCTGAAGGCTGATCGCCTCCTCTATATGCATTTCCACATAGTCTATCGCCTGGCGAACCGGGTCACTTAATGTGGCATCTTCATCTCTTATGGCCATTAATTGCGGATCGGCCATCTTCCGCATGAAGCCGATATGTTCCTGCTCTTCCCCTGCCTTCAGGGCATCCTCCACAGATGCGATCAGCTTTTCCCGGCTAGCTGGCTTGAGCAAATATTCCACTACGGACAACTGGATCGCTTGTTGAGCATACTCGAACTCCGCATGACCGGAGATGAGAATAACGGATGGCTGACGCTGTATTTTTTTATCCCTTATTTGACTAACTAAAGAAAGACCACTGATTCCCGGCATGCGGATATCCGTTATCATAAGTTCCACCGGTGTCTCCTCCAGAATTTCTATAGCGGAGATCCCATTGCTTGCCGTAAGGATCTCATATTGACCGGCTGCCCACACCTCAAGTATTTTCTTCATTCCTTCTCTTGATCTTGGTTCATCGTCGACAATAAGAATCTTTCGGCTTCTCATGGCGTTATGTCTCCTCGGACAGGAATTTTAATGTTTATACGGGTGCCTTGACCCTTACGGCTATCTATGGTCATTACTGCACCCTGTTCGTTTTTTCCTGAAAAAAACAGTTGAAGCCTTCTATGCACATTGGCAATTCCAACGCCGGAATCTTTAGAAGAAGACACCTTCCCGCTTTCTAGCCCTTCCACAAGAGAGCGCAGCATCTCCTCGTCCATTCCCATCCCGTCGTCTTCCACCGTAATGGTGATCCATTCTTCGTCTCCAGCGACCGTTAGCTTTATCCATCCCGGTTCAATCTTGCTCTCGACCCCGTGTAATACAGCGTTTTCCACGAGCGGCTGGAGTAACAATCGGGGTAACTCCACATTCGAAAATTCAGAAGGAGCAACAATTTCCCACTCCAAGCGATCTTCAAATCGCATCTTCATAATAAGCAAATATCGCTTTACATGCTCCAGCTCATCATGTAACTTCACCCATCCCCCTTTACTCGAACCGGTGATAGTATAGCGGAATAAATCAGACATGGCGACAACGTACTCCGCTAGCTGATCTTCATCCTTATCCAGCAGCGACCAGTACAGAACATCCAGAGTATTAAACAAAAAATGCGGATTAATTTGTGCTTGAAGTGCTTTTAACTCCGTATGACTCCGGGATAACTCCTTCTCATAAACTAACTGGATCAGCTCGTTGATATTATCAACCATTTTGTTATAGGAATAATTCAGCTCCTGAATTTCCATAGTGGAAGATACGTTATCGATAGGCTTCAGAATACCAAGACGGGTACTTCTCATAGCTTTGATCAACTTGAACACAGGTCTCGTAATAAGAATTGACAGGAAAAATGAAAGTAAGGTGAATAACAAGGTACCCATCAAGGCCGATACGACGATGGTCGTTCGCAAGACCGATATCCCCTTGGTAATGACATTAACAGGGGTTAAGATGAGCAAGGTCCATCCCGTTACGGAAGATCGCTGTTTGACGACGATAAAGGACTGCTTGCCGATAGAAGCGATCTGATCGTCGGATTCTTCCACCAGCTTTGCTGCTGTCTTTTGCGAAATAGTGTCATCGTTGGACGTGATGAACTGGCCATCAGGAGCAAGGAGCAACACCGTTTCTCCGTCTCCCTCCCCGGACAGGGAACCCTTAAGCGCAAACTTGTCACGGTCTGAGCGGATGAGTAAATACCCGCCTGTCATGAAATGCCGATCGATAAGGCTGATCTGCCTGATCGCAACAAGCGAAGTGGAATCGAGCGGATCGATACCGAACCAGACGAGGCCACCTTCCTTACTCGTCGCCATTTCAACCCAATCCTCCGGTACCTTATCTCTGAGGGTGCTGCCATCGAGCGGATACAGCCTCACTCCGTCTTTGTTGTAAAGCTCCACAGATTTAATGCCGTCCGTATAGATTTGGACCAGATTGATAATAGATGGCAGCGCTTGCCGTTCTGTAAAGGTAGCGGGATGACCTTCTATATCCCGTAAAAGCAGTTGCTGGATATAATCGTTGGTAGATACCAGCGTCGTCAGAGAATTAATCTGTTCGAGAACGCTTTCCAAACGGCCGTTAGCCTGAATCGCAGTTTGCTGAATATGCTTCTCAGCATTGTTCTTGAGTAGCGTCGAGACCGAATGGAACGTAATCCCTCCAACAAACGTTAGTATGATGAGCATGACGGCGAGAAAACCAAGCAACATTTGATTTCGCAGCGTATTTAACTTTAACATTAATAGTATCCGCCGCATGCAGTCTCTTCCCCTCTTCGTCATATAAGCAAGGAATGATCGCCCCTATCCGGGAAAAGTAAGGGTTTTCAACCTTTTCAGCCATTATATTAGCATGTTTGCTAATGATCCGCTAAGGAAGAATTAAGGAATCGACAAAAACAACTAAAAAAAGTCCCGATGATGTTTTCATCATGAGACTAATCCGTGGTTTATGATATTCATATCACTAGTAAATCTGTAGCTTTTCTAAGTTTTCATTTTCGCCAAAACGTTGTACAGTCTGCCTTATCCATAATGTTAAACTCAATCATTTGCTCAAGCAATGAGTAATCAACCGGATGATCCCACCGGATCCGTAACAACTGCTTAGTGTGATCATATCCAGCCTGCACAATTGCGTCAGAGAAATGATTAATCCCTGCAATTTCAGGGGCTACAGCCATATGTTGTTTGGATACGCTAAAGCCAATTATATAAGTGTCGTGATCGGTGAACATAGGTTGATTCCACGCAATTTTTGGTTTTAGTTCTGTGAATTTCTTAGTTACCCAACCCAACACCTCTTCCATTCGTTCCCGATGCTGCGGGTTATCAATTTGCGCTAAATATTCTGCAAATACCTCCATGTTGATCACTCCTAACCTCAAAATCGCCGTTTGTATAGGCGTAGTTTGTACAAAAAACACCCCGTTAGATAATCATATCCAACGGGGTAAAAGGGTGCAACTTTTCATAACGTCAGTTCTCCGGATCTGTAAGCTGTGCAAGACGAGCTATCTGCATGTAGGTTAAGGAGGAATCCTATATTTTATCTTAGCCGTTATCTTCTCGCATGGGTGGAGAAAACGAATGTCCCTCGGACCGATCTGAATTATTAGTGCGAAAAGTTTGTTAAACTTAGGATCATCAAAAATACCCTCGACCTGAGGGAATTTTTTCTATTGCATGTATTATGTCTCTCCTAACATTTCCTACAAGCGCTAATAATAGATGAAGATGACGGAGAGAACGGCTTTTTTATCCCAGTCAGCATATTGATGTTCGACGCGAAAGCCGTGTCGTTTTAATAAAGAATGTAGCGTATCGTGACCCAATGCATGATGTGCTGGCTAGCATCGTAACATTGTGCGCCTGATCGCCATTCTGTCTCCTCTTGATCGGATAACTCCGTTTCATCCGGTTACGGGCTTCGAATGCAAAGATTTCATTGGAAATGTTTGTAAACGGTCGTGAGCAAATCGATTTGATCTTGATCACTTAAGAATGCCTAAAATACATTACCAGTCAAATAAATCATCGAAAATCGCAGCGCCATTCCTTACACTAACGCTCTCCGTTATCTTAATGATGCTGTTTCAATACAGTCTGAATTTAACAAATCACCTTTGAAGTTAATACTTAACCTCTCTCCCATTAATCCTTCCAGGGATCTTCGTGCAGTCTTCCGTAGGCTGCGCCAATGCTGCCGCCTTCCATCAGACGAACCTTGATTTTTTTTTGTAAGGATGTATGTTCAGGAAGTTCTTGTATTGGAATATCAGTTCTTCCATAAACCCATCTGATAGAGCTGTCATTCGCATCATCAACACGCATCAAGTCGAATGCCTTCTGAAAACCGACTATATTTGAGCTCTCTTGCAACAGCTTAGCAAGGACTGGAGAAAGCAGCCAGGAATCACATACCATATCCGACTGACCATACTCCGGATAATATTTTGCGAAAAATCCCCTAGCATCCTCATATGACTTCCGCAAACTCCCTCGCCTCATATCTGCGTCAGCAGGGATATGTATATTTATTAATTTCTTTTCTTTCTGCTCAATCATTTCATATTCAAGTACACCGATTCGGAATTCATGAAGTGAAATCTGTCTAGGAAACCACCATCCCCACGTGAATGCATATGTCCCATACACACTGTAATGTTCCATAATGAATCTGGTACAAAACTTCATCGTATCCGTAAAAATTGTCTCGCTAATTCCCCTTTTTTCATATTCCTTATGTGCCTTTACTGCATGTACAAGCATAAAAGAGAGCATTTTGCTCCCATTCGGATCCTCTCCCAGAACGCCTATTAGTTCTTCAACTCCCTTTTCCCAGGCAGACGGATCATACAGAGCAGCAGAAAGAGGCTTAATTGTTTTCTCATCAAATCCGCCTGCAAAGTCAAGCACTTTTCTTTTCATTTGATCTGGTAAACAAATACTTTCACACACTTCTTTTAAATTCATATTTACATTCTCCTGTATCAGATAATAACAACATTTAATTAATTTAGGACCAAATCCAGCCGGATTAAGGTTACAAATCAAGATATACTTCCACAACTCCATGTCCTATAGCTTTTTCTTTCTTTCTGAAAGAAAACAATAAATTGTTTTAATGCTATTTATAGTTGGGATTGTTCCTTAAAAGAAAGGCATATTCTATTATAACCTTACGTGTAACTGCCTGTTGTCACGGAGCTATCGTTCACCTTTAGCGTGTTGCAAATCACTGGCAGTGATGAAATGCAGTTTAGTTCTTCAAACCTTCCTACTGGTTTGTTACGATTGACCTCCGAACTTTTTTTCCTTCATTCTTGTGCCCAATATGATAAATGCGACATAGATTAGGATGGCAATCGAATCGATTAACGTATCCGTAAGTGCCGAAACATCATAAAATGCTGTTATGCCGAGAATAACCATCAGACGAACGAGCAGAAGTGACGCGATCGTCCATGCAGCAGACCGATTCTTCGATCGCTCGCTTTGCAATGACAGGATAATGAATACAATACCGAAGACCAGATTCTCTGCAGTGATTATGTGCCAGACATACCTAAATATTATCTGTGTATCCACGGCTATATCATTCACAAAGAGCGTCGGCAGTACAACGGATTGCCCGTTCATAGCGTGCGTAACGGCAAACAGTATCGCAAGAACGCCAGCAATCAGATAATAATAATTCTTAATTTTGATGTCCATCACAATCCTCCTTAGTTCCAGGATCCTTCCTGTGAAGATCCCGGTAAATCTCCCGAACGAACACTGCCAGTCGCTGGTCGCTTTCATGATTTAAGTCCCTTAGCGCTTCAACTGCTACGTCGAGCAACTGACTGACCTTTTCTAGATGTGCAATTTTCTTGCGCGTTTCTGCTTTTTTGGCATCAAGGAATTCAGCGACCTCCTGATAATAAGCAGGATCTACACTCTGCATTCTGTGGAACTGAAACTTCCCCTTTATTTCTTCTAGAGAAAAGTCCGCATACTGCATGATTTGAATATTCATCAAATCGACGAGGTCGTCCTTCGAATACCTACGGTAAGAATTGTGTTCCCGGGACGGCGATACGATTCCAATACGGTCATAGTACCGAAGCGTATCCTTCGGAATACCAAGGATCTGTGAAACCTCTTTTATAGAATATTGTTTTTCCATACATTTACAATAACATTGGAGTTAACTCCAATGTCAATTCTTTTTTTACACGGTATTCAAACAATCTTTATAACTATCCTTCTCGTTAGCGTAACGATAGCCCTCGATTAATGCTTTATTCCTCTATCAAGGTCTTGATAATTTTCAGCTTCTTTGGACACTAGAACGGAGATGTTGTCCGCGCCTAGCACCGCCTGCTCCGAAGTATCTTGGTTTGCGGAACAGCTAGCTGCCTAGCCGGATGGGGTTTGCGCCAGTCTATAACTTTATTTGCTGAGTCTAATACTCTTTTTTAGTTTAGTTCACTATTTTCTTTTTACAGCTCTCATGACTATAAGAATAAACTTCCTTTTAACGAATTATATATTAAAAAAAGCCGCTCAAAATATGAGCGGCTTAATGGTATACAAATGATTTTGAATAGTAATTACGATCTATTTTGTGAAGACACAAACATTATTGTTAGGTTACTCACATTAATACTAGTACCTAACTTTAATGTCATTTTACTGTTCAATAACATTATAGTTGTGAAATGAAAAACCTTGAATTAATAAGGTTTTTTAGTTTTCCACCAATAATAAAGTTACATTAAAGTTGTGAAATAACTTTTCATCTCAATTTTCAGTAACATTATAGTTGTGAAATGTCCAAATTCTAGTAATAGTTAGAGTTTGAACCGATACCTAAAATGATTTACTAGCTCAGGATACACATTATGATATTGGATAACTTTTTCCTTAAAATATTTCAAATCAGACTTACTTAAATTCACTTTTGATAATACTGTTAATGCAAGCTTAGCCCTTTCTTGCCCTAAATCAAGTGCGGTCTCTAACGCTGCTTTTAAAGAGTTGTATTGTATTTTACCTAATTCAGCAGCATATTGAACGGAAAAGCCCATCCACTTGTTAAACCCTTCTCTATTCATTAAAGCCACTGTTTCTGTCACCCAATCTACGCAATCCTCTAATGGCAATTTATCTACTATGTCTGTAAGATATAGTATTCGATAATCCTCTGGTATCTCCCATTCAACTAACTCATTTAAGTAGCTAATTTGTGGATTTACACTAAAATGTTTTAATAGTAATTTGCTGCAAGTTTCTACTGTTTCATCCGATAGCCGGAACATTGTTTGCATAACTTCGCTTCTAAATTCGTTACCAATGGTCTCCCATCTCATAAACACGGCCTCTCGATGGTTATTAATTGCAAGATCATAATGATCTTTTAATAGTCCATTGTAAATGGTACTACTCAAATTGCAACGATTGCTTAATCGGCTAATCACTTGTGATCTTGTAGGAGATTCTAAATAGTTAAACATATCAAACCTACTGTTATTATGCATAGCCTTGATGTTCTTCCACTGATTTATTGTGTCCTCCCACTCAATTTCGATATATTCAGATACTAATTGATTGGTAAGAATATTCAGATATCGTGAAGAGTTACTCGAGTAGGGTAGTCCTGGATTGTAATACCCTGCTGCTATATTTGCCATCGAATCAACACTTTGCAGTATCCATTCCATAGCATCCTTATCATTTTTATAAAGTGAAAAGAACAATTCTAATCTTTCTATAAAAACCTCTTCTGACCATCGGTACCAGATGTTTATATTATCAAGAGGCATCAATTCATTTCGACTGTTGTATAGAGCTTCTTTATAGTCGTTAACCTGTTGCAATACTTGAATTACTTCCAGCACTTTTGATCTCACTTGTTGCGACGCTGTAGCCTCTAATTCATCTTTAATTTTTTTTATTAGAATATTATTATTTTTAAGGTGATTATGCCTATTAACGAGAACACTTAAGTATAACTCCATAGTCTCTTTTTCCAAATCAAAATTAAAGTTGGTTGCACAGTAACCAGGTATACCTGGAGAATCCGGAAAACAACTCATATATCGGTTTAATTTCTCTTCGTATTCCTCTTCTGAAAGATATTCATCAACTACAGTTTTCAATTCATTATAATTCGCATCTTTCATAAAGGAGTTTATTATGGAGAGATCATCTTCATCAAATCCTGAAAAAGAATCGTGTGCAAATAATTTTATGAATCCTCCAATCTCCTCAACAGATCCTGAATAGATGCTGCGCCATACTCTACCGATTCCATCAATAAACTCTTCTGTCTTAAAATTATATATATCTAGAAAATGATTCAGTAAATTAGCTGTAATATTACTATCCGTTTTATTATTGATCTCTTTGATACATGCCTCAAATGTATAGTCAGGACTATAGTTAAGCGGCAATGATTTTTCAATTACTTTAATCCATTCAATCTGCGAGAGCATTGAATGGCCCTCATTTAAACCAAAGATTTTTTGGATTAGTGAGTATCCATCGTTATCTTCAATTTTTGAGTTTGATATCTGTTCCCCAAGATCCTGTATACCAAACTTTTCAACACTTGACGGATGGTTGACCCAGAGTTCAATTAAGTCTTCTAAATTACCCTCCACATTCAACCTAGAACCGTAATCTCTCCATGTCTTATTATCATATGAAAGATAATTTAATACATTACAAACTTTAGAGGGAATGTGTTCTACTAAACAATTAATATTTTCCCTTAATAAAAGATCCCAATTATGTAGTTCCATATCCGAAACTACCTCAGAAAGATCTACTTCAGATTCAATCAAACTTTTTAAACAATTCTCGACTTCGATTCCAGGGTTATCATTGAGATCAGAAATAGCTGAAGAAAACAGAATTTCCTTATCACTTGCTGTGAGTCTTGAAAAGGAATTTTTAAATTCACTTACTTGACCATTCACTAAGAAATTCATCACTTTCTGTACGTCTGGTTTACCGGTCGCAGGGTTCAATTTCTCATTACTGAAGTAAATAAATGGTCGCGGATCATTTTTTGGGATAAACTTTTCTACCCGACTTAAATAAGCTTTCAAGTTATCCTGATTCCTTGTATTGTCATTCCGAGTAATTAAATAAGGGTCTTTAATTAAAGATTCATAATAATCAGGATAATCAGTTTGAAGCACCGTAAACATAGCAATAGCTTGAGGTTCTTTTGTTAACAATTTTATTCCGGATTCATTATCTCGTTTTTTGGCCAGTTCCCAGTTAGCAACAAACGAATTAATCAATGTTTTCACTTGCCTTGGAGTCTTGGTTTCAGAGTGTATTAGTACACCCATAATTCTATTAAGGTTTATTACCGGTTCGTCAATCCATGATAATTGTTGCTCAGTTACCAGCTCTCTTGCATATGTTTTCATATTTCTTTGTTCAACGATTGGTAAATGAATAATATAATCAAATGTCTTACTCATAAAATCTGATACGTAACTTTCATCACTCTTTTGAGATTCACCTTCTTGAATAATTTCTTTTTCCTCAAATGCTATTTTGATCCCATTTCGTAGAACTGTTTCATCACAAGGTAAAATAAAAGCACAGTTACTAGAATGCAAAAAGGTTTTAATTGTATTAAGGGCTGCTAATAATTGTTTTGGGGGCAACCTATCTAAATCGTCAAAAACTAATATCAATTTTTTTCCGTTATTTTTCTTAAGATATTGTTCAACGCTTGCTTCAAACCTTGCCTCATACTGGTCACTATGCAACAGCGCTAAGGTTTTTCTTCCTACTTGGCTGGTTATTTGAAAATTACCCAAAAATATTTTAAGAGCACCTATTCCCAAAGCAAATGTCGCGGGAGAAATCAGTGCTAAAAGTATTGCGTTAACTCGAGGTAAATGTATTACGACATTCGTTACGATTATTGCAACTAAAAATAAGATGTAGAAAATCGCACTTATTCTAAAGGATTTATTTTTTATGAAAAGAGCAAATATTCCCGACCCCATTGCAGTATCTGTATTGCTGGATTCTATTGATAAACCCTCTTCATTAACAACCCCTAGTTCTGCTTGAACTTGACGAACAATTTTTCTATGTAATGATGGTGCATCATCTGCAAATTTCCAAACACTTAAGGTTTTGAGAAGATATTTTTCACTCGTATTAGTATCTGAATTAATTTTATTCTCCAACAATTTAATCACTGATGTTTTACCTGATCCCCATGGGCCAAAAAGACCAATATGTACAGGGAAATTATTTTGCTCTAATACGTCACAAATCACTTCCGCAACTTGAGTATATTGAAACTTATCTCCGCTACTATTTTTCAGTGGTCTATCTTCAAGAAACAGTTTTTTCGTAATAGGACTAGTTGGTTGTGAACGATTGAACATATATTTTCACCACTTATGGAAGAATGTACTATCGATACAATTCTACATTATTTGCAATAGATTGTAACTATCTTCCTAATATAATGTCGTGCTGCTGTGTATGGAAATTTAAATACTTTTCATTTAACTCTCTTCCTTGTTAACATATTTAATCGTTCCGAAGTACACGGCAGTTTATCCAGCTTTGTGCGTAACATTGTCGAACAGTTTAGAAGTCTTCCTACCTCGTTTTTAGACACAGGATGCTTATTCGATTTCTTAACATCATTAACAACTCGATCAATCTCTTGCGCAAGCAGTTCATCCCTTGCACTCCAGTCCACTCTTGTCCACTTTTTACCGACCTGTTTTTTTGAATATATCTTAATTGACCTGTTCAGAGGTATAGGTAATCCCGGTAATTTGTCTGAGATTATTGGAATATTAGTTTCTAGTTTTTCAGTTTGCTTCTTGATCGTCCCAGGATCAACTCCTAATCGTCTAGCCTTCTCACGTAAGCCAAGCGTTTTATCTTTATTCAACTCTTTTAATTTATCTATCCATACCGGACCAAACTGTTTAATTCGTCCAATATGAAGCTTATCATTATCCTTAACATTAGAATCCGGCCCTCTTCTTGAGTAAGTAAACCCACATCCACAAATAAACGTTCCAACAGGCCTTCCCGTATTGTAACACCTTGTTACGCATACACTATCAATTACCTCTTCTCGATAATGCATTGCTACCTTATTCAAACATGGCCATGGCCCTTCGCCAAATGGATTAATAGAAGCTGTTCCGCTCTCCTCCTCATAGTTACCTAAATCAATTTTTAAATATATCTGTACAAGGAGGTGTCTTAGAGGATGTATGGCATGCCGGGGTTTTCGAAGCATTTTATGTAACCAGGTATGCTGTCTGTCTTCATCAATAGAACAACCAAGTGTATGTAGATAATCTTTACCATAAAAACTAATAAAGTCAGGTAGCAATTCTCGGAATTTAATATTCCCCCTTGCAGTTAACATCCCTCTCTGTGCCAATCTTTGAAGGTATTTTTTTCTTAAACTATCTTGGTTTATATACTGCTTATTCATTTGCAATAATTCAGTTGAACGCGTAGCTATCAAAAATTCATTTTCCCCACCTTGACGAGTTAACGAAGGTCGTTCATCATCTACTATTGACTCAAGCATGATAAACTCATGCTTATTTCTTCGTTGGGCATACAGAATCGAGGAAGAAACGAGAAATAGGTTATGGGTTGAACAGACCGCTACCCCAGAAAGTTGATGACTTCTATGCCAATACGCTATTCCATATTCTCCACGATCTAATTCTACACATTCCGGGCAATATCGAAGATAACTTGGCTTAATTACCCCACTGGGCGGAAGCCCCATTTTCATATAGATTGATTGTCCCTCTCCATAAATCATTTCCTCAACTACCCAAGTATATCGCTCTGATGGAATAAAAGACTGGAAATACGGCAGTAAAGTGTGTTCTTCCAACAAGGTAGCGACAGAAATGGCATTCCCGGGAATAAGCGTGTGAAGTGGCTGAAGATGTCCAGGAAAATCAGTCACTGCACAAACAGTCTTTTTGCCGAACAAATCTCTCATTGTCATTTTAGTATTCTCGTTACCAGATCGAGCATGATATCGAGCTAAAACGCTATATAACAACTCGTCTGGAAATGGTGGTGGAAAATAAATCATTGATAATCCCTTCTCTTTCATTTGTTACTTATAGTATTTATATGCTTCTTGTACTGCCCAATCTAATACTTCAGGTGAACATTTCTTATATACTCCCGTAAATGTCTGAAGTCGCTTTATGGTTAACTTTCTGTATCTAGATTTTAAAAATTGCTCAACTACATATGGAAATATCCTAATTGCGTAGTCATCAATAGATTCTATATTTGATTTCAGTAGTTCTGTTGTACGAGGCAAATGATTTTGAAAATTATAATAACGAGCCTTAAGAAATTTAGGTACGACTTTAAAGAAGGAACTCATGCAAATTGGTCTTGTAGGTGGATCGTTTTTCACCGTCTCTACAGCCTTCTTCATTATTACGAACATCTCTTCATCTACCTTATTTATTTTAATTTTCTTAGGTAACGGTTTTCTCGATGGTAAGCTCTCCTCCATCCACACTCTGTCATTTTTCATTAACCAATCATATCGGTGTATGTTATATTTTCGAATGTTCTGTCGTGAGGCGCTGGACCCCAATGTAGCTAGGGCCTCCTTCAAAGTATTTCTACACTCCTCAATCTTTGGCAGTTCAGTTGCAGCCGCTTGACGATACCCAAGTTCTAACACAGCAGCCGGATCAATGTCCCCTGGATATGCCTTACTTCGTGTTAACCCCCTATGTGGCATAAGGTATTTCCTTATTGTTGTCCGATTAGATAACAGCTTAGTCGCTATTTCATCTAACGTCAGTCCTTTTTCATAATGGTGAACTGCTTGTTCAATAAACAAAGAGCCCATAGTCTCGATACTATATTGAGTTTCATCTTCCGCTTTAGGCATTCCACGCCTAGTATAAATCATTCCACAGTAAGGACAGGTTAATCGAGCTGTAACCCACTCATGTGCTTTTCGTACCAATTTTGAAATAACCCTCTTATTGTATTGAGGACAGATTGTATTGATACATAGCCATGGTCCGTTCCCAAAAGGAATAGGAATAGAATAATTCTCATCTTTGACAAACCAATTCTCTACTTTACCTGCAAAAAACCTCATGACCAATAAATATAAGATGAAATTATCCTTGAGACTATTCTTTTGAAGAAATCGTACTAATACTTTTTCGCTCATAAGATAATCTAGATTAAGTCCAAGTGATGTTAAATACTCAGAACCGTAGAAATCTCTTAAATCAGATAGTAGTCTTTTTTTATAAATAAAGTCACCTCGAAAGTGAATATAACCTTTTGCTCCGGCATAAGAAATAAACTTAATAAAACTAGTATCTAAGTTAGAGTTTTTCTGCTTCATTAAAACGGCTATATCATCAATTAAACGTTGGTCGTCATCCAGGGTTTTGCCGGAATACTTATCATTTGCAAAAATTTCATGTCCGTTAGGGCATATTGGCTCAATAAGCATCTGGCTGCAGTTTTCGTTAGTTAAGGAGATATCGCATATAGGGCATACATCGATCAGCTTTGAGTTATGTTTGAGGCATTTATGCAAAAAGGAAAATTGATGAATACGGTGTAAATAAACAATTCTATATTTATAAAAGTCCTCATTCATACAATCAGAACAATACCGAGGAGTAGAATGAATAAGTGATTGGATACGTCTAATAAGCAGGCTTCTACTTTTTTTTTCGTAATTACTTAAATACATAACTTCCCAAAACCTTAACTGTGTTTCATTCTGGATAAATGGTCGCAAAAATGGATAGAAGGTGTGATTCTCCACAATCATTTGCGCAAATGTACCTGTAAGCCCAAATTGGTTTTCAATTCGGGATAAATTAAGAGGAATCAATGCAGCTTTCGCTGGACCGTATTCGCCAAAAAGTTCATACTTTGTTTTTGTGAAGGTAATCGGAGAACGAAGATAATATCGAAAAACAATACTACGGAAATCCTCGTCAGGATACGTTAAAGGAAAAGAAACTAAATTCCCCATAAAGTCCTCCTATCAACGCTTTATACAAACTCATCAAATTCTCCAACTAACCCCGCATTACGAAGCGCCTCATCAACACTTAGATTGTCTAATTTTCCTTGAGAAACAATAGTCCGAATATCAGTTTCGTCTAAATCAAGCTTTATGGGCTTATTGCTTCCCTTTTTCCTTGTAGTTCTAACTACTTCTGTAACACTTTCTTTTGGTTTATCTGATTTACCTTCGAATACAAGCTTGGCCAATTCTAAGTACAACAATTCCATATCATTACCGACTTCCCGATTGTGTAACTCGACCTTTTCTGCATATGTTAATGCAATATCTTCAGCACACCCCATTTTCATCGCGAATGTAACTAGTTGATCAATTAACACTCTACGATTATGCTGCAATAGGATAAGCTTGTGTTCCTCCGAGAGGTGTCCGTCTATAGTGATGCGGTGCTGTGCTTCCATCAGATATTCCTTAAAAGTGATCCAATCTGGTTTTAAATCCTCATATTCTGCGGGATCAATGCCTTCCCCTCCCCTGATACGTTCAAAGATCGGCTGAACTAGTCTGAAGGTTGTGTTTGCTACTTTTTCTACCAATTCAGCAGTGATTATTTCATCATCTTCATATAGAATAGCTCGGCATTGAACATGCATGAACAATTTTACGGCAAAGTCGGGTATGCCAAGGGTGTGATAATACATTCTGGCTTTAAGCTCTGGAGTTAGTGGTGTGAACTTATTCGTGTATTGAAGTTCCCAAAGTCCTCCTAGGAACATCTCCCACTCTATTTCATCCTTCATCCGATCCGTAATGTTTTCCGCATAACCATCTGGAATCCCCCTCCGGGTGTTAGCCAGAGAATTCTTAAATAGGTAGAGCGCTTTAAATGTACCAATTAGCACAATTGGTATACCAATCGAATTTGTAAGTTCAGTAATAAAATCAATCATTTTCTCCTCGCCACCGGAGTGCCCTCTGTGTATCCGCTGTATTTCGTCAATCACAAGTACGCCTAAACTAATTTGTCCAGCTACCTTAGACATCCTTTTAGCAAGGACTTCTGCACGTCCATCTTTTTCAGCCAGATCTTCGTAATATTGTGTCCCTAGTAACTTATCAACCGCCCAGTAAAAATTCCGGCAAAGTGCTCCAACAGATTTATTACTTGGGCATTCGATATGAAGCCATACCACCTGTTTACAAGGAAATGGCTCATTTTCATATTGTGCGTGGTGAATAACTTGTGGAAACATACTTAATAGTCTTTCATATGATTTCGATTTCCCCATCCCACTAAGTCCAATATCAGCCATCATTTGAGCCGTTTGTAAATTACCAGCTAAATTCCGCCCGAGTTCATCAGTTCCAGCTGATAGAATTTTATCAAGCCCAATCGCCATTTCTCTCTGGTAAATAGCTGCTAACGGATTTCGGGATTGGTAACCAATTTTTATCATGTTATATAAGTTTCTGTATCTTTCAAAATGAGTACTAAGCGGTTTCCAATACCCTGGTTTGATTTGTTGGATGAGTTCTACACGTTCTTCAGCATTTAGTTGATTGATATCTCCAGTGTAGCGAGGTACTGAGTCCAACATCTGATATAACTGTTCTTGTGATTTTCTGGGCGGCAACGCTTCAATAAAAGGATTTCCTTGATAGGCCTCCACAATCTGTTCACGGTATTCCGCTTTAACTTGTCTGCCCTTTAAATAGTTAAAGCGTTCTCGACTATTGACCATGATTAGACTCCTTTTCTTTGCTCTGGGTTAAAAGAAACATCTGCATCTTATTTAATTGTGGCATTTGTTTATTTTGAGGGCTTTCCTTCCGTACACTTGCAACGGGTGAAGTTGAATTATTTGAAAAAGTAGTAGTTGCAGTCCAAGCATTTGCACTCGACTCACTTCTTTTCTCAAACTTTCTCTTGATCCGTTTGTTCTTATATCTGGAAGATTTAGGTTTACCTTTCTGGGCATCCTTTGTTTTGATGAGTCCTATTAGGTTTAACTTTTTGGCCACCGCATCCAACTCGCCCTCTATTTGATTCCTTTCCTTGTTTGCCTTTTTAAGCTGATTTTTCTTATAATCCATAATGGTTTTTACGTCATCAAAATGTAGCCCTTCATATTCTTTGAATTTTTCGGTTAAGAAAAGTTGCTCTTCTTTCCCATCTTTGAGCTTTATAAATACACTACTGCAATTACGTGGATCGTAACTCACTGTTACTTCCTTCTCACCCTCGATTTGCTCATCTTCAAACCATCCACTGTCTTCCCCACGTTGACTGGCGTAGCCCATTTTCTTCAACATCACACCAGTTCGAGTAACCCGACACTTTTCCTTAGGAAGTAGCGCATGACGAATCAAAGCACGTGGCTGCTCTTGAAGAAGGTTTTTTTTCATGCCCCAATTCCATATCGCCAACGGTGTTAGTTCAACATTGTCTATAAATTTTTCCTTAGTCACAAGGTACTCTTCACTTAAAGCTTTTTTATTAAATTCCAATACAAACAAAATCACCAATTGTGTAAATGCTTGAAAGGTAAACACCGCTTTGTCTCCAGGGTTTCTATCCCCTCTCTCCCTATGTTCTTTATGCACACCCCCCAACATGATTTCTTTTATGCGCATACAAAAGCCTCTGAATTGCTGTTCGATATAAGGCTTTAAGTCCGCACGGTAAGAAGGTGGATTCCCAATACGAACGTTAAGAATTCCTAGATTGTTGGAATTTCTACTTTTCATTTCTCCACGATCACCAACAATATATCTAGGAAGATGTTTGGCAGGCCAATCTTCCTCTGATATTGGAATCCCATGTTGAGCACAAAATACCACTTTATCGGTTGAGGCATTCTCTAATGCAACCATCGCCTCTTCCCATGATGGGTTCTTACATACATGCATGCCGGTTATTAATCTGCTTTCGACATCTTTAACAAAATAAACATGAGGTCTTCCAATTTCAGTTTTATGATCTATCGATAGTAATAAGCCATCTGCAGGCGTTGAATCAATTTCGTAATATTCCCCAACTCCTTGGACATCACTGCTAACAGACTTGAGAAGAGACCTAGAGCTCATTTCTGCCTTTCTTACTCCGAATTTAGCTACTGCTTTTTTCTTTTTGTTGTGCTCTGAATGGTACCAATAGAGAAACTGACGATACGAGGGTCCGCCGGCAATTGGAATCAGTTCTCCATACTTTCGGTAGTGACCATCTGGGTAATAGTCTTGGCACATATGCTTATGAGTTGCTTTTAGGTTCATCCCTAGATCTGCGTGGTATTCCTTCAATGCTTTCTTAAATATTTCTTTTTCTTCGCTTGTCACTACAAAATCATTACCATCTTTGGGCTTTGGACCGGAGTTTTTACTTCTCCTCCTTTGTTGAGATGGAACACCAACATCATGATAGTCATTTAAAAGACCATTTATGTTTTTTCCATAAAACCAATATTTTCGCAATAATGTATAGACCCAATTTGGCTCTTTATTGAAGGTCTCTGCTGCCTCTTTCACTAACTTTCCTCTCAGCTCCCGAATATAAATATCAGGTTCTTTACTTACAATGCTCTCAATGATTGCGAATTTCTCGTCTCTTCTTTTCGAGTATTTACTGAGGTACAATTCATCCGGGACTATTAAACGAAGGTCAGGATCTACAGACTCGATAGTAACTGCCTTGTCTTCTAATTGCGTAAGTAAGTCATTATATTGTCGAAAGTGAGGAAATGGTACTTTCTTTTTGTCATCTATATTAATTAGCACCACTTGTGAACGATCGGGAGCTATCCATAAAACACGTTCTAAAGACCTCTTTTTGACCAAATCCACTTTATTGAAACTAATAATTGAGTTTTGATAAATCATTAGTTCACCACCGTAACTTTTTTGGGTAGGTCTAAGGATAATGGAGCACTTTCACGTATCCGAACGTTCATATCGGCTATCCAACGTTTATTTGCAAGCATGTGTTTAACCATAAACATTGAAGTCCCCGGCTCAAGACCAATATGAGCATCACACTTTAAACAACTCTTGCTAATTGATATGGCAGTACCATTTTTTCTAAGTCGTTCAAAGATTGGTTTAGCAACCATTTCAACCACTTGACTATCCAAGCCTGGGCGAATGTCGGGACGTTTTGCATCATGTAACCAGTCAATATTTTTGATGAAATTAATCGGCCTTCCTGTGTCATACACCACTTTCCAATGAAGCCCATTTTCCTGATAAAATCGTCTCTCAATTTCAAACAATTCAAGCGTTCTTTTGGAGAGTTTGTAAGTCGGTTTAACCGTTCTAGGAAGTTCAATCTCTAAATCCTTCCTGTCAATTGACGTCAGCATAAAATCCGAACTTAAAACAACATCATGTCCATCCAAATGTGGATGTCTGATATTTAATTTACGTGCAATTCGCTGGGTTTCTTCAATAGGAAGTGGATATTGTTCACGTATGTCTATAATTGGTTCAGCCCATTCCTGCATAAGAAGATATTGAAATTCATATTTAGAGAGCGTATGATGTATCCGATTTGAATGCCAGCCGGGAGTACGAGTTAACCACCCTTCAGAAGCTACCTTGTTATCGTTGGCTTGGATAAAAGGTATGTAATCCTCCCCCCTCCCTTGTCCTCTCCCGTCCTTGAGTCTATTAAAATGTGTTTTATAAATTGAATTCTCCATGATCTCAACTCCTAAGATAAAATAAAAGACGCACAACATTTTCGTTATGCGTCTCTCGATGTATTCATTCTAAGAAATTATTAACCCATTATAGTTATCTTCAATCTCAATGGATGATTTTTTATTAATCATTCAAACAGCCTCTTATCAGTATCTATTTAATAACATAAGCATTATCTTTTTTTTGAATATTTATTCCACGCAAAAAAATATCAACAGTGATGATTTCGGAGTAACTTCTAGTAATAATCATTACATGAAAAGTTTTATGACGAGGCTTGATGCAATTACAAAACCTCTTGGATGTACTAATTGGAGTGTATGCTTAAGTACGCCAATGTACGGTGACTTTTTTATGCTCAGATAATCCAGTTATACGAAATATTAATGCTGTTAAACGGATTTTCAGTTCTCATGTATGGATTTCTAAATACAAAAATAGTTTTCCTTTGAGCCAAAGGGTGGTGATGTGAGGACGATTCGAAGACTACCTTCCCCAGTTGGCTGGGTACCAGATAGTACGTTTGCTGTGCAGATGAATAGTTGAGCATCGATGTATGCTGAAAGGTATGTTTTTTCTAAAGATGAAGACTTTCTATGGTGTGATCATAAGGTAATGTATGTACAATAGAAGGATATAAACAAAGATTAAGCAAAAAAAGAGTATAAAATGTATGGTATTTTATTTACGAAAAAACTTTAGAACAAGGTTATCTGTTGTAGAAATTTAATTGAAGACTAAGTACATTTTGTTTAACTAACGACGATAGTCCATAAAAAATCGGCAGTCATGGACTTTATTTTCTCGTCCATGACTGCCGATTTTTCTCTCATTGAGGTCATTCCAATACTTTTTATGAAGTCTGACCGATTTCACAACTTTTCATCATTATTTATCCCGTCTTATCAAAGTATGTTTATCTTCAATTCTTTGAGTTTATTCGACTTTTCAAATGCCCTATGAAGATCTGATTAGGATCAGAAGAGTCGAATTCTCGATTTACGGCTTTATCAAGAAAGTCAATTTCCTTAGCAAAATCGTAAGCATTCGGCCCAAACCCCCAACTTCTCTTAATCGGTCTATAGTATTTGATTAAAATCTCTTTAGCACGATCATCCTCATGTCCCATAAGTTTAAGTTCACGAATGACTTCTTTAATATAGGGTCTATTCAGCATGTGTCTCGAATTGATCATGAAATTACCACCCGTTTATTTTGAGTTAACGCCTCTGTGAATAAGATTCACTTTTAATTTATAGTATCACTTAAATTACGATATTTAATTCTTAATTCCCATAAGAATCACTCCAAATAAAAGACTTCTTTCAGTGGATACCCACTAATAGAAGTCTTTAAGTTTTTATGACATTACGATTGTCTAAGAGTATTTAATCAATTTTACTCAAGTGTTTATTATACTTTCGATAGCTTCAACTGCTATGTGATCGATCTGAGCTGCAGGGTCATACGTCGTAAGGCGCACTAATTACTTGGCTAATCAACAAAATTCCCTCACTAATTGAAAGCCTTAGATGTTATGAATTTGCAAAATGCAACGATACGATTGTTTCATATCCTTATGGTGAACAACACACTTTTGACTTAGCCATAGATTCATTAAGCAACTGAATAGAACGAATCACAGTTTGGCGCTCAAACTCATTCATATGCGAAAATACTTCCGTTAAATATGAATTCATTTGTTGATCAATCGTTTCAGCAATAAACATTCCTTCAACGGTTAGGGAAAGGACATAGATACGACGATCACTAGGATCTGGTGTCTTTTGTACAAGCTTCATTTTAACTAAACTTTGGATCTGACGGCTAAATGTTGTAATATCTGTTCCAAGTGTATCGGCTACTTGTTGGATGTTAGGATTATGCTGTTTATCTATTTCATATAGGATGTGGCTCTGTATGGGAGAGATATCAATTCCACCAGCCGTACAACATACTTTATTCAGTACTCCAAATCGCCGAGTCATAATCTGAAACATATCCCGCAAATTTTCCAAGTGACTTCCCTCCTGTCCTTTCCCTTAGTTATACTTTAATTATTTGCAATTTGCAAGTATTACATAATAGAATTTAACAGCAGCTAGATCCTTCATTCAGTATCACTAAATTCTCTTCATCTAAATCTATAATAATGTTCTTTAAGACAGTAACTGTCTCTGGCTCTATCACAACTTGAATATCATTAATGATTTGAACCTGATCCTCTATTTTCGCATCATCCAATGCAAAGTTTACATTTGGACCACAACATCCTGAACTTGTTTGGGATATACGAAGGATCTTTCCTTCATTATCTTTCAAGATGTTCTCAATGAATACCTTAGCACTATCCGTAATCTTCATAGCTTCTTCCTCCATTTCCTTTTTAGCTTGTTACTAATTGTTTAAGTGCTTTATAACCAATAATCTCTTGATTTTGCATTGGAATAACAGCAAATTTTCCATTGGATGTATCATTCACGCGCTGAATCCATGGTTGTTCTCCCAATGCTCTTGTGTGAAGAATTGGATCTTGGGTATGCGTCATGATCATACTCTGGTTCACGACCCACCACTTTGGCGTAATCCCAGCACGTTGTAGATCCACAGACAATCGTTCTGCCTCATAAACCGGTGTTGTCTCTGCAAGAGTTACAATAACAATACTTGTTTCTTGTTCATTCCGTAATCGAGGTAATAAGTTTTGAACAGATACAGGGACTTCACCTGAGGAATTCGCAATTTCTTTATGATAAGATTCGGTAGCATCGAGTAGAAGAAGTGTATGACCTGATGGAGCTGTGTCAATAACGACAATCTCATCGTTCGCACGCTCAACGATATTAGCAAAAGCACGAAATACTGCAATTTCTTCGGTACACGGAGAGTTTAGTTCTTCTTCTGTATATGCAACACCTTGCTCATCCATGGTTTCACGTGCTCTTGTTAGAACTTCATCTCTATATTTTTCAACTTCTTCTTTTTGATCAATCTTACTCATTGAGATAAGGGACTTAATATCTTCATGCATAACATAATCCAGATGAGCAGCTGGATCTGTTGTTGTAAGATGCACCTTTTTACCGCGTTCTGCTAATCCAATAGCGATTGCACTAGCTACCGTTGTCTTACCAACGCCCCCTTTACCCATCGTGAAAACAACTCGTTGATTACGCTCCATAATATCATCAAGAATGTTCGTCAGATGAGGGTAATTAACGTCATTAAGTTCCGACGTGTGGTCTGGGATCATTTGAGTTTCATCAAAAAGTTTACGCACATTTCTAACACCCGTAATATTAAACGGAACCAGTGGGACAGCCCATGTTGGAAGTGATTTTAATACTTCTGGGATACTATTTAAAGCTGTTTCTTGACGAGAAGCAAAAGCTGCAGCAGTATCATCGGATAACATAGGATGATTCAGTAATCCGTTAATGATAAGCATTTGATTACGAATACCCGTTTCAGCTAGTTCTTTTGAAGCACGAGCGGCTTCTTCTAGTGGTGCAGGATCTGCTCTTGTGACGAGCACTAACGACGTTTGTTTGGGATTAGATAATACCTTAACCGTTTGCTCGTATACATCTTTCCGTTCATTTAGCCCAGCAAGCAATCCCATACTTGTGGTTCCTTCTGTACTATCCTCTAAGAACTCATTCCATGCATTGGGTAGTTGCAGCAATCTTAAAGTGTGTCCAGTTGGTGCTGTATCAAAAACGATATGATCGAATTCAGCTTGGATTTTCTTATCCGTTAACAGTGTAGAAAACTCATTAAACGATGCGATTTCTACTGTACATGATCCGGAAAGTTGTTCCTCCATTTGTTGAATGACCACATCAGGGAGCTTCCCACGATAGGGACCAACTACGCTTTCTCTATATTCTTGAGCCGCTTGATCAGGATCTAAATTTGCAACAAAAAGATTTTGAACCTCAGGTATTTCCTTGTAATGCATATCTAATTGCGTATTAAATACATCTTGTAAATTGGATGCAGGATCTGTGCTTACCAATAGAACTTTCTTTCCTCGATCTGCTAAGAAAATAGCTGTTGCACATGCTGTTGAGGTTTTACCAACTCCACCTTTGCCAGTGAAAAATAAATAAGGTGTAATATCAATTTTATTAACATCAAATAATGGAATCATCTGTAGTACCTCCTAAGTAGTTTTAATTATTTTCCTTTGATTTGAATATTCACCGTTTGTTTTTTTAATATCTCTTCGACGGAAATATTAAGCCATTCTGCAAGCTCTTCATTAGATGGGAAATCATGAGTTTTAACTACTTCTCCATTAACTAGCGTAATCGGTAGATTATTTAAATCAGCATCCATTAGCCTCTTTACTTGTTCATTAGAATTAAATACTTCTGTATGGCTTAATAAACTATATCTGTTAATGTCATATCCTTTTACAAATAAATTATTAGCAGCTGCAGAGAAACGATTGGAATTCATTTTAGCTTTGGGATCTGTAACGTTGGTTGAACAACATCCCCCTGAATCAAACACATCAATTTTTTTCATGGTAGTGGTCTCCTTTTTCGATTCAAATCAATGATTTAACCATAAATACCAACAACTAATTCTCATCGGTAGGACAACAGCACTTATCTTCGGATTGATAACAACACGATTGTTCATTCTTGATATTTACATTTGGTTGGGTATCTGGACAACAAGTTTCATCTGTTTGCTTCACTGAATCATTAGTCATTACTTTCACCTCCTAAGTTCGGTTCAGTTAATTATTTGCATTATGCAAATAATTAACGAGAAAAAACAAACAAGATTTCTTTTCAGAGCATTCATATAAACCTAAAAAATATAAAATCGAATAATTTAGTTCCTTATTGATATTTTCATTATAGTGTTTTTATTTGCATTTTGCAAATAATATATCTAACCACTTCTTACCATCAATAAAATTTGTTAAGAAGTGGTTTATTGTTTTCCAAGGAACCGTGTTATATGTTGTACAACATATTTAGCATCTGCCCCTACGCCTCGTATCGTAGCTGAGGCAAATGAGCGTTGATTAGCCAACCCTACATAATACAGCCCCGGAACTTCCGTGCTCACACCGGCAACATGCAGAGGTTTGCCATCCATAGCAAGCGCACCAGTCTGATGAAGAAACGGAATATTAGGACGATAGCCCGTAGCAAATATCACACTGTCTGCGGGTTCCCTATCTCCATTCGCCCAGATGATACCTTCAAGATAAAAACCAGAGAACATTTGTTTTTGATTCGGATTGCCGTTGTCTATTTTCTTACGGTATCCACCAAGGTCGAATACTGAAATGGGACTTGGAGGTTCCTTGCCGATTCGATAGAAAGGAAATGTGTCAACTCCAGTCATCTTCAACCAGAAATGAAGATCAAGCCCTAGAAATCGTTGACGAGTAAATTTGACTGGATGTTGAACAGCTAGAGATACGGTGGCATAATCAGCCAGTTCTACTGCGATTTGAACGCCCGAGTTTCCCCGTCCCACAACGATAACACGCTGCTCACGAAACGGTTCAGGTCGTTTATATTCGGACGAATGAAGAAGGTTTCCTTGAAAAGATTCAGTTCCAGGAAGATTAGGAATATATGGACGATGAAAAGAACCCGATGCGCTAATAATCGATTTGGTTCGATATCTCTTGCCATTTAAAGTTATGATATCAAAGCCGCCATTGACAGCTTCGACTCGTTCCACTTTGCTATTTACCATTAATGGAAGTTTGAACTTTTCAGCGTATACACGTAGATAGGAGATAACCTCATCACGTAATGGATACTCGTTTAAATCTTTTGGGAAAGCGAAACCTGGTAATGACGAATATCGTGCAGGAGAAAACAACTTAAGGCTATCATAATATTGTGGCCAAGCCCCCGCCGGCTGATCACCGGCTTCCAAGATCATGAAATCCAGTCCAGCCTTTTGCAAATGATAACCGGATGCGAGACCCGCCTGCACACCACCAATGACAATGGTATCTAAAACTTTGGACATAGATGTTCATCCTTTCTTTTTAACCGAGAATGTAGTTAACAGCAGTTATTCTTATTTAACGCATAGATCAACAGTTCTAGGCTCTCTGTAACCTGCTCCCGTTTGTTCTCCGGTATATCATTCATAATCTTTCCAAAGTATGCATTAAGAACAGCACTAATTTGTTCATTTAAAATCTGTCCCTTGGTTGAAAGCATCAGCTTCACATAACGCCTATTGTTCGGATCAATAATTCTTTCAACCCAATGATCTGCTACTAAGTTATTTACCGTTCTGCTCATGGTGCTTTTATCCAGATTAAGTACATTAGCCAGATCTATAAGTGAGATTTCACCTGCAAGCCCAATTTCCATAACAGCGTGGCATTGTCCGATCGTTGCTCCGCAACACATGAGTTGTGTTTTCTCTAGAGCACCAATGTTTTTATCGAAAGCTCTCATTAAATTCCTAAGTAAATCTACATTTTCCATGGTTTCACCTCAATAATGAATAGAGAAATATTACGAACCTTTGACCCCTTTATACAGGCTATATCCTATCTTGCCATCAAGCACAGCTTTAAAGAAAATCTTCTCGTTCTCCATGACCTTAAATACACCTTTAATTCCATGCTTCTGCACAATCCGTTTCAAGGTTATCAGTCTTTCGGGTAATGTAAGCAGCTTCGAATGATGCTTAACATCTCGATCTTTTCTAACCTTCCAGAATTTTTCCGGTTGTGACCATTCTTTATACTCCGCAATAATGTTAACGACACCCGATTTTCTCAGCATTTCATTCCATTGCTCAAATTCCAAAGGAGTCGTTCCGTACCTTTCAGCTAGTTCTTCCTTCTCATTTTCCGTCATTTTCTTTTTCCAGATGGATTCATGGATCACTATGGTACCACCAGGTTTCACAACGCGCACCATTTCATTCAGAACCTGTTCAGAATCATCCGGGATTCCAACCGCACATTCGTTAATTACAACATCAAAGGTATCATCATCAAAGGGTAATGCCTGAGAATCTCCCTGACGGAAAGAGACACGGCCCGTCATACCGGCCAACCTAGCAGAGTTCGAGGCGGACTCGATCATTTTTAGGGAGATGTCTAATCCAGTCACCTGAACCCCATAGTTCTCTGCATAAAATATTGCTTGAGTTCCTCTTCCACTGGATACATCCAAAACCCGCATCCCCTGTTTAAGCTCTGCAATCTCTGCAGTGCGTTTAGTTAAAGCAAAGCCTCCAGGATGCAGTGTTTCAATTCCACTAATTTCAATGGCATCCTCAATGGTTGGTTGATGTATTCCTTTTCTTTTCATCTTCATCCCTCCCGCTAAAATGTAACACACAACTGTTGTATTTTACAACAATTAAAATAAAAAAAGACTATCTCCGTTTGGAAATAGCCTATTACATGGTAAAATTTTATGATTTCGACGGGTAAAACCCTCTCAACACATCACGCATTTCTTGCTTGATGTTGATGTCTGGACGTTTTTCTTTGGCCAAAGCTTCCGCTTCTTCCACAGTAGAAGCCATTTCTAGTTCAAGTAAAACTCCAGTGGCTACTGTTCCTGTGCGATTACGCCCACCTGCACAATGAAAATACACCGTCTTTCCACTGTTCACTGCGTCTGTAACTGCCTGAATAGCTGCTTTCACATAAGACCCTTGACCTGCTTCATCCTCTACGATTGGGAAGTGATGACGGGTTACTTCGGCGGGAAAGCCTTCTGCCTCCGTTCCGTTATCTCTCAGATCAAACACATCTGTAATCTCATTATCTTTAAGGGCTTCAAGCAAAGCGTTCTCTCCACCAATATATACTTTATTCTCGATAAGTGCGTGGTAATTTGCCATAATTGCTCTCTCCTGTCGGCTTAACAGCATTCGCTGCCGCCACTCATAGTTAGTCCTGCGCCTTGCTCGTCCTCTACAAAATCAAGGACAAGTCCGCTGATTTGGTCAGCCACCCGGGAATCTGCCGCAATTTGAATATGATTTACTACACTCACCGCATCATTTTCTTGCGGCTTCTCAAACGACAATTGGTAACTGGGTCCACAGCATCCTGCCCCGGAATATGCAAACCGCAAAGTAGAGACGCCTGCCTCCTTCATCATGTTCTCAATAAACTGCTTCGCTTCATCCGTAATCGTCATTTTTCCTCATTCACTCTCTTTCCTATCTTAAGATACTTTCCCGTCAAAGCTTTCAATTGTTCATACCCTGTAATTTCGTCCGGTTGCCAAGGAATGATTGCCGCATGACCATTAGAGATTTCTTCAACCTTACTAATCCATTGTAGCTCGGCATGAGCACGCCCATTTAGGACTTTATCATTTGTTCCTGCAGCAGCAAAGCTTTGGTTGATGGCCCACCATTTTGTTGGAATGCCGGCACGCTCCAAATCACTTTCCAAACGAGAGGCTTCATAAAAAGGCGTTGCCTCCGCTAACGTGACGATTACGACACTGGTTTCCTTCGAATTACGAAGACGAGGGAGCAAATGTTGAACGGAATCTGGTATCAATCCAGAGGAACGGGCAATTTCTTTATGATACTCCTGAGTTGCATCAAGCAATAATAGGGTGTGCCCTGTCGGCGCCGTATCAATCACTACGATTTCCTCTTCTGAATGTTCAACCAAATCAGCAAAAGCCCTAAATACAGCGATTTCTTCTGTGCATGGCGATCTTAAATCCTCTTCTAGAAAAGCGAGTCCCTCATCATCTAGCGATTCTGAATTTTGTTGAATGACTGCAGCTTGGTATCTCTCCAGTTCGATTTTGGGATCGATCCGACTGAGTGTGATGCAATCAGAATTCTCTCCAAACACATACTCTAGATGGGCGGCAGGATCTGTCGTACTGAGATGAACCTGGTGTCCACGTTCTGCAAGCCCTACAGCAATCGCAGAAGCTACTGTGGATTTCCCTACGCCACCTTTACCCATTGTAAAGATCACCCGAATACCACTTTCCTCCAGATCATTAATCAAACCACCAAGATCCGGAATGGAACGGTCAATCTCCACGGCAGTTACTTTTTCAGTAGATGCCAACGGAGCCGATTGAAAGAGATTACGTAAGCTTTCAAGCCCGGTCACGTTAAATGGAGCTAATGGAATAACATAACTCGGCAGTTCCTGGAGTTCAGCCGGCATTTGTTCCAAAGACCGCTGCTGTCTGTTATAAAACCCTTTAGATACAGGGTCCTCTTCGCTGTGTGATAACAGCAAACCATTAATGACCAGCATTTGGTTCTTGATACCTGTTCCCCGTAGTTCTGACGATGCACGTGCCGCTTCCATTAGTGGAGATTGTTCCGGACGGGTAACCAGAATTAGGGTCGTCATTTCACCATCTGATAAGGTGCGGACGGCTTCGTTATATAGTGTTTTTTTGGATTCCAATCCAGCCAGAGGCCCCAGACAAGAAGCACCATGCGTACTTTCATCCAAAAATCCACTCCACGCCGATGGTAATTGTAATAAACGCAGTGTATGACCTGTAGGTGCGGTATCAAACAGAATATGATCAAATTGAGACTTTAATTGTTCATTAGTAAGCAGCGTCGTAAATTCATCAAAAGCTGCAATTTCAACGGTACATGCACCGGATAGCTGTTCTTCCATAGTGATGATAACTGAATCAGGTAGGACACCACGATATGGAGCGACAACTTTCTTTTTATACGCTTCCGCAGCTGACTCTGGATCTAAATTTGCGACAAAAAGATTAGGTACACCCTCAATTGCGACTGGTTGATTGGACAACTCCCGGCCGAAGACATCTTGCAAATTAGAGGCTGGATCTGTACTTACGAGTAGAACCCGTTTACCGGCGTCCGCTAAAGTAACCGCTGCTGCACATGCAGTTGAGGTCTTTCCAACGCCACCTTTACCTGTAAAGAAAAAGTATTGCGTTTTCAGGATGGTATGTGGATCGAACCGAATAGACATGTTGACCCTTCTTTCGTTTATTGTGACTTCACTTTTAGTTCTAAACGCACTCTAGGCTTCATTGTAAGTTCAGAAGCCGAAATCCCTGTCCAGTTCTCTAACTCTTCATTAGTAGGATAACCTTGTTTCTTAACGACCTGACCATCTACCATAATTACAGGCAATACATCTGGACCTTCATCAGTCAGTAATTGTTTAACAACTTCATTCGCAACAAAAGCAGCCGGCTCACTGGACAAGTTATAACGGGAAACATTGACGTCCCTTTTCTTCAGGTTATGCACCACTGCAGAGATCCGAATTAATTCCGGATCAACACTCGGACCACATACTCCTGTGGAACAACACATCGCTGGATCATAGATTTCAATAGAGTTCATATACTTAAGCTCCTTTCTGTAGAAAAAAGCCGGGATTTCTCCCGGCTGGACTATTCCTTATTCGCCGGTTTCAGCAAATCGTTTAATTCGTGCTCCGACCTGATCACGGACCTGCTGGAATACAGCCCATTTCTCTTCGTCAGTTCCTTGCGCTTTCGCAGGATCATCAAATCCCCAGTGTTCCCGTTTCACTTTTGGAGGTGTAATCGGGCACTTATCAGCAGCGTCTCCACACAAGGTAACCACCAGATCAGCGTTATTTAATAGCTCTGAATCAATAATATCGGATGTCTGAGAAGTGATATCAATACCTACTTCATTCATAGCCTTCACCGCTTTAGGGTTAAGACCATGTGCTTCGATACCTGCACTGTAAATATTCCACTCATCACTGAGGTATTTCTTTGCCCAGCCTTCAGCCATCTGGCTCCTGCAAGAGTTTCCAGTACACAAAAAGTAAATTGTTTTCTTTTCCATGATAGATAATCTCCTTTATATTGAAGGTAATAGTAACTATATTTTTGATGCTTTGTTTAGGCAGCAGGTTTCGGTTTATTAAAGTACTTCTTTCCGAACCATAAAGAGACGTTTACAAGCCCGATAAGAACAGGCACCTCAACAAGCGGTCCGATAACAGCGGCAAATGCCGCCCCTGAATTTAATCCGAACACACCGATGGCCACTGCAATACCCAGTTCAAAATTGTTGCTGGCTGCAGTAAAAGAAAGTGAGGCTGCTACCGGATAAGAAGTTCCCGCTTTTTTGGACATCCAGAAGGACAAGAAAAACATAATGACAAAGTATATTAATAACGGTATAGCGATTCTAACGACATCCATAGGTAGCTGAATCATTAAATCTGCTTTAAGTGAAAACATCAACACGATTGTAAATAAAAGGGCAATCAAAGTAAGAGGACCAATCTTTGGCAAGAAAACCTTCTCAAACCAAGCCTCACCCTTTGTCTTCAGTGCAATCACTCGCGTCAATATTCCAGCTGCAAATGGAATACCCAAGTAAATCATTACGCTTTCCGCAATTTGCCCCATCGTAATATCAACGACTGCTCCCTGTACGCCAAACCATCCGGGCATTACAGTGATGAACAAATATGCAAAGACGGAATAAAAAATAATTTGGAATATGGAGTTAAAAGCTACTAAACCTGCTGTATATTCCGGGTCGCCTTTTGCCAGATCACTCCATACGAGAACCATAGCGATACACCGAGCCAAACCTATCATGATCAAACCGATCATGTATTCCGGCATATCGCTCAGAAATAAGATGGCTAACAGAAACATTAATACTGGACCGATAATCCAGTTCTGCACCAAGGAGAGCAGTAGGACTTTCCAGTCCTTAAATACTCTTCCCAGTTTCTCAAACTTCACTTTAGCTAGCGGTGGATACATCATCAGAATCAATCCCACGGCTATAGGAATTGAAGTCGATCCTACCTGCATCTTCGATAAACTTTCCGAAAAGCTTGGCACCAAAAAGCCGATCAAAATTCCAATTCCCATTGCCGCAAAGATCCATAAGGTTAAATAACGATCCAAGAAAGACAACTTCTTTTCTCTTTGACTCATAGTGATCAATCTCCTTTGATAAGTTTTCCTTATCACTTAGATCCTTGTACGTATATTAATTACAAGAAATTCTAAGACCTTTCTTATCGAGCTCTTCCAATTCATGATCTTGTGAAGGAACAAAGTTCAGCAATTTCTGAATTAACTCATTATGATTACTATTAGAATTGATCGAATAAAAAATCCATTGACCCTTCCGATTTTCCTTTACCAGACCTGCATCCTTTAGTTTGCGTAAATGCTGACTGACAGACGGTTGACTCGTTTTGAAAACTTCGACAAGTTCGCATACACAGCATTCTTGCTTCTCCAACAGTTTCATCATGGTAAGCCTCGTTTTATCCCCCAAAAGCTTTAATACCAATGATATTTCATCCAAATCATCTAGAGAAAAACTCATATTCCGTTCCTCCTTTTCCTCCATCATTATATAACCATATGCTTATATAAGCAATAGGTAATATACAAATCAGCATCTGCTTAGTCCTTTGTGAAATTAAATCATTCGATTAATCACAATCAGCTTCAGTATAGTTCTCTTTTAACAAAGACAGCAACGTCTGAGTATCGGGTAAGGTATCTAGAACGGTTTGAATAAAGGGTTTATCATCCATATCAAGTGAATAGTATACCCATTGTCCACGTCTTCTTTCCTTAACCATTCCCAGCGCCTTTAATTTCCTTAAATGCTGGCTGACATTGGGCTGAGTCATATCTAAGATTCCCGCTAGATCACACACACACCATTCTTTATCTTTCAGTAGTCCCATTATTGTGAGTCTGGTTTTGTCACCTAATAATTTCAGTTTTTCAGCCATTTCCATATCGAACATATACACAGTCCCCTCAAGAATACGAACAAAATAATATATAATCATATATTATTGTTTGATTCCTTCAAAATCAAGAAAGGCTATTTCTGTAGGTACATTAGCTTAATTCAAGAACATCTATATATTCTAATGATTTGTCTTGGATAATCGTTCAATAAACCACTTCTTTTAAATTGTTCATCCACATGTCCACAACTGAATATACGATGATACTACACCCGATATCGATAAAGATTTTTATTCGTTAACTGGTATGTTCATTTCCTTCAATAGTGCAATAACTTTCTGTTGAATTTCGTCCCTTGCAGCTCTTACGTCTCCCAGATGGCCGTTAAGTGTTAGCGGATCAGTAACATTCCATTGAATATTTTTGATGGCAAAGGGAACGATTGGACATTTTTCATTGACTTGTTCACATAACTTTATAATGACTTTCGATTGCATAAACGTTTTCATATCAATTGTTTTTGAGCTTTTGTTTGAAATATCAATTCCTATTTCCTTCATGACTTCAATGGTATATGGATGGATATCTCCGGATTCAAGTCCGGCACTTTCAGCGACCACATGATTACCACCATAATGTCTGGCAAAAGCCTCGGCTATTTGACTTCGGCAACGATTCTGGATACAAAGAAAATAAAGACGAATTGGTTGTTGCATCTTCTCAGCCCCTTTCTATTTGTATATAATTATATAATTAAATTGTTATATTTAAATCGTACTTTGTGTTAACGCAATGTAAAACAACAGTATATAATTATTCTATAATCCTGATTTGGCAATCTGAATTTTTCCAATTATATTTTGCAACTTTTAGAATTATACTATTTATGAGGTTTAAATAGACACCTGATGCTAATGATTGAAGACGCATACCCTATCTCTCCTTCACAAAGAGCAACGGTAGTTACAACCATAAATCAGCAAATGACTTAAATTCAGAAGGAGTGTTCAGATATGTCTACACTCAACGTTCGTCATGCAACATTACAGGATTTGAAAAGTATTCTTCGGATTTACAATCAGGGTATCGAAGATCGGATTGCTACACTTGAAACCGAGGAAAAAGATTCGGCTTTTATGGAGGGATGGTTCCAAAATCACCGAGGTCGCTACAGCATTTTAGTAGCTGTAAGAGAAGACGAGGTGATAGGCTGGGCCTCTCTTAACCCCTATTCCCATCGGTGCGCCTATAACGGTGTTGCAGACCTCTCAATTTATATTGATCGTCACTTTCGTGGACAAGGTATAGGAAATACCCTCCTAGAAGTCTTGGAAAAATCTGCACTGGAACAAGAATTTTATAAAATTGTACTATTTACCTTTCCATTCAATCAAGCAGGTCAAATGTTATATCAAAAAAGGGGCTATCGGCAGGTTGGAGTTTTTGAGAAACAAGGAGTTATGGATGGAGCTTTTATAGATGTGTTGATTATGGAAAAACTGTTGTAATCAACAAAAAATATAATCATATCTCTGCTTTGAATAGGTCTGTCTATCAACTACTTTCTGTGTAAGTAAAGCCGATATTCTCATCGAATGATAAATGAGGTGTTACAACATGAGCTTAAATTTTTTTGATCACCGTGAAATAATTGCTAAAAACTTGGTAACCTTCCTTCGGCAGAAAGGTTATTCCAAATTGTCTTTATCTAAACTAACAGACATCTCCCGAGCTACCATAGATCAGATTATCAAAGGAAAATGCCTAAACTCCATGGAGTATAATAAGCAAATTGAAAAGATTAATATAACATTTGAACTTTCAGATAACTATTTTATAACCCCTCTCATTTCTATAAATCCAATAACGTATACTTACTCAGATCAGTGTGCTGACCCAGAGAAAAGTACAGAAGTTAAAGAATTGTTGGATGGCTTGAATAACGTTCTTGATATTTATTCTCTTTACTTAAAGTAAGTAGGTGATTATAAGCAAAAAACGCATTGAAAATCTAGACGAAACCATTGGACGTTTTTTTGGAGATTAACGCGTAACGTTAGTACTTGTGATCCTTGAAGATTTATTCCATTAATCGGCTTGATTCCAGAATCAAAAGATCCAACCTCGACACTCGTCGGGGATGGATCTTTAATTTTAGGTAAAAGCAAGCTTTTGCTATTTTATTATCATTACAGGACAATGCACTCTTTTTACAACCTTATGGCTGACACTTCCTAGAACCATCTCTTGGAGCGCATTTAATCCCCGGCTTCCAATGATAACCATCTCCACTTTTTCCTTATTGGCATATTCAATGATTGTCGGGCCTGGTTCTCCATGCAGAATCTTTAATTTATAAGCAACATTTCCTTGCTTCAGTATTTCTTCGACAAGCGCCAGCTTTTGCCGTCTTTTGAGTTCTAGCTCTTCTCTGCCTTGGGTATGCAGAATTTCACTCTTCGATTTAGAGAAGTCGGCAACGCTAATCACATCTATCTGGCAGCCTGGTGTTAAAGATACCAGCTTTACCGCTTCTTTGGTCGCTCTCAGCGAATTCTCTGACCCATCTACAGCTAATACGATCCGGTTATACATCCTTCATTCACTCCTGAAGTCAAATTAGTGGGCACTTAACTTTGCATTGGCATCATTATAAACAGCCAGTTTATCAACGATCTTTTGGCTTGAAGAATTCAATCCTTTAATTTCAATCCTGTTATTGTTCTCCCGGTATTTAATGACTACCTTGTCAATCGCTCCAACGGCTGAGTCATCCCAAATATGAGCGTTTGAGAAGTCCACTACAATATCGGAATCCGTTACTGTGAAGTCAAAGGTATCCACAAAGCCGTCTACAGAGGCAAAAAACAGCTGACCTTCGACTTCGAATATGGTTTTCGCTTTTTCCACGCGTTTCCGGACTTCAATATTGGAGATTTTGGATACAAAGAAGACCGCACTCAAAATCACCCCGGCGATGACACCTTTGGACAAGTCATGGGTAGCCACCACGATAATAACCGTTACGAGCATCACCGCTGCGTCGGTTCTTGGGGCTTTTAACAGGTAAGTAAACGAGGACCAGTCAAAAGTACCAATGGATACCATAATCATAATGCCTACCAGGACAGGCATTGGAATTTGCACCACCCAATCGCCTAGTACAAGAATCAAGAACATCAGGAACGTGCCCGCCACCAAAGTTGATAGCCTTCCTCTTCCGCCTGATTTGACGTTAATCACCGATTGCCCGATCATAGCGCATCCAGCCATACCGCCGAAGAAACCGTTGATTACATTCGCGATTCCCTGACCTCTGGCCTCCCGGTTCTTATTGCTGTCCGTTCCTGTCATATCATCCACAATAGAAGAGGTTAGCAGCGATTCCAGCAGGCCGACAATAGCCAGTGCAATGGAATACGGGAAGATGATTTTCAGTGTCTCCAAATTAAACGGAATATCAGGAATAAAAAAGGATGGCAGCTCTTGCTTAATAATACCGAGATCCCCCACTGTGTTCAGGTTAACCCCCGTGAAAATGGCTATTACCGTCAATACAAGAATGGCAATCAGCGGAGCAGGAACCGCCTTGAAAAATAAGGGAACAACATATACAATGACTAACGTGATCCCGACAAAAACATACGTCATCCCGTTAATTCCCCAGAAGTGTGGTACCTGGGCCATGAAAATCAGGATAGCCAAAGCGTTGACAAACCCAATCATAACCGGTCTCGGAATAAACTTCATCAGCCTGGCAATCTTGAGAACACCGAACACGAGCTGGATCACTCCAGTCAGTATCGTTGCTGCAAGCAGGTACTGAAGCCCATGCTCCTTGACTAGCGGAACCATAAGCAATGCCATGGCTCCTGTAGCTGCCGATATCATACCTGGCCGACCGCCTACAAAAGCAATAATGACCGCTATACAAAAGGACGCATAAAGGCCAACCATAGGATCAACACCGGCAATAATCGAAAATGCGATGGCTTCCGGAATCAGCGCCAATGCCACGACTATCCCTGCCAGAACATCTCCCTTCACATTAAAAAACCAGTTTTGTTTTAGTTTCTCAATCACTCTGTTTCCCACCTCTTATTTTTCGGCACTGTAATCTTAAAGATGACAGGCCGGTTTTCTACAAACAGTTTAGCATCAATCTTCCCATAATGGAACCTTTTAGAAACAAAATTTTGTGGTATGATAACGGCAGGTTTATAAAGTAAGGAGCGTACAAAATGCGTATTGGATATATGAGACCTTATCAAGACGATTTGAATTACGAAGCACAAACACAAATGTTAACCTCTTTCTCATGTGATACCGTTATTGTTGAAGAACACGCCTCAGCGAAGCGGCGAACCCATCTTAACCATATGATGAGCAATTTAAATCCTGGAGATACCATCATAGTTGCTAAACTATTTGCCTTTGCGGATTCCACCCGCCACCTTGTGGAGCTGCTTGAGGTTCTGGACAGTCAGCAGGCTTATATTTACTCCATAACGGAAAATATAGACACCAGCAAATCTGAAGGGTATTCATTTAGTGATATTGTGAAGCACCTGGTAGAGTTCCAAAGTGATGTGATTAGCGAAAAAACCAAAAGAGGACTCTTTGAAGCGAAGCAAAAGGGGAATGTTCCCGGGCGCCCCCGAAAAGCTGATGAAAACGTGGAGAAAGCGATCTTTATGTATCAGTCCAAAAAATATACACTCACTGAGATTAAAGAACAAACGGGAATCAGCAAATCCACCTTGTACCGGTATTTAGAGAACTAATTGACTTCGGTGATCGATAATGAACATTGAACTCATACATTACTTCGATCTAATTAATTTCTGAATAAGGTGTTATTACTCCAGTTCAGCATTTTCTTTTCATCTCTTCATGAAAAAATCATATTGATTGTTCACACTAAATACATCTACCCTGAAGTGAAATATGTTAGAACTGGACGGTATACAAACACATCCGAGCGAATTTCAGAGGTCTATCCTGATTTTCGCTCGGATGTGTTTAGTATTGAGAGGCAGACTTTGTAGGATAGGCGAAGAATTAAATTAGGATGTCTACAAGACTTCTCCATCTAGTTTGTCTTGTCATCATTTAGGCTCTTGCCCATATTTTTAGGTTTTGCACTCCTTTATATAGGCAACTACATATGATAAAAGTAAACACTAAATCTAAAGAGGAGAATGAGTATGTATCATAAATCATGTCATCACTATCACTGGCATAATCCTATGCATAACAGCAAGAATAAAAACTATCAGGGTTATCATCCTCAATATAATTGGAATAATACCAATAGTAATCCCTATGAGATAATGAATTTAAGAGATTATGGACAATGTCCACTTGTAATAAATATTGACCAGGCAGCAAAGCAAAACAATACTTACCGGACCGCATTATGGACAGGGAATTATTTTCAAGTGACTTTGATGAGTATCAATATTGGCGATGATATCGGATTAGAGGTCCATCCGACAACTGATCAATTCATACGTATAGAAGAAGGTCAGGGACTTGTTCAAATGGGTGATAGGAAAGATAATTTGGATTTCCAAGTGATGGCCTATGATGACTATGCAATTATGATACCTGCTGGAAAATGGCACAATATAACCAATACAGGGAATAGTCCCCTTAAAATTTATGTTATCTATGCACCGCCTGAGCATCCATATGGAACAGTTCATGAAACAAAAGCAATTGCAATGTCTGCTGAAGGATAGCTAAATCACGGTCCGGAACCAGCAATGAAGGAATTAGGATGCTAATCCGAATTCATCCTTTTTATAACGGTATAATTTCAAATCTATTATATACTTATTCTCTTCTTTATCTTCTGACTTTAATCCCCTAAGTGTATTTATTATTTCGATTCTTCTTTGTTATAGTCTCGCATAGTAAAGTCTATTGTTATCGAAAACCATATTATTTCAAAATAATAATCATTTTACATTAAAATCGAAATTTTTTCTTACTGCCATAACAGCTTCCAACGAAGGCTGTACTTATCTTGTTCCAATTCACTCAATGTACCCTGGGAAATACCAATCAAAACGAAAGTTTGACCTGACTCAGTTTGTTGATTTTTCTGATGTTTTTTATTTTATCACCAAGAGTTTTCACTCTTTCACCTCCTATATAAATAAAAAAACAGTCCCGAGGAAGGTAAGTACTTCTTCAGGACTGTTAGTATGAAGTATTTAATTTAGTCTTAGATGACTGTTTAACTATAGTTTTTCTAAATTAAGCATAAAACTTTATTGTTTAGAACAAAACCTTATTGTCATGACACACACTTTTTTATTACCGGATACCAATCATTATTTCACAACTATAATGTTAATTCCACAACTTTAATGTCTATTTCAAAACTTTAATGTCAATTTCACAACTATGATATCACCAGACATTTACACACATTGTCTATTCCCAACAAACCCTACTCCACAGTAACACTCTTCGCCAAGTTACGTGGTTTATCCACATCATGACCCAGCGCAAGAGAAGCATAATAAGACAATAATTGCAGAGGTACTACGGACAACGCTGCTGTCAGCATTGGCAGTGTCTTAGGAATCACAAACACTTGATCCACTGATCTAAGCAGGTCAGTCAAATGCTCTTGATGAGTGATCGCAAGCACGTCAGCGCCGCGAGCCTTCACTTCTTTAATGTTGCTCACAGTCTTCTCAAGCACAGCTTCCTGAGTTGCCAGGGCAATAACCGGAACGCCCTCTTCGATTAGAGCCAGCGTACCGTGCTTCAATTCACCTGCGGCATAAGCTTCGGAGTGAATATAAGAGATTTCTTTCAGCTTCAAGGATCCTTCTTGAGCAACAGCGTAGTCTACGCCGCGGCCGATGAAGAAAAGGTTTTTGTGCTCAGAAATTTGTTCTGCATAACCTTTGATCGCTTCTTTTTGAGCCAGGATCTCTTCCACTTGCTCTGGTAGAGCTTGCATAGCTGCTAGAATCTTAGCCACTTGTGCTTCGGTTTGTGTACCACGAACTTCAGCTAAATAAAGAGCAAACAATCCGAAGGCAACCAATTGTGAAGTATAGGCTTTGGTCGAGGCTACTGCAATTTCAGGACCTGCCAAAGTTACCAACACATCATTCGCTTCGCGAGCAATAGAACTGCCCACTACGTTAGTGATCGCCAATACATGTGCACCGTTAGCTTGCGCTTCACGCAGAGCAGCCAATGTATCCGCGGTCTCACCGGATTGGCTAACAACGATAACCAAAGTTTCTGGTGTCACGATTGGTGAACGGTAACGATATTCCGATGCGATATCATTCTCAACCGGAATACGAACCAAAGATTCGATCATAGTACGTCCTACCACACCAGCGTTGTATGCCGTTCCGCAAGCAACAACTTGGATGTTACGGATGTTCTTGATTTGTTCTTCCGTCATGTTCAACTCTGGCAAAACAACCTTGTTGCCTTCGGCATTAATACGACCACGCATAGTGTCGCGGTAAGCCTTAGGCTGCTCGTGGATCTCTTTCAACATGAAATGCTCGTAGCCGCCTTTTTCCGCGGTAACTGCATCCCAATCGACAGTAATCATTTCCCGAGAAATAAAGTTGCCTTCAATCGTCATCAGTTCGACAGCATCTCTTGTCAGGACTGCCATTTCGCCGTCGTTCAAAATATATACGTTACGGGTATACTCAAGCAATGCAGGAATATCTGACCCGATAAAGTTTTCTCCTTCGCCAAGACCGATAATGAGCGGGCTCGCTTGACGCACAGCCACCAATTTATCTGGTTCATATTCAGTCAGGACACCTAATGCAAACGCACCGCGCATGAAGGTAATCGCTTTTTGCACAGCCTTCACGATATCCCCATCATATTCACGAGCAATCAGATGTGAAATCACTTCTGTATCTGTTTCGGAGACAAAGTGGCATCCGCCAGCAATCAGCTCTTCTTTCAGATCCAGATAGTTTTCAACAATACCGTTATGAACGACCGAGAACTTCATGCTGTTATCCGTATGTGGATGCGAATTCTCATCGGATGGTTTACCGTGGGTTGCCCAGCGTGTATGTCCGATACCGGCGCTACCTGCCAGTGGACTGCCTTCCAGCTTCGACTGCAGATTCGCCAAACGGCCTTGTGCTTTCACTACTTGCAGTCCTTCCCCAGTAAATACAGCAATACCAGCAGAATCATATCCCCGATACTCCAGCTTCTTCAATCCTTCAACCAAGATCCCCTGCGAATTCTGATTACCAATATATCCTACAATACCACACATTATTATTTCCCCCGTCCGAGTTATCGTAATGTGGCGGCATAAGGAAAGAAACGTGCCGTGCGGCATGTTTTTGAGAAAAAGCAAATATTCTGTTGTATTTTGGATCAACAAAATAAACTGTCACTTACATCTTATGTTCATGAAATGCACAGCCTTCTTCTCTGCCGTGGCAGAACTACCGTGTTTCTTTACGATGCGCGCACACATGAATTTTTATATTTCTTATGCACACATGAAAACGTTGTGTGAAAGGTCGCCCTTCCATTTTCCGTCTCCATTTACGGCTCTGGTGCATCACCGGGAGGTCCCCGCCGAACATTTCGAACACCTCCACCTCGTCAGCTTACGTCTGCCGTGATCCGTTCAAGCCCTTGTCTACATAGCTATGTAGCAGCTTTCCCTTCTCCCCCGCGCTCGACCAAGCTCTGGCGCTTGCTATTGCGAACCTCACAATCCCCGCTTTCCTTCTAGAATGACACTTAATCTATTATATGCACCTTGTAGTACTTTGGCAATGCTGCACCAACCCAAATTTCCAATTCCTGTTCATTGGATCCGGCCTAAAAGTGATAAACACCGGTGTAATGAGTCCGAATTGATCTCGCTCACTACACCGGCTATATAGTTATGGGAATGAATTATACCAATTCGCGTTGAACCACTTCTACAATTTGATTCACATAAAGATCTAGATCTGCTTTATCAGGTCCCTCTGCCATGACGCGGATTAGAGACTCCGTACCGGACGGACGTACAAGCACACGGCCATTGTCGCCTAGCTTGCCTTCTACTTCAGCGATAGCCGCTTCGATAGCCTGGTTGTTAGGATAATTGGTCTTATCCTGAACACGAACATTAACCAGTACTTGCGGATACTTTGTCATCATGCTTTTGAGTTCACTAAGCTGCTTACCTGAAGCTATAAGTGTATCTACCAGCTGAATAGCCGTCAGAATACCATCACCTGTAGTATTATAATCAAGGAAGATAACATGTCCAGACTGTTCTCCACCTAGATTAAAGCCGCCACGGCGCATTTCTTCCATCACATACCGATCACCTACAGCTGTTTTAGCAGTGTTCAGAGATAATTTCTCGGTAGCTTTGTAGAATCCAATATTACTCATAACCGTTGATACAATTGTACTATCTTTTAGCTTGCCTGCACGGTTCATTGCATCCCCGCAAATACAAAGGATAAAGTCTCCGTCAACTTCATCACCTTTATTATCAATCGCAATCAATCGGTCAGCATCTCCGTCAAAAGCAAGCCCCAAATCCGCTCCTTGACGCAATACTTCTTCACGCAAAGTCTCTGGATGTGTCGAACCAAATCCAGCATTAATATTCAAGCCATCAGGCTCAGATCCAATAGAAATAACCTCAGCGCCAAGCTCTCTGAACAATCTTGGTGCAAGTTCATACGCTGCGCCGTGAGCACAGTCGAGTACGACCTTGACCCCTTTAAAATCCTGAGAAATTGTAGTCTTCAAATATTCTAAATAGAGGTACTTAGCATCATTATCAACCGTAACCATGCCTAAACCTGAACCGATAGGACGCGGCAATTCATCTACCTCAGCATCCATAAGCTCTTCAATACGCAGCTCAGTTTCATCCGTAAGCTTGAAACCATCTCCGCCAAAGAACTTAATGCCATTATCTTCAACCGGATTATGTGATGCAGAAATCATTACCCCTGCATCGGCCTTTAATAATCTAGTAATATAGGCAACAGCAGGCGTACTCACTACACCTATACGGATTACATCTGCTCCAATAGACAGCAAACCAGCAATAAGAGCCGATTCAAGCAAAGGACCGGAAATACGTGTGTCCATTCCGATGACAACCTTTGGTTTATGCACGTTACCCGCTAGTACATATCCACCGCAACGACCAATGCTATAGGCCATTTCTGCTGTTAATTCACGGTTCGCTACTCCCCGCACACCGTCAGTTCCAAAATACTTCCCCATTATTTTTCTCCTTTGAATACGCTACATTAGCTTAATGTTCTATCATATGACTTGAATACTATTTTGGTGTACCTTTGGGACATATCCTAAAAGACGTATTTCAATAAAAGGTTATGTTCCCCCTGTACCTACAGGATTTTCGGAATTCGCACTTGTGTTAGCTGTGCCGTTATTCTCTGGATTGCTATCTGTCGGGTCAGGCGTTGCTGTCCCCCCACCAGCCTCTCCACTATGGGTGGGCTTCTCAGTGGCTCCCTCATCGCCTATAACAGGCTCAGAGCTTGGCTCAGGAGTAGTTACACTCCCCGTATCTGGATGAGGTGTAGGCACCGGCGTTGCAGGTGATAGTAGTTGCACAGTCACGGTAAGAGGCACGCCTGAATTAGCCAGTGCAATGAATTTGGGCAGTGATACCCGTAAAGAAACCTCATGAGTCCCGGCAGTAAGGCCAGTCACATCTGCCACAACACTTAAATCTTTCTTATCTAGTTGATTTAACAAATTAGGTGCACCCGTTAAGGTAAGGTCTATATCCTTACTTGATGGATTAACAATACTTCCCTCTAGCCCATCACCCACACCTTGTAACTTGATGGGTACAGCGTCAACCTTCCGTTCAGCAATTTCTGAAATCGTTAATGAAACATTCACAGTTTCAGGCATGACCTTCTCAGTTCCAGCCGGAGGCTTCAGATCTACCTTCAGCTGCTTCGTTCCTGCAGAATCTATAGCGCTAAGATCGACACTTGCTTCATAGGTTGATAAAGCAGCTAATGCATTTGCTTGACCATATACAACAACTGATTCCAGTTCTGGTGTCACATTCGATAAGACGAGAGAATCTGGAAGTTGACCGGTAAAGCCGATATCCAGTGGCAGGCTCTTAAAAGGCAAAGTAATTGGCAATTCCACCGATACGGTAGCTGGTTCAATTACAGCGTCCTTCACTTCTTTTCCTTCACTATCATAAGCGTGCAGCTTCAATTTCTTCTCTTTAAAGGTTTCATTCTCCCCATTTAGCTCAATGGTGCCTTGTACCTTTACCACTTTGCTTAACTCATTATCAGGAAGCGTAACCTCAACAGTATCTGTAGGCTGCATGACAGGGGTGCCCAATTGATAACCCGCTGCTGGTTCTCCCTTGGTAACCAAGGTTATGGGAAAAGACTTTGTATTTCGCAGCTCTACATGTACGTTGACCTCTTTAGGAGTCATTCTGACGAGCGTTACACCTCTAGGTAATGAATAAGAGAGTGGCAACGTATTATCTCCAGGCTCAACCTTACTTAGATCAAGAGTCACTTTATAGTCGTCCGAGAACTGAAAGGAGATATCAGAGTTCTTCCCCTTAACCTCCATACTGACACTATCTACATCCTTGTATTCCAGCACATATTTATCTTTATCTAGACCGACCTCTTCGATCTTTACATTCTCAATAATCTTCGACTTAGTATCGACCGTGGTCTGTCCAACAGGTGCTGTGTCGACACGAACCATTGTAAACAGAATAATCCCAAACGCAAGGGCAAGAATCTTATTGAAATTGTTATTGCTCATCCACTTATCCATGATTTTTGTCCCCCTTCCGTTTCCAGAAAGTTGAACCTTTCTCCTTCAGCGATGAACTTACACTTAGCTCTTGATGGAGCTTCGAAATCATTGATTCTTCTTTAATGTCCCTCACAATTTGACCATTGATGGCCAGAGAAATCTGTCCTGTCTCCTCTGAGACAATGACAGACACAGAGTCCGCAACCTCACTGATCCCTATAGCTGCACGATGCCGTGTCCCCAGTTCCTTACTAATAAAAGGGTTCTCAGACAAAGGTAAATAACAAGCAGCGGCGGCAATCTGGTTTCCTTGCATAATAAGGGCTCCGTCATGCAGAGGTGTGTTAGGAATAAAGATGTTAATCAGCAACTCCGAGCTGACTAGAGAACGCATCGCGATACCCGATTCCGTATATTCATTGAGGCCTGTCTCTCGCTCGAATACGATTAATGCCCCTATTTTTCTATGTGATAAATAATTTACGGCTTTAATGACTTCGCCAATTAATTTACTGAGCTCTTCATCACTTTCCCCAGCCCGTCCGAAAAATCTGCCTCGTCCAAGCTGCTCCAGTCCCCTTCGTAGTTCCGGCTGAAAAATGATAAAGACCGCCAGCACCCCGAATGTAAACATTTGATTCATTAGCCATTTGAGCGTATAGAGATCTAGGATGGTACTCACAGCCCAAATCAAAACCAGTACGAGAATCCCCTTTAGCAGTTGAATCGCTCGAGTTCCGCGCACCATATTAAGCACTTTATAAATAATGTAGCTGACGATCAAGATATCAATTATATCTTTAATGGAGTCTTTCCATGTTAAATCTGTAAAATAACTCATTGCCTAAAACCCCCGTCATTTCATATTAGCTGGGTTTATGTAAAATGTCTGTTAGATCTATATCATATCTAGGTTATAACGTTCGGGCTCCAGTTGCAAGTTTAGTGCCTCACGCATTTTCTAAATTTTCTAAATTAAGGCAACAAAAAAGCGCCATCTTTCCGGAAAAAGAGGCGCAAAATAATATTCCAGCTCAAGGTAACCACTGCCCGCATTAACGGTAGGCAACTTCAGAGAACATGTTCGTCACTTTATACCAGAGCCAACTTACTGCTTGGTCTATGCTTTTGACTTGCCCAGAAATATGAGCCGTTGAAGCCTGATACAAAGAGCCGTCAATAACTGTTACGTTACCGTTCACTTCCCCATATACCTGTGCTTTACCATTCTCTATGGTAAGGTCACCGGTAATAATCTTGCCGGAAGGTACGATTACAGTATCCCCTTTGATGACCACTTGATCCAGATCTACTCCTCTAACTACAAGTTGTCTATCTGGACTCCAAAAAGTTACGGTGCTCATTAGCATTACGACAAGAAACAGAGATGCCGCTGTAAGTGCAGGGTGCCTCTTGATCCAGGTAATGAAAGCTTTTTCTTTCTTGGACTTTGGCAATGAACTCATTATCCGGCTCACAAGATCATCTGAGGCGACGGGATTCTGATGCATAAGGGAGAACATCAACATATCTGTCTGTTCTAATTCTTTAAACTTTGCACGGCAATCTGGACAGGATAGAAGATGCTCCTTCAATTCCCTCTGCTGCTGTTCGGGCAAGTCGTCATCCAAGTAATCGTGCATCATAGAGACGGCCAGTTTGCATTCCATAGGAGCCAATCCTTTCATGAGTGCTATTTAATTATCCTAAGACAAAGGGTCAGGACACATAAGACTTGCTTAACTTACATACGTTGCTCTTCAAAAGATGTTTCATAAAAAAAATCAATTATTACATTTTCGGGCCTAATTTTTTACGCAAAAATTCACGACCGCGGTGAACGCGCGTTTTAATCGTGGTAACAGGCATGTCGAGCACATCACTGATCTCCTGAAGTGATAAATCCTGCAGGTATCTAAGAATCATCACAGACCTGTATTTCACAGGCAGACTGTCAATCGCCTCATAGATTAGCCCCTGCGTCTCAGAGAGCAGTAATTCCGTCTCAGGTGTCACATTATCACTTGGAATCAATGAATAGCCGTCAAGGCCCTCCTGATCGTTCATTTCTGCATCGAGCGAATAGGTTGGTTTCCGTTTACGTAATCTATCAATACAGAGGTTCGTTCCAATCCGGTAAATCCAGGTAGAGAACTTCTGTTTATCATCATACCGATCCAAGTTTCTATATACACGCAAAAAAGTCTCCTGAACAATATCCTCCGCCTCATGGCGATTGTTCAGCATCCGGTACGCCAGATGATATATTTTGTCTTTATATAGTTCCACAAGCTCGGCAAATGCCCTTTGGTCGCCTTTTAAGGCGAGCTTTGTCAATCTGCCTTCCAAATTCTCCACCTGTTAACTCCCCCAGACTTGCCGCCCTTGGTATTTATTTTGAAATATCCACGGTACAAGCAATTAAATCGTAATTCAAGTTTGTATAAAAATCAAGGATTGTATTGTAACCTCCTCTGTAAACTGAGTTAATTTCTAGGAATAATAGATAGGGTGAATCCAATGACATTCCTAAGAATGTTGGACTTTCGGTCGCTGTTATCCTCTGATTTCCTGATTATAAACCGCATATAGCGGTCGAAATCTGAGGATAGCATATGCTTACGATGCTAGCTTTCCTATGGAAAGCTTTCGGGCTATCGCATTCGCTCCTACAGTTCCAAAATCCTTCTCCATGCCCACTTTCACCAGAATTTATTATTCTTATCAATTACCTCTGACCACATCTCGGTTACTTGGTAGGAAAAAAATTCATATTCGTCATTTCTCCGAGATATTTCTTCAAGAAAATCCTACACAATATACAGTTTATGAGCATAACAACTCGTACTAGAGCACAAAAAGTCCGCCCCAATAAAGGGCGGACTTTTTGTGTTAAGACTATATCAGCCGGTATTTCGAAGACCGGCGGCAATGCCATTGATAGTAAGCAATACTTCGCGAAGCAATTCGCTATCGTCTCCATCGACTTCACGGAGCGCTCTAAGCTCAGATAGCAATTGAACCTGCAGATAACTAAGTGGATCAACGTAAGGATTGCGGAGTCTAATCGACTCCTGAATCACAGGGACGTTATCCAAGATATCCTGCTGCCCAGTAATCTTCAGGATCAGCTCAGAGGTCAGTTTGAATTCATCTTCAATCTGGCCGAAGATCCGTTGACGTGCTTCCTCGTTCTTGCCCATGCTGGCGTATTCCTTAGCAATGATCAAGTCCGCTTTTGAAATAGCCATTTGCAGCGTATCTATCAGTGTAGTAAAGAATGAGAAGTTCTCATACATATGCTGCATTATCTTCAGATTCTCTTCCTTACCCTCATAGAAACTCTGCAGTCCGGTTCCAGCAGCATACCACGCTGGAAGCAAATAACGGCTTTGTGTCCACGCAAATACCCACGGAATTGCACGCAAGTCTTCAAAGCGGTCACTGTTCTTCCGTTTGGAAGGGCGTGAACCAATATTAAGCTCTCCAACCTCAGGCAGAGGTGTGGATTCTTTGAAATAAGTCAAGAAGTCCGGATCACGGAATATCAAATCCTGATATTTGTGAAGCGAAACTTCAGAGATACGGGCAACAATCTCTTCCCACTTCTCTTCATATAAATCCGCTTGTGGAATTCTCGCATTGATCGCTGCAGTCACAAGCGCAGATGTCGCTTGCTCTAGACTGCGGTAAGCAATCCCTTGCATCGAATAACGGGAGGAGATAACTTCTCCCTGCTCGGTGATCTTAATGCCTCCGCCAATCGTCGAGGCTGGCTGAGCTAGAATGCTGCGGTTAAGCGGCATGCCGCCACGGCCGAGCGCTCCACCACGACCGTGGAAGAACTTCAGCTTGATTCCGAACTTATCGGCTGTAGCTGTAATCTCTTTCAGAGCAACACGCAGTTCATAGTTAGCGGTAACCACGCCGCCATCTTTGTTACTATCTGAATATCCAAGCATGATTTCCTGCAAATCATTCATTGCTCTTACTGCATCGCGGTAGATAGGCATGCTGAGCAATCTATTCATAATTTGTGGTGCTTCATGCAAATCATCAATCGTTTCAAAAAGTGGCACTGCTTGCAGCGTACATACGACTGTACCGTCATTATCTTTGCGGAATAGTCCTACCTCTTTGGAGAAGACCATAACCTCCAGAATATCGCTTGCCGCTTCTGCCATACTGATCAGATAACTAGTGATACATTGTTTGCCGTACTCTTCTTGCGAAGCGAAGATCGTCCGGTACACTGCAAGACATTCCTCTGTACCCTCACTATAAGTCTGATAAGAAGAAGTGATTGGACGTGGATCATTCAACAGCTTCTCCAGTAGCTCAATCTTCTCATCTTCAGACAGTTTGGAGTAATCCGGCGTAATGTTCATTTTCGCCAGAATTTCAGTCATAGCATTCTCATGTTCTTGACTGTGCTGACGCACATCAAGTGTCGCCGTATGGAAACCGAACAGCTCCACTTGGCGGATCAATTTCTTAATATAAGTGTCGGCCACATAATCGGCATAGTGATGCCGTAAGCTGCGGTCAATCACGTTCAAATCATGGATAAACTCTTCAGGTGTAGAATAACGCTCAAGAGTATCTTTTTTCTCATCATCCAGAACATTTTGTGTCTTGGAGATCATATAACTAAGCTTAATACGGTAAGGTTCATTGTCATTGCGCCATTCTTCCATCTTGCCGAGATTGATGATCTCACGATCAGCTTCGATGGATTCAATGAGCTCCGGCGTTACCTTAACAATACTAGTGCTAAAGCTTAGATATTTCATGAGTTCACGCATAATCCGCTGATATTCCCGAATCGCCAGCTTACGCTGCATACGCAAAGTCTGTGAGGTAACTGTTGAAGTTACCGAAGGGTTACCATCGCGGTCTCCACCAATCCATGAACCAAAACGCAAGTAGGTTGGTACATGCCAGTTCTGTCCTGGGTAGTATTTACTCAGACAACGTTCAAGTTCTTGATAAACGTCCGGCAATACATGGAAAATCGTCTCGTGGAAATAGTACATCCCATTGCGCACTTCATCGAGTACTGTTGGCTTGCGGTCACGCAGTTCATCCGTTTGCCATAACGTAATCACTTCATTTAATAACTTCTCACGGAGCTGTTCACGCTCCCGGAAGGTTAAAGTAGGGTTATCCAGACCCATAACATCATCAGATATCCGCTTATGAATATCGAGAATAGCACGGCGCATAGCTTCCGTAGGATGTGCCGTCATTACAAGTTCCAGAGATAATCCTGCAATAATCTCGTTAACTTCCTCATGAGAGAAATCACGTTCACGAAGCTCTTTAATTGCGCTTTCTATAGAACCGGGTTGGACTGTCTCCCCAGCTGAACGTTCATAGTCACGTTTGCGGCGAATCCGATGGTTCTGTTCGGCAATATTCACGAGCTGAAAATAAATGGCGAACGCTCTTATTACCTGATGACGGTTCTCTGGATCCAAAGAATTGATTAACTCCTTAAATTCACTGTGCAGTTCAGGTAAAAATAGTGAGCGCAGCGATTTACTGGTTTCGCGAATTTTCTCCACGATCTCTAGTAGTTCGTTACCGCCTTGGTGAACCAAGACCTCTCCTAAAATGTTCCCCAAGAACCGTACGTCCCGTCGCAGCAGATTGTTAGAGTTGCTTTTGCTGACGGTAGTCGTAAGTTCGGTCATGCTGCTCCCCCCATTCTCTTCCGGATCAATGTGTTAATTATTGTCTGTCTAAATATCTTCTATTAAAGCTTTCCTCATATCATACAATAAAACCGCGTGAAAATCTCCAACTTTTTTGTGCTGTAAAGCGACACAGTAATTAAGATTATACACCAATTTCTCAATTTATACAGTCCTTATATTTTATGTATTCTTTCTTATATATAATGGCTCTAGAATGCCTTCAGTATGTGTATTTAAATACGGAGTGTTCGAATCTGATCGATGAACAGGCCAATAAGCGGAGAATAATGACGATCGCGGTTATACGAATAATAAATATGTCTTTGAAAATTATAATCTGGAATGGTGCGCATTAGCAATCTTCCTCTGGCCACCTCGTCCTCCACAGCAAGCCGCGAGATAAACGAAACATACTTTCCACTCATAAGTGATTGCTTTATGGCCTCCAGTGAATCCAGCAGAATATAGGTTCTGGGTTCATTCCCTTCACGCTCAAACCATTTATCCGTCAGTTGGCGTGTACTTGATTCCTTGTCATGTAATATAAAACTCGCTGAAGCAATCATAGCCGGGTTTAAATTAGAAAATGCGGCAAATTCGTGAGATGGCGCAAAAACAAGTACAAGCTCGTCTTCACACAAAGCTTGAGTATGCAGATCAGGCAAATAAAAAGATTCCGTAGACAAAATACCAAGGTCAATCTCATGACTAGCCAGCATTTCTTTGATTACAGGGGAAGGCTTAACCGATAAAGAGATCGTAATCCCCGGATGTTGTTCTCCAAACAGCCCTAATATTTTTGGGAGAATATAAGTAGCTGGAACGTAACTGGCACCAATCTTAAGCGTTCCTCGCCCCGCCTGACTGAACTCTTTTACAACCCTCTCCGCTTCTGCAGCTAGTGCATTGATTTTAGTCGCATAATGAAGAAACGCTTTCCCACTCTCCGTAAGAATCATTTTATCCATTCTGGATTCAAATAACTTCTCCCCCAATTGCTGCTCTAAATTCTTCAAATGATACGTAACGGTGGGCTGCTTCAGTCCAAGTTTATCGGCCACTGTGGTTATTTTTTTATGTTTATTTAGCAGTTCTACGATTTCCAGCTTGATTAAATTAAGGTTCATTATCATCCACTCCCTTGCCTATTCCCTAAACGGTACCATAGAAGAATTCTATGAATGTTAAAATAAATCGGCAAAAAAGTTAATATCACAGTTACATTCAGCAAATATAGCGGGAATTCTTTACCTTTACACTAAGAACAAGCTTAAGAACAGGCAGGTAGATAGAGATGAAGGAAATTACAATCCACAGATTGGAAAAGAAATTCGGAGATGTGCATGCCTTGAAGGCTGCAGATCTGAAGATTCCCGCTGGAAGCTTTACGACATTACTCGGTCCTTCAGGTTGTGGAAAGACGACACTACTCCGTCTGATTGCTGGGCTAGAAACACCGGATGCGGGAGAAATTCTAATGGATGACGAGTTTATTTTCTCAGGGAACAAAAGAATTAGCCGCCCTATCCATAGCCGAAACTTTGGGATGGTCTTTCAAGATTTCGCGCTCTGGCCGCATCTAACTGTCTTCGAGAATGTCGCCTTCGGACTTCGTGCCTCTAAGCAGAAAAAGGATTTACGGATTAGGGTTCAACAAGCCCTTCGTTCCGTAAAGCTGGAAGGACTGGAGCTACGCTTTCCCCATCAGCTATCCGGCGGACAACAGCAACGGGTTGCTTTTGCCAGAGCAGTAGTTACTAGACCCCAGCTCGTATTGTTCGATGAGCCGCTAAGTGCACTGGATGCGGTCTTGCGAGATGAAATGAGGCTGGAGTTAACCTCCTTGGTGAGGAACATGGGCATTACTGCTCTATACGTCACCCATGATCAAACCGAGGCGATGTCTATGTCAGATGAAGTGGTCGTGATGCAAGGCGGAACTATTTTACAAACAGGTTCACCTGAGGAGATTTATCAGAAACCAAATCATCCTTTTGTAGCCCATTTTATTGGAAAATCCAACTGGATCGTTCCCGATAAGCAAATGCTTCGTCCGGAACATTTACGTTGGTCTCAGGAGGATGCTTCCTCTCTTCCTTTTACGGGGACGATTCGGCATGTGAGCTATATGGGTGATCGCTATGAGGTCATTCTGGACATGGAGAACCGAACTACTTGGACCGCTTATCATGATCAACGTCTACCTGTTGGAGAAACGATCCAGGTCTACGCTTCTGAGCACCAGATCCATCATCTGAATTAAGCGTCCACTGCATGGAATAGCTCGTATGATGCTGTTCCATGCAGCAAGATGCAAAAAATATTAGGGAGGCATTCACATTGAAACCAATGAACAACACTAAAGGACTTAGCACACTTCTTCTAACAACTATAATCGGAGCAAGTCTTGCCGGCTGTAGCTCTACTAACACGCCTGCAGCTAACGCAAGCAATCCAACCTCAAACGCTAACACTACAACTCAAACTGAAGCACCACAACCAACAGAGAAAGCTCTAAGTGGCAATCTTATCGTCTACAGTGCAGGTCCAGAAGGTCTAGCCAATAAAATTAAGGAAGGATTTGAAGCCAAAACCGGCGTTAAGGTCGAAATGTTCCAAGGCACTACAGGAAAAATATTAGCGCGTATGGAAGCAGAAAAGTCTAATCCGGTAGTCGATGTTGTCGTTCTTGCCTCCCTTCCGTCTATGCAAGGGATGAAGAACGATGGATTATTACTTCCATATAAAGAAGCAGTGAATGCAGATAAACTCGTAAGCGATTGGTCAGACACTGCAGATGGAAACTATTTCAGCTATAGCGCATCCGCATTGGGGATTGTCTACAATACAAAAAAAGTTAGTACACCTCCGACTTCATGGGATGACCTAACCAAAGCGGAATGGAAAGGAACCGTCAATATTCCAGACCCTTCGCTTTCTGGTTCGGCTCTAGATTTCGTAACTGGATATTTAAGCGCTAAAGGGGACAGCGGCTGGGATCTTTTTAAACAATACAAAAGCAATGGTGTAGCGATGGCGGGAGCCAATCAAGAGGCACTTGATCCAGTTATTACCGGCGCTAAATCCGTCGTTGCTTCAGGTGTAGATTATATGGCTTATAAGGCAAAAGCTGACGGTGAGCCTGTAGATATCGTCTACCCTGCTGAAGGAACAGTGATCAGCCCTCGTCCGGCTGCGATTATTAAGACAAGCCCAAATGTAGATAATGCTAAGGCTTTTATCGACTATCTCCTATCTGATGAAGCTCAAGCGCTAGTTGCTAAAGCCTACTTATTGCCAGGCAGAACCGACGTGAAAGCAGAGAATCGTGCGAATCTCGATGAAATTAAGACATTTGATGTGAAATGGGAATGGATGAACGAGCACAGCGATGAAGTTTCCTCGACCTTCACACAAATTTTTAAATAAGCGTAATGAATATTAACTCTTTACGCTCATTTAAATGGGTGAGCGGCGGACTTGCTTTATTTATACTGACAGTGCTTGTACTGCTGCCACTCCTGCTCATTTTTTGGACCAGTATCTATCCTAATGAGCAGTTAGATATAGCCGCGCCACTACGAACCATTATGAGTAGTCATGATCTGGTTGAGGTACTGCTGAATTCTATCGGGCTCGGGGTAAGCGTTATTCTACTAACTACGCTATTTGCACTACCTCTGGCCTGGATTATGGCTAAAACGGACTTAGGGCATCATAACTGGCTGGATGTTGTGCTGCTTATCCCGTTTATGACTCCACCATACATTGGTTCAATGGGTTGGATGTTGTTTATGCAGACAGGCGGGTATATGGAACAGTTTCTGCCCACATCCTCCGTGCTGACTCCATTTTTCTTTAGCTATGGAGGGATGGTGCTGATCATGAGCCTGCATCTCTTCCCATTCCTATATTTGCTGCTGCGCAATGCGCTTTTGCAGATTGGGGGCAATCTGGAGGAAGCAGCCTCTGTTCATGGCGCTCCGTTCTTTTACAGATTTAAAAGAGTAATCATTCCCTTGCTGTTATCCAGCTATGGGCTTGGAGCTCTTCTCATCTTCGTCAAAACGATTGCCGAATTCGGTACCCCTGCGACCTTTGGTCGTAGGATCGGATTTTACGTTCTGACCTCTGAGATTCATAAGTATATCTCTAGTTGGCCAATAGATTTTGGAAAAGCTACTTCACTAGCTTCCTTGCTGCTCGGAGTTTGTCTCGTCATGTGGTACATCCAGACTCTAATAAGCAGCCGCTTCTCTTATCGCTTAATAGGCGGAAAAGGGACGCGTACCAAACGTTATAGAAGTACGGGAATTGTAGGGGTCCTTAGTTGGGGGTATGTCGTTCTATTACTGCTATCATCCATCGGCATTCCATATTTCTCAATCATAACAGCCTCATTATTAAAGCTGCGAGGAGAAGGCGTATCTTGGAGCAATTTAACCTTAAAGCATTATGCAGAGCTGCTATCACCGGGTTCTCAAGGTCTTGAGGCCTTATTGAATAGCTTCACATTAGCCATCGTTGCTTCCAGTATCGCGGTTATTCTTGGGACTTGGTTTGCCTTAACTGTAGGAAAAGGAGCTACATTCAAGCAGAAAATTACAGATCTATTCAGTCTACTCCCCAATACAGTTCCTGGAATTGTAATTGTAGTAGGGCTAATCCTGCTATGGAATGCTCGCTGGATGCCTATTCCGCTCTATAATACCTACTGGATGGTTGTGCTAACCTACGTTGTACTATTCATCCCCTATACTGTTCAGTATGTAAAAGCGAGCTATGGGCAGATCGATTCTTCCCTTATGCAAGCGGGACAAGTATTCGGAGGAAGCAAGCTTTATGTGTTCCGCCGTATCCTGCTCCCTCTCATCCTTCCGGGGATGGTGGCTGGATGGATGATGACCTTCACCATTTCCAATCGGGAACTGGTAGCCTCCTTACTCATTCTTCCACCTTCAATGCAGACCTCGGCAACCTATATTTTTGCCCAGTTTGAACAAGGTGCAGTGGCGATGGGGATGGCCATGGCAGTAATCTCTGTCGGCGTTACTACTATATTACTACTAGTATTAGAATATTTAAGCCCAGATAGAAAGCGGAGACAACGATGAGCACACTAACGATTTGGGGAGGGGCCGGAGAGCATGGCCGTTCCTCCTATCTTTTGCAGAACAAAGATGGGCAATCTGGTATCCTACTCGATTGTGGTGTCAAAAAAGAAGGCCCAGGTGAATACCCCCTGCTAGACACAGACATCATCCCACATTTGCAGGCCGTGTTTCTGTCCCATGCGCATGAGGATCATTCCATAGCACTTCCCCTACTATATAAGTACGGATATTCAGGTAAGGTATGGACAACGAAAGCTACCGTTAAACAGCTTCCCGATTACTTCGAAGCATGGGATAAATACGTGGCAGCTCAGTCTGTATCACTACCTTACGAAGAAATAGATAAACAATCTATTGAGTTCATGTATTTAGAGGAGCATATCCCCCCTCAGACTTGGCTGAGGATTGCCCCTAATCTTCGAGTACAATGGGGGCGAAGCGGACATTTAGCAGGTTCGGTCTGGCTGATCCTCGAATGGGACGGAACAGTCGTATTTTTCTCAGGGGATTATACGAAGGAGTCGCTGCTGCTCATGGCAGATTCACCAACGATCATGGAAGCCGGAGCTAAAGATGCCGTCGATCTATCTATTATCGATGCCGCATACGGCGCGGATCCTGATGAGCAGCTTGTAAAGTTACAGCAATTAGAGTCAGCGATCTGTAACACGCTGCAAAAAGGGGGGGCAATCCTACTTCCGGTGCCTATCCATGGCAGAAGCCAGGAATTAATCGTATGGGCAAGCGAGTGTTTCCCGGATGATCAGCTGATCGTCGAAGAAGAGCTCATAGCACCTTTAAGAGGTTTGAGCGATAAGACCGAATGGCTGAAAGAGGGCGCTATTCAGCGCGTTGATATGCTTCTTAATAGAAAGAACTTGTGCATTGTATCTAATTCAGAGGAACGTGCAAAGGCACTGTTGAATCTCAAGAGCTCAATCGTGTTTACCAATGACGGAATGATGCAGTCGGCAAAAGCACAAGCGTACTTTCATCAGCTCTCTGCTTCTCCTGACAACCATGTGATTTTCACGGGACATTTGGCGGCAGGTAGTTTCGGGCACCGTCTCGTTAAAGGGTCCTTGGGAGAAGAATCTAGCAACACGAGATGTACAATCTCATTAATTCGCTATAAAGTCCACCAAGGCTTACCGGACATTCGAGAAATGCTCCAAACGGTTCCCAGCCGCCGGTCGGTGCTCGTTCATGCTCCCAAATCACATATTGATCATGTCACTTCTATATTAGAAGGAGAAGGTTTTGCAGGGCTGTACTCTTTGCTGCCTGGAAGTACGCTTTCGTTCTAAAGTTTAACTATGTAGTCTCGTTAGGAGAAAATAGGGCTCTTCCTTAGGTCTATTCAGACGTTTTGGAACAGCCCTTTTTTATGATTCGTACCTATTATCCATTTACTCTTTCGTCATCCCCGGGCGATCCTTAAATGCTAGCTCAAACAACCCCGTCGCAGATAAACCAGCCAGACCTCCAGCCCAAAGGCGAAGAACGATATCCAGTTGAGTAAAAGGATACGCTGCCGCTCCGATGAGCAAGCCTATCAATAGTCCGATGACAGGGACTGCATTACGGGGGATGTTGATACTATTTTTGACCAATTGAACCAGCGCCAGTACGAATACAGCTAATATAGAGGCAAACGCCATAACATCATCTAAAATCTCTCTAGTTTCCATGATAGATACCTCCTTAGTGAGTACTTTTAATCTCAACTGTCCTAGTGGCGGAATTATAACCTACTTGTGCGCCTAGCGCTTCTGCAATAATACGAACGGGAACGTAGGTAATGCCTTTTTCAAGCACTCCATCTGCAACCTTAACTCCGTTAACCTTTACGACAGCTATTGCGTCACCCTTCAATGTTTCCTCCTCCTTCCGATTGATGATTTTGTACGCTGCCTCCACTGCGGATGTTGAGGGCTTTGCCCCTGCTCGTAACTGAGTGAGCGTTAACCCAAACGCCATTTGAAAATGGGGGTAATCCTTAAAGCTAGTCCAATCGCCACCCCATTCGAATCCAAGTGCTTTAGCCTCTTTTACAACCTCCTGCCAATCTATAATCTGATTGTTATTCCCGTCCAGTCGCATATCCCATGACACACTCGATCCATTCGGCAGCAAAAGAGCAAAATCTACGGCTAGTCCAAAATTGTGGTAGCTATACCCGCCACGCGCATTGGTGACAATCGCTCCAGGCTTAGTGCGTCCTTGTGCGTAAAGAGCATCCTGCTCGGCAATTGTGCGAAGACCCTGCGTAATGAGAATGGGGATGTTGAGTTTGTAACAGCGCTCGATTAGAGCAGTAGCAGCGGAACGGACTACGGGGTGTAGGTTGGTTAGACGTGAGGTCGATTTATTTTCCACCTGAATTAGTGTCAGCATGTTGATCCTCTTCTCTGTCTATCTTTTTCAAATAAATGAATTGATCGTATCTCCCGGAACGCGTCATTGATGCCAAAATAATGATGCCGATTGTTGTACCGAATTGAGCAATAGCCCAGCTATAGTTCAGCCAAATTAGCCATGCTGCTGTGTCCACTCCTAGTAATCCTGCCAAACGGAATAGTAGAATTACAAGCATATTGAACGTATAGGCCATTAAGAAAAAAAGCATAGCCAGCATAAACACGCTGACCACACCTTTTTGGAGTCGTTCGTAAAAATATTGCCTGTGGCGATAAATGATGTATAATCCGCAAGCTGCAGTAGTGCTATATAGCAACAATAATAAAAAATCAATCATGTGCATCATGATCCCCTCGATCATAAACTAAATATTTGGCGAATCGGTTGCGATCAATCTCCTCCTGAATTTCCTGGGAGACATTTCTATAATGACTTATGGTCAGTGTAACGCTGGTAGAGGCTCTGCGGAGCTCCATCTCTTTATCAACATGCCGGGGGAGAAGCAGCCGCCGAATCCATTGTGACAGCATTCCTAACTCCCCCTGTCTTCCGTATGGTCAATCTTCAGTTTCTTTAAGACGTCCAGTGTGGGCTGCATAAACTCTGAGCGCTCCTTATCCAAAATCGCTTGCAGACGATCCCGATCCTCCTCTGCCCGATCCAGCATTTCTCGCGGTACAAGGTTCCCTTTGACAATCGCACGCAATAACACCATCAGCACGATCATCAAAATGAAAGCAACAATATAAGCCAGCCCATACTTATCCGCCAATGGCAGCAGCTTCTCCAATTGCGCAATATCCCCTTCGCCCATTCGTCCGCTCCTTTCTGTAATGATGTTGATGCGTAAGCAGCCCCCGGGGTACCGAGGGCACAAAAAAACACGCTCCTGTTTGAATGCGTGCAAGTTATATAGCTGATGATTGCTCAGAAGAATTATGTTCAACAAATGGTATATCTGATCGTTTTTCGATAATCTGCACCTTTACCAAAATCTCATTATCCGGCTGCATGTTATAGGAAGAAATGATATCCTCTATCGGACCTTCCTCACGATCATAACGAGTGATGCAGGCATTAGTCATCAGCCGGATTTTGGCTGCGGTAAGTGAATCCATAGTCATGATTACAACTCAACTCCTTTTGGTTATATGCTGAGTAATTCAGCCATAATGACTTCGATGTCTTGTAGCCGATCTTGCAAAGCCATATTCTCTGCGCGCAGTTGCTCAACCTCGCTTAACTCTGGCGGCTTTTTGGCTTCGGCCTCTAGGTAGGCTTCCCACGCTGCTTCGAGTTCTACTTCTGTTGGTTGTGGTACGTCTAGGTTCCAGGCGGCGATGTATGGGCCTCTCTCTACAAGGTCGTAGTGTTCACCCTCGACCAGTAGGTTATAGTCAATGCCGTAACAGTAGTGTACGCCCTCTAAGGGTTCTTCTCCTTCGCCTGGCGGCTTGATCTCATATCGGACACGACCTTTTTCTTCGGCTCCCTCGTGCAATACAGGTTCAGCGCCATTGTCTTGGACGACAAAGTCACGAAATGGATTAGCGTATGGGTATAGATACATAATTGCTAGTGCTATATTCATCTTTCACCCTCCTTTATGCAATTCTTATTAAAGATACATGCGTATATTGGTCACTGGATGGTATTGAAACGTTTTGTATAGGGTTTAAATAAACTTCCATATACTGTCCCGCATCAAGACGGAGAAGTGCCGAACCGCCCAGTGAAAGACCAACTTGAATAGCATCACTTGTTTGTTCTGTTATTACGGAATTTAAAATTCCATTCACAAAGATCCCCAAAGCCCCTCTCCCCACGCCCGTGTTAGAGATAGCTACTCGAACATTCAACAAGTACACTCCTGTCTCTGGAGCTACCATTCTACTATTTGCTGCGTTCGCAGTGTTTTTAATATTGTATAGAGATAGGTTGAATAATACTTTATTCCAAACACCCGCGCTCGCGAATTGATCCGCCCCGGTGTGGCCCATTTCAGCGGTCGGGCGTGATGTGGTTGTATTATCTCCCCATGGGTTAAAAACTCCACTTGTGATGATACCATTTAATGAGCCTTCGGAAGTTATTCCTGATGGCTGTGAGCCATATTTATAGATTGAACCGCCATGACTAGCGTAAAGACCCACGCCATTCGCTTGCCCCGTGTTATTGAGTGATGTAACAATCGAAGCACTTCCGACTATTATTCCAAAGTTCCGTCCAGATACCGAAGAATTTCTAATGTCTGCGTTTTGACCTGCAATATTAATTCCCGGATAATTAGCGGTAGTTTCACAGGAGCAATTTTTAATGTCGATGTTTCCGCCGTCATACGCATTAAAACCCATTGAGGTTGTGGTATTAGCAGAAAATCCGTCTATAACAATACGATTGCACCGTTCAGCCACGAAGGAGCGGATAGTTACAGAAGTACCCATAAATTGAACATGACCACCGCCTACTTTGCCGCTTATTCTCACATCTTCGGCATAGGTTCCAGATGCAACATTTATAGATGCAGTATGATTAACAACTTGAGGAATCATGCCGATAGCCCTATTGATTGTTTTAAATGCCCCTGCTGACGTATTGGCTGAACCGTTGTTTGTGTCATTCCCATCCGTCCGCACATAATACGTAATATCAGCGGTAGTCTGCTGAGGCGTAGTAACCAACGGCGCCTTACCATTCAACTGCCCCTGGATCCCGCTAGTCACCCCATCCAAATACCCGAACTCCGTGTTCGAGACCACGCCAGTCCCAATCTTCAAGGCATCAATCCCAGCCGCAGCATTAACGTCTGCATTAACAATCACCCCAGCCGCAATAGCCGTAACTCCATCACCATTACTAGTAACATCCCCCGTGTGATTAGGATGCGAATAGTTATTCGCCCCCGTAGCAATCCCCGCCAGCTTCGTTTTCTCCGCCGTAGTGTAGTCGTTCGTAGACAGCTGTTTCCCAGTTACTTTATCAACCTTGCCATTAACGGCATTATCCAAGATGTCCATATTCCCGTTCAGATCGGCAATATCAACGATATCTGTTCCCTCGGGCTTCTTTAATCCCAAATTTCCTGTGATTTGCATGTGTCACTCTCCTATCTATAAGTTCTTAATTCGTTCCATGTTTTACTGTGAGCATTCTCCCAGGTCAAAGCCTTAACAGAGTCCCACCAGGTATAGCTGAACACAAATTCATAAGCTAAATGCGCAGGTTTTATTTCTTCGATAATTTGAATCAACCCTGCCATATTCGGAGGTATGCCCAGTGTACTCACAAAATGAATCTCAAAACGATACTCATCAGGCACTTCCTTAACTTCAACCACTCCACCTGAAAAAGCGGATGCCGTCCGCTGGATCATCTCCGGCGTTGTCGTCCCGTTTCCACGCAGCTTCGCCTTAATCATCTCTCGGCGTGTGGCATATGACTTGGATAAATCGATATTTAATCCAAGTTCAGCTTCCCAACGTCCAAGGCTCACCGTTGCCGTTTCAACAAACGCCTGATCCAGTACATCTATAGTGCCTACCTTCAGTCCACCAATTTCTAGCCCGATGGTCTCCTGAAGCTTCTCTATTTCACGGACATCCTTATAATAATCCGGCAAATACTGCATTAGATCAGGCGCCTCGACTTCATCCGGATGATTCGAATCTTCATCTGCGGAATACAATAATTCGCTGAATAAAGAGTTGCCATAGCTCATCCCCTACACCCCCTTCATTTGATTCCAGGTTAGAGGGCCTTTAGGCAGATAATCATGTGTATGCGTCGCTGGAGGAAACACTGATGGCTTCCCCTCTACCCCCGCCCAAGCTACACTATCCGCTTGTTGAGCGAAATCCACCTTGCCATTATTATTCGTATCGTAAATGCTTTTCAGCATGTCCCCGGTACTTTGTGCCGCAACTAGCAAGACATTCCCAGCAGCAGAACCGATATATAGCTTACCTGTGTCTGTACAGTAGCCAAGCTCACCAATAGCCAGTGCTCCAATCGCACTTTCCAATCCGCGGCGTATTTGAATCAATGTCTTTAAAGCCATTGTCCCGCCCCCTAGAAAGTTCCGCCATCAATACTGGCTACGGTAAGTTTATTGCCATTCGCCGCATCATAAATGATGCTACTTCCATCCACACTTACAGCTACACCGGCACCATCTACAGTGATCCCTTTTCCAGCTGTAACCGCAATCGCGTCTGCAGTGACCGTAATCCCATTGCCTGCACCAATATTCAGCGTCACAGCATCGGCCTGTCCACCACCAATCAGTCCGTTTCCAGCTGTAATGGTCTGTAATGCACCACCCGTTCGAACCCATGCGCTGCCGTTCCAGCTATAAATCTTCTGCTCATCATCAACATAAGTGGTCCAGCCTACGGCAGGAACATAAAATACCCAAGCAGCAGATTGGTACTCCACGATTTGATTCGTTTTTCCCGCCCATGCCCCAGTTGCTCCAGCTGGAATAATGTATCGATCACCCTCAACCGGACTGGCTGGTGGAGCCAGCAGGTTCTGATCTTTTACCGACGCTTGCGGTTCGATGTTATGCTTAGCCAGCTCAATTTCATTTTTAATCTTTTGTGCAGACCACAAGTCTGTAATCGTAGTCCCGGCATCATTGATTGTCCGGTGCTTGGTCACATCGTCAATGTGAGTCTTGATCTCAGCGGCAGTCTTTACATTCGTGCCATCTGATACTTTATTGATATGTCCCGCACTAATATCCGCTTTAAGCACCTTCGCGTAGGTTGCTCCATCAGCGATATCGTCAATTGTACCCGTCAGGTCACTAAGCTTCTGCGCATTCACCCGCCGCCAAGCTGCCCCATCATCAAAATATAAATATCCGCTATTCGAACCCGTAGTCACGTAATACAACCGGCCAACGGCTCCAGCAACTGGACGCGAGGCTTCTGGCCCGGACAACGCCCTTCCGACCATGGAATTAGACGTACCGTCACCAATATAAACTTCCTTTGTATCATTGCAAAAACCAAGCTCACCCGCCTTCAACACGCCATAACTCGTTAGCTCAGCCTTTGTTCCCCGCTTTATTTGTATGGTCTGTGCCATTTTACACCTCTCTTCTGAATGATCCTCCGTCAATCTGTCCCTTGTTCTTATACCGTTCTATTTCAGTTTGAACAGCAGTAAGACTTTCCTGCAAACCGTTAATATCCTCTGCTTCAACGGTATCGCCGGGGGTTTCGTAAGTCACATAAACCTCAGGCACATCGGCAAAAATCTTAATCAACCGTCGCCACGGCGCTTCATCCGGAAAAGACACCGTAAAATTACGTAGCTCGATCCCGGAATACTGTGACCCTGTGTACACTGCGATGCTCTGATTATTGATGTTGTCATGCGCAAGCGCACCACTATACATGCCATTTACAAGCGATAATCTCTCTTCAATAACATAACTGGCACCGTTTGCTTTTTTATTAAGCTTTTCTTGAAAAATATCAATTTGCTCTGGATAACCCATGCTACACCTCCAGTAAAACATTGCCGAACAACGGCACTTCTTCTTCGCTCAACATTACGTTGCCCGCTCCACTGTTCAGCTTCAGCTCACTGTAATCTGCGACTCCCTCAGTAGCTAGCAATAGTGCACCAATTACAGACTGACTAATATAGGTTGCTGAAAAAGCCTTCTCCTTGCGATAGCTCTCAAGAGTCGCCTTGAATTCTTCATTAACAGCTTGCAGCGCATAACCTGAAGCAAGGGTTACTTTTGCACTTATACTGATGCTTTTGCCCGTTGCCGACGCCACCGATACAACAGCACCTACAGGGGCTTGCCCCTCACCCTCTCCAGAGACCGGATCAATGTAATGCTGAACCTTAGTCACCAGCAGTTCAGAAGCAGGAAGTTTCTCAGCATCTACGATAATCACCTTTACCGTCTTAGGACCATTCCATAATGGAAAAACACGAGCGCCTCCTACCCCTGCAACCTGCATTGCCCACTCCATGTAGTGATATTTATTGCCGCTAGTAGCTGGGCGTCTGGCTGAATCCAAATAACGCTGGCGAAGCGATTCATCACTTTCGACGTTCTCCCCAGGGATCAGAAGAGAAGCTATTTCTCCGCGCGCGAGGTCTAAAATATAATCCACCGGCAGCAAAGAGCCAAAATATCGGTTTCCTTCTTCTCCAGCGGTTTCACTCTCCAACCGATACACTCCAGGAGATAACTTTTCCACAGCCGTATAATTCAGCATATCGAGAGAAAAACGGCTGCCGAGAGGTACATCCAGAAGTCCCCCATCCGCTTTATAAAAAATCCCCTTCAGCTGCGCCTTGCTCGCTTCACGCCTTACAATTCCTGACCAGGAGATACTTCGCTCCAAGTACTCACCGGTAGCCGTATCTGCAAAATACAGATTATTATTCACATCCAGCTCAATGTACATTTGCGCCAGCTCTGCTGCTGCCGGAGCGAGCGCGTCATAAATGATGCTGCCCTCGCGTTTATCCAGACCTGACGGAACCCGGTCCAGCATCCGTTCCATAAGAGCCTCATACGTCTGATCCTCATACATCCTCATTCCACTCCTTTCTCAGCTGAAAATTCCCATAACGTGTGACCACCTTACATTCAAAAGTTAGATTCTCCCCGTTAAAAGAAACCTCAATATTTTCTAAGCTAAGGATTCGTTCATCCTGAAGTAAGGCTTCACTAACGACACGTCTGATTTCAGCTCTGACTAACAGCAGATCCTTACCCAAAACCAGCTGCCACTCTGTTCCGTAATCCGAACTGTAAATCAGATGTTCAAATCTATCGGTTCGCAGAATTTTGGCCGCTGCCTGCTGCACTGCCTCAAGTCCATCCGCTTGGCCAGTGATCCTTTTTCTGTCCCAATCCATTCGGTAGGTTAGACTAGGGTTTTCCCCACGCTCAAGGTTGACCTCGCCTTCAAGAAGGGCAGTTATCGGTCCAGCTTTTCCAATCGCAGGAATCATATTGGACTCACCAGCCGATCCAGAACAATATAGCTTTGTCCACCCTGCATCCGAACCATCAGAACCCGATCACCAGAGGCAAGTCCTCGACGCACTACCACTTCTCTACCCTCTAGCTCGACTTTACATTCCATTACCGATTCAGGTAGCACTAGCGCATTCCCCGATAAAATAAAACGTTGATCCACCTGGATCTGTAAGGGAGCTACCTCCGTTACCGTCCCATAAGAAAAAGCCACGGGATTTGTATTTCCCACGGCTCCTAGGCTTGCTTTTTTTATAATATCCAACATCATTTCTACACCACCTTTATATCGAGGGACATCGTATGCTCCCCACCGGAAATCTTATGACTGCATTGATCCACCAGAAACACCTGAGTCTTAAATTCATCAAGCAGGACATATATGAAATTACCAGCCCTTACGCGCATATCACCAATCGCCTGTACGGAGAGACTAAGCTTTTCACGGTTGTGCATTTTTAGCAGATTATTTGCCTTCTCCTGAATTTGTGCAGCATTCGCTTTGTCATCAGCCTTCTGATACAAGTGGAGGATACCCCAGCGTTTCACATTATCCTTATCGCTAACCGGAAAGAAATCACGCTTACCAGACTTCTCATTATCCTTGTATAAAAAGATCGTGTTGTACGTATCATCATCAATACTTTTTTTGAGCGAATAGTCATACAGATAATGCCCCGCTCCCAACACCAGATTAAGCAGCATAGACTCCGGTTTTCGCAGCGTTAGCTTACCAAAATCATCGTAAAAGGCCATCAACCGCCCCTTATACTGAAGCTCACTGCCGATCGCTCCCATAATGATGTCCAGCAGCTTTTTGTCATCCTCGATTAAAGAGGGAATCCGGTACTCTGTATCCTCCAGCACACCTGTCTGCAGTCCGTAGTCTTGCGTTATTTTTTTGATAACATCATTAGCCGTAACATCCTGCAAAACATAACTGCCATTGCCCAGCAAATAACGCATCTGATCATAGGCAGTCAGCTTAATCTCCTGATCCGAGCCTGTATCAATACTGAACACAAACCCGTAGAATACATCCACATTATCTTTGCTGAACTGAATAATATCACCGTTGCTGATACCGAACTTAGGATGCTGATAGATTCCACTGTCCACAAGTGTTAACTCTAGCGTTGCCGGTTTGCCAGACCGAGCTGTTTTCCACGAAATATCCGAGACGATGCCTGAAATATCCCATAGATTACCTTCCTTATTCTTCACAAGCAGCTCCATAACATCCTCCTACGGCAGCTTAATGACCTTACCGATTGGAAGCTTCCTCAGCTCGCTATCTTTAATGCCATTAAGTTTCTGGATTTCCCAACACCTATTACCATCTCCAAGGATTTCTTTAGCGATTTTCCATAGATTATCTTTAGATTTCATGATATACGTTTTAGGTTTGGGAGTTTCGTTCGCCCGCTTCTGTTCTACCTTCACTTCATCCTTGACGACTTTAACAGCTACCGCCTGATAAAATACATACTTTTTGAGAGATAACGAATATTCAATATCCCCTGATGTACCTGCACTGAGCTTCCAAGAGAAGCTTTCAATACTCATAGCCATATTCACACCGAAATCAATCTCTATGGATTTATCCTCACTAGTCGATGAATCCTTTAACCATTTCTTGGCGTCGTTTAGCTTCCCATCCGCTTTTTTCAAGTCATCAGTATAGCTCACCCCGGAAAATACAAAACGAATAGGTCTGCGACTCGTCATCCACTTCTTAATCAGCTCCACATATTCAAAAGGTCTCTTCAACCCATCCTCTTGTACTAATACAAACGGATACCTTTGTGCCGGAAAAATACTTTCGATTGTGATCTCCGTCAGCTTCGGATAAGCAATCGTATTAATCTCACCTAGATCGATAATGGTATAGCTCTTCCCATCCCCGCTTTCCTTGATTTCCAAAGTCTCTGGATTGACTGGCAGTCGGAATGCTTCCGCCTGATTATTAAAACCAAGAAATATCCCGTACTCTTCCACGTTACGTATACACCCCCTGCGCCGTAGAGACAAACTCCTCGTTCAGCTTTTGCCCAATCTTGTTGATAATCGAATCAATGTCTCCGGCATTATTAATATTCCCGGTCGTGACCTGCACCGTCGGCGTCAGCTCTACAAAATTCTGGATCGCCTGAATCTCAGCTAACTCCCGCAGCATTTTCAGATCATCGCTGGAGATGTCTACGGTGTCGTTGATGGATCCGAGTTCATTCACACGGTTGACGGTGTTTAGATTACCCGGAGCCCCTGCATTTTGAAAAGAACCCGTAGATGAAGGTGTATTCAACGTAGGAACTGCTGGAATTTCAGGTACGGTAGGCGTTTGCAAAGGTTTTGACAAATCCCCTGGATGAGTAGTATTCCACTGATTTAATGTGTTGTTATTACTCTTATTTCCACCTACGTTCAGTTTTTCTTTAAACTTATTGATATCAAAATTTTGGATCTTTTCTGCCCCTGAATTAAAAGAAGCTCCAATGTCCATTTGCAAATCCTTTTTGAATTTACTGCTATCAACCTCTTCAATATGAAGATTGATCTCCGACTCTATACCAATAAATTTACCAACAGCTCCAACTACTTTATTTATACTATCTAGCAAAAAGTTCACGGCGCCAATAATACCATTAACAAATCCGGTCCAAAGATCGATAACAAAGCCTACGAATTCTGCAACGAGCTGTCCCAGTCCTCTGAACATATTCGCCAAAAAGTCCCTAACCGGTTGAAGTGCCGCTACTATCCCTAAAAAAGCTACTATTAGCGCAACTATAAGTCCAATTACAAGTGCAATTGGATTAGCACTCATCACAGCGTTGAAAATGCCTTGGGCTGCGGTAGCAATTCCGGTAGCAATAGATGAAATTCTAGTTGCAATTGTTGAGGCATTCATCGCGATTGCTAATGCAATAACTCCAGCAACAACACCCAAAACAATCGGCAAAACAACAGGGTTGCTAAGAACACTCCAGAGATACAATGCACCTTGTACGACCTGCGAGAATACTTGTGCAAGTATCGCCAGTCCAATCGCTATCCCATCGATAATTGGCTGAAAGCTTCCATCTGAAAATGCCTGGTTAAGAATGCCTAATAGTGGTGACAATGCCGCAAGAGCACCTTCTCCCATACCAGCCAGAGAGTTGTTATAGTTTCCAAGAAGAGCTTGCCATTGATTAACGGGTGAATCCATCATGGTTTGCAGCGAATCACTCGTCATACCTGACGTTGTCATAATATCGCCCAAAGTACTCAAAAAGGCTTCCATATTACCTGTTCCGGCCACTAGATCAAGTCCGCCCAGATCCTCTTTATCCACCTGAAGCATGGACGCTAAATCACTGGAATCGCCCTCAAAAGCAGAAGTAATCGCCGATGAAGTATCACCAATATCCTTTCCCTCCGGAGACATCATGCTTAGCCTTGTGGAATAATCCATTAGCTTATCTAGCTGATCTGTATTTTGAGTTTTAGGATAAAACGATAAGACACTCTCCATGGACTTGTTGACATCCTGCCCGGTATCTAGTGCTCTCTTCTTGAATTTATCAAACATAGCCGTACCAACATCAGCATTTCCGGTTTTGACTTTAAAAAGATCTTCCCACTTTTGCTGTTCGGCCGCAGGCGCAAGCACCTTTTCCATAACTCCTTTAACTTTATCCAGCACACCCTTGGCTTTCCCAAAAGCACCTGTAATCTTTTCCCAAGTGCCCGCCTGCTGTTCAGCACCTGCTGCTCCTTGTTCTGCCGCATCGTTCAGTCTCTCCTGAGCTTGTACTGCGCCTCCAATAGAAGCTTGAATTCTGGTATAAGCTGCACTGTAATTGTTAGTGATGTTGTACACGGGTTTATTGACTATTTTCATACTTATTCGGTTTAAAGTTGCGGAAAAGGAATTTGAAATATTTGCAGAAACCTGAGTTGTAATTTGATTGGTTATATCATTGATCCATTGGTTGGAGACTTGCTGGATTCCAGCTATATTGTTTTGCATACCTGCCATTCATTCACCCCCTATCTCTTCCTCGCCTTACTCCGTGCCTGATCCCGCTTCTCCTTCTCCACCCGAACAGCGATCATCGCATAAATTGCGGCTCGTTCACGTGAGGACAGCTTCATTAGCTCATGCGGTAAAATATGAAGCTCGTGGAGGGCGTAGTAAGCTAAGTTAGCTTCGCTGTCGCCCTCGTTGATTAGTTTTTTACTTCATCCACCAGCTCGTTCATATCTGTACCGAAGCCATTCAAGGCCTGTACCCGTTCACCCAGCGCGGCGAATTCACCTGGGAGCAGCATTTTACGCAGCAACGTCTCAGCACCAAGAACACCATAAGAACGTTGTAACTCGGCATTTTTCAGATCTGGATGCACCACACTTGAAGTCATCAGCTTAGCCATATAATCATTCGGTTCAATCTCGGAGGTATACACTCCGTTCTTACCTTTGACCTTACGAGTAGCTGCTTTACGGCATTCCTGATTCTCATCCTCGTTCATACTGCGTAGCTTCCAGGCAACTGCGTTCCCTTCCTTATCCTTAAAACGCTGCGATACCACAAACTCCTCGGTCGTGTCACATGCTACATTTTGCGCAAAAAACAAACTTAATTCACTCATTGTCTTCCTCCTAAAATGATTTAGTTTCTTCTAGTACTACTAACTAGACAGAGAAGAGACCCGCCGCTCACCTGCACGCCCGGGCCTTACTTGCTCCTATCTAGTTGTCTTTATTATTTTCCTGAGCCGGCCGGAGCGCCAAAAGCTTGCACAATCTGCACGTCTTCAAAGGTAAAGCTCACTTCTTCTTCCAGCGCATCTGATTCTGTATCAAGAGAAGCCATGATGACACTATCAAGGTTCACGCCTTTTAAAATAATACGTTGTGCTCCCACACTGGACGATGGGTCTTCGTTCGTAACCTCAATATCGAAATACTGATCGACACCTGTGTTCATATAATCAAGCATCATCTGGCGGAAACGGCTAGTCATATAAAAAATCGTCATCGAACCGCTGCCCGACCATCCAGTCGCTTTATGCTGAACACCACGTCGGCCGAGTGTCTTCACTTCCGCCTTTGTTTTTTCTACCGTTGCTTCAAGCGTCTTCACATAGAACATCTCTTCAGTTTGCGTGCCAATCACCGCATACGCACGGCCCTCCTGGCCGGAAATCGTATCGCTAGCTTTTAAAAATGCCATCTTAAACCACCTTCACTTTCATATATACTTTTTCTACGGAATCAACTGGCTTCACTGCTACGTCGAGTACAATACTATCGCTATCGGTACCTGCCACAACGACAACATCAGTCTGCGCATTAAAGCTTTCAATCGCCCCAATATCCTGCAGATCATTCATGTAAGTTGCACATTGCGACCAGAACAGAGCCCGTCCATCTTCATTATTAGCTACCTTACCAATGTAGTAGTTCTCAAAAATACGCTTCAGATCATTCGCAATCCCATCCAGCACACGCAACACACGATTTTTGGAGAACGCTTTGCCTTTATCCGGAGAGAATGCCGTAAACGTGTTAATATCCTGTTCCACCACAGCTCGCCCTCCACTGTAAGTAAAGAGCAGTTCGCCTTGCAGCAAAGCTGCTGTCGTTTCAGAATGGCTAAGCCGTACATCAGCATCAACCGAGTCGTCATAGCCCTGATAAGTCAGCGATTGATTAACCGCAGCAGCAGCCGTAGCACCGGCCACCCAAGCAACAGCATTGTTGTTATCAATCGTAGTTCCGTCACTCAGTACTACCCCATTCTTCACGCTGATCACACCCTCATGACCCGCAGTAGCATAATCCGATAGTACAGCCTGCACTTTCTTACCTTCCGCATCCCGCAGTCGTCTCACCCAAGAGCTATACAGTGCCTTAAGCGTACTATCCTGCGATACTAGTCCAACCGTTTGGAACTCAAGCACCTCAAGAGCAGATAAGAAATCGCTGTGTGCACCATTTGTCACCGTACCATTAGCTCCGCCAATAAGCGGCATCCCTGCGGTTAGCTTCAAGCCTTCTGCGCCATTTTTCTGGAATTGTACATAATCGTTAGCGACCAACTCTTCAGCCGTTCCAACCGTTTGCTTATTCAGTTCAGCTCCATTCAGCAGTGTCTTTACATCAAAAAGATCATTATTCTCAATATTCTTCTCAATAACAACAGAAAGATCGTTTCCGCGTACACCACCGTATTTAGCCGTAACCTGTAGACCATTGTTCGTGACCGCCGCTTTAACCCCTTCATTCAATCGATAGAGCAGTAACGTTCCCGCACGTTTCAGCGCTTCGCGTACTGGCAGCAATGTTGGATGTTCCAAATCATAACCTAGTAGCTTATTCACGTCGTCCTGCGGGGTAATCTCCATGATCACTCCAGCTTCTCCCCAAGATAAAGCAAGTGCCAAAGCAGTAATCCCGCGTTCTCCCATTTTGCCGATGGCACCTTGATTCGATGCTACATTTACGTACACCCCTGGGCGCACTTTGTTTTGAGTTGTCCATGTTCCGCCTGCCATTAGTTCAAAACCTCCTTATTAATAAACAATCCCATAGATTGCTTCGCTTCTTCGATCATATAACTTTTGTTATCCTGCAAAATAACGTTCAGCACATCCTTTTCCTTAGCCGTAAAAAGCGATGAATTCACAATCTGCTCTTTACCAAAACGATCTCCATTACTCACCTTTGTGCTCATTTCAGTCTTTCTCCTCCAATCATTTGTCCCATCTTAATGGGGTCTGGCTTCTCACTTTGCAAATACACCATATAGTCCGTTGTAAAAAGCGGCCCATGCCCCTCTACCCCAGCTTCCCAGGCTTGCCTAGCTACACGAAAGGAGCCACCCTCTTGCTCGATCCCAGCCATTACCTCACTTAGCTCATCAGCCATTCTTTCAGCCTCCAGTAGACTTCCTTGTTCATAACGGATACCGAAGCGATAAACCGCTAAATATCTGCCTTCCCGCTGCCGATCCAGAGTCGCTGAGATCAGTCCGGGATAAAAATAAGCCGTCTGAGGTTTCTCTCCCTCCACATATACAGGCACATCTGGAAAGTACTTCTCCAGCGCACTCGTAATGTGTTCTCGTAATTGTTGTACCGACATCACTCCATTCCTTTCTGAACTGCGGCGGTTCGCCGATCTTTGATGGTGTTAACCTTCAATTGCATTAACATTAAGAAAACACCTCCTCTACTAAAACTAAGAACAAAAAAGGATACTATCCGATATTGGATAATACCCTTCTATACTAGGCCAATGCCAAAAGAATCTTTCACCGCTAGATTTGTTCTTATCACCACTAGGGCGGAACGTGTAGCAGAGCATTCATGCTCTTGCGGTGTTCTTTTTGCTTCATTTGCCATGTTATAAATATACACCCCTATTTGCCTTGCAGAGACGGTATACCGACGAGGTTTAAGCTAGCTTTGGGATGGTAAAGAGCGGTTTTTCGGAGGGGTCATCTGCTCATAAAAAAAGACCGCATCATCCGCTCGGATGACACAGTCTCTTAAGTAACCATCTATATCTCTTAGGTAATACTAACCTTCTCTTTCTTCACTCTTGGTGCTGTTATTAAGGTGTTAAGGGATAGTAGACCGAGATCCGTTAAAGCCAAAGCCATCTTATAAAAAGCCTTCGAGCGTATCTTCACGTAAGTATCCTTACTCACCGGTGGATCAAACACATGATTGTAAATCGTATAATCGTACGTTTCGTCTCTTTTCATATAACGCTCTCTTACTAATTGCTGTTCCCTCGTATCAAGTCTCTCTACCACAGAGTCTATCGCCGAGCAAAAAGCCCTCCTGGCAGCCGGTATATCCACATTATAAGAAGCTATCGCAGCAGTCTGATCAGTAACTGTATTCGTAGGACCATGAAATCTTTCTGTATATGAATACGTAGTGCTAGCTTCCTTAGCCTCAAATGTAACGGTCTTAAAAATACGGTATTTCTCCAACATACTCTCTATAGCGACCTGGGTTCGGCGACGGTCTAACTCTGGTAAAGCAGATAAGTTCATCATTTTATGCACTCCTTTAGGTTTGACAGAATGAGATTAAATTGCGGAAGTTTCCTAAGCAATGTGCTAAAATATAAAAGTGTTCGTATTCTGTTCGTATTTTTCTATAATATACCACTTCTCTACCAATCTCGTAAAACCCCGTTTTAGTCTGTTTTGGGCGAAAAAGAATAGCTTTCCCTTCATTTTCTTGCCTTTTGGCAATAATATACGCTTTGTTGTTTACCAATTGGCAAAAATGGCTTATATTAATATCATAAGCTTCAGTCTATAAGGAGTGGTTGAGATGAAACAAGAATTTGGGGATTACATGAAGCAACTTCGCGAAACAAAGGGACTCACCATTAATCAATTGGCAGCAGCAGCGGGGATTAGCGGATCACAGATTTCACGGATTGAAAATGGTCTAAGAGGCGTTCCTAAGCCAACTACGTTACGCAAAATAGCTGAGGCCTTAGGCGTCCCGTACGAGCAGCTAATGGATCAAGCGGGGTATTTGCAGGAGCAAGCCCTTCCAAGCGAAGAGATTGTCCCAGAGTGGGCTACAAGCAAGGATAAGCGTGACTTTCGTAAAATGCTAGAGGATGATGGAGAGCTGATGTTTGATGGAATTCCACTAGACAAGGAAGACAAGCAGAGGATTAAAGATGTACTGACCGGCTTATTCTGGGAAGCCAAACAAATGAACAAGAGAAATAAATCCAACAACACTTAATAACTACACTAACATGCTGCAGGTGAAGAATATGGATGAACTGATCAATAATCTGATTAAAAAATATAAAACCAACTGTCCGTTCGAGCTGGCCTCAGCGCTGGGTATTCACATTCGTTTCATGAACCTTGGGACAGGCACAAAGGGATTATATTACCGAAAACTAAGAAGAAGATTTATTGTCATTCATAATGAGTTGCCAGTTGAGTGGCAGCGCTTCGTTTGTGCGCATGAATTAGGACATGATCGACTTCATAAGGGGATTAACCGCTTTTTTTTAGAGGAAAGCTCCTACTTCTCTCCTGGGAAGCTTGAACGTCAAGCTAATGTCTTTGCTGTAAAGCTACTATCCACAGGTAGCAATCCTGAGCAAGAAGAATCATGGAAAAGTTATTATTTACGAATTGGTATTCCACCAGAAGTTCAATTTCTTTTGGAAGAATGATAGAGCATATGTTATATCAATACATGCGTATTAAATCATTACATAACAAAAAAGCTCTTACCGAAGTAAGAGCTTCTAAGAGCGATTAAGCTGAGTATCGGGATGACACGATTTGAACATGCGACCCCCTGGTCCCAAACCAGGTGCTCTACCAAGCTGAGCTACATCCCGTTACTATAAAATTATGGAGCGGGTGATGGGAATCGAACCCACGCTATCAGCTTGGAAGGCTGAAGTTCTACCATTGAACTACACCCGCAAAGGTGAAAAATCGGGATGACACGATTTGAACATGCGACCCCCTGGTCCCAAACCAGGTGCTCTACCAAGCTGAGCTACATCCCGTTATAATGCTATGATTGCTTAATAAAAAAATGGCGCGCCCTGAGAGATTCGAACTCCCGGCCTTTTGATTCGTAGTCAAACGCTCTATCCAGCTGAGCTAAGGGCGCAAAAATTATGGAGCGGAAGACGGGAATCGAACCCGCGACCCTCGCCTTGGCAAGGCGATGCTCTACCGCTGAGCCACTTCCGCAAAATATGGTGCGCGTGAAGGGACTTGAACCCCCACGTCGTGAAACGCCAGATCCTAAGTCTGGTGCGTCTGCCATTCCGCCACACGCGCATGTAATAATAAAAGTGAGCCATGAAGGACTCGAACCTTCGACACCCTGATTAAAAGTCAGGTGCTCTACCAACTGAGCTAATGGCTCGCACTTGGCTGGGGATATAGGATTCGAACCTATGAGTGACGGAGTCAAAGTCCGTTGCCTTACCGCTTGGCTAATCCCCATTGATGCTACCTCTATGTTGCCCATAATCTCTCAGGAAGATTATGGTGGAGGCTGAGGGGATCGAACCCCCGACCCTCTGCTTGTAAGGCAGATGCTCTCCCAGCTGAGCTAAGCCTCCATATCTATGGGACCCTCTAAGGGTAAGTACAAGTAAAAGTTGGTGACCCGTATGGGATTCGAACCCATGTTACCTCCGTGAAAGGGAGGTGTCTTAACCCCTTGACCAACGGGCCTTGCAAATCTGTGGAGCTCTCAACCGGATTCGAACCGGTGACCTCTTCCTTACCATGGAAGCACTCTACCTGCTGAGCTATGAGAGCATGGCTCCCCGAACAGGACTCGAACCTGTGACAACTCGATTAACAGTCGAGTGCTCTACCAACTGAGCTATCAGGGAATATCCGCTTGGCAACGTCCTACTCTCCCAGGACCCTTCGGTCCAAGTACCATCGGCGCTGGAGGGCTTAACGGTCGTGTTCGGGATGGGTACGCGTGGAACCCCTCCGCTATCGCCACCAAACGGGCATTTACAGCGTAAATGCTCAGGCTTAATCGCCTGAAAACTGAATCCGAATTGAATTTGCATTTTAAGTATAGGATAAGCCCTCGACCGATTAGTATTGGTCAGCTCCATGCATTACTGCACTTCCACCTCCAACCTATCTACCTCGTCGTCTTCAAGGGGTCTTACTAATTGGGAAATCTCATCTTGAGGGGGGCTTCACGCTTAGATGCTTTCAGCGCTTATCCCGTCCGTACGTAGCTACCCAGCCATGCTTCTGGCGAAACAACTGGTGCACCAGCGGTACGTCCATCCCGGTCCTCTCGTACTAAGGACAGCTCCTCTCAAATTTCCTGCGCCCACGACAGATAGGGACCGAACTGTCTCACGACGTTCTGAACCCAGCTCGCGTACCGCTTTAATGGGCGAACAGCCCAACCCTTGGGACCTACTTCAGCCCCAGGATGCGATGAGCCGACATCGAGGTGCCAAACCTCCCCGTCGATGTGGACTCTTGGGGGAGATAAGCCTGTTATCCCCAGGGTAGCTTTTATCCGTTGAGCGATGGCCCTTCCATGCGGTACCACCGGATCACTAAGTCCGACTTTCGTCCCTGCTCGACTTGTAGGTCTCGCAGTCAAGCTCCCTTATGCCTTTGCACTCTTCGAATGATTTCCAACCATTCTGAGGGAACCTTGGAACGCCTCCGTTACTCTTTAGGAGGCGACCGCCCCAGTCAAACTGCCCGCCTGACACGGTCCCCGTACCCGATTAGGGCACTAGGTTAGAACCTAGATACGATCAGGGTGGTATCCCAACGGCGCCTCCACCGAAGCTTGCGCTCCGATTTCTACGGCTCCCACCTATCCTGTACAGATCGTACCCAAATTCAATATCAAGCTGCAGTAAAGCTCCATGGGGTCTTTCCGTCTTGTCGCGGGTAACCTGCATCTTCACAGGTATTAAAATTTCACCGGATCTCTCGTTGAGACAGCGCCCAAGTCGTTACGCCATTCGTGCGGGTCAGAATTTACCTGACAAGGAATTTCGCTACCTTAGGACCGTTATAGTTACGGCCGCCGTTTACTGGGGCTTCGGTTCATAGCTTCGGGTTACCCCTAACCACTCCCCTTAACCTTCCAGCACCGGGCAGGCGTCAGCCCGTATACTTCGCCTTGCGGCTTCGCACAGACCTGTGTTTTTGCTAAACAGTCGCTTGGGCCTTTTCACTGCGGCCCCCTCGTGCTATTCACACTACCGGGGCACCCCTTCTCCCGAAGTTACGGGGTCATTTTGCCGAGTTCCTTAACGAGAGTTCTTCCGCGCGCCTTAGAATTCTCTTCTCGCCTACCTGTGTCGGTTTGCGGTACGGGCACCTTCTCCTGGCTAGAGGCTTTTCTTGGCAGTGTGAGATCATGACCTTCGCTACTACAATTTTCGCTCCCCATCACAGCCCAGCCTTAATGATGTGCGGATTTGCCTACACATCAGCCTCACTGCTTAGACGGACATATCCATCAGTCCGCGTCACTACCCTCCTGCGTCACCCCATCGCTCATAGCGGATTACGGTGGTACAGTAATTTCAAACTGTTGTCCTTCGACTACGCCTTTCGGCCTCGCCTTAGGTCCCGACTTACCCTGAGCGGACGAGCCTTCCTCAGGAAACCTTGGGCTTTCGGCGGATCAGATTCTCACTGATCTTTTCGTTACTCATACCGGCATTCTCACTTGTATGCTGTCCAGCGCTCCTTACGGTACACCTTCAACCCACATACAACGCTCCCCTACCCCAGATACATACGTATCTAGCCATAGCTTCGGTGGTGTGTTTAGCCCCGTTACATTTTCGGCGCAGAGTCACTCGACCAGTGAGCTATTACGCACTCTTTCAATGGTGGCTGCTTCTAAGCCAACATCCTGGTTGTCTGTGCAACTCCACATCCTTTCCCACTTAACACACACTTGGGGACCTTAGCTGATGGTCTGGGCTGTTTCCCTTTTGACAATGGATCTTAGCACTCACTGTCTGACTCCCGGCAATAAGTATATGGCATTCGGAGTTTGACTGAGCTTGGTAATCCTTGCGGACCCCGCACCCAATCAGTGCTCTACCTCCACTACTCTTATACCGAGGCTAGCCCTAAAGCTATTTCGGGGAGAACCAGCTATCTCCGAGTTCGATTGGAATTTCTCCGCTACCCCCACCTCATCCCCGCACTTTTCAACGTGCGTGGGTTCGGGCCTCCAGTGCGTGTTACCGCACCTTCACCCTGGACAGGGGTAGATCACACGGTTTCGGGTCTACGTCCACATACTAATTCGCCCTATTCAGACTCGCTTTCGCTGCGGCTCCGTCTTCTCGACTTAACCTTGCATGTTAAACGTAACTCGCCGGTTCATTCTACAAAAGGCACGCCATCACCCATTAATAGGGCTCTGACTTTTTGTAAGCACACGGTTTCAGGTTCTATTTCACTCCCCTTCCGGGGTGCTTTTCACCTTTCCCTCACGGTACTGTTTCACTATCGGTCGCCAGGTAGTATTTAGCCTTAGCAGATGGTCCTGCTGGATTCATACGGGGTTTCACGTGCCCCGCACTACTCGGGATCCGTCTCGGAGAGAACACAGTTTAGGTTACAGGGCTTTTACCTCTATCGCGGGCCTTTCCAGACCTCTTCACCTACCATATTCCTTTGTAACTCCATGTGAGACGTCCCACAACCCCTAAGAGCAAGCTCTTAGGTTTAGGCTGTTCCGCGTTCGCTCGCCGCTACTGACGGAATCACTATTGTTTTCTCTTCCTCAGGGTACTTAGATGTTTCAGTTCCCCTGGTCTGCCTCTACATACCCTATGTATTCAGGTATGAGTAACTGCGAATTACCACAGCTGGGTTTCCCCATTCGGACACCCCCGGATCAAAGCTTGCTTACAGCTCCCCGAGGCAGTTTCGTTGTTCGCCACGTCCTTCGTCGGCTCCTGGCGCCTAGGCATCCTCCGTGTGCTCTTATTAGCTTAACCATGATTTTTCCGAAGGAAAATATCATACGATATCTCTCTTGGAATCATCTCACTAATAACATTTACTTGTTTACACAAGTTGCTAAAAGATGTTCTAAAACGCAAATTCGTTTCGGTATCCAGTTTTCAAGGATCAATGTTAAAGAAAGTATTGATTTAAAATTATGGTGGAGCCAAGCGGGATCGAACCGCTGACCTCCTGCTTGCAAGGCAGGCGCTCTCCCAGCTGAGCTATGGCCCCATAAAGGGATATAAGTTATATGGTGGGCCTTGGTGGACTCGAACCACCGACCTCACCCTTATCAGAGGTGCGCTCTAACCAACTGAGCTAAAAGCCCATATAACATATAATATTGTGAATCAACCAAAGTGGTTGTTCGCTTGGCGGCGTCCTACTCTCCCAGGACCCTTCGGTCCAAGTACCATCGGCGCTGGAGGGCTTAACGGTCGTGTTCGGGATGGGTACGTGTGGAACCCCTCCGCTATCGCCACCAAACGCATATGAAAGAGACTTGCTCTTTCAAAACTGAACACGAGTGAGTGTTTGAACCCGAAGGTTCTATTTTGGAAGTTTAACTTCCGATTTGAATGTCTTCATTGCAGAAGACGATTCTCCATAGAAAGGAGGTGATCCAGCCGCACCTTCCGATACGGCTACCTTGTTACGACTTCACCCCAATCATCTACCCCACCTTCGGCGGCTGGCCCCCTTGCGGGTTACCCCACCGACTTCGGGTGTTGTAAACTCTCGTGGTGTGACGGGCGGTGTGTACAAGACCCGGGAACGTATTCACCGCGGCATGCTGATCCGCGATTACTAGCAATTCCGACTTCATGCAGGCGAGTTGCAGCCTGCAATCCGAACTGAGACCGGCTTTGATGGGATTGGCTCCACCTCGCGGCTTCGCTTCCCGTTGTACCGGCCATTGTAGTACGTGTGTAGCCCAGGTCATAAGGGGCATGATGATTTGACGTCATCCCCACCTTCCTCCGGTTTGTCACCGGCAGTCACTCTAGAGTGCCCAACATTACTTGCTGGCAACTAAAGTTAAGGGTTGCGCTCGTTGCGGGACTTAACCCAACATCTCACGACACGAGCTGACGACAACCATGCACCACCTGTCTCCTCTGTCCCGAAGGCCGCCACTATCTCTAGTGGATTCAGAGGGATGTCAAGACCTGGTAAGGTTCTTCGCGTTGCTTCGAATTAAACCACATACTCCACTGCTTGTGCGGGTCCCCGTCAATTCCTTTGAGTTTCAGTCTTGCGACCGTACTCCCCAGGCGGAGTGCTTACTGTGTTAACTTCGGCACCAAGGGTATCGAAACCCCTAACACCTAGCACTCATCGTTTACGGCGTGGACTACCAGGGTATCTAATCCTGTTTGCTCCCCACGCTTTCGCGCCTCAGCGTCAGTTACAGCCCAGAAAGTCGCCTTCGCCACTGGTGTTCCTCCACATATCTACGCATTTCACCGCTACACGTGGAATTCCACTTTCCTCTTCTGTACTCAAGTCACCCAGTTTCCAGTGCGACCTTAGGTTGAGCCCAAGGTTTAAACACCAGACTTAAATGACCGCCTGCGCGCGCTTTACGCCCAATAATTCCGGACAACGCTTGCCCCCTACGTATTACCGCGGCTGCTGGCACGTAGTTAGCCGGGGCTTTCTTCTCAGGTACCGTCACTCCGATAGCAGTTACTCTACCGGACGTTCTTCCCTGGCAACAGAGCTTTACGATCCGAAAACCTTCATCACTCACGCGGCGTTGCTCCGTCAGACTTTCGTCCATTGCGGAAGATTCCCTACTGCTGCCTCCCGTAGGAGTCTGGGCCGTGTCTCAGTCCCAGTGTGGCCGTTCACCCTCTCAGGTCGGCTACGCATCGTCGCCTTGGTGGGCCGTTACCCCACCAACTAGCTAATGCGCCGCAGGCCCATCCCTCAGTGACAGATTGCTCCGTCTTTCATTCTTCCTTCAGGAGAAAAAAGAAATTATCCGGTATTAGCTACCGTTTCCGGTAGTTATCCCAGTCTAAGGGGCAGGTTGCCTACGTGTTACTCACCCGTCCGCCGCTAAGTCATTTTGAAAGCAAGCTTTCAAAATGACTCCGCTCGACTTGCATGTATTAGGCACGCCGCCAGCGTTCGTCCTGAGCCAGGATCAAACTCTCCAATTAGTATTGAAAAGAGCGATATGCTCATTTTGAAACATCTGACGAGAAAATTAATTCTCACGATGAAATTTCAAAAGCGTAAAATACGCTGTGAAACTCATCAGTTTCGGATTTCACTTTCGTGATTTCCTACTCACTCGTTGTTCAGTTTTCAAAGATCAATGTCTCTTATTTCGTCGTCGTTGTTTGTCAGCGGCGACCTTTATAATATATCACAGTGTTTCGTTGTTTGGCAAGTCTTTTTTTTGAAAAAGTTTTTTTCATTTTTTCTTGCCTTCCGCTTCCCTTTTACACAAGCAAAAGGAGCGCGAGATATAATTTATCATGAGCACTCCTTTTTAGTCAAGCTATTTTATTAAAAAATCTTAAATCCATATAAAACTCTTGCATTTACCACCTATCCTCAGTGTTTATACTGAGATGAACGTCCGCCCCACGCATACTTGGAAAGCTCTTTCTGAGGAGCAAAACGAGCATACATCCGAAATACAGTCTTATATCTATTGGCGATGGCATGCCTGATATTTTGGTCCAAGCGCTGATCACTCAAATCTAACAGCATCTCATCGAGTTCTTTCCGCAAAACATAATCCAGTTCCTTGCATTCTTTTTCGTTAAACAACATACCCAACATATGCTTGGCCTCCTTCATGAAGTTGCAAGTAACACATTCACTAAAACCATAAACCCCTTGTACATAATTAGTTAGTCCATCTCATGGAGAAAGCTGCCTTAAGTCCTCTTACACTAGATTAACCGGAGTACTCTTTTTATAACCATAATTAATAAAAATTCCCTTTATGGTTACGTCGCGATTATATACCTCTGTCCTTTAGGCAATCCTTGGATGAATAGCTTTAATGTTATGCTCCAATCTTGGAAGTTTTATGATAAAAGCGAAAAAGTTATTGTGCTTTCAATGATGGCTGCAACAAATAGCAGGATTACAGTCCATATAGATGCCGTGAGTGTTTGACGCATAAAGAAAGACCAATCTGCCCCTCTCTCCATTTTCCTAGTGGAAGAACTAAATATACTTGAGAGTACTTTCCCGCCGAACTGCAGTCCAAATGCACAAGCAATAATGATCGCCGGAATCTCTATAATCCCGTGTGGCAGCAGTCCTTTTACAATAAGCTCGAACAAGTCCTGTCCTTGCAGTGCTGATAAATGAATCAGATAGCCGATAACCGCTCCGTTAATAAATAAGAATATGGCTGGCAGTATACCGAGCAACGCCCCTAAAAATATGATAAGAACACCCTTGATGCTGTTATTTAAAAATATAAATACAAAGAAGCTCCATTGCGGATTAGAAGAATCTCTAAGGTTGCCACTGATTTCACTGAGCCCCTCTAATTGCTGAACCAATAGCTTTTCCAGACTGCTGGTAGCTACCCACCCTATAACCGCTCCTACTGCGAAGAGCAGACAGGAAAGCAATAAAGCCTTCCGGATCGTTTTTAGATCTTTAATAAACGTGAAGAACGACAACATAAATACCCTCCTGAAATTGTGATCTCTGTTTCTTAGGTCATAACCGTGCGGTACGAGCATACATTTAGAACAAACAAGCATTTCGCATGGGAGAGGAGCGCTGTCATTATGAATTCTTTTTATGTATTCAGCGGCAAAAAGATTAAACGATTCATCTATATCTTCGCCGCTGTGCTTCTTGCTGCTGGAGTTGTATACGTCGAGAGGGGAAACATAACCGTTTTTTCTGAATCCGGACCTTCCGCGATCTACAGTGTACCAACAGAGAAGAAGCTGATTGCCCTGACCTTCGATATTAGCTGGGGGGAGAAAAGACCTGAGCCGATTTTGAAGGTACTTGAAGACAAGAAAGTGGACAAAGCCACCTTCTTCCTGTCGTCACCATGGAGTAAGACTCACCCAGACATTGTAACTAACATCAAGAATGCAGGTTTTGAAATTGGAAGTCATGGTCATAAACACGTCAATTACAGCACACTAAGCAACGAAGAAATTCGCACACAGATCTCAACGGCTCACACCGTACTTACCGAATTAACCGGCACTGAGCCCAATTTGATTCGTATGCCTAATGGGGATTTTGACAAAAGAGTCCTTCAGGTTGCCAGCGATCTCGGTTACAAGGTCATTCAATGGGATACAGACTCTCTGGACTGGAAGAATATCGGCGTAGACAATATCGTGAAGCGTGTAACGACAAAAGCGCATCCAGGTGATATCGTCCTTCTACATGCCAGTGATTCCTGCAAACAAACACATGAAGCACTTCCACTCATTATCGACGAGCTCCGCAGACAAGGTTATGAATTCGTTACCGTCTCTGAGCTGATTAGTCAAAGCAATACCGAAGGTAAAGAAGTTCGCGACTCAGCTTCACTTAGTAATGCCTTAGAGGACGCGGCTGGACTGTAAAGTACATTTCAATCTCTGGTGCCGTAATGGATGTTGATTCGTCCAAAGGATTAATGACGTGGAGAAATGAGTTCCGATATGTCGGGTGTGGGGGTATTCAGCTTCGGATAGCTCAGATCCAGACTCTCCAGTGTCTTTACTACGATGGATAAGGTCAAATAGTTGCGGTACCATTGATGATTGGCGGGTATCCAGTACCAGGGTGCTTTATCTATGCTAGTTTCCTTAAAAACATCTTCATATGCTTCTTGGTAATCATCCCAATACTCCCGCTCCTGGAGATCACTTGCATCGAATTTCCAGTGTTTTTTAGGATCTTCAAGTCTTTCCTTGATTTTCTTTAACTGCTTCTCTTTAGAAATGTGCAGAAAAAGCTTGATAATTGTCGTCCCCTCTTCCACCAGCATTTCCTCAAACTGCCGTATGTAACGAAAACGGCGCTTTAGGTCATCCTTTTTCAACCCTCCATGTACCCGCGGTACCAATACATCTTCATAGTGCGAACGATTAAATGCAGAGATATAGCCCTTAGGGGGAGTTTTCTGATGTACCCTCCATAGGAAATCATGAGCCTCTTCCTCAAGAGATGGTTTCTTGAAGCTGGTAACTATGAAGCCTTGTGGATTGATGCCTGAAAAAATATGCTTAACCGTTCCATCCTTACCGCTAGAATCCATTCCTTGCAGAATTACAAGCAGCGAGTGCTTTTTCTGAGCAAACAAAATATCTTGTAGCTCTGCCAAACGTGCTTTAAGCTCTTCTGTTTTGGCTTCTGCTTCTTTTTTGGATTTAAAAATACCTATATCGTCCGGATCCAGCTTGTTAAGCCGGATTTCTTTTGTGTCTTTTATCATATAGCGCTTGATGTCCATATATTCCCCTCCTAAAAGTTTTGTGAGCGTTACTACACTTGTGTTACTTCGTACAAAACTCACTTCGGAAGTATCTACTAAGTTTTGTAAAGCATATACATCATTGAGGAGCTTCGTACAAAACTCGCTTCGGAAGCATTTTCTTAGTTATGTGTTCTTTAAGATTAACCTCCTTAATCAGATTTTAATCGTTTAGATATAGTAAGAGCAAAAAACCCCGTCTTCTGAAATCAGAGCACGGGGTTCATTGTTTAGTGCCTTCCCCATTCATTATCCGGCTGCCGGCTTCAGAATACGGTGTAGCATCAAAATTTGGAATGCATTACAAGCAATAAGCGGAACAACAATAAATACTGTTGCACTATCAACACCTATACGGAGCACGCCAATAACTTCCACAATTGAAATAGCTGTCATAAAAAAGAGGGTTGGAATCAAAGCTGAGATGTTTGTACTTTTTACTTTGAAATAAGACACAATAATAGCTGCTAGCAAAATAACGATTCCTAATATTAGATCAGACATAACATTTCTTTCCCCACCAACGACGGTACGCAAAAAAATCAGTTCAAGCAATGCGAGCACAGAAAGCACTAGTTGTATGTATTTCCAAACCTTTTGTGGAAAAACGCCGTTACCCATATAATTCAAAATCAAATAGGCAAAAAAACCAAGTTGCGAATAAACGCTTACAAGCATACCGTAGCCAAGCAGAATCAGCGGGTATAAAAAGAAATCCCCGACACTTTTGAAATCAATCTTACCATTTACGAATTGCAGTGCCAGACCAGCGATTACAGCCCCACCCGCTCCTATAAGGAGGGTAGTCCAAAATAAATGAAACCATTTTTTTATACTCAGCCAATTCACCTCCTCTTGTCAGATTTATTTTACCAAGGATACCGACAAAACACCATTACACCCACAACATAAATGTGATCTAATTCGGCATAATACATCTAGAGAATCCTATAAAGGAGGGCAGCGCCAATGAAATGGAGATTTATCGGTTCTGTGGGTTTGGCTTTGGGCTTTGTTATGGCCTTAACGGCTTGCGGAGGTGAGCAGAGCAGTTCTTCTTCCGGACAAGGCAGTTATAAAGAAACGAAGACCATGGTTTTAGATATATTGAAAAGCGATGAGGGTAAAAAAGCGGTTGAGGAATCATTATCAAGCTCCAGCTCTAGCGGTACCAGTGGAATGAGCATGAAGATGATGCCACTTCAAACAACAGAGGAGATCAAGCTCGCTGTTAAAAATACTCTCACTGCACCGGAATATCAGAAGGAAATCGAGAAGATAATGACTGATCCCAAATTCGCGGGCGATTTTGCTAAAGCCATTCAATCACAAAGCAAGGAACTACACCTTCAGCTAATTAAGGATCCCACTTATCAGAAATCAGTCGAAGAAATTATGAAGTCTCCAGAAATGATGACAATGTTTTTAAATCTCACCAAAACACCTGATTACCGTAAACAATCCATGAAGACCATGCAGGAATCCATGCAAACTCCATTATTTCGCATGGAAGTATTGAATTTACTTAAAAAAGTCGTACAAGAAGAACTTGAACCAAAAGAGAAAAAAGAAAAGGGTAGCGAAGGTGGCGACAAACAGGAAAGCAGTGGCGGCGGCAGCGGCGATGATTCAAGTTCTTAAAAAAAAAGGCCTTCTCCCACTAATACGTGTGGGAAGGCCTCTTTTTTATGCACAAGAGTTAGTGCTCATATTTGGCAATAAGTTTATCAGCAATTTCTGCAAATAATTGTCCTGATGGTGTCTCTTCTTTGTATACAGAAGGTGAGAAATCCGGTTCGGAAATATGGTTGTCCGGTGCACCTAGCGGTATTTGTGCAAGCAGCTCCGTATGAAGCGTCTCGGCAAGCCTTGCTCCTCCGCCTCTGCCAAAGATATAATCTTTCTTACCACAGTCAGTACACTCATAATAAGCCATGTTCTCAATGACTCCAATAATCTCATGATCAGTCTGTAGAGCCATAGAGCCCGCTCTAGCCGCCACAAACGCAGCTGTAGCATGAGGTGTCGTCACTATGATCTCTTTGCTGTGAGGCAGCATCTGATGCACGTCAAGCGCCACATCACCTGTACCTGGGGGAAGATCAAGCAGCATATAATCAAGTTCACCCCAACCGACATCATTGAAGAACTGGCGAAGCATTTTACCAAGCATAGGCCCCCGCCAAATCACTGGACTATTCTCACGGATAAAGAAGCCCATAGACATGACCTTCACTCCGAAACGTTCCACAGGAATAATCGTTCCTTCTTCAACAACCGGCCCCTCTTCAATCCCCATCATGTCAGGAATGCTGAAACCATAAATATCGGCATCGATTAGACCCACTTTTTTTCCTTTTCTTGCTAGGGCTACGGCCAAATTCACTGTTACAGTGGATTTACCAACTCCACCTTTACCGCTGGCCACGGCGATAAAGTTCACACCCGAGCTCTCGCTAATTAATTCATGGTCATCAAGGCCGGCAGCATGTCCCTTAAGTTTCCCAGGTTCATCAACTTCCTCTGCACTCTCTCCGCGAAGGATAGCACGTTCATAATCGGTTGCATCACGAAGCCGGATATGTACATTTGAAGCCCCACCCGCTTCAAGCAATTCACGAACCTGTTGTTCTAGATCCATGCGACTTTGCTCTTCAGGATTCAGACATACGATAGATAAAGAAATACGATCTTCTTTAATCATAATGTCACGAATCAGCTGTAGTTCCACAAGGCTTTTTCCAGTTTCCGAGTCTGTTAATGGCTGCAGTATTTCCTGAATTTGTTCCTTAGTCAGCATGGAAAGCACCTCTGTTTCCTTTCCGGTTAAGAAATTCTCCGGAGTTTTTGTCTATTATAACATTACCTGTCTCCCCATGAGTAGTCCTTACTGCTCGGAGGCGTACCGAAGAATGCCGCGATAAATGCTAGTCGCTACCTTCCGCTGGTAGACATCATTTCCGAGTAGAGCGGATTCCTGGGGGTGTGATAAGAAGCCGACTTCTACAAGCACCGCTGGTATTTTTAATGCTTTTAGCAGATATACAGTATTCACTGTCTTCGCCACACGATCGGTATTCTCTAGCGTAGTCTTCAGCTCACTCTGCACAAACTCCGCAATTGCTTTATTATCCTTATGATTGGGGTAGTAAAAGGTCTGCGCTCCACTCCAACGATTCGAAGGGACACTGTTCATGTGAACGCTTATAAAAAGGTCTGCGCCTTTCTCTTCGATGCTTCTTACCCTTTGTTTAAGATCTTCCGTCTTGCGCTTAGAATAGCCCTTAGTGCCTTCCAGAGCCAAATCATAATCACCCTCACGAGTCATTACTACAATAGCCCCTGCCTGTTGCAGATAATCACGCAAATACAGCGATACCGCGAGATTAATATCTTTCTCAATCAGCCCTTCCCGGCTAACTGCTCCTCCATCAGCTCCACCATGTCCCGCATCGAGAGCAATAACCTTTCCTGACAAGGGCAGACTCCAATAATTTAGTGTTTTAGCGGTAGGCATGTCATACGCTATAATTCCGATCATTATAGCCAGCAGTGTCGCGCCAAGCATACTTTTTTTGATACTGCTCCATGAAATCCAGACCGAGACTTTATTCTGCTTTCGGCCAGACATAACAAAGACCCCCTCGTCCCGATAGATAATACTCATCTATATGGGACAAGAAGGTCAAATAGTACTAGCTGACAGTGATTAAGCTGTAACTTCTTGAGTCATACCTTCAATCAGAATCTGCGCAACCTCAGGCCGCGTAAATTCTGGCGGAGGACATTGGCCGTCACGGAGCAAAGCCCGTACCTTCGTACCCGACAATGTCATGTGATCATCGCTAGGATGAGGGCAAGTTTTACTAGAAGCCATATTTCCGCATTTTTTACAGAAGAAGCTGTGTTCAAAAAATAATGGAGTTATATCAAGCTCTTCAGCACTAAAATTCGAGAAAATTTCCTGTGCCTCGTAAGTTCCGTAGTAATCCCCTACGCCCGCATGGTCACGACCCACGATGAAGTGGGTACAGCCGTAATTTTTGCGAACCATGGCATGGAAAATTGCTTCCCTAGGACCTGCATAACGCATTGCCGCTGGAAAAACACCAAGGAAGGTGCGATCCTCAGGATAATAATTCTCCAAAAGCGCCAGGTAGCTCTTCATCCGCACATTTGCCGGTACATCATCCGATTTCGTCTCACCCACAAGTGGATTTAGAAATAGAGCGTCTACAACCTCCATAGCGCACTTTTGAATGTATTCATGAGCTCGATGAACCGGATTACGTGTTTGGAACCCTACAACCGTTCTCCAGCCCTTATCAGCAAATATTTTCCGCGTATCCGCAGGATCAAAATAAAACTCACTGAACTTCTCAGGCTGTGGTCGATTCAAGACTGTAATCGGTCCTCCAACATAAGTCGAAGGACGAGCCAGCAACTTACTCACTCCAGGATGTTCAGGATCTGTTGTTTTGAAGACATTTTGTGCTTCAATCGTTTGATCAACAGTATAAATACTTTCAATATCCAATAAACCGTAAATCTCGCCATCGTCTTCACCGATTAGAGAAACTTTATCCCCAATTGATAATCCGGCAGCCACATCATCTTCTACAGCTAGTGTTATTGGAATGCTCCACACAGTGCCATCTGCTAAACGCATGCTTTTTACCACTGAAAGATAGTCTTGCTCATTTAAAAAGCCAGTTAGTGGGGAAAACGCACCTACAGCTATAAGATCCAAATCGGATAAAGTCCAGGTATTCAAGGCAATTGCCTTGTTGTCACGTGCGAGATTTAGCAATTCTTCTCTTTCAGTTCCCTCTACTACACGGTTAACCAAAGTTCCGCCATGCGGACGTATTGAAGTCATCTTAGTCTCTCCTTCTATGTTCCCACAGGGATATGTCTTATTTGTGCAAACCGCATTCTGTCTTTTCTGATCCAGACCAACGGCCAGCACGCGGATCTTCACCTGGCATAACCTGACGAGTACATTGTTCACAGCCGATACTTGGATAGTTACGGTCGTGTAGAGGGTTATAGATTACGTCATTTTCACGAATATAGTTCCATACATCTTCTGAAGTCCAATCCGCAATAGGATTAAACTTTACTAAACCAAATTTATAATCATACTCAACCTTTTTAGCATTTGCGCGGGTAGGTGCTTGGTCACGGCGAATTCCAGTAATCCATGCTTCATATTGAGATAATATACGAGTCAGCGGTTCAACTTTACGAATTCCACAACATTGGTTAGGATCAACAGTCCATAACGCATCACCGTATTGAAGTGCTTGCTCCTGCGTTGTGAGTTGCGGAGACACACGTACAAACTCTAATCCGTATTTGTCTGCCATTAAATCTCTGGTTTCGTAGGTTTCCTTAAAATGATAATCTGTATCGAGATAAAAGACGTCAGTAGATGGACTAACCTTGTGAAGCATATCAACAAGCACTACATCTTCGGCACCAAAGCTGCAGGCAAAAGTAATGTTAGGAAATGTTTCAACAGCCCAGCGGATAATTTCCTCGGGTGAAGCACTCTCTAATTCTTCGGCCTTTATTCTGATCAAATCTTCTTTCTCAAGCAGGTTCATTAAGGTATTCCTCCATCCAAAATATTAATCGTATGAATAAATAAGGTAAAAGAAGTAATAAAACCAACTATTTCTATATGAAATAGTATATAACTTTTACGGAGGAAGTCAATGAATTTCACCGCTCAGAATTAGTAAATGAATGCAAAAAAAGCCCATTTTTTATTCAAAAGGGGCTTCAGAGTAAAAAATAAAACCCTCGACCATAGAGGCCAAGGGTTGAATTCTTGATAAATATTAACGTTTCGAGAACTGAGGCGCACGACGTGCAGCCTTCAAGCCGTATTTCTTACGTTCCTTCATACGAGGGTCACGAGTCAAGAAACCAGCTTTCTTCAATGCACCGCGATATTCAGGGTCAACTTTAAGCAATGCACGGGAGATACCGTGACGAATTGCTCCAGCTTGACCAGAAATGCCGCCACCATGTGCAAGAACGATTACATCGTAGTTGCCCAGTGTTTCAGTCAGGTTCAAAGGTTGTTTTACGATCATTTTCAGTGTTTCAACACCGAAATATTCGTCCATCTCACGTTTGTTAATGACAATGCGTCCTTCACCCGGTACAAGGCGAACACGTGCTACCGAATGTTTACGACGACCTGTCCCATAGTATTGTACTTGTGCCATGAAACTGTCCTCCTCTATTCTTATCCGCGAAGTTCGTAAACTTCAGGTTTTTGTGCTGCATGTGGATGCTCGGCGCCTGCATATACTTTCAATCTCAGCTTCATGTGGTCCCCTTGACGAGTCTTAGGAATCATACCATGAACAGCGAATTCAATTACGCGTTCTGGTTTAGTGTTCAGCAGAGTTTCAGCATTAGTAACTTTCAAGCCACCTGGGTGCATCGAGTGACGGTAGTATTTCTTGTTTTGCAATTTCTTACCGGTCAAGTGAATTTTCTCAGCGTTGATTACGATAACGAAATCTCCTGTGTCAACGTGTGGAGTGAATTGCGGTTTGTGTTTGCCACGGATCAAAGCAGCGGCTTCGCTGGCCAAACGACCGAGTGTTTTGCCTTCGGCATCAATAATGTGCCAATTGCGTTCAACTTCGTTCGGCTTCGCCATATAGGTGGTACGCATGAATGTTTCCTCCTTGTTCTCGTACGAAAATCTTCTGTTTCGTATATCTTGTTTCTCATTGAATTACAATTATGTGAGTTAAGCAAAGCATTTTTTTGGCATTTCCTTGATCGGGGCTGTGGGATAGCCATCAAGAAAACACAACTTTTATATTACAGTATAAACATAACAAGTGCAAGTGATTTTTAAACATTCAACCTATTATTTAGGAAGAAATTTATAGAAAAAAAGATTCACTTTCGGTCTCATCATATTCTACACTCCACAAAGCCAACCCCTTGGCCATAGCTGTTGGACCAGCAGCTGAACGATCACATGCCGCCAATATACCAGCAACATGATCAGCATCTATTTTACCTTCCCCCACATGGATCAAAGTCCCCATAATAATGCGAACCATATGTTGAAGAAATCCACTACCCGTTATATAAGTTTGGATCACTCCCTGATCTAATGAAGAGGGTCGGCACATACTGCGGTCTACTTCCATATGAGCTTCAAAGATCGTTCGTACATGAGAGGTCTTAGTAGACCTCCGAGAAGCAAACGAAGTGAAGTCATGTGTCCCTAAAATATGCGTTAAGCCTTGCTGCATCGCAGGAATATCCAACTGCACCGGATGGTGAAGCTGCCAGCGCCGTTGAAACGGATCTGGAAACCTGTTGCCGTTAATCGTGTATCGGTAAGTTTTACGCTTAGCTCCTCTACGAGAGTGAAACGTCAGCGGTACTTCCCTAGCCTCAGTAACCACGATATCTTGTGGCAGCCGGGCATTAAGCGCCAGACACCAACGTTCAAGCGGGATTCGAGAGGAGGTCGTAAAGTTAAAAGGCTGACCATAGGCATGTACTCCGGCATCTGTACGACCAGAAGCTGTAATCTTAAGCTCCTCACCCGTCAGATGGAGTATCGCTTGCTCCAGCCGATCCTGAATCGTATTGCCCTGAGGCTGGGTCTGAAAGCCATCATAATTTGTTCCGTCATAATTGACCTTCATCAATAGATTACGCATTCCGTTCTCCTTTATAAACCGTTCAGCAGAAACGTCGATCGAAGCACTGTCTGATCTTATTCACGAGGAAGAAATGGCTTTGCCGTCCCTAGAAGGACGGCATCCATTAACACTTCACTCCATTATTTCAAAAAAAAGAGCCCCTGCGGGAGCTCCTTCAATTGAACCAAGGTGATTCCCACGGTTATTAGTACAGCAGAGTCTTGCGCCTCTGCAGCACAATAACGCTGATATTTCCCCCATCTTTACTCCAAAGAGGGCCGGATGAAAGGGAAGCATCGGAAATCAATACTTGTGATACTACGCGCGGTCTACCAATTCAAGATAAACCATAGGCGCAGCGTCGCCACGACGAGGTCCTAGTTTCAGGATACGAGTGTATCCACCTGGACGCTCCGTGTAACGTGGAGCAATGTCAGAGAACAATTTTTGAATTGCATCTTGTTCACCATCAACAGTCTCGCGGCGAACAAATGCAGCTACTTGACGACGAGCATGAAGATCGCCTTTTTTAGCTTTAGTGATCAACTTTTCAGCGATAGAACGAACTTCTTTCGCTTTAGCTTCCGTTGTTTGGATGCGCTCGTATAAAAATAGATCCGTTACCATGTCGCGAAATAAGGCTTTACGCGCACTGGAATCACGGCCCAATTTTTGGTATGCCATGTGTTTTCCCTCCTTTACTGTAGCAATCTGTAGCTATTCTTCTGTACGGAGTCCCAAACCAAGTTCCTCAAGCTTCTCCTGAACTTCTTCCAAAGATTTACGACCAAGGTTACGCACCTTCATCATATCTTCTTCAGTCTTCGTGGTAAGCTCTTGTACGGTATTAATACCAGCACGTTTGAGGCAGTTGTAGGAGCGGACAGAAAGATCAAGCTCTTCGATTGTCATCTCAAGCACTTTTTCTTTTTTGTCTTCTTCTTTTTCAACCATAATTTCGGCGTCTTTCGCTTCGTCCGTAAGACCTACGAACAGTACGAGGTGCTCGTTCAAAATTTTGGCTCCGAGGCTTACAGCCTCTTCCGGTCTAATACTGCCATCTGTCCAAATTTCAAGCGTCAATTTGTCGTAGTTAGTCACTTGACCAACACGTGTATTGTCTATGCCGTAGTTAACGCGTGAAATAGGAGTGTAGATGGAGTCAACCGGGATAACGCCAATTGGCTGATCGTCGCGTTTGTTCCGGTCCGCTTGGACGTAGCCGCGACCACGGCCTGCAAAAATACGCATGTGAAGTCTCGCACCAGGTCCCAGCGTTGCAATGTGAAGATCCGGATTCAGGATCTCAACATCGCTGTCCGCACGGATATCACCTGCGGTAACGATGCCTTCCCCTTCGGCATCAATCTCAAACACTTTTTCCTCGTCTGAATGAATCTTCAAGGACAAGGCTTTAAGGTTTAGAATGATCTCCGTCACATCTTCCATTACGCCTGGAACGGTCGAGAACTCATGCAGAACGCCGTCAATTTGGACCGAAGTCACTGCGGCTCCTGGAAGCGAAGAAAGCAATATCCGGCGAAGTGAATTCCCCAGAGTCGTGCCATACCCACGTTCCAACGGTTCAACTACGAATTTCCCATAGGTACCTTCATCATTAGCTTCTACGGTCTCAATCTTCGGCTTTTCGATTTCTATCACGAGTTTACCCCTCCTTCAACGTCGCTCCTATATGAAACTGTCACCCCATCAGGTGCATCATGTAGTATGCCTAAACACCTATTATTAGCAGATGCGTCAGAATTATACCACATTTACAATACTGATTTCACTATACGCGACGACGTTTCGGCGGACGGCATCCATTGTGAGGAACCGGAGTTACGTCTTTAATAAGGTTAACTTCAAGCCCTGCAGCTTGAAGGGAACGGATGGCTGCTTCGCGGCCCGCGCCCGGTCCTTTAACCATAACCTCAACCGATTTCATGCCGTGCTCCATAGCTGCTTTAGCTGCTGATTCAGCTGCCATTTGCGCTGCGAATGGAGTCGACTTACGGGAACCTTTAAATCCTTGGCCGCCGGAGCTTGCCCAGGAAATTGCATTTCCGTGTGGATCTGTGATGGTAACGATGGTGTTGTTGAACGTGGAACGAATATGTGCCACGCCGGATTCGATATTTTTACGGTCGCGACGTTTAGTACGTACGACTTTTTTCGGTTTAGCCATTGTCTCTTATCCCCCCTTATTATTTCTTCTTGTTTGCTACCGTACGACGCGGGCCTTTCCGGGTACGGGCATTGGTTTTAGTACGTTGACCGCGAACAGGCAATCCACGACGGTGACGAACACCGCGGTAACAGCCGATCTCAGTTAGACGTTTAATATTCAAGGAAATTTCACGACGCAGGTCACCTTCAACCTTAACCGTTTTGTCGATCGTTTCACGCAGTTTGCTGACTTCATCTTCCGTCAAATCACGGACACGTGTATTAGCGCTAATGCCTGTTTCATTAAGAATTTTCTGAGAAGTCGTTTTACCGATTCCGAAAATATAAGTCAAGGCGATCTCAACGCGTTTGTCACGTGGCAAATCCACTCCAGCTATACGAGCCATTTTACGCTACACCCCCTTCTTAACCTTGTTTTTGTTTGTGTTTCGGATTTTCGCAAATCACCATAACAGTCCCTTTGCGGCGGATTACTTTACATTTCTCGCAAATGGGCTTTACAGAAGGTCTTACCTTCATGTTAATTACCTCCTCAAAGTTTTGCGAAGCAAAACTTTTTTCGTAGTTCCCATCTATTTACGGTAAGTTATACGACCTTTTGATAAATCATAAGGCGATAACTGCACGACCACTTTGTCTCCGGTCAAAATACGGATAAAGTGCATCCGCAGTTTACCGGATACATGGGCAAGTATTTGATGACCGTTCTCAAGCTCAACCTTAAACGTTGCATTTGGCAACGGTTCAAGGACAGTACCTTCTACTTCAATGACATCTTCCTTAGCCACAGTTAGTCTCCTTTCTCATCAGCACTTATTCCGGTGGGTCCAGCATACTTCATGACTGCGTAACGCAGCTTTCCGTTTGTTACCCGGCCAGTTTCTTCCAAACTGTTCACAACCTCACTGCTGATGAAGGGTATGAGCTCAAGATGAAGAATATTCTTCTTCTTTGGCCCATCAAACTTACGTTTGTCTCCATCTGCAATGTATACAAATCTGCTATCAACAACTGCGATAACAACGGCTGCCTCTCCGGCATCTTTGCCTTTGAGAATTCTCACTAATTGACCAACCTGCGGGCTGCTCACAGTATTCAAGAGGAGATCACCTACGCATTCAGTTTTGTGAAAATTTCCATGCCGTCCGGAGTAACTGCTACTGTATGCTCAAAGTGGGCACATAGTGAGCCATCAACCGTAACGACAGTCCAGTTATCTTCCAGCGTTCTGACATGTCTCTTCCCTACGTTTACCATCGGCTCAATCGCGAGTACCATACCCGGTTTCAGACGTGGTCCGCGGTCCGCTATGCCATAATTCGGAATTTGCGGTTCTTCATGCAGTTTTGCCCCAATGCCATGACCAACATACTCGCGTACGACTGAGAAACCAGCCTCTTCGATGTATTGTTGAATAGCATGGGAGATTGTAAACAAGCGCACATCCGGCTTGACTAACGCCAGTCCCGCGTACAAGGAGCCTTCCGTAACGTCCAGCAAACGCTGAGCTTCTTCGGAAATGCTGCCCACACCGTAGGTCCAGGCGGAATCACCGTGATAACCGCGGTATTCTGCACCGATATCCAGCGTTACTATATCGCCTTCGATCAGTTTGCGTTTACCTGGAAATCCATGCACTAATTGTTCGTTGACTGAAGCGCAAATGCTGGCAGGAAAACCGTTGTAGCCTTTGAAAGACGGCACAGCACCTTGACTGCGAATGTATTGATCGGCGATTCTGTCGAGCTCCCCCGTTGTAATGCCAGGCTCAATGGCTTCAGCAATTAGACGGTGACTCTCGGCAACAATACGACCAGCTTCCCTCATAAAGGCAAGTTCCTGTTCGGATTTACAAATGATCATTACATTAACCCCGCAATAAAGATACGATTTCAGAAGAAACGACATTGATTTCGTTTTCTCCATTTACCTGACGCAAAAGACCTTTATTATCATAAAACGCAAGCAGCGGCGCTGTCTTATTATCATACTCATCCAGACGCTTGCCTACACTTTCTTCGTTGTCATCCGGACGTTGATACAATTCACCGCCATCAATGTCGCAAATGCCATCTTGCTTCGGCGGGTTGAAGATTAAATGGTAGGATGCTCCGCAAACTGTACAAATGCGACGTCCAGTAAGACGTGCCATCAGTAGTCCACGGTCAACATTCAAGTTGATGACATGATCCAAAGAAGTGTTCAAACGGCTAAGAATTTCATCCAGCGCTTCCGCTTGCGAAAGAGTTCTTGGAAAACCATCCAATAGAAATCCTTTTTCGCAATCGGACTGCTGAAGCCGTTCTTCAACTATGCCAATGGTCACATCATCTGGTACAAGCAAACCTTGATCAATAAAGGATTTGGCCTTCAATCCAACTGGAGTCTCTTGTTTGATAGCCAAACGGAAAGCGTCTCCTGTCGAAATATGAGGAATTCCAAATTCTTTAATGATTTCAGCTGCTTGTGTTCCCTTGCCTGCCCCAGGAGGGCCCATGAATAATATGTTCACGATTTCTCTCTCCCCCCAAAAGTTCGCCACCAAGCAAGAAACAGCACAATAGGTGCCGGGAAGAATAAAATCTTAAGCTTCACCGGAACCTATCGCCTATTTATTGATGAAGCCTTTGTAATGGCGTTTGATCAATTGGCTCTCGATCTGCTTCATAGTATCCAATGCCACACCGATTACGATTAGCAGTGAGGTACCGCCAATTCGAACTTCTTTAGGCAATCCAGATAAAGCACCGAAGAACATCGGCAATACAGAGATCAAAGCCAGGAACAATGCGCCAGACATAGTCAGACGAGACATTACTCTAGTCAAATACTTCTCAGTAGCTTTACCAGGACGGATACCTGGAATGTAACCACCATTCTTCTTCATGTTATCAGCCATCTGTTGAGGATTCATCTGCACGAACGTATAGAAGAACGTGAACCCGATGATCATCACTACATACAGAAGCATACCAAGTGGTGCATCAGTTGCCAAATACTTAGCAATCCATTGAGCCCAGGCATGTGTTGACCAGAAACTGGAGAGAACAACTGGGAACTGAAGCAGTGATACGGCGAAGATAACCGGAATTACACCAGCCGCATTAATTTTCAGCGGAATGTGCGTATTCTGTCCACCGTACATCTTGTTGCCGACTACGCGTTTAGCGTATTGAACAGGAATCTTCCGAATACCTTGCTGTACGAAGATAACTGCTGTAATAATCGCTACAATCACAATCAGCACAATAACGACTTTAAGAATATTCAGGAACACTTGATCCGGCTGAATAAAGCTTGAGTTAGCCGTACTCGTGATATATCCCGGGATAGCGGCGACGATTCCCGCAAAAATCAGGATCGAAATCCCGTTCCCGATTCCCTTTTCGGTAATCTGTTCACCAAGCCACATCAGGAAAGAAGTACCAGCCGTCAAGATAATGGCAACCAGTAAGTAGTCAGCAAATGTCGCATTCGGCATCATTTGAGTTCCATAAATCCGGTTAAACCCTATCGACGTAGCAAAACCTTGGATCAGGGCCAAAATCACAGTACCATAACGAGTGATTTGCGCCAGTTGTTTTTTACCGTGCTCCCCTTGTTTAGCCCATTCAGCAAACTTAGGAACAACATCCATCGACAGCAATTGCACAATGATGGATGCTGTAATGTACGGATAAATACTGATCGCAAATATCGAGAAGTTTTTGAGCGCTCCGCCCGAGAAGGTGTTCAAAAGTCCCATCAAAGCGTCACCGCTCTGATTTGCTGTTTCCAGTACATCTTTGTTCACACCAGGAACCGGTACAAACGAACCGATACGGTAGATAATCAGAATGAACAAGGTAAACAGGATCTTTTTGCGCAAATCTTCCACATGCCAGATATTCTTAAGCGTCTTGAACATTAGATCACCTCGGTTTTACCGCCGGCAGCCTCGATTTTCTCTACCGCAGATTGAGAGAACTTATTTGCTTGTACAGTCAATTTAACGGTTAACTCACCATTGCCGAGAATCTTAATGCCGCTTTTGGAATTCTTGACAACACCAGTTTCAAGCAACAACTGCGGAGTCACTTCAGTTCCTTCTGCAAAGCTATTCAGATCTTCAAGGTTCACAATCGCGTACTCTTTACGGGTAGGATTAATGAAACCACGTTTAGGCAGACGACGATAGAGTGGATTTTGTCCACCCTCGAAGCCCGGACGAACACCACCGCCAGAACGTGAGTTTTGACCTTTGTGACCGCGACCGGAAGTTTTACCATTTCCGCTACTTGGACCACGACCAACGCGATTGCGTTCTTTTCGTGAACCAGGAGCCGGAGCAAGTTCATGTAACTTCATCGTTTGCACCTCCTTATGTTTGTTAATTTATGCGAGGCGTTTAGCCTTCAATTTCAGTTACAGATAGCAAGTGACTCACTTTATTGATCATTCCGCGAATTGCAGGACTGTCATTGTGAACCACTGTCGTGTTGAGTTTACGTAGGCCGAGCGTCTTAACAGTAACACGTTGTGTTTCTGGACGTCCGATTACACTACGTACGAGGGTAATTTGCAATTTTGCCATTGACGTTCCCCTCCTTAACCGCGCAATTCTTCGACAGATTTGCCGCGAAGTTTCGCGACCTCTTCAATGCGTTTCAGACGGGATAGTCCCTCCAAAGTTGCATTGACCATATTCATGGAATTCGAAGAACCCAGTGATTTTGTCAAAATGTCGCCAACGCCTGCCAATTCCAATACTGCACGAACTGGACCGCCAGCGATAACGCCAGTACCCTCTGATGCTGGTTTCAGCAACACACGTCCTGCGCCGAAGTGGCCAGTAACGAGATGGGGAATCGAAGTTCCTACGATTGGAATGTGAATCAGGTTTTTCTTGGCGTCTTCAATGCCTTTACGGATGGCATCCGGAACTTCGCCGGCTTTACCGATACCAGCACCGACGTAGCCATTGCCATCGCCCACAACAACGAGTGCACTAAAGCTGAAACGGCGTCCGCCTTTTACAACTTTTGCTACACGGTTAATGTGTACAACTCTTTCTGTCAGTTCTAAACTGTTCGGATCTACACGCAAGTCGTTAACCTCCTTTTAAGAATTATTCTAGAATTCAAGACCAGCTTCACGAGCTGCGTCAGCCAATGCTTGAATCCGTCCATGGTACAAGTAACCTCCGCGGTCGAATACGACCACTGCATAGCCTTTTTCTTTAGCGCGCTCAGCGACCAATTGGCCAACTTTTGCTGCAGCTTCAACGCTGCCGCCATTACCGATATTAGCGCTCAATTCTTTATCAAGAGTAGAAGCGGATACGATAGTAACCCCTTTAACATCATCGATCAGTTGAGCGTAGATGTGTTTCGAAGAACGGAACACGTTCAAACGTGGACGCTCAGTAGTACCCTGGATCTTTTTACGAACACGCAGGTGTCTTTTGAGACGAGCCTTGTTTTTATCTTCTTTTGTAATCATGACTTCCCTTTCACTCCCTTCAGTTTGCCGTAAACAGCTTCACTTTAAGATGCACGGGGTATCTTACAATTAAGTTTAAACTGGTTATTTCTTCTTACCAGCTTTACCTTCTTTGCGGATGATACGCTCGCCTTCATATTTGATACCTTTACCTTTATACGGTTCTGGTTCACGAACGGAACGAATTTTAGCAGCGTATGCGCCAACGCGTTCTTTATCGATACCTTTAACGATGATCTTCGTGTTCGCAGGAACTTCGAACTCGATACCTGCTTCCGGTGTAATTTCAACCGGATGGGAGTAACCAACGTTCAGAACGATTTTATCTCCGGATTTGCTTGCACGATATCCGACCCCAACCAATTCCAGAGATTTCGAGAAACCTTCAGTCACGCCTGCTACCATGTTGCTGACAACGGAGCGGGTTGTGCCGTGAAGTGAACGATGCAATTTGTTATCCGACGGACGAACAACGGTAATTTCGTTATTTTCAACTGTAACCTTCATGTCTTTATGAAGCTCACGAGTCAAAGAACCTTTTGGACCTTTTACTGTAATAACGGCGTTGTCCAAAGTGACATCTACACCGCTAGGTACTGCGATTGGTTTACGACCAATACGAGACATGTGTTGCACCTCCTTATCTTGTGACGTTTATTACCAAATGTAGCAGACAACTTCTCCGCCAGATTTTGATTGACGAGCTTCTTTGTCGGTCATAACTCCCTTAGATGTGGAGATAATCGCGATTCCAAGACCACCGAGTACACGAGGCACTTCATTGCTCTTCGTGTATACGCGAAGGCCTGGTTTACTGATTCTTTTCAAACCAGAAATAACACGCTCTTGGTTAGGGCCGTATTTCAAGAAGATACGGATAATCCCTTGTTTGCTATCTTCAACGAATTCCGCATCGCGGATGAAACCTTCACGCTTCAAAATGTCAGCGATTTGTTTCTTCATAGTAGAAGCAGGCATTTCTACCGTTTCGTGACGCACAATGTTAGCGTTACGAATACGAGTAAGCATATCTGCAATAGGATCAGACATAGTCATGTGTGTAAACCTCCTTCCCGTTTATAAACTTCTTACCAACTTGCTTTTTTCACGCCAGGGATCTGGCCTTTATAAGCTAATTCACGGAAACAAATTCTGCAAATTTTGAACTTTTGCAGTACCGAATGTGGACGACCACAACGTTCGCAACGTGTATATGCACGTACTTTAAACTTAGGCGTACGTTGTTGTTTAACTTTCATCGAAGTTTTTGCCACTTAGCCTGACACCTCCTAAACATTTTCGGAGAAAATGGATTAACCGACTTTATTTTGCGAAAGGCATTCCCAGCTGACCCAGCAGCTCGCGGGATTCCTCGTCCGTCTTAGCAGTAGTTACAATAACGATGTCCATACCGCGGACTTTATCCACTTTGTCATATTCGATCTCCGGGAAGATCAATTGTTCTTTAAGACCAAGTGTGTAGTTACCACGGCCGTCAAAGGCTTTAGTGGAAACACCACGGAAGTCACGTACGCGTGGAAGCGTTACGTTGAACAATTTGTCCAAGAAGTAATACATACGCTCACCGCGTAGTGTTACTTTAACCCCAATCGGCATATTTTCGCGTAGTTTGAAACCAGCGATGGATTTTTTAGCTTTAGTGATTACTGGTTTTTGACCAGCGATCAACTGCATGTCATTAACTGCAGCATCAAGTACTTTGGAGTTTTGAACAGCGTCACCCACACCCATGTTGATGACAACCTTCTCGATCTTAGGCACTTGCATAACAGTTGTATAGTTAAACTTCTGCATCAAAGCAGGTGTTATTTCATTGAGATAACGTTCTTTCATTCTTGCTGCCATGAAGATTTAACCTCCTTTCTTAAGGGCTAGATTAGTCGATAATCTCTCCGGATCTTTTTGCAATCCGAACTTTTTTACCGTTGTCCAATACTTTGTAACCGATACGTGTTACTTTGCCGGTCTTCGGATCGATGTGCATTACGTTGGACACATGAATCGAAGCTTCCTGCTCAATAATTCCACCCTGTGGATTCAGCTGGTTCGGCTTTTGGTGTTTCTTCACCATATTGACGCCTTCTACCAGAACGCGGTTTTCACGAGGATAAGCAGCGATGACACGGCCTTTTTTGCCTTTGTCTTTACCACTAATCACAAGCACCACATCATCTTTCTTCACGTGCAGTTTATTGTTATGGGATTCCAGAACTTTTTTCACTCTAGGCATTTATTACACCTCCTATAACTAACCTTCAACTTATTGGTGCTCGTGTTTATTAGATTACTTCCGGTGCCAAGGAAACGATCTTCATGTAGTCTTTATCGCGAAGTTCGCGAGCAACTGGTCCAAAGATACGTGTTCCACGAGGGCTTCTGTCGTCTTTAACAACAACAGCTGCATTTTCGTCGAATGCGATGTAAGATCCATCTTTACGACGAACGGAACGTTTCGTACGAACAACTACCGCTCTAACAACATCACCTTTTTTGACAACGCCGCCTGGTGTTGCTTGTTTTACGGAACAAACGATCAAATCACCGATTGCTGCTGTACGGCGTCCAGTACCACCCAGTACGCGGATACACATCAGTTCCTTCGCACCAGAGTTGTCAGCCACATGCAAACGTGTAAATGGTTGAATCATTATAATTTCCTCCTTCCGGAAAAACTCTTTTGATTATCTTAGATGATAACCGCTTTTTCAACCACTTCAACTAGTCTCCAACGTTTGTCCTTGGACAACGGACGAGTTTCCATGACTTTTACGGTATCGCCAATTTTTGCAACGTTTTCCTCATCATGTGCTTTGAATTTCTTCGTAGACTTGATGCGTTTGTGGTACAAGTTGTGTTTCTTATAGGTTTCAACAGCGACTACGATGGTTTTATCCATTTTATCACTGACCACTTTACCGATTAGCACTTTACGTGCATTACGTTCTTCGCTCATTAGTTAGCCTCCTTCCTGAATACGGATCTGAGATCCGTCTCACTTAACTAATCCCAAGCACTCTTTGATGGATCACGGTTTTAGCACGAGCTATTTCCTTACGCACGTCACGAATCCGAGTCGGGTTGTCCAGTTGGCCTGTTGCCAATTGAAAACGGAGATTAAAAAGTTCCTCTTTGAATCCAGCGATCTTTTGTTCAATCTCAGCAGTGGTTAAGTTGCGAAGTTCATTAGCTTTCATTTGCTTCACCACCCAATTCTTCACGTTTCACAAACTTAGTCTTAACAGGCAGCTTGTGAGCGGCAAGACGCATCGCTTCACGAGCGATTTCTTCCGACACGCCTCCGAGTTCGAACATAATCTTGCCCGGTTTAACTACGGCTACCCATTTCTCAACGTTACCTTTACCACTACCCATACGAACCTCGAGAGGCTTTTGAGTAATAGGCTTATCTGGGAAAATCTTGATCCAAACTTGACCGCCACGTTTGATATAACGTGTCATCGCGATACGAGCAGCTTCGATCTGACGGTTAGTGATCCAAGACGGTTCCATTGCAACTAGGCCGAATTCGCCGAAGTTCAATTCAGTACCGCCTTTTGCCATACCCTTCATGTGTCCGCGTTGTTGCTTGCGGTGTTTTACGCGTTTTGGTACCAACATGATTAGTTGCCTCCTTCCTGAGCAGCTTGTTTCTTAGCTGGGGGAAGAACTTCTCCACGGTAGATCCATACTTTTACGCCGATAAGACCGTAAGTTGTATGTGCTTCAGCCGTTCCGTAATCGATATCGGCACGAAGCGTATGAAGTGGAACTGTTCCTTCGCTATAACCTTCTGAACGAGCGATCTCGGCTCCGCCAAGACGTCCGCCTACTTGAGTTTTAATCCCTTTTGCGCCAGAACGCATAGTTCTTTGAATCGCTTGTTTGAGTGCACGACGGAACGATACACGACGTTCCAATTGTTGAGCAATGCTCTCAGCTACAAGAATTGCATCCAATTCAGGGTGCTTGATTTCATTGATGTTGATGTGTACTTTTTTGCCACCAGCGATTGCTGTAACTGCGCTGCGAAGTACTTCTACTTCTGCTCCGCCCTTACCAATAACCATACCTGGTTTAGCAGTATGAATTGTAACGTTCACTCGGCTAGCCGCTCTTTCGATCTCGATATGGGAAACAGCGGAATCCTTCAACTTACCTTTAAGGTATTCCCGGATTTTGACGTCTTCCATCAGAAGAGTACCGAAATCTTTTCCTGCATACCATTTAGATTCCCAATCGCGAATAATACCGATTCGGAGTCCGATTGGATTTACCTTTTGACCCACGTGTTATCCCTCCTTATTTCTCAGATACCACCAGTGTAATGTGGCTCGTGCGTTTATTGATCCGACTTGCGCGGCCCATGGCGCGCGGACGGAAACGTTTCATAGTAGGTCCTTGGTTAACGAAAACCTCGCTAACGAACAAACTGTTCACGTCCAAAGAATAGTTATGCTCAGCATTCGCAATTGCCGAATTAAGCAACTTCTCAACGACCGGAGAAGCGGATTTCGGAGTGTGGCGAAGAATTGCAATTGCTTCCCCCACTTGCTTACCACGAATCAAGTCAACAACCAGTTTCGCTTTACGAGCGGAAATCCGCACCGATCTTGCATGTGCTTTTGCTTCCATTGTTTAACCTCCTTTCAAACAGAGACCTTATTATTATCTTCTTGTTTTCTTATCGTCACCCGCGTGGCCTTTGTAAGTACGTGTTGGCGCGAACTCGCCCAACTTGTGACCTACCATATCTTCTGTTACGTATACAGGCACGTGTTTACGGCCGTCATATACACCAAACGTATGTCCGATAAACTGAGGGAAAATGGTTGAGCGACGGGACCAAGTTTTAACTACAACCTTTTTCTCAGCCTCGTTCAGTTCCTCAACTTTTTTAAGCAGGTAGCCATCGATAAACGGCCCCTTCTTTAAACTGCGACCCATGTGTGAATCCTCCCTTCATCCGGTTCTTCAAACCGCGAATCGACGCTTCGCGCTTTATTAACTTGCCAGAAGCGTCTTATTTAGTGCGGCGGCGAACGATATATTTATCAGATGCCTTGTTTTTCTTACGCGTTTTGTAACCAAGGGTTGGTTTGCCCCATGGAGACATAGGCGATTTACGTCCGATTGGAGCGCGGCCTTCACCACCACCGTGTGGGTGATCGTTAGGGTTCATTACTACACCGCGAACTTCAGGGCGACGGCCCAGCCAGCGACTACGTCCAGCTTTACCGATTTTGATCAATTCGTGATCTTCGTTACCTACGGAACCGATAGTTGCACGGCATACGCTAAGGATCTTGCGAACCTCACCGGATGACAAACGAACGGAACAGTATTTTTCTTCTTTACCAAGCAATTGAGCTTCTGTACCAGCAGCACGAACCAATTGTCCGCCTTTACCTGGTTTCAACTCGATGTTGTGGATAACTGTACCCACTGGAATGTTTTCCAGTGCAAGTGTGTTACCAATTTTAATGTCGGCTGTTGGGCCGGACTCTACTTTATCCCCAACTTTTAGGCCTTTAGGAGCGATGATATAACGTTTCTCTCCATCAGCATAGTGGATCAAAGCAATATTAGATGTACGGTTCGGGTCATACTCGATTGTAGCAACGCTACCTGGTATGCCGTCTTTAGTACGCTTGAAGTCAATAATACGGTATTTACGTTTGTGTCCGCCGCCATGGTGACGAACCGTAATTTTACCTTGGTTGTTGCGTCCCGCATGTTTGAACAGCGGAGAAAGCAACGATTTCTCTGGCTGGTTTGTTGTGATTTCTTCAAACGTAGACACAGACATGTGTCGTCTTGCCGGAGAGGTCGGTTTGTACTTTTTGATTGGCACTATAGTTTCCTCCTTACTTTAAGAGTATTATTCTACCGCTTCAAAAAATTCAAGCGGTTTGCTGTCCGGGCTAAGCTTAACGATGGCTTTTTTCCACTCTGGAGTGTAACCAGAATATTTACCATAACGTTTCAATTTGCCAGGTACGCGCATTGTGTTCACATTAGTTACTTTTACTTTGAAAATAGCCTCGACAGCTTTTTTGATTTCGGTTTTGTTAGCACGGATATCCACTTCAAAAGCGTATTTCATTTCGCTCATGTAGTCGGAAGTACGTTCCGTAATCACCGGACGTTTGATAATATCACGAGGATCTTTCATTACGCGAACACCTCCTCTACCTTCAGAACTGCTTCTTTAGTGATGATCAGTTTGTCGTACGTTAGTACGTCAAGAACATTAATGCCGTCAGCCGCTACGAATTTCACCCCAGGGATGTTACGAGCGGAAAGCGCTACGTTATCATCATAGCTAGTTGCTACGATCAACGCTTTACGATCTACTTTCAGGTTGTTCAAGATTGCCGCGAATTCTTTCGTCTTCGGAGCATTCATTGTCAAGCTATCCAATACGATAATGTCATTCTCGAGTACTTTCGAGGACAAAGCGGATTTGATGGCCAAACGACGAACCTTCTTAGGCAGTTTCCAGGAATAGCTACGTGGTGTTGGTCCGAAGACAACGCCGCCACCTTTCCATTGTGGAGAACGAATGGAGCCTTGACGAGCGCGACCTGTACCTTTTTGTTTCCAAGGTTTACGTCCACCGCCACGAACTTCAGAACGTCCTTTTACTTTGTGTGTACCACGACGCAGGGAAGCTCTTTGCATAAGCGCAGCTTCATGTAGAACGTGCTCATTCGGTTCAATACCGAATACTGTATCGCTCAGTTCCACTTCACCAACTTCGTTGCCACTAATATTAAAAAGTGTTACTTTTGGCATTTCATGTTCCTCCTTTCTTCAGTAATTATTTCTTAACGGTTTGTTTAACTTTCACGAAGCTGTTTTTAGGACCTGGGATAGCGCCTTTTACCAGCAATACGTTACGTTCAACATCAACCTTGATAATTTCAAGCTTTTGAACCGTAATAGTCGTGTGACCCATATGTCCTGGAAGGCGTTTGCCCTTAGGAACACGGTTAGCTTGGATAGAACCCATGGAACCTGGTCTTCTGTGGTAACGCGATCCGTGTGCCATTGGTCCGCGGCTTTGTCCCCAACGTTTGATGTTACCTTGGAAACCTTTACCTTTAGATGTACCAGTTACGTCAACAAATTCGCCCTCAGCAAAAATATCAGCTTTCAGTTCTTGTCCAACCTCGAGAGACCCGAGGTCAACACCGCGAATTTCACGAACGTAGCGCTTAGGTGTTGCATTTGCCTTTTTGGCGTGACCCTGTTCAGGCTTATTGGAGCGTTTTTCTTTTTTATCAGAAAAGCCCAATTGCACTGCTTCATATCCGTCGATATTCAGGTCTTTCTTTTGCAGTACTACACAAGGTCCTGCTTCGATAACAGTAACAGGAATTACGTTACCTTCTGGAGTAAACACTTGAGTCATACCGAGTTTTTTTCCTAAGATACCTTTCAATGTTGACACCTCTTTTCTTTTCCTAAGTTGCTAAAAATGAATTACAATTTGATTTCGATATCTACACCGGACGGTAGATCCAAGCGCATCAAGGCATCCACAGTTTGTGGTGTTGGGTTCACAATATCGATCAAACGTTTGTGAGTCCGTTGCTCAAACTGTTCACGGGAATCCTTGTACTTGTGTACCGCACGGAGAATAGTAATGATTTGCTTCTCAGTTGGTAACGGAATCGGCCCGGATACACCTGCACCCGAACGTTTTGCTGTTTCAACAATCTTCTCAGCGGATTGATCAAGAATTCTGTGGTCGTATGCTTTCAAGCGAATACGAATTTTTTGCTTTGCCATTTTAGTCCCTCCTTCTATCGCCCAATTTGGTATCGGACATACTCCGTGAAAATTTTCTGACCTCGTCCCCATGGCAAAGGGGCCGGGTGTGTCAGTAACCTCTCACATCATCGCAACGTCTCAGAACAACATTTATTATTATATATAATAGGCGGCAGTATTGCAAGCTAAAATAACAAAACAACGCATATTTTTTTCATACGTTGTTTTGTTTCTATTATATAGGTTAGAGATTCTCAGTTGCAGACTTGAAAAACTCAGCTGACTCCGCTGTCTGCGCTGTTGCTGTACCTATTCCTTCTATAGTCTGAATCAATGTCCTTATTTCTTCTTCTACTACAACTATCTCCTGTGTGCTACTGCTCATTGCCTCTACAATATCGGAAAACAAAAGACTAGTCTCAAGAGATTGATGCTTTCCACTTTTGGTTAGCTCTTGCACCTTACGTATCTCATCAACAACCTGTTGTGTGAGACTGCCCGATTTATTAGTTAGCTCCGCGATCTGAATTACAGTATTCTTCGTATCTTCTGCCAACCGACTAACTTCTTGGGCAACTACACTAAACCCTCTACCGTGCTCTCCGGCTCTAGCAGCTTCTATTGTTGCATTAAGAGAAAGGATTTTAGTTTGATCAGCTATATCTTTCACTGAGTTTACGATTTTTTGTATTTGTTTAGAGGAATTGCTTAATTCATAAATGGAGTGTTCCATCTCACTAGTGCTTTGATAAATAAGGTTAATCTGTCCTGTTAAGCTATCCAAATGTTCATGTCCATCTGTAGCCAGCCCCTGTGACTCTACAGAGGATCTAGCTGTACGTTGGAATGTTCTACTTACTTCATTACTACTGGCTACTAGCTGCTTCACAGCGGCATTTGTATCGATGCTAAAATCTATTAATTCGCTGCTAAATTCAGCAATTTTCTGCTTTAATTCATTTTTAACCAATAAGTACTGTTGTTCTTTTTCTTTGACGTTCTCTTTCTCGTATTCCTCTAAAACAAGTTGTTGCTCGAGGTTTAGCAGCTTGGTCACAGTCTGAACTACTTGTAGGCGTGCTTTGTCATCATTGGTTTCTTTATAGATAACTTGTATAAATACGTTCTGAAGATTTTGAAAAGCGGATAAGTACCATTTCGGCTCAAGTCCGACCCTTTTATGAATATTAGCAATCTTCAAGCGCTTTGCTATGTATTCATCATCAACTTTGCCATCAAAAATTTCAATGATATGCTCTCGGAGCGTTGTTTTCAATCTCTCGATGCTGCTATGCTTCAAAATTATGGCCTCAAGCTTATTAACACCTAACACCGAATTGTAAAATTGATCAGTAATGTAGTCTATATTCTGTTCAACAATAGGCTTCACCCTACGCAATAAATTCAAATCTGATTCAGTTAGATCAATCATCTTCATTTGTTCATTGAGCTCGCCATGACCTTCAATAGTATGAAATAAAAACTCAGTAGGCTTGCTCTGATCCTTGATATCTAAGGAATGAGAGGCAGGAGAATCCACATTGTTATTACGTGCAGTTAGCGCATGCATGAAGGAAAAAGGACATTTCCCCATATTACCACTCTCCCTTAATTCCTATATTTTTACATTATTAATCCTCCTTCATTTTACTCTATGATTAGTATAATTGTAAACAATTGATTGATGTATTTTGACGAATTATGTAGAAAGAACTCATATTAATACGTTTTATTTATCATTAAATGTCGAAAAATATATTATGATTTTCTGAACACAAAAAGCCCCGGATTCTCCGCAAGAAGAATCCGGGGCACTATGATTCAGAGTCTACCCGCAGATAGAATCTAATTTATTTTTGGATGGAAGCTACGCTACCTGCTCCAACTGTACGGCCACCTTCGCGAATGGAGAATTTAGTACCTTCTTCAATAGCGATAGGGGAGATCAAAGCAACAGTTACAGTGATGTTATCACCAGGCATAACCATTTCAGTACCTTCTGGCAAGTTGATGATGCCAGTTACGTCAGTTGTACGGAAGTAGAACTGTGGACGGTAACCAGTGAAGAATGGTTTGTGACGTCCGCCTTCTTCTTTAGTCAAAACGTAGATTTGAGCAGTGAACTCAGTGTGTGGTTTAACAGAGTTCGGTTTAGCCAATACTTGGCCACGCTCGATCATAGTACGGTCTACACCACGAAGCAAAGCTCCGATGTTGTCGCCCGCTTGAGCGGAATCCAGCAATTTACGGAACATTTCTACGCCCGTAACTACGGATTTCTTAGTTTCTTCGTGAATACCAACGATTTCGATTTCTTCTCCGACTTTAACTGTTCCGCGTTCTACGCGACCAGTTGCCACAGTACCGCGGCCAGTGATGGAGAATACATCTTCGACAGGCATCAAGAATGGTTTGTCAGTTTGACGCTCTGGAAGTGGAATGTACTCGTCGATTGTTTCGAACATTTCAACAATCTTCTTAGCATATTCACCATCTGGGTTTTGAAGAGCTTCACGAGCAGAACCACGAATGATTGGAGTGTCGTCGCCTGGGAAGTCATACTCGCTCAGCAAGTCACGAACTTCCATTTCAACCAATTCCAACAACTCTTCGTCTTCAACCATGTCGCATTTGTTCAAGAAAACAACGATGTATGGAACACCTACTTGACGGGACAACAGGATGTGCTCGCGAGTTTGTGGCATAGGGCCATCAGCTGCGGATACAACCAGGATAGCTCCGTCCATTTGCGCTGCGCCAGTGATCATGTTTTTAACATAGTCGGCGTGACCAGGGCAGTCTACGTGAGCGTAGTGACGGTTAGGAGTTTCATATTCAACGTGGGAAGTGGAGATTGTGATACCACGTTCGCGCTCTTCAGGAGCTTTGTCGATTTGATCGAATGCGATAGCTGCGCCACCGTAAGTTTTGGACAATACAGTAGTGATTGCAGCAGTCAGAGTCGTTTTACCATGGTCGACGTGACCAATAGTACCGATGTTAACGTGCGGTTTGTTACGTTCAAACTTTGCCTTTGCCATTTGAACAGTTCCTCCTTAATGTGGGGTTCCTTATATTTGAGCCGTCCGCCTATATGTTTATCTTAGATGACTGAGTGTTTATACCCGGACGGCAAGTTAAAACTAGTAATTATTCTACGCCTTTGTTCTTAGCAGCGATCTCTTCCGCAATGGATTTAGGAACTTCTTCATAGTGAGAAAGCTCCATTGAGAATACGCCACGTCCTTGAGTACCAGAACGTAGAGTTGTAGAGTATCCGAACATTTCGGAAAGAGGCACCTTAGCACGGATAATTTGCGCTCCACCACGGGAATCCATACCTTCGATACGGCCACGGCGGGAGTTCAGCATACCCATAACATCACCCATATATTCCTCAGGAACAGTTACTTCTACTTTCATGATTGGCTCAAGCAGGACAGGTTTACACTTGTCTTTAGCTGCTTTAAGTGCCATCGAGCCGGCAATTTTAAATGCCATTTCGTTGGAATCGACATCATGGTAAGAACCATCAACGATGGTAGCTTTAACGTCTACAAGCGGGAAGCCTGCAAGTACGCCGTTTTTCATTTGTTCTTCGATACCCGCAAGTGCAGGAGCGATGTACTCTCTAGGAACCGAGCCACCAACAACTTTACTTTCGAATTTGCTACCAGTACCTGGCTCGAGGGGTTCAAATTCAACCCATACGTGACCGTATTGACCACGACCACCAGATTGGCGTACAAATTTACCTTCGACGCGAGCAGGTGCCTTGAACGTTTCGCGGTAAGCAACCTGTGGTTTACCCACATTGGTTTCTACTTTGAACTCACGACGCATACGGTCGATGATGATGTCCAAGTGAAGTTCACCCATACCAGCCAGGATAGTTTGGCCTGTTTCTTCATCAGTATGAGCACGAAGAGTTGGATCCTCTTCAGTCAATTTACCGAGAGCAACGCCCAATTTATCTTGGTCAGCTTTTGTTTTTGGTTCAACAGCGATTTCGATAACCGGATCAGGGAAGTTCATTGATTCCAGAATTACTGGATGCTTCTCATCACACAGTGTATCACCTGTACTGGTGTCTTTCAAACCAACTGCTGCAGCGATGTCGCCAGAATACACGATGGAAATCTCTTGACGGCTGTTAGCATGCATTTGAAGAATACGACCAATACGTTCACGCTTGTTCTTAGTAGCGTTAACTACGTAAGATCCGGACTCTAGAATACCAGAGTATACACGGAAGAACGTAAGTTTACCTACATAAGGGTCAGTCATGATTTTAAATGCCAAAGCTGCAAACGGTTCTTCATCCGAAGAATGACGAACTGCTTCAGTTCCATCATCAAGATGTCCAGTGATAGCTGGAACGTCAAGAGGAGATGGCAAGTAATCAACAACTGCATCCAGCATAAGCTGAATTCCTTTGTTACGGTAGGAGGATCCAACAATTACAGGGAACAATTTAACTTCAACTACGCCTTTGCGCAGTGCAGCTTTAATTTCCGGAACTGTAATTTCTTCGCCTTCCAGGTACTTCATAGTCAGATCTTCATCAAGTTCAGCAACTTTCTCGATCAACTCGAGACGCAGTTCCTCAACTTTGGCCAAATATTCTTCCGGAATATCCGTTACTTCGATGTTTTGGCCTAGATCATCTCTAAACATGTGTGCTTTTTGCTCAACAAGGTCGATAATACCAGTGAAATCACTTTCAGCACCAATTGGCAATTGAATAGCAACTGCATTGGCTTGAAGACGATCACGCATAGTTTCGATTACGTTAAGGAAATCCGCACCGATAATGTCCATTTTGTTCACATATGCAATACGTGGAACGTTATAACGGTCAGCCTGTCTCCATACGGTTTCAGACTGAGGTTCTACGCCCTCTTTTGCACTAAATACACCTACTGCCCCATCCAATACACGCAGGGAACGTTCAACTTCAACAGTGAAGTCAACGTGTCCTGGGGTATCAATGATATTGATGCGGTGACCTTTCCACGCAGCAGTGGTAGCAGCGGACGTAATCGTGATTCCGCGCTCTTGTTCTTGCTCCATCCAGTCCATTGTAGCAGCACCTTCGTGAACTTCACCGATTTTGTGCGTACGGCCTGTATAGAAAAGAATCCGCTCTGTGGTAGTTGTTTTACCAGCATCAATATGCGCCATGATCCCGATGTTACGTGTATTTTTTAAGGAGAACTCTCTAGCCATGAAATGGATCTCCCTTCAAAATATAAGTTATTTGAATGACCTTAATCCTACCAACGGTAGTGAGCGAACGCTTTGTTTGCTTCAGCCATTTTGTGTGTATCTTCGCGTTTCTTAACAGAAGCGCCTGTGTTGTTGGAAGCGTCGATGATCTCAGCCGCCAAACGCTCTTCCATCGTCTTCTCACCGCGGTTGCGAGAGTAGTTTACGAGCCAACGTAATCCCAGAGCAGTACGTCTCTCTGGTTTAACCTCGATAGGTACTTGATAGTTAGCACCACCGACACGACGAGCTTTGACTTCCAAAACCGGCATGATATTCTTGATGGCAGCTTCGAAAACTTCCATCGGATCTTTACCCGTACGTTCTTCAATCAACTTGAATGAATTGTACAGAATGCTTTGAGCGACACCTCTTTTACCACCCAGCATAATGCGGTTAATCAAACGAGTAACCAACTTGCTATTATACAACGGATCTGGCAATACGTCTCTCTTAGTAACTGGACCTTTGCGTGGCATGGATATCCCCCTTTCTTAAATGTTTATTATTCTAGTACTTTTTCTTATTTCTTAGCCTTAGGACGTTTAGCACCGTACTTAGAACGAGCTTGCATCCGGTTAGCTACACCTGCTGTATCCAATGCACCACGAACGATATGGTAACGAACCCCTGCAAGGTCCTTTACTTTACCTCCGCGAAGTAATACAACACTGTGCTCTTGTAAGTTATGTCCGATACCCGGGATATAAGCTGTTACCTCGAGACGGTTCGTCAAACGAACACGGGCATATTTACGAAGCGCTGAGTTTGGTTTACGTGGAGTCATTGTACCAACACGAGTGCACACACCGCGTTTTTGCGGAGCGCTCAAATTTGTAGCCTCACGCTTGAGGGCGTTATACCCTTTTTGAAGAGCGGGAGATTTAGATTTTTCGATTTTGGCTTGACGGCCTTTACGAACCAATTGGTTAATTGTTGGCATGTTGTTGCCACCCCCTTCCTGAAATGATAGCCGATTTAAGAACTCTAAGCCCACAGACCCAGGCGGTTCATAAAAAGACAAATGAAAAGTTCTTGCCGCTGGAGTTCACTCCAGTACAAAAACATTTCCGTAGCTATTGTTTTAAGACGGCTGCCATCGCAGCGCCAACTTCTATTCCGCAGGCCTTGCCCAAATTCAGCATCGTATCCACATATGTGATCTTAACACCTTGTTTGTTACAAAGCATAACTATCCTGGAAGTAAGCCTTTGATCTCCGTCCTCTGCCACATAGACTTCTGCGGCTTGGCCCAACTCTACCGCCTTGACGGTTTGTTTGGTACCGATCTTGACCTGAGCATCCTGTAGTCCTCTATCATCAGTCATAATCATTACCTCCAATGAACAAGGATAACATGGCTACTCACGCACCTTAGACATTTTAGCATTATCAATAGATGGTGTCAAGAAATTCAGCAATAATTTTTATGAATATTGTACACAGCAGATATTCGTGTCACACCTATGAATAGGTATGACACGAGTACACTACCATGGTTGCTAATTTATTCAGCAGGAACCGTCTCTAAAGATTCAAGCGCGCTTTCTGCATTTGGATCACTTAGTTTAACATTACGGTAACGATTCATACCAGTACCGGCAGGAATCAACTTACCGATAATAACATTTTCTTTGAGTCCAAGCAACTTATCTACTTTGCCTTTGATAGCAGCATCTGTTAAGACGCGAGTAGTTTCTTGGAAAGACGCTGCTGACAAGAAGGAATCTGTCTCAAGAGACGCCTTGGTTATACCGAGCAAGACTGGTTTAGCAACTGCAGGCTCTTTACCAGACAAGATGGCTTCCTTGTTAGCACCTTCATATTCATGAATATCCGCAAACGCGCCTGGTAACAGACTTGTGTCACCTGCATCAATGATACGGATCTTCCGAAGCATTTGTTTGATCATAACTTCAATGTGCTTATCATTGATCTCAACGCCCTGGTTACGATATACACGCTGAACTTCTTGCAGAATGTAGTTTTGTACCCCACGGATCCCTTTGATTCGCAGCATTTCTTTAGGGTCAATCGAACCGTCTGTCAACTCATCGCCGGCTTCAATTTCTTGGCCTTCGCTGACACGTAGACGTGATCCATAAGTAATGGAATAAGTCTTGGATTCTGCTTCACCTTGAACTTCGATTTCACGACGATCCTTAGTTTCACGGATTTCCTTGATTACACCATCGATCTCACTGATTGTAGCCTGACCTTTAGGGTTACGGGCTTCAAACAACTCTTGAATACGCGGCAAACCTTGCGTGATGTCATCACCGGCAACACCGCCGGTATGGAACGTACGCATGGTAAGCTGGGTTCCTGGTTCACCGATAGATTGTGCAGCGATAATACCAACCGCTTCACCGATCTCAACGTGTTTACCAGTTGCCAAGTTACGACCGTAACATTTCTTACAAACACCATGACGAGCACGGCAGCTTAGTACAGAGCGGATTTGTAGCTTAGTTACACCAGCGTCTACGATTGCTTCCGCTTTATCGGAGTCAATCAAATCGTTGCGGTGAACAATGATTTCGCCTGTTTCTGGATGACGAACAGTCTCGAAGCAGTAGCGACCTTCAATACGGTCATACAGATCCTCAATAACCTCTTTACCATCCTGAATTCGACTAACTGTAAATCCTTTGTCCGTTCCACAATCTTCCTCACGGACGATAACGTCCTGAGCTACGTCAACGAGACGACGAGTCAAGTAACCGGAGTCAGCAGTACGAAGTGCGGTATCGGCAAGACCTTTACGCGCTCCGTGAGTGGAGATAAAGTACTCCAAGACCGTAAGACCTTCACGGAAGTTCGCTTTAATTGGTAATTCGAAAATCCGACCCGAAGGTGTTGCCATCAGACCACGCATACCACCCAGCTGGGTAATCTGCGATTTGTTACCCCGCGCTTTGGAGTCAACCATGAGCATGATAGAGTTGAAACGGTCCATCGATTTAAGCAGGATGTTCGTAAGATCATCCTTCGTCTTCGACCAGATCTCAATAACACGGTCGTACCGTTCGTCATTGGTGATCAGACCACGGCGATATTGGTTTGCTACCACATCAACCTTAGCTTCGGACTCTTTCAAGATCGTAACTTTTTCCTCAGGCACTATAACATCCGACACGGCAACTGTAACACCAGAACGTGTGGAGTAAGTGAAGCCGAGTTGTTTAATTTTATCCAAAATCATAGAGGTTTTGGTTGTATGATAAGTTTCAAAACAACGAGCGATAATCAGACCCAGATATTCTTTACCTACAGCGCTGGCTTCAGGAGCGGATTCAATCAACTCGCGAATGTCTGCGCCTTTTTCGTAGATGAAGTATTTTTCTGGCGTGCCTTGCAGCAAGTTAGTCTTTGTCGCCTCATTGATATAAGGGAAACTACTTGGGTAAATTTCGTTAAAGATAATCTTACCGATCGTAGTAATCAACATTGCACCTTGTTGTTTTTCCGTAAAACAAGTTTTGCCTAGTGCCTTAACTGGAATAGCTACACGAGCATGGAGACCTGCAGTTCCGCGTTGGTAAGCTGATACAGCTTCATTTACGGTACGCAGAATCATACCTGAACCCTTTTCTTCCTTGTTGTCCATGGTCAGGTAAAAAGTACCAAGGACCATATCCTGGGAAGGTGTTACAACTGGTTTTCCGTCTTTAGGGTTCAAGATATTACCGGATGCAAGCATGAGAATACGTGCTTCCGCTTGAGCTTCTGCTGACAGAGGAACGTGCACCGCCATTTGGTCACCGTCAAAGTCGGCGTTGTAAGCCGTACATACGAGTGGGTGAAGACGAATAGCATGACCTTCCACCAAAATCGGTTCAAAAGCTTGAATACCGAGACGGTGAAGTGTTGGTGCGCGGTTTAGAAGTACTGGGTGCTCTCTGATTACTTCTTCAAGTACATCCCATACTTCAGGACTTACACGCTCAACTTTACGTTTCGCGCTCTTTATGTTGTGGGCTAGGCCCTTGTTAACCAATTCTTTCATAACGAAAGGCTTGAACAATTCTAGCGCCATTTTCTTAGGAAGTCCGCACTGATACATCTTCAGGTACGGTCCTACAACGATAACGGAACGTCCAGAGTAGTCAACCCGTTTACCGAGCAAGTTCTGACGGAAACGTCCTTGTTTACCCTTCAGCATATGGCTGAGTGATTTAAGTGGACGGTTACCAGGACCCGTTACAGGACGTCCTCTACGGCCGTTATCGATGAGAGCATCGACAGCTTCCTGTAGCATCCGTTTCTCGTTCTGCACGATAATGTCAGGAGCACCAAGATCAAGCAGTCTTTTCAGACGGTTGTTCCGGTTAATAACACGACGATACAGATCGTTCAAATCAGACGTAGCAAAACGGCCACCATCCAATTGAACCATCGGACGAAGTTCCGGAGGAATAACCGGTAGTACATCCATGATCATCCAATCAGGTTTGTTGCCTGAGTTACGGAATGCTTCAATAACTTCCAGACGTTTGATCGCCCGGTTACGACGTTGGCCTTGAGCCGTACGCAGTTCTTCTTTGAGGAATTCCAGTTCTTTCTCAATGTCGATGTCTTGAAGAAGCTTCTTAACAGCTTCAGCACCCATGCCGGCTTGGAAACCGTAACCGTATTTTTCACGGTAGCTACGATATTCTTTTTCGGACAAAAGTTGTTTCTTTTCCAATGGTGTTTCACCTGGATCAGTTACAACATAAGAAGCGAAGTAGATAATCTCTTCAAGAGATCTTGGAGACATATCTAGTGCCAAGCCCATACGGCTTGGGATACCTTTGAAGTACCAGATATGAGATACCGGAGCAGCCAATTCAATGTGACCCATACGTTCACGACGAACTTTAGCACGAGTAACTTCAACGCCACAACGGTCGCAGACTACGCCCTTATAACGGACACGTTTGTATTTACCGCAATGACATTCCCAGTCTTTTTGCGGTCCAAAGATACGCTCGCAGAAAAGACCCTCTTTTTCCGGTTTCAATGTACGATAGTTAATGGTTTCCGGTTTCTTAACTTCTCCGCGGGACCATGAACGAATCTTCTCCGGAGAAGCGAGTCCGATTTTCATAAATTCAAAATTGTTAACGTCCAACAAGGAGCAACCCTCCTTAACCTAATCCTGATTTAGTACCGCTTTGCCCTCCTCTGACTGTTACATCAAAAGAGGGCGCGGTCCTTTATAAAATGGAACTCTAAAGCTCCTAGCGTGATTATTCTACTCCGACTTCTGCGCCTTCTAAATTGAGGCTTAGCTTGTCGCCTGACGTCTCGTCCTCATCGTCCAATTCTCTCATTTCAATTTCCTGCTCGTCACCGCTAAGAATCTTAACATCCATACCCAGGGACTGCAGTTCTTTGATCAATACTTTGAACGATTCAGGAACACCTGGTTCCGGTACATTTTCACCTTTGACGATGGATTCGTACGTTTTCACGCGACCAACCACGTCATCGGATTTCACGGTCAAGATTTCTTGCAATGTATATGCAGCACCATAAGCTTCAAGCGCCCACACTTCCATCTCCCCGAAACGCTGTCCACCAAACTGAGCTTTACCACCCAGCGGCTGTTGCGTAACTAATGAGTAAGGACCTGTTGAACGGGCGTGAATCTTATCATCAACCATGTGCGCCAGTTTAATCATATGCATGACGCCGACAGTAACTTCACGTTCGAAGCGTTCACCTGTCCGACCATCGTACAATACAGTCTTACCATTACGCTGCATACCTGCTTCTTCCATCGTATCAAACACGTCGTACTCACGCGCTCCGTCAAATACCGGCGTTGCAATGTGAATACCCAGACGCAATGCGGCCATACCAATATGGACCTCGAGCACCTGTCCGATGTTCATACGAGAAGGAACGCCTAGAGGGTTAAGTACAACCTGTACTGGCGTACCGTCCGGAAGGAACGGCATATCTTCTTCTGGCAGGATACGGGCAACGACACCCTTGTTACCGTGACGTCCGGCCATTTTGTCACCCTCAGAGATCTTACGTTTCTGAGCGATATAGACACGAACCAATTGATTTACACCAGGAGGCAGTTCATCACCGTTCTCACGTGTAAATACTTTAACGTCCACGATAATACCATCACTACCGTGAGGAACGCGTAAAGAGGTATCCCGTACTTCACGAGCCTTCTCACCAAAGATAGCGTGCAGGAGACGTTCTTCTGCTGTCAGTTCAGTTACACCCTTCGGAGTAACCTTACCAACCAGAATGTCACCAGCGCTGATTTCCGCACCGATACGGATGATTCCACGCTCATCAAGATTGCGCAGAGCTTCTTCACCCACGTTTGGAATATCACGAGTAATTTCTTCAGGTCCCAGTTTAGTGTCACGAGCTTCAGATTCGTATTCTTCGATATGGATCGAAGTGTATACATCTTCCTTAACTAGTTTCTCACTTAACAGGATCGCATCCTCGTAGTTGTAACCTTCCCAAGTCATGAACGCAACGACAACGTTGCGGCCAAGAGCAAGTTCGCCCATTTCTGTGGAAGGACCATCTGCCAGGATATCACCTTTCTTAACAATGTCCCCTCTTTTAGCAAGAGGACGTTGGTTAATACAGGTACCTTGGTTAGAACGCATAAATTTGTGTAATTTATATTTAACGATATCGCCTTTAACTTCTTTGCCTTCGACTGTTTCAACCCGGCGCAGCCAAATTTCATTAGCTGAAGAACGTTCGATAATACCGTCATACTTAGAAACAACACATACGCCAGAATCCTTAGCGGATTTATGCTCCATCCCTGTTCCGACCAGCGGAGCTTTAGGAATTAGAAGTGGAACGGCTTGACGCTGCATGTTAGATCCCATCAGTGCGCGGTTGGAGTCATCGTTCTCAAGGAACGGAATGAGCGCCGTAGCGACGGATACGACCTGTTTAGGCGAAACGTCCATGTAATCTACACGATTACTTGGCATCGTTGTAATGTTGTCAGAGTCTTTATTGTAACGAACGATTACCATGTCTTCCTTAAAGGAGCCATCTTCGTCGATCAATACATTAGCCTGAGCAACTACATAATTATCTTCCTCATCAGCAGTCAGATAATCGATTTGTTCAGTTACCTTACCTGTCTTTGGATCTACCCAACGATATGGAGCTTCAATAAAGCCGTATTCGTTGATACGAGCAAAGGTAGACAAGGAGTTGATCAATCCAATGTTCGGACCTTCCGGTGTTTCAATTGGACACATCCGACCGTAGTGACTGTGATGGACGTCACGAACTTCAAAGCCCGCGCGCTCACGTGTCAAACCACCGGGTCCGAGTGCAGATAGACGACGTTTATGCGTAAGTTCCGCAAGCGGGTTCGTCTGATCCATAAATTGAGACAACTGAGAGCTACCGAAGAACTCTTTAATGGACGCGATAACCGGACGAATATTGATCAGAGCTTGAGGAGTAATTGCATTAGCATCCTGAATCGACATTCTTTCACGCACAACGCGCTCCATACGGGACAAACCGATACGGAACTGATTCTGAAGAAGTTCACCCACAGAACGCAGACGACGGTTACCCAAATGGTCAATATCATCGGTATTACCAATTCCGTGAAGCAAATTAATAAAGTAGCTGATCGAGGATATAATATCAGCTTGAGTAATGTGCTTAACAGACTTGTCGATGTTGCCGTTAGCGATCAGCTTAATAACCCGACCTTCTTCAATTGGCGAGAATACGTCAATCGTCTGAAGAGGAATATCTTCGCTGTCCATAACCCCACCAGTAACACGGTAGTTTTTAAAGGCAACATTCTTTTCGAAATATGGGATCAATTCATCAAGCAGTCTGCGATCGACCATTTGGCCGGACTCTGCCAGGATTTCTCCTGTAGCTTCGTCAACCAAAGGCTGAGCAAGACGTTGATTGAAAAGACGGTTCTTAATGTGTAGCTTTTTATTGATTTTGTAACGGCCTACATTGGCTAGGTCGTAGCGTTTTGGATCAAAGAAACGCGCGACCAGCAAACTTTTGGCATTGTCTAGTGTCGGCGGTTCGCCCGGACGCAAACGCTCGTAAATTTCAATAAGCGCCTTCTCCGTGGAGTCCGTGTTGTCTTTATCCAGCGTATTGCGAATATATTCATCATTGCCAAGCAATTCCAGAATTTCGGCATCACTACCGAAACCGAGAGCACGCAAAAGTACGGTAACAGGAATTTTACGAGTCCGATCGATACGAACATACATAATATCCTTAGCGTCGGTCTCAAGTTCCAACCAGGCTCCGCGGTTCGGGATTACTGTGGCGGTGTAGGTTTTTTTGCCGTTCTTATCCACTTTTGTGCTGAAATAGACGCTTGGAGAGCGAACCAACTGGCTGACAATAACCCGTTCCGCACCGTTAATAATAAAAGTGCCGGTCTCCGTCATCAGCGGGAAATCTCCCATGAACACTTCCTGCTCTTTGACCTCACCGGTCTCCTTATTAATGAGCCGCACCTTTACACGCAGAGGAGCCGCATACGTCACGTCCCGCTCTTTAGCGTCGTCAACCGTATATTTTGGTTCACCCAGGCTGTAATCAATGAACTCTAGTACCAAATTACCTGTGAAATCCTGGATCGGCGAGATGTCCTGAAACATTTCCCGCAATCCTTCCTCCAAAAACCAATCATACGATTTTTGTTGGATCTCGATCAGGTTCGGGACCTCGAGTACCTCGTTAATTCTCGCATAGCTCCGCCGAGTGCGTCGACCATACTGAACAAGATGTCCTGCCAACTTTACTCACCCCTCATGTCTACTCACTTAAAAATTGATTGCGAACCCTTGTTTGGAACCGTATAATGGAACCATACTACAAGGATTCAGTCATAAATAAAAGAAAAGCCCTTATCGAAATCTTCGAAAAAAGAGCGCACTTATCCATGACCAAAATACTCCTTATCCAGTAGATTTGCCCAAAACGTACATATTATACGTCACCAAGCAACAGTTTATGCGCTATTATCTATTACCGCGTAACACTCGCTACGCCAGAGCATAGAGAACCAATTCGCACAAAACTTGCCGTACGGCTTGCGCTAGCCGGCGACAATATATCGCTTGACATTTTCAGCAAACTAAAGACATGGAGCCTATCTTAATACTGACATTTTATAATAATACCATTATCACTATCACATGTCAATAACCTATTGATTTTTATTTCTGAGCTTTAATAATACGATAACCTTTATCTTTCCCCACTTCTTCCACATTCGAGAACAAGCTTTCAAGTTTAGCTACCGCTGACGGAGCACCCTGCTTCTTCTGAATAACAATCCACAGAAAGCCACCCTCATTCAAATGATCATAAGCTTCTTCAAAAATCTGATGCACTACAGCTTTTCCTGCACGTATCGGAGGATTGGTAAGAATCACATCGAACTTTTGTTGTTCATTCAATGCGCCGAGTACATCGCTTTCCATTACCGTAACATTCCGGATTCCATTGTGCTGAGCATTCTCACGCGCAAGTTCTACCGCACGACTGTTAATATCAATCATCGTCACTTGCCCTTTGGGGGCTAGGTATGCTGCACTTATGCCTATCGGTCCATATCCGCAACCCACATCAAGCACTGCCGAACCGTCCGGAATGATCATAGCTTCAATAAGAACTCGGCTACCGTAATCGATATCTCCTTTAGAGAAAACACCCGCATCGCTCGTAAAACGAAAGCTTTTGCCTCTTAGAACGGTGTCGATGGTACGTCTGTCATGACGCACTTCCGGTTGCTGCGAATAATAATGTTGCGACATCTCTATCCTCCCTTTCCTTTATGTTAATAGTTTGTATTTACAAAACCCTACTAACTCTATTTATAAAATAAACCCCTTGAACAAGTTCAAGGGGTTTTCAGTATAGAAGGAATTACTTCACTTCTACAGCTGCGCCTGCTTCTTCCAATTTTGCTTTAGTAGCTTCGGCTTCTTCTTTGCTTACTTTTTCTTTGATTGCTTTTGGTGCGTTGTCTACAAGGTCTTTAGCTTCTTTCAAGCCAAGGCCTGTGATTTCGCGAACGATTTTGATAACGTTGATTTTGGAAGCGCCAGCGCCTGTCAAAATTACGTCAAATTCGGATTGCTCTTCAGCAACTGCTGCTACCGCACCGCCAGCTGCTACTGGAGCTGCTGCTGTTACGCCGAATTCTTCTTCAATTGCTTTAACCAGGTCGTTCAGTTCCAATACGCTCATGCCTTTAATTGCTTCCAAGATTGCTTCTTTACTCATGATTGAACCTCCATTTATAATTTAAATTTGTTTGTGGTAATGATTTATGCTGCAAGAGTCAAAGGCTTACGCGCTTTGTTCTTCTTTTTCAGCAACAGCTTTAACTGCAAGCGCGAAGTTGCGCATTGGAGCTTGAAGTACGCTAAGCAGCATGGACAGCAAACCATCGCGGGATGGAAGCTCAGCCAGTGCTTTCAGTTGGTCCGCGTCGATGACACGTCCTTCTACTACGCCGCCTTTCAATTTCAAAGCGTCGTTTTTCTTGGCGAAATCGTTCAAAATTTTAGCTGGAGCTACTGCATCAGTTGCGCTGAATGCGATAGCTGTTGGACCAGTCAAAACTTCATCCAACTCAGTCAACTCAGCCGCAGCAGTTGCGCGACGTAGCAATGTGTTCTTCAGGACTTGAAACTCAACGCCAGCTTCACGAAGTTGCTTACGCAGTTCAGTCACTTGGGAAACGTTCAATCCACGGTAGTCCGCTACAACAGTCGAAAGACTGTTTTGCAGTTTCGCAGTAACAACGTCAACCGCATCCTGTTTTGCTTGAATTACTTTTGCATTTGCCAATGTATACACCTCCTGAAAATTTATGTGTCGGCGTCCTTTCCAAGGAAAGCATCACCGCTCCTACGCAGGCATTAGAAAAGCCTCCGCAGAATCACGAAGGCTTGATAAAACGAAAGTTATACGAGCGAGCTCGTTACTTCTTGTTTCTATCACAACACCTCGGTAGGGAATTAAGCACTAAGGCACCTACTGTCTACGGTAAGCATATTCAAGGTTAAGATTGATACCTTAAGTTTCACAACTGTTATAGATTATCAAAATTGACTCAAAGAGTCAACCCTTATTTATCTGAAGACGGTTGTGTTCACACGAGCGCTAGGACCCATTGTGGAAGAAATCGAGATGCCTTTAAGGTATACACCTTTAGCAGCAGCTGGTTTCGCACGGTTCAAAGCGTCGATAAGAGCTTTAAGGTTATCGTTCAATTGTGCAGCATCAAAGGACACTTTGCCGATTGGCGCGTGAATTTGACCTGCTTTGTCGAGACGGTATTCGATTTTACCGGCTTTGATTTCTTGCACAGCCTTGGAAACATCGAATGTAACTGTGCCGGCTTTAGGGTTAGGCATAAGACCTTTACCACCAAGCAGACGACCTAGTTTACCGACTTCACTCATCATGTCAGGTGTAGCTACGCAGACATCAAATTCAAACCAGCCTTGTTGAATTTTGTTGATCATGTCTTGATCACCAACAAAATCCGCGCCAGCAGCTTCTGCCTCTTTCGCTTTTTCACCTTTTGCAAATACAAGCACGCGTTGTGTTTTACCAGTGCCGTGAGGCAAGACAACAACACCACGAACTGCTTGGTCTTGTTTACGCGGGTCTACACCCAGACGAACTGCTGCTTCAACGGTTTCGTCGAATTTTGCAGTCGCTGCCTTTTTCACAAGCTCTACAGCTTCTGAAGGCTCGTAAGTTGCTTCGCTGTTGATCAGCTTAGCAGCTTCTTGGTATTTCTTACCATGTTTAGCCATGAAAATGTTCCTCCTTTGTGGTGTTAGCGGAAATTCCTCCCACATACTTGCGGGTCACGAATGACCGATTCTTCGAAAACTACTAGTCTTCGATTGTGATACCCATACTGCGAGCAGTACCTTCAACCATACGCATTGCAGCTTCTACAGATGCAGCGTTAAGGTCGGGCATTTTTGTTTCAGCAATTTCACGAACCGCTGCGCGGCCGATTTTTGCTACTTTTTTCTTGTTTGGTTCGCCGGATCCTTTTTCTACTTTAGCAGCGATGCGAAGCAGAACAGCAGCCGGAGGAGTTTTAGTGATGAACGTAAAGGAACGGTCTTCAAATACTGTAATTTCAACCGGAATGATCAAGCCAGCCTGGTCGGCAGTACGAGCATTAAATTCCTTACAGAATGCCATGATGTTGACACCTGCTTGACCTAACGCCGGACCTACTGGAGGCGCTGGATTCGCTTTCCCTGCAGGAATCTGCAGTTTCACCATTTTAATAACTTTTTTAGCCATGAGTGACACCTCCTTGCAAAAATAGTGGTCTTCGAACGCCATTAGCGCTCTCCCACAAGAAACCCTTAGCTTATGTTATATTTTCTCCACTTGAGTGAAATCCAACTCTAGCGGGGTTTCCCGTCCAAACATGTTAACATGCACTTTAATCTTGCTCTTGTCAGCCAAAATTTCTTCCACGGAACCCACAAAATTCGCAAACGGACCAACCATAATACGTACGGATTCCTTGATTTCGAAATCAATCTTCGCTTTAGGTTCAACCATGCCCATATGCTTCAGAATTTGTTCTACCTCTTCCGGAAGCAAAGCTGTCGGTTTAGACCCTGAGCCTGTCGAACCAACAAATCCAGTAACGCCCGGAGTATTGCGGACAACATACCAGGAATCATCAGTCTGAACCATTTCCACCAAAACATAACCCGGGTAAACTTTACGCATGACGGTTTTTTTCTTACCGTCTTTGTTTACGATTTCTTCTTCCATAGGAACAAGAACGCGGAATATTTTGTCTTCCATGCCCATGGACTCAACGCGCTTTTCCAAATTGGCTTTGACCTTATTCTCATACCCAGAATAGGTATGAACGACATACCATCTTTTTTCCATATCAAGCCACCTGGGACCTCTCTAAATAATCGCTTCAATCACAGCGGAAATACCGATGTCCAGAACCCAGAAGTAAATAGCGACAACTACAATTGTACCGAGAACGATCAATGTATAGTTGGTCAATTCTTTACGACTTGGCCAGCGAACCTTTTTGAGTTCACTCCAGCTCTCAGTGAAAAAGGAAAACATAGACTTGAAACTACGTTTCATGCCGACTACACCTCCACAGACTATCTGGTTTCGCGATGAGGAGTTTGCGAGTTACAATACTTGCAAAATTTCTTCATCTCCATGCGGTCGGGGTGATTTCGCTTGTTTTTGGTAGTCGCATAGTTTCTTTGTTTGCAACTTGTACAAGCCAAAGTGATAATTACCCGCATGATGTGCACCTCCCGAGACGTCCTTCTAACTAAACAATTAGAAGACGTAAATATTGATCCTAAAAAAAGCCGCGAATTTAGGCCTACCTAAAACACTTTAGCATAATGTCAAGGTCTGTGTCAACGAAAGAATTCCGTTCTGCACTGGGTAATTTCGGGTGTTATAGTCATATGGCCGTACCCTGTCTTTGGGTCTATCTCTTCCTCACACTTCGCTGTCTTCCTTATCATTATGGGGTATTCCGACTGTGTATAAACCTACCCTCAACGGCAACGACTAAAATCGACTCAAATAGGAATTTATGGTATTAGACCCTAATTCTATCCGAGCAATTTCATGAGACTAAAAAAAAGAACTCGATGTACGAGCCCTCTTGTGTTCATTATATCATTAATTGTCGCGCACTTCTAGATATCTTTCTAATTTCCGCTTTACACGTTGTAAAGCGTTGTCAATAGATTTCACATGCCTCTTTAGATCTTCAGCAATTTCCTGATAAGATCTTCCGTCTAAGTACAGCATTAGAACCTTACGCTCTAGGTCACTTAAAATCTCTGCCATCTTATCTTCAAGTCCAATGAATTCTTCTTGATTAATAATTAGTTCTTCTGGATCTAGAACCTGAGTTCCACAAATGACATCCATAAGCGTTCGGTCAGAATCTTCATCATAAATGGGCTTGTCCAAAGAAACATAAGAATTGAGCGGAATATGCTTCTGACGAGTGGCCGTCTTAATAGCGGTTATAATTTGACGTGTAATGCAGAGCTCAGCAAAAGCTTTAAATGAAGAGAGCTTGTCACCTTTAAAGTCACGAATAGCCTTATATAGACCAATCATTCCTTCTTGAACAATATCTTCACGGTCTGCCCCGATCAAGAAATAAGAGCGGGCTTTAGCACGTACAAAATTACGGTATTTATTAATTAAGTGTTCCAATGCGCCACTGTCGCCACCACGGAAAGCCTCGACAATATCTTCATCACTTATGAAATCATACTCAGACAGCATTATTTCCTTGAGGTCGACACTCACCAAGAATCCCCCCGGCTGCAACGCAAGACACATCGTTACTTCGCGAAATATAGGATCAGTATATATTATGTTACCTTACACCGTCAACCGGATTTGTCCAAAAACAATCTGGAATAGCATATAATGGAATAAAAATATTACCTAAATCTTCCCAACTATCACTGTCTACGCCAATTTTCCAGTTTACTCCGCACATCAGGTGGCAGTTTGTCTCCTAAAGAATGACGTGTAGAACTGATACTTCCCAGTTCGATAGCCTTTTTCACTTGTTTCTGATTCTCTTCAATCTCTAGATGTAATTCTCTTGCAGAAATCCGCAGTGCACCTTGAGCAAAAATAATATGCTGCTCCACTAAGTCACTCGTTGCAACATAGATTTGGCGACGTCGGTTGCTAAATTCCCCAACCAGTCGCTCGATGCACTCGTCTGCGGTTTCTTTTTCCTTGGTGAAAAACACCTGGACTTTGCCTTGGACAAATGACCGTCCCAATCCTGGAACGCGGTATGCATCAAACACAGCAATAACCCTTCGTCCTGAGTAAGCCTGGTAATCAGCCAGCAAATCCATCAAGCGGTCGCGTGCTTCCTGCATACCAATCTGGGACAGTGCCGCAAGTTCCGGCCAGCCACCGATCATATTATATCCGTCCACAAGCAGCACATCACGCCAGTCGGCCATAGTTATCCCTGCTGTTGCCGAAGGCGTACCACTTCATACATAATGACTCCTGCGGCGACAGAGGCATTTAATGAATTGATCTTTCCGGCCATCGGCAGTTTAAGTAATACATCACATTTCTCACGAATCAGGCGTCCCATCCCTTTATTCTCATTACCGATTACAACAGCTACCGGTCCTGTGAAAATATTGGATCCAAACAGATTCTGATCTGTATCCACATCTGTACCTACTACCCAGACTCCCTGCTCTTTCAGACGATCAATGGTCTGACCTAGGTTAGTCACCCGCGCAACCGGAACATATTCAACGGCACCCGCCGATGTTTTGGAAACGGTAGCAGTAATCTGAGCCGAACGACGTTTAGGTACAATTACTCCATGCACTCCAGTACAATCTGCTGTCCGCAGAATGGATCCCAGGTTATGTGGATCTTCGATCTCATCCAGCAAAATTAGGAATGCAGGCTCTCCTTTAGCTTCTGCTGCAGCAAGCAAATCATCTACCTCGACATAGGCAAAAGGTGCCGCTTGAGCAACTACCCCTTGATGTTGAACTCCTGGAGCGAGTTGATCCAGCTTACGCTTGTCCACATGTTGAATGACAATCCCCGCTTTGCGTGCTTCAGCGACGATTGGTGCAGTCAGATGCTTCTGAGCCGTTTCTGCGATCCATATTTTGTTTAAAGTACGACCCGCACGAAGTGCTTCAAGCACTGAATGCTTCCCAGCTAATATTTCCTCTTCTGTCTTCAAATCTTCTTCCATGTCCACTTCTCCTATTCTCTATTTCACAAAAGCCTTATCACGGCTGATTCAACATAAACTGTATACCACTGTGTACAATTTCTTGTATTCGCTCTTGTTGACCTGTGTAGTATAAGTAACCAATCAGGCACTCAAAAGCAGTAGCATGACGGTATTCAAGCACATCTGCATTCTTAGGAATACTTCCCGACTTAGCGTTTCTCCCCTGACGGGCGACATCCTTTTCCTCTTCTGTGAGATTCGGCTCCAAAAATCCAAGAATGGCACTCTGCGCCTTAGCGGATACAAGTCCTGTAGCAGAGCGATGCAAATGGTTTGGGCGCAAATTCGGAAGAGATACTAAATACTGACGAACTGACACCTCGTAAATAGCATCTCCTACATAGGCAAGTACAATTGGTGAGAGGAGTCGCGCAGGTTTGGAAGGCTCGTAAGGAAACCACCCGTTCTGAAACTTGCGTTCCTCACTCATTTACGCCGCCACCGCATTCCTTGCGGAGTATCCTCAAGCAATATGCCCAAGCGGCCTAATTCATCACGAATCTCATCGGACCGGCTCCAATTCTTATTCTTACGTGCTTCAACCCGCTCCGCGATCAATCGTTCAACTTCTTCACTCGCGATCTCTTCTTCCTCATGCTCAGGTGTCAAACGCAGCACAGCATTCATTTCCCCAAAAGCTTGCAGCAACGCAGCAAAATCAGCAGGGGCTGCTTCACTATTCGCAAGGGTATGGTTTGCAAGACTCACCCAATCAAACATAGCGGTAATCGCATCAGGGGTATTAAAGTCATCCTGCATTTTAGCATGAAAATTGGCCACTATAGCAGATAATTTATCGTTAATCTCTAAGCTCACTTCACCTTGGGCAACTTCTGCAGCAAGCTCAAGACGATGCTTAACATTGCTCTCAGCTAGAGAGATACGCTCTACGCTCTTTTCGGCTGAAGTCAACGAATCAACAGAAAAGTTCAAAGGATTACGGTAATGTGTCGAGAGCATGAAGTAGCGGATAGTTCCAGCTTTAAATTGCCCACGGATATCTTTTACAAGCCAACCATTACCAAGGGATTTGGACATTTTCTCGTCCCCGATATTGAGAAATCCATTATGCATCCAGTAATTAGAGAGTGGTTTTCCTGTCAGAGCTTCTGTCTGAGCGCATTCGCATTCATGATGCGGGAACTGCAGATCTTGTCCGCCACCGTGGATATCAATTGTATCTCCTAAGAACTCTCTTGCCATGGCCGAGCATTCAATATGCCAGCCTGGACGTCCATTCCCCCAAGGGCTTTCCCAATACACTTCACCTGGCTTCGCCGCTTTCCATAGTACAAAATCCTCAGGCTTCTCTTTACGTGAATCAACCTCTACACGAATACCAAACTGTAATTCATCTAGATTCTGACGAGACAGCTTACCATAGTCTTCAAATTTGGAAGTGCGATAGAATACATCGCCGCCGCTTTCATATGCGTACCCTTTTTCCTCAAGGTCTTTAATAAATTTAATGATCAGATCCATGCTTTCTGTAACCCGCGGATTCAATGTCGCCGGCTTCACTCCAAGTCCTTCGAGATCCTCAAGATAGGCAGCGATAAAAATCTCCGCAACCTCCGCTACTGTTGTATTCATTTCCTCTGCTTTGCGTATCAGTTTATCATCTACATCCGTGAAATTCGTAACATACCGTACCTCATTGCCAAGTTGCTCCAAATAATTCCGGACCATATCAAAGACAATAATAGGTCTAGCATTTCCGATATGCATATATCCATAAACGGTTGGACCACATACGTACATTTTCACTTTGCCCGATTCCTGGGGCACAAACTGCTCCTTGCTGCGTGTCATTGTGTTGTAAATTTGTAAAGCCATCCTATTCCAACCCTTTCTGTTGTCCCGATTCCTTAGTACCGGATATGCTTAAATTTCGTAATCACCAATATACTGCTGAGTTTCAGCCAGTCGCTGTGCGGTCTTTTGCTTATCTTCTTCGCCAAGCTTCTCTCTGATCTCTTCGATTTCTTTTTGCAAAAAACGAAGTGAATCAACAAGCGGGTCTGGCATCTTGGTATGATCCAAACGATCGGATACACGTTCACCGTTTCGTTTTACTACACGGCCCGGGTTCCCTACTACCGTACTGTTATTTGGCACTTCACGCAACACAACTGCATTAGAACCTATATTTGAATTGTCGCCGATACGAAACGATCCTAATACCTTCGCACCAGAACCAATAACTACATTGTTGCCAACTGTGGGATGACGTTTACCTTTTTCTTTCCCTGTTCCCCCGAGTGTAACCCCTTGATAGATAATAACATCATCACCGATTTCACAGGTTTCTCCAATAACAATCCCCATACCATGGTCGATAAACAGCCTATTTCCGATGACGGCTCCAGGATGGATCTCAACACCGGTCATAAATCTACTAAACTGTGAGACCAAACGGGCCATTGTATACCAGCGGCGTTTGAAAAAAGAATGAGCAATTCGATGACCCCAAATGGCGTGCAACCCTGCATATGTGAAGACAACCTCGAACCAGCTGCGGGCAGCGGGATCGTTATCGAATACCGCCCGAATGTCCGACTTAATATGCTTAAACATCACGGTTCCTCTCTTCTTGACTCCCCCATCTCCTGTTTACAGGTACACAAGGGAGGTATTGTCTCCCAATCATCATTCTTATCATACATATGCTGTGGGTGTTTGCTTGGTTTGTTATATAAAAAAAGATACCTCGAAACAAAAAAAGCCCCTGCAGCATAAAGCTGCAGAGACGTTTAACCGCGGTTCCACTCTGCTTGAACGAATCAAACAGGCTGCGTTGTTACCATCGGCAGAGTTCCTTCGTTCCACTTGGCATCATTAACGGCGATGTACCCGGCACGATCTAACGAACCTTAAGGATCGTTCAACCGTGCAGCTCACAGGCGCATGTTCTGCCCCGGACAAATGAATAACTCCCAGCCCGAAAGGTATCCCTTTCTCGGTTATTCTCTCTGGCAATTGCCTTAATGGACGTACTTCTCCTGATCACAGCTATTATCATATGGTACTATCTTAGCGCAAAAGCTAAGGGACTGACAAGAGGCTTAGTGATAAGTAATCCTGCCTTAAGCTCCCTTAATTTGTGATTTCAAACGTTCGATAACTCGGTTTTGGCCGAGCAAAGCAATCGTTATATTGAGATCACGTCCGTGTGTTTGTCCGGTCAGAGCTACACGGATCGGCATAAATAACGCTTTACCCTTGTGACCTGTTTCCTTCTGTACTTCTTTAATTAGAACAGCCATGTTGCTAGCACTGAAATCCTGACAGGCTTCAACCTTAGCTAGGAAAGCAGACAAGACCTCCGGCACTTGGCTTTCAGCCAGAACCTGCGCCGCTTCTGTTTCTAACTCTAGATGACTGCGGAAGAATAGTTCAGATAACTCTACAATATCAGAAGCAGAGGTCATCTGCTCTTGATACAGTGCTACAAGGCTTTCTGCCCATGCCTGCTGCTCATCATTCAGCTCAGCCGGTATTTTCCCCGCTTTTTGTAGATGTGGAATCGCTAATGCCGAGATCCGTTTAGGATCAGCATGCTTAATATAGTGATTATTTAGATGCGCCAGCTTATTCTTATCGAATACAGCCGGACTTTTGGACAATCGGTCCGCATCAAAAATAGAAATAAGTTCTTCTTTACTGAAAATTTCTTCTTCACCTTCTGGCGACCAGCCCAGGAGAGAAATGAAATTAACCAAAGCTTCAGGCAAATAACCCAATTCGTCATACTGCTCGATAAATTGAATAACGGATTCATCCCGTTTGCTGAGCTTCTTGTGGTTGTCGCCAACAATAAGGGTCATATGACCAAACAAAGGCGGTTCCCAGCCAAGTGCTTCAAAGATCATAAGTTGACGCGGGGTATTGGAAATATGATCTTCTCCACGCAATACATGGGTAATAGCCATCAGATGATCATCAACAGCTACCGCAAAGTTGTAGGTCGGAATTCCGTCCTTCTTTACAATAACAAAGTCACCCATTTCCTTCGTGTCAAAAGAAATGTTGCCCTTTACGATATCATCGAACGCATACGTACGATCTTCTGGTACGCGGAAGCGAATACTAGCTACCCGTCCTTCAGCTTCAAAAGCAAGGCGTTGCTCTTCCGTCAAATCACGGTGTTTACCGGAATAACGAGGAGTTTCTCCACGAGCAGTCTGTTCTTCACGTTCCGCTTCCAGTTCTTCCTCTGTGCAATAGCAACGGTAAGCCAAACCTCTATCCAGCAAATCCTGCCAATATACGCGATAAAGATCCAGACGTTCAGTCTGGCGGTAAGGTCCATACTCTCCGCCAACATCAACGCTCTCATCCCAATCCATACCTAGCCATTTCAAATATTTAAGCTGGCTCTCTTCGCCACCTGCGACATTGCGCTTCACGTCTGTATCTTCAATTCTGATAATGAATTTACCGCCTTTATTACGGGCGAACAGATAGTTAAACAGCGCCGTTCTGGCGTTACCTATATGTAAATGTCCCGTAGGGCTCGGTGCGTAACGCACCCGGACTTGATCCGTCATTATATTCCCTCCGCTTCATATGGTTAAAACTTAGAATTTACTACTTAGACCATCTCAAGATGATATCACATCTTGGAGTAGACAGACAATAGATTGTGCGGCGATTCCTTCGCCACGACCGGCAAAACCAAGCTGCTCGGTAGTGGTGGCTTTAACATTCACCTTGGACGGGTCTGCATGAAGCGCACGAGCAATGATCTCCGTCATTTGAGGAATGTAAGGCGCCATCTTTGGTTTCTGGGCAATAATCGTTGAATCGATATTCCCAAGCTTATAACCACGCTCGCTAGCAAGCGCCCATACTTGTTCTAATAATTTCAAGCTATCCGCGTCCTTAAACGCCGGATCTGTGTCCGGAAAATGTCTGCCAATATCACCTAGTCCAAGCGCGCCTAGAATAGCGTCACTTACTGCGTGCAGCAGCACATCTGCATCGGAATGTCCCAATAGTCCTTTTTCATATGGAATCGTAACTCCTCCAATAATACAAGGCCTTCCCTCTACCAGTTGATGTACATCAAATCCTTGTCCTACAGCGATCATGATTGTCCCTCTCCCCTGTTTCTTTCTGTGAATTCTGCAAAATCTAAATCATCAGGCGTCGTAATCTTAATATTTCTGTAGCTTCCCTCTACCACAGAAACCGGAATGCCAGCACGTTCCGCTAAACTGGAATCATCTGTACCTAAAAAACCATCCCGCTCCGCTACCGCATAAGCATCCAGCAATTCAGAAAGACGAAAAGTCTGCGGGGTTTGAATCGCCCACAGACTTCGCCGATCCGGCGTAGAAAGTACTTTGCCTTCGTTATCTACCTGTTTGATCGTATCTTTGACTGGTACAGCAAGAACTGAAGCACCGATCTGCTTCGCTCGCTTGTAACATGCCTCAATTTCAATCGGCTGTACAAACGGGCGAACCCCATCATGCACCATTACCCACTGTGTCGTAAGTTTCAACAATCCTTTATGTACAGAATGCTGACGCTCAGATCCACCAGGCACGATAGCCTTAACCTTGTCCAGCTTATAGAGCTGTATCCATTCCCGGCAGCGTTCAATATCTTCCTTACCGGTTACAAGCACGATTTCGGAAATCAATTCGTGCTGCTGAAATACTTCCAGCGTATGAACGATAATTGGTTTACCCTGCAATAACAGATATTGCTTGCTCTCTACAGTCCCCATTCGCGTTCCTCTGCCTGCCGCCACAATGACGACGCCCACACTGTTTGACATTACTCAGGCTCCTGTCTTTCACGTATATTCCCATCATAACGTGTTTGGCGGGCATTTCCAACCCATAGGACAGTTGCCATGCACTTTATCTTTACTTATTGTGCTTTTTCCAAGAGCTTTGGCTTCGCAAATATCATCCGTCCAGCTGAAGTTTGAAGCACACTAGTGACAAGTACCTCCATCGTAGTCCCGATATATTCACGTCCGCCTTCCACAACGATCATCGTTCCATCATCTAAATAGGCTACGCCTTGTCCATGCTCTTTGCCATCCTTAATGACCTGAACCACGATTTCCTCACCGGGCAACACTACGGGCTTTACGGCATTCGCAAGATCATTAATGTTCAGAACTGAGACTCCCTGCAATTCGCATACCTTATTCAAGTTGAAGTCATTTGTAACTACTTTACCTCGCAGTACCTTCGCTAACTTCACCAGCTTACTATCCACCTCAGAGATTTCTTCAAAATCCCCCTCATAGATTAACACCTTCACATCAAGCTCTTTTTGAATCTTATTGAGAATATCAAGTCCCCGCCGTCCGCGATTCCGTTTCAGTAGATCGGAAGAATCTGCAATATGCTGGAGCTCCTCAAGTACAAATTCCGGAATAACAATCGTTCCTTCAATAAAACCAGTTTTACAAATGTCAGCAATCCGTCCATCAATAATCACGCTAGTATCGAGGATTTTATGCTCCTCCAGCCCACGACCTTCCGGCTCAGCCGCTTGTCCCCATCGTCCAGTTGTCCAAAGTGCAGCTAGTTCCTCTTTTTTCTCCAGTCCGATCCGCAGCCCCATATATCCAAAAGCTAACGTAACGGGTACCTGGAGCAGCTGTCCTGCTTTTCCAAGCCAAATCATCGCAGGATATAACAGAAGAGACAGCAGAAGCCCCCCTGTAAGCCCAGCTGCACCTGCAGCCAATTCATTCATTGGTATACGCGAACAGTACAGAACCGCCTCCCGCAGTTTTGAACCTCCCCATTCCGCGCATAAAGACCCCGCAAACAAAAAAATAATGGCACCCAGCACCGTAAATAAAATGCTTCCCTCTACAGGTAAACTTTCACTCAGCTTTTCCATCCCCTTGGGGAATCCTCTTTCAAGCGCATGGTATAGCGAAAAACCAGACCAAGCTCCACATATTAAAGCAAAAGACAATATCACTTTTTTCCACATAACCTAACGCACCTCCTTTTTATTCATCCTTAAATGATCTATACCTCACCAGTATGTTCCAATTTTCAAGACGATAAACTTGGAGTAGCGCTGTAATTGCAAAAAGGCTCTGCCATCCCTAGGGAAGACAAAGCCTTTAGTTATAAATGTATGAATTTATCCTTACTACGAGTGAATGCTTTAACCGTTCTTTGAGTGATACACTTTATCTTCGGAACGTCTTCTACGACGGTGACGGCGTCTTGCTGTCAATCGATCGATGTTTTGTTTAAAACCATATAACGCGTAAATCCCAAGTAAGACGAAGATTAGCTTAGCAATTTCCTCTGGGAATACAACGGCAACTGCCACAGCAACAATAATGACTACTGGCGCACCGACAACCACTTTTTTAGGCAAGCCGACCTTCTTAAAATTAGGATATTTAACAGTGCTGACCATCAAATACGATAAGAGCAGTGTAGCCACGATCATAAACGGAGCGGAAACATCTTTATTAAAAAGAGCTAATGTGGCAAGTACACCACCAGCAGCAGGAATTGGCAAACCGATGAAATAACCAGGAACCCCTGGTTGAACATTAAAGCGAGCAAGGCGCAATGCCCCAAACACCGGGAAAATTGCAGTTACTGTCCAGGCTAATGCAGAATTCAAATCATGCAGGCTTGAAACGTACATAATAACAGCCGGCGCTACTCCAAAGGAAACGACATCAGACAAAGAGTCCAGTTCCTTACCAAATTCACTCTCACATTTAAGTGCACGAGCAACTCGGCCATCCAATCCGTCTAACAGCATAGCAATAATAACCATGATAGCGGCCATGCTAACTTTACCGTCAAACGCCATCATGATACCAAACATTCCGAGCATCAAGTTACCTATGGTAAAAAGACTCGGAATTGATTTTTGTATCATTTCTTCACCTCAATTTTCTCACATTGGCCTTAAATAGCTCCAATATTACGTGATTGTATGTTATTTACATTTGCCTGTCAATAAGAACTTGCTTCTGTAAACGTTTGAGCCCATCCTGAATATTACGAGCTCGCACCTCCCCAATTCCGTCCACTTCATCCAGTTCGGCTATGCTTGCAGACATCAAATTAGGCAGCATTTCAAACCGCTCCACCAGATTATGAATGATCACATTTGGAAGCCGCGGAATTTTGTTAAGCAGACGATACCCACGTGGTGTAACCACTTCTTCGGATGAAATTGCCGTTGAAGAGTAGCCCAGCAATCGAGCAATATGGTTATCATCCATTAGGTCATCATCACTAATACGTTTGAGACCGGCAATAATTTCACGAATTTTATCTTCTTGCTCTTCCTTAGCATAGTCTCTGTATAGGAGCCATGCTTCTTCCTCTGTATTTCCAACCAGTTCTTCCATCTGCATGCTGATTAAGCGTCCTTCGTTGCCTAATTCATTTATATATCGTTTGATCTCCATTTTTATGCGTAGAACCATCTCTACCCGCTGAATCACTCCGACCACTTCGGCCACGGTTACGATTCCCTCATACTCTGAAGCAGACAAATTCGTCAGTCCTTGTGTAAGAACCGCTTTGTACTTTTCGAGGGTCTGAATCGCTTGATTAGCTTTAGCCAAAATAGCTCCGATTTCTTTTAGTGCGTATCGAATGGAGCCTTGATACAGAGTAATGATATTACGGCGCTGTGAAATGGAAACCACCAGTTTGCCTGTTTGCTTCGCTACACGCTCGGCGGTCCGGTGACGAATGCCTGTCTCGATTGATGAAATAGACGAATCCGGAATTAATTGTGTATTTGCATACAAAATCCGCTTTAAGTCTTCACTAAGAATAATGGCACCGTCCATTTTGGCGAGCTCATATAAATAATTGGGCGAAAAATCGCAGTTAATGGAGAATCCTCCATCCACTACCTCCATCACCTCAGGACTATACCCAACGACGATTAGCGCTCCCGTCTTAGCGCGCAGCACATTCTCAAGACCTTCCCGAAAGGGTGTCCCCGGTGCCGCCAGTCTGAGCAGATCATTCATATTCTCTAATTGGTTATATTCTTTCATAATCCCTGTGCCCCCTAATCTAACGCGACCGATAGTGCATCTGCTACGGTACTGACGCCAATAATCTGGATATCTTGCGGGTGCTTCCAGCCCTTCAAACTTTTCTCTGGCATAATCACCCGCCGGAAGCCTAGCTTCGCGGCTTCCTTCACACGCATTTCCGCGCGTGAAACACCTCTTACTTCACCTGTAAGTCCTACTTCACCGAAGAAAACATCGTAAGGTTTTGTTGAAATATCACGAAAGCTGGAAGCGATACTAACAGCTACTGCTAAATCTATCGCTGGTTCATCCAGCTTCACGCCTCCAGCAACATTAAGGTATGCATCCTGATTTTGCAGGAACATGCCCATCCGCTTCTCAAGTACAGCGATAATGAGTGCCATCCGCTGGTGATCCATACCTGTGCACACCCGGCGTGGGGAGGGGAAATGAGTGGCAGCGATAAGAGCCTGAAGCTCAACAAGCACCGGTCTAGTCCCCTCCATACTAGCCACGACTGTAGATCCGGCTACGCCGAGTGGACGCTCCGATAAGAAGAGCTCCGATGGATTTTCTACTTCTGTTAGACCCACTTCACCCATTTCGAAAATGCCGATTTCATTCGTTGAACCGAAGCGGTTCTTCACAGCCCGCAGGAGTCTATACGTATGATGCCGCTCTCCCTCAAAATACAGCACACAATCCACCATATGTTCAAGCATCCGTGGGCCTGCAATAGCGCCTTCCTTGGTGACATGCCCAACGAGAACTGTAGCAATTCCCCGAATCTTAGCGATACGCATAAATCTTGTCGTACATTCCCGAACCTGGGTCACACTGCCTGGCGCACTAGTTACTTCTGGCATAAATACAGTCTGAATCGAATCGATAACAAGAAATTGCGGCTGAATTTGTTCAATCGCTTCTTCTATGCTTTCCATATTCGTCTCACATAGTACATATAGCTCAGCTGACAACGCACCGAGGCGATCCGCACGTAGCTTAGTTTGCCTTACCGATTCTTCGCCCGAAATGTACAGCACTCGCAATCCCTGAGTTGTCAGAGCATGCGACGTCTGTAATAAGAGCGTAGATTTACCGATTCCTGGGTCTCCCCCTACTAGTACCAGCGATCCTGGTACGATCCCCCCACCGAGAACACGGTTAAGCTCACCTATACCTGTCAGTATGCGCGGTTCCTTGTCACTTTCTATACTTATGATCGATTGTGCCTTTTCTTTACTATGAAAAATAGGGGCATTCATTCCCTGTGTTTTGACTACGCTTTCCGTTTCCTCCACCATGGAGTTCCAAGCTTGGCACCCGGGACATTTACCGAACCATTTTGGCGATTCGTATCCACAATCAGTGCAAAAAAATTTAGTTTTTGGTTTAGCCATTTGTTCTCCTTACGGTCCGAACTTTTAAATTGCGGATATTTTCTTCTAATGAAAGTTTACCATTTCTGCCTCTTTAACGAAAGGTCATTCGGCATTTGTACTAAATGTATATTTTTAAGTGAAAAATTTACAACAAGTATAAACGCCTTCAGCGTCCATATAAGGACGCTAAGCGTTTAAGCAAGAGATATAAGAAATAAAGTATTGTTTCAAACTTATACTTTCTTATATTAAAAAAAGCTCCCACCCCTCTAAAAAACTGAGGAGCGGAAGCCTTATTTATTCCATTTTTTTATTCGGATTCTACTTCTTTTTCAAGCAATGGCGCTACAGGAGCATCCACTTTATTCACTACAAGTTCTCCGCCAACTTCATCAATGTTGAGCGAATCACCCTTTTGGATATTTCCTCGGAGCAATTCCTCAGAAAGACGGTCTTCAATATGCTTCTGAATCGCACGACGCAATGGACGTGCACCAAAGGCTGGGTCGTAACCTTCCTTAGCCAGGAAAGCCTTCGCCGCATCCGTGAGTACGAAATCAACATCATATTCACGCAGCCGCTTGCGCAGCTCATCAGACATCAACGTAACGATTTCAGCAATATGCTTCTCATCGAGGGAATGGAAGACGATGATTTCGTCAATCCGGTTCAAGAACTCAGGACGGAAGCTCTTCTTAAGCTCTTCCATAACCTTGCCCTTCATATTACCGTATTCTGCTCCAGCATCTTGCACAGCTGTGAATCCAAGTGTCGAATTCTTCTTGATCGCTTGTGCGCCTACGTTAGAAGTCAGAATAATTAATGTATTACGGAAATCAACTACCCGTCCTTTAGAGTCAGTCAAACGACCGTCTTCAAGAACCTGCAGTAGAATATTGAATACTTCTGGATGCGCTTTTTCAATTTCATCAAGCAGCACTACAGAATAAGGTTTACGGCGTACCTTCTCGGTTAATTGGCCGCCTTCTTCATAGCCAACATATCCAGGAGGGGCTCCGACTAAGCGGGACGTGGAGTGCTTCTCCATGTATTCCGACATATCAATACGGATGACCGCATTCTCATCGCCGAACATGGCTTCAGCCAATGCACGAGCCAACTCAGTTTTACCTACACCTGTAGGACCGAGGAAGATAAAGGAACCCATTGGACGTTTCGGATCTTTAAGACCTGCACGCGCACGGCGTAGTGCCCGGCTAACTGCCTTAACGGCTTCATCCTGGCCGATCACTCGTTCATGAAGTAAAGCCTCCATGTTAAGCAGACGGTCGGTCTCCTCTTCCTTCAGCTTGCTTACAGGTATCCCCGTCCAGCTAGCTACAACCTGTGCGATGTCTTCAGGTGTAACCTCTGAATCCGTGCGACCCTGTTTTTCTTTCCATTGATTCTTTGTCGTATCAAGCTCTTCACGGATCTTTTGCTCTGTATCACGCAAGGCCGCCGCTTTTTCAAACTCTTGACTCTGCACTGCGGAATCTTTCTCCTTGCGGATATCATCCAAGCGCATTTCAAGTTCCTTCAGATTTGGCGGGATGGTGTAAGAGTGAAGCCTTACTTTAGATCCTGCTTCATCGATAAGGTCAATCGCTTTATCTGGCAGGAAACGGTCCGGAATGTAACGATCGGACAACTTCACTGCTTCCACAATAGCTTCATCCGTAATCTTTACACGGTGATGCGCTTCATAACGATCGCGAAGTCCGAACAGAATTTGGACCGCTTCCTCTGGAGAAGGCTGATCCACCGTAATCGGTTGAAAACGTCGTTCGAGCGCTGCATCTTTTTCAATATATTTACGATATTCGTCAAGCGTAGTAGCGCCTATGCACTGAAGTTCTCCACGGGCCAAAGCCGGCTTAAGAATGTTAGATGCATCAATCGCACCTTCAGCGCCGCCAGCACCGATCAGCGTATGAAGCTCATCGATAAAGAGCACGATATTACCTGCTTGGCGAATCTCATCCATGATTTTCTTGAGGCGGTCTTCAAATTCACCGCGATATTTTGTTCCAGCCACTACTGAGCCCATGTCGAGCGTCATGACGCGTTTGTCGCGAAGTGTTTCTGGGATTTCATTGTTGATAATCTTTTGTGCAAGTCCTTCAGCGATAGCTGTCTTACCAACACCAGGTTCACCGATCAGTACCGGGTTATTCTTAGTCCGGCGACTCAGTACCTGAATAACACGTTCAATCTCCTTGCTACGGCCGATAACCGGGTCTAGATTGCCCTCCTTAGCATAGGCGGTCAAATCGCGCGCAAGACCATCTAGAGTCGGTGTGCTGACATTAGCCGGAGTTCCACTATGACTAGAGGCAGCCTCGCTGCTTCCCAGGAGCTGCAGCACTTGCTGACGAGCTTTATTCAAGCTGATGCCGAGGTTATTAAGCACACGTGCCGCGACACCTTCCCCTTCACGGATAAGTCCAAGCAAAATATGCTCAGTGCCGACATACGTATGTCCCAGCTTACGGGCTTCATCCATCGACAACTCAATCACTTTTTTAGCGCGAGGAGTATAAGCAATGTTCGTAGGCTGTTCTTGACCTCTGCCAATCAGTGTCTCCACTTCGTCCTGGATTTTTTCAAGACCTAGCCCTAAAGCAATTAATGCCTTAGCAGCAATGCCGTCTCCTTCACGAATAAGTCCGAGCAAAATATGTTCTGTGCCAATATTGTTGTGTCCTAAACGAACAGCTTCTTCCTGCGCCAGCGCTAGCACTTTTTGTGCGCGTTCCGTAAATCTTCCAAACATCATATCTCCTGCACCTCCATGAATAGTAAATATCTATATTAATGTTGTGTTCCCAGTGTCTCTCGGAGCAGTTTTGCCCGATACATATCTCGTTCAGTGGCGTTTAACTCATCGCCGAACATCTTTTGCAGAAATCCTGGCTGTGTCTTAACGTTAAGTTCATTTAGCACTGAAATCGAAAGACCTTCCAGAATGCCAAGATCAACCCCAAGTCTCACATCAGACAGTCGTTGTGCAGATTCTTTAAGCTCCATAAGAGCTGCATAACATAAAATCCCATAAGAACGCTTCACTCGGTCGGTTATTCTCAGTGCGGAATCAACAAGCAACCGTTCACGTGCATTTCGCTCATGCTCTATGATCTGCGTAACTACACTGTGAAGATTCTCAATAATTTCACTCTCCGTTTGACCGAGGGTGATCTGATTGGAAATTTGAAAGATGTTCCCTACTGCTTCGCTGCCCTCACCGTAAATTCCTCTTACAGTCAATCCTACTTGGTTCACTGCAGACAATATGCGATTGATCTGATGCGTCATTACAAGTGCTGGCAGATGCAGCATTACTGAGGCACGAAGCCCTGTACCCACATTAGTGGGGCAACTGGTCAAGTATCCTCTTTTATCATCAAAAGCGTAATTGACAGCTGCTTCAAATATATCATCGATCGCCGTCGCACGTTCCCATGCTTCTCTAACCTGAAGACCAGGAAACAGACATTGGATTCGCAGATGGTCCTCTTCGTTAATCATGATGCTGACCGACTCATCTTCATTTAACAAGACAGCCGCGCTGCGCGAATCATTAGCCAAGTTAGGACTGATTAGGTGTTTCTCAACCAGTACCTTTTTGTCCAGTTCATTCACTTCATCAAGCTTTAGGAGTTGAAAAGATCCGAAATCTGCAGCTGCTTCCTCATGAAACACAGGAGCCAACAGCTCTAACACTTCTTCCGATTGCTCTAAGGAAGCCAGCATTGGAAACGGAAGATGCTCTAGATTACGGGCAATACGCATACGACTGCTAATTACAATCTCGGAGTGGCTGCCTCCAGAGCGCATCCAATCACTAAGTGCTTGTTCAGTAAATCGGAGACTTGACATGTCATATCCCCCCTATATATCAAAGACTTTACTCTTGTGCTATTTCTTTTTCAAGTTTACGAATCTGATCCCGCAGCTCCGCTGCCTTCTCGAATTCTTCTTGTGTAATACTCTGCTGTAATTCCTTCTTGAGTTCATCAATTTGGCGTCTAAATACAATCTGAGCTCCTGCACGTTTCGGAATCTTACCTACATGTGAAGTACTACCATGCACTCGCTTAAAAAGCGGGTCAAGTGCGCTGTTAAAATATTTATAACAGGAGCTACAGCCAAAACGGCCTAACTTGCTAAACTGGGAGTACGTCATCCCACAATTCTCACATTGCAGACTCTGCGTTGTCTTCGTTGCAGCCGACTTCTCCTTGCCGGCACCCTCTAGATCAAGCAGACCTGACAGCAGACTGTGGATCGAGAACCCTCCAGCCGTTCCGGGAATGAGTTCCCCCTTCTCCCGTGCACAGCTCTCGCAGATATGAAACTCCGTCTTCTCTCCATTCACGATCTTAGTGAAGTGGAGTGTTGCCGGCTTGACGCCACATTCCTGGCATTGCATAAGCGAAAGCCCCTCCCTTATGGTTGACAATTATTTGCCTAACAAAGAGATTAACATCGCCTTCATAATCTTGGCACGAATCTCATCCCGGTATGGAATCTTAACCGTTAGGCATTCCCGAGAAACAGCAGCGCGCATAAGGCACGCTTCACGCTTACTTAGAAAACCGGCTTCCTCCAGCTGATAAATCAGCCCTTCAGCAGCGTTCTGATCAATCCCGCCACCTATAGTATGGTTTAAATGGGCATGCAGTGCCACGTTTGGTGGCAATTCAAAACGTTGAATACGAATATATCCCCCGCCACCACGCTTACTTTCCACCACATAACCTTTTTCCAAAGTAAAGCGTGTACTGATGACATAATTGATCTGTGACGGTACGCATGAGAACTGGTCCGCCAGGTCATTTCGCTGGATTTCCACCGTACCTTCGGGACTTTCATGCAAAATATTCTTCAGATATTGTTCGATAATATCAGAGATATTGCGCATCACTCATCCTCCAGTGCTTAAATCTTTATAATACCGATTGCAACTTGCATTCATAATGACAATGGTCTTTAATTGAACTTAAACATTTGTGGATAATTCCACGTGTTCAGAGGATCGGATCAATGTCATTAAGTTTCGTTGACTTTGACTTTCTTTGACTTTTTAATATTATAACATATTCTGTGCTAATTCCAAGTGGATTCTCTTATTTTTCACTTTTTTCAGCGAATGTATTCGGAAATAAAGAGCCCTCCCAACATCTTTCGAAGGGGAGAGCCCGAATTTTTATTTTAAAAATGATCAAATAATGCAGTGTGTGCTTGCGGTAAGATTTCTTCAAACCATTCCAGTGCAGCTGAATGACCTGAGATGCATCCATAACGAGCTAACTCTGCCGGACGTTTATATCCAAGCATTAATGCCGTCAATGTGCCGATATCACAGTTTAAGTCTGCTTCTGCCAGTTTCCCTTCCCCGCGTGTAAAAGTTGCCGATCCCTCATTAGAAATATTCCATTCCCACAATCCATCATTCCAAGGTGCGTATTTATCTTCTATATAAATAAGCTGTTTCTTTGGGCTGCTGTTTCCTCTGAAGGTATAACCTTCAATGAATGTCTTAGCATTCACAATACGACCCATAAAATAAGGATAATTCTCCTGTTCTATACGCGGATCTGGCAGCAAGAAGGGTAACATGTCGTCCGAAGGCACCAGCTTCAACGATGCACCGGTCACCATCGAATCATGGTTCGCAAGAAATGTCCACAGCCCCTGCCGAGCTTGTTCGTTCAAAAAAACAAATTCATCAATGACCAGTTCTCTGTTCTCTACCTTATACAGCACATATCCCTCTGGTTCACCACTTTTAGAGTAAAACACTGCACTTTTTCCTTCGTCATCTAATACAGAATTCTCCCACCAGTCCAAATCACGCTTAAGTGTCCCGTTATATCTGACAGCGAATTGATTGTATAAGCTATCCAATACTTCGATATCTTTAATGTCCCGTTTAACTTTGCCCTCAACTTCAACCTTCTTGGGAAACTTCGCTACAGGAATGGAGTATTTCTTATATTCACAATAAACTTCCCAACCAAATTTACGATAAAAGGGAATCAGGAACGGATGCAGAAAAGAGAGCGTTTGACCCGCTTCATACATCGTTTGCAGTGCATGTGTTAAAAGCTTTGCCACATGCCCTTGTCTGCGGTTCTCTGGCCATGTTGCTACCCCAGCGATACCACCCATAGGCACCACTTTCCCTTGTATGTACACTTGGAATGGCAGAAGCGTCAATTTTGCTTCGAGTGTCCCGTCTTCAAAGGCACCCCATACCCGTTCCGGCTTGAAACTTCTTTGAGCACTTTCCCGTTTGTCGCTAGGTAACTTGTATTGAAAAGCATATTCAGACAAGTTCATGCTTGCATCGAACTCATCTGGGCGTAACTGTCTTATTACCACAAACTCACCTCATCCTTTATAAAATTACTTTTAGGATAAGTATAACAAGAGCGTCAATTGTGCGCTAATCTATTGCATTATTTATAACTTTATTTTTAGTTATCCACAGCTCTATGCAGTTTTAAAAATAGTCTTGAAATCTTGTCACATCCAAGTTAAAATAGTTATCCACTTATCAATAGCTCTATCCACATAATCCCGGCTATATCCACAGCAACCCGTGTACTACTTAGGTTTTCTGTTGACAGATCCATATAAATATGTATTTAATCCACACTATTTAGGGATTATTTCTCTTTCAATCATCTATCCACATGTGCGTAACTTTTCTGCAAATTCAAATAATTATCCACAAGTTTTCCACAGTCTATAATAAACGCAAAAAAGCCACTGTCGATGACTCAACAGTGGTCTAATTGTGCTTGGCAACGTCCTACTCTCCCAGGACCCTTCGGTCCAAGTACCATCGGCGCTGGAGGGCTTAACGGTCGTGTTCGGGATGGGTACGCGTGGAACCCCTCCGCTATCGCCACCAAACATGATTTTTCGAAGCTTTCGCTTCTCGAAATCGCTGCGAGAAAATATCAGCCCTTATAAAGGACATGCAGCTTATTGGTTACAGGCTTAATCGCCTGAAAACTGAATCCGAATTGAATTTGCGTTTTAAGTATAGGATAAGCCCTCGACCGATTAGTATTGGTCAGCTCCATGCATTACTGCACTTCCACCTCCAACCTATCTACCTCGTCGTCTTCAAGGGGTCTTACTAATTGGGAAATCTCATCTTGAGGGGGGCTTCACGCTTAGATGCTTTCAGCGCTTATCCCGTCCGTACGTAGCTACCCAGCCATGCTTCTGGCGAAACAACTGGTGCACCAGCGGTACGTCCATCCCGGTCCTCTCGTACTAAGGACAGCTCCTCTCAAATTTCCTGCGCCCACGACAGATAGGGACCGAACTGTCTCACGACGTTCTGAACCCAGCTCGCGTACCGCTTTAATGGGCGAACAGCCCAACCCTTGGGACCTACTTCAGCCCCAGGATGCGATGAGCCGACATCGAGGTGCCAAACCTCCCCGTCGATGTGGACTCTTGGGGGAGATAAGCCTGTTATCCCCAGGGTAGCTTTTATCCGTTGAGCGATGGCCCTTCCATGCGGTACCACCGGATCACTAAGTCCGACTTTCGTCCCTGCTCGACTTGTAGGTCTCGCAGTCAAGCTCCCTTATGCCTTTGCACTCTTCGAATGATTTCCAACCATTCTGAGGGAACCTTGGAACGCCTCCGTTACTCTTTAGGAGGCGACCGCCCCAGTCAAACTGCCCGCCTGACACGGTCCCCGTACCCGATTAGGGCACTAGGTTAGAACCTAGATACGATCAGGGTGGTATCCCAACGGCGCCTCCACCGAAGCTTGCGCTCCGATTTCTACGGCTCCCACCTATCCTGTACAGATCGTACCCAAATTCAATATCAAGCTGCAGTAAAGCTCCATGGGGTCTTTCCGTCTTGTCGCGGGTAACCTGCATCTTCACAGGTATTAAAATTTCACCGGATCTCTCGTTGAGACAGCGCCCAAGTCGTTACGCCATTCGTGCGGGTCAGAATTTACCTGACAAGGAATTTCGCTACCTTAGGACCGTTATAGTTACGGCCGCCGTTTACTGGGGCTTCGGTTCATAGCTTCGGGTTACCCCTAACCACTCCCCTTAACCTTCCAGCACCGGGCAGGCGTCAGCCCGTATACTTCGCCTTGCGGCTTCGCACAGACCTGTGTTTTTGCTAAACAGTCGCTTGGGCCTTTTCACTGCGGCCCCCTCGTGCTATTCACACTACCGGGGCACCCCTTCTCCCGAAGTTACGGGGTCATTTTGCCGAGTTCCTTAACGAGAGTTCTTCCGCGCGCCTTAGAATTCTCTTCTCGCCTACCTGTGTCGGTTTGCGGTACGGGCACCTTCTCCTGGCTAGAGGCTTTTCTTGGCAGTGTGAGATCATGACCTTCGCTACTACAATTTTCGCTCCCCATCACAGCCCAGCCTTAACGATGTGCGGATTTGCCTACACATCAGCCTCACTGCTTAGACGGACATATCCATCAGTCCGCGTCACTACCCTCCTGCGTCACCCCATCGCTCATAGCGGATTACGGTGGTACAGTAATTTCAAACTGTTGTCCTTCGACTACGCCTTTCGGCCTCGCCTTAGGTCCCGACTTACCCTGAGCGGACGAGCCTTCCTCAGGAAACCTTGGGCTTTCGGCGGATCAGATTCTCACTGATCTTTTCGTTACTCATACCGGCATTCTCACTTGTATGCTGTCCAGCGCTCCTTACGGTACACCTTCAACCCACATACAACGCTCCCCTACCCCAGATACATACGTATCTAGCCATAGCTTCGGTGGTGTGTTTAGCCCCGTTACATTTTCGGCGCAGAGTCACTCGACCAGTGAGCTATTACGCACTCTTTCAATGGTGGCTGCTTCTAAGCCAACATCCTGGTTGTCTGTGCAACTCCACATCCTTTCCCACTTAACACACACTTGGGGACCTTAGCTGATGGTCTGGGCTGTTTCCCTTTTGACAATGGATCTTAGCACTCACTGTCTGACTCCCGGCAATAAGTATATGGCATTCGGAGTTTGACTGAGCTTGGTAATCCTTGCGGACCCCGCACCCAATCAGTGCTCTACCTCCACTACTCTTATACCGAGGCTAGCCCTAAAGCTATTTCGGGGAGAACCAGCTATCTCCGAGTTCGATTGGAATTTCTCCGCTACCCCCACCTCATCCCCGCACTTTTCAACGTGCGTGGGTTCGGGCCTCCAGTGCGTGTTACCGCACCTTCACCCTGGACAGGGGTAGATCACACGGTTTCGGGTCTACGTCCACATACTCAATCGCCCTATTCAGACTCGCTTTCGCTGCGGCTCCGTCTTCTCGACTTAACCTTGCATGTTAAACGTAACTCGCCGGTTCATTCTACAAAAGGCACGCCATCACCCATTAATAGGGCTCTGACTTTTTGTAAGCACACGGTTTCAGGTTCTATTTCACTCCCCTTCCGGGGTGCTTTTCACCTTTCCCTCACGGTACTGTTTCACTATCGGTCGCCAGGTAGTATTTAGCCTTAGCAGATGGTCCTGCTGGATTCATACGGGGTTTCACGTGCCCCGCACTACTCGGGATCCGTCTCGGAGAGAACACAGTTTAGGTTACAGGGCTTTTACCTCTATCGCGGGCCTTTCCAGACCTCTTCACCTACCATATTCCTTTGTAACTCCATGTGAGACGTCCCACAACCCCTAAGAGCAAGCTCTTAGGTTTAGGCTGTTCCGCGTTCGCTCGCCGCTACTGACGGAATCACTATTGTTTTCTCTTCCTCAGGGTACTTAGATGTTTCAGTTCCCCTGGTCTGCCTCTACATACCCTATGTATTCAGGTATGAGTAACTGCGAATTACCACAGCTGGGTTTCCCCATTCGGACACCCCCGGATCAAAGCTTGCTTACAGCTCCCCGAGGCAGTTTCGTTGTTCGCCACGTCCTTCGTCGGCTCCTGGCGCCTAGGCATCCTCCGTGTGCTCTTATTAGCTTAACCTTGATTTTTCCGCAGGAAAATATCATACGATATCTCTCTTGGAATCATCTCACTAATAACATTTACTTGTTCACACAAGTTGCTAAAAGATGTTCTAAAACGCAAATTCGTTTCGGTATCCAGTTTTCAAGGATCAAGATAAAACTATTCTAGACATAACAAATAGATGAAGTTTGTTGGTGGAGCCAAGCGGGATCGAACCGCTGACCTCCTGCTTGCAAGGCAGGCGCTCTCCCAGCTGAGCTATGGCCCCGCAAATTCCATCAAAACCGAACAAATGGATACGCGTTAAATAATTTTGGAAGTTTAACTTCCGATTTGAATGTCTTCATTGCAGAAGACGATTCTCCATAGAAAGGAGGTGATCCAGCCGCACCTTCCGATACGGCTACCTTGTTACGACTTCACCCCAATCATCTACCCCACCTTCGGCGGCTGGCTCCCTTGCGGGTTACCCCACCGACTTCGGGTGTTGTAAACTCTCGTGGTGTGACGGGCGGTGTGTACAAGACCCGGGAACGTATTCACCGCGGCATGCTGATCCGCGATTACTAGCAATTCCGACTTCATGCAGGCGAGTTGCAGCCTGCAATCCGAACTGAGACCGGCTTTGATGGGATTGGCTCCACCTCGCGGCTTCGCTTCCCGTTGTACCGGCCATTGTAGTACGTGTGTAGCCCAGGTCATAAGGGGCATGATGATTTGACGTCATCCCCACCTTCCTCCGGTTTGTCACCGGCAGTCACTCTAGAGTGCCCAACATTACTTGCTGGCAACTAAAGTTAAGGGTTGCGCTCGTTGCGGGACTTAACCCAACATCTCACGACACGAGCTGACGACAACCATGCACCACCTGTCTCCTCTGTCCCGAAGGCCGCTGCTATCTCTAGCAGATTCAGAGGGATGTCAAGACCTGGTAAGGTTCTTCGCGTTGCTTCGAATTAAACCACATACTCCACTGCTTGTGCGGGTCCCCGTCAATTCCTTTGAGTTTCAGTCTTGCGACCGTACTCCCCAGGCGGAGTGCTTACTGTGTTAACTTCGGCACCAAGGGTATCGAAACCCCTAACACCTAGCACTCATCGTTTACGGCGTGGACTACCAGGGTATCTAATCCTGTTTGCTCCCCACGCTTTCGCGCCTCAGCGTCAGTTACAGCCCAGAAAGTCGCCTTCGCCACTGGTGTTCCTCCACATATCTACGCATTTCACCGCTACACGTGGAATTCCACTTTCCTCTTCTGTACTCAAGTCACCCAGTTTCCAGTGCGACCTTAGGTTGAGCCCAAGGTTTAAACACCAGACTTAAATGACCGCCTGCGCGCGCTTTACGCCCAATAATTCCGGACAACGCTTGCCCCCTACGTATTACCGCGGCTGCTGGCACGTAGTTAGCCGGGGCTTTCTTCTCAGGTACCGTCACTCCGATAGCAGTTACTCTACCGGACGTTCTTCCCTGGCAACAGAGCTTTACGATCCGAAAACCTTCATCACTCACGCGGCGTTGCTCCGTCAGACTTTCGTCCATTGCGGAAGATTCCCTACTGCTGCCTCCCGTAGGAGTCTGGGCCGTGTCTCAGTCCCAGTGTGGCCGTTCACCCTCTCAGGTCGGCTACGCATCGTCGCCTTGGTGGGCCGTTACCCCACCAACTAGCTAATGCGCCGCAGGCCCATCCCTCAGTGACAGATTGCTCCGTCTTTCATTCTTCCTTCAGGAGAAAAAAGAAATTATCCGGTATTAGCTACCGTTTCCGGTAGTTATCCCAGTCTAAGGGGCAGGTTGCCTACGTGTTACTCACCCGTCCGCCGCTAAGTCATTTTGAAAGCAAGCTTTCAAAATGACTCCGCTCGACTTGCATGTATTAGGCACGCCGCCAGCGTTCGTCCTGAGCCAGGATCAAACTCTCCAATTAGTATTGAAAAGAGCGATATGCTCATTTTGAAACTGACGATTCATTAAATGAATCTTTTAAAAATTAACGCGTTCCATTTGTTCAGTTTTCAAAGAACTTGCTCCCAGCATTTCGACATTCAATGTCTCTTGCACAGGAATTTGAGTATATCACGTTTTCGTATTTCTTGTCAACTTATTTTTTCATCGTTTGTGTTTCATTTGTTCGATGCGTCATAAGCACAAGAGATAATATACCATGCGGTTCTTATGTTTGCAAGCTTTTTTTGAAATAAAAAATTATCGACGTATAAATACTTTCAAACCAGCACAAACCAACACAAATTGATTCCAATCATCCGTTATCTGTGGCTAAATAGAACTTATCGCAATCCCATATATTAACTTCGAATGATACGTACAGAGAGGAGTCTAAATGAAAAACCAACCATCTAGTGCTGCGACCCCAACAAACACTAAGGACAAGGAGCAGCGTAATCTGCAGCAAGCAACAATCTATAAGATTTTGCTGGCAGTCAGCTTTGTTCATTTATTTAATGATTCTATTCAGGCAGTTATCCCTGCAATCTTCCCTATTCTCAAAGATAACTTATTGCTCTCCTTTGCTCAGATCGGATGGATCTCCTTTGCCCTAAATATGACGTCCTCAGTTATCCAACCAGTCATCGGGTATGCTGCTGACCGCAAGCCTCGTCCTATATTATTACCACTAGGCATGTGCAGCACATTTTTAGGCGTACTTTTATTGGCTTTTGCCAACAACTATATCCTTGTATTGTTTTCCGTCATGCTAATCGGCTTTGGATCAGCTACTTTTCATCCGGAAGGCATGCGTGTAGCTCATATGGCTGCCGGGCAGCGGAAAGGCCTTTCGCAATCCATTTTTCAAGTCGGCGGTAATGCTGGGCAATCTTTAGGTCCAATGCTCACGAAATGGATATTCATCCCCTTTGGGCAGATTGGGGCACTTGGTTTCACTATCGTCGCAGCTGCCGGTATCGTCGTCCAGACTTACGTTGCTCGCTGGTATCGGGAGATGCTGGATGCGGGATATACATTTCATAAGAAATCAACAGCTCGTGCAATCGATCCTGCCCGCCGCAAAAGTATTCGAACAGCAACAATTATCCTTGTCTTCCTAGTCTTTGTAAGGTCATGGTACGGCGCTTCTATCGGCAGTTACTACGCTTTCTATTTAATGGACAAATACCAAATGACACTTGATAAAGCCCAAATCTACATTTTCATGTATTTAGCGGCTGGTGCCATTGGTACATTCTTTGGAGGCCCCTTGGCGGACCGCTTCGGACGGCGTAATCTCATTCTTCTCTCTATGGTCGGAACAGTACCCTTCGCGCTGGCTCTCCCCTTTGTGAACCAAATGTGGGCCGCTATACTCCTACTGATTGGCGGTTTCATCCTTTTGTCCAGCTTCTCTGTTACTGTAATCTATGCTCAGATGCTTTATCCAGGGAATATCGGAACAGTCTCAGGGTTAATCACCGGTCTTGCTTTTGGTCTCGGGGGAATTGGCTCCTTGGTACTCGGCAATCTGATTGACAGCATTGGGATTTCAAAAGTGTTTATAGCTTGTGGCTTCCTGCCTCTTCTCGGTTTCCTCGCTCTCCTGCTTCCTAGAGATGAGAAACTAGAAGAATGGGCCGCTCAATAAACATCAATAACATCATAGAATCAATAATTACTTAGCGCTTTACTCATCACTGTAGAAAATAGAGCGGCAGCCTTCCCGCTGCCCTCTGTCATATAATTATCCTTATTTGTACGATCAAACCCCATCCACACTGCAGCTGTCCATTCCGAAGTATAACCAACAAACCATAGATCCCGATTTGCTTTCTTGCTCACACCTGGCAGGTCCAATTGAGTTGTTCCGGTTTTCCCTGCTACGGGTCTGTTCATTTGTGCCTTTTTGCCGGTTCCTTCATTGACAACACTACGCAGCATATTCGTCATTGCATCTGCTGTTCGTTGCGATATTACCTGACGTGATACAGTGGGATGTGTATATACGACTTTCCCTCCTGCATTAGTTATCGAGCGCACCATATGAGCCTCATTGAATTTACCTCCATTAGCAAAGACACCGTAGGCCTGTGTCATTTTAAGTGGAGATACCCCTTTATGAAGCCCTCCTAAAGCTATTGATAAATGGTTGTCCTCTTCCGTCAGTACTATTCCTAATTTCGCGGCAAATTGCCGTGCAGAAGAGATTCCAACCTGCTTCAAAAGCCAAACGGCTGGCGCATTCACGGATTTTTGCAGCGCTCTACTCATTGTAATTTGACCTTGATACACACCATTCAAATTCTCAGGTACATAGTTGCCATAAGCATATTTATGATCAGACAGTATACTATTTGGGCTATACTTCCCGCTCTCTAGCGCGGGTCCATAATCAATGATCGGCTTGAAGCTGGAGCCTGGCTGCCGCGCATCAATTGTAGCTCTGTTCAAGCTCCCCTCGTTTTGCTCACGCCCACCAATAAGTGCCACCACTTCACCTGTACGATGATCAATGATGGTCATAGCTGCTTCCACCTGTTGATCTTTTCCATCGGGCGGGAAAGAAGACGCCTTAAGAAAAGCCTGTTCAAGCGCCTGCTGCGCTTTAATATTCAACCCTGTAACGATAGTGTAGCCTCCCGTTCGAAGCTCTTCTACAGACTTCCCAGTGATCTGAGACGCTTCCTTAAGCGCAGCATCCACATAATGCACGCCAATGACTTCTACTTTGTTCGCAACCGGAGGTTGATACAGTTTATCTCTGGCCTCCATCATTTGTTCAGTAGTGATCAGTCCTTGATCTAGCATGATCTGTAGAACTAGATCCCTTCTTGTTTTGGATAATGTACTATTGTCTACCGGATTATAAATAGACGGTCCTTTAGGAATTCCCGCTAGGGTCGCTATTTGCCATATCTCTAGTTTTTTCAAATCAGATACACCGAAGTAACGCTCGGCAGCTGCTTTCACTCCATACTGTCCTCGTCCCATATAGATTTGATTGAGATAAAGTCCCAGAATTTCACGTTTAGATAGCCGCCGCTCCAAAGCAAGCGCAATGGAAGCTTCGTTTAGCTTGCGTATCACATTCTTGTTCCTGTTCAAATAAAGATTGCGAGCAAGCTGCTGAGTGATGCTGCTTCCGCCCTCGGAGAGATCCATATCCACAACATTATTCAAAAAGGCGCGAGATATCCCTTTGTAATCTATTCCCTGATGGCTATAGAAACGACGGTCCTCCACTGCTAAAAATGTATTTATCAATAATGCAGGCATCTCCTCCAGCTCTGCTAGATGTCTATACCCAGAACCCGGTAAAGGGATCATCCGTAATGTCGTCCCATCCGAGGTCTTAATGATGCTCGATTCCGGCAGTTGAAGTTTATCTTCTTGTTGTTTAACCACTTGTCCGCCGTATTGAAATACGTAAAGCAAACCCACAAGCGCTATTATTATTCCAATGACACTCGCATCAAAAAATAAATATCCTAGACGGAGTATCCGAGTACGCACGATCCATCTGCCATCTTTGTCTGAATGGACTTCACTTAGTTTTTTTTCGGTAACGGCACTCATGATTCTATAATCAGGTTCTCTAGGAACCGCTCCATACTTCGGGCTTCAACATTTGCCGCTTCAAGAAGTGCGTGTACTTCCGCCCCATCATCTGTAATGTCAGCCTCTTTTACCTCACGGAGAGTACGGAGAATTGCCCGAGTTCTAATCAATAAAGCTACAGCTGGTGTATCTTGCATCTTTTCTGGTGCTAAACCTCTATTCGGAACTTCAATTCTTTGCATACGATTCAGGTTAGCGGCGATTTGGCCTAATTCTCCTCCAGAGAGGACCTTAATTTCTGTTGTTGCTCCCTTGTCTGCCATCTCTGAGGTCCCAACCAATACGGTGTGCAAATCATCGGAAATTTTCTGTGAACGTAGAATAAACAGACCGCTGAAGAGCAGAACAAATAGAATAACAGCACAGGGGATTTTTCCAATATGATTGATAACCCAGTGGGTAAGACGGATAAAAAAAGCATCTGATTGCCCCGAATAATGAGCGTACAGCAAAGCAACACCCCGCTGGACAACAAAAAGAAAGGCAGCACTCAAAAGAGCAGTCCCTATAAAAATATAAAGATAGTGGATACGAATCGTCTGAAGTTTGTGCATAGTAATCCCCTCCTTGTGCTCACAAGGATATCTTCCAAATCTTAAGAACCCGCCAAGAGTTTTCTTAAGATTCTCTGAAGAATGGGAAATGGGTAATAAAATCCGTTCGAAGGGGGGAGCTTTCTACATAAATAACGCCATTATGGCGTTCAATGATACTTTTTGAAATGGCAAGACCTAGGCCCGAACCACCTGTATGCTGTGAACGGGACTTCTCTGCCCGATAGAATCGTTCAAAAATATAAGGGATATCACTCTCTGCAATCATCTCTCCAAAGTTACTAATGCGAACAACCGCTTCATTCCCCTTTTTACTGAAACCAATCTCCACTTTTCCGCCGCTTCTACCGTAACGGATCGCGTTCGTAATCAAATTCTCATAAGCACGAACTAACTCTTTAGGGGAAGCTTCTATCCATAACTCATCTGCTTGGTCATCGATCTCATAGGTCATTTCAGCCTTTGTTAGTTCGGGAACGGATTCCTCCGCTAACTGCCGTATAAAGGCTTTTAAATCTAATCTCTCCAGAACCAGAGGGTATTCTCCACTATTAACACGTGTATATTCAAAAAGATCGTCGATCAGTTTACGCAGCACAAGCGATTTGTTGTAGGCTATACTCACGTAATAACGTATTTCTACTTCTTCCTGACATCGATCCTGCTCGATATACTCCAGAAAACCGAGGACAGAGGTAAGCGGGGTTCTTAAATCATGTGAAACACCAGTGATCAAATCATTTTTCGCGTTCACAGCTTTACGTTCCTCCTCCACGGAGTGCTGCAAACGTTCAGCCATTTCATTAATATTCTCAGCCAGCACTCCCAGCTCGTCCGTGGTTCTAACTTCAATTCGGTGCGACATCCCAGAGCTTGTGATTTCCCGAATCCCTTTGGTGATCTCCTCCAGATAAAGTACTACTTTACGAGTATAGATAAAAAAGAATAGCAAAAAGCTGATAATACCAGCGGCGGTCAGCAGTGGCATAGAACCAATATGATTAATGATCCAGCGTAAGATACGTGAATAGGGAGCCGACTCTGACGCTGGATTCAAATAGATCATGAAATTAACGAGCTGGTAACCTGCAAACAGCAGTAATCCACCGGAAAGCACACTAAGCAAAAAGGCGTATATAAACTTCCAACGAATCGTAGTTATATATTTGGAATTCAAGAAGCCTCACCTAATCCTTTCAGGAAGGTCCATCTAATTTATACCCAACTCCCCAGACGGTTTGTATATAACGCGGGCGCTTCGAATCCACTTCGATTTTGTCGCGGAGGTTACGAATATGTACCATAACAGTATTACCCCCATCTAAAAATGGTTCATTCCAAACCTTATCGTATATCTGCTCTAAGCTGAGCACTTGACCTTGGTGCCTTGCCAAAAGCTCTAAAATAGAAAATTCCCGAGGAGTCAGCTTAATCTTCTGCTGGTCTATATGTACCTCATGCTTAGACGTATCTATAGTTAAATCTTCAAAGCTCAGTTTGTTGTCAGTTCCCAAGCTATTACTTTCTTTATTGAAGGCGTGGTAACGACGTAGCTGTGACTTCACTCTAGCTACAATCTCCAAAGGATTAAACGGCTTGCCCACGTAGTCGTCCGCTCCTATGCTGAGTCCTGAGATTTTGTCCATATCGGTATTTTTGGCTGAAAGAATGATAATTGGCATCTTCCGCTCTTCACGAATCTTCATACACGCAACTAGTCCATCCATCTTAGGCATCATGACATCAAGAATGATTAAATCTACTTCTTCCTTCTGCAGACACGCCAGCGCTTCCATTCCATCATAGGCTTTAAGCAGCCGATAACCCTCATTACAGAGGTATATCGATAATAGCTCGACTATTTCCTTCTCATCATCTACTAACAATATCGTCTCTCTCTTCACGGAAGGGGTTTCCTTTCAATTATAGTAATAATATCTATAGCTTCTATATTAGCAGATCAATCGAACGATTTTCCTCGAAAATAGAAACATGTACTTACAATCGCATGACAATAAAGTAGGTTACGCAAAAAAGGGCACCCGCTCCTCTCGTACTTAAACGAAATGGAACGGGTACCCTTTTAGGATCTATTGAAAATATGCTTACATCTCCAGCAATCGAATCAGCTCATCCTCATCTTCAATGACTTGAATGCCTAACTGCTGTGCCTTGGCCAGTTTACTGCCTGCCTTCTCTCCGGCAATAACCAAATCGGTCTTCTTGGATACACTTCCGGATACCTTTGCTCCAAGCGCTTCTAAGCGCTCAGCCGCTTCGTCACGTGTAAGCTTTTGTAATGAACCGGTCAACACTACAGTTTTTCCACTAAAGAAGGAATCGGTATTAACAGGACGCGGTGCTTCAGGAGCCTTTGCTTCAACGCCCAAAGCTCGCAAGCGAGCAACATTTGCCACGACTACAGGATCTGCGAAGAAATTAACAATACTCTCAGCGACAATCCCACCAATGTCCGGTAACTCGGCGAGTTCCTCGGCTTTAGCCTGCATTACAGCATCCAGATCGCGGAAATGATCAGCCAGCATCTTGGTTGTTGCTTTACCTGTGTTAGGGATTCCTAACGCAAATAAGAATGAGGCGAGATCGCGCCCTTTACTATCCTCTAACGCTTGCAGCAAATTCTGTGCTTTTTTCTCCCCAAAACGGTTCAACTGTACAAGCTGTTCAAAAGACAATTCATACAGATCCGCAGAGTCATGTACATTAAGCTCGTCGTAGAGCTGACCTGCCGTCTTCTCACTAAACGTCTCAATATCCATCGCATCACGCGAAGCGAAATGGGTGATCCGACTAATAATTTGCGGTCTACAGTTTAGCTTATTATTACAGAAAAGATGCGCACCGCGCATTTCTAGCGGATATCCGCAAGCCGGGCAGTCCTCAGGAAAAATAATTTCTCCTCCGTCATTCTCCTCTGTTACCTTACCGAGAATTTCCGGGATAACATCATTAGAACGCCGAATAAACACTCGAGCGCCTAAGGCGAATTTCAAGTTTTTGCGCTCAATATCGCCTACATTATTTAATGTGCAATTTTGTACGGTAACTCCAGCAAGTTCTACGGCTTCAACACGAGCCAGCGGAGTCACTTTGCCTGTACGTCCTACATTCCAGCTAACAGACTCAAGCACGGTCGTTGTTTCTTCAGCCTCAAATTTATAAGCCACTGCCCAGCGGGGGAACTTGTCAGTGTAACCAAGAACTTCTCGAATACGGAAATCAGTCACCTTGATTACAGCTCCATCAATGAGGTAATCAAGACTCGAACGACTCTCCTCGATTCCAGCAAGCTGTTCGGTCACATCATCGAAATCATTACAGTAAGTCAAATAAGGATTTACTTTGAATTTGTTATTCCGCAGAAAATCCATCATCTCCTGATGATCGGCGAATTCTACACCTTCTGCAAAACCTACATTATAGAAATATGCATTTAAACGACGTTCTGCAGTAGTCTTCGGATTTAGATTGCGCAGTGCACCTGCTGCTGCATTACGCGCATTCTTCAGCGGCTCTGCAGCCCGTGTATTATAATCAGCTAGCACAGACAGATTCATAATCCCTTCACCTTGAACCTCAATGACCCCTTCTTTAAAAGGAATCGTTAATGGAACAGACTTAATGGTCTTCACCTGCGCAAGGATTCCTTCACCAATGACACCATTACCACGCGTCGATGCCTGTTCAAGAACGCCATTTCGATAGGTTAAATTCAGCGTTAAGCCATCGAACTTCAGCTCTACTGCATAACAAGGATCAGGAAGAGGGTTGTCTGGATTCTTAAGATTGTACTCATACACTAACCGGAGTACCCGCGTATTCCAGCTCCGCAGCTGTTCAATATTCTGTGCTTTATCGAGACTCCAAAGCGGAGCCAGATGCCGATGCGGCGTGAAGCCCTTAAGCAGCTCTCCACCTACACGTTGTGTAGGTGAATCCGGTAGTACGAAGCCACTCTCAGCCTCCAGTGCTACAAGCTTGTCGTATAAAACATCGTATTCCTTATCACTGACTAGCGGAGCATCCAGCGTGTAGTAGTGGTAATTATAATTATTTAACTCCGCAACAAGCTCTTCCATCACATGCATAGCATCCATGCAGGTACATCCCTCCGTCAATAAGTTTCCTAATGGTTAGCGTGGTCTAAATATCTGTTCATTAGTCGTTTCCTACTATTATTCCACCCTGGTAATCGGTGCAAACCCTGCAAGCAGTCGTTTTACACCCACTGGTGCCGGGAAAGCAATCTGCAGCTCCGTGTCATTCCCGGTGCCCTTAACAGCCACAACGGTACCGGTGCCCCATTTGCCGTGCGAAACCTTATCACCCGCTTTGTATTCGCCAGCTGCTGCAGCACCTGATCCAGTAGCGCGCTGAGCGCCTCCTGAGGTTACGGTCACGCTGCTTTTGCTTGTCGCTGCGGACGCTGTGCCTCCGCTGCCAATCGGTGCCGCACCAGCGGCTCCACTTCGGCCGCCGAAGTTCCCACGACTGCCGCCACTGAAGCCGCGTCCACCGTAAGCACCGCCTACCTCCGAGCCTCCACGTTGGAAACGGTCCTGCGTCTTAGCGGTATCTTCCTTCAGTTCCTCTGGAATCTCTTCAATGAAGCGGGACGGCTGATTCGCCGTCGTCCGCCCAAAGAGCGTACGCATCCGCGCGCAAGAGAGAAACAATTGTTTCTCGGCGCGGGTGATTCCTACATACGCAAGGCGGCGTTCCTCTTCAAGCTCGTCGTTATCTTGGAAAGCACGGCTGTGCGGGAACACGCCTTCTTCCATCCCGACAATAAACACCGTTGGGAACTCCAGACCTTTGGCGCTGTGCATCGTCATCAGGACTACAGCGTCACTACGGTCCTCTTCATCATCATTTACACTATCAATATCTGCGATAAGCGCGAGATCCGTGAGGAAGGAGACAAGCGACTTGTCCTCGTTATTCTTTTCAAACTCCATCGTCACCGACAGGAACTCATCGATGTTCTCTAGTCGCGAGCGAGATTCGAGTGTGTTTTCATTTTGCAGCTCCAAACGATACTGCGACATCTCTAGTATTTTTTCCGTCAGTTCGGTTACGGACAAGAACTCCACCATACGATGCAGAGCTTCAATCATATCGTAGAACTCTACTAGCATATTCCGCGTCCGCCCAGCAAAGCCCAAATCATCTACAGTTTGCAGTACGCGGAAAATAGAAACACCACGCTCAGCAGCCGCAGCTGCCAGCTTGCCAACCGTTGTATCCCCTAATCCCCGCTTAGGTACATTAATAATACGCGTCAGGCTGATATCATCATCAGGATTTGACAGCAGGCGTAAATAAGCGAGCAGATCCTTGATTTCTTTACGATCATAGAACTTAATCCCGCCTACGATTTGATATGGAATATCAGATTTAATTAGAATTTCCTCGATTACCCGTGACTGGGCATTTGTACGATACAGTATCGCATGATTCTGATAGGCCTGACCCTGTTTCACATTTTTGCTGATTTCTCCGGTTACAAAGTAACCTTCATCATGCTCGGAGTCCGCCCGGTACACCTTAATCTTGGCGCCTTCCTCGGAATCGGTCCACAGCTTCTTCGGCTTACGTCCACTATTGAGTGCGATCACACCATTGGCTGCATTCAGGATATTAGCAGTTGAACGGTAGTTCTGCTCAAGAAGAATGGTCTTCGCTTCTGGATAGTCCTCTTCAAAATTAAGAATGTTTGTAATATCCGCTCCGCGCCAGCGATAAATCGACTGATCACTATCCCCTACCACACAAATCCGGTGGTGGCTGTCAGCGAGCATACGGCACAACATATACTGTGCTCTGTTCGTATCCTGATACTCATCCACGTGGATGTATTTGAATTTCTTTTGGTAGAAATCAAGGACCTCGGGAACTTCCTTAAACAGTTCAATGGTCTTCATAATTAAATCATCAAAATCAAGCGAGTTATTGCTTCTTAGACGCCTTTGATACATCTTATATACCTTTGCAACTAAGCCTTCAAAATAATCGCCAACCTTCTGCTCATACTGCGCCGGAGTGATCAGCTCATTCTTCGATGCGCTAATGATGGCCTGCACAGCTTTTGGTTCGAATTTCTTCGTATCAATATTCAGTTCCTTCATACAGTTACGTATTACGGATAGCTGATCTGTAGAGTCCAGAATGGAGAAGTTGGAGGTAAAACCAATCCGCTCGATATCCTTCCGCAAAATCCGAACACACATAGAGTGAAAGGTGGATACCCAGATATCTCTTCCCTCAGGTCCGACAAGCTTAGATACACGTTCCTGCATTTCCCGCGCAGCTTTATTCGTAAACGTAATCGCCAAAATCGCCCAAGGCGGCGCCTTTCGATTGGCAATCAGCCAGGCAATTCTGTGAGTCAACACTCTCGTCTTCCCACTGCCCGCACCAGCCATAATCAAAAGTGGTCCTTCAGTAGTTTCGACAGCCTGTCTTTGTGGAGGATTCAGTCGACTTACTGCGTCTTGTATGCTAATAAGTTGCATGTGTAACATGCTCCTTTCTAAATATAAAATCACACATCAAAAGTAGTCCTAAAAATAACCACTAAGCATAATCACCTTCGACGTCCTTATAAGGACGGTAAGTGTTTATACGAAAAATATAAAGATAATGTATAACGTGAAACTTATACTTTCTTATATTTTAATCAAATTGCTCTTGTACTGTCTTCTTCACAGCCGCAACTGTTAGCAGTGCCTGCTGTACATCGCTATAAATAATATTGCCGACCACTACTGTATCACATAGAGCTGCTGCTTGCTCGGCCTCTGCCTCACAAGTAATGCCCCCTCCATAAAAAAGCTGAGCCTGCTCCACCATTTCACGCACCGTCCGCACGGTCTCCATATCCCCGAACCTACCGCTGTATTCAAGATAAACAATCGGCAGTGACATCAGCCTGTCCGCAACCTGGGCATATGCAGCCGCTTCTTCAGCATCAATGGCCGTCTCAGCCCCTGTTATCCGTGCAACTGAAGAGTCACTATTCAACACAATATAACCTTCCGTTAGAAGCGAATCCCATGGAATCATAAATCCATAGCGTTCAATAGCTCGGCGATGATGGCCTACAATCCAGGCTGTATCAGGCGTATTAAGCACCATAGGAATCATATAAAGATCAAATCCGGGTACAGCAGCTTCAAGTTCGGATACCTCGAGTGCACAGGGTAACTCAAAATGCCTCACTTTTGATAAGAGATCCACTGTATTCTCATAGGTTACTCCTGTAGAGCCCCCTATCAGTATGGCATCCGTGCCTGATAAGCAAACAGCCTCCAAATCCTCATCCGAAATCATCCGGTCAGGGTCTAGCTTAAACACATGCCGCCAAGGTTTGATCATTTGCTGCACTGCTTTCATGAGAATCATCCTTAATAGTCATTTGGGCAAGACAAAGACACTCCTGCCGCCGCAAAAGATATAGATCTAGTCTATGCCAGCACAGCAGGTGTGTCAATTTAAAGCGAACAAAAATGCGAACATTTTTTCGTATATAAATTTTGGAACTCCCGCAAAGCACCTGAATACACATCTATGGAAAGCACCACTTTTTAGAGATATATTAATGGTAATACGTAGTCAAAGATTTCAACGTACACCTGAGATGTTAATCAAATCCTCTTCCGGCACAAAATCAGTGTAAAAACCATCCACGCCCATACGGGATAACTCCCGAATTTCATCTTCTTCATTCACTGTATGAACATATACACGAGCGCCAGCCTTCTTCAGCTTTTTAATAAAGCTCTTGTTGGCCCGGCTAACCGGCATGGTAATATCCACACCTGTTTTATTAACAAACTCAATAACTTGTTCATCCGTATCCTTGGACTGGTACAGGGTGTAAAGCACTTCCGGAAAAGAATAAACCTTATTGATATCATCAAGCATCGTCTGATTGTATATTTGTGGAATAATTCGATCTAATATGGCTGGATCCCGGCGCTGCGCCGCTTCTACCAACAATGTAAATTGTTTATTTATAAGTTCAGATTTGATCTCTTTCGTATCCGTCACGATATAGGCATCTGGATAATGCTGCATCAGATCAAGCAACCTCTCAACATCGATTGGGGAGTAGATATTCAGAATTGGACTATCCATGAATTCTTTATAATCTAGTACAACCCCTTGTTTATTAGCAGGAAGCACATCCAACTGTCCTAAGAGCTTACTCATATTCCCTGACCACTCATGCCGACCAACTAGCTGATCATCAGCCGATAATAACAAGTCTACTTCAAATACGCGAGTTCCTTGTGCATAATTAGCTACAAACGCTTCAAAAGCATTGGTGTATGTATGACCGTTAATGCCACCCATGGCATGTGCCACGACCTTGTGAGCTTCAAAGCCGCTTACAGGCTGCTCGTCTTCATTACTAAAAGCGATTACAAGTAGAGTTATAAGAGCCCCAATTACAATTACGGTTGCAACAATCCTTTTTTTATCCATAGTTGAGAGTTTCCTTTGCGAAGTTTAGATTATAAAACCAATAGAAAAACAATACCCCGCTCTACCATAGGTAGAAACGGGGATCCAATTAAAGTTTTAGCAAATCTGAATCAGTGCAGGAATCAATAAGCATTTTTGTTGACGAAGCCGTTGCGAATCGTTTTGAAAATAATTCGAATATCGAACAGTAAAGACCAGTTCTCAATGTAGAAAATATCGTGTTTGATCCGCTCCTCGATGGAAGTGTCACCGCGGAGTCCATTGCTCTGTGCCCAGCCTGTGATTCCAGGGCGTACATGGTGTTTTACCATATACTTTGGAATTTCATCACGGAACTGTTCCACATAATACGGGCGTTCTGGTCGAGGTCCAACCACGCTCATATGTCCCAGCAACACATTAAAAAATTGCGGAAGCTCATCCAGACTTGTCTTACGGATAAAGGTCCCAAATCTAGTTCTACGAGGATCTTCTGGTGTACTCCAGCCTGTATCCTCTTCGCCGTCCTGCTGCATCTTCATCGAGCGGAACTTATACATCATAAAATTACGTCGATTTAATCCCACTCGTTCCTGCCGGAATATAATCGGTCCCGGAGAAGTAAGTCGGACACCAAGGGCTACGATGAGCATTACAGGAGATATCATAATGATTGCGAACAAGGAGAACACAATATCAAACAATCGCTTTGCCATCTTATTACCCGTCATATCTAGTGGAATATCACGAACATTAATCATTGGCATGCCTGCAAAGTTATCAAAGTACGGCCGCGCTGGTAAGTAGTCAAAAAAGTCAGGGATAATTAATGTGCGCACGCCTGCTTTTTCACAGGCTGCAATAATTGAAGGATACTTCGAATGCGCATCGAGCGGCAACGCAAGTATAACTTCATCCACAGGCAACATCTCTAGCATACCGGACAACTGGTCAACTGTTCCCAGGATCGGCTTATAGCGTTGTTCTTCAATTCCATCCCAAGTGTGATAGTCATCCAAGAAACCAATCGCTTCGTACCCGAGCTCAGGGTATTGCTCTAAATTATTATAGAATCTTTTGCCTAACGTACCTGCACCGATGATAAGTACAAACTGTCGGTTGAAGCCCTTTTCGCGAAAAGATTTCAGCATCTTCTTCAGCACATAACGGTACAGCATAATAGAAAAAACATTAAATCCCATATAAATAGCAAGGTAAGTACGAGAGATATCGATTTCTTTCACAAAAAACATCAGACCGAGCAGGATGAAAATGCTCATGATGTGTACTTGGAAGATCTTAATAAATTCATCGACAAAACGTTTCTTCCGCTTAGGCAAATACAGTGACAATAATATCCCGATTAACACTGCAATTCCGCCATAAATCATACTCCAGTAAGCGTACGACTCTACAGGCAGCGTATTATAAGATTCCATCCATCCACTCTTGAACTTGATCCACCAAGCCGCTAAAAAGGACAGCTGGATGACAATAAAGTCAGCAACCATATAGAGCTGTGTCAAAAATTTCTGATTACGCCGAATCATAAATTCACCTCAGTATTCTTTTCGTTACGTACACCTGTTTCATTAGCAGAGTTAAGACTCTGAGCAGGCGATGTGACCGTTTTAGGAGAGGTTAAGGCATTCCGCAAAAGCGAAAGTGCGAACTTCACACCTACGCCGGCATATACTGTTCCATTTATCATACTGTTGTACTTCTTACTATAATGCTTACGATGAAATAAAATCATTGCCCTGTGGAATTCATAGACGATCTTGAACGGCCTACGTCTAGCGCTGCCGCCTTTAAGATGTACGATAGAGGTCTTCGGATAATAATAAATCCCCCAACCAGCCTCTTTAATTCGATAGCACCAGTCTAAATCCTCACCGTACATAAAGAATTCTTCATCTAATCCGCCCACCTGATCAATCGTCTCCCGCCGCAGCAACATAAACGCACCCACCAGACAATCTATCGGGTAATCAAGATCCGGGTCCAGATAACCTAATTGGTAACCGTTAAACCTCGGGCGGTCTGGAAATAGTTTGCTAAATCCAAAAGCATAATAGAAGGAAGCTGACGGTGTAGGGAATCCACGCTTACACGCTTTATCCAGCGAACCATCCGGTAAAATAATCTTACATCCTGACGCCCCAACATCGGGTCGACTGTCCATAAAGGAGATCATTGTCTCCAGCGTATCCTTACGTACTACCGTATCTGAGTTGAGCAGAAGCACATACCGTCCGGATGAAGCTTCCATCCCCTGATTATTAGCACGGGCAAAACCAACATTGTCGTTATTGGCGATCAACATTACACCTGGAAACTCTCTACTAATCTTCTCTACTGATTCATCACGGGAATTGTTGTCTATCAAAATAATCTCATAGGAATAGTTCGTTTCTGAGTCATACACCGACCTGAGACAGTCCATCGTCAGGCGACAAGTGTTGTAATTGACAATAAGTATGCTTACATCTACATTCACTACGTAACGCTCCTGACAAATATAGTAATCTACCGACAATTATTATAACATAAAACCTCCCTGAGAGGAGGTGACGTTTCAGGGAGGTTTTTCCAGTTTCGGTTTAGTTTTTGTGTTGTTTTCTCTCTTTTATCGCGGCTTGTATATACTCCCGCTTCTTTTTTAATGCAGGGCGCTGAGAGAAAAAGGAATTCCATGCTGTAATTAACTGTGGCTCTCTAAGCAGCATATAGCCTTGAGCTGCAATTTCATAGGGAAGAGAAATGAAGATTGTTTTCAAGATAGTTAGAGCAGGTTCATTCTTGTAGATCATTTTGTAGCGGTTAATGTAAGATATTCGTCGGATAAACATCGGCTTGGTATTACGACCAGATGTTTTCCAGCCACGTTCGTGATACCCAACCGCTTCAGCATCATAATACCCCTGCCAGCCGAATAACTGGCCTCTCCAAGCCACATCCACATCTTCCTTATACGCGAAAAAGTCAGCATCAAAAAATTCACCATCAACACTTATATCATCGATCATCCGCCGAGAATACATCGCAGCCGCCCCAGATACACCGAATATCGGACCCGACTGTGTCCATTGATCAGCTGGCTCACCTGCACCGCGATCAAACGCACGCCGTGCTCTGTTCATACGGAGACCTGTGCTGTCTACCAGCCTATGATCACCCTTAAGCAAAAGCTTGCCTGTCGCGCTGCCGATCTGCGGGTTGGCTTCCATGTGTGCAATGAGTCTAGAAACATAGTCAGGAGCCAGCGTTAGGTCAGGGTTAAGAACGAGCACGTAATCCGTATCAGTCGCGGCAATGGCCTGATTATGGGCTGGGGCGAAGCCTGTGTTGTTTTGGTTTTGGATGAGTACTAAGTTGGTGAATATTTCCTCGTTCTTTGGTATATTTGGCAGATCAATACCCTCAAGTGAATGAGTTAGAGAAGCTTTAGGGATTGTGCTGCGAAAAGTGCTCACTCTCTCAGCACAACCATCAGAAGATGCATTGTCTACAACGACAATTTTCTCAATAGGATAATCCTGTGCCATTACTGCCTCTAAGCAATCTATAATGTCATCCGCGCTGTTGTAGGTGACGATATGTACACTTACTGTTTTGTTATTCATGAGTATCCTCGACTTCGTAATTTCTTATTAACTAATTACTCCCTTCTTATTATAGCGAAAGAATCAAGAAGAAACGATGTTGTCGTCTTTTAAAAATGATAAACATTTCTCGTAGAAATATAAGGATATTAGTGAAACTTATAAATTCTTGTATTCAACAAAAAAACTCCCGCATCGTTATGAACGATTTGGGAGTCTCCATTGTAGTTATGCTATTCTTTTAGCTCCAGAAGGAAATCTCTTAGTCCCTCACGCCAAGGTCGAATATCCCGAAAACCGTTTGTACGTATCGATAAATGCTCCATTACCGAATTACGAGGACGTGGTGCAGGGCGTGGGAACTGTTCTGTAGCACATGGTTCAAGCTTGGCAGTAAATTTCAGGCCCAGAATATCCTCAGCCTCCGCAAAGATCGCCTGTGTAAATTCAAACCAAGTGCAAGAGTCGCTATTTGAAGCATGGTATACACCATACTTCTCAGTTTGAATAAGCTCAAGCAAGAATCGAGCTAAATCGACTGTATAGGTAGGCGAACCTTTTTGGTCATCTACAACTTGAAGCATTGGCTTTTCTTGGCCAAGCTTTAGCATTGTTTTGACAAAATTATTTCCGTATTTACCATACACCCATGATGTGCGTACGATAAAATACTTAGAGGAAAGAGATTGAACGAGCACTTCACCCGCACGTTTCGATTTACCGTATATACTCTTAGGATCAGTATTATCATACTCATGGTAAGGCTGTGATCCTAAACCATCAAATACATAATCTGTACTGATATATACCAGCTTAGCCCCAGCTTTTTCAGAAGCTATCGCTACGTTTCGACTTCCAGTCGCATTAATTAAATAAGCAGCATCAATATCACTTTCTGCCGCGTCCACAGCCGTGTGTGCAGCACAGTGAATGACAGCATCCGGTCCATACTCACCAATAACCCGGATACACTGATCCAGATCGGTGATATCCATCTCTTGACGGTCGCAGCCCATCACTTGGTGACCTTGATGCTGGAGTAGTAAAACTACGTCCTGACCCAATTGTCCGGCCGCTCCTGTAACAAGTACCTTCAGTTGAGCCATTATAGAGATTCTCCCAAACGATCGCCATATTGTAATTCAGCGTACTTCTGGTATTCCCCAGATTGAATACGAGTCCACCACTCGCGGTTATTGAGATACCATTGGATGGTTTCTTTAATACCTGTTTCAAACGTATGTTTCGGCTTCCATCCCAGTTCGTTCATAATCTTAGTTGGATCTATACCATAGCGACGATCATGACCAGGACGGTCTTGAACGTAAGTAATCAGTGAATCAGGTTTGCCTAGTTCCTGCAATACCGTGTTTACAATATGCACATTCGTACGCTCGTTATTACCACCAATGTTGTAAACTTCGCCATTCACACCCTCATGAATGACTAAATCAATCGCGCTGCAATGATCCTCAACATACAACCAGTCGCGGATATTCATCCCATCGCCATAAACAGGCAACGCTTGGTCCGCAAGTGCGCGAGAGATCATCAACGGAATTAGTTTTTCAGGGAATTGATACGGACCATAATTGTTTGAGCAGCGGGTAATGTTCACTGGCAGACCAAATGTTTCATGGTATGCACGAACAAGCAAATCTCCACCTGCTTTACTTGCAGAATAAGGACTGTTCGGAGTCAGAGGGGTTTCTTCAGTAAACAACCCAGTTGCTCCAAGTGATCCGTACACCTCATCCGTAGAAACTTGAACGAACTTAGTAACACTGTATTTTTTCGCCGCATCCAAAAGCACTTGTGTTCCAAGCACATTCGTCTTCACAAACACTTCCGGCTCCAAAATACTCCGATCCACATGCGATTCAGCAGCAAAATTCACCACCACATCCACACCTTGGCTAAACAAAGCATCCATTGCCTGTACATCTGTAATGTCTGCTTTTACGAACTTGTGGTTCGGATGATTTTCAATTGATTTCAAATTCTCCAAATTACCTGCATACGTCAACGCGTCTACGTTAACGATTTGGTAATCAGGATGTTGTTGCAGCATGTATAATACAAAGTTGCTGCCGATAAATCCGGCTCCGCCGGTGATTAGAAGCTTCATTTATAGCCCACCTTTTATTCAAATAAATGTTGTGTTTATAATTCGAAATTAAGTTCAGCATCCTTCATTACGGGTGGCACTGATCTTTATCCGATAATATCAGATTCGAAACAGGTTAATCAACATCAAGGATCGAATCACTTTATAATATTCCAAAAGTATTCTTAAGGGAATAAAATTCATACACCTTATAAATACTTGGGTGCTCGAATGCAATGTCCATAAGTGCTTCAGTATACTTAAGGACTTACCCCTATATTATTATCTATTTAGTTACGTTCGTAGAATAATTAAGATTTAAACAGATCCGAAAACGATATATGATACTGTTTAAACCACTCTTTAATTAGTCTATTATCCACTTTTTTTAATTTATTAATGTCAGATCTTTTTTTCATCATTACAAAGAACTTGCTCCAGACATCCCTATGTGCTCTCAGTATAGTTAAAGCTAATTTCCTCTTAGAGTAATTATTCATCAACTCGTTAGTCGCACCCTTTTCTTTATACATACTATAGATTTGGAATAGATATAGTCTTAATGTATATATTGGATTCATTAGTATCAAAGAGGCTGGATAGTTCTTAATAACAAACCAATAATGGTTGCGTTCAATTAAATACGTTTTAAAAAGCGAATACTTTCCCGCTGATGAAGAATATCGGTGATAAACAATTGCTTCACTTACATAAAGACATTTCCATCCTGCAAGTTGAAGACGGAAGCCTAAATCAGTATCTTCGCAATAACAAAAAAAGTCTTCGTCAAATAGTCCAACTTCATCAAGTGCTTTTTTTCTATACAAAGCAGCACATCCGCTAGGAATTAGAATATGTTCTGAAACATCGTATTTTTGAACACTTTCATTCCTACCTCGGGTTCGAGACATTCCTGATACATTAATTAAAAGACCCGTTGAATCAAGAAGTTGCTGATCGAAATAGGAGATAATCTTGCACCCACAACTCCCGAGTTCCTCATTTTGATCAAGCGCATTGGCCATCTGTTCTAACCAAGAGGCTTTAGCAGTCGCATCATTATTTAATAATGCGATATATTCTCCTTTCGCCTCTTTTATCGCTAGATTGTTGCCTTTAGCAAAGCCATGGTTCTTTTCGGACTTAATCAAATGAACCGAGGGATATTCTCGGATGATATCAATTGAATTATCAGTAGAGTTATTATCTAATACAATAATTTCAAAATTATTGTAAGTCTGATTAATTAATGAATCCAGACAATCACCTATATAATCCGCGCCATTGAAATTGACTATAATGACAGATATCAACCTATTCATTATTCACCTTCTTTCTAACACTGTGTTTCCTTTGTTTTAGAACAGATACACTATAGGGGAGAAGGGGTAAAGCATACATTGCCAATATAAAGTATGTTAAGAACTTACTCGCCAAGATCGGAGTGATCACACTAAGTGTTGTGTAACCCCAAAAATGCAATACTGCCAACATTGTTACTTCAGTACTACCCTGACCTCCCGGTATCATACTTAAGACACCAACAATCATACCTAAAGAGTGTACAAGAATTACTTTTGCTATTGTAATTTCAATATTAAACGCATGAAAAATAAAATATAAATAAAAATATTCAGTAATAATGGTGAGCAAGGATGTCACAATAATTATAATACCTAACTTTGGATTCTTAATGGGAATTAGCAGGCTTTGTTTTATATTTAATAGTACTTTCTTTAGTTTTGGACCTAAAATTTTATATACTATTAATAACGAAAAAAGTACAAATATCATAACAATAGATATCAGTAGATAATTATCCTTAATCCCTGTAAAACTATCATTTAAAAAAGAAAGCAATCCTTCACTTATTACAAAAACTGCACATAATGAGTATAACAAGACACAAAATAATTCTATAATTTTATCTAGGAATAAAATAGGTAGAATTTTCGATATATCAACTGTGTACTTAAGCTTCAGATAAGCTGATACTAGAATTTCCCCAGCTCGTCCTGGGATAAAAGCACCCATTAACTGACTAGAAGCCGTTAATGAAACAGTTTCCTTGAAGCTTATGTTCGTATAAACTTTCATTATTTTATTAAGTTTAAAAGACCTCAAAAAAAGTACAACAGAGTATACAAGGATACTTACTATAAAATACATATAGTTTATATCGTTAAATCTATTGTTAAAAAACACTAAGAGTAATAGAAAAACTATTGCCCCCAATACGATATATAGAATCTTCTTCTTATTCACCTCGCACCATTCTTCTCTCCGTTGAGTTTTCTTCATCTAATTTATGCATGTTGATTTTCATGTTATTTAATTCTTGTTTCATCAATCCAATTTCTTGAGACATTTGGCGTACTTTTATTGATGATTTTGAAATTGATACCGTCAGACTGAAAATAATAACTAGTCCAGAGAGAATCCCCACTAAAAACACGAAATTCGAAGGTGCTTGAAAACCAAATATACCTGTAAAATAAAACGCAATTTGCGGAATCACTGAAATAACTAGCATAATAATTACAACCAAAATCCAAAGAAGCGCATATCTTAATTGTAGCTCGTACCTTTTAATCATATTAATTAAAAGAAAGAGTAAGATCAAACATAATAAAATAAGAGAGATCTGTAATTTAAAAGGAAACATATAACCCCATCCTTATGTAACTTGATGTTTTCTAGTAAAGTCTATAATGATAGCCAGAGTAACTTTTATCATATAATAAATTGACTTTAGCGATTTAATAGATGATGTTCCCCCATTACGCTCTCTCATTTGGACAGGTATTTCTGCTATTTTGTATCCATTTCTACTAAGAGCCATTATTGACTCCGGTTCAGGATAATCTGTTGGATAGCTATTAGCAAAAAAATCTATCACTTTCTTGTTACATGCTCTAAATCCTGAAGTAGGGTCGCTTACTTTTCGTTTTGCAAGTAGCTTTAATAAGCCAGAAAAATAAATAATTCCAACTCTTCTTGTAATAGAAGATTGAAACCCTTCCTTTTCAATAAATCTTGAGCCGATCACGAAATCAAGTCCATCTTTCACTATGGGTTCTATTAAACTTTTAATATAGGCAGGGTTATGTTGCCCATCACCATCAATCTGAATAGCTATGTCATAATTATTCTTTTTTGCATAGATATATCCCGTCTGAACTGCGCCTCCGATACCTAAATTACACGGAAGATTTATAACATTGGCATTGTTCTTGTCGCAGATGACAGAGGTCAAATCAGTCGAATAGTCATTAATAATTACAAAATCTAAAATATCAGAATAATCAGATAACTCTTTAATTAAAGATTCAATATTCTCCTCTTCATTAAAACATGGAATTATCCCAAGTACTTTCATTGAATTTTACTCCTTATAACATATTTTTTTAAATTATCAATTCATTGAATGATTTTAAAAAGGGATAACTCCATTGACTTTTAAAATATAATTAAGCAATAGTGAAAACAATAGAACACATAAAGACATCATTAAATATTTATCAATCTTTTTATCTTTGATAATAACGCTGCTAGAAGCAAACAATAAGAAAAACAAGGGGGATACAGGAAGAAAATATCTACCTTGTATACCATTAATAATGGAACCTCCAACTGGCGTGAAACCTGTATATAAAGCAGTATACGTTAAAACAAGCACACAGGATATGATTGCCATAAAAATAATTTTCTGACTAACTTTTACTTGCATTCTTTCTTCTTCTAAATAGCTCCTATTCGGTATAGCCATAAAGAACAACAAAAAAATAAACCCAAAAATAAGAACCGGTGATAACCCATATCCATAGTTGGTCACTGTCTTACCAAGCATAGCCAAAAATTGTTGACTTCCAAGATTCAAAAATGTATCAAATATAACTTTAATATAACGAAATGGATGAGTTAAAACAAAATGTACTTGATCACTTGGCGAAACACTTTCTCCTCCTCGGAGATCGGGAACAGCAATATTCGTTAAACTCATAAGATTCCAAATAATCATGGGCAGTGTGCAACAAGTTAGTATTAAAAATATCTTTTTAAAATAATTTTTTTTTGCCCCAAACTTCTGATACGGTATGATAAAAATAAGAAGTAATAGTGGAACATAAACTGGTTTTGATATTGACATAAACATTCCAACCAGCACTAGTAAACAAATATCCTTAGTAGTTATTTTGGATACTTCCTTCGTATAGGTTAGTTTAAGTATTATAGAAATAAATAATATAGAGGAAGCAATTATAACAGCATCAGCTGATAGGGATGATGCTTGAATAAGAGACATTGGCAACAACGCTATAATCAGAATAAGCATCTTTTTAAAAGGTACTATCTTTAGTGAAAAATAGATAATGCTTATATAAGCAAGAAAATTAAATAGTCTACCTAAATAAAGCATAGTAATAGGGGCTGCGTTAAAAACCCTCGACACAATGATACCTAATGCTTGAGGTATGTAAAGGACTGGAGAATATATAGACGCATAGTTTCTATAGAAAGTCCGCTCATCTGGATTTAATTTCATAGAAAAAGCTTCGTCTACTATTTTATATTGAAATCCAGTTTGATGAATGTATCTAACCTTGTCCACTGTTGAAATTAAACTGTATGGAATATAGTTTCCTATTTGTCCATCTACTGTTTGATTAATGAACTTTCCTTCAGAAACTTCATAGGCTCTATAATAATGTTCTAACTCATCCAAATGATCAAATGGAGGAAATAAAAACACCATAATGATCCCAATCGATAATGACAGAACCACGAAAACCTTTGCTATATTATCCCTTAATCTAATTACAACAATGATTATAGCTATAAAAAAAACTGTGAAAGCTACCAGTAATAGATAAAAGCTCTTTGCACTCATGAGTGCTTTCGTACTTATTCCCGATAAATTGAAGTATATACTTCCTTGTTGTTCCTGGTCATTGACTGTTAAATAGCCTACGTTATTGTCTCTGCTTTTCCACAAAGTAACGGAGTTACCTTCATACAATCCTTTACTACTGATTAAAAATTCTAATTTTCTATATTTCTGATCACTGTTTGGAATTTTCATAGTAATATTTTGTCCATCAGAAAGACTAGAAACATCAAGAATTTCTTGATGCAATAATTGACCATTCTCTTTAATATCAAAAATGAGTTCTCCAGTGTTTATTCTTTCAAAAGTCCCAAACGGTATAGCAATTTCTAAATTAGTTTTATCATTCACTTCAAATTTCTGTTTAATCAACGTCCCATCTTGTATTTCCCCAATAATATCTCCTGAGTTTTCTTGACTTATAATCATTTTTTTATCCTGAGAGATGGTTATAAAAAAATCTTTATGTTCAAAAATCACAATTGAAAAATATATTGCGGAAATGAGAATGAAAAGAATAATAAAGAGCCTTTTTGAAAGAAAATTCCATAGTTCTTTTCTATGAACAAATGTCTCCATCGGAAGAAATCCCCACTTCAAGTTATTTTCAGATATCTTATAAGGAGCACCTATTCGCCATGACTTATTTCATTTGATAAAATTCCTAAAAGTTCATTTTGAAACTGTAGCTCGAATAATTCTTCTTTTATACCTTATTTCCACCTAATTATTAAGAAATTAGAGCATAACTTGGTTAACATACTGGTAGTTGAATTTTTATCATTAAATAACTTATAGTACTGGAATTTTCCGATTATTATAATTCTCATCTTCTAATTCTGTTTCTAAATATTCAACAGTTGAAATTTTATAATTATGGTGTCTAGCAAATAATACAAACACTCTTTCAATTGCATGAGCTAATGTTCCATCTTGTAAGCCCTTTTCCGAATCAAAATCATCAATAGTAATCCGTAATTCTTTTATAGAAATAATGGCTCTTGGATTAAACCAGAACATAGTACCAGCAAAAAATCCCAAAACAACATTTTCTTTCTCTATTCCGACTTTTAGACAAAGCTCTTGAACCTTATCTTTATTCGCTCCCCAGAATTCTTCATTAATCAAATATGATTGTTCCGGACCGATTAATCCCATATAAGGATCCTTTTCAAATCTATCCAATATAGACAAAACTCTAGTTGTATTACCTAATAGCTCATCGTATATTCGTTGTCTCCAATTAGTTCCTTGGTCGCTATATAAACTTTTCTTGGAATGAATTTTACAAACACTAGTGTATCTATCTAAAATACTGGTGTTAAGTAATGATATAAATGGCGCTACATCTCTTCCCTTATTCTCAACACAATAGACGTATACATTTGCATTTGTAAATCTTTTGAGTTTTTGCTCCACTTCAAACGCTGCAGATAGAGTCACTACTGATATATACAGATCAAACTTGACAGGAATAGATCTTAAATAAGAAATTATTTCATCTAATAACTCCAAATAAAACAAATGAACAATTACTGCGGTCTTATTTTTATTATTAGCAACTCGACTTAATAAATTTTCCGCAGAAAAGTATACTTGAGTTGGATTAGAACTTGTATTAATTAATATGTCATCTATTTTTTTATTTTTATAGAAAGGAGCTTTATTACTCAAATAATCTTTCACTTCGAGGACTTCATTTTCTCCATTTCTTTCAATATGTTTGAGCACTTCAGGATAATCACGAATAACTTCCCATTTACAAATAGAAAATTGATCATAAATATCTTTCCATAATAAATGACAGGCATTTCCTTCTCTTAGATACTTATAACTAAATAAACTGAGAAAAATCAATTTCCAATTTTTCTTTTTATAACTATTATTTAAAGCATGGATATAACTACTAAACGACCATTGAAAACAAGAACCTACTAACAAAGAATGACTCAATGCACTTTGAGACATTCCTATTTCGTACTTAAAAATGATGTCCACTTTTTTATCAAGTATTTGTACATTATTCCAAAAATTTTCGAACCATACACTTACTAAAGCCTCTTTCTTCAGAACAACAAAAAAACTTTGTACATGGTAATGGAACTGGTATGAATCAACCAAACCGCATATATCATAAATACTTTCGTCTACTATTCCTAAAATCTTATTAATATCAAATGATGAAGCTATAAAAAAGCTATCATTGATTAAGATTAGTTCATCATAGATATATATATTCTCAATCTTCCCTATTCCATATTTGTAACTATAGAAATCATATCCTAAATTGCCTCTAACATAACATTCCACTTTCGGAGACAGCAACTTCAGCTCATCAGAAAGTAAGTTTGTAGAGACCATTATTATACGATCACAGACCGTTTCAAGATGTGCTATGAGCTTTAATGTATTTGAAGACAACTTCGCATCTTTATCATAATGTGCTAAAACAGCAATTCTTTTCAATCAATATTACCTCCTAATTCTTGAGTATACAGATTTGGCAATATTAAATAACCTAGGATATCTACTTAATCTATGTTTTATCTTGTTTTTAGTGAAATATTTCCAAGCCGTTTCATTTTGCAGTTTTAAACTTAGAATTCTATTTTCATTCGCATAAAAAACAGACAAATTAATAACTTTGTTATATTCCTCAGTGAAAGCCTTCATTTCACTATCAGTAAGGGTTGCAAGTTCAGTAACTTCATTCAATTCAAAGTCTTGTTTTTGTAAGGCTTTAGAAGTCGCTTCAAGATAAGCATGTCCGTACTTTAGATCAGGCTCAAGGTGACAGCCTTCTCCCCATTCATTCCATGCATTAATAAATATAAACTGATTGTTCTCTGAATGAGTACTTTCAGAATATTCAACAATATACCTAAACCAGTATCTATAAAGGGCTGGAGTAGAATTGATTATCGCATGCGGATTGTTTTGCCTCCGCGCTGTATTGTCCCATGACGGAAGAATCCCCCTATACCACGTATACTCTTTAGACTTAGCCTGAATTGCCTGCGCAACAACCTTAGGATAATCTACTATACCACCAGAAAAATCAGGATTGGTAATACTTGGCATGTTCGATGGTCTGTTCTCAGGAGTGAAAAACTTGTGTGGAGGGAACTCAATCGCTGAATCGAAGCCCCATTCTGTGGGATCATCTATGCCATAAAACTGTACAGCAGCCAAATGAATATCTTCAAAACCAGCCTTCTTCGCTTCTTCTCTCCAAATACGTGTAGTGTTTTTGATGTCCGGGAATAAATCCACTCTATAGACTATAAACATTGGTTTACCGTCAACTTTGATATAGCGATCATCTTTAAATATAGGAATTAAGTATCTAATCAGATCTCGATCATCTTCAGGAGTATGATTTTGTTCTAAGAGCACCTCTTTATCCAATCCGTCCCAAGTACGTGTCCAATTTTCATTAGCCCAACAAAAGCAAAATGGAAAATCTATATTTGAATTGAAATATTGATCAAGTGGTTTTTCAAGTATCCTTCTACCATTAAACCAGTAAAAATAAAAGCAAAATCCGAAAACTCCATACAACTCAGCCATTTTTGCTTGTTCTCTCATCACTTCTACATTGCTTAGATCATAAAATCCTAAGTCCTTAGGGACATGAGGTTGATAGTGATCAGGAAAATTGGGTTTTGCTTTTGCAACATTTGTCCATTCCGTAAAACCCTTTCCCCACCATTCAGAATTTTCTTTCACATGATGATATTGAGGTAAATAAAATGCTATTGGTTTTACTTTACTCATTTAATCCTCCGGTAAACTGTAATTTTAAATTCATATTAAAGCACAACGAAGTGCCTAAAAACAAAATAATAAAGCATTTCGTTAATCGTCTCAAAGTATAGTTAAAAAACAATAAAGAATGATCACTGAAGAACTAAATCCCCCGTGGTCACTCTGGTGAACTCAAAAAGTCTACATTAATCCATAGTTGGATTCTCGGCATGATTAATTTCACCGCTTTGATCTGATGAACCCCGCAAGTTAAGTAAATAACTATTAATTTCATCCAGGCAAACACCGTAATCAAAATCTCTAATTTTAACATCGATATAAATCGATGTATTACCTTGGCTTTCTTCAATTGAGTTTTCCAATAATAATTGCGGGTCATTTGACATAGAGATGAAGCCCATTGTTTCATTATTATCCTGTAATTGCACCAAACCTATAGAATCGGATATACGTATTTTATTAAGAGACACTCCATCCCCATTTTTGAAGATCATTTCTTTTTTTAGTTGAATGCTACCTGGCTTATTGCCTAAATCCAGCCTTATTTTTCCGTCAGAACGACTTGGAATAGTAAAACAAAGTGTTTGGAAATCACCACTATATTTGCATGTAGCCTTTATAGAGTTTGACTCTGTAAACCCTTTAGATTCACCCTCCCAATAAAGCTGTAAGAAATCTTCTTCATCACTTACAACGACTTCTTTTTTTGTTTTATTCTCATATATCGAATTAATGGAAATATCCTTCGATATTTCTTCATTACTACATATTGCAATTATAAATCTACCTTCTTTTAATGAATCTTCACCGTTTATTAACTTAATACCTTCTCTTAAGTTATCATTACGTTTCACAATCAAACCGTAATTCCCAACATTCTGGTTATAAAAGTCAACATATTTGAAGTTTTTCTCCAAAAAATCTTTGTATTCCGAATAGTAAAATTCCTTTATGTGGTATGGATTTCTGTGATTCGGCAAATCTGTATATAAATATTTATCTGGAGTTGATATTACCAAAATCCCATTCTTTTTTAATACCCGACTTGCTTCTTTCAAAAATTTATCTTGTACCAATTCATCAACATGTTCTATCGTTTCAAATGAAACTATCATATCAAAAAGATCATCATCAAAATCTAAAGATTCGACTGATCCCTGCTTGTATTTCAAGTTATATTTTTCATACTTCTGCCTAGCATAAGCGATAGCTTCATCACTAATGTCAACCCCCCAGACACTTGCTGCCTTTCTAGCTAAAATGGCCGTACCAAATCCTTCACCGCATGCGATATCCAGCACATTTTTACCACTGGCCAGCTCAAGAACTGCGTTATATCTATGCAAATGTTCCGTTTCAATTTCCCCATCTGCTTTTCCGAGAACAAATCTCTCTCCAGTAAATTCCATGAAATGACACTCCCTTTTACATTATTCAAAAACTACATGTTCGCTTTTGTGCTTATATAAAGTCGAATTAGCTTCAATTTCAACTAGTGAAAGATTATAACTTGAATTGCTAACTTCTACTTTTTTCACATTTGTCAGCCAGGTAAGAGTAACATGATTATCTTGAGTTCCTTGTGCTATTGCTGGGCTTAACAGATAATCACCTTTCATTATTCTAGGTAATTTAAATTCAAAAATTATTTCAATAACTTCACCTTTTCTAGCATTAAAATTAACACTATTCTCCATATACGTGTTAATAGCAAATAAAGAGACACCTCTATTACTTTCCCATACGAACCCTGCGATCAAATGATCTAAATCTTCTTTCAAATTAGCAACAATATGACAACTGTAAGTATTATCGACTTCCAATTCCTCAGTGATTTTACCATTACTCTCAGTAATAAAAAAGGAGAGCATTTCAATACTATCTGAAAAAACGCTATTTTCCTTTGGGACAATTTTTGGAAAACTAACTAATTGAGTATCCGCTTCATTTAATTTAATACTCTTATATTCGAACTGGTCAATTAATTTACTGTTCATTTCGTTATTTTCAGAAAATCTTTTGTTAAGGTATTGCGCACAAACCACTTCTTTATCGTCATAGGTAATTTGTGTTGATGAATCTAACCACAAAACTCTACTACACATCTGCCTTATACTGCCAATATCATGTGAAACAAAAATTATTGTTGTGTTTTTCTCTTTAAGTTCATCAAACTTTTTAAAACATTTATTTTGAAAAAAAATATCCCCCACACTTAATGCTTCATCAACTATTAATATGTCAGGCTCGACATTAATGGCAACTGCAAATGCTAGTCTTGCGAACATTCCACTAGAGTAAGTTTTTACAGGTTGGTTAATAAAATCACCAATATCAGCAAATTCAATTATTGCCGGGATTTTCTTCTCTATCTCTTCATTTGAATATCCCATCATCGTTCCATTTAAGTAAATATTCTGTATTCCCGTATACTCAAGATTAAAACCTGCACCTAATTCTAGTAATGCTGAGATTCTACCGTTAACAGTAACTTCTCCAGAAGATGGAGATAAAACCCCAGTAATTATTTTCAATAAAGTTGATTTACCTGATCCATTTTTTCCGATAATCCCTACGGTTTCTCCCTTTTTTACTTCAAATGATATATCCCTTAAAGCGTGAAAATCCCTATGATAACTTTTTTTAGAAAAACTTAATGATTCTTTTAATCTATCGATTGGCTTATCATACAACTTATAAACTTTATTGACATTTTTAATATTAATCGAGATATTGTTCATATTGAAACTCCTCACAATACATCCGAAAAATGCATCTTCAACTTTTTAAATACTATAAATCCTATTACAAAGTAAATCAGCGTCAAATTCCAAAACCATAATGTTTCGTTTCCTTTTTCCCAAAACCAAACATGATTGAACATGGCATCTCTGTATCCTTCGACAACATAGTATATAGGATTAATTTTAAAAACCCACCGCCAGTTTTCAGATACCATTTTATAATTCCACATAATTGGAGTAACCCATATTCCAAATTGTAGTACTATCCCAACTATTTGCCCAAAATCTTTAACAAAAACAACTATTGAAGATGTTATATAACTCAAAGCTATGGTTATCGCTACAAGGCACCCCATATAATAAATTAACTGAAGCGAATATACAGTAGGATATACCCCGTAAATCGCAAATATCAGCAGCATAACTGCTACGAAAAAGATGTGAACAAAAAATGCTGATAGTATTTTTACAATAGGTAGAATACTTATTTTAAATAAGACTTTTTTCACTAAGTAACTATATTCAAAGAAGCAATTTGTAGCGCTTGTCATAGCTTCGTAATGAAAAAACCAAGGAATTAGCCCTGACATCAACCATAGAATAAACGGAACCTTTTCCACTTGACCTGAGCGAAACCCAACCTGGAAAACAGCCCAATATACTAAGATGGTAACAATCGGCTGTATAAATGCCCATACTATGCCTAAGTAAGATCCTGCATACTTCATTTTAAAATCATTCGTAGCTAAAGATGTGATCATTTTCCTACTATTATACATTTCTCCCGAAAACCTTCTTACACTAAACATTATTCTACTCACCTATACTTTCTTTTGACCAATATAAACCAGTCAGAGGACCATTTTTTATATAGATTCCAATTTGGAATTTACCTTTTCCAATACTTTCTTCACCTATCTTCGCTAAAAACCCACTACGATCCAAATCAGTTTTACCGCCAAAGTTTGCTGTCACATCCTTACGGATCTGTAGTTGCGTATCAAATACAAATAAACTCTCCCCCCTTTTTAAAACTATATAAGTTTGAGAAGTTTCAGGAGACCCATTTTCTAAAAATCCCCAGCCTTTTACCTTAAAGATGCCATTTTCTTTTTTCACTTCTTCAATATTAACCTGGACCTTATCTTTCGCTTTATCTAATATTAAATCAACTGTATTACTCAAATTTTCTTTAAAATCTATTTTGCTATTATTTTTCACTACAGCAATACCGGACAAAGAAAATTCCTTACGCGATCCATTTTCAATATAAAAGCCTATTTGATATGATCCAGCTACTATATCACTCGTATCAATTAAACCTTTAAATCCAGCATTCTCTATATTGTTTTCTTGGTCATTAAGTGCGCTGGGCAGATCTCCTCGGAAGACTTTTTCTGTATTATATATATATTGATTGTTTTCAGAAGTCAAAACTATAAATACATTTTGTTGATCGGCTCCAATATTATTAATGTACGCCCATCCTTCTATATCTATCAGTTTTTTAAACTTCGTCTTTCTCACATCAGATTTATCAATACCAGCATTTATATTCTTATCCTGTTTAGGCAAAGAAATAATTTGATTAGCGGAAGTTCCATATACATGAGTAATCTCGTAATATATCAGCGAAAATAATCCTAAAAACAATACAATTAATAATATTTTTCCATTTTTCATACTATAATCCTTCTCTTCCTCTCAATTTTACAACATGATAATTTTTTTATATTTTTAAGGAATGTATTAAAGAGCATCCCATTTTTTTTATTTTTGAGCATGTTCTAGTTCTCATAACTATGGGAAAAGGTAATAACGTTGTCGAATCCAGTATACGGTAAAAAAAGCTCGCAGTCGAGAAATGTTGAATGATGTTCAATATCATTTCAGGTGTTAATTCTTGACTTTATTCTATTTTTAAAATGGCCTAGGTTTCAAGTGGGATTATTTAACGTTATACGAATCTGCCACCAAACGTTCAAGCATAGCAACAACTTTGAAGACTTCCCCATAAAACCGGTATTTTTTACAATTAACTACATCTACAAAACATATCTATGTTATCATATTAGACTATGGGTCAACAAATATATGTTAGAGTAAGGTTGTTTTCTCCAGCCAAACCCTAATTTCTAAAAAAGCTATTTTGGCAATAAAATGGACAGGTCAGAAATAATTAGAGTAAAATTACTAATGGGTAAATGAAATATTATAAATACGTTTCAGTTCCTCAAACAACAAACTACCCATTTCATTAATAATAATATTAACATCAAATTACTTAGGGAGAGTTGAGTTAAGAATGAAAGGTATTATCTTAGCAGGTGGTAGCGGTACACGCTTATACCCCTTAACCATGGTTACAAGTAAACAATTGCTTCCAATTTACGACAAGCCAATGATTTACTATCCATTATCTACCTTAATGCTTGCAGGGATAAGAGATATCTTAATTATTTCCACCCCTGAAGATACACCGAGATTTTCAGATCTACTAGGTGATGGTTCGCAATTCGGAATTTCACTAAAATACATTGTTCAGCCGAATCCGGACGGCTTAGCCCAGGCCTTTATTCTAGGAGAGACATTTATTGGAGATGACTCCGTTGCTATGATTCTAGGTGACAATATCTATTATGGAAACGGAATTCGAAAAATGCTAAAACGAGCTTCTGATAAGGGAAAAGGAGCTACCGTTTTCGGCTATCATGTGCAGGACCCAGAGCGATTCGGTGTTGTAGAGTTTAATGAGAACGGTAAAGTTCTAAGTGTAGAGGAAAAACCTGAGAACCCTAAATCTAATTATGCGATAACAGGTCTCTATTTTTACGATAATCGCGTTGTGCAGATCGCAAAAAATGTAAAACCCTCCTCAAGAGGAGAACTAGAGATTACCTCAGTAAATGAAGAATACCTTAAACTAGGAGAGTTGGATGTAGAGCTTTTAGGTCGAGGATTTACATGGCTGGATACTGGAACTCATCAAAGTTTAGTCGATGCTACTAATTTTGTAAGAACAATTGAAGAACACCAAGGTATCAAAATCGCAGCTCCCGAGGAGATCGCATATATCAATGGATGGATCACAAAAGAACATCTCTTGAATTGTGGACATAAGTTAAGTAAAACCGGATATGGCCAATATCTCATTAAAGTCGCAACCGGAAAAATTCAATACTAAACTATAGAGAGTGTGGATGGAATGAAATTTACAGAAACAACATTGCCTGGCGTTCTAATTGTTGAACCAGCAATATTCGGTGATCATCGGGGTTGGTTCATGGAGACATATAGTGAGAAAAAGTTCAAAGAACAAGGGATCTCTTTTGACTTTGTCCAAGATAATCAATCGTATTCTGCCACTAAAGGGACTCTTCGTGGACTTCATTATCAGTTGAACACAAAAGCTCAAACTAAACTAGTTCGGTGTACACGAGGTTCAATATTTGATGTAGCTGTCGATTTACGCAAAGGAAGCCCGACTTACAGCCAATGGTTTGGAATTGAACTAAGTGCTGAAAACAAAAAACAATTACTCATTCCCAAAGGATTTGCTCATGGATTTATGACCTTGGTCGAAGATGTTGAAGTCCAATATAAAGTTGACGAATTATATTCACCTGAGTGTGACGGGGGAATTCTATGGAACGATCCTTCAATAGACATCAAGTGGCCGTTGGATGTTGTTATTCCTGTACTATCAGCTAAAGACGAGAAGGCACCACTTTTAGCAGATGCCGTCTTAAACTTCACTTATTCAGAATAAATGCAAAAAACTAGAAAAACACATACGAGATTACAAACTATTGGCCTGAGACCTTTAGATCCCTATGATCTAAAGGTCTCAGGCCAAATATTTACATTCATTAAAATACTGAGTAAACTTTTACGATATAACGCAATAAATAGAGAAGACTCTGTAAATACATTTATGCTAAAATATTGTCGTACCTACAGGAAAAGGAGATTATAACGTGTCGAAACCAGTATACGGTAAAAACGCCGCTCAGTCGAGAAATGTTGAAAAGACAGCAAGTCCGATATGGGCCTTGGTTGTTGCTTTTATTTTATTTTTATGTTGGGCCCCATTTCAAGTGGGATTATTTAACGGACAGCAGTTAGACTTCGAGAAGCCTATATATGTGTCAGCACTAGTAAGTGGACTTTTGCTGCTAGTCTGCGTTGGCTTATACTTCAAAAAATTCAAACTAGATGAACAGAGGGATTTATTAGCTTCAGCTTCAATATTACTACCTCTTACTTATGCTCTATCATTGTTTGTCGCAGTTTCGCATTATATGGCGATGAATATGTTGTTTGTTCAGAGCATGTATGTAGCAGTCTTCATTATAGCCTTTTATCTCTTGAAGCAAAAGCAAGTAAATGTTGTCATTCAAAATGCCATTCTAGCAATTGCTTATTTCATAGTAGGGTTTGGACTACTAAATTGGTTGGGGAGTAACAAACTAGCGGGAGCTCTAGTGGGTTGGTTCTCAAACACCGTAAGAAATAATATTTACTTAGATGCAGTAATGACGGACTCTAATGGACTTCGTCTGACTTCGATCTTCCAATATGCAAATACCTACGCGGCCTTCTTAATGGCTTTTTTATTTGTAGCTGTATTCGCGCTTATTCGTTCTAAAAAATGGTACGGAACACTAACACATAGCTTTATGTTAGTTCCCATCATTGTTTCGATCTTATTAACTTTATCCCGCGGTGGTCTAGTATTACTTCCTGTTGTATTTATATTACTGCTCTTATTCTTAAAACCTGCACAGCAAATCCTTTGGATTATACATCTTGGTGTGGCCGGTATTGTTTCGTTGGTGATAACGACTCCTGTGACTAACCTAGGATTAGAATTAAATACGAACTTCACTTCTGCTGGCGCCTTGAAAGGCTGGGGATACCTGCTTGGAGCTTCAATCGCTGTAGCTGTAGTATCTTGGGTCATTCAGAGGTTTGTCGCCCCTTGGCTGGAGAAAAAACTCAGTAATTGGTCGTCACGTAAACTAACAGGTCTATGGATCCCACTTGGTTCTGTTGCACTCGTTGGAATTGTAGCTTTCCTACTAATAGGTACAAGCGCAAAAAATATCTTACCTAGCAATATGGCAACTCGTCTTGAGAACATCAATTTCCAGCAACATAGTGTTCTTGAGCGGATTACTTTTTATAAAGATGCCATGAAGGTAGTTAAGGATTATCCGATTCTTGGTGCTGGTGGTGGTGGATGGTCCTCATTATATGAGCACTATCAAAACAACCCTTACACTAGCCGACAGGTGCATAACTTCTTTTTACAATATTTAATAGAAGTTGGGATCCTTGGTTTCATCGTATTTATGGGATTCATTTTGTATATTTTCTATAAATATATCCGAGGGTATGTGAAACGGGATAAAAATGATTTTGAGAATGGCTTCTTCTATCTCATTATTGCTCTATCTATTCTTGTGCACAGTCTACTAGATTTCAATATGAGTTATGCCTTTATGGGAATACTCGTCTTCCTTGGACTGGCAGGCATGGCAGTTGTCATGGATAGTAAACAGCTACGTAAAAGTTGGAATAAAACTGGTTTTCGGCTTGGATATTCCGCTGTTCTTACAGTAGGAACTGTATTCTTGATATTCCTCTCGATTAGCTATATTGGTTCCAGTAACGCAGCCCTAAAGGGTAAAAATCTAATCGGGGTTAGTAATTCTTACGAGGAAATTAAGAAACCATTAACTGAGGCTTTAAAAACACGTCCAGGTCATCCAGAATCAGTCTTATACCTATCCTCGTTAGATCTACAAGTTTTTAAGCAGAATCAGGATGAACAATTTCTAAATGAGGCTTATAGTGTACTGACTCGAGCACTAGAGGACGAACCATACAACAAAAATATTTTAACTCAGTTAGTAACCTATTATGACCTAAAAGGTCAAAATGATCTTGCATACGGTGTTTACCGTGATAATGCTGATAAGTTCAACTGGGATATTAGTTGGTATGATATTCTCATCAGCCGTTCCTTTGCATTAGGTCAGCAAGCCCTTAACCAAAAGGATGAGACAAAAAAACAAGCGTATTTCAATGAAGCTCAAGAAGCCTATGATCATGTTCTCACTGGTATAGAACATTTGAAGACTCTTCCACCAGAACAATTGCAAGGGCGTCCTTTCTCAGTAACACCAGCAATGGCTTTGAACGTCGGAAAAATGCAGCTATTATCTGGGCAAGAAGATGCAGCAAAGACAACTCTGAAGCTTAGTTCAGATGCTAATTACACGGATATTATGAATAGTGAAACTCCATGGAATATTGATTGGTACAGTTCACTCATCAGCCGTTCTTTTGATTTAGGACAAGCGGCTTACGCACAACAAGATAATGAAGATAGATTAGAAAATATGAAAGCTGGCTTTGCCGTTGGGCTTTTGGCCTACAATCATGTACTTGCGGATAATGAACTTTCCAAGACTCTTACTCCAGATGTGAAACTGAAGGTAGGGAAAATTCATTATATGTCTGGACAACTACAAAATGCAGTCTCCATCTTGAAACCAGCCATAAGCCAAGATTTCGCAGATGCAACGAATCGTGAAATTGCGCGTTGGTACCTTGCTGCATTGACGAAAACTGGTGGCGAAGATCAGGCGATATACAATTCACTGATCGCAGCTGATCCTGCGGAAGCAGCACAAATCGAGGCCATCGCAAATTCACAATTCTAAAACAGAAAGAAATCAAAAAAGCGTGCCGCTGTAATTACAGCGGCGCGCTTTTTTCAATGATATGAGTTCTATTTAAAGCCCAGCCTTAGCAACTTCACTATCTACAAGCTCTTTCATATAACGAAGTAAGTCATCTTTAAGCTCTTCATGCTGAAGTGCATAATGAATAGTGGTCTGAATGAAGCCCATCTTCTCACCTACATCATGGCGTTTACCTTCAAAGTCATAAGCAATAATCCGCTCCACTTCACTTAGACGAGAGATGGCATCCGTCAGTTGAATTTCTCCACCTACACCTACCTGCTGCTCACCAAGCATATCAAAGATGCGTGGAGTCAGGATATATCGCCCTAGAATTGCTAAATTAGAAGGAGCATCTTCTCTCTTCGGCTTCTCTACAAGGCGATTGGCCTTATAGACCCGCTCAGCCAACTCAGTTCCATCCACCAATCCATAGCGGGAAACTTCTTCCCAAGGCACAGGTTGGACACCCACAATAGAGGATTTGTACTGTTCATATACTTCCATCATTTGTTTGAGACAGGGTTTCTCCGACTCAACAATATCATCACCCAGCAGTACTGCAAACGGCTCGTTTCCAATAAATTTACGCGCACACCAAATCGCGTGTCCAAGACCTCTTGGCTCTTTTTGGCGAATGTAATGGATATCAGCCATTTCAGAGGATTTGCGAACGGACTCAAGAAGTTCCCACTTCTGCTTCTCTGCTAAATTAAACTCTAGTTCAAAAGAGTTATCAAAGTGGTCTTCAATCGCCCGTTTACCTTTCCCCGTCACGATAATAATATCCTCGATTCCGGAAGCAACGGCTTCTTCGACAATATATTGGATCGTCGGTTTATCTACTATCGGCAGCATTTCTTTAGGCATTGCTTTGGTTGCAGGCAAAAAACGGGTACCAAGACCTGCAGCGGGGATAATGGCTTTACGGATCTTCATCACATTAACTCCTTCTGTCGGTTACTCTTCCATCTAAAATACTCTGTATAGTAAAATGGCATATTTCCTTTAATTATAGCAGTTATAGCAGATTAATGTCAGATAGTTTGTTATATTTGTATATCAATTCCAATCAAACATGAAAGTGGGGAATTATTTTAGATGTTATACAAGATTAAACCCTTTGCTGACTCTCACGATACACTATCTAGTATATGCAAATCATGATAAGGACGAGATTATTTCTATAAAAAAGGGCCAAGCAACACCAGTATCTACTGGTAGTCACCTAGCCCTGTTTCTTTAACCTTTATTACTTCGCGTTAACCAATTGTCCCCGAGTAACCCCAAGCTGGTTGGTAGCCTTCAAGCTCTTCCATACCTGCGTACCAGAGATTTCGCCACGAAGTGCGCGGCTGTATAGGCTAATTACCTCAGCCACTTGCTCTGGTGTCTCTTCCAGGAACTCCACTCGGTACGAGGATACACCTAGATCACGGAAATTGTTCAAATACTCCGCACCGGACTGCTCAACAGCATTATAGACGGTATTGCGGCAGCCTTCATCCACACGAACTGGATGGGACATTCCAATACGGTCTTGCAGGGAAGCACGATGCTCTTCACACGGACGGCCACAGTTCGTATAGTCTGTGCCTTCACTCATGAAGGTACAGTATACACAGTGCTCTGTGTGGAACATCGGCAAATGCTGATGGATTACAATCTCCATACGAGAAGTGTCGCTGTGCTCAAGCAGATCGACCATCTGTTGAATGTTCAAGTCATAGGATGGTGTTACCATGTCACAGCCTGCCTCAAGGAACAGATCCACTGCCTTATGATTGGCGATATTCAGTGAGAAATCGCCAATCAAGCGAGGATGCACAGCATCCGGTTGTTCCTGGCGGCGGCGCAAGTAATAATACAGCGCGCCTGTGTTGCGTACTAACACGGCATCCGGCTGCAAGCGCAGAATATTGGCGTGGTAGCCGTTCTCACCCGGCATATGAATGCGCGGCGTGGCCAGCGCGATGCTGGCCCCTGCAGCCCGTACAGCATCTACCGCTGCCGGGAACTGCTTAATAAACTCGAAGTCGGCGTAGATGTTTCTCACGCCGGCCTCGAGCGCAGCCTGCACCTGCGGCAGGCTGCGGCACAGCGCGGTGAGCTCCGCTTCACCAGCGCGCTGCGGAGCGACGCCCCTGCGGGTAGCGTCGCCATAGACCTCGATCGCCCGTTTCACGTACACGGGCGGTTTCGGGCGCTCGCCCGCAAGCAGCTCCACCGCTTGGCGGCGGATGCTGTTCAGCTCGCGCATAGGGACGATCACGTCGCCTTGCAGATGCGACTCTAGCGCGTCAAGCTGGAACACGGTCCCGCCCAGACGGCCGAATTGTTCTTCCAGCAGCGCGGCATCCATCGGACGCTTTTGCGCCGCTTCCAACGCGAGCTCCGAGTCCACACGGACGGTAACGTTCTTCTGAACATCCGTCCACCATGTGGTCAGCTTCTCTCCTACGCAGCCCTGCACTCGCACATGTACCGGGAATACCCGGTATGGCTTCTCGGTTTCATAAGTCTGACGCAGCGCCTTGTCTAGCGCAGGGTCATTCGTTTTCCAAATGCGGTCACCGACATTTAGACGACGCAGGTCCACATCGTTACGACCGGCTACGATGTCGACGATCCAGCCTTCCCCGGCTTCGCCTTCGAGTTTCACGCCTTTACGACGAAGATCGTATACGCGTCCACCTTCTTCTTTTTTCGTCGGATCCCCTGCATCAAACACGATGCCATCGCCACGCTTCAGCGGTGCATGAATACGGCAGACAACGCCATCACGAAGAATTTGTTCAACCGTTCCAAGATATACACCACGGCTTTTCGGGAAAGTGCCGTCTACGAGCTTCTTATTGTTTGTTCCGTCAAGGAAACCATGTGTGAAACCGCGGGAGAAGCTCTGTTGCAGTTCACGAACTTCTTCCTTCGATGGTTTAGACAGATCGCCATCAAAATACCGATCAATTGCCTTACGGTACTTACTAACTACATTCGCAACGTATTCCGGACTCTTGAGGCGGCCTTCGATTTTGAAAGAAGTTACACCCGCCTCGATCAGCTCAGGCATAAGATCAATTGCTGCCAAATCCTTAGGGGAGAGCAAATAAGTCACATCACCCATTGGTTTAACTTCTCCATCCACCATCAGATCATAAGGCAGACGGCAAGCTTGAGCACATTCTCCACGGTTGGCGGAACGTCCACCCCACATTTCTGAAGTTAGACATTGACCCGAATAAGAGACACATAAGGCTCCGTGCACGAATACTTCCATCGGCAGACGGGCTTGTTCCCCAATCGTCTTAATTTGCTTCAGATTGTTCTCACGACCGAGTACCACGCGTTCCAAACTGAAAGGCTTAGTAAACTCAACCGCTTCCGGTGAAGTGATCGTCATTTGTGTCGAACCATGAATCGGGAAATCCGGTGAGATTTCACGGATCATTTTGACCAAACCTAAATCCTGTACAATCACCGCGTCCACGCCAGCATCTACACAAGCGTCAATCAGTTCTTTCGCATCAGACAATTCATTTTCAAAAACCAGTATATTAAAGGTCAGGAAACCCTTCACACCATAGCTATGCAAAAACGCCATAATTTCCGTCAGCTCGTCCATGCGAAAGTTATTCGCTCTCGCCCGTGCATTAAACTTCTCTACGCCAAAAAAGATAGCATCCGCTCCGTTCGCTACCGCCGCACGCATGCAGTCCCAGTCACCTGCAGGTGCCAATAGCTCCACGTCTTCTCTGCGTATTTGTTGCTCTTTCATTTATATCCTCCCAAACCGCCAGGTGGCGGGTCATTTCTAGTTGATTAACTTGATAATTGTATCAAATATCACATCACAGCGCCATGTGTTTACCAACATTTATATAAAGAAAAGAACGCCCCACGCCATTTTGGCTACAAGGACGTTCTCGTCTAATTGAATTACACTCTACAATTAGTTAGTCATGAACTCCAAACACCTCTAAACTACTCATTCCCCGTAAACCGAAACGATTGCAGTGTTTTATCCAGCAGCGCTTGCTGTTCTGTAGTAGCATTGGCATCATTTAGCATAATAGTAATCGTATAGACCACCTCATTTTTACCGAAAACAACTTGCTTACTGCGGAGAGGCACACCATTCTTGATTTGATTCACAGTAAGGATCGTAGCAGGAACACCTGCAAAGGTAGATTCCACTATACTTTCAATGCGGGGACCTTTAGGATCATTATTTTTATTTTGATAAGAATCCTTGAGTACATTAACCGTATAATCCACGGAGCCCTCAGGTTTTGAACTGATCTGGAAGCGTCCTCCGATGAACCGATACTCCACTGACTGTGTCTCGAATACATCTTGATTAGGCGCCCACAAGCGTGGAATATCGATGGCATAGCCGTATCTTTTGGATACTTTGGTTATCGTTTTATTCTTGAGTGTCTTATAATCATCGCTAGCGAGTCGCCCGAAGTTCTCCTTCATGTGATCAAAATCAATATCAATTGAGGCTATAATGGCTTTAAATTTGGCCTTATCGTCTTCTTGTCCAGCAGATGTCACATATTCAAAATAGTATCGGAACCCATTCTTGAGCACAATTACCTGATATTCTGTCGTCCACCCGTTGCCGAAATTCAACTGTGTCTCACCTATTTGCGCAGGTACACCGGAGATTTCAGACTTCTTGCTATCCTTAAAAATATAAGCATCCGCTACAAAGTTTTCCTGCGTTTTGGTCTTCAATTCTTCAGCCCAGCTCTCTAGTGTGGAACCAGCAGGTGCCGATGTAATCGCCACACTCAAATGACTTCCTTGTTTGCTTTCATAATAAAAATGCTGGTCATCCTTAGTCCAAGCAACAGGAACCTGTAGTGAAATGCCGTAGTCCTCATTGTAGGCTTCGCTCAGGCCGTTTTTTACAGTAGATAGATCACGGATCTTGTTATCCTTGGTGTCAAAAGAGGGTCGAAAGGAGCTCAGCAAACCCGAATACTTAGCTAAGTCTTTATAATTAACGGCTTTTTCATCCGTCAAATAAATCTCATAAAGTCTACCTTCTGCATAGATCAACCTGCTTTCCCAGAGTGCTCCGCTGGAATCTTTACTGACCAATCGCGCATAGGGCACAGAGGCCTTGGGGAACGACTCCCGATCTAATATCAACTCCCCACCTTCCTCGACTTCCCGAACTAGTTGTTCCAGAAGCCCATCTGCATCCAGCGAAACCGCCTGATCAATTGCATGAATCTCCAAATAATAAAGATTGTCAGCACTCGAAAAGGTAGCCACACTCTCATCTCCACCGCTATTTCCAGTAATCAGTCCAGACGGATAATTTAGTGTCCATTGAAAATAGCTGTTCCCAATTCGCGTCTTCCCCACATCACTATCAATCCCCGTATCCACTGGTATATCTCCTTCATTGTCTGCGGGAACTAGGGTAATTATTAGCTTACCGCCGTTCCCTTGGGAGAGAGTTGCACCCAGTACATTCGCCACAAAACGCAGCGGCACCATTAGCACACCTGAAACCATCCGAGGCGCGGAGGTGAGTTTAACTTTAGTCTCATCCTTCCAGGCGCTAGTACTACCCATTGTCATCAACCCTGTATGAGAGCCGTACGTTACTTTCACTACATCATTTCCCACTAAGGAAACCGTACTGCCAAATGTCTTTTTAAAAACCCCAAGCGGAACCATAACCGTTCCATTCTCTATAAAAGGTCGCTCAATAGCCACCTTTTTTCCATTCACCGTAGCTGATGTACTACCAACTTTAAGGCTCAGCTGTAGTTTCTTTGCTTCTGCTGCCCGTGCTGTTTGTAGGGGTAATATAGAAAATAATAATAGTAAGGCCAGTATCACACACAATCCTTGTTTTAACACTTTAAAGCCCATTTACCGTCCCCCTCACGAGTTTCCCTGATTATTCTTCCGTATGCTCGTCCCCATCTGTTCCTGAACCTTCTTCACTTAACAGGGGATCACCCTGAGTGAGCACGACCTTACGGATAATGATATCCCCTTCACTTTGCATAACCAGTCGTACCGTCATACCTGGAGAATAGCTTTTGAACAATTCATTAATATCAACTAGTGAGACCACACGGTGACCGTCAATGCTGTACAAGACATCGTCTTCGGCAACACCCGCCTTAAGTGCTTCAGGAGAAACCACCTTGATTACGGTCAGTGGATCAAACGTTGGCAAGCCCACAATGGAGGACCAACTCGCTTCTAACTCCAGTCCAAGACTCGGGTGTTTTACTTCACCGTACTTAAAAAGCTGGTTCATAATATACTGCACGGTGTCTGCCGGAATAGAGAAGCCCATATTCTCCACACCCACCGCTGAGTATTTCAAGCTGTTTATTCCGAGCACCTCACCCTTCATATTCACTAGCGGACCTCCGCTATTTCCGGGATTAATCGCTGTGTCACTCTGAATCAGACGATAAGCCGCATCTACTTCACGGTTAAGACCACTTATAACCCCTACAGTCGCAGAATTCCTTAGTGAAAAACTGATCGGTGTGCCGATGGCGACTACCTTCTCACCAACTACTGTTTTGCCGGTCGATGGAATAAACTTTGCAGGTATAAGGGAGGTGGCATTGATTTTGATCAGTGCCAGATCACTTACTTCATCGAGATACGTTTCTTTAATGCTGTAGGTTTTGGAATCCGACGTCACTACCACGGCGTTCTGCAGATCCTTGATGACATGTGCATTAGTTACAATCCAGCCGTTCGATTTCACAATAATGCCAGAACCATGCGTCAGATTGTACCGATCATCCGGTCCGCTATTCCCAGCACTATCGTCTTTGCCGATAATGCCAACTACGGAAGGGGTAACATTTTTAATAATCCCTGGTATGAGGTCTTCTGCTGCTGTCGAATTTTTAATTTTGCTTCTCTGGGCTGTCGACGCCGTGCTAACCGTCTTTGCCGCACTACCAAACGCATAAACCGACTCACTCCATACTCCTGACAGCAACACACCGCACAGCAGCAGGCCCAATCCTTTCTTCACCAGCTTCTCCCCAATCCTCATCGACCTTCACCAGACCCTCTCTGCACGTGGATAAATTTTACAATATATAATTTGAAAAAAGACGCCTTCAATGCGCCCACGGCGTTAAAGGAGTCTTTTGGTGCAAAGCTGTTCAGTTTAGTTCTTTCGTTAACTTAACCAATGCATCACCATGGCATAGTCAGAGATTATAAAAACCAGCAAACTAACCGCTCCGAAACCAATGGCGAACTTGTTCTTCTGCGGAGCTCTCAGCAACCGAATGACTCCGACCAAAATTAGGATGGTGAATAAAATCATAAAAACATCAAAGGTATGAAATTTAGACGGTCCTTGCGCGGCAACTTCTGCAAGTAGCATTACCTTACCTCCTCAAAAATGTTGTCAAGCAAGATCCAGTATTCCCCATATCCTCTTCTATGTTATCGCTACCATTTAGGCGATGCAATAGGTTTTGTAGAAAAATTATGTATTTGTCGCAAAAAATATCTTTTTTTACTGCAAAATCGGATAAATTAATGATTTTGTTCATTGACGTTTGGTATTTTATTGTGTGGACAACGCAGACTGGACAGATTGTGTTCTGCTCTATAAAGGTAATTAAATGAAGTTGGTTAGTGTCTTTGAAATGATTTAACAGCATAGAAATGAGATAAAGATTATTAATTTGAACTTCAATCTTAGCTTTCAGAGCTTAGAGCTTTTATGGATTAGGGAATTGCTCCTTAAAAATCATGAGAATACTATCTTATTGAACAAATCCTCCCGATCAATAGGGGGATTTTCCCTAATTTGAGCTTAAAAGCTGCAAACATCAAGTTTTTTAGGGAGGTTTTCCTCAATCTAGTAACCGGAGCTTTTGATAGAGTTAAATGTATAATTTTTTCAAAGGACCGTTGGACCTGCTGTTCTTCTATTACCCATTAAGTATACTTACAGCAACAGCATGCTCCTCACTAAATCTTACGACGGACATGCTCTACATATGCCTATCTCGTCTATTATTTAGTTTTCTTTTTATAGGAGTTGTACAACATTTACTAGAAAACTTACTTCAGATAAGTTGTTTTTGAAGCTTGAAGTAATTTTACCTGGCAATTGTTTTCCCAAAATAATGATCTTGGACAACAAACAATAAGGCCACGGCGAAATGCCGTGACCTTTATTATTTGGTAGTTATACCATACAGTTGTTTATGGCTTAAGTGGTTTCCGCCGTCTCAAGCATAAGAGCTTTGGTACGCTCTGTATCACGAATCAGAACCGGCTTCAGATACTTACCTGTGTAAGACTCCGCAACGGTAATAAGCTTCTCTGGTGTTCCTGTTGCCAGCACAGTTCCGCCGCCACTGCCGCCTTCAGGTCCCATATCGATGAGATAGTCCGCGGTCTTAATAACATCCAGATTATGCTCAATGACAAGTACTGATTCTCCGGAATCCACCAAGCGATGTAATACTTCTAGTAAACGACCAATGTCATCCACATGCAGGCCTGTTGTAGGCTCATCCAAAATATAGAGTGTTTTTCCGGTACTACGACGGTATAGCTCGGAAGCCAACTTCACGCGCTGCGCTTCACCACCGGATAAAGTAGTACCTGGCTGACCAATCTTAATGTAACCAAGACCAACATCCATCAGTGTTTGCATTTTACGATGAATACGAGGAATATTCACGAAGAATTCTGTAGCATCCTCTACCGTCATCTCCAGCACATCAGAAATATTCTTCCCTTTATACTTCACCTCTAGTGTTTCCCGGTTATAGCGCTTGCCCTTACATACTTCGCAAGGAACATAGACGTCCGGCAAGAAGTGCATCTCAATCTTGATAATTCCGTCCCCACGGCAGGCTTCACAGCGTCCGCCTTTTACGTTAAAGCTAAACCGTCCTTTTTGGAACCCGCGCACTTTAGCTTCATTTGTCTTCGAGAACAGATCACGAATGTCGTCAAATACACCCGTATAGGTTGCTGGGTTAGAGCGTGGTGTACGCCCAATTGGTGATTGGTCGATTTCAATAACTTTATCGAGATTTTCCAGTCCCCGAATTTCTTTGTGCTCACCAGGTCGAACCTTCACAGCTTTATTCAATTGACGCGCCAAGCTCTTATAAAGAATCTCGTTAATCAGTGAGGATTTACCCGAACCCGATACCCCTGTTACCGCAGTAAAAACACCTAATGGAATCTTCACATTCACATTCTTCAGGTTATTCTCTTTAGCACCACGGATTTCAATCCAGCGATCATCAGTTGCGCGACGCTTAGCGGTTACCGGAATAAACTTACGACCGCTTAAATACTCACCCGTTAAGGAATTCGGATCATTCATAATTTCTTCCGGCGTCCCTTGTGCCATAACTTGTCCACCATGAATACCTGCACCGGGACCGATATCAATAATATAATCCGCTGCCATCATCGTGTCTTCGTCATGCTCTACAACAATCAGCGTATTCCCTAAGTCACGCATATGCGCAAGGGTTGAGATGAGGCGATCATTATCCCGCTGATGCAGTCCAATACTTGGTTCATCCAGAATGTACAATACACCCATTAAGCTTGAACCGATCTGAGTCGCCAACCGGATACGCTGTGCTTCACCACCAGATAGTGAGCCTGCTGCGCGGCTAAGTGTCAAATAGTCTAATCCGACATTTACCAAGAACCCAAGACGATTACAGATTTCTTTAAGAATGAGATTGGCGATAGCTGTCTCTTTCTCACTTAACTTTATTTCTTCAAACCAATGCTGACAGTCACCAATTGAGAGATCGGTAATATCCGAAATATTTTGTTCGTTGATCGTAACCGCTAAAATTTCTTTCTTCAAACGTTTACCCTTACAGACATGACAAGGCTTAGCACTCATAAATCCTTCGATAAATTCACGAATACCGTCAGATGCGGTCTCCCGGTAACGACGCTCCAGATTCGGAATAATCCCTTCAAAAGCAACCATCGCATCTTTCTTTTGTCCAAAATCATTCTCATATTTGAAGCGTACCTTCTCACTACCTGTACCATGCAGTAGTTTATTCATATGATCAGGTGATAAACTGCTCACTGGAACGTTCTGTGGAATATTAAAGTGCTCACACACAGACTTTAGAAATTGCGGATAGTAATTGGAGGTACTTCCGGTCCAAGCTAAAAAAGCACCCTCTTCAATAGATTTCTCAGCATCAGGAATAAGCAGGTCTGGATCGACCACCATTTTCATACCAAGACCATCGCACTCCGTGCAGGCTCCGAATGGACTGTTGAAAGAGAACATACGCGGTGCTAATTCTTCAATACTGAATCCACACACCGGACAAGCAAAGTTAGAGCTAAAGAGAAGCTCTTCCTGCCCGATAATATCCACAAGGATTTTACCACCCGAAAGCTTCAGGGCCGTCTCCAATGAATCTGTAAGGCGTGTCTCCATATCATCTTTAACGACAATCCGGTCAACAACAACTTCGATAGTGTGTTTTTTATTCTTCTCCAACTCGATATCTTCAGACAGATCTCGCAGTTGTCCATCCACACGTACACGTACGAAGCCTTGCTTGGAGATATCTGTGAAGAGCCCCTTATGTTCCCCTTTACGTCCTGAAATGATAGGCGCCAGGATCTGCAATCGTGTCTTCTCTGGATACTGCATAATCCGGTCTACCATTTGTTCAACGGTCTGCGAAGTAATCTCAATTCCATGCTCTGGACAATGAGGGTGACCGATTCGCGCGAAAAGCAACCGCAGATAGTCATAAATCTCAGTTACCGTACCTACTGTAGATCGCGGATTACGACTTGTTGTCTTCTGATCAATAGAGATCGCCGGGGACAATCCGTCTATGGAATCCACATCCGGTTTCTCCATTTGACCCAGGAACTGACGAGCATAAGCGGACAAAGATTCAACATAACGCCGTTGTCCTTCTGCATAAATGGTATCAAATGCAAGCGACGACTTACCTGATCCGCTCAGTCCCGTCAGCACGACGAAACGGTCACGTGGAATCGTCACATCGATGTTTTTGAGATTGTGCGCCCTCGCGCCTTTAATTACAATATTATCGTTCGCCAACGGAACCTCTCCTTAATGAATCTAATATCAAAGCTTTATCAAAAGCGTTTTCGATCCCTCCCAAACCCTCCCTTCCAAGGGAGGACCCCAAGGGTTGCACCCTCTGGACACCCGCATTTTTTGGTGAAGGAGGTTGGGGGGACGGGACTTAGTGACTACGGCGTTCAGATCGCTTATCCCTAGAGGACCGCTTGGACGTTAGGCGCACACTAGCTAAGAGCGGAAAGTGCGAGATTACCGCAACTGCTATAACGTTGCGGAACGCTGTCCCTACGGGATGCGCGTAAGTGCCAGAAGCGCTGTGGAACGCTGTCCCTGCGGGATGCGCTAACTACACAGGGCACTGGGATGCGCGTCCATCTATTTATTCAAAAAGAACGGCCTGGACAGCACCGTTCATTACATATTTTAAATATCAGTGATGCGTTTATCGTTTGTTACTCGGCCCGAAGCTCCAGCAATGCGTCACGCAGCTCTGCTGCGCGTTCGAATTGCAGGTTCTTCGCTGCGTCCTTCATCTCAGCTTCCAGACGCTGAATCAGACTTTGTTTCTCTTTCTTATTCATCTTGCCACCAACACCCGTAAGGTAATCCGCTTTAGACTCGGCAACCTTGGTTGCCTCAATGATGTCACGCACCTTTTTATTAATGGTGGTTGGGGTAATACCGTGTTTCTCATTATGGGCGATCTGGATGGCGCGACGACGCGATGTTTCGCTCATCGCTTTCTCCATCGAATCAGTGATTCGATCACCGTACATGATTACACGACCCTCGGAGTTCCGGGCCGCACGACCAATCGTCTGAATCAGCGAGCGTTCGGAACGAAGGAAGCCCTCTTTATCAGCATCGAGTATGGCAACCAATGATACTTCTGGTAGGTCAAGACCTTCTCTTAGCAGGTTAATCCCTACTAAAACATGGAATGTACCGAGACGAAGATCACGTAAGATCGCCATCCGCTCCAGCGTTTTGATATCAGAGTGCATGTAACGAACCTTAATTCCTATTTCCTTAAAGTAATCCGTCAGATCCTCCGACATCTTCTTCGTCAACGTGGTGACGAGTACACGTTCATCCCGTTCCACCCGTTCGCGAATTTCACTGATCAAATCATCGATCTGCCCCTCTGTAGGACGAACCTCAATGATTGGATCTAAAAGACCCGTTGGCCGGATAATCTGCTGCACCATAGTATCACAGTGTTCCATTTCATAGGGTCCAGGAGTCGCAGAGACGTATATAATTTGCTTCACCTTTTCTTCGAATTCTTCGAATTGAAGTGGACGGTTATCCAGCGCAGATGGCAAACGGAAACCATGCTCTACCAGCACCGTCTTACGCGCACGGTCACCGTTATACATCGCCCGAATCTGCGGAAGCGTTACATGGGACTCATCAATAATGATCAGCATATCATCCGGAAAATAATCCATTAATGTATACGGAGTTGCCCCAGGTTCACGGAAGGTCAGCGGTCCGGAATAGTTCTCAATCCCCGAACAGAAGCCCACTTCCTTCATCATCTCAATATCATAACGTGTTCGCTGCTCCAGACGTTGAGCTTCCAGAAGTTTACCTGCGTCACGAAGGACTGTTAAGCGATCTTCCAACTCCTTCTCAATGTTGACCAGTGCCACTCGCATCGTTTCTTCCTTGGTAACAAAGTGAGACGCCGGAAAAATAGCGACATGATCGCGTTCCCCGATCAGTTCACCCGTCAGCACATCAATCTCAGTGATTCGCTCAATTTCATCACCGAACAATTCGACCCGAATGGCATGCTCACCCTGAGATGCCGGGAAAATCTCAACCACATCACCACGTACACGGAAGGTTCCGCGTACAAAATTGATATCATTACGCTGGTACTGGATATCCACTAGTCTGCTCAAAATCTCATTTCGAGGCTTCTCCATCCCTACCCGCAATGACAAAAGCAAGCTTCCGTATTCCATCGGCGAACCGAGGCCGTAAATACAAGACACACTCGCCACAATAATAACGTCACGCCGTTCGAACAAGGAGCTCGTTGCGGAGTGGCGCAATTTATCAATCTCTTCATTAATACTGGAGTCTTTCTCGATATAAGTATCGGAGGAGGGAATATACGCCTCTGGTTGGTAATAGTCGTAGTAGCTGACGAAATAGTCTACCGAATTATGCGGAAAAAACTCCTTAAACTCACTCGCCAGTTGGGCAGCCAAAGTCTTGTTGTGCGCAATAACTAGCGTTGGGCGGTTTAATTTGGAAATGACTTGTGCAACGGTAAACGTCTTACCTGTACCCGTCGCGCCCAGCAGCGTCTGGTGCTTCTTGCCCTGCCGGATGCCTTGTAGTAATTCCTCTATGGCATGAGGCTGATCGCCCTGGGGTGTATACTCGGACTCCAATTCAAAAGTCTTTGTACTGACGACAATATCACTCATTTGCCCGTCTCCCCTCTATCGTCTAAACTAGATTAATATATTATAATTGTTGTCTGAATGTTCTCTCTCCATACGATGGCAAGCTAAACCGCCTTTGGCGTCTCTAAAAGACGTTAAGCGTTTGTGCGAGAATTATAAGGGTTAAAGTATAACGTGAAACTTATACTTCCTTATAATCAAAAAATATGGAAGATAAGAATATGTGTTCCCGTTCATTATACAGTGTTGATGAAATCGATGCAAACCATAATACATAGAAATGTTAGGAGCTTAAAGCATGGATATCACCTCAATAATCGGCCTATTGGCTGGACTGGCTGCGTTAATCGGCGGCTATCTCTGGGAAGGCGGAAGCCTCTCAGGTCTGCTGCAGCTTAATGCAGCTTTGATTGTCTTCGGAGGTACAATTGCCGCCGTTATGATCAGTTTCCCGGCATCTAAGCTACGCTCCATCCCAACAGCACTGCGCATGGCCTTCGGCAGCAACCCTGATCGTGATTTAGAAAAAGCAGAAGAACTCATTTCAATGGCAACCGTGGCGCGTCGCGGCGGTGTGTTAATGTTAGAAAAACAAGCAGAAATACATCCAGATCCTTTTACACGCGAAGGTCTACTTCTGATTGTCGACGGCACTGACCCTGAACAGGTTAGGCAAATTCTTGAACTGGAAATGGACGCTAAGGAATTGAAGCATGAGAGCTACGCCAAAATTTTTGAAGCCGCTGGTGGGTATGCTCCTACAATGGGAATTATCGGGACGGTGATGGGTCTCATTCGTGTGCTAGGCAACCTTACAGACCCTTCAAATCTGGGCACTTCTATCGCAGTTGCATTTACCGCAACACTGTACGGTGTCGCTATCGCTAATTTAATATTTTTACCCATCGCTTCCAAAATTAAATCCCGCAGTCAAAGTGAGTTACATAGTATGGAAATGCTGCTTGTCGGCATTCTTTCTTTGCAGAACGGAGATCACCCCTTGCTCGTTCGTAAAAAACTAAACTCATTCATCTCAGACACGGACACGAATGACCGCGCAGAAACTAGAGGTCTTCTATGAGACAAAGAGACCGGCGAAAGCGGCGTGTAGAGACTCGGGAAAGCCGCGACCGCTGGATGATTACTTATGCTGATCTAATTACACTTTTGCTTATATTTTTCGTTATATTGTATGCGATGAGCAGCCTGGACACGGACAAATATAATATTGTGACGGGTTCGTTATCCGAGACCTTCAAGTCTGGAAGCACTGTTCTTGACGGTGGGAATGGCATTTTAGATGCCGGGAAGACAACTGAGAGCAGACAGAACAGTGTGGACGGGAATGGTAGGAACGCAGCTGCAACTGCGAGACCGAATGATGGATCTGCTGAACAAACGGAGAACGAAGCACCTTCGGCACGTGAGCTGGCATTTCGAGAACAAGAGGCAAAGCTTGCTGAATTAATGGGTGTGATCACCCAATATGTCGAGGCAAATAATCTCGGAGAACAAATATTTGTTGCTGACAAACCACAAGGGATAGAAATCACCCTCAGTGACCGTTTTCTCTTTGATGCGGGTAAAGCTAATTTGAAATCTCCAGCCTATCCTGCCCTTCAGCAGTTGTCTGGTTTATTCAAAGACATCGGCGCAAAGATTAGCATTGAAGGACATACCGATAATACGCCAGTATCTTCGGCTTCGCACTACAACGACAACTGGGAGCTATCAGGTGCTCGTGCGCTGTCAGTGCTGCGCTTTTTCTTAGATCATGAGGGGTTGAATCCCGACAATTTTCAATACGCGGGTTATGCTGATACCCAGCCCACAGCGGAAAACATATCAGCAGCAGGTAAGCAAAAGAACCGCCGTGTAGAGATCATTGTGCTGCGGCAGCTTCAAGAAGGTGAGTAAGTTTAGAACTAATCAATTATTGATAATTAAGCGTTAAAAATTGCAGCATAATAACAATTCAGAAACTGCTTAAAAACACTACCATAATAGAACCGCCACACTAAATACGGAAAACCTCCCTAATTATTTACTTATTATCTTATTCAGGCGCGTAATTAGGGAATTCCTCCCCGATTATTACTCTTTTTCGTCGGAAATAGTGGTTTTACCGAGAATTTTAAGGAGGAATTCCCTAAAAATCATATTTTCGCGCTAAAAACGTCTAAAATCAGGGAGGTTTTCCCTCATTTCATATCAGTAAATTTGATTCCAAGAAAATTTCCACAATTTCCAACAGAATCGAAGATCTAACACAAAGTTATCCGAAGCTCCCATAAGAAACACCAAACAGCAAGTCCCCAAATCACAGAAACTTGCTGCTACAAAAATCACACGCAATGAAATTAATATACAGTGAAAAACCTTAATTACTCTCCTACCAATGCTCGGTATCCGGCTGCATCAAGCAGACCTTTTACAGCATCGGCATACTCTCCGTCTACTTCAATTTCAAAAATCCAACCTTCGCCATACGGCTTATCATTGATCAGCTCTGGACTTGCTTCTAATCCGTCATTAATCTTGGTAACCGTCCCAGAGACGGGTGAATACAATTCCGATACAGTCTTAACGGATTCGATACTACCTACGCTGTCACCGGCTGAAATGGCCGAGCCCACTTCTGGAAATTCCACAAATACGATATCGCCTAACAAATGCTGAGCATGATCCGTAATCCCAACACGTACTACGCGTCCTTCCACTTGCTGTGCCCACTCATGCTCTTCGCTGTAAAGAAGGTTATCTAAAACTTCACTCATTTCAAGCCGCCTCATTTCCAAATTGGAATTCTAAATTTAGTTATAGCCTAAGTGATCCCAGAGCATAATGTCAATATTACTAACAGTAAAATAAATTTGTCGTTTTTTTGACTTTTTCTTGTTGACAGCGCCCTCCTATACCCGTTTAATGGAGACATACAAGAAGAAACGACGTTGTCGTCTTTTTATAGACGATAACCGTTTCTCGAAGAAATATAAGGATAATGTATAATGTGAAACATATACTTTCTTATATTTGAAACAAATACAGTTGCGGATGATGGCATAGGGAGAGACTGTCTCACTTGAAGACGGCGCCGAAGGAGTAAACCCTAACAGGGTGAATCTCTCAGGCAAAAGGACCTTTGTCGGACGTATCTCTGGAGAGCATCAGACGCAGGGCGAAGGTGCGTCAGGTCACCAACGGGGAAACTTGCAGGTTAGTTACGCAGGGTAACTCTCAGGTACAAAGGACAGAGCAGAAAGCGATTAGTGCATTTATGCATGATTGCTTCTGCCTGTCCTTTTTTCGTATGTAATCAGATCAAGGGGAGTGACGACATGGATGCTTTGAAAAGAACGCCTTTTTATGAGCTCTATTCCGCTTATGCGGAATCCAGATGCATTGATTTTGGCGGCTGGGAGCTGCCAGTACAATTTACAGGTATCGTGAAGGAGCATGAAGCCGTTCGCCAGCAGGCTGGACTGTTCGATGTATCGCATATGGGTGAATTCATGGTGATCGGGAGCGGTGCAGAAGCCTTTTTGCAAAAGATGACGACTAACGCTGTCAGCCGCCTCACCGATGGTGCGGCACAATATACGCTGCTCTGTTATCCAAACGGCGGAGTTGTAGACGATTTACTCGTGTATCGACTAAGCGAGGGTCGTTATATGCTCGTCGTTAATGCCTCCAACATCGATAAGGACTTTCAGTGGCTACAGGAGCATCTGACCTCTGAATTCGGTGAAGTCACACTCACTAATGTCTCCGACGAGACGCTTTTACTTGCCTTGCAAGGTCCGCTGGCAGAGACTATACTCGCGAAAGTTACTGATGCTCCTATCTCAGCCCTCAAGCCTTTCCACTTCATCGAACACGCTACCGTCTGCGGTGTAGAAGTATTGATCTCCCGTACAGGTTATACCGGTGAAGATGGCTTCGAAATCTACGCTTCGCTGGATGGTGCAGGAGCATTATGGAACGGGCTTCTTGCTGCGGGTGCTCCTCATGGATTAACACCTGCTGGCCTGGGCGCACGGGATACCCTGCGTTTTGAAGCGAAATTGCCGCTGTACGGTCAAGAACTGTCAGCTGATATCACGCCGCTTGAAGCAGGATTGCAGTTCTTCGTGAAACTAGACAAAGCAGACTTCATCGGTCGTGATGCGTTAGTGCAGCAAAAAGAAGCCGGTCTTCCCCGCCGCCTTGTCGGCCTGGAAATGATTGATCGAGGTATTCCGCGCTCCCATTACCCCGTCTATGCAGACGGCGTTAAAATCGGAGAGGTCACAACCGGAACACAATCGCCAACGTTGAAGCGTAACTTGGGATTGGCTCTGCTTGATACAGCTTATAGTGAAATAGGCACAGAGGTTTACGTAGAGATCCGCGGCAAACAGCTTAAGGCTGTCGTGATTAAGGCCCCTTTTTACAAGTATAAACGTCTTTAGCGTCCATATAAGGACGGTGAACTTTTAAGCGAGAAATAGAAGGATAAAGTATAGCCTGAAAATTGTACTTTCTTATATTTTAAAAAAAGCCAAGGAGTGAAACCTTAATGAAGCACCGTTATCTGCCCATGACTGCACAGGACCGCGAAGAGATGATGGAAGCCGTCGGGATTCAGTCCATAGATGAGCTGTTCTCCGATATTCCTGAAGCCGTCCGTTATCAAGGCACTATGCCGATGTCTGAACCACTCGATGAATACGCCCTGCTTCGTCACATGAAAGGTCTGGCTGACCGAAATGCCGACTTTGATTCTCACGCCAGCTTCCTCGGCGCCGGATTATATGACCATCACATCCCTGTGGTGATCAACCATGTCATTTCCCGTTCTGAATTCTACACTGCCTACACTCCTTATCAACCGGAGATCAGCCAAGGTGAGCTGCAAGCGATCTTCGAATTCCAATCCTATATTTGTGAACTAACCGGTATGAAAGTAGCTAATGCCAGTATGTATGATGGCGCAACCGCATTATCCGAAGCAGCCGTCCTCGCAGCTGGTGCTACCAAACGCAAAAAAATAATCGTCTCCCGCACCGTTCATCCTGAAGCACGTCAAGTACTACGCACATCGGCTAATGCCTGGGGTCTTGAAGTGGTGGAGATTGACTATAAAGACGGAGTTACCGATCAGGCGATGCTTGCTGAAGCCATTGATGGAGATACCGCTGCAGTACTGATGCAATCGCCTAACTTCTTTGGCTGCATCGAAGACCTAAGCTCCGTTGAGCCGCTAATCCATGCGGTTAAAGGATTGTTCGTCGTCAGTGCAAATCCGATTGCTCTTGGCGTACTTGAAACACCGGGTAAGCTTGGAGCCGACATCGTAGTCGGTGATGCTCAGCCACTCGGTATTCCAGCCTCCCTCGGTGGTCCAACTTGTGGATTCTTCGCCGTAGCGGAACATTTGATGCGCCGTATGCCGGGCCGTATCGTCGGTCAAACCGTTGACCGTAACGGTAAACGCGGCTTCGTTCTGACACTTCAAGCTCGCGAACAGCATATTCGCCGTGAAAAAGCGACATCGAACATTTGCTCCAATCAGGCGCTGCTAGCTCTTTGCGCATCCGTCTATTTGTCCGTTATGGGCAAAGAAGGTATGCGTGAAGTTGGTGAGTTGAACATTCGCAAAAGCCATTACGCCGCTAATAAACTTAGCAGACTAACAGGTACTGAGCTTACCTTCTCCTCCCCATTCTTTAACGAGTTTGTCGTGAAGCTTCCTGAAGGAAGTAGCGTGAGCGCAATTAATTCCAAGCTGCTGAAGGAAGGTTATCTCGGCGGTTATGATCTGGGCCGTGATTATCCTGAACTTTCTGGACAAATGCTGATAGCCGTTACGGAAAAAAGAAGCAAAAACGAAATCGATCAATTCGCTAGCGCACTGGAGGGCTGTTTATGAAACCGGAGCAAAGTCTAATTTTTGAATTAAGTCGTCCCGGCCGTTCGGCCTATTCCTTGCCACTTTGCGATGTGCCGCAGGAAGAGAGCATTGAAACGCTCATTCCGCAAAACCTGCTACGTAGTGAACCCGTCGTACTCCCAGAAGTATCGGAAGTGGATGTCATTCGCCACTACACTTCGCTTTCACGCCGTAACTTCGGTGTAGACAATGGCTTCTATCCGCTAGGTTCGTGTACGATGAAATACAACCCGAAGATTAACGAAGATGTTGCACGCATCGTAGGCCTAGCTAAAATCCACCCGTATCAACCGGAAGAAAGTATTCAGGGCGCACTGGAATTAATGTATACCCTGCAAAATGACTTGTCCGCATTAACCGGCATGGATGCTGTATCTTTACAGCCAGCCGCAGGTGCGCATGGTGAATGGACCGGTCTCATGATGATCCGCGCCTACCATGAAAGCCGCGGCGAGACCCGCACGAAGGTTATTGTGCCAGATTCCTCGCATGGCACCAACCCTGCCAGTGCTTCAGCAGCAGGACTTGAAACGATTACGATCCCTTCCACGGATAAAGGGATGGTTGATCTTGAAGCACTGAAAGCAGCGGTCGGCAGCGATACAGCCGCCCTGATGCTGACTAACCCAAGCACACTCGGCTTGTTCGAGACCCAAATCGTCGAGATTGCTGAGATCGTGCATGAAGCAGGCGGCTTACTCTATTACGATGGAGCCAACTCCAATGCTATTATGGGCATCACCCGTCCAGGTGACATGGGCTTTGACGTTGTGCATTTGAACTTGCATAAGACAATGAGTACCCCGCATGGCGGCGGTGGCCCTGGAGCCGGACCTGTAGGTGTAAAATCCATTCTGATTCCGTTCCTACCACAACCAACTGTGGTGAAAAACGAAGATAGCAGCTTCTCACTCGACTTCGGCGGACCTGAATCCATTGGACGCGTGAAAGCTTTTTACGGAAACTTTGGTATTCTCGTTCGTGCCTACGCCTATATCCGTACCTATGGTCCAGACGGACTGCGTGAGGTATCGGAAAATGCTGTGCTGAATGCGAACTATATGATGCATCGCCTGGCGCCATATTTTGAAATCCCATATCCGGGTGTATGTAAGCATGAATTCGTAATGTCCGGCAAAAATCTCAAGCAATATGGCGTTCGCACCTTGGATGTTGCCAAACGATTACTCGACTTCGGCTACCACCCGCCAACCGTGTACTTCCCATTGACGGTAGAGGAATGCATGATGATCGAACCGACGGAAACCGAAAGCAAAGAAACGCTCGATGGCTTCATCGATACGATGATCCAGATCGTGAAAGAAGCGCAGGAGACACCGGAAATCGTAATCAACGCACCGCATACCACAGAGATCAGCCGATTGGATGAGACACAGGCAGCTCGTAAACCGGTATTAAATTGTTCTTGCGGTTAAGTTCTCTATATTAACAAGTAACAATAAACAAGGCTGAAGCCAGGTGTTTAACACCTGGCTTCAGCCTTGTTTATCTTTTATCAGATAGCATTCTTGTCCTAATAGTAAGGAACAACGGCGTGGATCAGATTTACCTGAAGTGCCTTTAGGACCCAGCAGATGCTATTCGTCCATTTACTGGCTTATTGAGTTACTATCGGACTCCTGAGTCCGATGCATCATTGGAGCAACAAAAAGAGCCATGATTCACACTTCGTTCCGAGAAGAGTTCATAAACAGGAACATCCCAACAGCCTTATCATAGCCGTTGGGACACCCTATTCCTCTAATCGATATTACGCACCATGCGTCGGAGTTTCAGCTTTCACCACGCCTTTGCGCTCCTTAGCAGATTTACGGAAGTAGAACAGTTCGTAAATCGCTGGAACTACAACCAGCGTAAGCAGTGTTGCCGCAGTTAAACCGCCGATGACTACAATCGCCAAGCTTTGTGAGACGATGCTGCCCATCTCGGCATGGCCGAACAGCAGCGGAGTCATGGCGCAAATGGTGGCGATAGCTGTCATCAGAATCGGACGCATCCGTGTTCCGGCCGCTTCCAAAATCGCTTCGCGAATACTCATATGCGCTTCATTCTGCTTAATACGGTCGATAAGCACAATCGCATTCGTGACGACGATACCAATCAACATTAACGCTCCGAATAAAGCGGTAAAGTCAGGCGTTACACCAGATACAATCAGTCCAACAATCGCACCAATCGCAGCTAGCGGCAAGGAGAACATGATTGCCAGCGGAGCACGAAGGGTTTTGAAGGTGAGGACCAGGATCAGATACACCAACCCGATGGAGATCAGCGCTGTCATACCAAGGTCAGCGAAATCCTCTGACTGATCAACCGAGGCTCCGCCTGCAAACAGAGTCACACCCTTTGGAAGGGTAAGACTATCGGTTTCCTTTTTAATACTCGCCCCGATTTCAGACACTTTCTTCGGATCAACTTCCGCTGTTATTCTCGCATATGGCTTTCCATCTTTATGGAACAATAAGGCTGGTTCATTCCGAACCTCATAGGTTGCGAGTTGGGACAGTGGCTTTGGACCTTCAGCAGTCATAAGCGTCATTGCCTTTAAATCCTGCTCCGACTTCGGCTCAGCCATAGGATCCAACACTACTCCTGCAGGCGTACCGTCCAGCTCGATCTGCCCCATAGGGATCGGATTCAGCATAGCCGACAATTGCATGGTAATTTCTTGTGCATTTGTCTGAGCCGGATCTACCTTAAATGAAAATACTGGTTTGGTATCCTCCATATTGCTGCTGACCTTCTGAATACCCTCCACAGTTTTCAACTTATTCGTAACTTCAGCTGCAACAGCAGTAATATCTGTAAGATTATCACCCACGATATCAATATACTCGCTGGTAGAGCTTGAACCCATCATACTCATCTCGTTGGCAACGAGTGTTGCTCCAGCGTAGGAATCCTTCACATCACGAACATAATTGATGAACGCCTCAGCATCCGCACCTTTTTTCATAACAACGGTATAATCCACCAAGGTCTCCGAGCTGACAGTTCCCCACTGGGCCGCATCCGCACTGTTCCCTGACTGCATGATCACCGTTTCCGCTTGTGGCTGTTTCATCAAATCTTGCTCTAACTGTTTTCCTTTTTCCAAGATCTCTTTAACAGGGACATCCTTAGGATAATTTAATTGAACAGAGACATAGCTGGCATCTGAAGCATCAAGCGCACCTTTTGGCATAGTTACATAAGCTGCGATTGAGCCAATCAGAAGAAGAAGACCTAGTGATAAAGTGATCCATTTCCGGCGCAGATTCCAATCTAGGAATCGGGTGAACCATTTAGATGGCTCGTGCTCTTTCATTGAAGTTCTTCTCAGCAGCCATGAGCCTAACAGCGGAACCACCGTCAAAGCTACAACGAGTGAGGTTAGCAATGAATACGTGACCGTTAAGGCAAACGGCAGTAGAAAAGCCTGCAAACTACCACGCAGAAGACCCATCGGCAGAAATACCGCTACCGTTGCAATCGTCGATGAAGTAATCGCTCTAGCCACTTCCCCGGTTGCGCTTATAATCATTTCACGGGAGAAGGGTTCTTTTTGCAGCCTACGGTAAATGTTCTCGATCACTACGATACTATCATCCACCAAGCGACCGACCGCAACAGCTACACCTCCGAGTGTAATGATATTCAGACTTATGCCGGATATATCAAGCAGATATAGGGTAACTGCTAAAGAAAGCGGGATAGAAACCGCCGTAATCAGTGTTGCCCGCAGGTTGCGCAAGAACAACAGAATCACGATCGTAGCGAACAACGCGCCGAGTAATACTTCACGCATCATACTGTTCACTGAAGTAACCACCATATCTGATGTGCTGAATACCACCGCTGCTTCCGCGTTTGGAATGGTTTTGTTAATATGAGCTATGGTATCCTGAATATGATCTCCAACACTCACTGCATTCGCATTTGCTTCTTTGGTCACTATGGCGAAAAGAACATCTTTCCCATTCGAGCGGCTAACGCTTTCTTGATCTTGCTTTAATTCAACGGCAGCGATATCCTGTAGCTTAACGCCCGCAGAAACAGGGAGTTTTTTTAACGTATCGATACTATCTATCGTCGAAACCACGTTAACGTTACCTGTCTGGCCACCAATCGTCTGCTCCCCAAGAGATGCTGAGACATTACGTCCTTGAAGTAACCCTAGGACTTGAGGTGTTGTAATTCCCTTCTCAGCCATTAATTTTGGATCTAGCTTCACTCGCACTTGCGGAGTAACTTTACCATATAAGGCGACGTTAGCTACACCTTCTGCTTTTTGCATTTCCGGTATGATCGTTTCTTCCGCAAGCTTAAGGTTTTCTTTGGTCAGACCTTCGTCAAACGAAAGAGTAACCTGTGACACTGGAATCATGGAAGTATTCAATTGAAGTACAAAAGGCGCCATTACCCCTTCAGGGAACTGCAACGAATCTACAACCTTTTGGACCTCCCCAGCAGCATCCTTCATATTTGTTTTTGAATCATAAAAAATATTCACCTGTGCGTATCCGTCTCCGGAAGTGGACAGTATTTCTTTCTTCCCCTTAACAAAAGCGGCCCCAGCCTCAATCGGCTTCGTAACCTTCGTCTCCATCGCATGGGCATCCTGACCCGGCCCAAGCACCGTAACAGTCACTTGAGGATTATCTGCCTCCGGCATAAATTCCATCGGTAGCGAAGTATAGCTCATCCCTCCCACTACAAGAGCCATGACCACTAAAAGCCCCACCGCAGCCTTGTTACCGAACGACCATTTGGTTAACCATTTCATTTTCGTTTCCCCTTCCACCCCATATATTTCTGGTACTCCTCTTATGACTGCCTCATTATGTATTATTTTCCATCCCGAGATTTAGTTTAGACATTTTTGGCCGAAGTCAAAACAGCCCTACGGCTGGTTTTATACTCCGTCTTAAGGCGGGGACCTTCTCCTTCCGAAGTACAGGACGTTAGAGTTGCAAAAAAAAAGGGTGCCCCATGAGCCATGTAAATGGCTTTGAACTGCACCCCGTCAAGTAGACAGTACAAAAAATAAAAGTAGTTTAAGCGGCCTTAGTCCTAAATTCAATGGGACTGAGGCCGTTTAATTTTGCCTGTAACCGTTCGTTATTGTAAAAGTGAATGTAGGTATCAATATCTGTTTGGAGTTCTTCAAAGGTCTGGTAGGTATGTAAGTGGTACTTCTCACATTTCATTGTTCCCCAGAAGGATTCCATCGGCCCATTGTCAATGCAACAGCCTACTCGGGACATGCTTTGCTTCAGTTGTGAATCGTCCAGCATCTTCTTAAAATGCAGAGAGGTATACTGGAAACCGCGGTCGCTATGGAGTAAGGTTCGGCTCTCCGGCGCTGCCTGTAATGCTAATTCCAGCGTGTTAAAAACTAGCGAATTATTATTGGAATGGCCCAGAACGTAAGCAACAATGGAATTGTCATACAGATCTTTTATTGCACTTAAATACGCCTTCTTACCCTTGCCGTATTTGAATTCAGTTACATCCGTTACCCATTTTTGGTTTGGAGCTTCCGCCTCAAAATTACGGTTTAGCACATTCTCCGCGACCTGCTGAGGCGTGGAGCCTACATACTTCTTTCTCTTTCTGCGGATGACAGACTGGATACCTTGGCGTCTCATGAGTCGGTATACTCGTTTTGCGTTAATAGATTTGTTCATTTGTCTGCGCAAATGCAGGGTCAATTGACGATACCCAAAGGTTCGTTCCACCTTCTCATACAAGAGAAGCATAGCCTCTGTCAGTTTCTCGTTTTCGGTCTCTCGGGAACTAGGTTTGCGATTCAACCATTTATAGTAACTTGACCGTGAAATCCCTACGATGTCACACATAAGTCGAATGGAGCAAGACTGTTCCTGTTGAACGGCTTGAATGGCCAGGTAGATGTTCTCCTGGCGAATGGTTCTTAACGTCTCCTCCTTTCGAGTTCCTCTAACTTTTTTAGAAAAGCATTCTCCGCACGCAGGCGTGCATTCTCGTACTCCAGCTTTTGCATCGCGAGTTTGTGGCGAGCTGCTTCCGTAAGTTCTTCGGGCGCTTTAGTACGTCCTCTGCCGTCACGTAACGCCTCTTCACCGCCTGCTTCGTACTTCTTTACCCAGCTATATATTTGTTGGTAAGACACGTGGAAATGGCTTGCCGCCTTCGTGTAGTCTTCTCCGTTCGAAAGGCAGTACAGCACGATATCTATCCGTTCCTGCCAAGTGGTTACGCGTCCTTTGGTCATAGCTTTAGATCCTCCTGAATGAGCTGTTAAGCTGTTGCTATGACCATTATACTTCCTAATCCAGTTGGCGAGTTGGGTTGAACTTGCAATCTTATACTTGCAGATGATTTGGTTTTGTGACAATCCTCCCTCGAGATAATCCTTAACGGCATGGAGTTTAAGTTCTGCGGAATACGTACGGTTGTGGCTTCGAACTTCCAGCCCTTCGTACCCATACAATTGATAACGTTGCCGCCACTTCACTATAGAGTTTTTGGATAATCCATACTTTCGGGCCGCAGCTTTCAAACCAATGTCGCCCCGTTCAATTTCTTGGAGAACCGTTAATTTTTCGAGTGCCGTATACTTCTTTTGTTCCATAAAAATACTCCCCATACAGCAGCAGGTTTTTATTATTTCGCCTGTCTACTATATGGGGAGCATATCACTTCGGGACACCCTTTTGCTATGATTTTTATTTTTCTCCCGCGCGTACTGGATCACGGAACATATATTTTAAGAGCGGCGGTGTTACAAGTGTAGTTACAATGACAACAATAATTACGGAAGTAAAATACTGCTGCTGTAACAAGCCGCTTTGCAGACCTGTTGCCGCGATGATCAACGCAACCTCACCCCGCGAAATCATCCCTGAACCAATAATAAGCGACGAATGGTTATTAAAGCCTGTAAGACGCGCACCCAGACCGCCACCAAACAACTTGGTCAGAATGGCGACAACAGCCAGCAAGAGCACGAACCCGATTTGACTGCCAACCCCTTCAAAGGAAACATTAAGTCCGATACTTACAAAAAAGACCGGAACAAAAATCGAGTACGCTATAGGCTCAAGCTTGGTTTCCACCGTATGTTTAAAAGAGGTTTGAGATATAGCAATCCCAGCCGCAAAAGCACCGATGATGCCTGCCATCCCCATAATTTCAGCAAAATACGCGAACGCAAAGCAAATCATTAGCGCCGCTGCGATAACAGCCTCCGTCACCTTTAGCGGAGCCATCCATTTCATAACCCGAGGCACAACGAACCAACCCACAACAAGCGCTACAGCGAAGAACAATACTTTTTTCGTAATCAAAAGACCAATGGACACTGATTCTCCTGTGCCGAAAAAGCTCATTAATACAGCGAGCAAAATAACAACCAGAATATCATCGACTACAGCGGCTCCCAGAATGGTAGAACCTTCACGTGTATTCAACTTATTCATATCCTTCAGTACCTGAACCGATATGCTGACCGATGTTGCACTAAGAATGACGCCCATAAACATAGCATTATGATAAGCAAAACCAAACATTTCTCCAATGGCGAATCCACCTAGAAAAGGTAAAATAATACCTCCGACGGCTACTGCGAAAGCTGATTTCCAGTTTTTGCGCAGTTGATCCAGATCCGTCTCAAGCCCAGCGATAAACATTAATAATAGAACACCGATCTCCGAAAAATAATGAATAAACTCTCCATTCTGAATCCATCCCAGTACGGCAGGGCCCAGTATAATACCGACAATTAACTTACCCAGTACCGACGGTTGTCCCAGTCGCACAGATAAATCACCAGCTAGCTTGGTGAATAGTATAATCAGCATAAGATATAGCACAAACTCCATGTTTCATCCACTCCCTTGTTGTATATAAGAACTGCCAACCAGGGACATCCCAAGCCAAAAAAAGACAAAGAGGAGCCCTTGTTGACAGGCTCCTCCAAAAAACAAAAAATTATTCAATTTAACATTATTAAATATATTATAACCGTAATATAAAAGACTGTAAACAAGATACGCCGATAATATACAATATGCAAATTTTAGTTAATAAAGAATCAGCTCACTATTTTAGATAGAACACTTCGTTTAAGGGCTGCATCGGCACCTCATTATTGAAATCAAATGAGCCTTCAACCATCTTTGAAGTAATGGCATTCCATCGGTTGCAGGCGTCACTTTTAGCAATGTAATCGAAAGCCGCTTCAGTATCCTCACATTCAAAGCAATAAAAAAACTGATTGCCATTCTGAAAGATAGAATAGTTAGAAATACCAGCCTTACTGTGCTCCTCCAAAACTTCTGGCCAAGGATTTAAATGCATGGCTACATACTCTTCCAGACATTCTTCCTTCACCCGCCATGTCCAAGCCAATTTATTGCTGCTCATCTGTTCATCCTCCTAGAAATGCCCTCTATTGTACATAATAAGAATCAAATACATTTGATACCTATTATTGTACCTGAAGGAAACAGGTCAGGCTATGAATATCTAACATTCCATTTCAAAATACCTAAGCGTTGATTCCTGCTTGGCTTGGACGGAGAATGGCAGAACCAATTGCCAGCAGCACAGCGGCCATAAGTCCTAAGATGGCAAAAGGTAACCATAACTCATTCCAGCCCCCACCGGTTGCAGCGATATCAACGGCTTGGATGGCCCATTTTTGCGGAACAAAATTAGCAGCCTTTTGCATATAGTCCGGCATAATGGATAAGGGCCAGAAGCAGCCTCCAAGCATACAAGTGGGTGTGATAATAAGGGAATTCAGCATACCTGCATTATTAGGATTACGAATTAACCCCGCCACTGTACTCGCGATTCCCATGGACACCAGCATAAATGCCGCAAGAACAAGGAAATATAGATAGATTGGAACTTCATAATCATAGTGCAGCACCCAGCGACCTAAAGCCAGCACTACGACGATCTGAATCATCCCGACCATGAAGCTGCCCAGAAAATTACCAATCGCAATTTCGTAAGAACGAACCGGAGCACTGAACATCCGCATCATGGTTCGTCCTTTTCGATCATCCATAATCAACGATACAGAACTCGTGACTAGGCTCATGAGGAACATTAGTGTTAAACCTGTAACAACTCCTAGTCCCTCCCGAGGATACAAATTATAATCGGTTCGGATGCTACCTATACTATGCTGTTCCGCTCTTTGCATAACAGTAGTGAACTGTGCGTCAACATCACTAGATCCTTCATTTGCTGCTCCAATATTCGCGGCGGTACTCCGCATCTCATCAGCGATCGCACTTGCTTTTAATTTGATCATAACAGAAGTTTCATTCGTCTTAAGCTCATATACACTAATTTGTGGTTCTTCCCCGGCAAGTAGAGCTGAAGTGAACCCTGCTGGAATCAGAATCCCCGCTTCTCCATTCTGATCTACAACACCTTCTCTTAAAGCAATCTCGTCATTCTTTTCTACAAATTTATATTCACCGGAATTTTTTAGTTCAGTGAGCAAGTGCTTACCTGCAGCCCCGTTATCCATATTGGAATACAATACAACCGCTGGGTTCTCCCCCATCGTTCCAGTAACGGAGACAATACCTGCAAGTACAATACAAGGAAGCAGAATATATATAAGCACACCCTTCCTAGTACCAATGGTTCGTTTCACCATGTTCCAGCCAATCGTTAAGATTTTATCCATGATAACCCACCTTCCGGTACGAGATTGCTGCTGCACTGAACAACACTAGACAGATCAGCGATAAAACTCCCAAATTCGGCATGATTTGTGATACATCAGCATGTAACATCATTTTCAAAATCGCCTGCATTGCCCAATGGTTAATTGTAAAAGCCCCTGCAGAGTTCACCCACGATTCTGGAAGTGGAGCCATCCCTCCACTAATGAAGGTCATACTTACTGTGAGCAGTGTAACGACATTTCTTGCGCTTGCTCCAGTCTTACTGAACATAGAAATAACGATAGATAATGTCATCGAAGCCACAATCATCAGCAGGCAAAATAGGAGCAACAAGCCCGGCCGATTTCCCCAATTTACGCCGAAGAGCACATTCGTTAGAATAATAATCGCTGCGCACTGCACTATACTTACAACACCTACACCAAGCATTTTACCAATGAATAGCTCAGATCCTTTAACGGGCATTGAATTTATCCGGAAGAGGGTATGATTTTCTTTTTCATTAAAAAGAGAGGTACAAACCGTCAAGCCGCTATATAGCAGGAACATCAACATCATAGATACTGCATAGAACTGTGAAGAAGTATATGAATACCCTCCCTCGCTCAATTCTCCAAGTTTTACGGAAGGCTGATTACTGGTGGAATTAGGTGCCATAACGTTTAATGCTGCCGGACCCAGTGTCAAAGCTACAGACTGTTTATAATTAAGAGTCTTTAAAAAATTATCGAATACCGTTCCTGCCACCCTATTGTCTGTACTTTTTTTGCCAAGTATAAACTCCAGCTGTGCAGCTTCACCATTCTGAACCTTACTATCAAAGCCTGGAGGGACAACAACCGCATAGCCATATTTTCCTGTTCGTAGACCGCTTTCTGCTGCCTCTCGACTATTTACTATAATCGGGGTAATAATATCCTTAAGCGCTGTTGATTTCAAAAAGCTGTCCATCATCGTTGAGCTCTCATAGCCCTCGCCAGAAAGATTAACAACAGCCACTCGCACAATATCGATATTAGTGGAGCCTCCTTTATCACCAACGACACCGGAGAGCGAAGCACCTAAGAGAAAGATCAACAACAGGGGCAGTAAAAACATATTTAATATCATAGAGCGTGAGCTAAATAATCTTCGCAGCTCATAGATCATAATCGTCCAAGTATTCATCAAAATAATCCCCCCTTTTTAGTCTCGTAAGGTACGTCCTGTCAAGCTTAGAAACAATGTCTCCAGATCAGGTTCTTCAATATTTAGCGAGCCGATAATCCCCTTATGTTTGGCAAAAATAAAAAGGATATCCTGCAGTTCCCCTTGTGAAGAGGGCAAGTACAGCTCGACTACTTCTTCCTTTGCTTCTACGCGTCTAATTCTAGGGTGAAGCGCCAGCTCTTGGATAAGCTCCGGTGTGATATTAGCAGCTTTAATGACGATTTTTTCTTCCTTGGCAACGCGTTCCCGCAGTTCCTTTTCTGTACCACAAGCAATGATATGTCCTTTATCCATAATGGCTACCCGATCACAAATGGCTGCAACCTCCTCCATATAGTGACTGGTGTAAATAATAGTTGAGCCTAGCCGATTCAACTCCTTGACCGATTCAAGGATATGATTGCGAGATTGTGGATCGATCCCCACCGTAGGTTCATCCATAATAATCAACTTTGGACGATGCATGATGGCGCAGGCAATATTCAGACGTCTTTTCATTCCCCCGGAGAATGTTGAGGGCTTCTCTTTAGCACGATCGCTAAGACCTGTGAAAGCAAGAGCCTCTTCAACCCGTTCCTTCAAAAGCTTGCCGCGCAAGCCATATAATCTTCCGAAAAAGGTAACGTTATCCGCCGCTGACATCGTGTCGTATACGGCCAACTCCTGTGGAACCAAACCAATTCTTTTCTTCACCTCAAGTGATTTCGAAGACACAGGTAGACTGTCGATGACAATGTCTCCTCCGTCAATTTTAAGTAAGCCACAGATCATACTGATCGTTGTACTTTTACCCGCTCCGTTCGGGCCAAGCAAGCCAAAGATTTCCCCTTCTTCTATCGTCATATTCACATGGTCCACTGTTAATTTACCTTCATATCGTTTCACCACATCGGTTAATACGGCGATTGCCATTCGATCATCTCTCCTGTCATTTGCGCTTCTATATTTCCAATTTTATACTACATTTCATTCTACAGGAGGTACGAAAGGTCATCTTTTGAAGGTGACTAAAGTCATCTCCTGAAGTAGTAGGCTAATATGCTAAGATTAGAAGAAACCCTGTAAAGGATGTCTTAGGCGTGACTAGAGAGCTGAATCTATTGCGTTACTTACTCATTATAATTCCAGCTTGTATTAGCATTTACATCTATCCATATGCCGATTATGGAATCTTCACACTGCATATTCTGATGCTTCTATTCCTTGTGGTCATGGTACCAAAGCTGCCCCAATCCCTTCATCCCTTGATAAGCATCATTGAAGTACTATTCACCGCCTGGTTATGCTACCAATACGGCAGTATAATGATTTTTCCAGCGATCTCGGCCTTACTTTATTATTCTAGACTTCAGCCCCAAGCCGTGCCGCTCGTGTTTACGGTTGTGCATCTAATTACCCTGAACATAGCGCTTCGGGATTCTCCACAGCTCATCATTACGTTCATCAACATTACTTTTCTGCTCATCGCCTATCTCAACGAATTATTACAGCGGGCTGGTCGGGGCCGTGAGAATACTCTCCATCTATACGATGAGCTCCGGAAAAAGCATTTCGAGCTGGATGAAGCCCGCAACCGACTGCTGGAGTTTAACACCCAAATAGAAGATGCAGCCCAGTCCAAAGAACGGGTCCGCATCTCACGCCAGCTCCATGACGATATCGGTCACCGCCTGATTCGCATTAAAATGATGATGGAAGCCGCGCTGCACACCTTACCCACCTCGCCTGAGAGCGGAATGCAAATGATGGAGCTCATTCGAGATCAGCTGTCAGCTAGCATGGACGATATGCGCTCCGCAGTGAAGCGTATCAACTATACGCCACAACTAGAGGGTGCTTACGCGTTAGATCGTCTGCTTGAGGAGACAGGACGCGATACGGGAATCGAGACCTCATACCAAGTACTTGGGATACCTTATCCGCTATATCCTAGTATCCAGGTGATCTTGTATAAGAACGCCCGTGAGGCCATAACCAATGCTCTGCGTCATGGAAAAGCAACAGCAATCTGGATTACGGTCGACTTCAGTCATACTGGAATTACGATGGAAGTTAGCAACAATGGAACACTTTCCGAAGAGAATAAGCTAACTACATTGCCGGGAAGTGGTGGTGTCGGAATGAAAGGAATGTTAGAACGAACGCATTTGATCGGCGGAACCTTGGAACTGCGGCAGGAGTCTCAATTCACAGTTGTTACACGATTGCCCATTTATAAGCAGGGAGAGATTGTATAGGGAAGATAGTACCCATGGTTATATAGAAAACTAAATTCGATCAAGGAGACTTGCTAATGATTAAAGTGATGATTGTAGATGACGACCCTTTTATTCGCCAAAGTCTAAAGCTACTACTAGAATTGGACTCGGAGCTTAAAGTGGTCGGAGCTGCGAGTGATGGAAACGAGGCATTGAGCTTACTCCAGACTGGAGATGTAGCTGATGTGGTTCTGATGGATATACGGATGCCGGGCTGTGATGGTGTTGAAGGAACAGAGAAAATTAAGCAGGCTTTTCCTCAGGTTTCGATACTGATGCTAACTACTTTCGATGACGATGAGTATATCATTGAAGCGCTACGTAACGGAGCCAGTGGATACTTGCTCAAAAACATACCGCCAGACCGTATCATACAAGGCATCAAAACGGTCAATGAAGGTAATATGCTAATTCATCCCGATATCGCGCGCAAACTGGCAACCTTCCTACAGCCTGCATCCCGTCCTGAATCTCCACAGGCACAGCCGCTGGAGTCCTTCGGACTGACTAAAATGGAATTGGCTGTCGTCGCCTCTATCGCTGAGGGGCATACCAACAAAGAAATCGCCGGACATCTGTTCCTAAGCGAGGGTACGGTCAAAAATTACATAACGGATATTCTAAGCAAATTACAGCTGCGAGATCGAACGCAAATCGCGATTTTCTATTTAAGAGGTGGGCGGGGGTGAAGTAGGCGGTTTGTTCAAGTTGATTTTAAAATCTTCTATTTTTGTTTTCTTTCAAGAAAACAAAGCTTCCTGTTTCACAGAGCTGACTAATAAAGCTTCATTTTCAGTCTTGGTCAATTCTTCTTTTGACAATTGTCCTGATATTAAAGTTAGTTGATGCATACCTCCACAATCGCCATACTACAAAAAAAGCCCGGACTCTATTTCCAGAGTCCGGGCTTAACTTTAGCTATCCTTCCGCTGATTCCTTCTTGGCTTTAGCGGCTTTGTTCCGTTTGAGTCGGCCGTTCGGAAGATTGCGGCTGCGAGTACCTGTCTTCATCGCGATGATACTGAAGATGCTAGAAGGCTTCGCCTCCGCAGTAACCGCTCCATCTGTCTCCGGTACCAGAATGATCCCGAGCTGATGATGGTCCCCGTCGTAGATAGGGCTCTGAAGGTATTTGCTCTCCCCTTCACGGTTCTGCACCTCCAGCTTGCAGAACGCTGGATTCATGCGCAGCGCCTCATGTAGCTGCGCGGCATCGGTCAACAGGACCCCGTTGACCTTCAGTAAGATCTCGCCGGGCAGGATGCCCAGCTCCTGCCCGGGACTGCCCGGCAGCACGGCCAGCACCTTGCGGCCGCGCGGTGGATGTACGAAGATGGGGCTGATGCTGCGCTCTTCCAGAGCGCTGTACCAGCTTAACCCTTCGTGCAGCACCATTGCTGCGAGCGCCGCGAGCAGGGTCAGCGGGCTCCACCAAGCGGCAAGCAGGCTTAAGCCGAGCAGGACGATGCTGTAGATCAGCAGCCGTCCTGAAGTGCGGGCCGCCTTGCGCCCGGGCAGCATGCCCTGCGTCATCTCGCTAAAGCCGATGATGACGGGCAAAGAGACAATGCCAAGCCCGCCGCCCAGCAGCGGCTGCCATGGCAGATCCGTTCCTGCGCCCGAAGGGATCAGCAGGAACAGCGGCAGCGGCCAAAAAGCCTGCAGCTGATAGCCGCCAACAACCATCCCGCGCTTGCCCTTCAAGAAGAGGGGCGTCGCAAGCTTCGCCCCTTGCCAGCGGGCCAGCAGCGCTTCCGCCATATGCAGCAGCGCAGCCAGCACTAGCAAGGCTGGAATATCCATCTCCCGTATGGCTGTTGTAATGTTCCCGACCGTTCCGCTATGTAAGGCATCTGGAAAGAAAGACAGTACAAATTGAATCACGCCCAGTAGACCTATAGAATAAGCAAAACACAAATACCTCACACGCAATAGCGATAACAGCACACTGACTACCCAAATGCAGGCTACAGCTGTACCTGATAAGGAAACCCCTAACAATATGGCTGCAATAGAAACCACTAGTCCCATCACCAGCCCGCTCCACACCGTTCGCCATGTTTCTTGACCCCAGCTATGTAACTTCACATGAATCAGCTTGCGTTCTAATGCCACCTGCCGACGGTAATACAATGCAATAAATATAATAGCAATATAGTAATATGGCTGTATCAGCAAGTGTAAGAACGCAGTGCCCAAGCTTCCTAACAGTTCCTGAATCACATTCAAACTGTTCGTCACACTCCTTCCTTATCTACAAAAAAACTTTTATGAACCCTTGTTCACATACCAGAATAAATGTTCAGCTCTCTTATTCACACCTGTAAAATTGCAGCATTTTGTACAGATATCCTCTTCATTATACGCGAATACTGCAAATATACAGGAATACCCTCACTTATGGCTCAAAGGCTCCGCTACTGATTAATCAACCATCAGCATTGAGCTACACCGTGTGTACGCTTATACCCTTGATCGATTCTTACAATTATAAAAAAAAGAAGGCTGAATTCAGCCTTCTTACTTTTTCGACGCTGCCGCCTTAATTTCCTTCTGAATTTCAGCAATCCCTCTATTCCGTTGGTTGTCGTTGGCAGGATCCTGAATCACTTTGATTAGTGCCGCCTCCAGCGCCTCCGCGGTCTTGACATCAATCATGCCTGTGACTTGAAGTTTCGCTTCACTTTGGAATTTCTTCACTGCGTTCTTAGTGCCAGCATCGAAATAGCCATCTTTGCGACCCGGTTTGTAGCCTAAGCCGTCCAGCATCGTCTGTGCACTCTTCACATCAGCATTGTTCATATTATATTGCAGTGTCACACTCTTGTTAATCGGAGCCACTGAGAAGTAATCCGGCTGTGCTACTGCGATATCCGGTTTAATCCCCTTGCCGTGAATCCACGTGCCGTCCGGTGTAAGCCATTTAGCAATGGTAACCTTCAGCAAGCTTCCGTCTCCGAGCTGTTTATCAAAGCTCGTCTGCACCGTGCCTTTACCAAATGAATTATCACCAATTAGCTTAGCTCCTGCTGACTGCTGCAAGGCACCCGCCAATATTTCTGAAGCGCTCGCGCTACCTTTATTCATCAGCACTACCACAGGATAAGCCTTGCTCGAGCCCTTGGAGGTACTAACTTCGCGTTTTTTATCTTTGTATTCTATTTGAACTATGTTTTTGCCGGCTGGAACGAACTCTTCAGCCATTTCAATAACAATCGGGAGAACACCGCCCGGATCATTACGGACGTCAATGACCAGTCCCTTCATACCTTGCTTCTCTAGCTTTCCAAGCTCTTCCTTGAATCGTTCTGCGGTATTTAGGGAGAACTGAGTAACCTCGATTACCCCTACTCCGTCTTTTTCCATGGTCGAGTAGACCGTCTCAAGCTTCACATCATCCCGGGTAAGTGCGAACTCCAAAGGCTCTGCAGAGCCGGAACGCTGTATTTTCAAAGTAGCCTTACTACCCTTAGGTCCGCGTATCTTCGCAACAGCAGCATTTAGATCCATGCCTTCCAGCGATTCTCCGTTAACGGACAGAATAATATCTTTGGCCTGAATTCCTGCTTTTTCAGCAGGTGAACCCTTAATCGGGGAGACCACGACTACCTTGCCGTTATCTGAAGAGACTTCCGCACCGATGCCTGAGAAGGAACCTTCAATGCTTTCTTCAAACTTCTCGGCAGTTTCTTTAGCCATATAATTGGAATAAGGATCGCCTAGCGCTTCCATCATACCGTTGACAGCACCGTCTATCAGCTTCTCCCGATCTACTGTCTCGTAGTAATTACTCTCAATCAGACTGAGCGCAGTCCCAAGCTTCTGAGATTCCTTTTCTTGTAGACCTGTCACCTGCAACGCCGAGGCCAGTCCTTGTCCTGCAGCTTGTCCAAAGACATGAGTATAACCCGTCACGCCCAAGGTTACTAAACTACCACATAGCAAGGCGGCGACAATCATAAACGCCGCTGTGCTTTTTTTCAACATGATTTTCCCACCGTCCCTTCTTGTCCATCTCGTAAACAACACCTATGTCCGTCCTGAAAGGTACGGTATCCATTCCAGTATATACCGTACAATCAAATAATATGAGTTATGAGTTCCTTAAAAGTTAGAGATATGGCATAGGATTTACTGTCTTACCATCAATCCGCACTTCGAAGTGAAGGTGAGGACCCGTTGAATTACCTGTGGAACCAGATTCAGCGATCACATCTCCGCGATTGACTTTATCCCCAGAACTAACCCTAATACCGCCTTTACGTATATGTCCGTAGAGGGTCCAAACTCCGCCTCCATGGTCAATAATTACACAATAGCCGTAACCACTCCACCATTCAGCTAAAATAACCGTTCCGGAATCCGCTGCATGAATACTGGTTCCTTGCGGAACCGCAAAGTCGACGCCAGTGTGCACTTTGCCTTTCTCACCTGTGATCGGATGTGTCCGTGGTCCAAAGGAGGACGAGATTCTTGCCGACCCTACAGGAAGTAGAAACGGTCCGTCTCCACCTGCATAAGCCGTTTCATTCGAGCTGGAGCTTGAACTGCTGCTTCTCTTGCTGGCAGCAGCCTTCTTGGCAGCCTCCGCAGCCCGACGAGCTGCTTCCGCCTTAGCTGCTGCTGCTTTACGAGCAGCTTCCTCAGCCTTGATCTTATCCTTTTGCGTTTCCAGTGCAGAACGTTCGCTTGCCAATTTGACCAGCTTCTCATTCTGCTCCTCACTCAAATCATCGCTTTCTTGAATTTGCTTGTCATAGAATGCGATAAGTTCTTGCTTCTCCGCTTCTTTTTCCTTGAGCAGACTTCTCTGTTGCTCCAAAGAAGTGTACAACTGCTTGGCTTGAGCATATTGCCCTTCAAGCTCCTGTTTCTTTTCTATCACTGTCTGCTTGTCCAGCTTATGTTGCACCAGCAGCTCCTGATCCTGATCCACGATCATCTTAAGTGAATCTGCACGGTCTAGGAAATCAGCAAAGCTTGTCGAAGAGAGTAAAACATCCAAGTAAGAAACCGCTCCATCGGTATACATTAGCCGAACACGGGACCCCAAGACTTCCTCTCTTGAAGCGACCCGCGCCTCTGCTTTATCCAACTCCGTTGCTGTAGCATTCAAAGATTGCTCTGTATCGGAAATTTTGGTTGAGATTTCGGTCATTTTACCCTTAACTTGATCTACCTGCTGCAGTACATACTGCAGATTGAGATTCGTCTTATTCTTATAATGCTGTGCTTCCTGCGTTTGGGACGCCGCTTTCTCCTGCTGCGCCTTAGCTTCCTGCACCTCTTTTTGCAGCTGCTTTAACTGCTTATCGATTTCGGCAACACTTGTTTTTTTGGCATATCCATCAGAGGGCTGGAATATAGTGACAGCTAGTAACATTACGGCTAGTCCGGCGGCAATCTTCTTCAACTCGCACTCCCCATCCTTCACTTATTAATATTAAACTTTCAAGAACTTCCGAATAGAAACCGTACTTCCCCAGACGCCGATCAGCACGCCTAGCCCAACTAACACACCGACGATTTGCATCCAAATATCTCCGAATGGAATCAGCTGTAATTGGAGCATTGGATCTCCCTGTACGGAGGACTCCAACCCGCTGTAACCCAAATACAAGATACCAGAGGTGACAAGTGATCCGATCAATCCGATCAGTGCCCCTTCTATAAAGAAAGGCCAGCGAATAAAATAATTTGTCGCGCCAACCAGCTTCATAATACCAATTTCCTTACGACGGGCAAGAATCGTAACCCGAATCGTATTGGAGATGAGGAACATAGACATGAGTGCAAGACCTGCAACAAAAATAAAACCAATATTACGTACAGCGCGCGTTATTTTGAACAAGGTTTCTATCGAGCCCTTGCCATATTTCACTTTGTAAATAGGCTCCTCGGTATGTGTCTTGTTGAGTGCTTCAATCTTTTCTGCCACAAAGGCTACTGTAGTAGGTTCAACAACTTCTACCTTAAGCGTATCCGGGAGAGGGTTATTGTCTTCATCGAATCCTTCCAGAAGCTCCGCTGCGTCCTCACCCATGTCTGCACGGAGATCTTTAAGTCCTTGGTCCTTGGAGATGAACGTAATCTTGCTGACCTCCGGCATATTGCCAATTTCAGTCTGCAAAGTCTCACGCATTTTCTGGTCTACATTCAGTGCCAAATGCACATTAATCTGTACCTGACTGTCTGCCTCATCCGCTACAGCATTCACATTAAGAACAAGAAGAATAAATACACCTAGGACAAAAAGAGAGACGACGATGGAAGTGATCGAAGCAATCGACATCCAGCCATTACGGAATACGCTTTTGAAGCCTTCCCGCACATGTCGCAAGAAGGTTTTAAAACTCATAGCCATATTCCCCTCTCGCTTGGTCTCTCACAATATTTCCGTTCTCAATCGCAAGCACCCGTTTGCGCATTTTGTTCACGATATCTTTATTATGGGTAGCCATTACAATCGTTGTTCCACGAAAATTAATTTCGTCCAGCAGTTGCATTATGCCCCATGAAGTCTCAGGGTCCAAGTTGCCTGTAGGCTCGTCCGCAATAATAACAGAAGGGTTGTTAACAATAGCCCTTGCAATTGCAATCCGCTGCTGCTCGCCGCCAGAGAGCTGTGAGGGCTCACGATTCGCTTTATTTTTGAGTCCAACCAGATCGAGAACTTCATTCACACGTTTCTTGATGACCTTCTTCGGCGCTTCAATAACCTCCATGGCAAAAGCGACATTCTCATAAGCCGTCATCCTTGGCAATAGCCGAAAGTCTTGAAATACAACGCCGATATTACGGCGCACATATGGGATTTTACGTTGTTTAAGCTTCCCTATGTTAAAGCCTCCCACAGAAATTTGACCCTTAGTTGGCACTTCTTCTCTATAAATCAATTTCATAAAAGTAGATTTACCCGCGCCGGATGGACCGACAACATACACGAATTCATTGCGGTCAATTTTTACTGAAACTCCTTGCAGTGCGTGAGTTCCGTTAGGGTAGGTCTTCCATACATCTTGCATTTCAATCATTTTCTCACTTCCCAATTATGACATTTTCCACTTGTTTGAATCGACAGGGTCCAGCTTAAGTTTCCATAAACTTCAATATTTCCGCAATGTATCTATTGTAACAAATCTGTAACCGATTGAGTACCCCGTAACTGCTCCACTATTCGAAAGTTTTGTAGTGTCTGTACATATAAATAGAAAAAGCACCTACGATACCTGCTCGCAGCTGCCATCCAGGAAGGGGATTAATCATGAAAAAAATTCATCTGGCCCTCATAGTAGTCACTGCACTCATTCTTATCGGCTCATTAATATATGGGGGACTTCATCTATATAGCCACAATAACGCGCTTCCAAAAGGTACAACCCTTGCAGGATGGGAGGTGGGCGGGCTAAACATCACTGAGGTTCGTTCCGAACTGGAGGAGAAGCTCCATGCCCTTGAATCTGTCCCCCTCGTTCTGCAGGTAGAAGGGAATTCTGAGCTTACCCTCAATCTTAAACAAGCCGGAATGACCTATGCGGCCACGGCTTTTGAGCAAGGACTACAGGATCTCACAGAAGGCCGTCTATGGGATCGGGTAAAAGCCCGTTACAGCTTCCCCCAGAATTGGAGTCTTGAAGCCCATCTGAATATCGCTCAATTACAGACCATCCTAAGTCCCGCTTGGGAGAGAGAATCCTTTGGAGATCCGGTCGATGCTACGCGGCGAATTACGGGGGATGATCGTGTAGTGTATACGCCCGAGAAGACCTCTCTTGAGGTAGACTGGACAGGAATGGTCACCTCACTGTCGGCTGCCGCTCCAACTCGGTTTAATCGTCTGATTACGCTCCAGGAGAAGGGGATTACACTGGAAGTTCCATTAACTATATTACAGCCGGATATCACCCTAAACGCATTAAAAGAGCAAGGCATTGAGCGAAAAATCATGCAATTCAGCACCTCACTCGGCGCCAGTGGACCTGGACGAATCTACAACGTTGAATCAGCGGCCAAAGCTGTGAACGGAACGGTGCTCCCACCTGGAGCGGTCTTTGATTATGGCAAAGCTATTGAAAAAGCAAAAATAGAATATGGCTTCCGCGAAGCGCCAGTCATTGTGAACGGTAAGCTACAAGCCGGTGTCGGGGGCGGAATCTGCCAAGTGTCCAGTACACTGTACAACGCCGCTCTTCGTACTGGACTAGAGATTGTGGAGCGCCGCAATCACTCCTTGCCGGTCAACTATTTACCCAAGGGCCAGGATGCGACGTTTGCTGAAGGCTATATTAACTTCCGTTTTCGCAATACGACTGGCAAATATCTTGTCATTAAAGCAGCTGTGCAAGGCCGCTCACTAACGATCAAGCTCTTCGGTACCTTTCCGCAAAATGTTACTTATAAAGTCCATTCACAAATCGTAGAGGTGCTGCCTCCAGTCGACAAGTACGTAAACGACCCTTCCCTCCCTCGCGGAGGTACACGTGTTATTCAGAACGGGAAAACTGGCTATGTTGTTGAAACCTACAGCACCCGGTTAGTTGACGGTAAATCCACTGAGGTAAAAAAGCTGTCCCGCGATGTGTATTACGCACAAAAACGCTTAATCGCCATCAATCGTGGAGGCGTGAGCAAATCCGTTATTCCAGAAGCACCTAGAAAGCAGTTGGTAGAGGACGGCGTTCGAAGTGAATAGAGTACTTACAAAAAAACGGCCAGACCTCGTGAGGTTCTGACCGTTTTTGCTTGTGAATCTATTTTACCTGTAGATGACCTTTCTCGCCTTTAAAATTTACGATTCGGGGGTACATTAGAAATAGACCTATAATCAGAAAGGATGAACAACATGTCAACAGCTCTTGTAAATGATCTTTCTAATATTGTCCGCAGTGCACCTGCTATTTTCGCCTCACGTACTTGTAGAGAAGCCCTTCGCGTAATGTTCCAGCATCCAGAATCGAAATGTATTGTCGTCTGTAATGCTATGAATGAACCACTTGGATTATTAATGAGCGAACGTTTCTTTTTAAAAGCTACAGGAAGATCAGGGGTAGATATGTTCTACAAAGAACCTGCCATGAAGCTTATGAGCAAAACACCGCTAGTCTATGATATCTCCACTCCACTTGATGTCGTATTCGCTACTGCTATGAACCGCCCAGATCCTATGAAGAATGATTGTGTCATTATTACCCGCAAAGGCAAATTCGCAGGTGTTGTTTATACCTCAGATCTTAAGCGCTGTTAGTTCATAACCCCTACCATCCTCTTTCCTCTAATACCTTTCCCTTTCCTCAGAAAAGAATATCCGGCGACATGTCGATTCTCCAGTATCCCTCCACTTTCTTCAGCTTCACATACACCGACTCACTGCTTCCCTGCGCTTCTGGATAAGGAACGGTCAGTTCAAATTCAGCGGTTGTCGCAGTCTTGGACAGCATGCGGGCGGTGGCTTTTTCATACATTAATAGATTGCCCACATCTGCATTAACCTGCGACATTCTTCCGTTATGCTCTAAAAACTGTGTCTGTACATAATAAGCCGCAGCGTTGTGAGTGTACGCTTTTTTTATGTAATTCATTAGCTTCGTCTTGGTGCCAAGATCACTGGAAAGATAACGGTACTCCTGCGCTTTATATGTGAAGGTTTCTATCGGGAAGATATTGCCGCCTCGATTACTATAGAAATAAAGAGCTCTTGCATGGACTACGAGCGGAATGATACTTTTCACCGTCAAATTATTGATGGTAGCAGGGCCCTCTTTCCCAGGTGCAGACACAGCCACCTTCTTGATTTCCGTACTTCCTGCTGACGGTGAAGCTGCCATAGCTCCCCCACTTGCTGAGATCAGGCCTATGGAAAGGGCCAACGAACCAATCATCCACTTTTTGTTCATTCGGAATTCCTCCTTTGTCATCTGAAAAATACAGGCGATAGCCACTGTTCCAGCTTATGCACCCCGCAAGCTAAAATACCCAATAAACAGGGAAATGAAAACGCATTTATATATTTTCGGTAACGAAAAAAACCACCCTCCTGTTTTACAGGAAAAGTGGAGTCGTATAATGGTGCAATTGTTTTATTACATGGGTGAGATTTCTAATTCGATGTTGGAGTAACGGCCTCATAAAAAGCTGTGAAAGCTACGTTAGCAGTCAAGATACTTTCTGGAGTGTTCTCAGAACGCTCTTCATAGGACTGTTGGAAATTAAACGAGTCAACATTCACGATACGCGGCAGCTTCTGCAACTCCTCCATCCATTGTCGTATCCCCGTATACGTACCTTCTATGACTGCGGTCATTTTGATCTGTTTGACGGTAGGGAACAATACTTCTGCTGAGCCTGTCATTTGCTGAATCGGATTAGCCTCATCCAGAATAAAGCTAACGTCTCTTAGCCGCGCTTCTGAGGAAGTGCTTACTCCCCGCAAATCAACGATCAAACCTTCGCTTTCATCGCCTTTCGGGAGTGCTGCTAGAAGTTCCTGTTGTTCTGAATCCACAGAAGCAGCATTGCTTTTCAGTTCATTAATTTTAGCTTGGAGAACCTCTGCTTCTTTTTCAAGCTGGCTGATCTCAGCGTTCTGTGCGGATATTTCCTTATTGGTCGGTTGAACGCCCAGCATATAAAAGGCAAAAAGCATCAAGAACAGAATCAGTACACCTAGTACGATTGGAGAGCGATACTTATTGAACTGTTCCATCGCTATTCACCTCCTCTTGGCTTGCATCCGTTCCATTGACCTGTTGATTATTAGGTAATAAGTTTACTTTATAAATCGCTGTATACATATTTAAAGAATTTGTTCCAGCATTCTGACCGGCCGTTCCTTCAGTCAGCTTCGAAATTGAGGCGTCCACTGTAAAAGACATTTGGCGAAGTTGTCTTAAATAATTAGAAGCATCCACCATAGCTGGTACGTTTACAGTCAGGTCAATAGCAGTGCGGTAGGTGTAGTTAATATCAAGGATAACAGCACCCGGTGGCAACCCTTCAACTAATTCATCCAGAATAGGAACAGCAATTACCTTACTATTCTGAATCTTCTCGATAGCTACCTTCCGATCTAACTGCCCAGGTCCGCTGTTCTTAAGTTTACCAAGCTCTACCTGTAGCATTAAACTGCGATCCTGCAAGCCCTGTAGCTCCTCTTTACCATTAGAGATTTGACCCTTATTAGCTGAAAAATAAATCCCTGTCCCAATCGTTCCCACCAGCCAGATCGCCACAAGACCCATGGTCACATAGGGGAATAATAACGTCTCTCGGTCTTCTCTCGGCAGTAAATCAATCGTATCCACGCTGATGATGTTTTTTAGAGCCGTTCCTGCGGCTACTCGATAATCATTTAGCTCGAGATCAGATACAGCATTTTTCCCCATCTGATCTAGGCTTATCGGTGTAATGTCGAGTTCTGCCAGCGACTGCTGAAGCTCTAGGTCTAGCTGTTTACGAATGGAGGGGGTACCTGTTATGACTAGGTTTTTGATACGTGTTGAACCATCGTGTAGGCTGTACTGGTAGAAGCTAAGCATCCGCGAGATTTCCGCAGTGATCTCCACCATTTGCTCCGGTGATAATTGCTCTTCTACAGCTACTGCTGTTTCTGCCAAGACCTCACTGTCTGCCATGAATTCCATTGCCGTCGCCGCAACGTTTCTTCCCTTATGCAGATCAAGCAAGTTAATCGTACGAATGAATACCGGATTCCCGTTTCTGAACATATAAATGTCCATGACCGAAGGCTCTAGATTAATGAGCATCGTTTCCGCAAAGCTTTCCCCATGTCCAGTTGCTATACTTCGCGCCAGGGCCGTTGCCGAAATTTCAACACTGCTTATTCGGAGACCTGCACGCTCCAGAATGTCTACATAATCCTGTATCGATTTCCGCGGAGCAGCAAATACGAGCAAATGACTATGTTCCTCATCCACTTCGAGCGTCACGTAGTCGTAAACAGGATTTTCAAATGGCAAATGCAGCCCCGTCTCCACTTCGAGCTTTACGAGCTGCTCTACCTGTTTGTCGTTGGTACTTGGGATGCTCATTTTGCGGATGATGATCTGCGAAGGTGGAATAGACAAGGAAACCTTACTGCCCCTTAACCCTTCCTTCTTCACCCACTGTCTGACCCGATCATACAGCGCCTCACTATCCGCCACCTGATTCTCAATGATCATGCCTGGAAGGAGCGGAAGATACCGTTTTTTGCGGACTTCCCATGACTGTTTATTCTTAAAACTAATATAACGAATACCGGTAGCCTCAATTGAAATCCCGGCCACTTTAGGGCCTAATCCAAGCATATGATCGGTTTCCTCCTATCCGATGAGCGAGAGATACGCGCCAATGATGTGTGAACCATACCCGAAACTAATTAATGCACCTATTGCTAACCATGGACCAAAAGGAACCGGTTGTTTGCGTTTGATGATACCAAGCAGCATTAGCAGTCCTCCGACCACACTTCCAAGCAGACAGGCCAGCAGAAAGGCCAAAATAACATTCGGAAATCCGATGACCAAGCCCAGTAGCGCAAATAACTTCACATCCCCGGCCCCCATCCCGCCTAACAACACAAAGGGAATTAGGATACCTCCTCCAAGGACAGCTCCTAACAAGTGATACCATAACGGCCCCTCCGGAAAGAACAATACAAGAATGAGCAGCAGCGGCAAAAAGAACAGCAACACCTTGTTCGGAATCAGCATGTACTTCAAGTCAGAAACTGTCACAATAACCGTCAGACTCACAAGCACAAATCCGACGACTCCCTTACCTGTCAGCCCAAACTGCAAGTACACCCATAGAAAAAGCAAACCCGTTACAGCTTCTCCTAGTGGATATAAAGGCGACACCCTTGTGCCGCAATAACGACACTTGCCTCCTGACAGCAGGTAGCTTATCACCGGAAACAAATCCCGCGCCTTTAGCCGAGTATTGCAGTTCGGGCAATGTGACGGTGGATTGAGCAAGGATTCCTTAGCTGGCACACGCAGTGCCACTACGTTATAGAAGGAGCCCAGAATCAGACCCAGTAATGTGATGTAACTTGCGATGAATATTGTCATGGATGTCCTCTGTTGGCTTTCTGGATTTTAAAAAAGGAATCGGGAAGTCCGATTCCTTAGGAGTTTAAGTATAAGTTTTGTAGTACTATTACTTTGTCTTTGATTTCAATACCTGTTCCGCTGAAAATTTACCTTCAGTTGTACTTCCTGCCGTAACATCTGACGATCCTTTAGGTTTCGGTGCAATCACTATATAATCCAGTTGACCCTTATCCGTATAGTAAACTGTTCCTGATGTGATTGTAGCTTTAGTACTTGGAAGGCTCAATTTATTATCTAAATAACCTGCAGTTTGCATATCTGCTATAGTTACATTTACTGCAGATGTAGAATTACTGAATTGACCATCTTTTACACCAACGATATATAATCTTGAAGCATCATAGATTTGACGAGCAGTAGCAATGTCCGAATCCTCTTTAGCATCAGAGATTATGTTTCCAATCAAAGGTATAGCAATAACCGCAATAATCCCCAAAATAACGATAACCGCCAGCAACTCGATCAGCGTGAACCCCTTTTGATTTTCCTCTTTGCTCAATCTTCTCTTAATGGCTTGTGCTAACATTTTATTTCCCCCTCTAAGTGGTGTGTGATGGTACAGCTTATATCTTTTATTTCCGTGAATCCCGCTACAATGCTCGTACTTCTTTGTCTAGCGCTAGCAAAAGATCTGCGACCCTGCCCCGATCCCTTGGGCGTTACCCCTCTCAATATTTACAAGGAACCGCAAGGTTCACATATTGCCATACAAACTGAACATCGGCAGCATAATAGCGGCCACAATCACACCTACAACACCTGCTAGAAAAGCAATCAGCAATGGTTCAAGCAGTGACTTCAGACGATCAACAGTATTTTCTACGTCCATCTCATAGAAATCAGCTACCTTAGACAACATCGTATCGAGCGCCCCCGTCTCTTCACCAATCGCAATCATCTGTGTTACTAGCGGCGGGAAGACCCATGCTTTTTTCAACGGTTCAGATAGTGGATTTCCTTGTCTCAGCGAATCACCTGCACTTCGGATAAATCCCCCAATGACCTTATTTCCTGCTACCTCTTCTACAATCACCAAGGATTGCAGAATCGGAACTGAGCTGGCATATAGAGATGAAAAAGTACGCGTAAACTGAGCAATCGAGCCTTTTTGATTTAGCTTGCCAAACACCGGAACCTTCAGCTTGGCATAATCGAGTGCGTAGGCACCCTTTTCTGTTCGTTTTGTAATCTGAAAAGCTATCACTATGAGAAGAACTCCGAGTATCCAGAAATACCATTGACCTTGAATGCTTTTACTAAGTGCCAATACCATCTTTGTAATCGCCGGAAGCTCTGCATTCATCGATTCGAACATTGTTACAAATTGCGGAACTATCGCCCAGAGAAGATATACAACCGCTCCAATCGCCATAACCCCGACGGTAATCGGGTAAGTGAGCGCAGATTTGATTTTCTCCGTTGTGGAATGCTGCTTCTCAAAAAACATCGCCAGTCTGTCGAGCGTCCCCTCAATATCACCGGATTCCTCTCCGGCACGGATCATGCTGACGAATAGCTGTGGGAAGATTTTTTTATGATCCTGAACGGCTTGTGAGAACGAGATTCCGCGCATCAGGCTTGAATTTACTTCCACAAGTGCTTTGCGTAGAGGCTTACTCTCAGTCTGCTCCGCCAAAATACGCGTTGCATCCACAATTGACACCCCAGCACGCATTAACGTGGCAAACTGCCTGCAATAAATGATGAAATGAAGTGGTTTGACCGGATTACCGATATAAATATCCATCGATAGAATCGTTGTTTTGCGTTCGATCAGCGAGAATACTGTAAGGCCACGCTTTCGTAGTTCCTCCATGGCCGTAGGCTTATCTGTTGCGGTCAGCTTTCCTTTAATGGACTTGCCTGCGGATGTCTTTACTTGATATTCAAAAAGAGGCATCAGCTACTCACCTCCGCCATAAACGACTTAGCTGCTACTGGTTCAATGAACCCCTGGGATAAATAGTCGCGGATACTCATATCCAACGTATGCATACCTTGCGAGCGTCCGGTTTGCATCACATTTTTAATCTGATGTGTCTTTTCGGTACGAATGAGGTTAGCTACTGCAGGTGTATTCACTAAGATCTCTGTTGCACATATCCGCCCGCGTCCCCCTGCCCTTGGAAACAACCGCTGACTGATAACTGCCAGTAATACTGAGGCTAGCTGTGAACGAATTTGTCCCTGCTGATGACCCGGAAAAGCATCAATAATTCGATCAATTGTCTGTGGTGCGTCTGTTGTATGTAAGGTTGCCATCACAAGATGACCTGTTTCCGCGGCAGTAACTGCTGCTGTAATGGTCTCCAGATCCCGCATCTCTCCAACGAGAATAACGTCCGGATCCTGACGTAACGCGGCACGTAGTCCGCTCGCAAAGCTAGCTGTGTCGCTGCCCACTTCACGTTGATCCACTAGACAGGTTCCATGACTATGCAGAAATTCTATAGGATCTTCAAGTGTCACAATATGCTTACTTTCGGACTTGTTAATGTAATTCAGCATAGCTGCTAACGTAGAGGATTTACCGCTGCCTGTAGGTCCTGTAACCAAAATTAGACCTTGTGGCTTAAGTGACAAAGTGGTCAAAATCTGCGGCATCGATAGCTGTTCTAGACTCGGGATCTCTGCCGGAATCGCCCGGGCAGCGATACTAATCTCACCCCGTTGACGATAAACATTCACCCGAAATCTTACACCGCCATCCAGCGGATAAGAAAAATCCACCTCACCTGCATTCCGAAACACTTCGTTACGTTCACTGCCAAGCAGCGCTTCTGCCATTTCTGCAGCTTCATCAGCTGTTACTGGTGTTCCCTCAAGTGGGTGAAGCGTTCCATCCATACGTATCACCGGAGGCGAGCCTACAGAGATATGTAAGTCGGAAGCTTTGGAGGAGTAAGCCGTCTGCAAAAGCTGTCTAATATCCCGCGTATACGTTGGCATCCGCTGCTCCCCCTAGATTAAAATGCAATACACCTTATATATCCTAATGTGAGACCGTCTCGCGCATGACCTCTTGAAGCGTTGTAATTCCCTGACTAACTTTGAGTAGTCCATCATCCATCAGTTGAACAAGTCCACGCGCTTTACCTGCGACACGCAGTTCTTCTACCGAAGCAGTGTTCGTAATAAGCTGCCGCAAATGATCGTCAATGCTGAGTACCTCATGAATCGCTATTCGGCCTCGATAACCAGAACTGCTACAGCTACCGCAGCCTCGGCCACGATGTAATTCATCTGCTGGCAACCCCAAGCTACGTAGCATAATCGCTTCCTGCTCAGACGGTTTGTAGGTTTCTTTGCAATCAGTACAGATTTTACGAACAAGCCGCTGAGCTACCACACCAATTAGTGAGGAGGCAATTAAATAAGGCTCTACTCCCATATCTCGCAATCGAGAGACGGAGCTAATCGCATCGTTTGTATGTAAAGTAGACAACACTAGATGACCTGTTAATGAGGCGCGAACCGCAATTTCAGCAGTTTCCGCATCCCGTATCTCACCGACCATTACAATATTCGGATCTTGTCGGAGAATCGAACGTAGCCCAGCTGCAAAGGTTAGCCCAATAGCCGAGTTTACGTGCACCTGGTTTACACCCTCAAGCTGGTATTCCACTGGATCTTCAACTGTGATAATATTTGCACTTTCTACATTGAGTTGATTCAGCGCTGAATATAAAGTCGTTGTTTTTCCACTACCTGTAGGTCCAGTGATTAGCAGAATTCCGTAAGGGCGAGCAATCATTTCCTTAAAAACTTCCGCATTCCCCTCACTGAATCCCAAAGCATCTACAGATTTGACACCTGTGCTTAAATCTAGCAACCGCAGTACAATCTTCTCCCCGTGCATCGTAGGTAATGAGGACACGCGAATATCTACCATTTTGAAATCAAACTGCATTTTGATTCGGCCATCTTGTGGCAAACGCCGTTCTGCGATATTCAGTCGGGCCATTATTTTCAGACGAGCAGTAATAAACCCCTGCATCTGCTTAGGAATAATCCGCTCCGTCCGTAAGGTTCCGTCAATCCGGTAGCGGATCGTTAGATTATTCTCACCTGGATCCATATGTATATCAGACGCCCGCAGAGCAACAGCCTGCTGAATCATCTGGTTGACCAAACGTACGATTGGAGAGTCCTCGTCTGTAATCTCCGTTTCTTCTATTTCTTCTTGTGTAGGGAGCTCTACTAGCATCTGATTCATAGAATCACGCATCCCATAATGACGCGCAATTGCCCGCTGTAACTCATCTCTAGTAGAAATAGCAGGTTCAATTCGGAACCCTGTACTCATTCGCAAATCTTCTATCGCAAAATAATCCAGCGGATCGGCCATCGCAACCATCAGCTTACCTCCTTCTTTCAAGAAGGGAAGCACCTGATAACGCTTAGCCATACTTTCAGGAATAATCTGCGTAATCGCAGGATCAATCTGGTATTTAAATAAACTGACATGCGGAATGCCGAGCTGGAATTCAAGCACTTCAATCAACTGCTGCTCCGTGATATAGCCTTGAGAGATTAGCAGATCGCCAAGCTTACGCTTGCTTTTACGCTGTTCCGCAAGTGCTTCAAGCAGCTGTTCCTGCGAAATAATATTATTTTCTACCAGCAAATCTCCAAGTCTCTTTTTCGCGATGGCCATGTCCGTTCAGCTCCATATGCCGTTATTGGTTATACCTTTATACCTACTAAATAATGGATAATGCTTGGAATAAACGGAGGATAAATTACCAGTTCTATTTTTGCAAAATATGAAAATGATTTTTTCCATAATTACGGATTCATCAATTTTGTCAAACTAGCGTATTTTTCAATATACTTGGGACTTTAGTAATAAATTTATAGGTATATTTCAATATATTTATGTTGTCTATCAATGCTGAATGTCCTAGAATGTATATAACATAGATTGGATAATTTTACAACGAATCCAGCTGAAAAAGCTGTCGGAAACTAGCATACACAACATACAATTCGACCATATATACCAATAGTTAACAATCAGGGAGAGATGAACATGAAATTTGCCAGTAACAAAAGGATCTATCTTTTTACAGTAACGATCTTGCTTCTCCTTCTGCTTGTTCTGCCACTCAAAAATCACTTCACGAATGTCGAAGCCAGTTCAAATGATTATCAGATTCGTATGCTTGAGGTTACGGAGAATGGAGTTAGTGAGCTTGTGTCTCTAAAAACGGGAATATCTGGCCTTACCATTGATACGATGAGTATGAAGCGCTTTGTGGCGCTGCGGGATGATCTGGATGGAAGATATGATGCGATTTATATCGGGAAGGGGACTTACAATCCTGTACAAGTGAGTAATCAGCAAACGGCCTCGGAGGAGAATAGAGCTAGAGCACTGGACACCAGAAGCATGAAGAACGATATCACTAAGCTAAAGGCAGATCAAATTACGAAGGAATTTATTAATAAAGGATTATATGTTTTCTTTCATAGCCAACCCTTTAATGACAAAGATAAAAAACCACAAGCAGAACAAGGTATACTGTACAGCTCTTTTAACAGTTACCGTCTTTCCTCATCCAACCCAAAAGTTAAATTTGTGGATGATGCTGGACTCGCAAATATCTTTACCGATTTAAAAAGACAAAACTCTACGTACATAAATAATCTAAAGCAACGTCCCCGCCTTCAAATTACGAACAGAATTCCCAACTATGACCCTAATGCAACTAACAGCAAAATCTATGTTCCTGGGGAGAAGCTTTCTTTTAATTTCAATATCACTAACGCACCTAATTTACAAAGCTCTCCGCTCTCAGTCAAACTATATATCGGTCTTGATAAGTCCATCAAAATGGGAGAAAAGCAGGTCGTTGCTGAAACAGAGCTTAATACATCCAGCGGAACTATCGAATACACTTTGCCAAAAACATACTCCGGCTTACTCTATTGGAAGCTAGAAATCAATGATTATCATAAATCGCAATTAAAGGATTTTGACAGCGGGGTAATTCGTTATCGCGGAGAGAAGACCATTGTAAATATTCTTCAGGTTATGCCTGACACTCTAACAGAAAGCAGCCTCCTGAACACTAGTAATATGGATCCTCTGTTTTTGAATACAACCGATTATCAACTTAATATAGCGGTCAAAACTATGACCCAATTTAACACATATGTGAATGAAAAATATGCTGCAACAAAAAGTTACGGATTAAACGGCACCTATGACATGCTCATCTTTGGTTTTGTCGACGAATACTATAAGAAATCCAACTTAAACACTAATGCAACCAACGCGATTACACAATTCACTGGTACCTTCAAGCAAAGTGCCTTGTTCACTCACGATACCATCATTAATTTAGATGCAAATAAAAAGAACTGGATCAATAATTTCATGGGGATTACCGGTCAGATGAATCCGGAGACCAACTTAGGCCATAATGCCATCAATCTTTCCACCAAGGTTAAGCCGGTGAATGACGGGCTCTTGATGCAATATCCTTTTTATTTAAGTAAGCGGGACGACAGCAACCAGCAAATCGATATCTCCACACCACAAATTGCACCAACACATAACCAGTACTTCACACTTAATCTGGAAGATCCCGAAGTAGTATCATGGTATAACATTCAAAGTGAAGCGTCAGGTACGAAGATAAAACCAAATGGTGAATATAATCAATACCAACGTGATACCGAGGATAGTTGGAATCAATATTACACATATTCCAAAGGCAATATTACCTACTCAGGTACAGGTCATTTTTTTGGAGTAAGTGATATTCCCGCCAATCTAAGAAATTTCCCAGTTTGGGAACAAAAATTGTTCGTTAATACTATGTATCGTGCTTTTATTGGTGCGAATCATGCTCCTGAGATTACGGTGCATACACCGACTAATGGCTCATCGGTTCCTTCTTATCAAAACACAATACTTGTCGACTATACAGTCACTGATCTGGACTTTAACGATCGTGATCTGACAACTGAAATTCGCTTTAAAAATGGGAGCACGTATTTTACCGACATTGAAATGAGTAAAACGAGCATTAAATCAGGGCAAAGTATATATAGAACGGTTAAAAATCCGCTTCCAAATGGGGGCGCACTCGATATCGAAATTAACGCATGGGACCAAAATGGAGCTCTCTCAAGTAAAACTATCAGAGTAAATGTCCTGCCGTCGAACACCAATTTGAGTGTAACACGCTCTCTCTCTCAGAATGTTGTGAATGGTAAAGTAGAAAAGGGAGAACCGGTCACTCTTAGTTATTCCATCACCCCAAAATCTGTACCTTTTGATAAAGTAGGCACGGTCAACCAGACCTCTAACACACAATTAATAACGGATATTGTATTTACCGAGAATCTTCCACCTAACCTGGAGATTTCAGGAGAGTTACCTGCCGGTACGATCGTCACGGGGAATACGGCAAGCGGGTATAGATTGACACGAAATCTAAGCAACATCACCTATTCATTAAAGACGGAGAATGGCAAACAGATTTATAAACCTGATTCTGAGCAACCCATCACGTTCCAAATCACGGTTACTCCGACTCAGACCCAGACTTATACTTTAAATGATTCCAAGCTTACTTATGTTGATATTCATGCTGCATTGCCACCACTGGGAATTACAGGGGAATACAACGCATTTATACTTCAGACAACCTCACTTCGTGGAGGAACTATTAAGGGTCCACTAGCTTCCGGGGGCACAGTCAACTTTAACAACGCTGGAATTACAGTAAATGAACAATTTAAAGGTAATGTTCCATATGGTATTGTCACGGGTGGAAATGTTTCTCTTCCTGAAGGTACGGTTTACGGAAACATAATGGTTAAAGGCGCCGTTACAGACCAACGACCTGGTTCTATCCAAAATGGTATTATTAAATACGGTGAACTTCTCAATTTCAACAAGCATGAGAGCTATCTCCTTGGACTCTCTGATGCGATTGCTAAACTGCCTTCCAATACTTCAACAACTCATGAATATGGAAGACTTACGGTAACAGGCAGCTCATCTATCAATATTGTTAATATGTCTACTTCAGTGTTAAATACGCTTGACAGCTCCGAGCTTAAGGTTCCGCATGGATCAACCGTAATTGTTAATGTACAGCAGGACGGTACCAGTGAACCATTCTTACATTTCCCGCTGGGAAGTGACGGCAGCCGTGTGCTATTCAATTTCTCTGGCACCAAGCCTGTGCGGATATCCCAAGCCAATGTATACGGAACCATTCTAGCACCACGGTCTGCCATAACATTCGATGGAGGTCAGGTGTATGGAACAATCATTGGAGCTTCAATGACTATGAGTTCAGCAACTTTATTTCATGTTCCTTTTACCGGTAACCTACCAGCGGAGATCTATCCGCTACCTGTTCCAATACCAACAGATCCATCATCGGCTAATCTAGCACGGACTACGCTTTCGTTTGAGACCTTAACCATTACAGCCGAATATAAGATTAAAGCTCTGCAATTAGAAAGCAGAACCATCTATGTCGGAGAAGGAATGCGTTTAATTCCAACAGTCGTGCCATCAGATGTCCCTGATCAGGCGTTTTTGTGGACAACTACTGATACTAATTATGTACAGTTGGATTCAAGCAGTGGTTACATCACAGGTCTCGCCAAAGGCACAGCAACTGTCCATGTGGCTGCACTAGACGGTAGCGGCAAACAGGCTACAGCAACCATAACGGTAGCTGAGCGAACTCCACGATCTTTAACGATTGATGGAGATGGGACTGGTGAAATTAACGATTCTATTCCTTTAAGTGCTATCTATGTGCAAGGCAACCTAAATAATCAAGGACCAGAGGCCAATATTACCTATACCTGGTCGGTCACCAATGTCACCTCTGGAGCAAGCAATGCTGTCATTAATACCAATCCAGACTACCCAAGTGATGATACCAAAAAGGTATTCAGTGCTACACAGTCAGGAACTTACTTGGTGAAACTCACTGTAAATTCTAGTAATCGTGATCCAATCACTGCAGATAAGACAATCGTAATCACTAACCCGCTAAAGTCACTGTCGATTGAAGGTCCAATAACGGTAATGGTAGGGGGGCAAATTGATCTAAAAGCAATTAGGAATCCTGCTGATTCCGATCCATCAACGCTAATCTGGGATTTCGTGCAATCAACGGATAACAAGATGGCTACACTTACGCCTTCTAGTGACGGGTCAACCGCTAAATTGACGGCTGGTAATACCGCTAAAGAAGGACTACTGATTAAGGTTTCATTCCAAAAAATCACTTCAACACACATGGTTAATATCGTTGATTTAACTGGATTAAGATTCCGGGATCAGTCCATTACTTTAGAGGTAGGCCATACTTTCCAGTTAACCGATATTTTATGGGCATTCCCAACCTCCATCTCAATAGATCAAATCAAAGATAACTTGAGTTGGGTAAGCGACAATTCTGCAATTGCCAGCGTCAATAATGGAACCAATATTAATACCAGGGGAACTGTTACAGGCGTTAAAAAGGGATCCACACTCATCACAGTGACTTATACCGGAAGCACAGGTACAACAGTAAAAGCAGATATTACGGTTAAGGTTGTGGCACCTCAGAATGACGATCGTTACTAAACTGTACATTTAAACAACAAGAAACATCCAACAAAAAAAGGGTATCCCTAAGCAAACGCTTAAGGATACCCTTTTTTCAACTAGTCTTAATGACTTACAAGTTCCAGAGGCCCCACGGTTACATTCACCTGCTGTACACGCGGGAGGCTAGACTGCTGGTGAGTAAAAACATCCTGATTATATTGAATCTTAAAACGGTGACCCGAATTATATCGATCCGTATCCTGATTTTCGAAAGTAAAGCCGAGTGCCGGATCTAAGGGCTCAGTCACGCCTCCTAGTACTGCGTTTACTGTAAGATCCCCTTTAGCGAAAAAACCTCCGTTTAACCAAAAGATTGACCCCACTCCGTACAAGTTAGCATCACTATCCGTGTAAAAAAAAGCTTTCATATAAAATGAATCCTGCTCATCCTTTTTCTTAGGTGGATTCGTAAAAGTGTCAATTCGATTAATGAGCACATCTCCTTGAGATATAAGGACTAACTCCTTACTACTTAAGCCTTGGATCACGGCGTCCTCGACTTTCGTTTCCCCTAAAACAAACATAGTAGAGTTGAATTTCACCTGGCCTTTAATAGTAACATTACCTGTAACTAGAATATTAGCTTGAATCTCCAAAAATTTAGTTATATCTGGGCTATAGTTATTTACCTCCAGATCACCATTAACAATAAGCCATTTGGGCTTGTTGGAAGGATTACCTGTTTTAGCTTCATCACTAAACTTCAACTGTTTGTAATCAATTCCATCGATAAGCAGATTACCGTTATAAATCGTAGAATTATTCAAATCCTTATCCAACAAGGAGTTCTGATACATTCTCAATTGTTCTAAGTATTCGCTGTACTCTAGTTTGTAATTATCCTTTTCTTCTTCTGTTGGATTATCTTTAAGTACTGGCTCAGTGTAGGGTGGATTCTCATCGGGTAGTCTATCTAATTTTGTTGTGCTTAAATAATTCCCCAGTTGATTATCCTTAATAGCTTGCTCAAGTTCAGACTTTTTTCCAGTCAACCCTGTCGCTTCCTCCACTTTATCAAGAAAGGATCCCAACACATTGATCTGAATGAATTTTTTCTGCGGTTTGATAAACACCTGTTCTTCATGAATACCCAAAATAGTAGGAAGAATGCTTGAGGCATTATTCTTATTCACAGCTGCATCAATAACTCCATTTCCAGAATATTTGATACTTTCAAGAGATTGTACATGCACTTCAGGTTGAGGCTCGGTAGAAGTGGCTATAGTTTGGTCTTTCAATAATTCCACTCTAGGATATTGAGTCCTTTCTTTTAGACCTTTCACTCCCTTGTATGTATATACGGCCGTATCACTGATGTGTAATTCTTTACCCGCATATATATTGCCATGGAGACCAGGCGCTCCGTTTAAAGTTAATACTTTTTCCGATCCAAAAGCATATTTAAGAAAATCAGGATAGGTATCAATGACAATCTTTTGTCTCAGCTGCCTGATGACACCATTAACTGTGGCTTGTGCTTCAATATCGACATAATATTTTTGCTTATCCTGCTTCTCATAGGTGATGCTTTTGATCGTACCGCCAGCTCCAGATAACTCTGTACTTACGTCATTGCTGACGCCAACAATCTTGGTGCTCACCTCATTAACAATATTTTTAATCTCATCCTCCATATGATCAGGATCAATATCCTTACGTCCATCCAGCTTCGTCTGTATGTAAGCGACCGCTTCATCCAGCCCTTTCTGTGCAAGGTGTAGACTTTGTACGTCGTTCTCTCTGGTCTCCGTTCGTTGTGCCCCGCCCACCGTCGCCCCGAGCACAGCTAGTCCCAGTATCGTAAGTAGAAGAGCAACAAACATAACTAGTACTAGGGCTGAACCTCTTTCGTTATTCCTCATCCCTCCTACTCCTCCTAGAATCCGAATTTGCTTTTCAGCTCCAATGGGTAATCCCTTCCGTTGTAGCTCTGAACTAGCGATAAATCTATCGATATCAGTCCACTGTCACACGGAACGGCGTTCTGACACTCTAAAATAATTTTGGATCCTTCTGCTAACTTGGAATGAATTGTAGTTCTTGCGTCCTCTGGAGGATTAATTACATCGGGGTTAGCTATCGTAAGAACTCCATTGGCAATCTGAATTCGCGACTTCATACCGTCTTGCCGTTCTAATGTAATGTAGCTATCCGTCTCTTCGCCATTTTGGGTGATCGCCGAGGTAACTTTCTCGGGTGCAAATGTATATAACTCCGTAATAATGGATGACATCAACAAATCGCCTTCATCCCGTAGAGAGTTTTCAATTGATATTTTATGATAGCTGCGTAAGCCTAACATCGTGATCCCTGAAATAATTCCAGCAGCCACCGTAAATAATGATAACGCCACAATCAACTCTACTAATGAAAAGCCACCTTCTCTGCGGAAAAGCTTAACGAATTTTCTCATCAGTAATATATCCCTCCACAACAGATTGGGTCTGAGGTCCATTAGAAGAATCCACTCTGCTGACTTTTACCAATACTGGCAATAGATATGCTGCCATATCTTTTTTATTCAAATCACTTAAAATTTCTTTATGTAACTCACGCTGGTACTCAATATCGATTCGATAGTTCACCCCATTAATTGAAGGGTTTAAAACCTGATTTAAAATGGTAGTATCTTCAACGAGTTGTCTATAGTCGTCACATTTCACAGAATCGTCTGCATCGATAACCTTTTGACATTTGGATGCTTCTAGCGAATTGTTCTCTTCTGATTTAAAGTATTCCTTCATCTTGTCAAAATCCTGCTTCTCCACATAAAACAGCGCGTTCCTCGCCAGATTGACCATAATCGTCTTGTTCTGGTTCGATTTAGAGTAACTCATGGCGTTTGTAAAGTAAGACGTAAGCACCAGTGATACTATCGATAAAATCACAATAGCAGCCAGCACTTCGATCAAAGTAAAACCTTTTTCCTGCTTTAGGCCCGATTTCATCCTACTTTTTGCCTCCCGCCTATGAAAATAATTTCGCATTTGCACGTTTCTTCCTTATTTTTCTACTTCCATTATATTCTCTCATATCTAGGTACAGCAATCCTCAAAATCCTTATAATTCAGATATTTCTACAATATCTCTCACTTTTTCTGTGTGCTATTATTTGGAGAGAGAGGGGATGGATGAAATGGCTTTAATAGAGTGTAAATTTTATTCGGAAGTACTAGGATTGAATACCTCAATGACTGTAATTTTGCCACAAAAAACAACCACACAAATCGGTATGAGCAACGTAACAAGGGGAGAACTACATCCTACATTGTATTTGCTGCATGGTTTGTCCGACGATGATTCGATCTGGCTTCGCCGGACTTCGATAGAACGATATGTAGCAGAGATGGGAATAGCTGTAGTTATGCCGAATGTGCATCGCAGTTTCTATACGGATATGGCGGTTGGCGGTCGTTATTGGACCTTTATTAGTGAGGAGTTGCCTATGCTTGCGCGCTCATTCTTCCCATTGTCAGATAAACGCGAGGATAACTTTGTAGCCGGGTTGTCGATGGGTGGTTACGGAGCGATCAAGCTGGGACTACGGAAACCGGAAGCTTTTGCGGCTGCAGCAAGTCTGTCGGGCGCACTTGATATGGCGCATAATTTTATAAACTTTGAGGATCCTACCGTCAAAAGCAAAGAATACGAAATGATCTTCGGAACGGAAGATATCGCCGGTACGCCCGAAGACCTTCTATGGCTGCTTGAGGAAGTGAACCGCTCCACGGGACCGAAACCAGCGCTGTATCAATGCTGTGGCACAGAAGATTTCCTGTACACAGATAACTTGAAATTCCGCGATGCGTGCCGAGCAACCTCCCTGGACCTCACCTACGATGAAGGCCCGGGTACACATGAATGGGGATATTGGGATGCCAAAATCCGCGATATATTGGCTTGGCTGCCGTTGAGTAAATAATTAGCTTCTTCTAATAAAAAACAAAAAGGTGCAGCTATAAGCTACACCTTAATTCTATACTTCAGATTGCCCTCTCCGGAGGGTTCTTTTATTTCTCGCTTAATTGCTTACCGTCCTTATAGGGACGCCGAAGGCAATTATGCTTGTTTGGTGATATTTTTAAATAGGACTGTCTGATCTTTAATCCCTTTTTCAGCAGCAAATCTTTCAATACTCGAGGCACCAAAGAATCCGTCTATACCTTCTGTCCGTTCAATTACATACGCCGCATCTTCAGGTTCAGCAATCGGTCCACCGTGACAAATCACCATAATATCTGGATTTACTGCTTTCCCTGCTTTAATAATCGCTTCAATTCTTTCTACACAATCATCCAATGTCAGAGCGGTCTTAGCTCCAATTGTACCTTTGGTAGTCAAGCCCATATGCGCCACCAAAATATCTGCGCCTGCTTCTGCCATCGCTTTTGCTTGATCAGGATCAAATACGTAAGGAGTTGTGAGCATATCCAATTCATGCGCTGCTCTAATCATATCTACTTCTAAACCATATCCCATCCCGGTCTCTTCAAGGTTCTGTCTGAATACGCCATCGATCAAACCAACGGTTGGGAAGTTTTGCACGCCGCTAAAACCTTGATCCTTAAGCTGTTTCAAATACACCTCCATCACTCTAAAAGGATCTGTCCCACATACGCCTGCTAGTACGGGAGTATTTTTCACAACAGGTAATACTTCAGAGCCCATTTCGACTACGATTTGGTTGGCATCTCCATAAGATAATAACCCCGCGAGTGATCCACGACCTGCCATTCTGTATCTTCCTGAATTATAAACAATCAGCATATCCGCTCCGCCAGCTTCACTGCTTTTTGCAGTAATCCCTGTACCGGCTCCCACGCCTAAAAGAATCTTTCCATTTGCTACTTCTTCTCTAAACTTCGCCATGATTTCAGTTCTTGTATTTTTGTTCATGTGTAACGCCTCCATCATTATTTAAATGTTCTGTGTTAGTGTTATTTGCTCATGAGATCTATTAGCTTCTGCGCTGCTGCTTCTGCAAACTCTACATCATTAATGGCACAATCCATTTCGATAACCTCGACAACATTTCTGTTCACACCATTTCTCAAGGTATCAAATAACATTTGATCTTCCTCTACACCGTAAAAAGCTTCCCCTGCAACATCAATGCCCGATATCCCTTTAAGCGGCAACATTAACACCGTTTTCTCTTTGGCCATATTTAATTTCTCGACAAGTTTTTTGCCGATAGCTTCATTCTCTTCTACTGTTGTTCTCATCAAAGTAACTGTAGGGTTATGCTTATAGAACTTATGTCCAGCAAATTTCTCGGGTACCGTATCATAAGGGCCAAAGTTACACATATCAAGGGCACCTACCGACACAACCTGTGGAATATGATGTTTACCAGCAGCTTCTAACCGATGAGGTCCAGCATTTAGCACGCCACCAATAATTTCGTCCGCCCATTCTGTTGTGGTCAGATCCAATACACCTTCAATAAAACCAGCCTCGATTAGCGCCTCCATGGACTGGCCACCTACACCTGTTGCATGGAATACAAGCACCTCATATCCTCTAGCTTCAAGATAGTTACGGGCTGCCGTCACACAGGGGGTTGTTACCCCAAACATTGTTGTAGCTACTAATGGTTTTTTCTCTATCACTTGTTTATTCTCAAATTTAAGCATACCGGCGATGGCGAAGGCTGCATTGGTAAAAATCTTTGTTGAAATGGAGTTCAGTCCAGCAACGTCTACTACGGAAGGCATCATGACAATATCACTAGTGCCTACATATGGGGCAGTATTCCCAGAAGCTACGGTCGAAACCATCACTTTTGGTACACCAATAGGCAATGCCCGCATACCAGGGGTTACAAGTGAAGTCCCTCCAGTGCCCCCAAAGGAGATAATACCATCAAATTTGCCTTGCTTATATAATTCAGGTACTAATTTTTCCATACCTTTGGCTAATAATTCTGTCGCTAATGCTCTATCCTTCTTGGCAACGAGCTCATCTATACTTACACCCGCGGCTGCTGCTACTTCTCGGTTAGAGATATCCGGTGTAAAAGTGGGTTCAAAAACACCCGTATGAATCGTAAACGTACCTAGCTCCAAGCTTTCCAGCAAATTTTTAATGTAGAGATATTCTTCACCCTTGGTGTCAAAAGTTCCGGCAATGGCAATCGTCTTCATTTCTTCAACCTCCTCTTCAAATATCTACAACAAAAAAGCATGATCAACTTATGAGTTAATCATACTTCTTTGAATTATGAATGAAAACGCTTTTATGTCTTATGTTTTTGTGTTTATGTTAGATTTATATTGTTTTGGAGAGAACCCTTTGTACTTCTTAAACATTTTGCTAAACTGCGCATAATCTTGATATCCCACTAATGGCGCTAACTCAGATAACTGGATAGGGTCTCTATGTAATATTTCCGCTGCCTTATCCATCCGAAATTGTACGAGATACGTTTGAAAGCTGCAGCCAACTTTTTTGGTAAATAAACTACTTAAGTAACTTCGGGATACATGAGCCACCTTAGCTAAATCTGCAAATAAAATCTCATTCATATAGTTTTGAGCCACGTATTCTTTTACAAATTCAACATAATCATAGTGCTTTGTGATGCCGTCTAACATTTTCACCATAAAATCATCATCATCCAGCGTCCCCGACACTTTAAAAGCTTTGGTTATGTTCGTGATGGACTTCTCCGATGGAATTCTTTCAAAAGCAGAGCCCCCGATATACCCCATCAGGTTTTGATTATTACTGTACATATACTGCACATCAATCGGCGTTTTCACAGGACCACCATACACCAATTTAATTAAATCTGGCTTTAACGCATTGCATGTATTAAAAATCTTGTCAGCCTTAGCCTTGGCAGCTTCCAGAGAGAATACTTTTTTGGCTCCTAATAATCCCCCTTCGGTTAAGCCTAAATGTGCACAAATAATATCTGCTCCCGCCTCGATCATCTGAGCAGCTTGAATTTCGTCAAATACAAAGGCTATGGTAAACAAATCTTTTTCATGGGCGATACTAATAGCTTCTACTTCGAGTAGATAACCATTCCCCTCTTCTTCGAGTGCTTCTCCAAATTGACCATCTATTAATCCGACCGTGGGGTAATTATTAATTCCGGAAAATCCCTTATTCTTTATTTCACTGATATAGCTCTCCATATCTTTTGTCGGATCGGTTGCATTGAGCCCAAAAATAATAGGAATATCTCTTACCAGAGGGATGATTTCCCTAGACGCAAAGTCCATCACCATATCATTGCTATTGCAAAACGGCAAAATCCCAGCGAGAGAACTCCTCCCCATCTGGCGGAATTTACCCGAATTTAACATCAGAAGAAAATCAGCGCCACCCTGCTTCGCATACTTTGCCGTTATTCCAGCACCTGTGGCTACTCCGATAATATGATTGCCCAGTTTTAATTGCGATCTAAGCTCGTCTAGGATCTGCTCTCTACTCATACTTACGAACCCTCCTATCCCTAATTTAAGGATAACCGTAAAGAGCACTGTGAATCCAGTTGTGTTGTACTTAAAGCCCCTTTAGATAAAAAAAATCTCGCCTGCGACCTATAAAAGTCTGAGGCGAGATTTGGTATTGATACGGTTTACAAAATAGCGTCACCGTGTTTTACTACCCATTCATTAGCTTCCTGCAGCGCCTGCTCCGCGCGTTCGATTGCAGCCTTCACCTGAACGGTGGCTGTGCCGCCATAAACGTTACGGGCGTTAACTACAGCTTCCGGCTGAAGAACAGCATAGATATTCTCGTCGAAGAGTGGCGAGAATTGCTTGAACTCTTCCAGCGTCAGATCCAGCAGGAATTTGCCTTCGTTAATGCAGTAGAGCACTGTTTTTCCGATTACTTCATGTGCTTGGCGGAAAGGAAGACCTTTGCCGACCAAGAAGTCGGCGATATCCGTAGCATTCGAGAAGTCCGTGTTCACGGCTTCACGCATACGTCCCTTGTTCACCTTCATGGTGGAGATCATCGGCGCGAACAATTGCAGCGCACCAGTCAGCGTAGTAACGGTATCGAACATGCCTTCTTTGTCTTCCTGCATATCCTTGTTGTACGCCAGTGGCAATGATTTCAGTACGGTCAGCAAGCCAATCAGATTGCCGTAAACGCGGCCTGTTTTGCCCCGTACCAGTTCTGGTACGTCCGGGTTCTTCTTCTGTGGCATAATGCTGCTGCCAGTGCAGAAAGCATCATCCAGTTCCACAAAACTGAACTCCGTGCTGCTCCACAACACCAGTTCCTCGCTGAGTCGGGATAGGTGAGTCATTACAAGCGCAGCATTTGCTAAGAACTCGACGATGAAATCGCGGTCGCTGACAGCATCCAGACTGTTCTCGTACACACTGTCAAAGCCCAACTGTTCCGCTACAAAATGGCGATCGATCGGGAAGGTTGTACCAGCAAGTGCGCCTGCTCCGAGTGGCAGCACGTTGATCCGTTTGTAGCTGTCCGTCAGACGTTCTGCATCGCGGCGGAACATCGAGACGTAAGCCAACAAGTGGTGAGCAAACAGGATCGGTTGTGCCCGCTGCAAATGCGTGTAACCAGGGATGATCGTCTCTACATTATCTTTGGCTTGTTCAATCAGGGCTTCCTGTAATTCATGCAGCAAGCTAACTAGCTCAACTACACGGCCCCGTAGGTAAAGGTGCATATCCGTTGCCACCTGATCGTTACGGCTACGTCCAGTGTGCAGTTTACCACCGACCGGACCGATTTCCTCGATCAGATGTTTTTCAATATTCATATGGATGTCTTCATCCGCTACGGAGAAAACAACCTCTCCAGCGTTAACCTTGTCCAATACTTTGTTCAGACCCTGCTTAATCGTCTCCACATCTTCTTGTGGAAGGATTCCGCATTTGCCCAACATTGTGACATGCGCCAGACTGCCTTGTACATCTTCTTTGGCCAAAGCCTTATCAAATCCAATGGAAGCCGTATATTCCTCCACCAGCTTGTTTGTTCCTTTAGTAAACCGTCCGTCCCAAAGCTTGCTCACCTGTAGTTTCCTCCTCTTGGACGCCAGAGGGCCGCTCCTATCCTGACGGGAGGAACGGCCTTCGGGGTTGCCCGTTTAAGTTTATGTTATCGTTCTATTTCGAAGCTCCATTTACACCTGTAGAAACCTTAAGGCGCAATGCGTTTAAGTGGATAAACCCAGTTGCATCCCCTTGATCATAAGCTTGTGTAGGATCAGCTTCCATCGTTGCAATTTCAGGGTTGTACAGGCTGACTGGGCTCTTCACTCCAGCGCCGATGATGTTGCCTTTGTACAATTTAAGACGAACAGTACCGGTTACATTTTGTTGGCTCTGTGTTACAAGAGCTTGCAGTGCAATACGCTCTGGAGCGAACCAGAAACCGTTATACACCAAAGTGCTGTAACGAGTGATCAGACTATCACGCAGGTTCATCACTTCACGGTCCATCGTGATGGACTCCATTTTACGATGAGCGACGAACAGGATTGTTCCACCCGGAGTCTCATACACGCCGCGGCTCTTCATGCCGACAAAACGGTTCTCAACCATATCCACACGTCCGATACCGTGTTTACCGCCTAGCTCGTTCAGTTTCTCCATCACTTGAAGTGGAGTTAAGGACTCATCATTCAGGGCTACGCAGTCTCCCTTAACGAAATCGAGTTCCAAATATTCCGCTTCATCCGGAGCATCCTCAGGAGCGTTGCTCAGCAGGAACATTCCTTTGTTCTCTGGTGCGCTTGGATCGAACCAAGGATCTTCCAATACGCCGCTCTCATAGCTGATATGCAGCAGGTTACGGTCCATCGAATACGGCTTCGCCGCAGAGGCTTGTACCGGAATATCATTAGCTTCCGCATAAGCGATCATTTCCGCACGACCCGGGAATTGATTGCGGAACTCTTCCAAACGCCAAGGTGCGATCACCTTGATGTTCGGAGCCAATGCAGCTACACCAAGCTCGAAACGCACTTGGTCATTCCCTTTGCCTGTCGCGCCGTGCGCGATAGCCGTTGCGCCTTCTGCGATGGCGATATCCACCATGCGCTTAGCGATCAGTGGACGAGCAATACTAGTTCCGAGCAAGTATTGACCTTCATAAAGCGCGCCGGATTGGAACATAGGGTAGATGAAATCGCTAGCGAATTCATCACGCAGGTCGTCGATGTATACTTTCGAAGCGCCAGTAGCGAGCGCTTTTTCTTCCAGACCGTCGAGCTCTTCCTTTTGGCCGATATCGGCAGTGAAGGCAATGATCTCCGCGTCATAAGTTTCTTTAAGCCATTTCAAAATAACGGATGTATCTAGTCCGCCTGAATAGGCGAGTACAATTTTTTCTTTAGCCATGGTGTGGCAACTTCCTTTCGTGTGGGGGGTATAAATTAAAATAACCGTGCTCTCGCTAGCACTTTAACGATTAATCGCAACTACGCTGAATGTTTGGACTTCCGGTCGCTGTTATCATCAGATTTTTTTTATTTCAAACCGCATTATGCGGATGAAATCTGATGATAAAGGCGAACGCTACGCTCCTACAGTTCCAAAAATTCCGCTCCATTACTCTATCGTCCAAAACCTAACTTCGCTCAACATTAATTCAATTTATATAGTGATTTATATTTTATATTATTTAAATTCCTTATCCCATCAGAGCAGCCATTAAAGCCTTTTGCGCATGCAGGCGGTTCTCCGCTTGATCAAAGATGACCGAGTTAGGGCCGTCAATCACGCCTGTGCTGACTTCTTCCTCACGGTGGGCTGGCAGACAGTGCAGGAAGAGATAATCGCTCTTCGCGCCTTTTACAAGCTCCTCATTGACCTGATAGTCCTTGAATGCCGCTTCACGCGCCTTTTGCTCCTCTTCGAAGCCCATACTCGCCCACACATCGGTGTAGATGACGTCAGCGTCTTGTACAGCTTCTTGCGGGCTGTGAGTAACCACAATCTTCGCTCCGGTTTCTTTAGCGATCTCACGGGCTTCTGCTACAACCGCTGCATCCGGCTCATAACCTTCCGGTCCGGCAATAGATACGTCCACACCCAGCTTAGCTCCGCCAATCATCAGAGAATGCGCCATATTGTTGCCATCGCCGATGTAAGCCAGCTTCAGGCCTTTAAGCTTTCCTTTGTGCTCATAAATCGTTTGGTAATCTGCCAGCACTTGGCAAGGATGTGCCAGGTCGCTCAGGCCGTTGATTACTGGAATAGAAGCATACCGAGCCAGATCCTCTACTTTGTCATGACCGAAGGTACGGATCATAATTCCGTCGAGGTAACGTGACATTACTTGTGCTGTATCGCCAACCGTTTCACCGCGTCCAAGCTGAATGTCATTTTTGCTCAAGAAAAGGGCATGCCCTCCCAGCTGATACATTCCAACTTCAAACGACACGCGCGTACGAGTAGAGGATTTTTCAAAAATAAGACCAATCGTCTTTCCCTTCAGCGGCTGAAATTCTTCGCCATTTTTCTGCTTCTTCTTCAGCTCAATCGCTGAATCAATCAGATACGTAATTTCTTCCGGGCTGTAATCGTTCAGCTCCAGTAAATCACGGCCTTTCAGTTGCTGTGCAATGGTGTGCTTGTTACTCTGTACGCCCTGACTCATGAGCTTACCTCCCCGTTTGCTTGTTTAGCATAAGTATGAATGAGTTCGGAGACGATGTCCACCGCTTGGTCGATCTCCTCTTTACTTACATATAGATTAGGCAGCAAGCGAAGGACATTAGGACCCGCTGTCACGAACAACAGGCCTTTCTTTTGTCCAGCCAAAACAATATCGCCCACTGGTGATTGACATTCAATCCCGATCAACAGACCTTTACCACGGATATCCTTCACAAAAGAACAGTCCGCCAGCTTCTCTTTCAAAAGACCTGTCAGGTACTTACCCATTTCTTCAGCGCGTTGTGGAAGCTCATCCTCCAGCATCGTTTCAATTGTCGCTGCCATAACCGCTGTTGCGAGTGGTGTTCCCCCGAAGGTGGACGCATGGCTGCCTGGTGAGAAAGCATCACGCAAATATCCTTTGCCAAGCATTAAGCCCGCTGGGAACCCACTAGCAATCCCTTTAGCCAAAGTGAAAATATCTGGTTCAATTCCATAATGCTGATGAGCGAACAGCTTGCCTGTGCGTCCCATACCTGTCTGTACCTCATCTACAATCAGAAGCAATCCGTGTTTCTTACACAGTGCCACTACAGCGTTCAAGAACTCTGGTTCTACCTCTAGCACGCCACCCTCTGCAAGCACCATCTCCAGCATGATAGCAGCTGTATGATCACCGATAGCAGCCTCTAACGCAGGGAGATCATGCAAGGGTACAGTTTTGAAGCCTGCTGGAAGCGGCAGGAAGCCTTCTTTTACCTTTTGCTGACCTGTTGCTGTCAGTGTGGCTAATGTACGTCCATGGAAGGATTGTTCAAATGTGATGACCTCATAACGATCAACACCTTTTACCTTCTGGTGGTAACGACGAGCCAGCTTAATAGCAGCCTCATTCGCTTCTGCCCCACTATTACAGAAAAACACTTGATCAGCGCAGCTATTCTCTGTCAAAAGATTTGCAACTTTGTCCTGTCCAGGAATATGGAACAGGTTCGAGACATGCCAGAGCGTATCAATCTGATCCTTCAGTTTCGCACCGACTTTTTCAGGAGCATGACCTAGACTGGTCACAGCTAATCCACTTGTGAAATCAAGATACTTATTGCCCTTATCATCCCATACCCAGGTACCTTTGCCTTTAACTAAGCTGAGATCATATCTGGCGTAAGAAGGGAATACCGCGCTAAGCTTGCCTGCTGCAACATCCGGTGTACCTGATCCTACTGTATCGGTCTGCTGTGCCCCTGCTTGCGAATCCATTTCAGCTTGTGTAAGCTTGCTCATTCTAAGTCACTCTCCCATCTTGTGCTCCTGTGTACCAGGCTGCACCTCTAAATGATTTTCATCTATGATTCTACGAACGAATAATACGTGTGCCTATCGCTTCACCTTGCAGTACTCGGCTAAGCACCCGCGGTTCTTTTCCATCCACAATGATAACCTCTGAAACGCTGCCTTGAATGCAATCGATAGCTGCCCGTACTTTGGGGATCATGCCGCCGTAGATTTCTCCACTTTCAATTAAAGCTTCGATTTCCTGTACGGTAACGGATGGAAGTACAATTTTCTGACCCTCCACGGTACTCATAATGCCAGGCACATCTGTGACCACGATCATTTGGGGAGACTCTACATAAGAAGCGACTGCTCCTGCTGCTGTGTCTGCGTTAATATTGTAGCGCTGACCTGCAGCATCTACACCGATAGGTGCAATGACAGGAATATAGCCCATCCCAACAATACCAGTTACGATCTCAGCTTTTACTTCCGTTACTTCTCCTACCAAACCTACTTCAGCGCTATTAGCTACGGGTCTAGCAGTAATCATATTTCCATCGATGCCGGACAGCCCTAGAGCTAGACCGCCACTTCCTTGAATTCGCCTTACAATTGCCTTGTTGATGCTCCCTGCCAGCGTCATCTCTACGACATCTAGTACTGCCTCGGTGGTTACCCGCAGACCGTTCACGAAGCTGCTTTCAATGCCCAGCTTTGCTAGATTCTCTGAAATGGCTGGCCCTCCGCCATGAACAATTACAGGCTGAATGCCTTCCTGCTGCAAATCTCGTAAATCTTCGAAAAAAGAATCAGGAAGAGCAGCCAACGTACTGCCGCCGCATTTCATCACAAACAATCCACTACCATCTAATGCATCTATGAGTTCAAGCTCACTATTTAGCGTCATATGTTCGGTATCCTTCCCTTGTGGGCTTAAGCCGCCACAAATTAGGTACGGTATGCAGCGTTAATACGCACATAATCGTAAGTTAAGTCACAGCCCCAAGCTGTAGCCTTTCCGGTTCCATCATGCAAATCTACAGTGATCAGCACCGTTTCACTTTTTTGCAAATAAGCCAAAGCCTTCTCTTCATCAAAAACAACCGGCTTCGATTGCAGTAGCACCTCAATATCACCTAAAGAAATGTTTACGCGCTCCGGCGATACCGGAACACCCGCGCGTCCAACCGCTGCAATAATTCGTCCCCAGTTCGCATCCGCTCCAAAAATAGCAGATTTCACTAGACTAGAACCTACCACTGTCTTGGCAATCGCTGCGGCAGCTTCGTCATGAACTGCACCATTCACTTGAACCTCAATCAGGTGAGTCGCACCTTCTCCATCACGAGCAATCGCTTTGGCAAGCGTCTGGCAGACATACGTGAATCCTGCGGCAAAAGCGTCCCAATCCGGATGCTGTTGAGTCAGCTTATCATTCCCTGCAAGCCCACTCGCCATCGACACTAACATATCATTGGTACTAGTATCTCCATCGACTGTAATCATATTAAAAGTAACGTTCGTAGCAGAACGAAGCAAACTGTGTAAATCTTCCGCTGAAATATCAGCATCTGTAGTCATAAAACCGAGCATGGTAGCCATGTTAGGATGAATCATCCCGGAGCCCTTCGCGGCTCCAGCAATAATAACTTCTACACCGCCAACAAGCACCTTCACGGCAACCTCTTTTTTAACTAAATCAGTTGTAAGTATGGCCTGACAGAATTCCTCCGCTCCAGCAGCCCCACCGTCCAGCTTCTCTGGTATTGCAGCAATACCGCTACGTACGCAGTCCATTTTCAGTAATTCACCAATAACTCCAGTTGAAGCGACAGCAACATCGTTAACGTTCACGCCCAAATGCTGGGCCGCAGCAGCGCGCATCTCATAAGCATCGGCTTCACCTTGTTCACCAGTGCAGGCATTAGCATTCCCGCTGTTCACGACCACCGCCTGCAACGTTCCGTTCACAAGGCTTTCCCGCGTCACCTTCAGCGGAGCCGCCTGAAAAACATTCGTCGTATACACGGCGGCAGCCGTAGCTGGAACCTCACAAAGAATCACTCCGAGATCGTTGCGGTCTGTTTTTTTCAATCCACAGTGCAGTCCTCCGGACTTAAATCCCTTAGGTGAAGTAATGCTTCCACCTTCCAAGGTAGTAAATAATTCAATCTCGCTCATGTTATTTGTACCGCTGATCCTTATGGATACACAGGTGTGTAGCCGAGGCCAAGGGTTTCCTCCCATCCCATCATCAAATTAAGGTTCTGTATTGCCTGACCTGCCGCACCTTTTACAACGTTATCAATGACGGAGACTATAGTCACCCGCCCTGTACGAGCATCTGTCGCAAATCCGATATCACAATAATTAGAGCCGCTAACTTCTTTTGTTGCCGGAATCACACCTACATCGCGCACTCGCACATAAGGTCTGCCCGCATAATATTCACGATATAAATCCACAAAATCCTGCTCCGTATAATTGCCCTTCATTCCTGCATACATCGTACTCATAATCCCTCGGCTCATCGGCACGAGATGTGTGGTAAACGTTACGGTTACCTTTTCTCCAGCAATCTCCGTGAGTGTCTGCTCGATTTCCGGTATATGCTGATGTTTATTTAATTTATAAGTTTTTAAGTTCTCGTTTATCTCTGCATAATGCACCATCAGACTCGTTCCGCGTCCTGCTCCGGTAACCCCCGATTTCGCATCAATAATAATACTGTCATGCTTAATCCAGCCTGCCTGAATCGCAGGAATTAGTCCAAGAAGTGTAGCAGTAGGATAACAGCCTGGATTAGATATAAAATCAACCCCAGCCACACGCTCTCCGAACACCTCGCAAAGTCCGTATACAGCCTGTTCTAGGTATTCATCAGCAGGAGCCGTATGTTTGTACCAGTGCTCATACTCTGCGCCATCCTTCAATCGGAAATCACCGGATAGATCTACGACCTTTAGTCCAACTTCCAGCAGCTGCGGGACCAGCTTTGCACTTACACCCGACGGCGTAGCCGTAAAAACCACATCCGCCCGCTCAGCCATCTGCACCGGATCAACGCCATCCAGCCTTCGGTCAATAATGCCCGTCAAATGAGGAAACCCTTCCTCTATCGCATCCCCTGCACTAGATGAGGAAATTACCGAAGTAATCTCTACTTTAGGATGACTTTGTAGTAGCCGAATCAGCTCTACGCCTCCATAACCCGTTGATCCAACAATCGCCGCCCTCAGCTTGCCTTCCACTGTCATCCCCACTTCCTGCTTATCATGAATATATTATTTAATATAATGCATACCGTCTTAGAAATATGTATTATTATACATCCCTATTAATATAAATACAACACAATATGTGAACTTTATTCATCCTAAATATAACCTCATTTAGAAAAAAAGAGAAGCGTCGCCTCCCCCGTAGGAGAGATTACGCTTCTCTTTTAAACCCTTCGCCTAACACTTCATGTGCTTCGGTAATAATAACAAATGCACTTGTATCTACGGATTGGACTATCGCTTTCAGTCTTGACACTTCATTCTGGCCTACCACTACCATTAGAACGGTACGTGCATCGCCAGTGTACCCGCCATGTGCGTCCAGCTTTGTCAGTCCACGATCCAGATCATTTAATATCGCCGCAGATATTTCATCTGTTTTGTCCGAGATAATATAAGCAACCTTCGTATAACGGAAGCCAACCTCTATCGCATTAATGGCCTTACCTGTCACAAACAATCCAATCAACGCATACAGTGCTTGCTCCATACCGAGAATAAACGCAGCCAGTACAATAACCGTCCCATCCAGCAATACAACGGAAACTGAGAAGCTGAGACCCGATATCTTTTGAATGATTTGCGCCAAAATCGTAAGACCACCTGTCGAGCCCCGTCCGCGGAACACGACGCCAAGCCCCACTCCCACACAGATACCGCCATAAATGGAGGCTAGAAGTGGATTTGTTGTAGGTGTAGGTAAATCTTTTGTCAACAAGATAAATAGCGGCAGCACAAAGCTCCCAAGCAAGGAGCGAACGCCGTATTGTTTACCAAGGAAGATTACTCCGAGCACAAACAACGGGATATTAAGTGCCCATTGCGTAAATGCTGGTTCAGCCCCAAACCAAGCTTCAGCCAATACAGAAAGACCCGATACACCGCCAGAAGCTATATGATTAGGCAGAAAAAAAAGATTAAAACCCAGTGCCGTGATTAGCGAACCGATCAGAATAAGCGTTGTATCCACCACATGACGGACAGGTCCATTCAGTGGAATCAGCGGGGGTTTATTACGAGAATTGATTTTTTGCATTTCATGGCGCTCCTTAAAGTGTCATCTTGCTCTACGTAAGAAGAAACGGGTACCCCATTCAGATCAAAGAATGGTATCCGTTTCCCCGAAAAATAAATATATAGATAAAGTATGGAGTAACTTTATACTCTCCTATATTCCCGAAAAAATCCCTTAGTCCGCCTCAACCTTGATCTGGCTACGCAAGTAGCCATCGATGAACGCATCCAGATCTCCGTCCATTACCGCACCCACATTACCCGTTTCTACGGAAGTACGGTGATCCTTGACCATGTTATATGGATGGAATACATAAGAACGGATCTGACTGCCCCAAGCGATATCGGATTGCTCACCGCGAATCTCATCCAATTGCTGCTGCTGTTCTTGCAGTTTGCGCTCATATAGTTTAGAACGTAGCATCTTCATTGCTTGTTCCCGGTTCTTGATCTGTGAACGTTCATTCTGGCAGGTTACCACCACACCCGAAGGTAAGTGAGTAATCCGTACCGCAGAGTCTGTGGTATTGATATGCTGACCACCGGCACCGCTCGCACGATACGTATCGATCTTAAGATCCTCGGTACGGATCTCAACTTCTACGTCATCCGTAATTTCCGGAACTACGTCACAGGATACAAAAGAGGTATGGCGTCTACCAGAAGAGTCAAACGGAGAAATCCGCACCAATCGATGTACACCCTTTTCAGCTTTCAGATATCCATATACATTGAAGCCTTTGATGAGCAGTGTGACACTCTTGATTCCCGCTTCATCACCCGGCAAATAATCCAACACCTCAACCTTGAATCCACGTTTTTCAGCCCAACGGGTATACATCCGCAGCAGCATTTGTCCCCAGTCCTGGGATTCCGTACCGCCCGCACCCGGATGGAGCTCAAGGATTGCATTCAGCTTGTCATACGGCTGGTTAAGTAGCAATTGCAGCTCGAATTCATCCACTTTTCTGCCTAAGCTGCTGATTGTCTCCCCAATCTCTGCCGCAAGATCTTCATCGCCTTCTTCGTCCGCAAGCTCTGCCATCATCGCAGCATCGTCGTATTCTTGTTGCAGCTTCTCGTATTGATCCACGGAAGATTTCACAGCATTCATCTCGCCGATCACACTCTGTGCTTGCTCTGGATTATCCCAGAAGCCTGGAGCAGCCATTTTTTCTTCAAAGTTAGAAATCATCTCTTGCTTAAGATCTAAGTCAAAGAGACCCCCTAAGGTCAGTTAGTTTCTTGCCTATTTCACGCAGATCTTGCTTTACATTCGCTTCTATCATAGGTCACTTCACCTTTCAAAATAGGTTGTTACGGTCTTCGCTCTAATGGATAGTTAGTGCGTGAGTGAATGATTAGCCATTCCGAGAAGGATTGGACTTCCGATCGCTGTTATCCTCAGATTCCTTGATTAGATAACCGCACTTGCGGTTGGAATCTGAAGATAAAGGCGAGCGCTACGCTTCTCCAGTTCCAAACCTTCTCTCCATTCCTCATTCACTCGAATACTAAACATCCAAAAAAGCGACTGGGCCGTAAACGGGGGATACCCCCGGGCCCAGCCGCTCTTTATGGTTAGTATACCCATAGACATCAGGGATACAGACTTACATCTTACTCCTGATTATGAGTGCTACTGAACGTTTATCTTATGCGTTTTGACCGTGGCAATTCTTGTACTTCTTGCCGCTTCCGCAAGGGCAAAGATCGTTACGGCCAGTTACAGCCTCAACATGAACCGGACGTTTCTCAACAGGCTCTCCGTTTGTAGAAATCTTGTCTTCATCAATAACGGATTGACGTTCCTGATTCGCTTCGATGTGAGCCTTCATAATATAAGTAGCTACTTCTTCTTGAATCGTAGCAGTCATAGTATTAAACATCTCAAAACCTTCGAATTGATACTCGCGAAGTGGATCCGTACCCCCGTAAGCACGCAAGTGAATCCCTTGACGCAATTGATCCATTGCATCAATATGATCCATCCATTTGCTATCTACGGAACGAAGCACGATTACCTTCTCGAATTCACGTACAAGTTCTGAACCTAGACGTTCTTCACGTGCAGCATATTTCTCAAGCACACGTTCGAAAATAAACTCGATGATCTCCTCTGCTTCCTTACCCCATAGAATATCACGGGTTAAAGCACCTTCTTCAAGCAGCTTGCTGTTTACGTAATCAGCAACTTCTTGCAGTTCCCAGTTCTCAGGAATATCATCGCTACAGTGTGCAAGAACGATACGCTCAATTACTGGTTTGATCATTTCAAGCACGATATCTTTAATATTATCAGACTCCAGAATCTCACGGCGTTGTTTATAAATAATTTCACGCTGCTGATTCATCACGTCATCGTATTGCAATACGACTTTACGGATATCAAAGTTATTGCCTTCAACACGTTTCTGAGCAGATTCTACAGCACGTGTGATCATGCGGCTCTCAATCGGCTGATCTTCCTCAAATCCGAGACGATCCATCATAGTTAGAACGTTGTCAGCACCAAAACGCTTCATAAGCTCATCGCCAAGCGACAAGTAGAATTGTGTAGAACCAGGGTCACCTTGACGACCCGCACGACCGCGCAGCTGGTTATCAATCCGACGCGATTCATGACGTTCTGTACCAATAATATGCAGACCTCCAAGATCTGTCACACCTTCACCTAGAACGATGTCCGTACCACGTCCAGCCATGTTGGTAGCAATCGTAACTGTACCCGGTTGACCTGCATGTGTAATGATTTCCGCTTCTTCAGCGTGATGCTTCGCGTTAAGCACTTGGTGTCTAACACCTTTACGCTTCAGCATTTCAGATACGAGCTCTGAATTCTCGATTGACACTGTACCAACCAGTACAGGCTGGTTCTTTTTGTGACGCTCTACAATTTCTTCCACAACAGCTTTGAACTTACCGTTCTCACTCTTGTAAACAACATCCGGCATATCTACACGTTGATTCGGTTTGTTCGTAGGGACTTGAAGAACTTCAAGACCATAAATCTTCTTAAATTCCTCTTCCTCAGTCTTCGCTGTACCTGTCATACCGCCCAGTTTGCGATACATACGGAAGTAGTTCTGGAATGTGATCGTTGCAAGAGTCATACTTTCATTCTGTACTTCAATTTCTTCCTTCGCTTCAATCGCTTGGTGCAATCCATCGCTATAGCGACGTCCTGACATTAGACGTCCTGTAAATTCATCGACAATAACGACCTCACCCTCGTTTACAACGTAATCTACGTCACGACGCATAATTACGTTTGCTTTCAGGGCTTGGACGATATGGTGATTCAAGGTCACATGACTGTGATCATACAAGTTCTCAATACCAAAAGCGCGCTCAGCAGTAGCTACACCTTTTTCAGTCAAGGCTACAGACTTCACTTTAATATCAACTGTGTAGTCTTCCTCAGCTTTAAGCTTTTTCACGAAACGGTCTGCTGAAAAGTACAATTCTGTAGACTTCTCAGCTTGTCCGGAAATGATAAGAGGTGTACGTGCTTCATCAATAAGAATAGAGTCCACTTCATCAATAATACAGAAATACAGAGGGCGCTGAACCATTTGCTCTTTATAGAGCACCATGTTGTCACGCAAATAATCAAAACCAAATTCGTTGTTCGTGCCGTACGTAATATCGCAGGCATAAGCAGCTTGTTTATCAGCATGGTCCATACCGCTCAGGTTAACCCCAACCGTCATGCCCAGGAAGTTATAAATTTGTGCCATTTGTGCGCTATCGCGCTGAGCCAAATAGTCATTGACCGTTACTACGTGTACACCTTTACCTAGCAAAGCATTCAAATACACTGGCAATGTACCTACTAGCGTCTTACCTTCACCAGTCTTCATCTCGGAGATTCGGCCTTCATGCAGAGCCATACCACCAATCAGCTGCACATCAAAATGCCGCATACCAAGTGTCCGCTTGGAAGCTTCACGCACGGTTGCAAATGCCTCGGGAAGAATTTCTTCCAAAGTTTCGCCTTTTTCAATACGGGCACGGAATTCTGCTGTCTTAGCTTGTAACTGTTCATCAGACAGCTTTACAAATTCCGGTTCCAATCCATTAATTACATCGACTGTCTTCATGAGACGTTTAACGTCACGATCGTTGGTGTCTCCGAATATTTTCTTTACAAGTCCTAGCATGGTTAACCCCTTTCATGCAACACAGATGGTGGAACCGAGCCCATCCTCACAAAATTGAAAGGGCCATTTATAAATTCGATTCCGCTGCTTCATAAATTGTAACAGTTTGTAAGAGATGCCGCAATACAAGGTGTATCAGCCACATTTTTCAAATCTATCCGCTTATACGCACAAGAGCCCTATTCGCTTGCAGCGAATAGGGGCTCGGTTTAAATTTCTTAGGTTCTGACTAACTGTCGAAGCCCTTTATACTTTGAGCATAACTGGCATCATTGGATCTTAGCCCTGTTCAATCAGTCCATATTTACCATCATCACGTTTGTAAACTACGCTTACTTCCGAGGTGTCGATATTGGAAAACACAAAGAAATTATGTCCAACCATATTCATTTGAAGAATCGCTTCTTCAACATCCATCGGCTTCATCGTAAAGCGCTTGTTCCGCACAACTTCTAAATCATCATAATCTTGTTCTTCTACAGCAACAGCGGTACTTGCTCCGTCCACAAACAGCGTCTTGAGTCCCTCTTGACGGAACTTACGATTGATCTTCGTTTTGTGTTTGCGAATTTGACGTTCCAGCTTGTCCACAACGGCATCTATGGAAGCATACATGTCATCGCTGCGATCTTCCGCACGAAGCGTCACGCCAGCAAGCGGAATGGTTACTTCCACCGTATGAAGGCCGCGAACTACGCCAAGCGTCACAGACCCTTCAGAGGTAGGGGGTGCTTCGAAATACTTCTCAAGTTTGCTGAGCTTCTTATCAACATACTCTCTCAAAGCGTCGGTCACGTCAATTTGTTGACCTCGAATGGTGAATTGCATGGCCACTCCTCCTTTAGTTACACCTTCATTATACCAAATTGTTAAGGCTAAGTAAAAAGTAATTCCTTACAGCCCTTACAATTAGATAACAATTATTGTCGTAGTGTTCACAAATAAAACAAGTCCGGCAAGAGCAACTATTCGCCTCACCGGACCAAGAGTAAACCTGTCGTTATTATAGTACGAATTCCATTCTTATATTCCCAAACTGAGACAGTATAAGATTAAGTTACTTGGTATGAATTTGAATGATTTCTACAGGTGACAATTGCGTACCTGATCCTGTAATAACGTATACCTTATAGGCAGTATTGGCTGTCAATCCAGTCAATGTATGCGTATGTTTTACACCAGGAGCGAACGTAAGCGTGTCCGTCCATGGAGCAGTCAATGCTGTACCAGTACTATTCTGGCCTAAAGAAATTTGTGTTGCACTAGGTGCTTTTTCATTAGCAGGCAATACTACATATCTTACTGGGGTTGGAGCGGCACCTGTCACACCATATTTAACATATACATCTGCTGTAACAGTACCTACTTGTCCTGGTTCAAAAAGCGTAAACGAGTTTGTAGTTACCTGAGCAGTAGTTAATCGAACGGTTGTCACAGTAGACAGATTGCCAGATGCATCCGCTGCTACGATATATGTTGCGTATTCTGTCCCAGGATTCAATCCGTAAACCGAGAATGTAACATTTGTTTTGGCTACAGCTGCAACACTTCCGTGAATTTCGCTTGCAGTTCCATTGCTGATTTGTCCTTTTTCCACCTGTAATGCACTCGGTGCAGTTACGTTAGCAGTATAAGGAGCTACAACATAGTACACTGAGCCTGTTACGGAAGATGTCAGGTATACATCGGCTGTTACCGAACCAACGTTACCATAGGTTGCCCCACTTACGGTTGGAGTTGTGACATCTCCACCACCGTTACCGCCGCCAGATCCACCACCGCTGCCTCCACCAGTACTACCGCCAGGAGTAGCTGTTGGGGTTGGTGTAGCTGTTGGTGTCGGAGTAGCTGTTGGCGTTGGGGTAGGTACTACTCCACCACCTGTGCCGCTACCTGGGTAATAGATGACTGAGGTATTGATGATACCTACAGCCTCTGCACGTGTTAACGATCTCTTAGGACCGAAGGTTCCGTCCGGATAACCGTTAATAATCTTCTTATCCGCTGCAGCGGCTACTGCACCTTTTGCCCATGCTGCAATTTGTGCATTGTCTTTAAATTTGCTAGTAGTGGTATTGGTGCTCAATTTAAGTAATTTTGCAGCCATTACAGCTGCCTCTTGTCTTGTGAGCGGACTATTAGGACGGAACGTATTGTCCTCGTATCCTCCGATATAACCAGCTTCCACGGCTTTAGCCACTTCACTGTAGTTCCAGTTTGTACTTTTCATATCTTTAAAGCTTACAGTTGCTTTTTCTGTAAAACCGAACAGGCGATTTACCAGAGTCACATACTCTCCACGTGTAATTGCCTTATTTGGTTTAACAGTACCGTCTGGGTATCCTCCAAGGTATCCTCTATCTAGCCATTCCTGTAGCTGACCTTGGGCCCAGTGACCTTGAATATCCTTAGGTACGGAGGCGGCAGATACGCTGCCAAGAGATCCTAATAATATACTAACTCCTAAAACTCCGGTCATAAGACCGCGCAACTTCTTTTTCATCCTGCTAATCATCCTCCTAAAAGTTTTGATAGCATAGGCTATATGAATCTTTTCTTAGATGTATTGACCTAGGCTAACATAGTGTGCGTCGAGGTAAGATAAACAGCTCAACGTACAACTATTACCCACATTTCGAAGAGTTCTAACATTTTCCATAATATGAATTTACAAAGCACGCTATTTTCTAGCTTTTAACAGCCTTAATGGAGGTTTATGAGAGCACAAAATATCCCCACAAAGTGGAGCTTTACTTCGATGCATACTCAGGTACTTTGCGGGGGCCCCAAACACAAAAAAAGGACCTTGGGAGAGTTCCCAAGATCCTTGCTAGCGCTGTCTAAATTGCTAACCATCTACTTATATGTAGGTCGGCTTAGCCGTATGATTATAATTTGATTACGTTAGCTGCTTGTGGTCCGCGTGCACCTTCAACGATATCGAACTCTACGGATTGGCCTTCATCCAAAGTCTTGAAACCATCAGTTTGAATCGCGGAAAAGTGTACGAATACGTCGCCACCGTCTGCAGTTTCAATAAAACCATAACCTTTTTCTGCGTTAAACCATTTTACTTTACCTTCCATTGATTAAACATTCCCTTCGTCATCAGATGAACGTGAGTCTTGCTCACAAATCGACTATACCACCGCAACTTCTTTATTGTCAATTGGAAAAGTAAATGTTTACATGCAATAATTTACCACGTAAAATATGACATTTATCTCTCCTTAATTAAGAAATAGATTTGGTATAACGATAAAATAAAAAGCAGACGGTATTTAATACCCGTCTACTCCTATAGTGAAACACCGAAATAAATTATTTTCTGCGATCCATTAAAAAACTATCTGGGGTATAAGCAGCCTCGTAGGCGCTGCGTTGTACCTTGGCCTGATTACGCTTCTGCAGCCAGTCTTGGGCTTCCAAACGAAGAGCATTCATTCTGTCTAAGATTACATTGTCGTATCCCAAAATTCGATTAATTTCTTGTTTTTGTGCGGTTGTCGACTTACAAATTCCGGCTTGTTCTGCAATAGCGTCGACAAGCTCCTGACGATCCTCGACAAAAAACTCCAGTTCCTCATAGGTAGTCTCATCAAGTCTGTCCGTGATGCCTAAGGTCAGTTCCTTCAGGCTCTGAATTAACTCATCCATGAGCACTTTCAGCCTGTCCCTGGCCTGCAGCGATTTTGGATGCTTGTAGCCAAGTTTCCCGAAGTTCTGTAAGGTAGCCGATAGCCTCTTCCGCTTTTTCTGGGCTCTTGCGGATGTTAGCTTCCACTAACAAGAAATTCGTATATTCATAAAGTGAATAAAGATTATTAGATACCTCATAGGAGTAGTCCAATGTACTCATTAATTCACTAATAATCGTTTGAGCTTTGCCAAAATTCAGACTGGTCTTCTCATAGTCCTGTTTGCTTAGTCCATCCATTGCTGTTCTCGCAAAACGAATGGCTCCATCATACAACATGATTACCAACTGCGCAGGAGTTGATGTTTGAACAGACGACTGACGGTATTTATCATATGGAGAAGTCATCATGTAATGTCACCTCTATCGGTTAATTTGCCATATAACTAGATAATGCAGAAGACTGAGAGTTATATTTATTCATAGCAGTTTCCATTGCCGTAAACTGTTTGTAGTAGTTTGTCTCCAGAGTAGTGAGACGAGTCTGAAGTGTTTTAATCCTAGTATTATAATCTGTCAATCGCTTGCCCATTAAGCTATCTGACTTAAAGGCAATGGTTAAATCTGACGAAAACTTTGATGTCCCTACCTTAGTAACAAATTTATCCAAGGTATTACCTACGGTGGTAGTTAATTTATCGAATACGCCATCAGATCCTGAACCACCTTGAAACAAAGTCATAATCTTTTGAGGATTATCTGCTAAGGCTTGCTTTAATTTCGCCTCATCAATATATAACTTCCCATTCTCATAATATTGACCTGCAGTTATACCGATCGAACTAAGTTCGCCCATCCTATTTGATAGTTCAAATCGCATAGAAGCAATAGTAGATTTCAGAATTTCATCGTTCCTCAACAATCCACTCTTAGCCTTTTTCTCCCATAGTTCAATATCATTATCCGTCATTTCTTTCTTTTGCTCGTCCGAAAGTGGTGTGAAATCCTTATATTTCTCTTCATCAACTTTACTGTTTAACACACTTAACAGTTCATTATAATCCTTCACAAAACTCGTAATAGTTTCCAAAGCTTTCGCCGAGTCTGTTTGCGTATTAATTGTAGTAGCTACCCCATCCGTTTTAGACAAAAGTGTAAAACTCACACCATTTATTTTGAAATTATTACTATCAAAACTCATTGGTGAACCATTTACAGTAATCTGTGCCTTCTCTGGAGGAATTGTAACCTTGAAAGCAGGATCACTTGATCCAAATAAGGTCAATAAACTGTTTGTACCTGTGAGATCAACCTTACCTTCATCCCCATAGGTTTTTGAAGCCAAGGAAAACTTACCTGTAACCTCATCATATTTAGCCGTTACATTAGCTTTACTATCTGAGTTTATTTTCGCAATTACCCCTGATATACTCAATTCCTTATCAAAATTAATGCTACTACCATTGATAACAATATTATATGTTTGTGTTGTAGAGGCAGAATCCGCAATCGCAGATAGCTTAGTTGCAGACGAAGGTATTGATCCATCTTTTTTAGGAACTACTGTCTCCCAAGACCTCGGTTTTGCTAATTCAGTAATCTCCATTTTCATAGGTATACCGTTAGCATCGGCTGTTGCTTCGGCCTTCAATGCTGTCGTATTCCCAGTTACAACTGCAGTCTGGGTATTTAATGCCGTCGACTTGTCATAATTCTTTAACTTAGAATTTTGAAAATCTACAAGCTTACTATTGATCTCACGATAGTTGTCCCGTTGCCATTGAAGTATCTGCTTTTGTTGATTTAATTTATCTAATGGTACACGCTTAGCAGTTATCATCTGCTTTACGAGAGTGTCCACATCTAGACCAGAAACCATCCCACTGATCCGAGTCACCATAGTATCATCTCCTATCTATATTTTTTCGTCAATCATAATACCGGCAATTTCAATCATGTTTGCCACGAGGTCTAGTGTCTTCTCAGGAGGGATTTCTCTAATTAACTCCCCAGTTTCCTTATTGAGTACTTTTACCATAATGGCTTTGGTCTCTTTATGTACGCTAACTTCAAATGTAGTCGTAGGCCCCTGTAAGGCTTTTAGCGCCCGATCTAGCGCTTTAACAACCTGTTCCTCTCCCATAGAAACCGCTATACCTTCTCGTTCCAACTTCTTTAATTCAACATTGCTGCGTAGTTGTCCTAACTTGATAGTTTCTTCTTTTTGTTCATTTATAGGAGTAACAGATGGTGTCCCCCCCGTTTCCATCAATTTTTTAGTATAACTTACAGAATTCGAAAGACGAACATCCATACTGGAACCCCCCACGTTAACTTTTCATTTATATTATATCTATCGGTTTTTCTATACATTTGATTAATACGAGAGGTAAAATTATCCTTAGGTTTACTACAGTGAAGAACGGAACAATGTCCGAACCTTATCATTAAGTAAGCAAATACATGTCGACTAAAAGTAAGCAAATAAAATGTCGACTAAAAAACAAAAAAATTCATACCAACCTAATGTATCCTCTCGTAAAGTAATCACTTTGTTGGTAACTAGAAGTACAGTTACCATTAGGATTTAAACCTGTGAAGAGAAGTAGTAGATAAGCAACTCCTTACACTTAAAAGTATTTTCTCAATTAATCGTTATACATTAATGGGTCTGATCCTCCATAAGAGTGTCCACCATATTCTGACTAGCATCCTCTACTTTCGTTCGAAACTTGCCTTAATTGGCTAAATAACCTTACAGTGAGTTAATTATCTTATTAATTGTAGCTTCGTCAAGTGTCATGCAATTGAAGAATACAAGATGCCACTGTTCTCCGCATCTATCACATACATTCATTACATCTCAAGACCGCCTAATTAGACCCACCCTCATACTCCCACCAACAAAAATCCCTCATTAGGCTATCACCAATCCCAAGTAGACTCCTTTCTAGGTTGAACTCCGCTATTGCCTCACCATCCTTTTGTCAGAAACAAAAATAAGGCTTCCCCGAGAGAAACCCTAAATGTTGACTAACAAAATACGTCTTTTCGATAAATATGATTTATAATTTCAATTTCCTTTAGTTCTGCTAAAAAAAGAGACCCTAGATAGTCTAGGATCTCCTTGTAACTCTATAAGATTAACGAAGCAATTGAAGTACACCTTGTGGTTGTTGGTTAGCTTGAGCCAACATAGCTTGTGCAGCTTGAGCAAGGATGTTGTTCTTCGTTTGGTTCATCATTTCTTTAGCCATATCCACATCACGAACACGGGATTCAGCTGCAGTCAAGTTCTCGGAAGAAGCACCCAAGTTGTTGATCGTATGCTCCAAACGGTTTTGGAACGCACCCAGTTTAGAGCGTTCGCCAGAAACTTGTTTCATAGCTTCGTCTAAGACTTTAAGCGCATCGTTTGAACCTGATTGCGTCAACAAACTAACATCTTTTACCAACTTGTTATTAGCTTTATCACCAAGCGTGTTAGAGCTAACTTCATTAACGTCAATTGTCATGCTTTGGTCTTTATTTGCACCGATTTGAAGTGTTGCTCCACCGCCAGCAACTGTGATAGTTGCTGAATCAGTAGCTGTTGTAGCATTAGCAATAAATTCAGCTCCATGGAAACCTACTGATTGGCCTATACCTGTTACCTGCTCAGATGCTCCATTTGGACCAACTACTGTAGCAACTGCATCTACACCAGCTGCCACAGTTCCTCCGAAGTCAGCAGCATCAGCTCCACCTACTGTAATATTTGAAATAGATCCAAATTCTGTTTGATCAAGCTTAACAAAGTTTGTACTTACAGTCGCCTGCACACCAGTTTTATCTTTGTATTCATTAATTTTATTTACAACATCTTGTGTAGTTGCAGCTGTCATACCTGAAAAATCAATTTTTGTGCCATTAATAACTAGCTCTTTACCAGAAACATCTACACCACCACTAAGATCAAGAGTACCAGCGGCTGCACTTGCTTTAGTAGCAACTGTATCAACAGTTACAGTATAATTGCCTTTTGCTAAACCAGTAGCAGATGTAATGTCAACTTTAGTCTTATCAGTGGAAGTTCCTGTAACACCTAAGCTACCATTTAAAAGTTTTTGAGTGTTGAACTCTGTTGTTTCGGAAATACGGTTAATTTCGGATTTCAACTGTTCAACTTCTTTTTGGATTTCTTTTCTGTCATCTAGTGTGTTTGTATCATTACCAGATTGTACTGCAAGTTCACGCATACGTTGAAGAATGCTGTGAGTTTCGTTCAAAGCGCCTTCAGCAGTTTGAATCAAAGAAATACCGTCTTGCGAGTTACGGGATGCTTGATCCAAACCACGGATTTGACCACGCATTTTTTCGGAGATAGCCAAACCAGCAGCATCGTCACCTGCACGGTTGATGCGAAGACCTGAAGACAATTTTTCGATATTTTTACTAGTTGCTGCAGTATTTGCACCCAATTGACGGTGTGTGTTCAAAGCTGCGATATTGTGGTTAATAATCATTTGATATTTCCTCCCTGAAATTAAGTTAGTTCCACATCCATGTGGTAAACGCCGAACCATTAAGGTCGGCCGCCCTGCCGGCTCAGCGTCTAATACATATATCGACTGTACGCACCCAACTGTTTAGAGTAATTCGAAGTTTTTTTAAAATTTCTTGGGTAAATTCTCCAAAATAAAATAAAAAACCCGAGTCTGCGTTCAAACAGTCCCAGGTTCTGGAATAGATACGTGCTATATGTCAATCATTCATTCATTCTTATTTACATTACGAAGCCGATGGATCAATGCATTCAGATCAGTCTGCTGTGGACCAACTGACTCACGATTGGTCTCCTGAATTGAAAGGTAAACCTCTTTACGAAAAATATCAACATGCTTAGGTGCAGTGATACCAACCTTTACCGTATCGCCATCTACGCTTAAGATCGTCAGTTCTATCTGATCTTGGATGACGATGGACTCTCCTTTTTTGCGGGAAAGCACGAGCATATCATCCACCATCCTTTCCATCGATAACTGACTGTTCCTGCAGCAAGGAATGCTTAGTATGGTAAGGTGCTTTATGAAGAACGATCTGTTTAGCTAAACGAGCTGTAGGATTCAATACAATAGGAGCTAGAAGATTAATCGTCGAATGTTCAGTTTGTTCCTTCAGAGTGATAACACAACGAACGACAATCCCATCTTTTATACTTAATTCTTCAGCTTCATCATCCGGCAACTCAAACTCATAGGACGGATAAAAAACAAATGGATCTCCTAACAGAAAGGATAGACCCATGCTTCTAACAGATTGGAGATACCAAAAAGGTGTTTGCTCCATCGCGATCAAAGCAAAGTCGATTTCTTCATCAAAGCCAGGTAGTCCTTTGGGAAAATGGTATACTTGCTCTTCATCTACTTCCAATGTACCCCAAGATAGTGTTTCTATAATCAAGTAATTCACTCCTCAAAAGTTTTGCAGCGCAAAACTAGCTTCTTAAGAAATCCTATTACATAATATATAGCACAAAAGCTATAGAGGCGCTTTCTGGCACATCTATAGCTTAAGAAGCTACAATTGAACATTCAATTCTGGTGGAATAAACTGAACAGAAGCGTATTGCTGCATATATATATTTAACTTTCCACGGGTATACTCAATTTCAGGATTACGCCGATCAACCTGAATATCAACCTTTGAGGCACTAAATTCGATTTGTGGGGCTCTCGTCTCAAAGTGAATCTCCACATTAGCATACGATGCTGGACCACGTGTCTCCGGAAAGGATTGTGGTTCAGTGTCTGATCCGTATACTTCTGCAATCGTATTGCCAGGTTTAAAAAACTGAGCCATCCGATTCCCTTGCTCAACCTTTCGGGCAATTCCCTGAAGGTATAACTGTTGAATGCCAGAATAAATCCGTTTGTTCATATCCAGCATCCTTCCACCGTTATAAGCCTCCCAAGCACGGGATTGATCAATAGTAAGCTCCGGTCTAGTAGATTGAACCGTTAATTCACCTGCAGTAGTCTTTATTTTAACCTCAGCTTTAGGCTGAGTGATCGAGTAAGTGCCCGGATCAGCATCAATACCAATCACAGCAGGCGTCTGACGGATTTGCAATATCGGTTGTAGCAACGAGAACCACCTCTATTATCTGATAAAGTCTACGAGAGTTGTGGAAATAATCTTTGCACCCACAGACAAGGATGCATTATAGATATTCTCTTGAATCTTAGAGTTCATAATCAAACCCTCATAGTCGGCATCTTCAGTCTTAGCCTGTAAATCCGTTAAGTTAATATTCAAATCACTAAGCCGATCCTGCATTAATTCCACACGGTTGGTTTTGGCCCCTATTTCAGAGCGCGCCGTCAGAATTTTTTCCATCCTTGTATCAATTAAACCAAGTTGTGCCGATATTCCTTTGGAATCACCGGATTTCAAGGCAACTGATAATTGATTAATGATTGCAAACAAATTGTCTGCATCCCCAGTATTACCGAATACGTCATTACCTGTCGTACTAATAGGCATACGCACGTCTTCACCTACGATAAACTGAATCTGCCCTGTATCCGTAGTAATCGGCTTAGATACATCGTATGTACCATCCGCACCTTTAGCAAAATCATAAGGCTTCGTATTGTATTGCTCACCATTAAAAATATACTTTCCGTTCAGTGTACTGTTAGAAATATCCACCAGCTGTTCTTTCAGCTGCATAACCTCTGCATTGATACTATCTAGAGCAGACTGTGGATTACTACCTGTCGCAGCCTGTACGGACAGTTCACGAATCTTCTGTACAACATCTCCGGCCTGCCCTAGAACTGTATCATTATAATCTAGCCATGAAAGAGCGCTATCTACATTCTTAGTATATTGCTCGTTAGATGAAAGCTCCGCACGATAACGCAGAGAATACGTAATTCCTACCGGATCATCGGAAGGCTTATTGATTTTGCGGCCACTTGAAAGCTGTAATTGTGTGTCGTTCATCGTACGTGCGTTACGGTTTAGGTTAAGCAGAAGCTGTGAATTCATCATGTTAGAGGTTACTCTCAACATACGCTATATCTCCTTTTATCTGCCGACTGTGCCGGTGGAATTAATCAATTTGTCGAGCAGTTCATCAAAAGTAGTCATAAAACGCGCAGCGGCACTATAAGCATGCTGGAATACGAGCATATTCGACATTTCTTCATCCAGTGATACTCCGCTGACAGATTGGCGACGGGAGTTAACCTGCTCTACCAGATAATCTGAATTATCCGTCTGACGCGCAGCCTCTTGTGATTGAATACCAAGCTGACCCACCATGGAGCCAAGAAGCCCACCAACAGTATTGCTAATGCTACCGTCCGGCGTAGTGAATTTACTATCCTTGAGGTTCGTCAATAAAAGAGCCAAGGTGTTATTTCCTTTAACGACCTGCGTGTTGCCAGCTGCATCTACAGTAGTACGCAGTGAGGTTGCGAATAAACTAACATCCGCAGCAATTTCCGGATTCAACTTGATCGTTCCAGCGTCACCAGAGGTTACAAAGAAATCACGGCCGGAGCTTCCATCCATCGCATAACCTAACTTATGAAGTCCGTTCAAGCCTTTAACAATGGTCTTGGCGTCCTCATACATTGTTGCTCCCTTAGGCATAGCCTGACCTGCAGCCAATGTAACTACGGTGCCATCTGCTTGTGTAATCTTAGCATCAGTAGTCAACACCGTACCTTCAGGAAGATTTGAACCTGCCGGTATTGTAATTTCAACATCACCAGTAGCAATCGTACTTGCCATATCGTTGAGTTGTTTCTTGTAGTCGGTAACATAAGTATTTTTGGAGAAAATCATTCCGTAAGCCTCTCCGCCCTTCAAAGTGCCGGCGGCGTAAGCATTATTAAGAAATGCGCTATCTACGTTCGCAGTAACTTCTCCGCCCTCTACCAGTGGCTGTCCACCCAGAGAAACGTTATAACCAGCTTCCGTCTCCACAACGGTAATATTAGCAATCTTGGATAGCTTGTCCGCCATCAGATCGCGTTGATCGCGTAAATCATTTGCCTGATCGCCCATACCTTCGATCTTATAGATCGATTTATTCAAGTCTGCGATAGCGGTCAGGTAGCCCTGAGCTTCTTTTGCTTTAACGTCAATATTAGTAGCAAGATCCCGATCGAGATTATCTAATTGCGTGCTCATATAATTCATAGCATCAGTCAAAGATTGTGCAGTTTGCACTACAATCTTACGAGCAGTAGGATCTTCAGGGTTTTTACTAAGGTCAGACCAGGATTTCCAGAAGTTGTCCAGCACCGTACGAATACCTGTATCCGATGGTTCATTAACAATCGCTTCTAGTTTAGAGAGGGTATCTGCTTGAAGCTTCCAGTTTCCAAATGCAGAATTCTCACCACGGTACTGATCATCCAGAAACATTTCCCGAATCCGATCGATAGACGAGAATTCCACCCCAGTGCCCATTTGACCAGGAACAGTAGATTTATTAAATCCGTACGCTTCAATAGGTAAAGCGGCCTTCATATTAACACGTTGACGGGTATAACCCTCGGTATTCGCATTAGCGATATTATGTCCAGTTGTATTAAGAGCTGCGGTCTGAGTAAAAAGGCTGCGTCTCGCGGTCTCTATCGAGTGAAATGTGGATGTCATGCTTCTTACTCCTCCTTATGTCCTGCTCCAGCAGAACACTTCATCAGTACAATTCTAGCCTCTTGCATCAAAAATCCCCGACCGATTTACGTTATTTCCCTTATCGGACGGACGATGATATGTGATATCCTGATTCGGTCTTCCAACCAGCAGATCCAAAGAATAATCTATAAAAGTAAGCGACTGCTCTATCAGCTTCTGATTAAGCTCATTTGCTTCTTTCAAGCGGTGTAAAGTGCCAGAAAGCTTCTGCTGAATATGCAGCAGTCGTGCCTTGTCTTCAGGGTCAAATATAAGTCTGGACAGCTCAGTTAGGTTCAGGTTCAGGTTGGAACGAATACCCACGCCTTGCAGAACGGTATATGCTGCCGCGATTCGCTGTTCCTCGAGCTGTGCAATCAGTTTCATTAACTTGGACTCACGGTTCAGGATGTCGATTAATGCATCCACCTTGTTGTCCATAATCGTCTGTTTTTTCTCAGCGGCCAGCTCCAGCATTTGGTTATGTACTTCGTCCAGCCGCTCCAATAGTTCTATTAATGTTGTCAATGCCATGGATGGTTTCACCTAATTCTCGGAGGATTGCTTAAAGTAAGGGGCGAGTTTCTCTGCTAGCTTAGCTGCATCTACTTGATAGGTACCTGCGGAGACCTGTTGCTTCAAACTGTCGATCTTAAGTGCACGTTCAGCATCATTACCAGAATTCTGTGCTTGCAAGAGCTGAATTGCTTCATCAGAGATCGAAACCTCATCCTTGCGTGAACTTTTCTTCATTTGTTCCTGCCTTTGCGCGTCGGCGCTGCGTTGATACGGATTAATCGCGTTAATTCGTCCGGTCTCGTTAATTTTCATAACTTCACCTTCCTTCTAATATAAAAAAGCCGATAATCTTTACTAAGTTTATCGGCGTAGACTGAAACATTCTTTATAGCTGCAAACGTTTTTTTGCAGAATTTATAGGCCACGCAGCTTATCTATGGCGCGATATGCGCCGTCTGTTGTCTTTTTGGTAGTATCCTCAGCATTACTTTCCTTGGCGGCACTGGAAAGATCCTTCCTTAGCCGACTACGGCAGCTGTCGCACATATGCCCATCGCGAATCAGTGTTCCACACACCTCGCAAGGATACATCATATTAGGAGCATTAGCTATAGATATCCGGCCCTCTCGAATAAAGCGGGTGATCTCCTTAATCGAAATTCCCGTAGCATCGGACAGTTCTTGGATGTTGGTTCCTTTGTTCTCCCGCAAATAATTCACGCAGATCTCATATTCATGCTCCAGATCTTTGATGCAGGGCTGGCACAAACCCATAAGATTCTTGACAAACAACCGGCCGCACCTTGGACAATTGTCTAGATTCATAACAAGCAGCCGCTCCTCTCCGTACATTCTGTACAATGCATAATATCCTCATGCTCCTAGATTACATGATTGCAGAGAATTCGTCTATGGGACGGAAGAAACGCTATTAAGCGTATGAATCTCCTTAAATAATGAATGGAGGTGTTCACAATCATGCATTTCTCTCTCCTTAGGAACGTGCCCAAGTTAAGCTATAGACCTCAACCGTATAACCATAATCTGAACCCATTTGTTGTATGATCTCAGCGCACGCACGAATGGTACTGCCCGTCGTATAAATATCATCAACAATAATAATCCGAACAGAACGATTTAGAGGTGCCTCCCTTTTTAGCCAATCTGCAAATTGTGCTGTTACTGCCGGATTCTCTGCAAAAGCGTGTTTCATATCGGTCAGTCGTTCCGCTCGGCTCTTAAAGCTTTGTTTTCCGGTATGGTGTGTGCGGATCAGCAGCGGAAGCTGGGGAACCTTCCTACGTCTAGACAAGACATCAGCCAGTCTCTCCGCTTGATTAAACCCCCGTTCCATTAGCCGAGAATCACTGACAGGCACTGGCACTAACAAATCAGCAGACCAAGAGCCGTCTTGTATATCTTTTTTATTTTTGAAGTAATGAATGATAGATGATTTCTGGGATAAAAAAACACTCTGTTTCTCTTCTTTCAAGGTTAGATACGCTCTGTCCAGCATGAGACCAAGTAAAAGGGCGTATCGTTCATTGCCTCGATATTTATACTGCCCCAACCATTCCCTCATAACGCTTGTGTAGGCCACTGCACTCCGATTACAAATAATCGGTGACGGTTCATTACTACGGGAACAGTCAGGACAACCGACATGCCGACCACATTTCAGGCAACGAGGGGATCGTATCCAAGGAATGGATTCTACGCAAGTTCTGCAAACTCCAGGAAATTGTGAGGACCCAGAGTTACGTTTGCCACAGGTTAAGCAAGGAGTCACGGAGGGGGAGAAGAGTGCCTTAGATTTAATTAACCATGAGAACAGAGAATTCATCTCGACACATCCTTACTGATATATCCTTTGCGGCGAGCGATAATGTTCATAGTTCGGATCTGGGAGATTGCTCCACGTTGGGATCGGGTCCATTGTGGAGAAGCAAATACAACACGCCCGGCAGGATCATCCTTAGATCGCCCGGCACGACCCGCCATCTGAACCAAGGAGGCTTCGTCAAAAAGATCGCTGTCCGCATCCAAAATAAATACATCGCTGCGAGGCACTGTAACTCCTCGTTCCAGAATCGTAGTCGTTACTAATAAGGTGATCGCGCGGCTACGGAAAGCAGTTACCTTCTCTGTCCGGAAGGGATCTTTGGAGGAAGTACCTTCGATGACTACGCCGGGAAAGCTCCGACGAAGCAGAACCAGTAATCCTTCAATATGTGCAATACGCGACACAAAACAAAAGATTTGCGCCTCTCGCTCGAGCGACTTACGAAGTGTATGTATGAGAGATCTAGGTACCCTCCCACGCTTTAGGCATGTTTGAACGGATGTCATGGTCAGATGCTGCGGCATAGGCAAAGGATGACCATGGAAACGGACAGGCACTCTGGCATGTGGTAGTCTGCCTGAGCGTACCAACCGCTGCATTTCTTGTGGTGGTGTGGCTGATAAGTAGATAAAAGATCCATTTGCCTTACAGGCTTGTTCGGCAGCATAAGCCAACATAGGATCATTGTGATAGGGGTACGCATCCAGCTCGTCAATGATTACGAGATCAAAACCTCGATGGAAGCGCAACAGCTGGTGGGTAGTCGCGAGCGTTAAGCGACCACCCACCCAGCGTTCTGCGCTGCCGCCGTAAAGCACGGCGAGAGTCTCCGCCGGGAAAGCTTTGGCGAGTCGCGGAGCGAGCTCGAGTACGACGTCGCGCCGCGGCGTCGCTACGAGCGCCCGCCCACCAGCGGCGAGCACAGCCTCTAGGAGCGGGAAGATCATCTCTGTCTTCCCGGCTCCCGTCACCGCCCAGAGCAGGAACCGCTCTGGGCACGCTTTGGCGGAGCGCTCACGCCGCTCCGCCAGAAAACCCAGCGCAGCGCCAGCGGCTCCCGCCTGCGCTGGGCTTAACCCCCACCGGCCTGCGGCCGCGGTGGGGTCAAGGACGGCCGTGCACCGCACGGCCGGAAGCGCTGCGCTGCGCAGCAGCAGCGCGCAAGCCCGGCTGCGCCCAAGTGCGAGGCAGGCCTCGCAATAGGCGCAGCCCATAAGGCCGCACGCGGCGCATGCCGTGCGGCCGGTCGGGGCGCTGCCGCAGCGCAGGCAGCGCGAAACCGCGCGGCGAGCGACAGCGCCGCGCCACCACACGTGCGGCAGCCTAGCCGCCGCACGCGCCAGAGCGCCAGCACCCGCAGGGAGCTGGCGGGCCCGCGCCCCGTGCGCAGCCGGGGCGTGACTACCCACGGCGGCTGTCAGCTGCAGCCGCCCCTGCAAATGCGCCAGTTGTGCCGCCTGGCGCCAACGACCTGTCAGCGCCGGCAATCCCTCTGCCAGCAGCGCTTCTATTTCCGGTTGCAATAGTGAGCGCCCAGCCACCACCCACGATAGTTGTTCTGCCTCCGATTCAAGCAAAGCATAATCGAGATCATTTCCTCTCCAATCATTGTTCTTCTTATCCTGTTCTATACATACCTCTCTTTGCTCAGAAAGCCGCCATAACGAAATCCCATCATAAAGCAATTCTTCCTTCGCAATTCCTCCTACCTCCCTTTCCTCTTTCAACTCAGGCTCAAGGACATTACTCACATATTGCCCCCACTCCCTAGTCCCCCAGCTCCTCATCCCCCCTCTTTGTTTGAAGCAATCGCGTAGCCTCACCGCCCACCCTAGCGGCAGTGCAGAAGATAATAAGACCAGCTTGTCCACCGTTACTAAGCCCCTACCTTGGCTCAACGAGCTAGCGCTGAACCACCACCATCTATCTACTGTAAGGTCTAAAGAAATCCATACACTCCAGGTGCCCCTACATTCCAAGGCATATACAGCAGCTCGCATATAACGCGCCTCCTTAACTCTCACCATTAATCACTCTTGCTTACACCACTTCCCTTAGCGTAAACGCAAAAAGCACACTCCCCCATTTCTTGGAGAGTGTGCTTCACCCGTAACTTACATATTTACTTAAGATCTGTCGCGCTTTGATTCGCATCCCCTACTTCCTGCCATCCCCATAAAAGGCAACGAGCCAGACTGCCCTGACAACCGCAAGTCTACCACAATCCCTTGTTGCAGCAACTCTTCTTCACTCACCTGAAAAGTGTACATAGATGTTGCAAGATCGATAGAGCAGCCACTATCAGCCATCCTGGAAACAATTCCAAGGGTTCCATCGCTTGAGCCATCATCCATGAACGTTACTCGAAATCGTTTTCCGGTTAAAAAAGCTTGAAATGTCAGCGCTCGAATGTACCATTCCACAACAGATGCATGATTGCGGGTAATGAAAATATAATGAATCCATTTCACGGACTGCGGTGTCTGCCGCACCTTCTGCCGATTATGCAGCATATGAATAATCACTGCAGCGGATACATAAACAACCGCAATCCATATCAACTGGGCTACCATGGAGATGCACCTCCTCTGTATACCAACACTATATGCCGGCTTTAAAAGGTCGGTGACTGCCCAGAGTCCCTGTCAAGCATAAACGCCTTCGGCGTCCTTGCAAGGACGGTAAGCGTTTAAGCGAGAAATATAAGACATAAAGTATGTTGTGAAACTTATACTTTCTTATATTTTAGAGGAACAAGCTATGCTCTCCTTGATTTGATTCCTATATGTAACGTAAATCTGTAGATATTTTTATAAAGTTACCCAACCATATTTGATCGAGTTAATTACAGCTTGCGTACGATCATCCACTTCCATTTTTTGCAAAATACTACTCACATGGTTTTTGACCGTTTTTTCACTAATAAATAAATACTCACCGATCATTTTGTTACTCTTACCTTCCGCCATTAGCCGCAAAACTTCCGCTTCGCGACGTGTTAGAGGATTGTTGTCACCGGCTACAAATTTAACACCGGCTTCCTTCACTACTGTATCCGCAGCTACTCCAGTCTCATTAAGGTAAGTCATGCGCCGCAATTGATTGATTAGCTTTCCGGTAACCTTTGGATGGATAAAGGCGTGCCCCTCACAGACCGAACGGATCGCATTAATAAGGGATTCGGCCTCCATATCCTTCAGTAAATAACCATTGGCGCCTTTACGAAGGGTTTCAAACACATAACTCTCATCATCATGAATCGATAAAATAATAACCTTAACCTCCGGGAACATTTCCCGCAGTTTTTGAGTAGCCTCCACGCCATTCTCAATAGGCATATTAATATCCATCAGTACGATGTCTGGTTTAGTTCCGTTACAGAACTCCAATACCTGGATACCGTCACCACATTCACCGATGACTTCGATATCCTCCTCCATATTCAAAATACGTTTCAGCCCTTCACGAAAAAGCTGATGATCATCCGCCAAAAGAACTTTAATGGGCGTTTTAGTAGAGTTTAAGTTCTCCATCACATTACTCCTTCCCTTTCTCCACGTTCGTCGGAATGTGGATCACGATTGTTGTCCCCTGATTCTCGGCTGATATGATTTCCATTCTGCCTTCAAGCAGCTCTACACGTTCCCGCATACCAACTAGCCCGAAGCTTTCACGATTGCCCTGCGGATTCTTTAATTTCTGCACATTAAAACCTAATCCATTATCCTTAATCACAATCTTAATTAACTGCGCTTGGTAAGTAATCTCTACCAATACGAAACTCGGGTAGGCATGTTTAGCTGCATTAGACAGAGCTTCCTGGACCAATCGGTATACCGCTGCCTCCATGGCTGAAGATAGTCGATGTTCCTGACCTCTGGTTTCCAAGGTCGTCCTCAGCTTCGTCTTCTCCTCAAAATCATGCACATATTTCCGCAAAGTCGGAATTAATCCCAAATCATCGAGAGCCATCGGTCGTAAATTAAAGATGACCTTACGCATTTCTTCCAGGCTGTATCGAACCTGTCCTTTCAAATCTATTACTTCGTCCTGCACCAACCCAAATTCCTGCTTTACCAGCATTCTTTCTACAATTTCCGTCCTAAGGACTAGATTCGCCAGCATTTGAGCAGGACCATCATGAATTTCCCGGGCAATTCTCTTCCGTTCTTCCTCTTGAGCCAGGATTATCTTGAGTCCTATCATCTGTCTGTTCTTCGCAGATTCGACAATTCTCGTCACCTGACCTAGTTCTCCCGACAAATATTCGAGCACTACGCTCATTTGCGAACCAATTGACTCTGCACGTTCTACAGAATTTTCGACACTGCGCACTCGCATTTGTAATTCATCACGTCTTGATCGAAGATAGACCTCTCTCTCACGCGTCATCATGAGTTCGAGCTGTAGCTCCGTAGCCTTCTCATAGGCTATACGAATATCCTTCTCTGAGTAGCGGACAAAGTCCCGGCTGACCTCTGTCAGCCGGATTCTGGAGCGGTGATACTGCAGCTCCAGCTTATCTACTTTTTTTAATGTCTCATCCGTTTCGTCCATGACCCGCTGCAGTTCTTTATTGAGTGCAGCAAGTTCATCACGTGCAACCTGCAATATTTCAAAAATCTGATACTTGCTGCTCTCCATCACGTCGATGGTATTTTTAATGACGCGATCAATCGCATCGGCTTGAAATTCCACGGATGCTTGCCCCTTTTCTATCGAATCGTTTTAAAGGTTTTCCTTTATATTAACATATCACGATTCGATAGTTACGGTCTTCGTTTTCTGTTCCCATTTTACAGTTAATCCTAGCTGTTCAGAAACTAGTCTTAACGGTACTAAAGTCCTACCTTGCAAAATGATAGGTGCTACTTCAGCACTCTGACGTTTACCATTCAGCAGATATTCTTTTTTATTTACGGTAAGATCCAGTGCCTTGGCTCCGCGTAATACCATGATCTTCTTATTCACCTGATCCCAAGTAGCGCTGCCTCCGAAAGCATCTAGTACATACCGAATTGGCACATAGGTACTGCCGTCTTTTACAATTGGAGCTACATCAATAGCTTTCTTATTTCCATTTACAGTCATTGCTTTCGAGCCAATGCTCATAGAAGCCGTACCTTTTGGTAAGCCCGCATCACTGGAAAGTGAAGGCATTGTAAAGGTGATATTATCAAAGGCAACTGTACCTGTCTTCGCCCGTTCATCTTGACCTTCCTCTACATTGACTACATAAAGTCTCTTCAGCGTAGCTGGGAATTTAATACCTGAGCCTGACAAGTCGATGTTAATGTTCTTCCAACCGTTCCAATCGATAATCTTTGCAAGATCTACATAAGCTGTAGCTCCGCTGTTGTCTACAAACTCAGCACGCAGCCAATTCAAGCTCATATCTCCCATCACATCAACCGACATCGAAGTTGCAAGCGCTGGAACTGTTTTGCCGCTTGTACCATTAAGCTGAGCATAAGCATACATTTTGCCGCTGCCAGCCGTCATATCATAACTGAGTGACAGCACCTTGGAGGCTACTCTTTCAGCCGTTCCATCCACTATCGTTGCAGTACCCTGTACCGCTGGAACATTGGTAGTAAAGTCGATTGGATAGCTTACCTTCTCGAAATCTTCCCATGTTGTAGCTGCTGCTGTTGATAATACAACCACTGCACTAAATCCATCATAACGGGCAATAGCATAACCTGTAGTAACCCCTGCATCAACGGCGTTTACAGTAAGCTTGCCATCTTTCACGGCTCCCTTAAAGCCTACAAACTCCCACTTCAGTGCTGAATCCGGAACATTGATAGTTGTTCCACTCTTCGTTGCCGCTGTAACAGGGACAGACACAGTAGTTCCGGCTGTCAGTGGCGCTGTAGCTGTACCTACACTCATACTGGATAGATCATTACCACCCAGAACTGTAACAGTTGTAGAGGCGCTTGCAGAACCGCTTTTAGCCGTTAAGGTAACGGTACCTGGCTTCACTGCCGTTACTTCACCTGCACTTACCGTTGCGCTTCCGCCGCTTGATACCCATGTAGGATTACCTGCTGCTACATCAATAGGGTTGTAGTAAGTGTCATAACCCTTTAAAGAATATGTTGCCTTTTGTCCAACCAGCAGTGCGGAACTTCCGCTAATTTTGATTCCTTTGACTTCACCTTGCGGTGCGTTAGTGTAGACACCAAGCCCGTTAACGATACTGCGTTGCTCTGTGCCATACTCTGTATTAAAAGTGAGTGTAGTAGAGGTTTCACCGAGGGGCCGGTCTACCATCGTTGTAGAGCCGCCTCCATCGAGATTAAGACCTTTCCAGACTCCAATATTGGTCATGAATGATTGCAATTCGGTTAGAGACATCCCTGAACTATTGCCATTTTTCTCAGTAGCTATGATATATACATACCGTCCATCCTGTGAGTAACCTAAAGCCGTACGTGCACGATAGCCACCAATACTGCTAGTTGATCGCGAAAACGTTGCTGCTTTCCCGTTATTTACTAGAATTGTATGTCCGCCGATCATCGTTTGCAGATTCGCAGGATCGAGCGATTGCTGAGTAGTCTTGGATTTCAAAGAATACTCGCTGGTAACAGGTTGTCCTACTGCCAAATGCGCAGTAACATATCGTGCGGCTAAGCCATGTGCCCGTAAAATATAAGCTCCCTTAGGAACCGCCGTAGGAAGTGCAGCATTCTCTGAGATTTGAGTAACTACACCATTCTCAACAAGTACCTCAGTTGGAGTGGTAGAGCTATTTTTAGGACGATCAAGAGCAGTCCATACATCTGTGTAGATATACATAGCATTAGCATGACTATAAGTCGAGCTTCCGCCTTCAGGGCTATAAGCACCTTTATTGATACCGGAGATCTCAAACTGTGCGCCATCTGGTGCGGTTACCATCCCCTCGAAGCTGTACTCGTCAATAATAGGTTTACGATCTTTTGTCACTGCAAAGGCATACATTCCATTCAATTGTGAAGGGGTAGACACCAGTACTCCACCTGATACTTGTCCACCGATTGGAGCACCCTCACCGCCTGTATTAAAATAATCTCCATTTACAGCAGCTACGGCTCCAGTTTCCTTAGCCATTCCACCAGTACTTTGCCGTGTAGTCAGGTTTCCGCCTTTACCCGTCATCACATCTAAAGAAACATATGGGTTGTTAAGATCTACTCGAATAACATCCGCAAGCCCAGAAGCACTCGCTCCAGAACGTGTAGTAGTATATTTATATTTCATCATAATGGCGCCCGAAGTAATCACTTCTTCTCCCAGCTTACTTACTTTAAAAGGAGCTGTGGCTGCAGCTGCGATTGGTGCAGACCCCTGACCAAACAGCATCATACCTTCACTGCCGATTACGGGCATAATCCATAACACACCAGCCAATGAAGCAGCAATCCACTTTTTAGTGGAAGATAATCTTATTCCCCGTACAACATCGCTACTCTTCTTCTCCATGAAAACTTCATTCATTTCAACGTAACTCTCCCATCTCTTTTGTACTCTATCAGTCCATATCAATGTCTGGAAACTGGTTCCTATTTTTCTAGTACTCTTTTAATAGACTGAAAATAAGCCAAAAAGTTGCGAAATTGAGAGATTTCAAGCTTTATAGAGTCGAAATTGTCATAATTAGACGACAAAAAAAAGCCCGGCATAATTGCCGGACTTTACCAATTGATTCTTTGGTTACAAGAGTTGTTTACAGGTAATCTGCCTGTTTCAGCATCCGCTGCAGCATCACGGCAGCTTGAGCACGGGTGGCATTGCCCTGAGGCTGGAACTCACTTGCTGTCATGCCCAAAATTATCCCTGATTGCACTGCCTTGGCGACGAACTCAGCGCTTTGATTCTGAATCTTCGACTTATCCTTGAATTTTGCAAGCGTTGAGGCAGAAGTACCGCTTAGCGTAATAGGATGATTGGTATATTCCATCGCACGGATCATCATAATCGCCATCTGCTCGCGTGTTATATTATCATTCGGACGGAAGGTCCCGTCCGTATTCCCTGTAATAACTCCTGCTTTAGCCGCTGCACCAATGTAGTCTCCAGTTTGTGTGGAAGGCTGCACATCCCGGAAGCGTTGCGCGGTCTCACGATCTCCCAGCAAACCTAAACCGCGACTAAGCATAACAGCAAACTCAGCACGGGTAATTTTTTTCTCTGGATTAAATGCACTACCGTAGCTGCTATCTATAATATTCTTAGCGGTAAGTTCAGCAACAATCGCATTGCTCCAATGCTTACCCATATCCGTAAAGGTTCGGGTGGACAAAAAGGTCCCTAATATCTGATTACCAGCGGTACGAGCACGGATAACCGTATAGTTGCCGACCGTACTGACTTTTGTAGGTAGATAAGCCGCATCGTAATAGGAGAGGTCTAATCTGGCCGCAGATGTTTGCGCACTATTTAATGAAGAAGTAGTACGTACGGTATATTCTCCTGGTACTGTCAGTGCCTTGGCATTCGCATAATTATCACTAATTATTGCTGTCACCCGGACATCCATAAGACTTGTAATGGTTCGCATCCCCATCGTTTGTAGCTTTTGCTCAAAAGGTGTAAATGTGCCTGCTGGAACTTTATCCAAGCGGAACACAAGTGAAATATTTTTACTATCTGAGATCAAGCTACTTGCAAGTCCGCTCATATCAATATCATTGAGTCCCACACTAAATAGGTTATCTCCATGTCGAATCATAAACTTTGTATTTTTATTACGGTTCACCGCGTCGAGCAATGGTTTTAGCGGAACGGTCACAAAAGCTGCTTGTTCCGTGGAAGGAACCTCAAATGCCAAAATATCATTATTCATCTTAGACAGATATTCATAACTGGCAGCTATTCGATCTGCATTTAAAGTATATCTTTTTAGAGACTGATTATATAAAGAGCGGTCATCCACAATTTGCGAAGAATCACTCTTTAGTAGTGCATACTCTTTACCAAACTCACTCGTTGCAAGTGTTCCTAGATAGGATGGACGATTTCCAGATCCGGTTGTCACGCCTGTCAGATTCTGAACTGACAGTGCAGAGAATGACGACAGTACATTACCACTGAAATCCTTAATCGTACCGGCACCAGACATATAGGATAAGTCCACTGTTTGGCCGGTCTTTACAACAGAGGATAACGTTATTTTTAGAATATTGCCGGAGATATAGTAGGATTGCACACCCAAGCTGCTGCCATCTGCTCTAACTCCAAACTGATTGGCGTAGAGGGAACCGGATGCTTGCATATTCTTTGCAAAAGTAACAGTTAGCTCGTCTCCTGAAACGGTCGCTGAGTTAATCTCCGGTATGGTAGTACCGCTGTTTTCTGAGATGGATACAGGCTGTAGGTTAATATACGCTGCCCGATTGCCATTCAAATCGCTTATCCCGGCAGAACCCGGCACATAAGATATGGTTACATTCTGATTAACTGTCAGCGCAGTCTGAAGCGTTAAAGTAACCTGAGTGCCGCTAACCGATACATTAGTCACATAATTAGGCGTGCTGCCCACTAACACAGAGAACTGACTATTCAGCGGGAGACTGGTTGTAGACAAGCCTTCATTATAATTCAAAATGATCTTAGTGCCGCCTCCGGTTGCACTTTGGAACACTGGCGGAATGGTATCGTTGCTGTTACGGATATTGAAATCAGTAAAGTCCGCAATATTTTGTCCATAAGAATTCTGCAAAGGATACGAACCTGCATAATAGGACACCCGGACGTTCTGTCCATTTGATGCTTCACTACTCAAAGTTAAATATACTGTACTGCCGCTGGAACTTATCGAGTTGACTCCAAGTGAGCTTCCATCTGCAATCACTGAGAACTGGTTATGTGCGTAATAGGAAACCGGTTTTAATGTGTCATTAAAATTCAACACTACGGATCTACCCGTGATTCTCCCGTCTTTAGGTGTCGGCATGGAGGACTCGATAGAGTTCGTAATCTGTTTAGAGCTAAAAGTGCTCGCTGCATTTCCGCTTGGGTCTTGAATTGTCCGCAGTCCGCCATTATAGCTGACCTTCACAATCTGCCCAACAGCTACTCCTGTACTCAATACCAGATAAGCGCTGTCTCCTTGAATATAGACACTTTCAATCGCTCGATTCTCGTCATTGACCGTAACTCCAAAGCTTGAAGTCAGCAGCGCTATGGATGAATTGAGCGTCTCATTATATTTCAGACGAATGGTTCGGTTATTCTCAAGCTGTGCAGATGTGAGCTGTGGAGCTGTTTTGTCCAGAGACAAGGTCTTGAAGCTCCATGAATTTTTACCGCTTAATCCTTCATATAGAACGTTAGCATCACTTGCATCTACAAAAGCCCCTTTGGCGATGTCAATGTAATACGTTGAATCACTATCTAACGCTACGGAAGGTGTGATGATATATTCTTTAGCTGTGCTGGTACTCCGAGTAACGTTAACCGGCACCTGAGATCCCCCACTTTTATATAGAGCCACACCACTAGCCACAGCGCTGTTGTAATTCACATCCCGATTAAACGCGATCGAAAAGGATCTGTTATTCGCTATAGATTCACTTCGATCAGATGGATTCAATGCACTTACGCCAAGTCCAGTCAAAGATACCGTTGTGAAGGTCCAAGTGTAAGCGCCCGAGGCAGGAAATACATTTCCATCTTGGTCATAAAAAGCACCTTGGGGGATGGTAACTGTATATTGCGTGCCATTTAGCAGAGGTGAGGCTGCTGATGCCGGATTCAATGTTATGGTTCTACTGCTTCCTCCAGTAACCGCTGGCGAGTTCACATTAAGCCATCTCGTTCTAGCATCGTTAGCAGCCCCTGGGGACACCGTAATCACACCTGATGCAGGCATCATAGGACGGTCAAAAGTAAGCTGTAGCGCTCCTGTGGTAGATACACCACCTGTACCGTTAGCCGGTGATGGAGTCATCGGAATCTCAGCTACACCTTTTGTAGAAAAACTCCATACATTTCCGCTAGAAATACCAGAAAATGTTCGATTATCAACATCCTTAAAAGCGTAGGAATCAATGAGAACATAATAATTCCCTCCGGCTCCCAAGGCTTTATCCAACGATAATTTAACTGTTGTAGAGCTAGCATCAGTTTGAACGTTAACTCTGGTGTCATCATCCTTAATTCTGAACTCTTGCACTGTTGTATTATCTGCTGAGGACAGGACTCGGATAGAGCCTCCACCTTTTAACAGCTGCTTATTTAGTGTCAGACTAAGTTCCTTTAAACTCCCGGCATCTACTCTTGCATTACTAGCCGGTGAGAAGTTACCTGCGGTAATAGCCGTATTACTCTCAGGAGCAGTGGTAAATGCCCATGAAGTAAGTCCTGATTCATTCCCCTCATTATCTTTGAACAATCCTTTGGGAATTGTGACCGTGTATGCCTTATTTGGAGTAAATTGTTGGTTTGGACCTAACTTAAGCTCGTAGTCTTTTGAACTACCAATTAAACCATAGCCACCAATAGGAATCGTTACAAAAGGTGCACTATCACCCTGTCCCGTGATGGTAATTTCTCCAGCCTGTGGGTTGACTTGACGGTCAAAGCTTAGTTTAAGAGATGATCCTATATTTACATAGGTTGCTCCAGGTGCTGGTGACACGCTTATGCCAAATTCCGCTGCAGCATGCACTGCCGATATTCCGATTCCAATAGAAGGATACCCTGTTCCAAGTACCAGTTCTCCCGCTAGAAAAAGCGCCGTCCATATTGAAATTTTTCTTTTCATGCCGTGATAGACTCCTCTCAAACCATACTAACGTCTTTATGTATATTCTTATATTTCGGTTAAAGGGCTTACAAAGTTTAGTAGTCTACTTCTCTATGATTAGAATCAATCCTAATTCTGTTCATTACATAAAAATAGCCCGCACAGTCGACACTAAGTGCCAACTTGCGGGCCTAACGTATTATAAGAACGTATGATTAACTACAATCCAGCCTGATCTCTAAGTAATTCTGCTTTATCTACTCGTTCCCATGGAAGATCTACATCCGTACGTCCGAAATGGCCGTATGCTGCAGTCTGTCTATAGATCGGTTTACGCAAATCAAGCATGGAGATGATCCCCGCAGGGCGAAGGTCAAAGTTGTTGCTGATCAGTTGAACCATCTTTTCTTCACTGATTTTACCTGTTCCGTATGTATCCACATTAATCGAGACAGGAGTAGCCACACCAATGGCATAAGCAAGCTGAATCTCACATTTATCAGCCAGACCTGCAGCTACTAGATTCTTCGCTACATAGCGAGCTGCATAGGCAGCAGAACGGTCCACTTTAGTTGGATCCTTACCAGAGAATGCACCACCGCCATGACGAGCATATCCGCCATACGTATCAACGATAATCTTCCGTCCAGTCAGACCGGCATCCCCTTGAGGACCACCAATAACAAAACGTCCGGTTGGGTTAATAAAGTACTTGGTTTCGGAATCGAGTAGTTCCGCAGGAACAACTGGCATAATTACATGTTCTTTAATATCAGCCTGAATTTGTTCAAGAGAGATTTCCTCCGCATGTTGTGTGGATACTACGATAGCGTCCACGCGTACAGGCTTCTCATCTTGATATTCAATCGTAACTTGTGTCTTTCCGTCAGGACGCAGATATTCCAATGTTCCGTTCTTACGAACCTCAGACAAGCGACGAGCAATACGGTGAGATAAAGCGATCGGTAGCGGCATCAGTTCTGGTGTCTCATTCGTAGCAAAACCGAACATCAACCCTTGATCACCCGCGCCAATATTTGCCGTTTCTTCAGCCACTTGTGCTGGATCACGGTGCTCTAGTGCAGAGTTTACACCCTGAGCAATATCAGCTGACTGCTCATTAAGTGAGCTCAACACTGCACAAGTATTATAATCGAAACCATATTTTGCACGTGTGTAGCCAATTTCTTTAATGGTGTTGCGTACGATGGCAGGAATATCTACATACTCAGATTTGGTACTGATTTCCCCGATCACCAAAACAAGACCAGTTGCTACTGCTACTTCGCAGGCTACACGTGCATTTGGATCATTAGCTAAAAATGCATCCAATACCGCATCGGAAATCTGGTCACAGATTTTATCCGGATGCCCCTCCGTCACGGACTCGGAAGTAAACAAATGACGCCCTTTAATAGACAAGTATAACAACCTCCCTTATGGTTAGTCTGACACTGTATAAGGAGTTCCTTTATAATCACACAGGCCAAATAAAAAAAACTATAAAACAAAACAACTCAGAAGCCTGTTTCTTTTTATGAAGGATGATTGCAGTATTTCATGTTTATATTCACTAAACTCTTCAAAAAATGAACCTTTCCCATATGGAAAAGGTCTAAGGCTTTCCTCAAAAGTCATATTATCTTATTTGGGAGGTGGTGTCAATTACTCCGAAACCCCTCCAACACAGTATAAATATTGATTTCGCCGTATGAAAAAGCAATATCAGATAGGATATATAAGAGTCCCTATACCCTGATATTATTGAAAAAGAGACTGTTCGGCTTGCTTAATGAGTCTCTTCGTGATTTCTCCGCCAACAGAGCCATTATCTCTTGAACTAAGATGTCCAAGATACTGGCTACGGCCAGAACCACTACCTCCGATTGCCCCTAATTCAGAAGCAAACTCAGTGTCTGCTCCGCCTCCATAATGCGCTCCATATAAACCAAACTCAGCTGCAATCTCATATTGCATTTGCTTCAACATTGCCCGACTTTCCGGTACCACTGTACGATTGTTACGTGCCATGTTACAGCACCTCCTGTGAATTTGTAAGATTACAGGAATATTGTGCGTCCAATATCTACTCTTCAATCGCGCCAATGATTTGTAACTTTGGAAATCAGTTTGAAGGTATGATCAAGTACTTTTAAGGGCATTATGAATATATAATTACAAATTATTTCAGTGTATAACCACCGCGAACCATGACAACAAGGCCAAGGGTTTGTCCTGTTTGGACAGTAATACCACGACCATCGCGAGGGAAGGATAATAAATGGTTAGATGGCGCAGCTACTCCATTTGCAAGATCTTTACCATCTGTTAAATCAGCCACACCGTTTGCATCTTGAGAGTAGATAACCGCTTTACCTGCACGAACAATAAATTCAGCACCTGCGGAAGCAATTAGAGTTTGACCTGGCTTTACATCGACAATTACAGATTCATTGCCACTAGTAGTTGGAGCTGTTGTTGCTGTTGGAACTGAGCTAGGACTCGGAGTAGCTGTAGCTACTGGAGCTGTACCTGTACCACCTGTAAGTGCTTTCTGAATTTGCTGATCTACATAGCTTTTGGTAACTACTGGATCATCTGCTGTGCCAGGCTGTGAACCAACACCTGCACCTTCAGCAGTAACATTCAACAGTGATCCAGCCCATACACCACCAGCCAGTAATACAGCAGCTGTTGTTACTTTCCAAACCGATTTCAATGAAGTTCCTCCTCATGAGTGGGGATAAATGCCTATAAAAAAAGAATAGCCTCCGAAGAGGCTATTCTTGCTTCGTAAAGGAAGCTAATTATCTTACAGTTTGTTTGTTACCTTTAACAATTGTAAGACCATCTTTGTCAGCAGATTTAGCATTTTCCTTAACTTCAACAGTAAGGGAATCAAGAGTGTTCAAATCAGTGATGTCTTTACCGTCAACTTTGATTTGCAACAATACTTTACCTTCTTCGCTACCAGAACCAACAGTCGCTTTTACAACTACATTTGCTGATGATGGCTCAGAACCATTCAATCCTGCAACGACAACAAAGTCTGAAGGATCAACACTTGTAATTTTATTTGAGAATGTCAATGTCAGGTATGCAACATTACTGTTAATAGCTGCTTCAGTCAATTTAGGAGCAGTTGTGTTCTTAAGCTCATGAACTACCGAAGCAGAAGCAGTATTTTCCATTCCGTTGCCAGCTGCATCAGAGATACCAACAACTTTGAATGTGTAATCTTTAGTTTCTGTAATTCCGCCTACTGGAATGAATACTTTCACTTGAGCAGAAGTTGGTTTAGTAGCAGTACCTACAACCGTAGTTGGATCAATAACTGCGTAAGAACCAGAAGGTAGAGCAGCACCGTTCAGGACATAGCTGCTAGAATCACGAAGCGAAGCTACATTCAAACCAATGTTATCAGTAGCTGTTACTGTAAATTGGTGGTATCCAGCTTCTGAAGAAGCAGCTGTGTACACTACAGAAGTAACAGTAGGTCTCTTGTCATCGTTGGCATTGATTTTTTCAGCTGTAAGAGCAACTGTTGCTGCGCTAGAAGTATTAGGAGTTCTTGCTTTATCCTTCACCAAGCCAGCAGTAATGCGAACTGTGTAGTCTCCACCCAAAGTAGTGCTAGTCTTAACAGTTACTTTCGCACCTTTTACAGTCATGTCAGCTTGAGTAATTGGTGAACCAACAACAGTACCTGTGGATTCATCAATGATGCTAACAGTACCAGTTGCAAGTACAACATCTTCACTGAAAGTCAATACAAGACCACTAGAACCGTAAGTAGCAGATACTACAGTTGGAGCAGTAGTGTCTTTAACAAAAGTAACTGCTTGAGTCACAGTGGCTCCAAGTGTGTTACCCAGTGTATCACGAACAGATGCTGCGAATGACAGTGTACCAGTGAAAGTTCCGGATGCTGGGAAGTTGAAGGCACTAGGTACTTGCAATTTAATTGTGTCGCTATCGTCAGTTGTAATAACATTCATGTTACCAACTTTGTCGCCGTCAGCTTTCAGCAAGGAAACATTACCCTTGAAGGATGCAGCGTTAACTTTTTTGTTGAATTTAACTTTTACATAGTTGTCACTCTCAGGAGTAACGCTAACGATCGTTGGAGCAGCTGTATCAGCAACTACAGTTACACTTGTTTTAAGTGTGCTTGCAACGTTGCCAGCAAAGTCAGTAACTTTGTTAAGTACTACATCATTAGCTGTACCAGTTTTCAGTGCAGTATTTGTAGTCAATTTAAATGTATCAGCGGATTCCTTCGATACAGCTACAGAAACACCGTTAATAGTAGCAGTAAAGCTATATTGTTTTACTGGCTCGCTGAATTGTACGAATACTTCTTTAGTAGATTCTTTAGCTACGGCATTAATAGCCTTAACTGTAGGAGCTACTGTATCAGCAACTGTCAACAATGTAGTGTAAGTAGCAACTTTAGTTCCAGCTGATGTCAGAACGCTGTCACTTACTACTACTGTGTATTGACCCTTCAAGTAGTCAGTATCAACTTTGTCAAGAGTGATTGTCAACTCGGTGCCAGCTTCATTCAAGCTTGCAGCTGAACCAACAACAGTTACAGCAGTTCCGCTTACAGGTACTACCTTAACAGTGTCAGCAAGCAATTTACCATCTTCAATCACAGAATCAGCGCTAATTACACGGTTGAATTTAACAACCACTTGTTTAGCGTTTGGAGCTTCTACGGAAAGAACCTTAGGAGCTGCCAAAGTTACTTTAGTTGTGTAGTCGTGGTTGTTGTGTTTGAAGGAAATTGAAGTTTCAACGCCTTCTACAAGTGCTGTAGTCAAAGTTACAGTAGTAGTAGTTTTGTCAGAGAAAGTTACAACTACGCTAGTTGGGCTTACTGCTTCTGCAGAAGCTACAGTAGGAGCTGCTTTCAATTGATCAACTGCATATGCTGTTTCAACTACCAAAGAACGGCTAGCGTTAGCTTTGAAGTTAGTGTCTTTAGCAATCAGACCAGCATCGATTACTGCTTGAGCATAACCTTTAGCCCATGCAGATGCACTGTTGTCGCTTGTTGCTGGTGCTTCAAGTTTCAAAGCGCGGAACAATACAGCCGCTACTTCTTCAACAGTTACTTTACCGTTGTAGTCGAAGATACCTTTAACAGTATCTTTACCTTGCATCAAGTTAGCTGCAGTAACAGCTTCGATGTAAGGAACTGCCCAGTTACTAGCGTTGTAACCTTTGTCTTTGTAAGACAATTTGTTAGTTACTTCAGTAAGATCGAACAATTTAGTAACGATCTTCGCGAATTCAGCGCGAGTAAGATCTTTTTCAAGGTGAGCTTGACCATCTGGGTACCCATTGAGAATACCTTTTGCTGCCAAAGCGTCAAATTTTTGTTGCGGAGTTGCTGCTGCGTCACCAAACGCTACAGAGGCAAACATCGAGAATGCCATTGCTGTAGATAATGCTACGGATAAAATTTTCTTCATAACCTTTTTTTCTCCTCCTTGGACGTTCATAAACTGAGATTTTTCTTTAGTTGAGTAGCTCGTGTCACTCATTAGCCGATGCACCCCCTTTCCAGAGTTGAGCAAATTAAGTATAAATAATGTCTGTGACGGGTATCACAGAAACTGGTAAACAATGATCAGGACATGACAATACTAGATTCCTAATTATACCTAAGTATTATACAATGTGCCTCAAGTCACGTAAAGCTAATTTTTCCATTTTGTTAAATTGGCTTTACCACCGGTTAATTTCAACTGCCTGTGTAAATGACTCTACACCTTAAACGCAGAAGATTTGGAAAAGTTGCGGTTTCTCAAAAAAATTATTTTCTTTTTTTGTTTTCCGGTACAATCCCAATAGAAGATACATATGTATGTTCTACTAACTATTGTTAATCATGGGTTGCCACGGAAAATAGTATACCATAGTCGTTTTCTAAACGTCATTATGCAATATTTACTAAGTATCATTAACACTAGTGCCATTTATTTAAACATTCCTACAAAATTTGAGTATAAAGGGGCGAAAAGACCTGATTACTCACATTCACCGTAGGCTGTTTATATGGCAACTCCCCTTCTGAGCTTCAGCTCTTAAAGCTACAACCTAAAAACCTTCGCTTATAGGTTCGATCAAACATGTCCTTTCTTGGTTCGCCTCCTGGTTCATTGCTTTGATGATTCGTAAGCTGATGGCTACTACTTACCTCACCACTCGGAGATCCGCCCTATAGATAGCATCATGATGAACGCAACAAAAAAGCGCCGTTGCCGGCGCTTGCTTCTATTACAGTAGGGTCTAACGAATCTTCATAGATAACTGGATCAATTCCTGACGCTTTTCAGGACTTGAGTTTACATTGTCGTACATTGCATCAATAGCTGCGCGATTCTCGCGGTAGCTCTTTTCATGCTTAATTGTAGTATGAGACCATTCGATCAGAGCGTTCTCAGCAACGACAAGCTCATTGTAAGAATCATGGAATCCTGTAGCTTGCACAAGTTCCTCCATAACCTCCTGTGTAATCTCCTGTAGTGCCCGCTTAGCCGCAATTTCCTTTTCTAACACTTTTGCTCTATTCTCAAACATATTCTTGGCTTTCATGTAATCCAACTGTGCTTTTGCTAAAATCGGTTTCATGGTTGGCTTTCACCTTTCAGAAAATAATATTTTCTACGTTATTGTATCGTAAATCTAAGAAGAATACAAAATATATGTCTTTGGTAATTGCTCTCATTACATTAAAACACCGGTCTGCGAATATTTTTTCGCAGGCCGGTGAACATTTTTTTGCTTTAGTTAAAGTTCTTCGGGAAGATGCTTGTACTCTTTTGCAAGAGCGCAACTGTAATCTTTCCAGCCTCCGCTCTAGTCAATTTACCCTTTGGATTAAAGTTATATACGGGTTTCTTCTGTCCTGTAACCGTCACGGCGCTTCCTTCCATAATCTTAGCCTTAGATACAGCCTCAATTGCAGGGCGTGAATAGAAATCCATACTGCTGGTGTCCACAAATGATTTACTTAGGTTTGCCAAGAGCTTATTGTCATTCAAAGACATCTTCAGCTTCAGTGCCCTAGCGATCATTACTGCCGCTTGTTCACGTGTTAAGGCTTGGTCAGGCCCAAAGAAGCCGTCACTTAGTCCTGTAACAATACCGGCCCTAGCGGCAGTCTCGATATGCTTGAAATCCCAAGTGGCTGAAACCGCTTGTGGCACAATATCGAAGAATGTTTGCTTATTAGCATCATAGTTCAAAGGAATACTCAATGATTTCACCAGCAATGTGGCGAATTCACCACGTGTTGTTAAATCATCTGCACCGAATGCATCTGCACGAAGATTCGTCATGAATCCTTTAGAGTACAGCCCATTCATAATATTCCTACCCCATGGGTGATTCGTAATATCAACAAATCCACGACGCAGTTTCATAACCGTATAATAACCAAACTCATCAAACGGAACGGTAATGGTATGTTTCTTAGTATCGACTATACCACCTACGTTTTCCCATTTTCCTGAATCAGTATACCGGAATACTGTAATTGTTGATCCCACTTCATCTACGATGCTGGAGTTAAACGTAAGTGTCAACTCCCCGCGTTGAGAAGGTACGATTTTTCGAGTCTGACTGTACTGTGTAAAATAACCTGTCTTTCCGCTACCATCTACAAAATGCGGAGTAACCCCATTGGTCTCAACATTAACTCCGTCTTCTCCTAGACCACCACTAAGCCAGTAGATATCGGATACTCTAGAAAAGTTATTCGTAGAGACGGTTGATGTGAAACGCAGCGCAAGATCCTGAGGGATTACAAGTTGACCTCCCCCGCCTTCTGTTCTGTCATCGCTACCAGTGACGTTAATAATATTTCCGTAGTCATTCTTACGTTCAACTACCCCATCAGCGGGATCCGCAATACCAAACAGGAGTTTTGTATTCGGATAATATTTTGCAGCACCAGAACTCGTAAATCCCTTCATAATTGTGCCTTTAGGGAAATTCAATTCCAGAGTCTTATTGAAAACACTGTATTTCGTAGCTACCTTCTCTGCCATGTACTGCGTATCAATTTGTACCGCACTAGCATAGTAGACATCTATTGTATCGTTTATTGTAGAGTTAGAACGGACGATTTGTATCTTAATTGGCGTAGATTTGTCTGCCTTCAAACCTACATAGTCATAGGTAAAACGATCTGAATTTAGAATATCCGTACGTTTTTTAGCTTCATCTTTTCCAATTATGACTTTTGTTGCCCCTTCAGCTTCAATATCAAAACGAACAAAGTTTTTATTAACAACGATTTGTTTCCCTACGGTTGGTACAGGCGAGAGAAGACGATATGGGGCTAGCTCTCTTACTACCTCAAGACGTTGAGTAGTTCTTGCTCCTGTTTTGTTAATTAACTCAAGGGTATAAACTTGGCTTCCTGGAGTATCAAACTTGATATCACGCAAACGTAAAATAAAGTTTTTAGCGCTACCGATGTACTCATAGTACAAGCCATCTGCAGCCAACTCATCAGGGTAACGTTTTGGACCAATAGGTTCCTGTTCTGTATCTATGAGTAGTCTATCTTGACCTGTCGAAGAAAAAACCAATGTAGAACCTTGATACAGATTCAAGGTCGTAGCACCACTACCTTGTAGCACCAAATCAAATTTATCTTTGCTTGTTGTATACTTTTCATCCTTGTATACAATTTCTGCTGGCAAGGCCAGAATAGCGTTACGCTCAACTTCATTAGAAAGTGTTGTTCTTGTAAAAGGTAAGCGATTCTCTCCCAAAGAAGGGTGGAATTGTTTCACACCAGAAATATTAGTATCAATGATATAGAGTTTTAGTTCCTTTTTGATAATCCGTTGATTGCCTGCATTATCAATGGAGACTCCTGTAAATACAATTTTGTTCTCACCATACACAAGGGGTCCTGTCTGACTAATTTTCAATGTGAAATTGAAAGTTGTCTTGTTTACGGTTGAATTTTTTTCTACCTCAAGCTTAAATGGTTTATCTGTTAACGAATTACTATCAATACCATTAATTTGCACTTGTGCGCCTGCGATATTTTCGAATCCAATATATTCTCCGACTACCGTTAAATTATTTACGGCACTTGAATCGAATTCATAAGTTTGTCCATCCTGCAGGTTGCTTACGTAAATATAGTTCTTAGATACATATGAAATATCTGCATTATAATAAGACTCCGAGCCTGTATATCGGAACTGTACTTTCTGTTGCCCATTCGAGAACCCGGTTATTTTATATACGTATTCGTTTGCACCAAGATTTGAAACAGTAACAGCGGTTATACTTAACGGCTTATTACTTAAAGGTAAATAGTTAGCAGTTAAAACAGCCGAAGTTGATTTATTGGTTTTCGCCATAACATAGAAGGTATCTGTCTCCACCTGTTGTCCATTTAAAGGCAGTTTAGAGATATTGGTAAGATCTCCAGAACCGGTATACCCGGAGAGAAAGTACATGTCTGTTATGACAGTCTCATCTTTTAAGAATTTATAAGAGTAGATATGAGAACTACTGTGAGTGCCATAATCCAAACTCAGCTTAAAGTCATTTACACCAGGAAGAATTTCCAGATTTGTATCAGTTGTAAATTTAACCAACTTATACGTTGGGGTAACGCCATCAGGGCCAGGAATGGTTAATTCCTCTCCCACGCTTTTTATCGTAACCACTTTCTCAGAACCAGTACCTTTATTAAGAGTCAGCACGGCACTTGTTTGGAATGGAGCTACGTTATAAGGTACCAATACCTGTCCTGTAAACCCTGCAACACTAGGATTGAGATCAGCAGTTAATGTAGGTACTTTATCATTTAGAATATTATAATCAACTGAATTATGATTAATATTCAAAGAAGCAAACGGCTGATCCTTATCAAAGAAATAAACAGATCTGTCTATGGTTATAGAATCCGAAGCATTTTGAATTACAATTTTAAGAGTGCTTAAACCCGGATTCAAATTCAAAGCAGGTGTAAAAAACGTCCCATCTTCCAATAAGGAGGTCTGTAATGCAGTCCCGCCATTCACGGAGACACTAACCTTCGTTGCATTGGCTACTTTACCTTGAAGAGTAACTGTAGATACCGGCACAACAACCTGTGTTCCTTCGTTTAAATTAAGCGCAGAAGGTCCACCCAATACTTTTAATTCTGTTACATAAGGCACTTGATCATATAGCACATAGAAGGATTCTGAACGTTGAAGATTACCTTGCATACCAGAGAAAGTAATCTTATTAAAGCCTGTATACAAAACAAGACCAGACGCTACAAAGCGATTGTCCGGACTATTGTTATCTGTTGTAACTGTTCCTGTAGTCAAGCGAGTCGAATCCGTTACCCATTTTTTGCTTGAGCTATCCTGAGTAAGCTGCTCAACAGTAACCTTCATTGTTGATGAAGTTACCTGTGAGTAAGTTCCTGTAATTGAAAAGGTAGGATTGCTTATTTTGTAAACACTAGAACGACTAATTAGCCCCTCTGGATTTGGAGTTGCTGTTGTTGGCACCACATCTTGCTTCAACAAAACGGTATTACGTAATGTGAGATCATCCGGACTGAAGAAAGTCGTAGAGCTCGTGGTAGCCGCTGCCGCTATCGGCGTGTATTTACCTGGGAACATAGAAACGATCAAAGCCGCCAGCATCAGCCAAACGAACGGTCTCTTAAAGCGTTGCATGTGTTATATCTCTCCTTTGAGTATAAGTTCTCGTAAACCTTCACTTTGTTCTTTATCGGTCATAAGTAGTGATATTTTTAGGGAAAATAACAAAAAACTCATCCGAAATCGAATGAGTTTTGTTAGATATAGAAAATTTTAGAATAATTGCTTAGTCGCTTAGGACTTAGAGCCTCTTTCCGGATCAGCCTTCATACGCATTCTTAGAAAGAAATCAATCAGCGGACGTTTAGTCTTGCCGATCAAACCTGTGATTTCGGCACCAATCTGCAGGAAGAATAGCATGATGCAGATGACCACGAACGTAACCCAGTTCGCTTCATATAGAGCTGCTGATGATTGAATGACAGCTAGGATACCGAAAAATGCAGCAATACCATAAATAATAAGTACAGTCTGACGGTGGCTGAAGCCAAGCTCGCGAAGACAGTGATGCAAATGCCCTTTATCTGGCGCGAAGATTGGTTTCTTCTGCAGCTTACGTCGCACGATCGCAAAGAACGTGTCCGACAAAGGTACACCGATAATAAGCAAAGGTGTAATAAATGAAACTACAGCAATCTGTTTAAATCCTAGCAAGGCTAGTAAAGCTAAGCAAAAGCCTAAGAAAAGCGAACCCGTATCTCCCATGAAAATCTTAGCGGGATGGAAGTTAAAGAACAGGAATCCAATAATGCTACCCAGAAGCAACAGACACAACATTGCAACCATGGTGTTTCCCATTACGAAAGCCATTGCCGCAATCGTAGCAATAGCAATTCCTGATACACCAGCCGCAAGCCCGTCCAGCCCGTCAATCAGATTAACGGCATTGGTAACACCGACAATCCAGAAAATCGTAAGCGGGATAGCAATCCAGCTCTCCAGTGAGGAATACGTATTGTTAAATGGAATATTCACAAAATCTACAGTAATACCAAAGCCGAAAACAACGATACATGCTGCGATAATTTGGCCCAGTAGCTTCACTTTTGCTGATAATTCAAATCGGTCATCAAGTGCCCCGATAAGTACAATCAGTCCGCCGCCACACAGCAGCGCTTTAATGAAGTTGACCTCCCGCGGAGTGAACTCGTATGGAATAATCGGCAATACGGCAAGCAGGCCTAACACAAACGCTAGAAAAATAGCTAATCCGCCAAGGCGGGGCATTATTTTCGTGTGCACTTTACGAGCATTCGGCACATCTGTTGCACCAATCTTAATGGCGAATTTCTTCACCAAAGGTGTGAGGCCAAGTGCGAGTCCCATGCATACGATAAATCCAGCGATGTATATGATTAACATTTGATCAGTCGACCCCCATTTCTCTACCGCATTGAATTATACGCTGTTACAAAAACAAATTCCAATCCTTTATTTAGGCTATTTATCTGATTTTCTAGGTGAATATCGGCATTTTACTAGACTTTTGTTACTTTATCTTTCTCACGCACCACTTTTAATGCGAATTTCGGCAGTGCAAGCATTCGTTTGTACCGAGTAGGCTCTTTTAGGAGGCGGTACAACCATTCTATTCTCATTTTTTGGAAGGCTTTTGGTGCCCTTTTACTCTTTCCAGAAATCACGTCAAAGCTGCCGCCGACCCCCATCATGATAGGAACACCCAGTTTGGATTTATATTTAGCAATCCATGGTTCCTGACTATCCGCACCTCTGGCAACAAATAGTAAGTCAGGATTAACCTTAACAATTCCAGCAACAATTTCTTCATCTGCTTCCGGACCAAAATATCCGTCGTGATATCCTGCAATAATAACACCCGGATATTGCAATTGTAACCTTTCAGCGGTTTCCCGAATCACTTCAGGCGTAGAACCAAGGAGATATACCTTCCAACTATATCTTTCACCCTGTCGCATCAATTCATGTAACAGATCATAACCTGCTACCCGTTCTGATACCGGCTCATTACAATAATTAGCAGCCCAAACAACGCCCGTCCCATCGGGGACAACCAATTCAGCCGATTTCATAATATCCATATAAGCTGGATCTTCCAGTGCAGCCATAACCATAATCGGATTTGCTGTAATCACTTGATGCGGGATACGGGTATGAACAGCCTCCGTCAAATAGGCAACTGTTGCTGCCATATCAACTTTCGAGACTCTAATCCCAAAAATAGGAACTGTAGGTACCGCGCTTTCTGCTTTCACTTTAGATCATCCTTTATGGTGAAAATATTCTACAATTTGCCGAGCTGGTGCCCCTGCTTCTTGAATCAACTTGGAAATGACATCTTTCCGTTCTGTTTTCCATTCCTGACCTGTGTTCAAAAGATGGACAATCTCGGCAGCAACATGTTCAGCATCAAGTGCGTTTGTTGCTCCAACAGGATGGCACTGGATTCTTTCCAGAAAATGATCGATCTTCGGATCATAAGAAATACCTATCAGTGGAACACGTCTTCCAGCCGCGTATATCAAGCTATGAAGTCGCATACCGATCAGAACATCGCATTCTCCCACTTCCCGTAGCATCTGTTGTGGGTGAATAGCATCCTCACAAATACTGACCTGCCCACCATGTTCGGTTATACTTCCCTTCAGCTTATCCATCAGATAACGTGAAGCCTCATTGTCCGATGGGGTGTGAAAAGGGAGGAATCGCAAATGTAACGGAACCTCACGGTTGGCCTTAATCAAGCCTTGTGCAAGAGCCTCCAGTTCTCTGCGGTCTTGCTCCCAAAAACGTACCGATATCCCAATCACCGGAAGTGAATCAGATAATTCTAAAGATCGTGTAGCAACATCCGTGTCCTCTGGCAAAGACAAGCCCATTACCGGATCGGGAACAACTTCTACGTTCTTCTGCTCTAGTCCCATAGATAGGAGAAGTTCGCGGGATTGTTCATCCCGCACAGATATATAGTTACATTTACGAAACACGGATTTGATTAACGGGTGAAAAAGTTTGCGATTCACAGGTCCGATACCTTGAGCATAGATAAAAGTTGGTCTACCCATCCACTGCGCAAGCTTAATAATACCTAAATAGTAAGGAATACTCTTACTGCCTGTTACATCCTGCAGCAAGCTGCCCCCGCCACTGATCAGACCAGCGCTCTCATAAATAGCTTGGCGGACTTCAACAAGCTTCATCCGGTGTACGGATTTCACTCCATATGTGGCGCTTGTCCACTCAGGATCAATGGATAGCACGATAGGCTCAATGGATATACCCAAAGCTTGAGACTGTTTCTGCAGTGCAATTAGTATAGACTGCAATACCGCCTCATCTCCACTGTTACGAAAACCATAGTAACCAGAGATAACTATCTTTTTTGGAGTGGCGACCATCGTTTCCAACACCCTTCTGCAATCTGCCATACGACTACGGCAATTATACCAATGATCAGTCCGAGACCAAGACCGAGCAATCCGCGAACCAGCGAGATCAGAACAGGTGAATGAATATGTGCAAAGGTATCCACCATGGAGAGCTGACCGATTACGGCAATAATCATAATAAATGCTGCACTCCGGTATCTAAAGGCTAGGAATGCACCCAAAATTAAGAGTGGGTGAGCCAGTAAAAATTCTTTGTTACGTGGCCGGACACCGACCGTATTCTCTAGGAATGTACGGAAGGCCATTTCTAAAGGTGTTACGTTGCCACCATTTCCAGTTCGGCTCAAATAATACATCCCCACTACCCCAAGAACCGCAGCGGCAATAACCCAAGCCAGTGTAATAGGTGTCCGAAGCAGCTTGCCTGTTTTGTTGAAAACAAACTCTCCACGGTATAAAAGTACATATAGTGCCACAAGGCCGATAGGTGCCATGTGCAGTAGACTAACACCACGGAACTGGTCCAGCACTAAACTGTAGGTTATGTTGTTGAGCAGTGCGATCACGAATGGCACAGCACTCAAAGAAATTAATGAGGTCTTCAGATAAAGCACCAGGCTATGTGTGAACCGACGTTGCGGGCTCATAGCCTTATAGGTAAGGTTATTGCCCCGTAAAGGAGGCCCCATTTCATTGACCTTACGAATGGCAAGTACAACCGCAAGAGTTGGTGCACTTATCGCGGCCGCTAGCGCCAGTGCCTGCTCAAACAGCTCTGGTTTCAATACCAGCAGGCCTGCACTTCCCAGTAATCCTAGCACCCATGCTGGGATCGTAAGCCAAGGAATAAAGTAAGAAATCAGCAGCGCCACTAACGAGACTGCGCCAACTACTGCAACTAGCTTGAAGTAACGCTGATAAGACGAATCTACAACCTCAAAAGCCGTAGCTTGTCCTAACTTAAACCCATTGTCTTTGATCTGCTCAACGGCACCACCAGGATCACTAAGACTCGTGACAAGGTTGTCCAGCGTATCTGTTATCTGTGCCTTAGCTGTATTCCGTGAAGGAATCGTATTTAAATAAATCATGCGGATATTACGATCCTTTGTTGCCAAAGCGAAACGATCCGAGATCACTTTTGGATCTAAGGCAGAATCACCTTCACTAAGGGAATATAACCGTGTTACGTTATAGTCCAGCAAATAAGCAAGCTTGTTAAAGCCCTTCTGCTGTTTCTTAATATTTTCAATCGCTGCAATTCCGATTCCACGTTCTTTAAGGAGGTTTGCAAAGTCAGTGATACTGCCAGTATCGGCATCATCATTAAACCCTTTAACGGACTCTCCTTCGAATAGGATTCGTTTTACACCCAATTCTTCATAACGATCCAACAGCTTCTCAACCGTTGCTTTATTATAAGTCAAAGAATCCACAAGACGCGGTACAATGGTGAACCCTTTGTCATGCAGCATCTCCAGTGTAAATGGATCTGGCTGAAGTGGCTTCAGTGTAGCATCTTCTATTGGAGTCTCAATAATAAGACCTTGTTGTCCGCGGAAACTCCATTCCTTTGAAGTAATCCCAAGATTACCGAATGCCTCTTTAATAACAGGCGCCAGAGCCTGGTAGTAATCAGGATTAGTAAAAAGAACATAAGTATAATTCTCATTCTCCGGAATGATTGTATCCGTAAGATTAGCGATATCAGCCGCACCCCACATCATTAGACGACGCGCCTTACGATAATCTTCCAGCGTGCTTTCGTAAATCGCCATGCTCTGAACACCAGCATCTTTTAGGCGATCTAATTGTTCAGAAATATAATTCTGCGGATTTGCACGATAGCTGGCGACTTCAACTAAATCACGATAATCAAATACAAATTCCACTGTCTTGGAAGACTTCTCCGTCTGCAGACGGTCATAGACAACAGGCAGGGCAGCTAAAACGCCAACCACAACTATAATCCACAGCCACTTTCGGGAAGAAATATTCCAACGTTGCCATTTTTGCTGCACCAAAAGTACCTCCTCTTTCACTTTAAAACTCTTTTTACAAAAGTAGAAACGGATCGTCATCCTTTTAGAGACGGTACCCGTTTCTACGTAAAAAATATAATTTCACAATATAGAATGCGCTCTATATTCTTATTTTATTGTTCCCCGTCAACACGGGCCATAACCTGTTTGGATAGTGTAGCTACCTTGTCTTTAGCATTCTGCAAGGATTCACCCACAACCGCAAAATAAACTTTAATCTTTGGTTCGGTACCGGAAGGACGCAAGCAGAACCATGAACCGTCAGCGAGCAAATATTTCAATACATTTTCCTTCGGCAGACCATTCAAGCCTAGTGAATAATCCAGCACCTCTGTAACGGCAGATCCGGCAATTTCTTGTGGTGCATTTGTACGCCAATCATTCATAATACCTTGAATTTGCGCAACGCCATCCTTGCCCTTTAAGGTACGGGACTCCAGGCTTTCCAAGAAGTATCCGAACTGCTCATACAATTCCTGAAGAACATCATATAGTGTTTTGCCTTGAGCTTTGTAATAAGCACCTGCTTCAGCGATCAACATAGCCGCAAGAACGGCGTCCTTATCACGAGCATAGTTACCTGCAAGATAACCATAGCTTTCTTCATAACCGAAAAGATATGTGTAATCTCCGGATTGTTCGAATTGAGTCATTTTTTCGCCAATATATTTGAAGCCCGTTAGCGTATTAAATACAGTTGCACCATAATGAGAAGCTACAGCAGCCCCCATCTCGCTCGTCACGATAGTCTTCACAACTGCACCATTGCTAGGCAACTTACCTTGTTCCTGTAAACGGCTCAAATAATAATGAATCATCAGAGCTCCAGATTGATTGCCCGACAAAACAACAAATTTACCTTCATTGTCGCGAACCACTGCCCCCATACGGTCTGCATCGGGATCCGTACCAATTAAGAGATCCGCATTCAACTCTTCACCCAGCTTCATAGCTAGTGTAAATGCTTCGCGCTCCTCTGGGTTCGGCGATTTCACAGTAGAAAATTCGGAATCTGGTTGCTCTTGCTCAGGTACTACATGCACCTGTGTGAACCCAATTTTCTCAAGCACACGACGAACTGGCAGATTACCAGTACCATGTAGCGGGGTGTATACGATTTTGAAGTCTTTACCAAGCGTAGAGGCAATCTCTTCACTTGCAAGACTAACCGCAGCGACAGTATCGGTAAACGCTTCGTCATCCTTCTCACCAAGCCAGTGCAGCAAACCTTGGCGCTCCGCTTCTTCTTGGGAAATCCGTTTCACACCATCAAAAGTGTCAACCCCTAATATGTAAGAAATGACCTTTTCGGCTTCGTCAGGAACAAGCTGTCCCCCTTCAGAATTATAAACTTTATACCCGTTATATTCTGGCGGATTATGACTTGCAGTAATAACAATACCACCCGTTGCCTTCAAATGACGTACGCTGAACGAGAGTTGCGGTGTTGAACGCAGAGAAGTGAATAAATGAGCCTCAATGCCATTAGCAGCCAATACTAGAGCAGCCTCAAGCGTGAATTCTGGCGAGAATCGACGGGAGTCATGAGCGATAACAACAGAAGGTCTTCCCTCTCCAGTATGCTTTTCCAGAATATAATTAGCGAAACCTTGTGTAGCTCTGCCTACCGTATAACGATTGATACGATTACTACCCGCACCAATTACACCGCGTAGACCACCTGTACCAAATTCTAGATCTCTATAAAATCGTTCCTCAAGCTCCTGTGGTTCGTTCTCCAGCGCACGCAGCTCCGCCTTCGTAGACTCATCGACAGAGGCGTTCTCCAGCCAGCGAGATAAGGTTTCTGCCGCTTTTGGGCTTAATTGAGTCATTTAGAATCTCTCCTTCTCCATGTATAATATATTTTTGCTAATTAATATTAGCTCAGAGCAAACATAATTTCCCCAGAGGCAACAACTTTTCCATCAACCGATGCAGTAGCTTGTCCTTTTCCAATACTGCCCTTAAGGCGGGTAATCTCCACTTCAAGAGTGAGCGTATCTCCCGGTACAACTTGACCACGGAAACGGAATCCATCCAGCCCAGCTAAAAATCCAATTCGGCCGCGATTCGCTTCTACCCCCAGAATAGCAACTGCACCAACTTGGGCAAGCGCTTCTGTAATCAATACACCCGGCATTACCGGATAACCTGGAAAATGACCTGCGAAGAAAGGTTCATTGATCGTTACATTTTTGATGCCTACAGCTCGTTTACCCATTTCAATCTCTGTGATTTTGTCCACCAGCAGAAATGGAGGCCGATGGGGGATGATTTCTTGAATTTGGTTAATATCCAGCATTATAACAAAACTCCTTTCGGATGTTACTTCATTTATTCTTCGCCGAACTGCATAAATTTAGGCAGCTTCGGTAAAAACTATAACTATCCTTCACCACCTGCAGAAGTGGAGGTTAAGATAAGGGGCTTTCTCCACCGGATGCGACAGCATGGCGGAGAGGGCCCTTTTTGCTGCCCGTGGCCCCCCACCATTATACATTTATCCGTATAAAAAAGAAAACTCCCTTATACAACAAGGGAGTCATTATCCTCTTTAATTATGGAGCAAAAACCAAATCATATACATGTCTCCATGTGCTCCATTGTAGAACATCGCTAAACTCTTTTTTGCCAAGGACGACGTAACCGACGACCAGCCCGCCTCCAAGTGCAGCTACGAGAAGCAAAGGAATAAGAATCCACTGGATGAGTGTCCATTTTGATAATCCTCGCTGCTTCGTCTCTTTTTTGTCTTCGGGTTTGTCTTCCGACTTCACCTTTTTCTTACGTTCCATTCCTTCACCTCTACCCGCGCATGTTATTGGCCAGACCTAGCATCTGATCACTTGAAGAAAGCGCCCGAGCTGCGAGTTGATACGTACGTTGAATCTGCATCATTTCTGTCATTTCTGTGGTCATGTCGACATTCGACTGCTCCAGCCACCCTGAGCGCACTCCAATTCCAGAAGCCTCACCTGCCGCTCTTTGAACAAAAGCCTGCTGTGCTGTTACTCCATCGGCAAGCATATAGAAATTTCCGTCCACTGCCTTTAAAGCATTCTGTGTCTTAGGTTCTACAATCATTATAGTACCCGCTACCTGAACAGGTCCATTCTCAGTCTGTTTCGTTAATACACGACCAGATTCATCGATAGCCGCATTCACGCCCACAGGAACCGTTAAAGGATTACCTGCTGTATTCAGTACCGAATTCCCCGTATTATCTACAAGGACCATCTTCGTTGCATCGGTGGTGTCCGGAGTAAAGTGAAAGTCACCTTGTCGTGTATAAGCTGTAGTTCCATTGACCTGAACTCCAAAAAGCCCATTACCTTGAATCGCCAAATCGGTTGGATTACCGGTTTCTTTAAGAGGTCCTTCTTCCCAATTGGTCGTAATCGAAGGCACATAAGTCCCAAAACCGATATTAAAACCCAGCGGTGTAGCGCGGCCCGGCTGATCATAGTCATCTGATTGCTGCTGTACACGAGTCAGCACATCCTCAAAGGAGCCTTGCTTGCGCTTATAGCCATTTGTATCCATATTGGCTAGATTATCCGCTATAATATCAAGCCGCTTCTGAAGGCTGGACATGGAGACTGCTGCACTAATCGTTGAGTTGTTCATAGATCAAACCTCCTATAAGCTTTACCTGTAAAGCTCAGTTCATAAGTAGTGCCTATACCCTGCCGACTTCAGTTACAGCCTTTTGCAAGCTGCTATCATAATATTGAACGATCTTTTGGTTTGCTTCATAAGCCCGGTATGCAGCATTCAAATCTACAGTAACCTGGGTAGGGTCAACATTAGAGCCCTCTAAGTATCCTTGACGCACCTGCAAGTTATCAGTTGCATTGGAGTAACGAATGTCCGCCGCCGCTATATCAACAGCGTGAAACACACCTTTACCATCACGCACAAGCTCCTGCGGCTTTGTAACTACACTCACACCAATTTTGGTCCCTGTCGGAAGTCCTGTTTCTGGATTTAGTACATTCCCCTGCCCGTCCACTTTAAGGGTGTCCTGATTTCCTGTCAAGACAAGAGGCTTGCCAGTGGAATCAAGAACCTTGAAACCTCCACTGCTCAAAACTTCTCCCGTAGCTGCATTTACTGAGAAACTTCCATTTCGGGTAAATAAGTTATTGCCTTCAGCATCCTGTACTGTAAAGAAAGCCTGTGGACGGTAAATAACCTCACCATCAGGGCTTACATATTTCCCCGAACCATCAAAAGATATATTCTGACCCGTCACAGGGTCCGTGACTTGCAAATCCGTAGATAAAGCAAAATCCATAGACTTGCCGCTCTCTCTTAAATCACCCTGTAAGTATTGGGATATCGACTGTTCTGCAAAAACCCCCGTGTTAAGGCGCCCAACCGGCGTGGTATTGCCATTACTCATAGCCGAGATCAAGACATCCGGAAAAGCATGATTAACACTATCAACCTGCTTATATCCCGTTGTATTTAAGTTAGCAATGTTCTGTGTTGCCGTATCGTGTCTACGTTGCTGCGCAACCATACCTGCAGCGGCCGTATATAATCCTCTTATCATGAAGGTAGTCTCCTTCCGAATCTAATGCTACCTTTTATATCGGCTGCTTAGAACTTTTTCTTAACGACCTTGTCCAAATTGTCCAGCATAATCCCTGTTCCCTTTACTACACAATGCATAGGGTCTTCCGCAACCCAGACAGGTACATGTAATTCTTCTGAGAGCAGCTCGTCCAATCCGTTAAGCAAAGCACCTCCACCAGTAAGAACAACACCCCGGTCAATGATGTCCGCAGACAATTCTGGTGGTGTACGCTCCAGTACCGATTTAGCTGCAGCCACAATAGAAGAAACCGGATCCCACAATGCTTCCTTTACCTCACCAGCCGTAATAGTGAGCGTCTGGGGAAGTCCGCTTACCATGTCCCGGCCGCGAATATCCATTTCGGACTTCATCAAACCAGGTCGAACCGTACCAATAGTAACCTTAATATCCTCTGCTGTCCGTTCACCGATCAACAATTTATACTTTTGTTTAATATATCTTAAAATGGCCTCGTCGAACTTGTCTCCAGCGACTTTAATCGAAGAAGCGGTAACGACGTCGCCCATAGAAAGTACGGCTACATCCGTCGTTCCGCCACCGATATCGACGACCATATTTCCACTTGGTTGATAAATGTCCATTCCCGCTCCAATCGCAGCGGCCTTTGGCTCTTCTTCCATAAACACTTCCTTAGCCCCGCTACGTTCTGCCGCTTCCCTTATGGACTTCTGTTCCACAGATGTAATATTTGTAGGGGCGCATATCAGAATGCGAGGCCGTGAGTACCAGGTACGACCGCCAACACGGTCAATAAAATACTTCAGCATCATTTCCGTGATTTCAAAATCCGCAATGACACCATCCCGTAAAGGACGGATAGTTGTTATATTTCCAGGTGTACGTCCAACCATGCGACGTGCCTGTTCTCCCACCGCAAGGACTCTCTTCGTATCACTTTCAAGTGTGACCACGGAAGGTTCATCCAGAACGACTCCCCTTCCCTTAACATGTATGAGCACATTGGCCGTGCCGAGGTCGATTCCGATATCCTTGCTAAACATAATGAAAGAGCCCCCAAAGTGTTATTTTAATTGAAAAAACAGCAGTTAGTACTAAATTTAAAAATAACATACTTTAGGGGAAGTACACAATGTTTTAAAGCTGAATATTTCCTTAAATTTCCGAAAATCTCATGGCTTTGATGCTACAGCAACCTCACGTTTTTTCCCCGTCGTTTTTTTATATTTAATTTTTGTGGCTTCTCCCCCCCGAAGATGTCGGATGGATTTGTGATATTCAAGAATGTGCTTCACCTGATCAGCCAGATCAGGGTTGATCTCTGGCAGACGCTCAGTCAAGTCTTTGTGCACCGTGCTCTTTGAAACGCCAAATTCCTTGGCTATGGTCCGGACCGTATGCCTGGTTTCCACGATGCAGCGTCCGATTTTGATCGTACGTTCCTTGATGTAATCGTGCACGCTCCCGCCTCCCAACTGTGGATAGTTTGGTACATTATATGAGGGGCGGGCTTATATATTCGCGCTTTCAAGACATGACAAGCCTGGGAGGGCTCATTTTATTTAATGGACAACCTAAGAAGCCTTGTTATTCGCAAGCCGGAACGTTATTAGTCCTTTAGAACATGCAGCCGTTTCTCGCAGAAAATAAGGCTCTTTATAAGCATGCAGCTTAAGAAGAGCCTTGTTCACAAAAAAATAGGGGGCTTTCGCCCCCCGCTATAGCTATTCTTATCGCCCTGGCAATAACTCAGATGGATTAACTACGTTACCATCCTTATACACTTCAAAGTGTACATGATTACCGAGGTTCTTCTCGAGTTCACTGCGACCTGCTGTTGCAAGAGTATCCCCTTGTTTCACAACATCGCCTTTTTTAACTTTCGTGTCGCCAAGACTTTGGTACACGGTCTTCATGTTACCTTGATGAGTAATCTCAATTACCTTACCTAGTACCGCAACATCTTCCACTCTAGTTACTTCACCGCTAAGCGCTGCTTTAACGTCGAATGTGTTGTTGTCTTCACGGGCAAGATCAATACCGACATTAGGAATAAATTTGTCGTTATACTGCACCATGGCGGCAACGTGATTGTCCTCTGTACCATTCTCATCATAGTACGGCTTGACCACTTCTACTTCCCCTGGATTGGCTACTGGCCAAGCCAAGCTTTCCGCTGAAGCAAGAACTTCAAGGGCATCTGGATTACTGTTAGCAGTACCAGCTTCGTTAGTCGAAGCTCCTACTTGCTGTGTTGTGGCGGCGGTGTCCAGCGGCTTTTGGCCGGCATCCTGATAGACCCACACCAAGGTTAGTATAATTGCCGCTGCCGCCGTGTAGACTGCTGGGAACACCCAACGTTTAGATAACATCTTGCTCCATGAAGAAGGTTTAGCACCTGAATCTCCCTGCGATTTTTTGAGAGATTCATCATGGTTTGTTTTGTTTTTGTCTTGTTCATTCATATGGTTATCACCTCAGTAACCAGTGTTACCGGGCTTCTATCTTTTATACGTATCTTTCAAGTTATTTTTTCAGAAGAGTTGAGATTTGCGTAAAAGAGATACCACTGTAATAGTGTTTGAGAATTTGAGTAGCCGTTCCGCCTTCCTTGGCCATTCCATTTGCTCCCCACTGACTCATTCCCACACCATGCCCATTTCCGAAGGTAGTTATAAAGATTTTGTTCCCTTTTCGACCCCAACTGAATTGGCTGGAACGTAACCCTAGCTTCTCTCTTACTTCTCTTCCAGTAAAAATAGTACCGCCGATAGAGATTTCTTTAACCCGATGTCCAGTGGTAAGAGACAACACTTCTACCGGCAATTCAGAAGAAGTAGATATCTTCTTAGTTGGGACTGAATGGGTCATTTCTTTGGAAGCAGGGATTACGCTGTCGTTTAACCCAAGTCTAGTAAGTATTTCCGAAATGGTGAAGGTCGTTGTCACCGCATAGTTTGGCGTAATCTCTTTCTCCCAAGGACTCGTCACACTGCGCAGATAGGGAATTGCCGCATTCCAGTATTCTTCCGAGTTCTCCGTATATCCTCCACTGGAGGCGAAAAAGGAGGCCGTAATCGGCTGCCCTTTATAGGTCATAATGACACCGCGCGTCTCAAGGACCGCGCGCTGAAGCTTAGCGAGATCGGCGCTTCTTCCGCCGAGCTTCCACTCCCGTTCCAGCGTGTCCTTAGATACGTAAGCCTGATGGCTTACCGTATCGGTTACATCCGCCCCCGGAACGGGGACGCCGCTCCTGTCGCCAGCCAGCAGGCGGCGAAGGATAAAGGTGCGGGCCGCTACGGCCTGCGCTTTGAGCGCTTCAAGCTCAAAGCTGGCCGGCATCTCGGCCGCAAGCACGCCGCTGACGTATTCCTCCAGCGGCAGTGTCTCTATTTGTCCGCTACGCGACAAATAGACGGAGACCTTCGGCTGCGCCGCTTCCTGCGCAGCCGCCTCCGGCCCTGCGGGTGCGGCCGGTGCGGCCGTAACCGCCGGCAGAGCCGGAGGCGTCGGTTGTCCCCGGTGCAGCGGGACAACCACCAGTGGAATCAGCAGCGCCGCCAGGATAGGCGCTGCGAACCAGGCGACGGGACCAAGTCGCCTGAGCCGGGGACCAAGGGGACGCGAGTGCCAGCGCGTTGACTTGTTACGTCGCAAGTAGTGGAAATCTTTCATCTCTATGGCTCCTTCCGTGAGTCACTGTTGATTCTTATAGATATGAATTTTCAGCAACTACTAGAACAACATTTGAGAGAAAGAGAGTAGCATTCTCGTATCTACCACTATGCCCCGTGTTTGAGAAATACAAACGAAAAAAATCCCCATTAGATGAGGATTTAGAGATACATTCTTAACAATAAAAAAGACCAGGCCGCATCACTGCAGCCTGATCTCACCTAATGACTGATATTATACCCAAGTTGCTTGAACCTGAAAGCGAGGTTTAACTTCTTCGCTTTTATTCGATTCACTCTTGGCAATTTCTGGTTTAAGAGTTTCATCCTTCACTGTTTGTACAGCTGTGTCTTCCATGGAAATACGCCAAATTTCCGCACCTAGTCCAGACAGCTTCTCAGCCAAATGTACGTATCCACGGTCAATATGATGAGTTCCACTTACCTCAGTAGTACCTTCAGCAACCAGACCTGCCAAAATAAGCGCAGCTCCCGCACGTAGATCCGTAGCACATACTTTGGCTCCGACCAATTGTGCATTACCTGTAACGATTGCTGAGCGACCTTCGATCTTAATCTCAGCATTCATGTTATGGAATTCGTCCACATGCATGAATCGGTTCTCGAATACAGTTTCCGTAACGACACTAGTACCTTCAGAGCGCAGCAATAATGCCATCATTTGTGACTGCATATCCGTTGGAAAGCCTGGATACGGCAAAGTCTTCAAATCAACAGCTTTAAGAGGTTTGTCACTAATTACACGAACCCCGTTCTCATCAGGAATAATGGTTACGCCCATCTCTTCCATTTTAGCAATGACAGGTCCCAAGTGATCAGCGATTGCGCCTTCCACATATACATCGCCACCTGTAATTGCTGCAGCAGCCATATAGGTGCCGGCTTCAATACGGTCAGGAATCACATGATGCTTAACGCCATGCAGGCGTTCAACACCTTCAATACGGATAACACCAGTTCCTGCACCGCGCACGATTCCACCCATGCCGTTCAAATAGTTGGCTAGGTCTACAATTTCAGGTTCTTTGGCCGCATTCTCAATCACGGTCACACCTTCGGCTAGTGTTGCAGCCATCATTATATTTTCGGTCGCACCCACGCTAGCTACATCCAAATACACTTTAGCTCCGCGCAGGCGACCGTTACTTTTCGCTTCAATGTAGCCCTGGCCGAGACTAATCTCCGCACCAAGCGCTTCAAATCCTTTCAAATGTTGATCTATCGGTCGTGTGCCAATGGCGCAGCCGCCAGGCAAAGAAATTCTTGTCTGACCAAGCCGAGATAACAGAGGTCCCATGACTAAAAAAGACGCCCGCATTTTTCGTACCCATTCATAAGGTGCTTCACAGGAAGTGATGTTTGTAGCATCCACCTGGATAATATCGTTTTGATATGTAACCCCTGCACCCAAAGATTCCAGCATTTTTGAGATCGTCATTACATCATCAAGCGGAGGTGCGTCCACAATGACGCTTACTCCTTCTTCTGCCAATAGAGAGGCGGCTATGATCGGTAATACGGAATTTTTTGCGCCGCTAACTTTCACGCTCCCGGTCAATCTGTTGCCACCGCGGACGATAAATTTGCTCATTTTCGGTTTCCCTCCGCGTCCATTATTTCTTAAATTATTTTTTAGATTAAAAGTAATTGCAAAAAAATTCGCATACTCCATCAATATGCCCTTTTAACCGGGCATGTTCCTTAAAGTTCAGTGTTGACATAATAAAACCTTATTATTCGACACTTTTTGACCACTGCGACCTATGACACTTATAACCAAACTACATATTCCTAAAACATATAGCGGATCATCCCACTCCAGCTAAGGTAATCCAGAAAGAATCCTGCAACTAAACGACCAAGTACAATGGCCAGAAGCAAGTGCAGCAGCCTTCCCTGAGGACTCTTGGGATATCTTATGACCAAATCCAGCTTAAGGTTCTGCAATGCCCACCAAGATAATACAACACTGAGCAAAGAAACAATCATTGAGATCATGCTGCTGGTTCCAGCTGCACTAGACCATCCATTGGACAATATATCCCCCATGCTAACCCTCCGTGTTCGTATTACTCGGAAATCGACTCTTATATCATACTTGTGCAGGGCAAAAGAATCCAGTACTTTTACAAATTTTTAAACAATTCAATGCCAATATCCAAGAAAATGAAGAAATCTTAACCTTAAATACATAGATTACTATAATAAAAAAAGCAGTCAAGCTTAGAGCTTGACCGCTAATAACCTACTGTTGTCCTTTACCAGTGGACACTTTAATCCGTGTAACAGCGCGTTGCAGCGCCAACTCCGCACGGCGGTGATCGATATCATCTTGTTTGCTACGAGTCTGGAGACGGCGTTGAGCCCGTTCTCTAGCGGCTTCGGCGCGCTCAACATCAATATCTGTTGGCAGCTCGGCACTTTCGGCCAGCACTGTTACCTTGTCCTTATGCACTTCAACGAACCCGCCATGAACGGCGATGGAAATCGTAACACCGTCCGATTTGACGGATAACGGAGCAACCTGAAGTGGAGTCACAAGCGGAATGTGTCCAGGCAAAATACCCAACTCGCCTTCGACTCCCCGTACTGTCAAGCTATTCACTTGTTTAGAATAGACGAGATGCTCCGGCGTGACAATTTCCAACAAAAAGGTATTCACTTCCATTCCTCCTTAAAGCTTTACGAAGTAAAGCTCTCATCGAAAGCATACACTTAGCTTTACAAAGTAAAGCTCGCTTCGAAAGCATTTCACTTAGCTCAGTGTTACATCGATTTCGCTTTTTCAACCGCTTCTTCGATTGTACCTACGAAAAGGAACGCTGCTTCTGGAAGATCATCATGCTTACCATCCAGAATCTCCTTAAAGCTACGTACAGTTTCTTTGATTGGCACGTATTTACCCTTGAAGCCGGTAAACTGTTCAGCTACGTGGAAAGGCTGCGACAGGAACCGCTCAACTTTACGAGCACGGGCTACGATAACCTTATCATCCTCACTCAATTCATCCATACCCAAGATGGCAATGATGTCCTGAAGTTCGGTATAACGTTGCAGCAATTGTTTAACACCTTGTGCCACATTATAGTGCTCTTCACCAACAATTTCCGGAGCTAGCAAACGCGAGCTGGAAGCCAGTGGATCAACCGCTGGGAAAATCCCCTTCTCGGAAATCTTACGCTCAAGATTAGTTGTTGCATCCAAGTGAGCAAACGCCGTTGCCGGAGCAGGGTCAGTGTAGTCATCCGCTGGTACGTAGATGGCTTGAATGGAAGTAACGGAGCCTTTTTTGGTAGAAGTGATACGCTCTTGCAACTGACCCATTTCAGTAGCCAGGGTTGGTTGGTAACCTACCGCGGACGGCATACGTCCGAGAAGAGCGGATACTTCGGAACCCGCTTGGGTAAAGCGGAATATATTATCGATAAAGAGCAGCGTATCGCGGCCTTCTACATCACGGAAATATTCCGCCATAGTAAGACCGGTCAAAGCTACGCGCAGACGCGCGCCTGGGGGCTCATTCATTTGTCCGAACACCATTGCTGTTTTCTTAATAACGCCGGAGTCCGTCATTTCGTGATAAAGGTCATTACCTTCACGAGTACGTTCACCCACACCCGCGAATACGGAAATACCGCCGTGTTCTTGGGCAATGTTATTAATCAATTCTTGAATCGTTACCGTTTTACCTACACCGGCACCGCCGAACAGACCAACTTTACCGCCTTTAGCGTAAGGTGCGAGCAAGTCGATAACTTTAATACCCGTTTCCAAAATTTCGGCTTGTGTTGACAATTCATCAAATGTCGGAGCCAAACGGTGAATCGGGTTCTTTATTTCGGAAACAACTTCACCAGCGTTATCAATTGGATTTCCAAGTACGTTAAATACCCGACCTAATGTCGCTTCCCCTACAGGAACCGAAATAGGACCACCTTGGTCAATCGCATCCAGTCCACGAACCAGACCATCTGTAGAAGACATCGCGATACAACGTACCAAATTGTCTCCCAAGTGATTGGAAACCTCAAGTGTTAGGTTAATCTGGCGACCATTGTCCAAGACGGTTTCAATTTTGATAGCGTTGAATATCTCGGGCAACTGGCCGCGTTCAAATTCAATATCGACAACCGGACCCATAATGCTTACAACGCGTCCTTTGTTCATCTTCATTTCCCTCCTCGAAAGCTGTTACGTCAAGAAGAAACGACGTTGTCGTCATATAAAGATGACAACCGTTTCTCGTAGAAATATAAGCATTTTGTATAGTGAAAACCCATACTTTCTTATATTTTAAGAAGAACTGCAGTGCCGTTCTTAAGGAGCCATACTCCAGAAGCGGGCGATACTCTGTATCGCTCCATGCGGCACTGTTTCTCGTAAAATACAAGGCAAGTCAAGCACAGTGCTTAACTGTTCTTGTATTTTTAAGACTGAGCGTTCGCTCCGGCCACGATCTCGGTAATTTCCTGCGTAATTGCCGCCTGACGGGCACGGTTGTACGTAAGGGTAAGTTCTCCGATCATTTTCGACGCGTTCTTTGTTGCACTGCCCATCGCTGTCATTTTCGCACCCAGCTCACTGGCCTTGCCATCCAGAATTGCGCTATAAATTAAAGTTTCAGCGTATTTCGGAAGTAGCACTTCGAGTACGCCTTCTGGTGAAGGTTCATATTCGTAATTTGCAGTCGCTTCATGATGCTCATGATTTCCTACGCCTTCCATAGGCAACAATCGATCAACAGTTGGAATCTGGGTAATCGCATTGACGAATTGGTTATAACAAACGTACAGCTCATCATACGTACCATCTACAAACTGTTGTACTGCCGAATTAGCGATAGACTTGATGTCAGCAAACTTCGGCGCATCCGATAGCTCAGTAACCTCCTGTACAATCGGATATTCACGGCGGCGTAAGAAGTCACGGCCTTTACGACCGATAACGAACAAGGCGTACTCATCTTTGGATTTATGGCGTTCCGCGATGAGCATCGTCACCTTACGTAAAATATTAGCGTTGTATCCACCCGCAAGCCCTCTATCAGAGGTCACGATAAGATAACCAGTTTTTTTCACAGGCCGACTGACCAGCATAGGATGCTGAACGCCTTCTGTACCGGCAGCAATGCTCGATACAACCTCTTTCAGCTTCTCAGCATAAGGACGGGCGGCAATCGCCTTCTCCTGAGCTTTTCTCAGCTTGGAGGCAGCTACCATTTCCATCGCTTTTGTGATCTGTCTTGTGTTTTGAACACTCTTAATTTGACGTTTAATATCACGCATGCTTCTTGCCATGATTTCACCACCTTAGAGCTTTGACGGAGTCAAAGCTAACTTCGTAAGCATCTTCTTAGCTTTGACCAATTCAAAGCTAACTTTATAAGTAATAGCCTGAGCTTCGGCAGTGCCAAAGCTCACTTAATAAGATTTGTTTACGCGCGATCTATATTAGCTAGTAGCAAAGCCTCTTTTAAATTTATCAATTGCAGCTTTAAGAGCGGCTTCGTTATCGGCTGTCAAATCCTTGGTATCTCTGATGGATTGAGCAACTTCAGCAGCACTGCTATCCATGTAAGCAAGGAATTCCTTTTCAAAACGTTTTACGTCCTTAACAGGAATATCATCCAAATACCCTTTTACAGCTGTGTACAAGCTAAGCACTTGATGCTCAACAGACAACGGCTGATTTACACCTTGTTTCAGAACTTCCATCATACGCGCTCCGCGATTCAGACGAGCAAGCGTGGATTTATCAAGATCTGAGCCAAACTGTGAGAATGCTTGAAGTTCACGATATTGAGCAAGATCCAAACGAAGCGAACCTGCTACCTTTTTCATCGCTTTAATCTGAGCGGAACCCCCTACACGGGAAACGGAGATACCGACATTGATTGCCGGACGTTGTCCAGAGTAGAACAGATCAGACTCAAGGAAGATTTGACCATCTGTAATCGAGATTACGTTCGTAGGAATGTAAGCCGATACGTCAGATGCTTGTGTTTCGATGAACGGAAGCGCGGTTAATGAACCACCACCAAGCTCATCACTAAGCTTAGCCGCACGCTCCAAAAGACGGGAGTGCAAGTAGAACACGTCACCAGGGAATGCTTCACGACCCGGTGGACGACGAAGCAGCAAGGACAATTCGCGATAAGCCGAAGCTTGTTTTGAAAGGTCATCATAAATGATCAATACGTGTTCGCCCTTGTACATGAAGTATTCGCCCATTGCGCAACCTGCGTATGGAGCAATATACAACAGTGGGGATGGCTCGGAAGCCGAAGCAGTTACAACGATTGTATATTCCAACGCGCCATGACGGCGAAGAGTTTCTACAACCTGTGCTACTGTAGATTGTTTTTGTCCAATGGCAACATAAATACATTTCATGCCGTTGCCTTTTTGGTTGATAATCGCATCGATTGCGATTGCAGTCTTACCAGTTTGACGGTCACCAATGATAAGTTCGCGTTGTCCACGACCAATTGGTACCATCGCGTCAATCGCTTTAAGGCCAGTTTGCATTGGCTCATGAACCGATTTACGGTCAATAACACCAGGAGCGTTATTCTCAACCGGACGGAACTCCGTCGTTTGAATAGGGCCTTTACCGTCTAGCGGCATACCGAGTGCATTAACTACACGACCCAGAAGGGCCTCTCCCACTGGAACTTGCATGATTTGTCCAGTACGTTTTACTTGATCGCCTTCACGAATTTCCTTGTACTCACCCAGAATAACAACACCGACGTTGCTTTCTTCCAGATTGAGCGCCATGCCCACTACTCCGTTGGAGAACTCTAGCAACTCGCCTGCCATTGCGTTTTCCAGACCGTAGACACGAGCGATACCGTCTCCGACTTGAATGACGGTGCCCACTTCGGCAACTTCGATATCGGCTTTATATTGCTCAATTTGACTTTTGATCAAAGTGCTGATCTCTTCAGGTCTGATGCCCAATATCCTCACCCCTATCTTCTATGCTTATCATTAAAGGATTTCTCGAGACGTTCCAATTTACTAGACAGACTGCCGTCATACAGCGTATCGCCGATATAAACTTTCAGTCCTCCCAGCAGGCTTGGATCTACCACATTCGTAACCCGGATTTTACGGTTTACGAGCTGGCCAAATTCTGCAGCTACAGCCGCTTGTTCTTCTTCACTTAAAGAATAAACGGAGTATACCTTAGCATCACCAATGCCAAGAGCGTCTCCTTCAATCTTGATATACGTATCCAGCAGTTCGGCAAAAATATCGGTTCTGCCCCGCTCTACTAACAGTTCTACAATGTTCATCACGATAGGAGAGAGCTTATCTTGAAGTGCTGTGCGCAGCACTTTCAGCTTGTCGGACTCCGAGATACGTGGTGCAAGAATAAACCGCTGTACCTCTAGGTCTGAGTGTAATACTTCGACCACTGCCTTGAGCTGTTCTTCTACTTCAAGGGTAATCCCCTTCTCTACCGCTGCACTGTACAATGCTTTAGCGTAGCGCTTGGCAACTACCGTATCGCGGCTCATGATCGGCCTCCTACCTCATTGAGGTATTGGTTCACAAGCTGCTCCTGCTCACTGCTAGCGCTAACTTCTTTCTTAAGAAGTTTAGAAGCAATACGAACAGATGCCGTTCCAATTTCGCTGCGCAACTCTTCCACTGCTTTATTCTTCTCGTTCTCGATATCGCGCACGGCCTCTTCTTTGACGCGTGCAGCTTCAACTTTAGCTTGCGCCAAAGCTTGTTCTACCTGTTGATTACTAGTAATTTGCGATTGTTGAATAATCTGTTGAGCTTCCTGGCGTGCACTGTTCAGCGCTTGCTTCTGCTCTTCCACATACGCGACCGCTTGCTCTCTAGTCTTCGCAGCTTCATCCATTTGCTGCATTACCAGCTCACGGCGCTTCTCCATCACTGCGAACAATTTGCTGAACGCATACTTACTGAGCAAGAAATATAGAATCCCAAAGGCTACAATTGAAAATACGATGTTTGTCCAAACAATTTCCACTGAGGTCACTCCCTTCCGTTACCGCGTCATGCGGACGTATACAAAAGTAAGGCGCGGATGGCACTGGCCGTCCCCGCCAAACCGTAAATACGGTTTATTAAGAAAACATGATCAGGAATGCGATAACTGTTGCTGCCAACGGAATAACTTCGACGATACCTACACCGATAAACATTGTTGTTTGTAGGGCATTACGAGCTTCTGGCTGACGAGCGATGGACTCAACTGTTCTACTAACGATCATACCGTTACCAAGACCTGCGCCAAGTGCACCCAATCCAACCGCTATTGCTGCTGCTAAAAATTCCATTTGTAAATATCCTCCTTTAATTTCGGTTCATATTGTGTTTAATGATATAAGATATCTCCCGCGAAAGAAAATCAGACGATAGCCGTTCTCTTCGCAGCAGTTCATTAATGTGCTTCTTCTTCGTGAATCGTCATCTGTGCGATATAAACCATCGTCAGAATCGTAAAGATAAACGCCTGTAGTGCCCCGACGAAAATACTGAAGCCTTGCCATACAGCCAGGAACGGAATACTGAGAATCCCCAGTTTCAAAATGACTGTAATCAGTACTTCTCCGGCAAAAATGTTAGCAAATAGACGAATAGCCAAAGCTACTGGTTTTGCCAAGTTCTCGATAATGTTCAGTGGCAAAAAGATTGGAAACGGCTCAATATAGTGTTTGAAATAATGCTTTCCATTGAGCTTAATGCCCAGGAAGTTCATCAGTATAAACACAATAATTGCCAATCCTGCAGTGATATTAATGTCAGCAGTCGGCGACTTGTACCATAAGATCTCAACATGATCACCATGCGCCAAGTTCTTGGTTGCTTCAATCACATGGCCAAACACAGTTACAGGTCCATGTGCTTCAGTTACAACTGAGAAAGGCAATCCAAGAAGGTTGGAAACAAAGATAAACAGAATCAACGTTAGCCCCAAAGATATGTAAGGTTTTCCTTTCTTCAGGTCCATGGCACTGCTAATGACACCCTCTACAAATTCAACAACCCATTCCATAAAATTCTGAAGCTTAGATGGATTCTCAACCGAAAGCTTACGAACCGACAGCATCACCAGTACAAATACTACTGTACAACTGATCAGAAGCATCAATACGGCTGATATATCTATCGGTATTCCCCCGACAAAGATTTTCGGCATCTCATGCATAGTATCATCCCCCTTTCTCTTTAATCTGGTTAAAGTTTGTTCTTCACACTCAGATATATCCCCGCAGGAATGGCGAGAAGCTGAGGAATGAATACGCCCGAAACAGTTGCTACCAGGGAGAAATGCTCAATTTTGACCGCGAACATGGTGACCAAAATTGCAAAGCTAATCCGTGTAACAAAACCGAGGCTGAAGGCATTCCCTTCGTTGCTCGCAATCGACTGCGTTACCCGTCGAACCTTGACGGCCAGATAACGAAAGTTTACCAATCCCGCCACCAGACCCAGAGTCATGCCCAGCGTAGTCTCCCTGGTCTCATGATGAAGCGCCCAGCCCATTAAGAGTCCTGCCATAAGGACGAGCGTAACTCTAGTGACGGTATTGATCATGGGAGTCATATTATCCATTCTGCTCCCCCAAAAATTTTTTAATTAACAGGACGACGTTCATAATCCCCAGAATCATTCCGGTTATTGTGCCAATGGCGAGCCAATATTTCGGACCCTCCATCAGGTCTTTCAGCCACCTTGCCGCAAAAAAACCAATAACAATGTAAGCGGCGAGTATAGTGCCTGCACTTCCAATGATAAGCGCGGTCTGTAACAAGCTGTCACTGCTATTTTGTTCTTTCATTGGCTACAATCCCAACTAATTTTACTGAATTTCTGGAGACTTTGTCAATTCATTGAACATTGCCTAAAAACCCTTGAAAACATGAAAATAATCACAGCAAAATGTTCCAAAACCATATAAACCGTACAGTTTGACTGTATGGTGTTTTTAATCAGCTCAGATATTACTTTAAATGAAATTATTTATTTTTTGTGAACATTCTGTGAAACTCTTCAGGACGTTCCTTATTTACACCGAAATGGTGCAAAATCGCATTGACAATTCGTCGGGAGGCTTTGCCATCTCCGTACGGGTTGGCGGCCCGACTCATCGACTGATAGAGCTCATTATCAGTCAAAAGAGCATGTGTCCGTTCATACACCTTCTCCTCGTCCGTGCCCACAAGCTCCAGCGTTCCAGCATCTATCCCTTCAGGACGCTCCGTCGTATCACGAAGCACAAGGACGGGAACTCCATATGAAGGAGCTTCCTCTTGCAAACCGCCGGAATCGGTTAAAATCAAGTGGGTATGCGGATAAAAATTATGCAAATCCACGACATCCAGCGGATCAATCAGCTTAATTCTTGGATGTCCACCAAGAATTTCATGTGCAGGTTCCTTAACAGCAGGACTCGGATGCACAGGATAAACAATGGCTACATCTTCGAATTCATCAGCGATTCTTTTAACAGCTCGGAAGATATTACGATGCGGTTCACCTTGCGATTCTCTGCGGTGAGCAGTCATCAAAATAAGTCTTTTTCCTGAAGCAAAATCCAAAACAGGATGCCGATAATCCGGCTGTACGGTATATTGAAACACATCGGTTACGGTGTTGCCTGTGATATAAATACTTGATTCTTTTTTGTTCTCGTGTTTCAAATTGCTAGCTGACCAATCGGTCGGAGCAAAATGCAGATCGGCCAATACACCTGTTAGTTGACGGTTCATTTCCTCAGGATAAGGAGACAGTTTGTTCCATGTCCGAAGTCCTGCTTCTACGTGCCCAACCTGAATTTGCTGCAGGAAGGAGGCATAGCTCGCAAGGAACGTTGTTAATGTGTCCCCATGCACCAGTACGATATCAGGCTTAACCTCTTTCAGTACAGGCTCCAAGCCTTCAAGCACACGAATAGTAATCTCATTCAGCGTCTGACGGTCTTTCATCACATCCAGATCGTAATCAGGAGTGATCTTAAACACTTCCAACACTTGGTCAAGGAGTTCTCTATGCTGTGCTGTTACACAAACAATTGATTCGATATGCTCAGGATGCTTCTCTAGTTCAAGAACTAGAGGAGCCATCTTGATCGCCTCGGGGCGCACTCCGAAAACAGTCATCACTTTAATTTTGGACATAACCCCTACCCTCTCATCAAAAAATTCAAATATTTCATATCCCTAATCACGAATTGCTATTTACTTAGTTCCGTACAAACGGTCTCCCGCATCGCCAAGTCCCGGAACGATATATCCATGTTCATTCAAATGATCATCAAGCGCAGCTACGTAAATATCTACATCTGGATGAGCTTCTTGAACTGCAGCAACACCTTCTGGAGCCGCAATCAAGTTCATCATTTTAATTTGTGTACAGCCACGCTTCTTCAACGAGGTAATAGCAGCAATCGCAGATCCCCCTGTAGCCAGCATTGGATCGATTACGATTAGCTCGCGTTCCTGTACGTCTGTAGGAAGCTTAATGTAATACTCAACCGGTTGAAGTGTGTCCGGATCACGGAACAAGCCAACATGTCCTACTTTAGCAGCAGGGAGAAGCTTCAGAACGCCCTCAAGCATCCCTAGGCCCGCACGAAGAATAGGAATAAGCCCAAGCATTCTTCCCGAAATCACTTTACTTTCCGTTTCAGTGACCGGTGTCTGTACCGTAATGGTCTCTAGAGGAATATCACGTGTAATCTCATAAGCCATCAATGTGGCAACTTCATCAACATGCTCTCTAAAATCCTTTGTGTTTGTTCTTACATCGCGAATAAATGTTAGTTTGTGTTGAATTAAAGGATGATCGCAAATCACCAATTTTCCCATTTTAATGTCCCTCCGGTAATTGTAAGTCTTGTCTATAACCTCAGAAAGCGCTTTTGCTTCTCAGTGGCTAAATCCTGTCTATTATAGCATTCCCTTCGCTTCATTTCACCTAGAAAGGCACTTGTATCCATATTGAACACATTCCTATTGTATATCCTTGACCTGAAAGGTAATGATTGGTTGAAACAATCAACCTTTCACTTATAAAACCTAGATTATGTTGTGCAAGTTTTACTTTTTCATACTATTCACATTTTTTTCACTATTGTTTATGAAAGTTCCATGAACTTTCATAAACAATTTCATCGTTTTCCCATCCATTCCCTATGTAATATTGTGAACAATAAACAACAAAAAACCTCCACCAAATCCTAAAATCAGGACTTGATAGAGGTGAACTCATTAATGAATACAAATAAGAACTAGTATTTCAGTTCCGGATAAAGTGGGTACTGGTCTGTCAAATCAGCAACTTGACGAGCTGCCTCTGCCAATTTCGCTTCGTCCTTAGGATTCTTCAGAACATTAGCAATAATGCGGCCAATAACTACCATTGCTTGCTCGTCCATACCACGGGAAGTGACTGCAGGTGTACCAATACGAATACCACTAGTTACAAAAGGACTCGTAGGATCAAATGGAATTGCGTTTTTATTCACGGTGATTCCGATGGAATCTAGTACTTTTTCCGCATCTTTTCCGGTAATGTTCAGGTTACGGGTATCAAGCAACATCAAGTGGTTATCCGTACCACCGGATACAATGTTAACCCCTTCGCTAATCAGCGTCTCCGCAAGAACATTTGCATTCTTCACTACATTCTCAGCATAAGTCTTAAAGGAAGGCTGCAAGGCTTCACCAAACGCAACTGCTTTTGACGCAATGACATGCATCAGTGGTCCGCCTTGGGAACCAGGGAATACAGCTTTATCGATCGCAGCAGCCCATGGCTGTCTGCACATAATCATACCTCCGCGAGGACCGCGTAAAGTCTTGTGTGTAGTAGTTGTAACAAAATGAGCATGAGGTACCGGGCTTGGATGAAGGCCAGCAGCAACAAGACCTGCGATATGGGCCATATCTACCATAAACAGAGCGCCGACATCATTGGCAATAGCACCAAGTTTTTCGAAATCAATAATCCGTGGATACGCACTTGCACCAGCAACAATCAATTTAGGACGGTGCTTAAAGGCTGCTTTACGTACTTCATCATAATCAATCAGGAAAGTATCTTCTTGCACACCATAGGCAACAAAGTTATACAGCAATCCGGAAGCATTGACTGGACTACCGTGCGTTAAATGTCCGCCATGCGCCAAGTTCATACCAAGAACAGTGTCACCCGGGTTTAGCGCCGCCAAATAAACAGCCATATTCGCTTGTGCTCCGGAGTGCGGTTGTACGTTAACATGCTCCGCACCAAACAATTCTTTTGCACGATCACGAGCTAAATTCTCAACGATATCTACATCTTCACAGCCACCATAATAACGTTTGCCTGGATAGCCCTCTGCATATTTATTCGTAAGCACCGAGCCCATAGCTTCCATTACGGCTTCGCTAACGATATTCTCTGAGGCAATAAGCTCAATGTTGGCACGTTGACGTTTCAGTTCCAGTTCCATCGCTTCCAGTACTGCCGGGTCACTCTTACGTAATTGTTCCATGTTCTTATTTCCTCCCTAGTGTGTGTAGATATGTTGTATTTAAGTAGAAACGATTTGCCCGCCATAATAAGGCTTTAGGTCTGCGTTTCTGCAAAAAATATAAAACCAAATTATTAATCACAACTCTGTAAACCACTCTGCTCTGGAGCTCGATAAACAGCACGCTCGCCGCCAATAAGAGGGGGTCTGGTCCAGGCTGCATTCACCCTAGCTGCTCCAATGTAGCGTAAGGTCGGTCGAAATGGAACCGCTACCCGGCGTAAATGCATCCCTATAAGCGTCTCACCAATGTCTAAACCCGCGTGCGCTTCTATTGTTTCCGCCAAAACAGGATCTTTCATAGAGCGATAGGCAGCAGCCGCCATCGAACCTCCAGCCCCCGGTATGGGTACAGCTGAAACTTCTTTTAACCCAAGCGACTCTAACAAAGAGCGTTCCATTACAAGCGCACGATTCAGATGCTCGCAGCACTGATAAACGGGATGAAATCCTTTTTCCGCTGCGACCAAACGGACCCCTTCGAGCAATTGCTGTGCGACTTCAAGCGCACCACCGGTTCCAATTCGGACACCAGCGACCTCACTTGTGCTAACTCCAACGACAACAACTTTACCTGATCCAAGGTTACCAGCTTCCGCCAACTCCTTTAACACAGTGACGGTGGCTTCAGTTAAAGATAGATCCACAACTTCGTCCATCACTCAACCTCCTCAAGCTTCAAACAAGCTTTATTTAAACAAAAAAGAGCAGTCCGCAGGTAGCTGCGGATTTGCTCTTTTGCCCAGGCGACCGGCCGTTTATTCCGATGCTCCATCGTGGTTTGATCCACATTTGTCGCCAGTTACATCGGAACCGATTAGTTGTATTTTCATCTTAAAGCAAAGCGGACCGAAAATCAACCATTTACATATGGCGTAAAGATTCCAGTTTATCTAGCAAACTAAACAGCGCAGTGCGAATTTCAGCAGCAGTAAGCTCATAATCCTCACGTGTACCCCCAAAAGGATCGGAAATATCAAAGCTCGGAATCCGTTGGCGGATTTCAATCATTCGCTGCAGATCCGTTGCGTTGGGTTCACCGCCTAGAGCAATACTCAACTCAGCATCTGCATATAGGCTGTCCAATTCCTTAATATCCTCAGTCACAGCTTCTTCGTTATGCACATATTCCTTCAATGTGTATGTTTTGGTTACGGCATCCGGAAAATACTGTAGCAAATGCTGCTTATGTCCACTGGTCAGGGTCAGCACAAGATCGGCCCAAGCAACGGATTGCCCTGTTAATTGCGACGACTCCAAATGATCATGAATGCCTTCTTCCTGCAAAATAGCTGCAGCATGTCTCGATATAGAAGTGCCGGAAATGGCGGATACACCTGCAGACCGCACTTCCAGGTCGATTCCACGTTCCTTCGCGAGCTTTCGTAAAAGCCCCTCAGCCATAGGACTACGGCATGTATTACCGGTGCAGACGAATAAAATATGCAGCATGCTTTTGCACCCCCATGAAATTAAAATATTGTAATGCCGTTATTGTATCAAAAGATGAATAGCAAGCCAAACCCCAATAAAATAGCCCCGCCCAGCGCTTCCCCATAATCCCCGAGCCCACGACTGACATGCCGCCCAAGAAGTAAGCCTACAATCGACATCAGACCTCCACAGACACCGAAAGCTAGTATGGTCAGAAGGACACCATTTACAAACATCCCTAAGGATACCCCAACAGAAAAAGAGTCCACACTCACACTGAGTGAAAGAAGCAGCATTCCCCATAAGGTTCGGTGATTCATAGCTCGCGTACCTACTACTTCCGGACGAAAGGAGTTATACACCATATGTCCGCCTAACAGCACAAGAAGTCCTCCGGCGGCATAAGTCGTTACTTGACCTAGCAACTGCCCGACATAACTTCCCGTTAATAAACCCAGAAGAGGCATCAGCATATGAAAAAAAGCAATGAGCACACTCATTTGCAGAACATGCAACAGACGAATCCCCTTCATCCCGATACCTACACCGAGCGAAAAAGCATCCATTCCTAATGCAATCGCCATTATGGCAATGGTAACCGTCTGCCCCCAACCGGCATATACATCTCCTATGCCCATGCTTAACCCCCCAAGTCCGAAATATCTTGTACAACAACGATATGCGGACAAGGAGGTAATCATGACTTCATAGGAGATTTCAGCTTAGAATAAGCGGTGCTACGCTGGGTAGACTAGGCGCCGTAACTATCCGGCGTCAATCACGGAACCACCGGCGGCTTTCATAAGCCGGTTCATAATGGCAGCGCCGAGGCCCGTATACGGACAAGCCTCGGCCAAGATGTAAGTCGCTCCCGCTTCATCGAAGCGCCGCAGCGCGGCATATAGGGAGCGTGCACCTTCCTCCGGCGAGGATAACGAGCCGAGGGAGAGAACGCAGGCGGCAGGATCGGCGGGATAGAAGGGCTTATGCTCCTCGAAGAGGAGTAAGCCCGTCACTTCGCCGCTCAGTTGCGCCGCCTGAAGTAGACTCGCGGCTTCTTCCGCAACACGTTGCGGGGAAGATCCGCGCACTACACCGAGCCAGCCGCGCGGCGCGTAGTGCGTGTACTTCATGCCCGGCGCGCGCGGCGCCGAGCTGTCGGCAGCTTCTGCACCGGAATGTTCCTTCGGTGCAGTGCCCTCTGGAACTTCCACCGCTTCGGAAGTTCCAAATTCCTTAACCGCAGCTGGCTCAGCAGCAATTGCTTCTGCCCCTACTACAGCAGCCAACTGCTCTGAAGTAATTCCGCCGGGGCGCAGCACGGCAACCCTTCCATCCGGCTGCACCTGCACTACGGTTGACTCCAGTCCAACTCCCGCGGCGCCGCCATCAAGAACACCATCGATATATCCGGACAAATCTTCCATCACATGCGAAGCTAAGGTCGGACTCGGACGACCCGAACGGTTAGCGCTTGGTGCCGCAACAGGACAGCCCGCTGCACTGATCAGCGCCAAAGCTACCGGATGGTCAGGCATACGTACACCCACCGTGTCCAAGCCTGCCGTCACACAAGGCGACAAAACACCCGCACGAACAGGAAGCACAACTGTCAGCGGTCCAGGCCAATATGCATCCATCAACGCTGCAGCCGTAGGATGCACTTCTGTAACCAACTCTTCCAAAGCACCTGAATCGGCAATGTGCACGATTAAGGGATTGTCAGACGGTCGCCCTTTTGCCGCAAAAACAGCCTCAACCGCTGCTGTATTCCGTGCATCTGCTCCGAGTCCGTAGACCGTTTCGGTTGGAAAAGCAACCGTTCCTCCTTCGCGAAGCATGGCTGCCGCCTCCACTATAGCTAGCTTATTCTCTTCGCTTGGCTGAAGCACATCTGAATCCGGAGCTGTATGTTCCAACAAATCCAGCTCCCAATAAACAGTCTCATCCCTATTTTCACTCCTCCGCTGAACAGCGAATAAAGGATCGTTTGGTTCATTCATTCTCATCACAGGCTTTCTACAGGATATATATTGAACACTAGCTTTTCTAGCAAACTTAGAATAAATACTCAGAATATCCATTCCTTCTAATCTTACCAAAAAGCGGCCCCAATGAAGGAGCCGCAGTCGATCTACTTATGAAATAGTAACATATCTAGGTTCAAAACTATAGACCATTTCCGCCAAAACCAAAGAGCTAGCTTCAGCAATTACGACCATAATCCCGAAATCCAGTTCCAAAGATTTTGCAGCAGCTCCCAAACGAAGAACCGCACCTCTGGCTCTGCAGAATCCGCTGCCGCTGCATCCTTTGCCGAAGAATCTGCTTGTACAGCTGTTCCTACTGCTGGTTGCACCTTAACTCCGCTATCTGTCCCAGCAGCCGAGACAGTCTTCGCCCCTTTGTTAGGAGCAGGTGCTGCCGCATCTCCGGAGCCTGCATCGATAAAGCACAGCGGTGGAAACAGTACACACCACCAGTTCTGACCCTTCCCTTCACCTAACGTAACCCGTACAGCCTCGTACTCTCCAGCCGGATAAACTGTGCCGCCGTATAATTTAGTCGGAAAAGGAACCACTCCGAGCTCCACTTTATAGGAGTATTGAATACCACGTTTCTCCAGCTCCGAGCCAACCAGTGCATTAAGCTCTGGCAGATGGGTTCTAATTAAAGCGCGTGCCTGTTCTAAACTCTGCGGATCCTCCAGTGCAGTAACCCACTGGTTCATTTGCTCCACGATGGTATCACGGATTTGCCGTTTCACTAGCTGATCTTGTGTTCCGTCCGAATTCGCCAAAATACGCAGCCGGATAGAATCCTGTGGAATGGTTACTTCGGCTACTGCCGCATCGGTTTTTTGACCCTCCCAGGCCATGATAACAATCATAAAAAAACAAATTAAAATGGCAGTATACTTAAAAGTTACACGTAAGGAATCTCTTTTATCCATATGATTATCGTTCATTTGTTGCAGCCCCTCTCCTCTTAACACTCATGCTAGTAGTATGTCCAGAGATGAGAGACTGCAAACCTATGAATCTATTAAATCTATAACTTTAAAGCAAGCGCCTTAGGCAGCTGCGAATCTTCCTCAACATCCCGCCCATAAAGATGCACACTCATTACAATCCCCATACAGGCCATATTGATTAAAAGTGACGTGCCTCCATAGCTGATAAATGGAAGTGTAATTCCCGTAAGCGGCATTAGACCGATAAAAGCTCCAATATTTTCTAAGATTTGATATAGCAGCATGGCCGTAATTCCAATAATCAAAAATGGGCCGCTGCGCTCCCTACTCTCTAGGGCAATCAATATCATCCGATGAAGAAGAATAAAGAATAGTAACAACAGCAGCGCTGAACCCACGAACCCAAACTCCTCCGCAATCTGTACGAATATAGCATCCGAATAGGTATAAGGAACACGGTTACTCTGCACAGAGCTTCCTTGCATGTACCCCTCGCCGCTCATCCCTCCGGAGGCAATAGCTACTTTAGCATTTTTCGTGTGATAGCTTGCATCATCTGACGCCAAATCAGGTACGAGCCATGGATCAAAACGATCTACTAAATGCTTCCTGCCAAGGGTCTCCTCAAAAAAATGAACCGCTTCATCATGATAATGTATATAGCTCAGAATTCCTGCAAGACCCAATCCGCCAACTATAATTAGCCCGATGAGCGCATGTGAAATTTTGATATTCCCGATCCACAGAAGTCCGATCAATATAACGATGTAGCTTAGCGCATTCCCCAGATCATTCTGTACAATCACTATAGCAAAAGGGAGCAATGTAAGAAGCGCCAGCGGGACGACTCCCTTCCAGAAGGTTAAGGTAGCCCCTTGTTTACGGACCAGAATGGACGCGAGTAAAAGAATCAATATCAACTTAAAAAGCTCCGCAGGTTGAAAGCTAAGACCGCCTATCTCCAGCCCCAGTTGTGCACCGTTCTTCACCTTACCAAAAAAACTTACTGACACCAGCAGACCTATACCCAAAATATAAATATAAAGAGCATATTTCACAAATATCCTGTAATCCACAAAAGTAAGCACAAAGAAAGCTACAAACCCAACAATATAGTATTTCAGCATTTGTAAATGGAAGCCCTCTAGTTTCTGAACTAATCTACCATTAGTCACGCTATATATGGAAAAAATACTAATGACCATCAGCATAACTAGAACAATAAGGATCACACTATCGATTTTCTTGAGCTTTTCAAGCATACGTAAACCCCTTACTCTATTAAGGTTCCAACCGTCCTCACCCGAGGAAGGTCGCTCCTTTCTATTGTAGAGCATTTGAGGTTACAATTCCAAATTTATGTAATGTATCCGAATTAAGAGATTCATCTTTCGGATCAGCGGACGGACACCCTCATTTATAAAAAAACCGTCAGTTCCTATCCATAAGAGATAAGGTTCTGACGGTTTTTTGATTACGTGTTTATACCTGTTTGGCAGCTGCATAAGGAGTAGGCTTAGGCAAATCTTCCTCTACATCCTGACCATGCAGACGTACACTCATTACCAGTCCAATGCTGGCCATGTTGATAAGCAGGGATGTACCCCCAAAGCTAATGAACGGCAACGTGATACCTGTCAACGGCATCAAGCCAATAAACGCACCGATATTCTCAAAAATCTGATACAACATCATCGCGACAATACCGACGATCAGAAACGGACCCGCTCGATCTCTGGATTCCAGCGCGATCAGAATCATTCGGTGTATCAGGATAAAATATAGTAGCAGCACAAACGCAGAACCCACGAATCCAAATTCCTCGGCAATCTGCACAAAGATGGAGTCCGAATACGTATAAGGCACTCGATCCGTCTGAACAGAACTGCCGTTCATATAGCCCTCGCCACTCATCCCACCTGAGGCAATCGCCAGTTTGGCGTTTTTAGTATGATAAAGAGCTTTCGCTGTTGCTTTATCCGGAACAAGCCAGGGGTCGAAACGTTCGATCCAGTGTGAGCGGCCAATATCTGTGAGGAACGTTTTAATTTCATCATGATAATGGATGTAACTCATAATGCCGGCAATCGCAGAACTCGCTACAATTACTAGCCCGATTAAGGCATGAGTGTACTTAATGTTACCAATCCATAACAGACCTGCAAGAATCACAATGTAAGACAAGGCATTCCCAAGGTCATTCTGTGTAAGGACAATAAGGAACGGAAATAAGGTCAATAGACCCAGCGGCACAACATCCCGCCAAAATAAGAGCTTACTCTTATTCTTTCGGACGAGCATAGCTGCCAGGAATAGAATTAATATCAGCTTAAATAGCTCGGCAGGTTGAAGACTCAGTCCACCAGGGAGGGACAACCAGCCTTGGGCATTATTCTTGGTTTCTCCCAAAAAGCTTACGAGGACCAGAATACCTATCCCAAACAAATAAATATATAACGCGTATTTCACTAAAATTCTGTAATCTAAAAAGGTCATTCCAATAAAAGCAATAAAGCCAATTGCATAATACATCATCATACGGATATGATGTCCGTCCAGCTTTTCTCTTCCATGTGTCACACTATATATGGCGAAGATGCTGACAGTCATGAGCAATAACAGAACGACTACGATAGCACCATCAATCTTCTTAATCTTCTGAAGCACGTTCTGCCTCCCTACTCTAAATCTGGGCTTTCTTTTATAGTTCTCTAAGAAGTCCGGTTAAATTCTATTGTAAAGGAAGTCGGATTAAAAATACAATTTCACTACCCGAGCACCAGAACTCCCCTGCATAGCATGCAGAATTATCGTGCTATACCAAGCACATGACGCGGAATTCCAGCCAGATCATTAATGGTGATGATCTCTTTCCAATGGCCGGCCGCGACAAGCAGTTCGGCCACTTGCTCGGCTTGTCCGAAGCCGAGTTCAAAGCCAATCAGGCGCGGCGGTGCCGGGAGCAGCGACAGCTGCTCCATCATCCGGCGGTACGGGTCCAGCCCGTCCGCCCCGCCATCCAGCGCAGTGCGCGGCTCATGGTCGCGCACCTCACGCTGCAGCCCGGCGATATCCTCGCCGGGAATGTACGGCGGGTTGGAGACGAGAATATCCGTCTCCATCCCCGCGAACGGCTCGAGCAGATCGCCGAGCCGAAAGTCCACGGCTGTGCCGGAGCGCATCGCATTGCGCTTCGCCACAGCCAAGGCCGCCGGCGAAATATCGCCGGCGCAGACCCGCCACGCCGGCGCTTCCGCCGCCAGCGTGACGGAGATCGCTCCGCTGCCGGCGCCGATGTCGACGGCGGTCAGCGGCCGTGCGGCGCGTCCACTTTCCGCGTCGCCCGCACGATCTTGCGCTGCCGTTAACGAAGCAGCGCCTTCTTCTTGCGCCGCTTCACCCAGCGCAACCATACCATCCGGCCACAGCTCCGCGCCGTACCGCAAAATCGCCTCGACCAGTAACTCCGTCTCTGGCCGCGGGATCAGAACATCAGGCGTCACTTCAAAGGGACGCCCGTAAAACTCTTGCTCGCCGATAATATACTGCACCGGCTCCCCCATACTCCGGCGGGTAACTCCCGCCTCCCACGCTTCTTTAACCGCAGCTGGAAAAGGATCCGCCAGCACCATGTAATACGCTGCTCCGGACAAGCCAAGCACATGCTCAAGTAGCAATTGCGCACTGCGCTGCGGTTCATTACAACCGCTCTGGCTCAAAAAAGAAGAAGCCTCCGCAAAGGCTTCCCGGATGCTTTTCACTTCCGACATGACAAATACGCCATCGTTCAAAGCATTATTATCCATTGTCCATACTATCCATCAAATCAGCTTGTTCAGCAATTGAAAGAGCCGAAATAATTTCAGTGATTTCTCCGTTCATAACCTGCTCCAAACGGTGTAGTGTCAAGCCAATGCGATGATCTGTAACCCGGCTCTGCGGGAAGTTATACGTCCGGATACGCTCACTTCGATCACCCGTACCTACTTTGCTCTTCCGTTCACCAGCATACTTCGCTTCTTCTTCCTGTCGTTTCATATCAGAGATACGGGCACGAAGCACTTGTAGTGCTTTTTCCTTATTGGAGTTCTGTGACTTACCATCCTGACAAGTAGCAACAATGCCCGTAGGTACATGAGTTACACGTACTGCAGACTTGGTCGTATTTACAGACTGTCCGCCTGCACCACTTGAACAGAAGGTATCCACACGAATGTCTTTATCATGGATTTCAATTTCAAATGCTTCAGCTTCCGGCATCACCGATACTGTAGAAGTAGAGGTATGAATACGTCCACCGGATTCAGTTGCTGGGATACGCTGTACGCGATGCGCACCACTTTCGTATTTCAGCTTGCTGTATGCACCACGGCCGTTAATAAGGAAGATGACCTCTTTAAATCCACCAAGGTCACTCGCGTTGACATCCATTAACTCCACACGCCAGCCTTGTGAATCTGCAAACCGGGTGTACATCCGGTAAAGGTCGGAAGCGAATAATGCCGCTTCATCTCCACCCGCCGCACCACGAATTTCGACGATTACGTTCTTATCATCATTCGGGTCTTTAGGCAGCAGCAATACACGGATTTGCTCTTCCAGCTCTACCTGACGTTTGGAAAGGTCGTCAATTTCCATCTTGACCATTTCCTTCATCTCATCATCAAGCTTTTCGCCTTGCATTTGTTTAGCGGCTTCAAGCTCTTCCATTACGTTCTTATATTCAGTATACGCCTCAAAAGCAGGCTGTAGGTCTGATTGTTCTTTGGAATAATCCCTCAGTTTCTTACTGTCGTTTGCAACATCCGGATCACAAAGCAGTTCACTGAGCTTCTCATAGCGGTCCGCCAGGGATTGCAATCGGTCCAACAAGGGAATTCACCTCTCCTAGTTCAATTTCAAATTCGCAAATAAAGCGATTAAAACATATGTCATAAAAATAGATATACGACTTTATATTATACCAAAGATATTGTGAAATGGCTACAGTTCTGTACGCGTAAATGCCATAATAAATGACTTATATTTAAAAAAAAGGACCATCCCAGCAGTAGATACCCCTACCGACTGAGATGACCCTCATATCCTTAGTACGCTTCAGTCCTCTTAAACGTTGAAACGGAAATGCATAACGTCGCCGTCTTGCACCAAATATTCTTTACCTTCAAGACGCAATTGACCACGTTCTTTCGCACCATTCATAGAGCCTGCTGCCACAAGATCTGCGTAAGCCACTACCTCAGCACGGATAAATCCACGTTCAAAATCTGTGTGAATTACACCAGCAGCGCCGGGCGCTTTAGTTCCCTTACGAATGGTCCATGCACGAACTTCCTGAACGCCTGCTGTGAAATACGTATACAAGCCTAGCAGCTTGTAAGCCGCTTTGATCAAACGGTTCAAACCAGATTCTTCTAGCCCAAGTTCTTCTAGGAACATCGCTTTATCTTCGCCCTCAAGCTCGGCAATTTCAGCTTCTACTTTAGCACTGATCGGAACAACTTCAGCACCTTCAGTTGCTGCAAATTCACGCACTTGCTGCACATAAGGATTATCCTCTGCACTTGCTACTTCTTCTTCACTTACATTCGCTGCATACAGCACTGGCTTCAATGTTAACAAATGAAGATCACGGATAATAAGCTTCTCGTCATCGGACAATTCTATACTACGTGCAGGTTTATCTTCGTAGAGCACTTCTTTGACGCGTTCAAGCAGTTCAACTTCTTGGGCGTATTTCTTGTCGCCGCCTTTGATGTTCTTACGGGAACGCTCAATCCGCTTCTCAATGCTCTCAATGTCAGCAAGGATCAGTTCCAAATTAATGGTCTGAATGTCGCTGATCGGATTTACTTTTCCATCCACGTGGGTAACGTTCTCATCTTCAAAACAACGAACGACATGAACGATAGCGTCTACTTCGCGGATATGAGCTAGGAACTTGTTGCCTAGTCCTTCACCTTTACTCGCACCGCGCACAAGACCAGCGATATCAACAAATTCAAAAGCAGTAGGTACAGTCTTGTTAGGTTGTACCAGCTCAGTCAGTTTATCAAGACGTTCGTCCGGAACTTCAACGACACCAACGTTAGGGTCAATCGTGCAAAAAGGGTAGTTTGCGGATTCTGCTCCCGCTTGCGTTATTGCATTAAACAATGTGGATTTTCCTACGTTAGGAAGACCGACGATTCCCGCTTTCAAAGCCATTTATATGACAACTCCTATTTTCAGCTAAATTGATCATCCGAATAAGTAATACGATCTAAACCATTATATATTAGAACATATTCTCCAGCAACACCGGATGTCTTGCAGATGTGTCAATCCAGCCTTATCCAAGCGCACCCATTCATTGGGAAGCCGCAAGTTCCAATACCTTTTTAATCGCCGGCTGATCCAATAGAGGTTTAGAGGTATCGGGATCAACCTCTACATCAGGGACCGTCTTCACTTCCTCGTTGCAGCTTCCATCAGAGTTAAGGCCCATCTGGAGGGAAAACCTAAATACATAACCACTATTCGGCAATGCAGCTACTAGCGGATCTGTCCCCAGACCGTCACCCCCTGTTTTCCCGCCTACAACCATAGCAAATCCGGTACCTTTGGCGAATGCGGCGAATCCTTCCGCGGACGAATATACAGAGCTATCTACCAGCAAATAGATTTCCCCCTTGAATCCCACAGATTGATAAGGGGTTACAATATCAACATTTTTGTTATAGTTCCTAAACATTGTTGTCGCTTCTGGCGGTATATTTGGCATCTGTTCGTCTTTAATATTGGCAATAGGTAGTAACCCTTCTGTCAGCCGGCGTGCCTGCATAAAGGCCTCGGAATAATCGCCTCCTCTATAAAGAGAATATGTATTATAAGTAATAGGTTTATTAATCAGTAGAGGAACCATATTATTGCGCCAGTAACTACTGTTTCCTCCGCCATTTCCGCGGATATCTAGAATTAGTGTCTTATAATCTTTAACTTCTATCAAAAAATCACGTATCTCAGAACTATCCATCTCCATGAGATTGCCAGCAAAGCTTCGCGTACCTAGATACGCTATTTGATCTGGCTCTATAATGACTTTCTTAACATTTCCGGAAGTCATTCCTGTCTTACTTCCCGCCTCACCACTATTCACATTGTTATTGCTTTCTTTAGGGCTTTGCTGTTGTTCCGTTAAAGGCTTCTGGTTGTAACGGACCAATACGTTAGACTGCTGAAACACGTTAACCCAAGGCTCTGAACCTAATCCTGCTCGAATATAACTTTCTAGAAACCATGGATATTCTTCCTTAGATAAAAAATTCGTATGCCCATTATTTAACCCGCTAAGTACGAATCTCATTCGTCTAAAAAACTCATCATCTGTCTTCACTGCTGCAACTTTATTGCGGTACTCCTCTTTGTTCGCAAGCCAATCCTCGCCGTATAGACGCTTATTTACCTCTAGGAATGGGTAGTTCTCCTCAATAATCTTCCACATATAATCAAAATCCTCTAATCTTTGTTCCACTGTCAATGGAGACACTGCTGCTTCTGGCAGTTCTTCCACTACCTTTGAAGAGACTACCGGCGCAACCGGACTTGCCTGAACTTGCTCCGACTCCAATTGCTTTTTCCCTGGCAAATCCCCACGGTTGCAACTAACCAGTAACAGTATTGCAGCTACAGAAAAAGCCGCTGGTAATACAAACCTTGGTCTCACCTTAATCCCCCTTCTAACACTCTTCTATAATCCATTTTCAGGAATTTATTTAATAATCATATTTTTCTATTAATCCTAATTCAAATATATTTATCACAATTATTTACATCAAATTTTAGGGCAACAAAAAAAGACCTCCTTCGAGGTCTCCATGAATAACATTATAGATCTTTAGACATCGTAATGTCGGTTACGGTATATCCCATTTTTTTGTACAGCTCAAATGCACGATTGTTCTGACCGAAGACATGTAACCCGATTTTGGTGACGTTCATCTCACGGGCTTCCTCATCAAGTGCGATCATAGCCTGCTTGCCATAACCTTTGCTCTGATACGGTTCAAAAATGTAGAAATCATAAATGAAAGCCTCTCGACCACCGCGGCCTTCGCTTACATTAAACCAAATATATCCAACCTGAGTATCACTACTTATCTCTACTATAGAATATAGATAAGCACCATCTGTGTTCAACCCTTTGGGCAGAGACTGTGAAATGGCTTCCTCAGATAGCTTCATCGCGATTTCAGGATCCCAAGCACCGGCTTTAATCTTATCTTCCGCATAGTCACGAGTAGCTTGACCTAAGAAAAATTGAAAAGCGGATTCATCCATATGGACCAGTTTAATCATTATCTTTTTCACTTCCTCACTTCTATATTTATTACATCCTTCTATTTACGTATTAAACGGGAAGTCCCACGTAAAGTTGCTAAATCGGGAGCACCGATGCCGAACATCGCTATCTTAAGTTCCAGCTCCACTTGAGCTAGTGCAGCTTCGAGCGCCTCTTCAGAATCTACTGCCGGTCCTAACAGATTACGTCCAAAGCCTGCTAAATCAGCACCGAGGGCTAATGCCTTCGCCGCATCCACTCCATGCTTCAAGCCGCCGCTGCCAATCAAAGCCCCCTTCGGGGAGACAGCACGTACCTCTGCAATGCAATCTGCGGTTGGAGTACCCCAGTCCGCGAAGGCTTCAGCCGCTGCGCGCCGTATAGGATCTACACTGCGGAACTTCTCCACTTGACTCCAGGATGTTCCGCCTGCACCCGCCACATCAACAAAGGCTACCCCTGCATTATAAAGACGCCCTGCTGTATCACCGTCAATACCCCAGCCGACTTCTTTTACACCTACAGGAACCTCAAGTGCACGACATACTTTTTCTATCTGAGATAACAAGGACGCAAAACCAGTATTCCCTTCCGGTTGGAAGACCTCTTGAAGACCATTAAGATGCAAAACAAGAAAATCCGCACCGGCAATATCCACAGCTCGGCGACATTCCTCCACTCCGAAGCCATAAGATAACTGTACAGCGCCAATATTAGCAATAACCGGAATATCAGGCGCTTTATCCCGTACATAAAAGGTTTCGGTTAGCTCAGAGCGCTCCACCGCTGCTCGCACAGAACCAACACCCAGCGCCCACCCGCGACGCTGCGCTGCCTCTGCCAGCCGAGCATTAATAGCTCCAGTTGCTTTACTGCCACCTGTCATCGAGCTGATCAACAGCGGTGTTCGCAGCTCACGTTCCAGGAACGTAGTCTGCAATGATATATCATCGAAATTCAGCTCTGGAAGAGCATTATGCCGAAATCGGTAATGTTCAAACCCCGTAGTCACACCGACGCCACCGACTTCTTCATTTAGACAAAGACGTACATGTTCTATTTTGCGTTCACCTGTCCTTGATGCAGGCATTAAAGACTTGTCTGAACCTTCTACAGTCGGTAGGTCATTGCCATGATCCGCGCCAGACTGCCTATTCGCATCATATGGTACGGCCTCTTCTGGCGTATGATTCATGCTCCGTTCCTCCTAATCCTAAACTGCACTTATTATAACATATCCCTTCAGTTGAATTTACAATATGAGGTTAGCGATTAAAATTCACATCTCTATTATTCTACAGATCAGCTTCTACGCATGATTAGCAATATGCTCACCGACTAACCTTCCCGATAACGAAACGATCGGTGTGCCACCGCCTGGGTGCGTGGTTCCCCCTACATACCAGAGACCCTTAACATCGCTTGAACGGTTGCTTGGTCTGAAGAAGGTCTGTTCTACCGAGTTCGAGGAAATCCCATAGATCGCACCCTTATGCGCCAGTGTGTCCTCTGCGATATTTTGTGGTGTATAATGCTGGAGCACAGCTCCCTGATCCAAACCTGTAATTCCATGGCCCTCAAGCACCGAGAGTACTCTTTTACCATAGGAAGCAGTCTCTGTCCGCCAATCACAGGCCTCATTCATATAAGGTGCATTAGCTAAAATAAACAGATTACTGCCTCCTTCAGGAGCCATACCTGACTCTGAATATCCAGAATGGCACACATAAACAGCTGGCTGCTTGGCAGGGATTTTGCGTTCAAAAATATCTATGAATTCTGTCTCATACTGTTCAGGGAAAAATACGGTGTGATGTAATAAAGCTTCATATTTACGGGGAACGCCTGCAAGTGTTACATAACCCGATAAGGAGGGCTCATAAGCAGCAATTTTGCGATCACTCATGGAAGGACGGCTGTTCTCCTCGACAAGCATACGGTTAACACTGAGCACATCGCCTCCGGCAATGACCGTCTTTGCCGGATAGAAGCCATGTGTTGTATCCACACCTTTGGCTACTCCATTTACCACGGAAATATTCGTAACCTCAATCCCATTCATGATGCGAACGCCTAAGCCTTCTGCCAGTGCAGTAAGACCTTCGACCAGCTTGTAAGTTCCGCCCCGCACACCATAAACTCCTTCTACACTTTCCACATATCCAAGCATGGCGAAAATAGCTGGTGAACGAAACGGGGAAGATCCGACGTAGGTAGCATAACGACCTAACATTGCTAAGGTATGAGGATGGCTAAAGTATTTCAGCAGCAATGATTGCAGACTTAAAAAAGGCCTTACCCGAAGCAAATCCCGTAAGAGAGGAAGTGACATTTTATCTCGCCAAGACAATAGCAATTTATTTAGGAACTGCTTTTCACTGAGATGGTAGAGCACAGCAGCTTCAGCCATAAAATCATCATAACGAAGCGCATCACTTGAACTGTATTTAGCAATCTGAGCCTTCATAAACGCTTGGTCGCGCGAGAAATCCACTATAGTTCCATCAGCAAAAATATTGCGTGTACGTGGCTCCAGCTCATAAATTTCAACCTAATCCTCCATGGAGGCACCAGCAAGCTCATAAAGTGAGCGGAATACATGAGGCATTGTTATCGTGCTCGGGCCTCTGTCAAAGGTATAGCCTTCAATCTGAATCCGCTGCAGCTTACCACCAGGGTTCTGTTGGCGTTCCAGCACCGTCACATCCCAGCCTTTTGAGGCTAAGGTTACAGCACAGGACAGTCCACCGAATCCCGCACCGATGATTACTGCCTTTGATTTCATAAGTAACGTCTTCCTTTCCATTCATAGCCTTGACCCGAACGACTGCCCCACCAAGAACTAATTGCAATGACTGCCAAGCAGAGGATACTTACAGAAATCAGCAAGCATAACCATACTGATTGTCTGGCAGACGCATCACTAATCCGCTTAATAGCAATGCCTAACAGACTAGCCGACAACGCCCATGATGCCTCAGCAGCCTGACCTGTCACACTGAAGAAAATAAACGCCGCTAAAGGAAATACATATAACAACGTATACAAACTTAACATTCCCAGTAGAATAACAGAGCGGCGACCCAATCCAGCATAAATATTTTTACGGTAGCCATTCCATACCTCGCTGGCATTATGATACATTCTCATTTCTGCATAGTCCGTAATATCGGCGAGTGTAACCTGATCTCCAGCCTTCTTGACTGCACGGGCTAAGGCCATATCATCTACGAGATCAGATCGAATCGCCGCATGTCCACCACAGCGTATATAACTATTCCTGTGAACTAGCATGAATCCTCCATGCGCTGCTACGAATCGTGGATCGCGGGATGTGCGGACAAGGAGTATTGGCAAATGACAAATGATCGTGAAGGTCATTAAAGGTACCACAAGCTTTTCTAGCCAAGTACCTGTTTGCTGATAAGCAAATCCCGTGATGAGACCCTCTTCTTGAGCATCAGCCATGGCAAGAGCGTTCTCCAAAGCTTCAGGCTTCAGCCGAATATCTGCATCAAGATACAGCAGCCACTCACCAGAGGCTGCCTTCATTAACTGATTGCAGGCATAAGACTTGCCTAACCAGCCAATTGGCAACTCTCTTCCGGCCATAACCTTAACACGCTCATCTCCTGTAGCTCTGGCAATCCTGCCTGTTTCGTCACTTGATCGATCATCCAGAACAATAATTTCCAAGTCCCAACCCGTAATTCTGCAGGCCAACACGGAAGCAAGGCAATCTCCTATATTGTCAGCCTCGTCACGGGCCGGTATCAGTACAGACACACATCGATTACATTCTTCCGTAGAAGAAATCTTACTCCCCTTAGTGATATGTTTCGACTTCGATATTCCAAGCTTCGGTAGCTGGGCTGTATTCCACAGTGCAAACAAATATTGAAGAAGGAGGCATCCAATAATGATCTGCAGAAAGACAATCATCCTCTACCCCGCAGTCGCACAACATCAAACCATTCATTAATAGATCTACCTTGCTTCATGAGTGGAGTAAAGGCCCCCTGAATATAACCCCCGTTATTAACCATCATCAAACGGTGATGATCCAATTGCTCTCTAAGCACGTCCTGCAGCTCCTTTGTGATACAGTTGCGATCCATAGCAGGCCACGGATGAGATATAGCATTGCCCGCCAACAACGTCGCCTCCGGTTTGGAATGCCGGAACAAGCCATGATAAAGCGTGACAGGTACAACAAGTGCTTCTGGACATAATCGAAGTACTAGCCCTACCCCTGCCTGCAACTTTAATGGACGGTGCTCCAGCGGCCGAATTTCCCCTTCTGGATATATCCATATATTCCCTCGTTTATGTAGTAACCTAGCCGTATAACGGAGCGAAGCACTGATATCACTGGTGTTATGCCGATTAATGGAATAGGCACCGAGCTTGCGAAAGAAAGCGTATTTCCGCAGCTGCTCTTCCTCCATCATGAAAAAGTGCTCTCCACTAGTCATGGTTCTCGCTGCGTGGTAAGCCAGTAATCCATCCCACCAAGAACTATGATTCATAATATATAGAATAGGTCTGTCTCCCGCAGATTTTGGCTGCAATTGTCCAGCGACCCCAACATAACGGAAATGTCTCTGAATCAAATAAAGCCGATTGTAATGATAGAACAGCTTATCAAACCCTTTGTGTTTGACGGCTTCCAACATAACGCAAGCTCCCTTCAGCAAGTAACGCCCCTAGCACAGCAATAACTCCACAGAGCAGCAAGCCTTCACGCAGACCAATGGTTCCAAATAAAACTAATATGGCTTGATATAAACGGGTCCCGTTACGAGCAGACAAACTAGTACTCTTAACATTATTTAGCGTTAGGGATAAGATCATCCCTACGATGAACCATCCGACGAAATTGCTCCAAGGCACACCATAGAATCCTCCACTGCTACCCCAATGCCAGAAGCCTCTAGCATGAGCAACGGGGTCCAATACGAGGTCCAGCAGTACAGTCCAAAACCCAATCTGAAGTGCTTTTGCCAGCCGTAATTGTAATCCCCTAAGTCCGAAATCGTAACTAATTAAAGTAGCATTGTATATCACGGCAATCCAAGCAAAGCCTAAGGTAATAGGTACCCCATATAGCAGCGGACCTAAAATATCAGAGTAATCATAAGTACCAAACAGCTTTCCAGAATGAACGCCAATCCACTCAACGGACATACCTAAGGTCCAGATAAGAATAGCCGAGACCCATATAGTAGGCTTGCACTTTCTTATGACTGACTGGTCAGACATTATTGGCTGCTTCAACCCCTTGTAAATTAAATCTGCAGAATAAGCAGCATAAAAAATAAGAAATAGACCATTCGAAAATTGTAAACTTTCAGGAATGCCAAGCCATATTAACAACAGCGCTCCAATAAAATACCATACCCAGAATACTATTCGGATCATTTAGTACACCGCCGTTCTGCCCTTGCCTCCCAAACTTGGGGCATAACGCATAGCGGTACGATGGAACATACGAAGCTTAGCCTCATCACTCACATAGGCACGCCTGCGAAATACATCGTAATTGCCTGCGGCTACATCATCGAGAATACCTGCATAAAAGGCGGCGGCCAATTCTACTGCCATCCCACTCTCTGGGGGATAAGTATCCACATTATTAAGCCCCTTCTCAAACCACAGCAGTGCCTCTCTTCTAAGATCCTGCAATACAGCTACAAAACACTCATTAACCACTCCGTCTTCCAGCTCTTGCTGGCTGTACCCGTTCTTTCTCATGATTTCCAAAGGTATATACCTTCTTCCACGCTCTAGATCTTCACCCACATCACGGATAATATTTACGATCTGCATACCAATACCAAGAGCGATCCCTGCTTCCTGCGCTTCATCGCCTCTGTCCTCTCTCAATACAGGGAGCAGCATCTCTCCTACGGTACCTGCTACGAGATAACAATAAGATAGAAGCTCTTCCAGCGTCTCATAATGAGTGAAGGAAAGATCGCTTACCTGACCTTCCATTTGTAGCAGAAACGGCTGTTTATCCAAATGAGGAAAATGATGCAGCAACCAACGTAGTGCAGGCCAGATGAAATGCCCCTCTGCTTGCTCTAAGTTTCGGAAATGATTTCGGAGCTCATGAATCGTATAAGGTGATTTCTCCGGCTCATCTACACTGTCGTCTATTAGGCGGCAAAAGGCATAGATTACATGCACCGCCTCTCGTCGCGGACTAGGCAAGCCATCAAATGCCCTGTAAAACGAAGAAGAACCCTTTCTGATCATTTCCTCACATTTCTGTAATACTTGTTCATTCATGTATGTTCATCTCCTTCATCAGTTCATGAACTGCCAATTTAGCGCCCTGCATAACAATAGGAACGCCGCCGCCAGGATGCACAGATGCACCAGCAGCATATAAACCTTCAATATTATAGGGCTTAGACTGAGGTCGAAACACACCGGATTGTGACAGCACGGGTGCGATCCCAAAGCTTCCACCGCCGAACAAACCTTCCTTGGCAGCATCAGCCGGTGTACGAATTTTTCGCCAGACAGTATGAGCAGCAAGCCCAGGAAAACCACGCTCTTCGGCGTCTGCCAGGACTTGTGAAGCCAAGGGCTCTGCAGCCGTATTCCAATCTATCTCTTCACCGGCAGGTACTGGGACGAGAAAATAAAGTACACTTTCTCCTTCAGGAGCCGCCGTATCATCGAGCATCACTGGATTGAACACATAATAGGAAGGTTTATCAGGGATGCTCTTGCGATCAAATAAATCACGCAAGCTCTTATTCAAGGAATCAGGAAGAAAAAACTGGTGTGTCAGCGACTCCTCCCATTGCTTGGATACTCCTACATAGATGAGCAGACAACCTGATGAAGGCATGAAATCTTTACGGTACTCTCTCCCTTTAACTTCAGGTAAAAGATTGGACAAGTGTGGAAAATCACCGTTATAGAGCACAGCATCGTAAGCTATCTCTTGTCCACGAACAACAACTCCGTGGCATCTGCCACCATCCACCAGCAGTGACTCTACTTCCGTACCTGTGTGCATGCACACTCCGCGTCTTTCTAGCTCTCGTGCAATGATTCGAGGCAGCTCCCCATATCCTCCCTTCAGCATCCAGACTCCAAAGGCATGCTCTGCATAAGGAAGCATTGTATAAAGACCCGGAGTGCGGAAAGGCGCTCCACCAATGTATAGACTCTGTAGTGAGAAGGCATCCTTCAACTCATCACTGCGAAAATACTGCCCAACTGCGGCCCTAAGATTCTTATAGGCGCGTAAACGAACCATTAGCCTCAAATTCTTTACGCTGAAGAAATCCCTGCGAGTCTTGAAGCCCCGTTCCAGAAAAGAAGCTTTCCCTAAGGGATACAGACCCGACATCTCTTTCATAAATCTAATGAATCCTTGCCCTTCACCGGGAAAACACCTCTCGATCTCAGCTGCCTGCGCCTCTATTCCATTCACTTTGGTCAAGGTACGTCCACTCTTAAAATGAACACGGTAGAGAGGATCGCACCGTAGCAACTCCAGACTCTCCGGTGGTAGGCCGCCCTCTTCCAGAATGCTCAGCAGCATCTCCGGTAGTAGTACAATTGTTGGTCCTTGATCGATCCGGTAACGGCCATTCTCTTCAAAAGCCACACGTCCACCAACCCGAGGTGCACGTTCATACATCGTAACCTCCTGCCCACGCTTGCTTAGCAGAAGTGCTGCTGTAAGACCGCCTATGCCGCTGCCCACAATAGCAACCCGACTCATAATGAAGCTCCCGTTCCGGCGAATCCTGTGGATACGACCTTAGATCTAGCTGCACGGTCTTGCTCCTTCAGCAGAGCCACACTAATTTTCGCCGATTCAAATATCGTCGGAAGACCACTTCCGGGATGAGTTCCTCCGCCAACCAACCAAATTCCCTTCACCTCTTCAAAGGTGTTATGAGGCCGCATATACATCATCTGCCCGAGATTATGAGCCAAATTAAACGTTGCACCGTTATATACATCCAGCTTGTTCCGCCAATCCAGTGGCGAGAAGAACAAACTCTCCTCTATTCTCTGAGGCAAATTCTCTAGACCTGGAATACGCTGCAGACGCTCCATCATATCTTGCTTGACCAGTTCACCCTCCTGCTCCCAATTAATATCAGCCGTCAGGTTGGGCACTGGCATCAGCACGTAAAGAGAAGATTTGCCTGCTGGGGCCAACGTGGGATCTAGCACCGAGGGATTATGAACGTATATCGATGCGTCCGCGGAAAGCTTGCCAAGCCGTGTGAGCTCATCTACATTGAGCCGATAATCGTCAGCGAAATGAACGGAGTGATGAGCCAATTCAACAGCTCCGTCTACTCCCAAATAGAGCATGGCTGTAGAACAGGAGTACCGCTTACGCGATATTTTATCTGGTGAATAACGCTTTAGAATACCAGGCTCGAATAACTGTGTCATAGCTGAACCAAAATCAGCTCCCAGCACCACATAATCGGCCTCTACTTTCTCTCCATTCTCCAGCAATAAACCACACGCCTGCCCGTTCTGTACCAAGACTCGCTTTACTCCGCAAGAAGTATGTACAATTCCACTGTACTCCGAAATAATCTTTGCCATTGCCGTTAGCACACGGTTAATTCCACCAATGGGATGATACAGTCCATATCGGTGCTCCATAAAAGAAAGAATCGTAAAGGTACCCGGACATTCCCACGGCGACATCCCCAAATATTTAGCCTGAAATGCAAAAGCAAACCTCAGACGTTCATCATCAAAATATTTGGAAAGTCTGTTATATACAGTGTCGGTTGCATGCAGTTTGGGCAGTGCATGTAGGACATCCTTTTTGACATAGTCCCCTACAGATTGAAAAGGCCGTTGCAGCAGCGGAATTACCCGTTCCAGCTTATCTTGTTCCTCAGCCATGAATCGTTTATATCCACTACCGTTTCCGGGGAACAACTTCTCTATCTCTTCGGCGGTCCACTCTTGATCCGTAGAAGGGGTAAATACGGTCTCTCCAAAATGAAGCGAATAAAGCGGGTCAAGCTCTTTCAAATTCACATAATCTTTCAGGGATCGTCCCGCGGTAGCAAATAACTCTTCGAGCAAATGCGGCATCATTAAAAATGTAGCTCCACGATCAAATCGGTAATCACCTAGACGAAGTTCACCTGAACGACCTCCAACAACCTCCTGCTTCTCATAAACTGCGACATCATAGCCGTCAGCAGCTAGGAGCATAGCAGCAGCAAGCCCTCCCGGACCTCCTCCAACCACCGCAACCCTAGCTGTGTTTCTTCTGCTCATACGTTCCCTCCTTCACAGCATTATATGTTAATTAAACATTATACAAAAATCATACAAACACTATACAAATATCATACAGTGTTTATACAGCTATGTAAATAACTCTGTAGGATCCCTCCTTTTTCAATAAAAAAAGAGCCTGCCATATCACCCGAAAGTGATAGTACAGACTCCTATTTATATATCTGTTTTCTTGATCAGAGGGATTTCTTGATCTTCATACTTGTAAACACATGATCAAACCACGCTTGCCAGTGTTCCGCAGGTTCTGTCATCACATAATCCGCTTTAGATAAAGAAGGGTCTCTTTCATAGCCCTTGCCACCCACGAGGAATTTAGCCCCTGGACATACCTTTCTTAGCCGCTCTATAAGTTCCTCACTAAAGGGTATCAAATCTTTATCCGTAATCGACAGACAAATCAAGCCTACCCGACTTTGTTGTTCCAGCATCGAGATGATCCCTTCCTCAGGCGTGTTTGCTCCTAAGTAGATAACCTCCATTCCGTTTTTGCGCAAAAACAAGGCGAATAACAACAGCCCGACTTGATGATGCTCTCCTGCAGGGCAGAAAGCCAGCACTTTCGGCAAATGGGAGTAAACGGGGAATACGTGGAATATTTGATAGAACCGGTTGGAGATCATATGCGTGGTGTAATGTTCTTGCGCTACCGTTGCTATGCCAGCTTCCCAGGCATCGCCTACTTGTATCAAGATTGGCACAAGTACCTGATGGAACATTGCTTCATAACCATAAAGAGATAAACCAAAATCAATTAAGGCATTAGCTCGCTCTCCCTGAAAGTCATGTAGTGCATTGTATATTTGTTCTTTCATTTTCTCAAAAGCATCCTGAGTATTTCCGCTTGCGACTGAAAGTCTATCATCCAGTTGTTTTTCTTTACGAGCCTTCAGCATTCGAACAGCATGCGATATGCTTACCCCTTGTTGCTCGGTCTGTTCCTTCAGCCAGCGCAGATCCTCGACATTCTCATGGCTATACAGTCTGTACCCGGATTCGGTACGTTCAGGTGTAACCGCCTGGTACCGATTCTCCCAAGCTCTGAGCGTCACGGAAGGAATATCCAGCATTTCAACAACCTGTTTGATGGAATACATGATAGAACTCACTCACTTTCCCTAATGCAACTGCCCAAATTCGCAATCATAAACATTATACAAATCTTTCACACTCATTATACATAAGCCAATGTGTTATGTCATTAGACGTTATGATACGGAAACTGCTTCATTTCTCTCCACTAGGTGTTAATAGGTTGGTAACACACCGGAGCATAGCAACCCTAAGGAAGTGCTCTGCAATAATTTCAGGAGGAACTTCCGATGACATCAGATCGTGAACAACCCGTTCAGCCGCAAACGATTCAAAATATAACCCATGCTTTAGATCAAAAAAAACGCACCTCTTCACGACGCCGCAAACGAGTGATATGGACTTGCGTCATTCTAATTCTCTGGTTAATCGGCGTAATGATATATCAGACACATAAACCTCTTCCCGCAGGGATTTCCTATGAAAGTCCCATATACAAAGTGAATAATGTATCCTTCTGGCATGATCTAACTTATCCAGACGGGACGGACACAGGTAAGCAGGAGAGTGAAATTCTTCCGAGAATTCTACAGATCGTCGAGGAGTCAAGGGAGTTCTTAGTCATTGACCTGTTTCTGTTCAATGATTATACCCATAAGGATCAGTCATTTCCTCCAGTCAGTCGAATGCTGACTGATAAGTTAATCTCACAAAAGCAAACCTATCCAGAAATGGAGATTGTCTTCATCACCGATGAGGTCAATACTAACTACAACTCAGCGCCCAATCATCTTCTAGAAGAAATGAAGGCCGTAGGGATTCGAGTCATCATGACCGATGTTAATGCGCTGCGAGATTCTACACCTGCATATTCAGCCTTCTGGCGCACCTTCATCCAATGGTTCGGACAATCCGGTAAAGGCTTTATCCCTAATCTTATGGCCAGTGGTGGACCGGATATTACCGCTCGATCTTATCTGAAGCTGCTCAATGTAAAGGCGAACCATCGTAAAGTGATTGTTAGTGAGAACACCGCACTAATTTCCTCTGGAAATGTTCACGATGCCAGCGCCTACCACTCCAATTTTGCTCTGGAGGTACAGGGTCCAATTATTGCTGATATTCTCCAGACCGAGCAGGCAGCAGCCAATCTTTCAGATGCAGGGCCATTGCTACTTCATAAGCCCAATTTCACCCAAGAAAAAAACCTACCCTCAGCGGAAGCTCTAGAAGTTCGCTATTTAACTGAAGGAAAGGTATACAAATATGCGCTGCAAGGCATTAGGTCCGCCCGGAAGGGGGATACCGTATGGATGGGGATGTTCTATCTTGCTGACGATGCCATTCTGGATGCGTTGGTAGAGGCTACATCACGCGGGGCTAAGGTAAACCTAATCCTGGATCCAAATCAGAACGCCTTCGGGCGTGATAAAATCGGGATCCCCAACCGTCCGGTTGCCATGGATCTGAACAAACGCACGAACGGTGAAATTTCTATTCGTTGGTACAATACAACCAAAGAGCAATATCATCCGAAGCTGCTCTTTATTGCCAAACAAACCGAGAGCTCCATCGTTCTTGGCGGTTCTACCAATTTCACCACACGCAATCTAGATGACTACAATCTGGAGAATGATCTGTGGATTTCTATGAAGCGGGATCAGCCGCTGTTCACAGAAATGGAAGCCTACTTCAATCGATTGTGGAATAACGAGGGGCATGCATTCACTTTGCCTTTTGAAGCCTATCAGAGCGATGTGACCTGGTTCAAGTACATCCTGTTCCGGCTGCAGACTAACCTGGGCTTTACTACCTTTTAAGCGAAAAAAATAAAAAAACCACCGTTGAGAAGGCAACACTCTCTGCGGTGGTTTAGCTTGTAATGAAGTTATAGCAGGGGGGACATTAATCTGGCGGCAGATTCCAGTATACGTACCACCATGCGTTTATTCATAAAGGTCTCATGCACAATCTGAGTGGTAGACAGTAAATCCCGTTCAAAATCAGCAACGATTCGTGTAACACTCTCTGCCTGAAGCAGTAATGCGTTAACCTCAAAGTTAAGATGGAAGCTCCGCATGTCCATATTTGCCGTACCAATAGTCGCTATTTCACCATCCACGATTAAAAGCTTAGAGTGTATAAAGCCCTTTTCGTATTCATAAATCTTCACTCCAGCCTCCAGCAATGCCGGGAAATAGGAGTGCGAAGCCAGAAACGGAATCCATTTATCCGGCTTAGCAGGGAATAACAAGCGAACATCTAGACCGGATATGGCTGCTACACGGATCGCAGTTAGGATATCCTCGTCCGGAATGAAATAAGGGCTGGCAATCCATACTGATTTCTCAGCAGAAGTGATCATGGAGAAGAATATATTTTTGAGTGCACGGCGCTCATTGTCCGGTCCACTCGCAATAATCTGTACTGCTCCGTCCCCTGTCATGAAGTGTAGCTGTGGCGTGAGATAATCCTGCTCCAGTATTTTTTCACCCGTAGTATGCATCCAATCTTGCAAGAAAATGATTTGCATCGTCCGTACCGCTTCGCCTCTAATCAACATATGGGTGTCGCGCCAGAATCCATAAGTTTTGCTGCGGCTTAAGTATTCATCCCCCACATTGAGTCCACCCATGAACCCGACATCGCCATCGATGACGACAATTTTTCGGTGATTCCGGTAATTCACCCGGCTAGAGAAAAAGGAGGTGGAATTACCATATGAAGCCACCTGTACCCCAGCATCAACCATCTCTTTCAAAAAGGCTCTGGAAAGCTGAAAGCTACCTACTGCATCATACATGAATCGAACTGACACACCCGCGCGTGCCTTCGCGATCAAAATCTGTTGAATACGCGTTCCAATATGATCCGCACGGAAGATGTAATACTCCATATGTATATGGTGTTTAGCTTGTCGCAACTCTAACAGTAATGTCCCAAACGTCTCTTCACCATTGGTGAGTATACGCGTCTCTGAAGCAAAGGAAATCGGAGTGCGCGCTAAGGTCTTGGATAATAGCAGTAGTTTTTGGCGCGAGGGATCAAAGACCGACCAATCTTGATGCGTGCGTAAGGCGTCATTCTCAATCCGCTCATAGGCCATAAGATCTCGTTGTGCTTTTTTATCATATTTACGGCGTTTAAACACGTTCTGTCCGAATAAAAAATAGAAGACTAGACCTAGCACCGGTATCAACGCAAGCAAAAGAATCCAAGACATTGTGGTAGAAGGATTACGGTTCTCCATAAAAATAGCCAAACTAATCGAAATGACGGTCAGTGTGGAGAAAATACTAATAATCGTTCCAGCAGTACTCCCAAAAATACCAAAACCAAAATAATAAAATGCTATGAAAGCCCCAATAATAATTATAGATTGAAGTCCTCTTCTCATATTGTACCTACCTTCTTATTCATACAAGCAACACCAAAATGACACATTTATATATTACATGAAGAACCTATATCTTCCTAGACAATTACTGTGTAAAAATCTATTTACAACAAAACTGTAACCCTTCTGATCTGAAATTTGTAATGACAGGATGGATCGAATATAATTATTTTGACCAATTAGTCAATTATAGAACTGGGTAGTCAGAAAGGAGGTTATCCCCCCAATGAGCGATAAAACTGTGGACAAACAAGAGCAGATAATTAAGATCGCCATGCAGTTATTCGCTGTAAAAGGCTCCTCATCCACGTCCATGCAAGAGATCGCCGAATTATGCGGAATTTCGAAGGGAAGCTTGTATCTAGTATTCAAATCAAAAGAAGAACTGGAACGAAGTATTTTTCTCTACTGTTACCGAATGATTCGTGATCCCTTATTGCGTGAAGAACAAGAAACCCAAAGAACACCGCGTGAGAAGCTTAGGAATCAAATAGAAATTCTACTGAGCCATGTATACGAATTACGGGAGTTCTTACAGCGTCAAATTCAGGAAGTTGCCGGAAAAGGATTTGATACTGATGTACCGGAATGGCTACGTAGAAACAATGCCTCCTTCTTGCGCTGGCTTCAGGTGAAGATGGAGACCCTTTATGGAAAAGACATCGTTCCCTATACCGGAGATTTATGTATTGTAGGTCATGGACTAATCAAGTCATATATTGCGGTTATTTTTCGTCAGGATACCCATTTGTCCCTTGCCGTTATGGCTGATCATCTAATGAATCTACTAGATATTATTGTAGCTGGTCTTCTTACAAGTAAGCAGGCGCCTCTCATCAACTCTACTATTCTAGCAAGCTGGATGGAGGAGAATGAGGAGAGTAAGCGCAAGAATCCACTTCAGATCATTAAGGACATGAAGACTGTGGTCAGTAAATTAGATAGTATAGAACCCGAAGAGTCAGCCGATTTGCTGGAATCACTCAACATTCTAGAAGGCGAAGTTCTCTTACCACACCCACGCAAAGCAATCATACAGGGGATGTTGTCCAACCTCCAATCCTGCTCAGAGCTCACTACACCATTGGAAGAATTGAGGAAGCTGGTTACCTCTTTTTCAAATCATTCATGCGTATTTCGTTAATTGCTCTATAAAGAGTTCGTGAGAGAGAAGAACATGGATAGCGAGTATTATAAATTTTCAAAATGGCGCCTATTTCGTAAAGAAAAGGCCCGAGAGGAGCAGAAACGAAACTTATGAAAAGCTTAATTAATTTCTCGCTCAGGAACAAATTTGCCATTTGGCTTCTGACGATAATCATTGTATTTGCCGGTTTATATAGCGGACTGACAATGAAGCAAGAAACCTTACCTAATATTAGTATACCCTATCTTAGCGTAACAACCATTTATCCGGGTGCTGCACCAGAAGGTGTCGTAAATGATGTCAGCAAACCCTTGGAGCAAAAGCTACGCAATGTGGATGGTGTAAAAACGATCACCTCTACTTCTCTGGAGAATGCCTCCAGTATCCAAATCGAGTTCGATTATGGTACGAATCTGGATAATGCGACAGCAGCAGTTCGCGAATCGCTAAATGAAGTCTCACTGCCAGACAATGCGCAGAAGCCTTCCATTTCTCGCTTTAGCCTTAGCTCAATGCCTGTCGTTTCCCTCAGTCTATCCAATGGGGATTCAGAGGATCTCGAGGAACTAACCCGTATTGCCGAGAACGACATTCGCCCTGCCCTTGAGGATGTTGAGGGTGTCGCTTCTATACAAATCTCTGGACAATATGTTAAAGAGGTTTCGCTTAAGTTCAATCAAGACAAGCTGAGCCAATATGGATTAACCGAAGATACAGTTAAAGGTATTATTCAAGGCTCTTCCCTCCGTGTTCCACTAGGACTGTTCGAGATGGACAAAGCCCAAAAGGCAGTAGTAATAGATGGCAACATCACTACTGTTGATGATCTTAAAAATGTGGCCATTCCAGTGATGCCAACTGGGGCTGCCGGTGCTGCTGGTGCTGGTTCTCCTGGAGCTGAGGCTGCTGGGGCTGCCGGAGCAGGTGCCGGAAGTGCTGCTGGTGCAGGCGCTGTAGGCGGAGCTGCAAATATGGGACTGCCAACTGTGAAGCTGGGAGAGCTTGCCACGATTGAGGTTGTTGGGAATTCTGAATCTATCTCCCGTACGAATGGTAAAGAATCGATCGGTATCCAGATTGTCAAAGCCAATGATGCCAACACTGTTGATGTCGTAAATGGCGTTAAGGACAAAACTGAAGAATTAAAAGCACAATATAAAGGCATCGATCTAACAGTTCTGCTTGACCAAGGTAAGCCGATTGAGGACTCCGTAAATACAATGTTGTCCAAGGCAGTATTTGGTGCACTTTTCGCAGTAATCATCATTTTGGTCTTCCTGCGGAATATCCGTTCGACGATCATTTCTATCATCTCAATTCCATTATCACTACTGATCGCAGTGTTATGTCTGCGTCAAATGGATATCACGCTTAATATGATGACCCTTGGAGCGATGACCGTTGCTATCGGGCGGGTAGTCGATGACTCGATTGTCGTCATAGAGAACATATACCGGCGGCTCTCCTTATCTGGTGAGAAGCTAAAAGGTCGGGAATTAATCAGTGCAGCGACCCGTGAAATGTTCGTACCCATCATGTCCTCAACGATTGTAACCATCGCGGTGTTCTTACCGCTTGCTCTCGTAAGTGGTATGGTTGGCGAGCTGTTCTTGCCTTTCGCTTTAACCATGGTCTTCGCCCTGCTCGCTTCATTGGTGGTTGCGATTACCCTAGTGCCTGCAATGGCTCACTCCTTGTTCCGCAATGGGTTAAAAGGCAAGAAAACGCACAGTGAGAAACCAGACAGACTGTCTGCCGGTTATCAAAAAATTCTGAACTGGTGTCTTTCTCATAAGCTCGTTACGTTCGGAGTCGCAGTTCTCCTCCTTGCGGGCAGCTTGTTCCTGATCAAGCCTATCGGCGTTAGCTTTATGCCTTCTCAAGAGGATAAAACGGTAATGTTAACCTACTCACCGAAGGCTGGACAAAGAACTGAAGAAGTTCAAGAGCAAGGCCTGAAAGCTGAGAAATATATTTTAGCGCAGCAGCATGTGGATAAAATGCAATATTCCATCGGTGGCGGCGGCCCAATGGGTATGGGCGGATCCAGCAACTCAGGACTCTTTTTCATCGTTTATGATAGCGATACTCCTGATTTCGAAAACGTAAAAGAGAAGTTGATCGAAGGCTTAGCCGCAGAAGTTCCAGATGGTGTATGGGGCGATATGTCCGCCATGATGAGCGGAGGTATGGGTGGAAGCACGTTAACCGTAAATATATTCGGAGATGAACTAGATCAAATTAAGCCGGTAGCGGATGACATCGCCAAGATCGTACAAGCTGACACCTCTAATTTCAAAGATGGAGAAACAAGCCTCAAAGAAGCTTACGATCAATATACGATTGTAGCGGATCAAGAAAAGCTTAGCTCCCTTGGACTTACAGCGGGACAAATTGCGATGAAGCTAGCTCCTGCCGGCACACGTCCAGTACTCACAGAAGTAGAAATGGACGGCAAGAACTACAAAGTCTATATCGAAACTGATAAAGAAACGTATAAGAGTATTAAAGAAATGGAAGAGGCTACATTGACTTCACCACTAGGCATTTCCGTGCCAATCGGGCAAGTCGCTAAAATTGAAAACGGCTCTTCCCCTGACTCGATTACTCGGATGGACGGTAAAATGAAGGTAGATGTCACTGCTGAGATTATTTCTAGTGACGTCAATAGTGCTTCAAATATCGTGAAGGAAAAAGTAGATGCTATGGAATTACCTGATGGCGTAACGGTTAGCTTCGGTGGTGTAACTGAGCAGATCAATGATACGTTTGGTCAATTAGGTATTGCTATGGCAGCTGCTATTGCCATCGTATACTTCGTGCTTGTGGTTACATTTGGCGGTGGATTAGCTCCATTTGCTATCCTGTTCTCACTTCCTTTCACCATCATCGGGGTACTCGTAGCCCTTCTGATTGCTGGGGAAACCTTAAACGTCTCCTCCCTCATGGGTGCGCTGATGTTGATTGGTATCGTAGTTACAAATGCGATTGTCCTCATCGACCGCGTTATTCATAAGGAAAAAGAAGGAATGACCACACGTCAAGCCTTGCTTGAAGCAGGCGGTACACGTTTACGTCCAATCTTGATGACTGCACTTGCAACAATTGGTGCATTGCTGCCACTGGTTACAGGACTCGAAAACAGTGCGGGGATCATCTCCAAAGGACTAGGCGTTACTGTTATCGGCGGTTTGATCAGCTCCACGCTGCTGACACTTGTAGTAGTGCCAGTCGTGTATGAATTCCTGATGAAATTCCGCAGTAAAAAGGTAATTGACTAGAACACTTGATGCATATCAAGTAAACATGCTAAATGAAGAAGCTGTCTCCAAAGTAGTGAATACTACTTATGGGGCAGCTTCTTTTTTATGGAATGGGCAAAGTAACGGGCGCTACTTATCCATTATTTTTTTGGGTTGTGTAATGGGGCTTTTATACGGTGGCGGCGAGTGATTCGCAATAGGCTACTATGTAACGGACAATGGTTCTAAAAATAATTAGGGAAAAGCTCCCTAAAAAAAGCCGATAATCACTCAAAATTAATGAAATTAGGGAATTTCTCCCTGAAAATCAGCTAATTCGCCTGATTTATTGCCCAGTCAGGTGAATTATAGGGATTTTTTCCCTAATTACATGTCTTGTGAGCATTAACCCCAGACTTTTAGGGAGAAATTCCCTAATTATTATTCTAGAGCTTCACTCGGATCGGAATTTGAGACTTCACTCAGATCATCATTTACCTACTTCACTTGGATCACCGCTTTGTTCACCATTCGACGCTTCATTTTCCAGCATAATTCACACCTCTTCAGCACGAAAAACCCGGCCTAATTTATAGGCCGGGCTCTGTATTATAGTGTTCTTATACCATTGCTGTTGCACTGCTCTCCAGCGAAGCTCTCCAGGAACGCAGCATTTGCAAATCAAGGGGTAGAAACTCAACGAGCATATGGGAAAGTCCCAAATACAACGTACTATCCGTTGCCGCATTTAATTTCTCACAGAACTGTGGAGTCCATTGCAGTAAATGATCCTCCAAAAAGGCTACCTGAATATCAAGTAGATCCATAGCACTTCTAATTGAGAAGCTATTGTACAACATCCGCTCATGCATTACTGCCATAAATTCCAGCTCAATAGCAATATGATCATCAGCCTCACCATTACATTTGTTAAATACGATTCCCGCGGAAGTATACACATCAGCAAGCACGTTGCAGAAATCTTCAGAACGCCCTAGAATAGCAGCTTCACGTAATTTAAAAGAGCTTACTGTTTGTTCATGCATAAGCCGTTTATACTCTTGGCTCTCTTTCTCGCATATATAAGGTAGCTTATTCGGTTCCTGACTCAAATATCGTTTCAGTTCCCGTCCACCTTCCGTCATCTCTGCTGCAACACTCATCTTGCGATTGCGGCTCCACTGAGCCACAAGCGAGAGTGATGGTTTTCTACCCAAAAAATCCACTAAAAGCTGATATATTAATCCCCGACTTTCCAACCAATGGCTAAATGCCTCCGGCACGGCGAGCGATGGAACAGTTTGCATAGTCATTTTGCAAATCCTCCTCAATGGGTTTCCCGGTCACGCATCGTCACATTACGATATGCATTTTCCGGTATCCTTTCTGTTTTCGCAAAAGTGAACGTAAAAGTAATCCGCACCTAGATTATATCGGATATTTAAAACGCTTTCCGTGAGCATTCTATGACTAATCACTTCATTTGTCGTACTTTTGTCACATTTTCGCAAGTCTATTTCGGCTTCGTTATTTTATTTAGTTTGTCCATTATTATGCAAAAAAATCATATGCCGACTTCTTCAAAAAGGGAGTGCTCGACCCATCCAACACTTTGCTCATTGACGTACCTCCGAGCGATCTTTAAAATTCTAAACAAGTATAAACGCCTTCGCCTCCTCTTAAGGAGAGAAGCACTCAAAACACCAACAAATGAAGGGAGCAACGCCATGGAGCCGCTGACGGACCCTTTTGGACGTTTACACGATTACATCCGCATTTCGGTTACCGACCGCTGCAACCTGCGTTGCATTTATTGTATGCCAGCGGAAGGGATGGAATTCCAGCCGCAGGACGAGATTCTAAGCTATGAGGAAATCACCGCAATTGTGGAATCGCTAGCCCCCCTTGGATTGCGTAAGGTACGGCTAACAGGAGGAGAACCTCTTGTACGCAAAGACCTGGAGAAGCTAGTGACTATGATATCCGCCATTCCGGGGATTGACGATATTTCACTGACTACGAACGGATTAATGCTTCCAGCGAAAGCAGCGCTGCTAAAAGAAGCCGGGCTGTCACGAGTGAATATCAGTCTGGACTCTTTACGGCAAGATCGCTTCTCTATGATTACACGCGGCGGTGAAGTCTCCAAGGTACTAAAGGGAATCGAGGCAGCACAAGCTGCTGGACTGGAGCCAATCAAGCTTAACGTTGTATTAATGAAGGGGATTAATGATGACGAGATCAAAGACTTCATCTCCCTTACGTTGAACAGTCCACTAAATGTACGCTTTATTGAATATATGCCCATCGGAAGTGCTACTGATTCTTGGCGCCAATCCTATCTGCCGCTGGAAACGGTTATAGAAGCTTGTACTGCGGCCGGCTGGGAGACCGAGGAGGCAGAGATGCCATCTGGTAATGGCCCTTCCCAGAATCGGCGGGTTATTGGAGCGCAAGGAACGTTCGGTCTAATCCATCCAGTAAGCGATCACTTTTGCGATAACTGCAATCGTCTAAGACTAACTGCAGATGGCCATATCAAAGCTTGTCTATATTGGGAAGATGAGTACAATGTCCGCCCCCTAATAAGCGATCCCGCAGCAGTGCAGGCCTTATTCCGCAAAGCTCTGGGTAACAAGCCACATAACCACGAAATGGCATTAGCCTTGGAGAAAAAAGCACAAAGCCACACGCCGACGGCTCGGCGTATGTCTCAAATTGGAGGCTAGTCCGTCTCATTAAAAACGCCGCTTTCCCCAAGTCATCTGGGAAAAGCGGCGTTTCATTTAGAGATTAAAGGATAGCCTTCGCCATCCACTATTATAGATATAGAGCCTCGAGCAGCTTGTAAAGCGTCGTTGCTGCCTCCGCTCTTGTAGCATTATTCTCAGGTCGGAACGTATGATCCTCAAATCCACCCAAAATACCAGCTTCAACACCTGCTTGCACAGATGACTGTGCCCATTGTGGAATGGAAGCAAGATCCACAAAGTTCCCCTCATTATCCGTTTGCTTATGGGCATTGACCTTCAAAGCATTAGCGAGCATAACTGACATTTCAGCACGTGTAATCTTCTCAGAAGGCTCGAAGAACTTTTTACCGTTTACATCATATCCACGAAGGATTCCGGCATCTACCGCCGCTGCTACATCACCTGCAGCCCAAGCTGGAATCGCACTTTGATCCTCGAATTTCACTGTGCTGCCTGTAGTTTGCAAACCAAGCGCCCTTACAATCATAGAAGCGAACTGCGCCCGGGTAACATCCTCATTCGGGCGGAAGGTATGATCCTCGTACCCTTTCATGATGCCCATGCCAATTAGACGGTCTGTAAATTCTGTGGACCAATGATTATTCAAATCAGTAGGCGACGGGGCCTTATAATTAAACACAGCATATTTGGCAAATTGATTTACACTTGTAGTTATAGTCCCATCCGATTGGATGCTTCCACCTACATATACCCACTTATTAAGCTGTTCATTGTAATAGTAAATAGCTGCTTTATGCCCTGGTGTAATCTGACCCGCATCGTAATTCAGAGATAGTTCTACGGGTTTATTAAGCATTCCAATCTTGTCGCTAGTAAGCTCTAATGCTGCACTCACAGCCTGAAGATCACCCATCACTGGTGTCTCACCGGTGGCAACAACCGTAAAGACAATTTCACTGTCTGCAGACAATGCTCCAGCCGGAATTGTAAAGCTGCCCATGTCTTTAAGTGTGCCCGTTCCTCCCTGCTGTGCTTTTACATCCAATTCCACATACGGAGTTGTAGAAGGCTGCTCTGTAGGAGATGGCGTTGGCGTAGGGACTGAAGTTGCAACTGGGCCGCTGCCCCCTCCGTTATTATCTCCCCCTCCACTGCTGTTGCCCGCATTTACAACTACGGTGCGTACAACCTCAGCAGCCGCATTACCAGCCAAATCTGTGGCATTGTACTTCAGTGTATAGGTTCCTGGAGTCTGAACATCCACTGTTCCTGTCACCAGGATAGAGCCTGCAACCCCAACCTTGTCAGTAACGTCTGCGCCCAGGTCCTTGAAGTCATCGCCTTGAGTCAGACTAAGATTGCTCTCCCCCTTCAAGGTAATCACAGGTGCAGTCCGATCGATATTCACAGTAATCGGCAATGTTGTCTTATTTTCTAAAGAATCTGTTGCCTCAAATTGCAGTTGATGTTGCCCTTCTTCCGAAATCTCAACTACTTTCCCGCTTTCATAGGGTAGGAAATCTCCGTTCACATCATTCGCTAATTGAATAGATACATCTGACCCAGGAATATATACGCTGGCATATACACTTACGGAAACACTCTGATTCGTCCAGCTACCGCTTAAATACGTTTGTCCGTTCTCAGTCTTTAATGTGCTATGAAGCGCCAATGGAGTAATGCTATCATCTCCGCTAAGCGTTACTTCAAAAGCCTTCGTTTCCGTAGCCAATCCCCGCTGGATCGTAGCTGTTAAGGTTAACTTCGTATCCTTTTTAGGTTGGTAGATGAGTTTACCTTCATTCGTCATCAGAACCGGATTAGAGCTGTTCCAAAGAATACTTGTTCCGTGTTTGCCTTCGGTAGGCAACGTTAGATCAGAAGTTACTGCGCTTGTGTCTCCTAGATCTAACTCAGTCATAGTATCGTTAACGGCCTGCTGATCGCTGTACGACTCCACATCAACAAAAATCGGATTGGAATAAAACCACATATCACTATAATTACGGGCATTGATTTCTTCGAAACGAGTCAGGTTATCGACAGTATTATTTTTAGGATCAATCTGCGGTTCGCCGTTTACGGTTTCTCCAGCAACGTCAGTTCCAAGATTAGTTCCTCTTAAACGGAAATAACGATCCTTGTCCGCTGCCCCTACCTGATACTTAATAACATTGTAGCCTTCGGCATCTGTAGTCCAGTCCTCGCTTGTGAAACGTTTCAGTACTTTTGTTGTATCGTTAGTTGCTTTGGTGTACTCAGGCGACCCAGGATCAACCTTGCCGTTGACTTCACCGGAGATCAAATCTACATGGTCCACTTTAACGGCATCGCCATTGTTATTTTGCTGTGGACTTTTGAAACGGATCGTAAGCTCTAGGTCGTCGCCTTGTTTTACGTCCAGTTCGCCGCCCATTTCTTCCTCTTGCCCATCTCCTGATACATTAAACTCTAAGGCGTTGATGAGATCTCCAAAGACAGAGAAGGATTTCCCTGACCGCATCCCGTCTACGACAGCATTAATATCGGAGCCATCCACCCAGGTGTAGTTTTTGGAATACTCACCAGGCCAGTAACCGCTAGAGAATTGATCATTTTTTGTTTTGAAATGAAAATCTGAGTTAGCAAAATTCCAGAACCTGCGGCCCTCACCAAGCAGAGCATCCCACATTCCTCCAAGCTGAGCAACCTTGACATCTGTACCCCCGTAAGTCTCAGGCGTCTCTCCTCGATCACTCGACATCTGATTGCCCAGCATACCTTCAAAGCCGAAGACAAGATTTGGATCGACATTATTAAAGTCCCGGATATCCTCTATTTTAAGCTCCGAGCTTGTTCCATTTTTTCTGGAGGGATGATTGATCAGTACATAACTATCTGGATAATGACTGCTTAGCCATTTCATAGCTGTGCGTGTATCTTCTTTTGTAGAAAAAGATCTAGTATCCGCCGCACTCCACTCAGCCACATCTGCCGGATCGAACATACTTACATCCCGATTAGTAAATAAATATTCAAATTGATTAATAGCCTTCAAAGCTTCTGCGGACCCTGGTTGATCTGTAACAATGCCAACCGCTGCATGATCATATTGAGGCATATCCCACTCAAAGCCGGAAAAAATGATTTTCCCAGCGTATTTGCCTTCTGCCTGTAATTTCTTAATTTTCTCATTTTGATAATCCACAATGCCTTGAGACATCGGAATAGAACCGCCAGGGATATTCACCCCTTCGTCATCCCGGTCAGATACCCGAAGATGGTCAGCCAGTGCCATCCAGTCAAAACCATTTTGTTCAAATGCAGCATCTAGCACACTTTTCAAAGATTCCTGAGCATCATTCGATTCATAAGTATGTGCATGGTATTCACCTGTCATCCATTTCCCTGAATGTTCTGAAGTTGTAGCTGTGAAATCAGGCGTTGATTCACCTGAAGCACTGTAAACTGTCTGTAATGAAAAGTTGGGTGCTAACAATAATACGGCAAGCGAACTGGTCAGAAAAACGCGAATTTTGCTCTTCTTCAAAATATTTAATCCTCCGATGACTTTTTGATTTTCGTAGATTCTATATTTAGAATAGTAGAAAATTGTAAAGCCATGTCGGATTTTGTTGCATGTTTATGTAAATATTCATTTTTATATTAACATTACCGATTTATTTTACTTGCATTGGCAAGCTCACTATAAACGCTGTTCCTTCACCGGGTCGGCTAGCTACGGTTACTTTACCTTTATGCAGCTCAACGATTTTCTTAACCAGTGATAGGCCTAGACCACTGCCACCCCCGCTCGCGGTTCTAGCTTTGTCTGCCTTATAGAAGCGATCAAAGATGCGAGGTAAATCTTCGTCAGAGATGCCAATCCCGCTATCTTGAATCTCCACCTCTATGCGCTCATCTACTGATCGAAGCTTGATATGAATACATCCATTCTGGGGAGTGAATTTAATGCTGTTATGAAGAAGATTGGTCCAGACCTGAGTCATCAAATCTTTTACCGCAGTTACATTCAATTCTTCCAATTCAGCCTCTACCTCTATATTTTTCTCCAGCCACTGTGGTTCAGAAGCCAGAATCGTATCTCTAAGCTGCTTATCCAGACGGTAAGCCTGATTTTCAAACGGAAAGTTGCCCGATTCAAGCGCGGACAGCTTCAATAAATTATCACTGAGCCCAGATACGCGGGTACTCTCAGCCACGATAATATTAAGGTAGTGCCTCCTACTCTCCACACTCAGAGTCTCATCCTGCAGCGCAAGAGCAAACCCCCGAATCGAGGTTAGTGGAGATTGAATTTCATGCGATACATTGGAGATAAAATCCTGGCGCATGGTCTCCATCTGGCTCAGTTCACTGGCCATGACGTTGATACTCTCTACAATCTCACCGAATTCACCATAATCCTTAGTATTATCCAGTACTACATTGAAATCACCTTTAGCAATACGCCCCAAGCCTTCGATGATCGATTTATAAAAAACACGTTCCCAGCCCCGGAATAACTTGGAGGATACCAATGCCATCATGAACAAGATTACAATACCGGCCATCACGCTGATTAATTGGACTACATACTCCGAAGAGGGACGCCCAACCCTGCTATATATCCAGTTCATCAGGAAATAAGCTGCACTCCAGCTAATCGCAACGCCTCCGAAATAAACTAAAATCATCCCGATTCGCTTAACAATTTCTTTAAATCGATTCATGCCTCAGCCTCCAACCGATAGCCTAACCCCCGAATGGTACGAATAACGAACCCATAGTTATCCTGATTAAATCTTTCACGCAAACGATTGATATGCACATCTAGTGTTCGTTCATTCCCCTCAAAATCATAACCCCAAATCTCTTCGATCAGTCTGTCTCTAGTCAATGTCTGACCTGGATAGCTGCCTAGCTTAAACAACAGCTCAAATTCCTTAAGCGGCAAAGTGATTTCTCCGTACTCTGAGGAGACCTCATACGTTTTACGGTTCATTCGCAACCGACCAACGGTCACTCTTTGTGCAGCAGAAATTTGATAACGCTTGAGCAGCGCCTTTACTCGTGCAATAAGCACCACTGGCTCAAAAGGCTTAACGAGATAGTCATCACTACCCAGCTCAAAACCTTTTACAATTTGTGAGGTTTCCCCTTTAGCCGTCAGCATTAAAATCGGAAAATCATAGTTCTGGCGCATCCGCCGGCATAGCTCCCAGCCGTCCAAATTGGGCATCATCACATCAATAATAGCTAAATCTATATTATTGCTTTCCAGTATCTGAAGAGCCTCCAGTCCATCGGAAGCTCCATAGATCTCATCCATTCCCTCAGCTCTCAGAAATACTTCTACCAATTCGCGGATGTGCGGATCGTCGTCCGCTACTAGTATTTTTGTCATGTGTCACTGGAGCCTCCTCTTCCTCTTCCTCTTCTGTGTCCTTAATCTCAATGGTATTCATTTGTAGCTGTTGAGTGGCAAATTCCCGGTATAGCTCATGATTGTCCAGTAACTCTTCATGTCTTCCCATTCCGGTAATCTGACCCTTTTCCATAAAAATAATCTGATCTGCATTTACAACCGTAGCCAAACGGTGGGCAATAACAACCGTGGTACGACCCTTCATTAAATTGGACAGCGCCTTCTGCACTACCGCTTCTGATTGACTATCGAGACTGGAGGTCGCTTCATCAAGCATAAGAATCTTCGGATTCCGCAGCAATGCTCTGGCAATGGCAATCCGTTGCCGTTGTCCACCAGACAGCTTCACGCCTCTTTCGCCGACATCCGTATTATATCCTTCAGGAAGGGCATCAATAAATCCATCTGCATAAGCCATGGCTGCTGCTGTGCGCATCTCCTCACTGCTAACGTCCCGATCCAATCCGTAGGTTAAATTCTCAGCAATCGTACCGGCTAACAGTGGGCTTTCTTGTGAGACGTACCCGATCAGCTTCCGCCACGAGCGCAGTGAGAAGGTCGACACTGGCATGTCGCCAAGCTTAATCTGACCTGACTGAGGTTTATAAAAACGTTCGAGCAACGAGAACAACGTGGTCTTACCGCCCCCGCTCGGACCAACAATAGCCGTCACCTGACCCGGAAGCATACGGAAGCTTACATCGGTCAACACATTCTCACCTTTTTTATATCCAAAGCTTAGACCCTCTACCGAGATTGGACCTTCAGCACCGGTTGCCTCTTCCTGTCCCTCGTATACTTCCTCTTCTGCTGCCAAGGTTTCAATAATACGCTCTGAGGCACCCTTAGCCTTCTGAATCTGTGTGAAGAACGTAGTCAATTGAGTAAGTGGCATAATTATCTGAATAAGATAAAGAATAAAGGCGACTAGTTCACCAGCGGTAAGGACACCGGAAGATACCTGCATTCCACCGTAGCCGATAATGACGACGAGCAACATCATAAACACAAAGGAAACTAGCGGACTGATCATGGCGCTAATCTTACCTTCACGAATACCAAAGGAAAGCAGATTCATAATTCCGGTTTTGCCTGCTTCGTACTCTTTCTTCTCTGCACCCGAGGATTTCACCAGACGGATCTCTGACAATACACCACTTAATGTAGCGGTAAACGAGGCTGTCTCGTCTTGCATCCCCTTGGAGATTTTATACATCTGCCGTCCAAGCGGCACTAGAATCAGCGCAGAAAGCGGAAGCACTGTAAAGAGAACCAGCGTCATTTTCCAATTGAGAAATAATAACACTGAAATAGAGCCCACAATAGAGATCACTCCGGTAAATAAACTAGCTAAATGTTCAGAAATCAGTGTTTTGATGATCCCTGTGTCATTCGTCATGCGGCTGACGCTTTCTCCCGTTCGATTGTCGTTGTAGTAAGCCACAGGCAGAACTAAAAACTTACGCCACAGGCGATCCCGCAGACCTGCAACCATCTTCTGACCCACATAATTAAGCAGATAGATGGAGATCCCTCCCGCAATGGTCTGCGCGATAAACGCGGCTGCTATACCCGCAATCTGAAGCTTACTAACGGAGGCTAGTGAGAAGCCATCCACTAAATTCTTAGTGAACATCGGAATTACCAGACTGACTAATGTCGATATCATGCTTAGTGCAATGGCTATAGCCAATAAGCCGTATGAAGGCTTGGTTTCTCTTAGTAGCATCAAGAACGGCTTCAGCGCCATCTTGCGCTTGGATTCGGATTTCTTCATAACAATAACTCCCCTTTTCTTGGTACCTCTACGAGAAAAGCATAGTAATATCTTTCTCGTCTTTCAATTATCCTATCTGCAAATTGTAAACTGAAGTTAAACCCGCCGATCAGCCATTTTGCGTCTTCTTCACCTTTTGTACCACGTTTTATGCGTTTTTTGTCGCTTATCGTCTCAAACCTAAATAAACACCAAAATAATGTAAAAAAGTAAAAAAGGGTGTTTGTATCCCTTTTCAACACGTGTTACAGTGATAGAAGGGCCTACTATTGGTCATTCTACTCCATGCAAGATATTTAGTGAGAAAGGAGTGAACCATTTGCGAAAAGGCGCTATTCCATCTTCTATCACGTCTTTAAAATGGTTCAATTTTTTTGTATATGGAACCATGGTCCTCTTCACCAGCTTCTTTCAACTATACTTGCTGGATGTAGGGATGAACAAATTAGAGATTGGTGTCTTATTCTCTATGGGAGCGCTGGTATCCATATTTGCAAATCCATTCTGGGCGTTCTTAACAGACCGTTCTCAGAATATACGGCGTATCGTTTTGCTTATGTTATTCGGAACGCTAGTGGTCTCACAGTTTATGTTTCGAGCAAATACATATGAGATGATCTACAACGCCATTATTTTATTTTATTTCTTCCAAGGGCCATTATTTGCTCAAAGCAACTCGATGATTCTTAGCTATATTGAGGGAACTAATCAGCGCTTCCGTTCTTTCCGGCTTTGGGGCTCAATAGGGTGGGCACTGATTGCGATTGTCGCCGGTTTTATCCTTGATTGGGCTGGCGTATCCATCTTGACCTATCTGCTTACAGCGTTACTAGGTGCATCAATTCTATCCGTTCTTGTATTACCCAAAATTAACCATACTATTATGAGAGCTCCGATGCCGTTTAAAGGCCTAAGTAAAGTGATTTTCAATCCCTTTTTCCTGTTGTTTTTGTTATTTGGCATTCTGGTTTCCATACCAAACACGATGAACACCACATTCATCTCTTTGTATATTACGGATCTGGGCGGTTCTAAAAAAATGATTGGTCTTGCCGTGTTTCTCTCCTCCATTTTGGAGATAGGCGTATTCGTTCTCTGTGACCGATTCCTAAAACGAAAAATTTCTGTTCTGCTCGGCTGGCTTGCATTGGTCAGTGGTTTGTTCGTTCTGCGTTGGTGGTTTATGGCTGATGCGACCACTGCCATTCAAGTAGTGTTTATTCAGATTTTGCACTGCATAACGTTCGGCGGCTTCTTCTATGTAGGGACCCAATTGACGATGCTCCTGATTCCACGGCCTTATCGCTCTTCCGGACAAGCGCTCTACACCCTAAGCTGGAGTGGGATATCCGGTTTCATTGGAGGCATTCTCGGAGGTTGGATGTATCAATATCTGGGTGCGCAGAGCATGTATCAGACGGGTGTATTCTTGACGCTGTTTGGAACGCTCGGTTTTGGCTTTATGTGGCTCTTTGTTAGTCGTGGAGGTTATCGTCCCCCTACAGAGGAAGAAGAAGAGCTATCCGAGATTGAAATTTTATAGACACGAAAATAAAAAAGAGGCTCAGGCGTACCCGCACGGGACGCTTGAGCCTCTTTCAATATAATCAACTTGATCGAGTTAAATATTAGCCTTGTTTAGGAGGTTGAAATGAACTCTTCAGTGAAACGATAAGGTTGAATACGAGATGTCCAGGTGCCGAATATTTGCTATCCACATTAAAATAGCCATGACGGAAGAACTGGAATTTATCCTGAGCCACGCTATCCTTAAGCGCTGGTTCAACAAACCCTTGTAAGATTTCAATGGACTTAGGATTAAGCTGATCTAAGAAGCTAGGCTCCGATTTCTCTACCGAGGAATCCAAACCTTCTACTTCCACAGCCTCATCCGCTTCTTCAGCAGAAATCAAAGGCTCGTATAAACGGAATTCAGCAGGAACCGCTTGGCTAGCTTCCACCCAGTGCAACGTCCCTTTTACCTTACGGCCTGTAAATCCGCTGCCACTCTTCGTTTCTGGATCATACGTACAATGCAGCTCCACTACCTCGCCATTCTCATCCTTAATAACCTCATTACATTTGATGAAATAAGCGTGCTTCAGACGTACTTCATTGCCAGGGAACAACCGGAAATATTTGTTCGGCGGATTCTCCATAAAGTCATCACGCTCAACATAAATTTCACGTGAGAACGGAATTTGGCGTACACCCATTTCCTCATTCTCTGTATTATTCTCCGCTTCAAGCCATTCTGTTTGACCTTCCGGATAATTGGTGATAACAACCTTAAGCGGTCGCAGCACAGCCATTGTACGCGGTACAGTTAGCTTAAGATCCTCACGGATAAAGTGTTCCAGCATTTGCAGGTCCACCAGGCCCTGACTCTTAGAGATACCTGCTTCATACACGAATTTACGAATCGCTTCCGGCGTATATCCTCTGCGGCGTAGACCAGAAATCGTCGGCATCCGCGGATCATCCCAGCCATCCACATGTCCTTCGTCTACAAGCAGCTTCAACTTACGCTTACTAGTCATCGTTTGAGCTAGATTCAGACGACCAAATTCATATTGATGTGGAACAGACGGCATCTCACATTCAGCTACGACCCAATCATAAAATGGACGTTGATCTTCGAATTCGAGTGAGCAAAGGGAATGAGTAACTCCCTCAATAGCATCTTCTAACGGATGAGCGAAGGTATACATTGGATAGATACACCATTTATCGCCTGTGTTATGGTGATGTGCATGTGTAATCCGATAAATTACAGGATCACGCAGGTTAATATTCGGTGATGCCATGTCGATCTTGGCGCGAAGGACCTTCTCGCCGTCCTTGAATTCGCCTGCACGCATACGCCGGAACAAGTCCAAATTCTCTTCGATGCTACGATCGCGATGCGGACTGTTCTTCCCTGGCTCCGTCAGCGTTCCCCGCAATTGACGAATTTCATCCGCACTGAGGTCATCGACATAAGCTTTGCCCTTTGTAATTAATAATTCGGCACGTTTGTACATTTCCTCAAAATAATCAGATGCAAAACGCAGCTCTTCCCATTCATAACCGAGCCACTTTACATCTTCCTGAATCGAGTTCACATATTCCGTATCCTCTTTAGCCGGATTCGTGTCGTCAAATCTTAGGTTCGTCTTGCCACCGAACTCGTCCGCCAGTGTAAAGTTAATCCAGATCGCCTTGGCATGTCCGATATGTAAATAACCGTTCGGCTCCGGCGGAAAGCGTGTAATAACTTCCTTTACTTTACCCGTACGGAGGTCCTCGGTAATAACATTCTTAATAAAATTGGAGGGGGTGCTACGGTTCTCCACAGCTATCAACCTTTCGTTCTGTAGTGTTACACTACTTCTTGTATAAACATGTTTCCTACTAATATACCCGTTAACTCTAGATTGTTCAATAAAAGGGGGCATAAGGCATAGATCATTTTTTAGCATCTTTAGACCTTTTGACTTCTGTCAGGGCGATAGAGTAGCATGATAATCATAAGAAATAATCCATAATCATACATAAGGCCTTGTGCCAAAAAGGAGGCAACCGCTTGTTTAATTATGTCATCGATGAAGAGCTGATGTTAAAGCCGCTCATGCCGGAGCACGCTCGGCACTTGTTCACGTTAGTAGAGCACTCACGGGATCGACTAAGACAATGGCTCCCTTGGGTGGATGCCGTTACGGAACAGGCTCACACTCTAGATTTCATCAAAAATACGATTAAACAAAGTACCGAGAATGGTGCTTTTACCGCTGGACTATGGGTTCGTGGTGAGCTCGCCGGTGTGATTGGGTATCACCAGATTGACTGGCATAACCGATCCGTTGGAATCGGCTACTGGCTTGGTGAAGGATTTGAAGGCAAAGGGTATATGACCAGTGCCTGTCGTGTTCTAGTGGACTATGCACTTCTGGAAATGGAGCTGCAACGTGTAGAAATCCGCTGCGCAACCGGCAATGTTTCCAGTAGAGCGATTCCGGAACGGCTTGGTTTTGTGCTTGAGGGTGTGATTAGACAGGCAGAGAAATTGCCAGATGGCTACGTGAACCACGCCGTATACGGTTTGTTGCGTAGCGAGTGGCAATTGCTCGGCTAAGTTACGCAAGTAAATTAAACACACAAAACAAAATAAACCTGGCAGGCATATGCCTCCAGGTTTATTTTGGCTAATAGATATAGGCTAATCTTCCGACAGACCCAGCTGTTTTCGAAACTTGTTCCGAACTACAGCAGAGAGAGCTTCTAGCTCCGCAAGCTCAGCCAGTGCAGCTTCCTCTTGCAGGCCCACCTGCATTAAATGCAGAACATGCGCTACGGACGCACCGCCAGCACCATCTTCTTTTTTAACAATGGCATCTCCGGTTGAAATCTTCCCCTCACGAAGCACGCGCAAATAAAATCCGCTATATCTAGTATCCAGCACTTGAGCGGGGAGATCTGCCGGACCATGCTTTTGCGAGATTTTGAAGCAAGGATAACGTGGCTGGCTGACCTGCAGCACAGTGGTGCCTATTTCGTACACATCACCTATGCACACGTCTGTCTCCAATAAGCCGGCAGTTGTTATATTTTCCCCGAAGACAGAGTATTCCAGCTTCTTTCCTAGCTGCTTCTCCCAGTAGGAATAATGCTCAATCGGATAGGCACAGACCGCCTTATCAGGGCCTCCATGATGTTTTAGATCCGCTTGACCATCTCCGACAAAACCGTTGGTATGTAACTGAACCGCTCCTTCTACAGGCATTTTATAAATCCCAGTCTCCAAAGGTTTTCCCCGATAATCCACTGTTACCGGGCGACCCACGTTAAGCGAGATGATCTCCATATCCTTCTCCTCCTGTCAGCATGCAGCACATAAATATTTCATCCACATAACGACCGCCAAGATAAAACTCTTCCTGCAGACGTCCCTCTTCTACAAATCCACATTTACGATAAAAAGAAAGCGCTGACTCATTGCAGGATAATACGCGTAGACGAAGCTTCCGAATAGCATTTTCTGCGGCATGTTCCTTAATCGCCTCTATGAGCTGTCGGCCAATACCTAAGCGTTGATAATCTGGATGGACAGCAATATAGACTTCGCACACATGCCTGTTGCTCTCCATTCGACTAGGACAACCAAACCCAACATATCCGCAAAGCTTGTCATCCTTCAGCGCTACAAGTTGCGAACCCGGAGGAGCATTCAATAGGTAATCCTCTTGGGAACGCCACATTAAAGGCCCCGGGCTAGTGTGCTCCGTCCAGATCAAATGATCCAGATGAATCAGTTCCCGCACGTCTTTAATCTCTGAGAACCTTATGATAAGCCTATCCTTATTGCTTAGTTTCATATAAGATGTACACCCCTTGCCTTGCACCTCTATAGAATCACAGTAGATCACCTGAATCCACTATGCACAACTATCCAATTGACCGCTCCAGTGAATTTCCTCGGCGGTTGATATACGCATGAACAATAAAGAATCCTACGGATAGCAGTGCCATCGCACATGCCAACCATGCGGTAGGCGCTAAGCCTCCACTATCATACAATCTACCCATTAAGTAAGGCCCAATCACCCTTCCGACTGCCCCCATACCTCCACTAAGCCCTAAATAGAATGGAGCACTTCGACCTGCATGATCCGAAATAAAGGAAGGCATGGCCGGAGATATCAGCATTTCCCCAAGCGTAGCGAGCACCATCCCAAGCACTAGACCTGAATAAGTCGGCATCCATAAAAGAACAGCATAACCACCCAAATAAAATAGAGCACTTACAGTCATTTGCGCTGTTGAGGTGGACGCGAACCAACGTTTAATCACCGTTACGAGCGGCTGGGCCGCAAAAATAAGAATACCGTTGAGCGTCCAGAGAAAACCATAAGTCTTCTTAGGCCAGCCCTCAGAAATAATGAACGGAGATACCCCTGTATTCCAGATAGAGTTCCCTAACAGTAGGAACATCGAGGCAATACCCATATAAAGATAAATCCGTGTATGTCCCATTAGCTTCCAGGTGGATTGTTTGTCAGGACCAGCCTTCTGGTGTTCTGTGATCTCCTGTGAAGAATCTCCTCCGACTTTCTTGAGATATACAAAAAAGAATACCGCAAATACCGCTGAAGTTATGCCGTTCATTACAAAGCTGAGCATATAAGAAATATCGGCCAAAAAACCACTTAACGCCGTACCCAGTGCTACACCAATATTATTAGCGACATAAATAACATTAAACAGCTCTCCGCGCTGCTTCGTAAAACGAAAGCCGATAAATGCCTGAATCGCAGGTAATGACAATGAATTAAAGAGTCCTACCAGTCCCATCGCGACCATAAATAACGTCCAGTTGTTACTTGCTGCCGGCAAAGTGAACAGTGCAAGTGCATTCATGCCCAGCGCTCCGACAATCAGCCGGTTAACGCCTACCTTATGATAGAGTGAGCCCCCGAGTAGTTGACCCACAATCCCTCCAACTGATTGAATAAGAATCACTAATCCAGCATCCGACATGCTGCGTCCAAGCTCATCAAAAACATACATTGTAACCAGTGGCCACATCAGTGCACTACCCGTTGCATTAATAAGGCTAGCAATTAAAAATATCTTAACTTCTTTAGGATAATTCTGTAAAAACTTCATAAGTAGTGTACATCCCCTGTAATATATGTGTCATTATTCCATCCAGTATTATCCCAAAACAGGGTTCAGGGCAAGCAGACGCATTGACGTGCTATCGTGATAAAGTCTTAGTACACTTTACCTCTTAATTAGGACTAACTTCAACCGTAGCTGAGAAAAAAGTAGCACCCGTTCCCATCTATTTATATTTTATAGTTGCTGCTGTCGTCCGTAAAGCAGACTAAACAAAACGATGTGATTCGTTCTTGCAAAGTCGGGGTAATAGAGCCTAGAAACACTCCCCCTTCTAAAATCCGCCGTGCGTCCGAATCGTTCCCCCGAGCTCGGATACATCACGGCGGATTTTATTTGTCTATAACATCAAAAAGCACCCCTCGACTATGCTAAGGAGTGCTCTATAAGATAGGTTTAGGCGTGTTTCTTTACACCGCTGCCGGACATGCTGTCCACGGATTGAATAGATGCTGGCTCTTTACGTAAGTAAGCCATCCAATAAGCTGCCGCAACAAAGATCGCACCGCCAGTCAAGTTGCCTAGCCATACCGGAACAAAGTTGTTGAAGTACTCTCCCCATGAAAAATAGCCTTCAAAAATAGCCGCCGGAATTAAGAACATGTTAGCTACAACGTGCTGGAAGCCGATAGCTACAAAAGCCATCGTCGGGAACCAGATACCGAGGATTTTACCACTGAAGTTATCTGCTCCATAGGAGAGCCATACCGCCAAAGCTACGAGCCAGTTACAACCGATACCGGAAACAAATGCCGGCAAGAAGTCTGCCTCAAGCTTATGCCCTGCCATCTCTACTAATTTTTCCAGATACACACCGTCAGAGGTTAAACCAACCACGTGACCAAAAAAGTAAGCTACAAACAAAGCTCCCGCTAAATTGCTCAGGGTAATCAATACAAGATTCTTAATAACTTCCCAGAAAGATATCTTCTTCGCCATAAAAGCAAGCGGCACAGCCATCATATTGCCTGTCAGTAGTTCTCCCCCTGCAAGCAATACTAGAATCAATCCAACAGGGAAGACTGCTGCCCCAATAAAGTTAGCGATAGATCCCCATTCATGCGGTGCGCCAGCAATGACGCGAATATCCAGTAAAAATCCGAGCGCGATAAACGCCCCTCCCAGAAAGCCCAGAATTAGTACGGTGCTTAAAGGATTGTGCGCCTTTTTTATGCCGTTCTCGACCGTGACTGCGGCAATCTGCTGCGGTTTATTATAAGCCATGATTCCTATCCCCTTCATCTATTTACTTAAAATTTGTTCCTTTACGACCATTGTAGCGTGTCACAAAACACAATAACGTGACAATTATCACTTAATGAAAAACTAAGTGAAACTTTTCACTGACATGTCAAATTTAACGAAGCGCATCCATAATTACAATTGTAAGAATAGGCTCCATATTATTTTAAAGGTAAATAGTACCAGCATCAAACATGAAAAAACCGAAGCCATGAATGGCTCCGGTCTACCCGACTATAATGTTCTTATGCAATTACGTTAAACGGTTACTGCCTCTTTACTTGGTACTGATGTCGGCAGCGCTTGAATTCCTACGGTGTTCAGGAAGTTCCAAGGCTTATTGTAATGAGGTTGGAAGAAGAAATCGATAAAGGCCAGCTGGTCGATTGTCATTTTATTTTGAATACATACAGATACGGTGTTGATCGATTGCGTCAAATCCATCTTGGACATAATTTGTGCTCCGACAATGCGGCGTGTAGCACGATCAAATACAACTTTTAATTGAACCTGTTCGAACGTTGGCATAAATTCTGGACGGTAGTTGTCAATAATCGTGGTAGTCTCTACGTCCATGCCTTCAGCCTTAGCCGCTTCTTCTGTAAGACCGGTAGCAGCGATATTATCTTCATAAATCTTAATGCCCGAAGTCCCTTGAGTGCCCATATATGGAATCGTCTCTGTCATCAAGTTACGTGCGACCAAGGTGCCCATCCGTACTGCGTTGGTTGCTAGTGGAATATAAGCGTGCTTCCCTGTAGGGTTGTAATGAATCGCACAGCTGTCACCAGCGGCATACACATCTGGGCAACTAGTCTGCATATAGTCGTTGACCAAAATCGCACCATTTGGCAGCATATCCACCTGGCCTTTTAAGAGTTCAGTATTCGGACGGAAGCCGATGCAGAGAATAACAAGATCCGTCTCATGCTCTCCTGCGCTTGTGATAACCTTGGTAACTTTACCGCCTTCTCCAGCAAAAGAACTGACCTTCTCATTCAGTGCCAATTTAATGCCGTGATCCTTAAAGGATTGTTCGATTGGTGCAGTAAACTCTGGATCCAAATATTTATTCAGAATGCGGTCTTCACCATCAATCAGCGTTACTTGCTTCCCATTCATTTGGAAGGCTTCCACCAATTCAACGCCGATATAGCCAGCGCCTACGACTGTGATTTTGTTCGCATGTTTAGCTTTTTCTATAATGGTGTTGGAATGTTCATAATTCTTGCAAAGCAAGACGCCTTCCAGCTCAAGCCCTTCGAGCTTCGGCACAACCGGCCATGATCCAGTAGTCATAATCAGCTTATCGTAGGTATCATTAAACTCCTGTCCAGTTGCCAAATTGCGAACACGCAGTGTTTTGGACTTCGTATCCACTTCGGTCACTTCATGACGCATGTTCGTCTTTACTCCGAGCTCTGCAAGCTTCTCTGGGGAAGAATAGAACAGTCCGTGCGGGTCTTTGACCACTCCACCTACATATAAAGCAATGCCACAGGATAAGAAGGAAATATTATCATTACGCTCATATACCGTAATCTCAGCTTCTGGGTACAGTTGGGCAGTATTTACAATTGCGGCAGTTCCGGCATGGGTACATCCAATGACAGCTATTTTCATCATTTTCTTCCTCCTTCAAATGGACAACCTGGTTATATATTCGACTTGCTTGACTGACCAAATTAGATATCTGATCACCGATGAGTTAATTGTGATTTATTTCACTTTATAAACTGATTATATTGTGATATTTATCACATTACAAGTCTTTTCGCCTATATTCTCAGATTGTTCACAATTTTAAGCATTTTCCGTCACCGCTGCCGATGCGACCTCGTTAGCTTTGCCATGGGCGTAAGACATTATGTTCAGACCCCTCAGGATATACTTTCTTATAGCGCACAAAAAAGGCTTCCCCCTAATCCAACAGGGAAAAGCCTGATCATAAACCTAATTTACACCAAACCGTGAATTTCGCCGTCCTCATCCATCCATAGTGCCTCAGCAGCAGGTTTAGCCGGTAGACCTGGCATCGTAACGATATTCCCCGTAATGACAACAGCAAACCCTGCACCGAGCGAAAGGGTGATATCACGGATACCTACGGTGAACCCTTCAGGCGCGCCAAGCAATCTTGGCTGGTCCGAGAAGGAATACGGTGTCTTCGCCATACATACTTGAAGATCATTTAACCCAAGGCGCTCGATCACCGCCAGGCTGCGTTTAGCCGCAGGGGAAAAGTTAACCTCAGCACCACGGTAAATTTCGCGCACAATCTTAGTGATTTTAGAAGGAATGTCGAGTTCATCCTCATACAAAGGCGCAAAGCGCCCAGTGTCGCTATGCTCCAGAAGCTTCTTTAGTTCTGAAGCCAACTCTTGTCCGCCTGCACTACCTTCTGCCCACACCTTGGATATTGCCGCAGGAACGTTCAATCGGCGACAAGCCTCTACAACATCATTAATCTCTCCCGGGCTGTCACCTTCAAAATGATTAATGGCAACAAGGACAGGTACCCCAAATTTGCCGAGATTCTCTACATGCCGCTCCAAATTAGACAATCCAGATCGCAGCGCCGTCCGGTTCTCAGTTTGAAGCTCATTCTTAGGTACACCACCGTTATATTTCAAGGATTTCACCGTCACCACAAGCACTGCCGCTGAAGGGGTTAGATCGGCTTGCCGGCATTTGATATCCATGAATTTCTCTGCACCAAGATCCGCTCCAAAGCCTGCTTCCGTGACAACAACATCTCCCAGCTTGAGTGCGTAACGAGTGCCGATAACACTGCTGCAGCCATGGGCGATATTTGCAAATGGACCGCCGTGTACAATAACAGGGGTGCCCTCCAAGGTCTGTACCAGATTAGGTTTAACTGCTTCCTTCAGCAGGGCTGCCATCGCTTCAACTGCCCCTATTTGCTCTGCCGTTACAGGTTGTCCCTCTTGGTCATATCCAATCAAAATACGGTTTAGACGCTTTTTAAGATCGCTCAGATTATCGCATAAGCATAATACAGCCATAATCTCTGAAGCTGTCGTAATCTGGAATCCACTTTCCCGTACGGCTCCATTTCCATCTCCGAGCCCTGTCACGACATTCCGCAAACTGCGATCGTTCATATCCATCACACGTTTCCAAACGATGCGCTGTGGATCAAGACCCAGTGCATTGCCTTGGAAGATATGATTGTCAATCATCGCAGACAATAGATTATGTGCAGAAGTCACCGCATGAATATCGCCTGTAAAGTGCAAATTAATCTCATCTGCCGGAACGATCTGCGACTTACCGCCACCAGTGGCACCACCCTTCATTCCTAGGCATGGTCCGAGGGATGGCTCGCGTAAAGCAGCCACGGTCTTTACACCTGCTGCGTTCAGTGCCTGTGCCAGCCCTATGGTGGTTAAGGTCTTTCCTTCGCCGGCAGGGGTGGGATTAACCGCAGTAACCAGCACCAGCTTGCCATCTGGCTTGTTCTTCTTTTCCTCCCATAAGGACGGTGAAAGCTTACTTTTATATTTGCCGTATAGTTCCAGATGCTCTTCGCCAATTCCCGCTTGTGCCGCTACCTCTGTAATTAACTTCATGCTTGTATAAAACCCTCCTGCCGTTATTATCCTGCTGCAATCCACGCTTTATGCATATTTTGCATAGACATTACATTCTCTTCAAAGGATACATGGTCTCTGTAAAGCGTCAAGTATAATTTATCACAATAAAATTCAAGGCAGCTATTTCCTTATTCCTATGTAAAAAAGAATCCCGTCGAGACTCGGCCAAAGACCGAGTTCGAAAGGATACTTCTAAAACAACAATTTATCAGACCTTAAGCGGTCTACAGTAAGGACTCAATATGTTCTGTCATCGTTTCTGGCGATTCCTTCGGCTCAACCCGAGCCACTACATTACCGCTACGATCAATAAGGAACTTTGTGAAATTCCAGCTAATATCGCTGCTGTCTCCAGTACCCGGCTGCTGCTCTTTTAAATAATTGAAAAGAGGACTGGCTTCCGGTCCATTCACATCCACTTTAGCAAAAACGGGAAAGGTAACACCATAATTAATCTGGCAGAATTCTTCTGCCTCTTCACTTGTACCCGGCTCCTGACCCGCAAATTGATTGCAGGGGAATCCTAATACTACAAGTCCCTGATCCCTATACTGCTCATATAGCTTCTGGAGATCCCCATACTGCGGTGTAAGTCCGCATTTGCTGGCCGTATTAGCAATCAACAGCACCTTACCTTCATACTCCGTAAATGACACTTCTTTACCCGAAGGTGTAACGCCGGAAAAATTGTAGATCGACATCCTTATTCCCCTTCCTTCCATGTACTTAGACTACACTACGTATCTTACCCGAACTGTAATAGAATGCAACTTATCGTCACTTTCTGTAATTACTAAGAAAAAAGCAGCCCTATGTATTTCTTAGGACTGCTCTCTATAACACTGTTACTTAGATACGGGTACAACATCATAATATTCTTCCAACGTAATCCCTTTCTCCGCTATATAAGTAGCTATATCCTTACCTACATAACGGATATGCCAAGGCTCATATTTATAGCCTGTAATGTCCTGCTTACCTTCTGGAAAACGGATGATATAACCATATTCCGCTGCATGCTGCGCTAGCCACTCCGCTTCCTTCGTTCCACCGAAACAGCTCTCCGCAGCACATTTGCCGTCACTTCCTGAGACATCGATAGCAAGCCCTGTCTGATGCTCACTATAGCCAGGCACGGCACTGTAAGTACGGGCCAGTTCCTCTCCATCTTTCTCAACATAACGATTGAACAGTCTCGTTTGGGTCTCCTTAGAGCGGTAGGCCGAAACGCCAGCCAAGTAAATCCCGTCTTCCTCTGCGCCTGCGAACAGTTTTTCTAATGCTTCGGCAGCTTCCTTACGCATCATACGCTTCTCGATTTTCTCTTTAAACGTAAACCGCACATCCGGATAGACAAGATCAGAGGGTTTATAGTTATCAGGCAGTCCATACTGCTTATTCACCATCACAGCTATGCTATCAGGCTCTTTAAAAGAATCATCCGTGCTATTTCCCTTGCCGCCATTATCCGATTCGGATGGATCAGAGGGATCTGTTGAATTAGATGGATTAGCTACCACGGGTTCCGTTATGCCCCCTTCGGCGCTATTGCCGTCTTCACCAGGCTTAGCTTGAAGATTATCTTGTACATTTATATTTGACCCGCTATTGGACGCAGAAGGTGAAGTTGTCGTATACTTCCCGATTCCCCAACCCACTGCAATAACGACAATTAACAAGCTCACTAATTTCAATTTTTTAGACATCTGCAAGTTCTTCCTCCTCGAAGTCGAAACACTCTATTTATCTATTAGACAAGCTTTCCATCAAAAATGTTACACTAAGATTCTTTTTTAGACAAATATCGCTCAAATCTGCCCACAAAATAAAGTTACCATAGGTAATTAGCTTGTCCGCTAACTTTCCTATGGTAACAAGTTTTAGTTATGAAATTCCACTCACATTATCTGGATGTGCCTCTGCCGCCGCTTTTAAAGCCGCCGGAGCTGCCACGTCCACCGCGTGAGGAACCTGCGTTTCCGCTGTTGCGCCCGCCTTTACCAGCGCCACCTTTGGCACTGCTGTAGCCGCCTTTGCTACCTTTACCGCCTTTACCGCCGCCTCTAGACGGGCCTGCACCGTAGCCGCTGCCTAAGCCGCCTCGTGGTGTGCCGCCAGCGTAGGCACCGCCGTCTGCGCCTCTGGCTACGTTCTCGCTGTAGCCTGTGCTTGGTCCGCCCTTACGGTTCGCACCGCGCGAACCGGCGCTAGGCGCTGCTGCGTTACCGCTAGCTGGCGCATCGCCTCTGGAGGCGAAGGCGCCGTAGCCGCCGCCTACTCTCACTACGCCGGCAGCCTTGCCGCCGCCCTTAGGTGCGGCAGCGTCATAGCCGCTGCCTCCGCGCTTGCCAGCCGCCGCATCGGAACGACCGCCGCGGCGACCTTCTGCAGGCGCACCCCAGCCGCCTGCTTCCTTACCGCGGCCGCGGCCACCTTGCCGCGCTCCGCCTTCGCCGCGCGGAGCACCGCCGCGGCCAGAGCCGCCGGTCTTCGGTCCGCGGCCCGTGCGCGCTGCCTCAGCGCCGCCGCTTTGGCGACCGCCGTGGCGTCCGCCGCCTTGTACTGCAACGAATTCGCCAACGCCGAATTCATCCTTGTCGTAACGGCGACGATCCAGGCGCTGCGAAATGCCGTGCTCGATCATGTCTAGTCCATCTTGCTCACGCGGAGAAGTGAACGTAATTGCAAGCCCTTTACCTCCGGCACGGCCTGTCCGACCTATCCGGTGGATATAGCTGTCCACATCAAGTGGCATATCATAGTTAAAGATATGCGTGATACCTTCGACATCCAGCCCCCGAGCCGCTACATCTGTGGCTACAAGAAGCTGCAGCTTCGCATCACGGAATCTCTTCATTACACCTTCACGTTTACCTTGAGACAAATCGCCGTGCAGTTCATCACAATCATAACCGGCTGCTTGAAGTGCTTCGTTCAGCTTGGACACCCGACGTTTGGTCCGGCAGAAAATAATAGCCAAGTAAGGACGATCTCGTTCAATCAAAGCTATAAGTGCCTCTTCTTTATTGCGATCCGAGACTTCCACGACTTGCTGTTTGATATTATCCAGCGGAATCGGAGAACCACTCTTAATAATGATATCCAGAGGCTCTTTCATGTAATTAGCTGCGAGGCGTTTAATCGGATCTGGCATCGTCGCAGAGAACAGCATCGTTTGACGACGATAAGGAACAGCCGTAATAATGGTCTCTACATCCTCCAAGAATCCCATATGCAGCATTTGATCCGCTTCGTCCAGAACGAGCATCTTAACACCACTAAGATCGAGCGTCTCGCGGCGCATATGATCTAGCAGTCTGCCCGGTGTACCGATAATAAGATGTCTTCCGCCTTCCAGCTTACGCAGCTGCTTCTCAACATCCTGACCACCGTAAACGGCCAAGATTTTGATATCCGTATGACGTGCCAGCTTACGTGCCTCTTCTGTAATCTGCAAAGCCAACTCACGTGTTGGAGCCATAATTAGCGCCTGCGGATAAGCTCGCTCCGTGTGGATCTTGTCCATAATTGGCAGCAAGAAAGCCAATGTCTTCCCTGTACCTGTCTTCGCTCTTGCAATTACATCCAGACCCTGCACCAATGGCGGTATTGCTTCCTGTTGCACTGGCGTAGGCTTTACGATGCCTTGACCTTGAAGCAATGTACACAGTAATTCTGAAACTCCTAATTCTTTAAATCCCGGCAAATTCTCCACCTCACTATTTTCTCAGTTAAATTTGATTACATCTCTTACTTAACTTCCGTCTTCCAAAGCCCTATTCAGGCAGCCCCTATCAACTGTCCTTTTGGGGGCGTATGCTTCCGATTCAGCTATATTCAAACAAAAGCGGAAGAACCCCGTCACCGGCATTCTTCCGTCCCATGTATCCCTTGACCCGTTAAAAGAGTGCGGTCAAAGTTCGGTTTCTGGGCAGCAGCGATCCACCGGACGTTTAGACGGCACTCCATTTGCGTTCCATTCCACTTTATACAATAGAAGTAAAGTTAAGCTTAGAAAGTTATCCTTTATATTGTACTTGATAGAACGGCATTTGTGTGAAACTGCAGAATAATAATTATTCTATCCTGTAATTGCAGGTTAGAACCTTCCCGATTTAAAAATCGCAAAGATCAACCATAAAAACATCAGAAGCGCCACTACGCCGCCAATCTCCACTGTAGGGAAATTCCATAACACTGAAGGCTGACCGCGCATCGCAGTCCCAATAATGAGTCCAACCATGATGATACTGAACGCAAGCATCACAATACTAAATGCTAACCGATTCCCGACCCGGTCCAGCTTTCGCTCCAAATGCTCGAGCTCAGGTGCCACAATCTCTACCTTTAGCTTTCCCTTAGTAATTAGAGCAGATAGCTGCTTAGCCTGCCCAGGAAGCTCCAGCAGACTTTCCGTTAAATCAGCTACGCCTCCGAGGAGCTTGCGCTGCAATCGGGGACCGCTGAAGCGCTGCTTCACAAGTTCCCGTCCAAAAGGCTCTGCCATCTCTAGAATGCTGATCGTTGGATCCAAATTGCTAATGACACCTTCAAGCGTCAGCATCGTCTTGCCGAGCATCGTTAGATCCGGGGGAAGGATTAATCGATGCTTGCGAGCAATGCCAAACAGATCATTTAGCGCTTTACCTATGCTCATCTTACTGAACGGAACATCATAATACTCATCGCGAAGTCGATCCATATCATTATGGAGCGCCGCACGATCAGCATCCTCAGGGATGACTCCGAGACGCAGGATTGCCCGGACCATAGCGTCCGTATTCTTGCGCATCAGTGCGATGACAAGCGCAGACAGTTGTTCTTTCATTTCTTCGTTCAGTCGCCCCATCATGCCAAAATCAATCAAAGCCAGCTTCCCATCCGCCATCCGTATAACATTTCCTGGATGAGGATCCGCATGGAAAAAACCATGAATGAAGATTTGTCTTAGCATCATTTCCACGAGCTGCTGAGCGATAACCTTAAGCTTAACTCCGTTACTCAGCAGCTCATCACGACGACTCAGCGTAATCCCTACTACATATTCCATCGTAAGTACTCGCGTTGACGTATAATCCCAATAGATATCCGGGATGTACACTCCATCATAATCCATCTGTTGAGCAATTTTCTCTGCATTACGCCCTTCTTGGCTATAATCCAGCTCGCCAAGAAGCGATTTCGAGAACTCCTCTACCATACGGGATAACTGATATTGCCTTGCCCAGCCTAACTGCTTCTCAGCAAGCGCGCTTAGATCTTTGAGAATTTCCAAATCCCTGCTCATCGTTCGCAGAATGCCAGGGCGCTGAACCTTAACAGCCACGACCTGCCCACTGTGAAGAACAGCTCTATGCACTTGACCGATTGACGCAGCCGCAAGAGGCGTATCCTCAAAGGAATGAAAAATTTCATCCATCCGTTGATCCAGCTCATGCTCCACAATCGTGCGCACGCGTTCCACAGGGAACGGAGGCACATTATCCTGTAGTTTTACCAATTCTTGAATAATAGAATCAGGCAGCAGATCTGAACGGGTACTGGCAAGTTGTCCGAGCTTTATAAAGGTTGGACCCAAATCCTCCAGTACTAGCCGAATCCGCTCCCCGAGCGTAAGACTTGTATGTGCTTCTTGCGTTACAAGACGGCGTGGAAGGGATAATAAATGATAGAGCCCCAGCTCCTCCACCATATAACCAAAACCATGGTGCATAAGCGCCATGGCAATGGACCGGTATCGTCCGGCATGTCTAATACGTACTGCCATTTAGTCCGTACGCGTTTCCGCCGATGTTCCTTCTAGATGGGAAATCCCCTCTAGCTCGGCCAATCGACGCTCCAATACAGCAATTCGGCCTTCCAGCTCGTCAATATCACTTTGTACAGGAACCTTCATTTCCTTCAACACGCGTTGTACTTGCTCTTGTACAACAGACTTGAGCATGCCTCGCTCTTCCTCGCCGCGTTCAATCAGCCGATCAACGAGGGCCTTAGACTCCGAAGGAGCAAGCTCCCCTCGCTTCACTAGTTCTTCAACAACCTTTTCTACTTTTTCCTTGCTAACAATGGTGAGGCCCACTCCTAAAGAGATCGCTTTTTTAAACAAATCACTCATAGTACTTTCCTCCCAAAGATTCCGTTTCATTACAAACGGAGTTGATGATTAAAGTATACCTCACTGTGTGCATATTTCAAAAAGCCGGGACATCGCCTTAGTTATTTACCGGAATACGGGCAGCCCAAGTAGCCGCCTGCAAGATTAATTTTCGTAATGCCGGGTGACGGAAGGATGGCTCATGGTGACCAGGCATAAGAAATACTACTCGTCCTAAGCCATAGCTGTGGCACCATGCAGCCGGCAACCATCCATCCTCTGATTCATACTGAAGTAGAATGGTCCGCTCCGTAAACGGGTCAAGTTCAAAATGATATGGCTCTTCATCCAGCTGGAAGTCTTCAACGCCCTCAGTAATGTCATGCTCCAGCACCTTGAAATTCATCGGCTCGTAAGCGGAGTGGCCGTTAAAGCGGCCGCCAATCAGCTGAGCCAGCTCGTTACGCTTCGTCAATGAAGCACCTGTATGAAGAACAATCAGTCCTCCACCACCGCTCACATAGCTGAGTAGGCCAGCGGTTTGCTGAGGCGATACAGTTTCATTCCACAATTCGTTGTAGGCTATACATAAGTCATAACTTGCCAGATGCTCAATGCGCATCAATTTTTTATTCTCCGAACACTGAACGGTTAATAAATCATTTAAAATCTCACTAATTTGTTGGTCCACTCCTTGAAGTGGATGGAAACGGGGATGGGTGTAATCACCAAGTAATAGACATTTTCTTTTGTCCATGGGGATCCTCCTCCTTATTCATTGTTATTATTCATCACATGTTGCCTATATTCTAAGGAAAACTGCTGCGAATGTCCATGCAGATGGCAGGTTTACTACTCTTAAGACATCATCTTCCGGGAAAAAAAGCATCCCCACCCAGTGAACCCGGAGGGAATGCTTCTGTGTGGTAACACCAATCTTGTAAGGCTGCCGCACAAAATGGTCTAGCGATTCGCTGCCACATATTTGCCCAGCTCTACAATCATGCTCCCCATCCGTTCATGCTCGGGCATAATGATACGCTGTACGCCCTCTTCCTTAAGGGCTTCAGAGGTAATACGCCCTACAGAAACGGCAAGTACCTTATCCTCAAAAGACTTCAGCATCTCTTCCAGCTTGCCCTTTTCCCGAGCAAATTGAGAGAGAAAACGAAACTGCGGCGCACTCGTAAAAGCCACGGCATCAATCTTGCCTTCTATAATCTCAATAAGCAGCTTGTCAAGCTCCCCCGGCTCTGGTGGAGTATGCCGATACGGCAGCACTTGACTGGTATTTGCCCCTGCCTCCTGCAGCCATGCGAGCATACGAGGAGCTGGATCACCATGCAGCTGCAGAACGACCTCCTTGCCCTGCAAATCCAGGGATTGAAGCCCACGAATCAGTCCGATCGTACTTCCGTCGTCGTCGCGAAACTCTGGCGTAAGCCCTCTTTTTTTCAAAGCATTCACTGTCTTATAACCCCGTGCAGCAATAATAGAACCAGAAAGTACTTCTAAAAAGCGATCGGCGATGTTCAGGCGTTCAGCCGTTTCGAAGAGAGCGTCCAGTCCCATGCCTGTAGTAAGGATCACCAAGTAAGGTGGATGGCTGATCCATGAATTCAAGCCTTCCTCCAATGCCTCATCATCAAGAAATACAGTACCTTGGGCAGGTCGATATAATGCCGTCCCCCCCATATTTTGGACCAGCTTGGCCATTTCTTCTGATTTACGCGGTCCCGCCAAGGCGACCGTGAACCCTTTCAGTTGCTCTGCCATGTACTATTATCTCTCCTCTCTACGTTGCCTAATCCAGCATTATTGTTTATCAGTATACTTGGAAAGGACTGCAAAAGGGAAGATAAAACCATCGTTATCCTATCCGAAATATATATTTTCACTAGGAGGAGTGTATCTTAAAGGTACTCACAAGCTTTTGCAGTTCCTCCGCAAGACGACTAAGGTCGGTAGAGGAAGACGCCATCTCTTCAACAGAAGCAAGCTGCTCTTGTGCTGCCGTTGCGATGGTCTCTGTATTCACAGCCGCCTCTTCAGAGATGCCGCGAATCTCTCCAATTGCCTTCTCCATATGATTTGACTCCACCAATAAGGTCTGTACCGCACCGCCCATCGACTCAATCTTCTCCGCGGCACTCTTGACTGCTCTACGGATACGGGAGAAAGAACGTCCAGAAGTATCTACGGCCTCAATTCCTTCGGTTACGCGCTGCTTTGTATCCTCCATTGTATGGGTCACCAGCTTCATTTCACTATTAATGGCAATAATCTGCTCTGCAATTAGATGCGCTGATCTCTCTGACTCCTCTGCCAGCTTACGTACCTCGGCAGCAACAACGGCAAATCCACGGCCATGCTCTCCAGCTCTGGCCGCCTCAATGGAAGCATTGAGAGCTAACAGGTTGGTCTGACGGGCAATCCCTGTGATGACGCTGACAATGCCCTCAATTTGATCCGTTCTTTCATTCAGCCTGTCGATTACACTGCCAAGCTCTCCCACCGTTTTATGAATACCATTGATCTTATCCACCACGCTAATGACCGAATCATTTCCTTCTGAAGCAGAGAGCGAAGTCTTGTCCATCATCGCAGACACCTGCTCCATATATACGGAAATATGATCCACTTCGCTGGTCGTCGCCGCTGTACTTTCCATTCCTTTTCGTACACTGATCACCTGCTGTTCCGTACCTGCTGCTACCTCCTGGATCGCTATCGTCATCGACTCAATCGTTTGGGCATTCTGCTCTGCACTAGCGGTTAGTTCTTCGGCTGAAGAGGATACATTGCTCGTCATCTCCTGTACGCCGATGATCATCTCCCGCAAGCTGAGCACCATTAATTGAAAGTTCTCGGCAAGCATGCCAATTTCATCTTTGCGGAACCCCCTAATGTCTTCGGACAAATCACCTTTCGCTATCACTGCAGTTGCTTTCCTCAGCCGGAGGAGCGGCCGCAGAATAGATTGAATATTAAAATAGATCATGATCAGCGCAAGCAAAACGGAAACTATAATAACAAGCAGCGCTGTATTGCGAATTCCGCTCGTTGCCGATGTCACTTCATCTACGCTTATCGTACCTCCGATTCTCCAGCCCGTAAGCTCATTCACCGTAAACATCATCTTTTTGTGTGTACCCTTATAGACATAATCAAAAGTACCTTGATCTTCCTCAAACATTCTCTTTATAAAATCATCGGATGACTCCTGTCCAATCGCCTCTGTTGGATGAACAAGATATTTCTTGCTGTTATCAAGGATAATAATGTATCCTTCCTTGCCAACCTTAGTCGAAGTCAAATCGCCTAAGGCAGATAGATTGAGATTCAAAGTTACCACCCCGTTACCGCTCTTAAGAACCGTTGAGATCGCAATCGCCGTTTCTTGATTTACGGTTTGAAAGGCCGGGGAAATCACAACACCATTCCCGTGCTTCAGAGAATTAATGTAGGCACTCTCCTGCCTGGGATCGTAGCCTTCGGGCAGTTTGGCTTCCGAAGCGTGGATGGATTGCCCCTTGCTTGTACTAACATAAATATCTAACACATCAGGATGTAATACAGCGTATTCCTTTAATCTGTTCTTCATAGAAGCTGCTGCCCCTCCAGTTACCTCACTGTTGGTCCCTTCATCAGTGAACTCAGCGGCAAAATAAGAAACAGCATCTATTTTGGATTGAATATTCGAGTTGATGATTTCATTTACTGCTACAACACTTTCGGTAGCATTGCTCACCAGTTGATCTTCCACTTCATGGCTAGCAGATTGATAGGTTCGCCAGCCGATAATGATACTGGGCAACAGCAGAACTAATAGGTATGTAAGAATTAACTTGGCTCGGATACTCATACCTGTTTTTTTGTTCATAAATGTCATCACGCTCTCTCTCTTCGAGTCTTAAAGTAGGACCTATTTACCAGACTAAATATATAATTATATATCCTACTTTGGAACCGATTTTCCTCCTATCTTTCTTCATTTTTCTCATTATTTTTATGAATTGTCATATAAACGCAACAAAAAAAAGATTATTTAAAGTAATCAATAAATCACCGTCAAGATGTACGAAATATGAAGCATTTTATTTTTGACAGGTGAACGATCGTTCACTATAATTAGGTTAACAACTGTTCACCAGTTTGCTTTAAGGGGAGAGGATTTCTAAATGACTACTAAAGAAAAGATTCTATATGAAGCATTAGCGTTATTTTCGAATCGTGGATACGGCTCTGTATCTGTACGTGAAATTGCTGGGGCTGTAGGGATTCGTGAAAGTGCATTATACAAGCATTACAAAAATAAACAGGATATTTTTGATACAGTAGTTCAAGTATCTGCTGAACGGATTCAGAAGTTGCAGAAAAATTTATCGGAATCATATGTAGGTAATGATGTAGAAGTTAATTGGATTGTGAGTGATCAGTTACAGGAGGTATACAGTAGCATCTTTTCTTTTTATTTAAATGATGAGATTATGTCCCGATTCCGTAAAATGATGACGATCGAGCAATATAGAAATCCAAATATGAGCCAGCTCTTTCGGGAGATGTTTATTGATAAGACCTTACGCTATCAGTCGGAAGTGTTCCTTCAAATGCAATTAGATGGAACGCTGATCCAAAGCAATTCAGACATTATGGCATTGCACTTCTACTCTCCAATCTTCCTGCTGTTGTTCCGTTATGATGGTCAGTTAGAGAAGGCGGACGAAGCTTTAGAATTAGTCAAAAGTCATATTAAAGTTTTCTTCCAGATTTATAGTCGAGTAAGGGAGGAGGAGTAGACGATGAAACAACGGGCACATTCTAATTTGAAGAAATGGACAGCAATATTTATAACGATTATCGTCTATTATGTAATTCATGAAGGTGCACATCTGATTCTTGCTCTCTGCTACGATGTATTTGAAAGAATACGTATTGTCGGATTATGGGGTGTTCAAATTGTCACAACGGACGGGGAATTATTGGGATATCGGCTTGCGATATTTTCAGGGATCAGTAGTATTGTTACCATTGTAATCGGGTATCTTCTTTACGTACTAACTCCTCAGATCCTTAAGCTTAGAACTAAAAGTTTTATCATATTGATGTATTATATAACAGCTTGTTTTCTGTTACTCGATCCGATTTACATATCCATTTTATCCTCTTTTATAGGCGGCGGTGGAGATATTAACGGGATTGTAACAGGTTTAGGGATTCCCGAAGTTCCAATTCGAATAGTGTTTGGTTGCATTGCTCTGATTAATATTTTTCTTTTTACTAGAAAAATATCCCCCCAATATACCAAGCTATTTAGACGCTGATTTAAGAAAGGTAGATGATTACTTTTACTTTGGTAAAAACGGATCACCCACCGTGAGCAGAATTAACTAAAAGAGGCTGATTCTTAGGTCATAAACTTAAGAATCAGCCTCTTCTATTTTAGTTCACGTTCTTGTTCTTGCAGTTCGGGCAGACGCCTCCGAATACCACATGAGCATGACCAATTGTATATCCTGTATCCTTCGCCACTGTGTTCATCCAGTCTCGTGGAACTTGGTTCATTACCTCATCAACCGCACCGCAAACCTCGCAAATGATATGCTGATGATCATCCATGCGGGCATCATATCTGCTGGCAGCCTCACCAAGCTTAAGCTCACGAATCATTTGTTTATCTGAAAGATAACGAAGAGAGTTATATACAGTACCGTATGCTAAGCTATGACCTTGTTCTACTAGCCGGTTCATTACTTCCGCAGCAGTGGGATGGTCATGTGAATTAAGGACGATATCGTAAACGGCTTGACGTTGGGAAGTCAAATTTAGACTTTTCATTACTATCATCCTCTAACTTGTTTTTAGATCAAGTATAAATCGTGAGTGTAAGTACGTCAATCCCACTTTTATCCACTCATTACTTTCTAAGCTATTTGATCAATCCAGAATATTTGATGTTTACATCAGCCTCGACCTGAAAATCAAGCCCAGCATAGAGGTCCTTCCACACTTCCATTTCGGTATCATTATTAAAATGCCTAGCTCCATAGTGAAGTCCCCACCCAAAAGGATCCAAACCGCTCTTATGAATTTTTTTCAGTAAGGCTGAGATATCATCTTCCAATTCTTTCTCGCCAGCTGTCTGAATTTTTTTCAACTTGCTATGTGTCACCAAGTCCGGACTGCTACTCTCTTCTAGGATCCCTTTAATCTTAATATGGTATCGAATAGTAGCTTTTCCGCTCTCCGTATTTAGTATCTTGTAGTCCGACGATGATCTCTCTGTGTAATACTGATACATGACCCCCTCAGTATGGGCTGGCAAATTGGTCCGTAAGTTGGAGCGCGACAGCAAATTGTATAGCCGGGTTTCGTTCGGTGAAAGCACCATCTTGATTTTCTCGCTATCCAGTAGAGCAATTTTGTTAATTAAGAACTGACTCTTCCCTTTGGCCTCGATAATCGGCAAAATCGGATCAATACCCTTCTCATAAATATTTCTCATCAGCTGAAAGGAATACACACTAGTAATAAAAGGAGACTCCGTTCCCTGACCACTCATCGCCAGAATAAGAGAATTCGATGGGATACGCTCCGATTCGGGTCGTACCTGCAGCACTTGAAGTGCCTCCGGACGCCCGACTGCAAAATTTACAATAAGCTGGACATCTCTGCGCCGCACGGCCCAATCCATAACATGCTGAATATCTTTACGTGCGATCCCTTCTCCCAAAATAATCGATTTACAATGGGAATAATCAAGCTCCTTCTCCACTTTTGACTTCATTCTGCGGAGCGCTTCCGAAATACTTGGGGACTCTTCGGTTAATATCTGCATCTTCTCATCAATCTTGGTAACTTCCCCCTGCGGGATGGCAAGCTTCAAACTAATCTTGAAGGTCCCTTCTTCTTCGCCAGGGTCAACACCGATCGCCAGTACGAATATCCTTAAATCAATTTCTTTGAAGTCACAGCCGGCAAGGAGTAGCAGTAACACAATTCCTATTGCACTAAGTGCTTTTCTCACATGCCCTGCCTCCTTACTTTACGATAACAATAAAACAGCAGTGCGATTAAGAACATCTCACCAAACCAGCGGACTTGTAGAAACCAAGCGCCCATTAAGTTGAGCTGATATTGATCCATCCACATTAAGGAGAGGACCACTCCGCTAAATAAGCACAGGATGAGCCACTCTTTCCATTGCTCTGCCTTCTGAGATTTTTTTTTCGTAGATGAAATAGCACCTTTCAATAATCCTAACCCTACATGCCAATGAACAATTACACTCACCAGAGATAATGTCATATAGGCAAAATAAAAAATAAACAACATCCGTTCAATGATAAAAGATTCTATCCGGATACTGTCTGCCGTCGAGAACCACGTATATACATGTCTCTCAATCGCAACAGTACCGAAATAACCGATAGGGACCAAAAAGGTTACGAGAAGTACGAGAAGTCCTTCCACCCCTAAAATCCAGACATGCTTTAGCTTTAACCCATGAAATACCCGATTAAAGATGGCTAGATTAATATAACCACTAAAAGAAAAGGTAGCTGCCGAAAGACTCATCAGATCCGGCTTATGCCAGATGTATGTAGTGATCTGCAGAACAGAATCCCAATTGAAATCTGGATTGGTCAGCGCCTTTACAATGCCATAGATAATTAACGGTAATGTAACGACAAGAATGATTTCAAGACCATACAAAAGTGATAGTGAATCAAAGCGACAGCAGATGCAGACCAATATCAGAAAGCCGATCACGACAGTATATGGGCTTGAATTCGGACTGACATATCTCAGCGTAATATCTACAAAGGAAAGCAAGGTAACCCCCCCAGCCACACACCATAAACCCGCAAAAAAGACAAGTAAGGGTTTGACTAGCAGCTTAGGAAGAAGAGGGTTAAATATTTCCGGAAACCCCTTACCAGGAAATTTAGCAATCAATACAGTAAATATATAGACAAACAAAGTGCCAAGGACCGTTGCAATTAGTATGGAGAACAAAGCACCGTCAAAGCGTCTGTCTATTAGTTCCCTAGGAACAAAATTAATGATGTTGATCAAGCTGTTCATCAGAAAAAGACAGTAGAAATAACGGCTTTTGGCCATCAATGTTCCCCGCCCTTCTTCTTACCAAGGTTATCAAGAAAAAACAATCTGAAATAAGGTTGTCCAAAGCTACGCTGATTGCATAAATACATCGCAAATCCCACAACACAGACCACTACACCAACCATTCCTAGAACAGCGGCAGCTATAAGAAAAATGTACTTCAGCACGCGTATCGACAAGCTCATCATATTCAGAGGAATCAGAAAATTGGATATCGCAACGGCTGAGACCAATATAATCATAATATTACCTACAAGCCCTGCCGCCGTAGCTGCCTGACCTAAGATTAGACCTCCGACCGTCGTGGCCGTTGGACCAATCGCTTTGGGCAGACGTAAACTCGCCTCGGTCAGAAATTCCATCATCATAAGCATTAAGAGCACTTCCACAAAAGATGGATAAGGCACAGTGGCGCGGCTACCAGAAATAAGCAGTGCAACCTGCACACGAACAATCTCGGGATTATACGAGGTCAGAGTTACATAGACCGCAGGCAGCCACAACGTCATGCACACACCGATAATTCGGAGCAGCTTTAAGAAACGGCCCACGATAGGAAATTGGATTTTATCATCCATGGATGTAAAGAAATCATTAAATATGGAAGGCAACACTATCGCATATCCCGTTGTATCCAGGAGTATCGCTACTTTTCCTTCAGACAAATTAAACACAACTCTATCAGGTCTTTCAGTAATAATAGACTTAGGGAGTATTCGCAATTTATCACTGCTTATAAACTTCTCAAGTTCTCCCGTAGCCTGTAAAATATCAACCTTTAGGGTATTCATCTTCTCCCTTAATTCCGCTAATACATTATGATCAACACGACTGATGTCGTATAGGATGGCCACCTTTGTTTTGGAGACTTCGCCGATGACCATGGTTTCCATTTTGAGATTAGTGGATTGATAGCGCCGGCGGATCATGTTCAGATTCACCGCAATATCCTCCGTCAGTGCATCTGAGGGACCCTGTGAAATACTTTCTGCTGAAGTTTCACTAACACCACTAATCTCCGCACTTAAAGCATCGAAGAAACAGATCACATTATTTATCCTTAGAAGAACATATCCGCCAAGCAAAAGCTCGATTCCCTTTTCTCTCGTAGTTGCCTCCTCAGTGCCCGGATATGTCGTAATGTAATTAAGGTACCCGTCAATACTCCCCATCTCATAGAACGGCGTAATCACATGGCGACTGAGCGTCTGCGAATCTGTAACGCTTTTAATATAAATTAAGTTGATCTGCCCAAAAGGTGCAACGAGCGTTCTATCAATTAAATCGGCAAATCCGTCCAACTCACCCTTGATCCATTCCAGAGTAACATTGTGCTTATCCTGTTGAACTGACATGGATCATCCCTCCTATTTATCCTGCGCTTCCCGGATTCCACCTTATTTTGGCACTATTTCTCTGAATTCATGCACTGCACATATGAATACAGAGTTTCTTTTAACGGGACTGTGGTAATAAATGAAATGAGGATTGTACAGATGGAGGGATACTAAGATGGATTCGCACCGTAAAATAACGCAAGGTCTCCCGCAATTTCCAGAATCATTATGGAGAGACACTACGGATTTGCCGGCTTTTCCAAAGCTGACTGAAGATATTTCTACAGATGTCGCAGTGGTAGGCGGTGGGATTACAGGAATTACAACAGCCTATCTCTTAAGCAAAGCAGGGTATAAAGTCACGCTCTTGGAGGCAGGGGAAATCCTCAGTGGCACTACGGGTTTTACAAGCGCCAAAATCTCCGCTCAGCACGGATTAATCTATCATCATTTGATCAAGCATTTCGGGGAAGAGAAGGCCCGCCTCTATTATCGATCTAACCATGAGGCTATGAACTGGATCTTACAAACGGCGGAAGAACTTGAAGTGTCTTGCGGTCTGAAACGCGAAGCGGCTTATTTGTACGCAGATGCTGAAGATCATAAAACGCTTAAAGAACTGAAGGATGAGTATAAAGCCTATGAACAATTGGGTCTGCCTGGTGAATGGCTGGATAACGTTTCTATCCCCCTAATGGCCAGTGGTGCGATTAAATTACCAGGACAAGCCCGCTTTCACCCCCTCCAATATTTGAAGGCCTTGTTAAAGGTTATAGTGGAAAAAGGCGGCGTGATCTATGAGCATACGATGATGGCGGACAAGGTGGAGAAGCACGATAAGCTTACGCTTTTTACGGAAAAGAACGACTATCGGATCAACTGCCGTTACGCCGTGTCGGCTTCTCATTTCCCCTTCTACGATGGAGGTGCGTTATATTTCTCGCGACTGCATGCTGAGCGTTCCTACTGTCTGGCGATCCAACCCGAAACGGATTATGAGGGCGGAATGTACTTAAGCGCTAGCGAACCCACCCGTTCTCTGCGCGCTGTGGAGTGGGAAGGGCGAAATCTGGTTATCGTTGGAGGCGAGAATCATAAGACAGGCCAAGGCATCTGCACGATAGGTCATTATGAGAATCTGGAATTGTTCGCAGGCCACTTGCTGGGCATCAAGTCGATCCCTTACCGCTGGTCGGCACAGGATTTAATCACGCTGGACAGAGTCCCATACATCGGCAAGATTTCGGACAACGAAGAGATTTATATCGCGACCGGATTCGGAAAATGGGGTATGACAAGCGGTACCTTGTCCGCTCAAATCATCTCGGATCAGATTCAGCGCAAAGATAATCCATATACGGAGTTGTACGATCCATCCCGCTTCAAAGCTGGCGCCAGCATAAAGAGCTTCATCGTCCAAAACGCTAATGTGGCCAAGGAGCTAGTAGCGGGTAAAGTTGAAATTGTCCATAAAAAGACAAGCGATTTGAAGGCAGACGAAGGGGCCGTTTTCTTCCACGACGGCAAACGAGTCGGCGCCTACAAAGATCCAGAGGGGAAACTTCATCTGGTGGACAGAACCTGCACTCACATGGGCTGTGAATGCGAATGGAACGACGGTAACCGTTCTTGGGATTGCCCTTGCCACGGTTCCCGCTTCTCCTTCGATGGAGAAGTTTTAGAGGGACCTGCATCGGTTCCGCTGACGAAGCTTTACGAATAAATTCACTTCGTTCGTGAAAATGCTATGTTCACGGAAAATCTGTACAATCACGAAAAATTGCATCTCTTTACATGAAAGTTTTCAATTTGTTTTCTTGGGACGATTGTAAATGCCCTATAGCATTCAGGTATAATAGGACATGAATGAAGCATAAGCTTCAAAAATGTTTAAAGGAGCGTGACGTTAGAGATGGATTTGAGAGGAAAGAGTGTTGTGATTACTGGTGCAGGCAAAGGAATCGGTAAAGCCTTAGCCATGGCACTAGCTAAGGAAGGTGCTAACTTGGGCCTGATCTCCAGAACTTCAGGCGATCTCGAAGCGTTAAAATCAGCCCTAACGGAAGTATACGACGTTAAAGTTAGTATTGCCGTTGCGGATATCGCTGTACGCGAAGAAGCTGAACGAGCAGTTGCTTATCTGCAAAATGAGCTAGGAACATTTGACGCATTAATCAATAATGCCGGAATTGCGAAATTCGGTACTTTGGTAGAAATGGACCCTGCCGATTGGGAAAGTCATATCCAAGTCAATCTTTACGGCACCTATTATGTAACTCGCGCTGCACTGCCAGCTATGATTGAGAAAAATGGCGGGAATATCATCAACATCTCGTCTACAGCCGGAGAGCGCGGCTTCGCGACTGGCTCAGCTTACTGCGCATCCAAGTTTGCACTGATGGGCATGACCGAAGCCCTCGCGCAAGAGGTGCGTAAGCACAACATCCGCGTCGTAGCTTTGACTCCAAGTACTGTTAACACTGGACTAGCTTCCAACGCCGGACTTAAAATCGGTGACGAAGATCGCATGATGCAGCCTGAGGATGTAGCTGAATTGGCGTTAACAGCCTTGAAGCTGCCGGATCGTGTCTTCCTAAAAACAGCAGGACTCTGGACCACTAACCCGCAATAAAAAGGACTGGCTGGTTTTGCACCAGGCTCTGATTGCGGCTTTTTGCAGGAGAGTGCTCATGGGAGAGGAGCAGTAGAGCGGATTGGGAGAGGAGCAGTAGAGCGGATTGGGTGTCCTTGTGCCAGTCAATCCCTTTGGTCTGCTCTTCTCCATACTCTGATTGCACTTTGTGCGATAGAATGCCTAATGTAGACTGTTTTCAGGCTGTTCTGTTGAACATTCTGCAATCAAACTCCATTTTTGGGGCAAGAGATGGTTACTTTAGCGCCAGATTGGGCAACTGGAGTTTAGAGGTACTTATTTATTCGTTGGTTCTAATAATAATGTTGTGTGCTTGTAGTTACGCTGGGCGCTTCGGCTCTGAACACTACTTGGCGCTCGAATAACAATAGTTGCACTATATACATCTATTCAGCGTAATTAAAGGATCCGTTACACTTTAATTGCACTCTGTGTAACTAAAAGCAAATAATGCTCGACCATTTCCCAGATTCATCTTATTTAGTTGCATAGAATACACTTATCGCTTCATTTCTAACGAACCAGAACTTTAAAGTGTATAAAGTGCAATTAAATATTCAATCTAATGTTTATATATGTATATCACACTGCTGAACGGAGGTTTATCTAATATGCTGGTAGTAACAAATACCATTAAGGTTAAAGAAGGTCATGGTGAAGCCATTGCTCAACGTTTCGGAGGAAATAACGGTGTACAGGATATGCCAGGTTTCGTACGCATGGAGGTTTGGCAAGGAAGTGCCAAAGAAGGTGTTGAGGAACTAAAGATCTGCACCATGTGGGAGAACGAGGAAGCATTTAAAGGCTGGACCTCCAGCGACTCCTTCCGTCAATCACACCGTGGTGCTGGTGGAAATGAAGCCATTCTTGGAGCATCAATCGACAAATATAAGCTGATGATCAGCCGAACACCCGGCACCAGCAATTAAGTGATGTAGGCCGAATCGTACAATGAATATAAGTTCGACTGCCACGACAATAAAAACAGGGATGCCCTGAGCCAATATGGCTTTGAGGCATCCCTGTTTGTTTTTACAGTGTGTTGCTTATTGCTCACTACCACGAGGGAGAGCTTCCTCCACCTCTTGATGTTTCCCCGGCCAGAATGCCCATCGACCAAACAGCGTCGTAATCGCGGGGACAAGAAACGGACGAACTACGAAGGTATCAAGCAGAATACCTAGAGCGGTAATGATACCAAATTGCACAAGCACCTGAATCGGTAAGCTAGCTAATACAGCGAAAGTACCTGCCAGAATAAGGCCCGCCGAGGTAATTACCGAGCTAGTCTCATTTACACCTTCTGCAATCGCCTGCTTAAGCGGCATGGTTTTACGCTTTTTCCAAATATTCGAGATCATAAAGATGTTGTAATCTTCTCCAAGTGCCACCAGGAATACAAAGGAATAAAGCGGGATCGCTCCCTGAATGGCATCTGCCCCCATCACATAGTGAATAATAATCCAGCCTAAGCCAAGTGCAGAGAAGAAGGAGAGAATGACCGTTCCAACCAGATAAATGGTTGCCACTATGGAACGCAGATATATCAATAACAGCAAGGTGATCAGCCCAATGACCACAGGGATAATCAGATCCGTATCACGATCTCCGATTTTTTTGGTATCATACTGAGTTGCTGTCTGACCGCTTACCCAAACATGATCCGCAGGATTCTCAACCCCTACATCAATCAGCGCTTGCTCTGCCGTTGCTAGAAGGGCTGGAATATGCCCCATCGCTTCAAGTGAATAAGGATTGTTCTTAAATTCGAGATCGAAACCCAGAATATCCTTGTTCACAGCACCCTGCTGAGCGTCGGAAACCGTGTCCACATAGGTGAGCCCTCCGAGAATGACTTTGAGATCCTCTCCACTTGCTTGCCCCTTAGTATCAATAATCAGCTTAGCAGGAGCTAGTTCTCCCGGGGAAAACTGCTTACCGATGAGATCAAACCCTTCGCGGGACTCCATATTTTTAGGAAAAGAAGAAAGGATATCATACGTGAATTTGATTCCACTAGAGAACGAAGCCAGAATCCCTAGTCCGATAACGGTCACGCCTACGATAGCCCAAGGCCTGGAAACTACAAATCCGCCAATCCCTTTTTTATGGGAGACTTTTGGTTCTGGAGCAGGTTTGCCTTTAGCCTTGGCCCGTTCAACCTCCATTTGCGGAGTACGCGGAATGAATGGGAAGAACGAGGTCCGTCCGAAGATCGCCAACAGTGCAGGTACAAGCGTTAAGCTAGCAATTCCCATAATGAAAATCGACACGCTGAACGGTATTGCAAAGCGATGATAAGCTCCATACTTAGCCAGCAATAACGCAAACAGCGCGAGCACGACAGTGAAGCCACTCATAGCGATAGCCCCTGAAGCATCGGTAATGGAACGAAGCAGGGCGCGACTTTTGCTTTGCTCTATCTTCAGAAGCTGACGGAATCGCGAGATCAGGAATAAACAATAATCCGTACCCGCACCGAACAACAGAACCGTCATGATGGAGACTGCCTGCGAATCTACGGTGATCCAGCCTTCTTGCGCCATTTTCCCAAGAATCGGACTCGTTACACCATAAGCGAATCCAACTGCAATAAGAGGGATAAACGCCAAGATCGGCGAACGATAAATCACTAATAAGAACACCAGCACAAGCATAACCGTAGCAATTAACAAGGAAACGTCAGCGTTCTGAAACAGGCCTGAAGCATCTATAGAGATGCCCACTGGACCCGTAACACGTAAACTCAGGTCTTTTCCATCTACCTTAGCCGCGGAGGGGTCTCCACCCGTCTCTGTGTTTATGATCTTCTTCATTTCTGTCACAGCTTCACCGAGCTGATCACTATCTGCCGTTTTATCAAAAAGCACCGGGGTTACCAGTGTACTAAGATCCTCAGATAATGAGGCTTGCAGTGCCTGCGGCGGCAGCTTCCCTAGTGGGGGAACAAAGTTCTGATGGGGTAACGGTTGCTGCTCCAACTTGTTGTATACAGCAGTGATATGTACTAAATCGTCTTGCGAAAGCCCACCTTCTCTATGCCATACAAGCAATGCAGGTACTCCGCTTCCACTTGGAAATTCTTGTTCTGCAATGGCTGTTGCCTGTATTGATTGTGCATCATCTGGGAGATTGGGCGCATTATTAGCAACTTGAGAATTCACTGCAGGCCATAATAGGGTAAGTGCACCTACTAGCACTATCCATACGAGAAGAGTAATCCATTTCGTCTTTTTTCCTGCCACCCATTTACCGTAGCCTGACATTCCCTTCATCCTCTCTTTTATCGTGCAGCCTCAAAAATGAGCCGCGGGTCATTTTTGATTCTATCATACCTATCCTTAAATTTTTAATCAAACCTTTTTTTATTATGAATGCTGTCTTAAGAGATCCCACCACATATAAAATACCCCTCCTTCACATAAATAATCAGCAAAATGTGAAAGGAGGGGTTTATAGTTTGCTATAATTTTTTCTTCACTTTAATTTAGCCTGCGTCCAAATCACCTTCGGAGAACTGACTGTTGTAAAGATCAGCATAGAATCCGCCTTGTGCAAGCAGTTCCTCGTGGTTGCCCTTCTCGATTACACTACCTTGATTCATAACAAGGATCAGGTCGGCATCTCGAATCGTCGAAAGACGGTGAGCAATTACGAAGCTGGTTCTGTTTTGCATCAATGCCTTCATTGCTTTTTGAATTAATAATTCTGTCCGTGTGTCGACACTGCTTGTTGCTTCATCAAGGATAAGGATCGATGGATCGGCCAGAATGGCACGAGCAATTGTAATCAGTTGCTTCTGCCCTTGTGAAATGTTAGAAGCTTCTTCATTTAACACCGTATTGTAGCCAAGCGGAAGTGTGCGAATAAAGTGATCGGCATGAGCAGCCTTGGCCGCACGCACCACATCAGCTTCTGAGGCACCTTCACGACCGTAAGCAATATTATCACGGATCGTACCATTGAACAGCCAGGTATCCTGAAGCACCATACCAAATTTGCTGCGCAGATCACTCCGTTTCATATCGGTAATGTTCACACCATCAATGATAATTTCCCCATCGTTGAGCTCGTAGAAACGCATCAACAGGTTAATCAGAGTGGTTTTACCAGCACCAGTAGGACCGACAATCGCTATGGTCTGACCTGGACTAACCTCAATATTCATGTCCTCAATCAGAATTGCATCTTCTTTATATCCGAATTTCACATGACGGAACTCAACGGAACCTTCCGGAGTACCTTCATCAAGCTTCGCAAGCGTAGTATTAACTTCCTTAACTTCCTCTTCTTCATCCAGAAGCTCAAATACCCGTTCTGCAGAAGCAATAGTGGATTGAATAATATTAGCAATGTTAGCCGTTTGTGCAATCGGCTGGGTGAACTGACGGGAATACTGAATAAAAGCTTGAATATCCCCGACATCGATCATTTTTTTAGTAACAAAGATACCGCCGACTACACAAATCATTACATAACCTAAGTTACCGATAAACATCATGAGCGGCATAATCATACCAGACATGAATTGGGCACGCCAGCCTGAATCGTAAAGCTTATCATTAATTTCATCGAAATCCTTAAGGGATTGCGGCTCACGACCAAATGCTTTAATAATCCGGTGACCTGTATACATTTCTTCTACATGACCGTTCAACTGACCGAGTGACTTCTGCTGTCCAACAAAATAAGTCTGCGAGCGCTTGGAGATAGCCATAATCACAACGAAGCTGAGTGGCAATGTAACAATTGTAATCAAAGTCAGCCATGGGCTGATGGTAAGCATCATTACAATGACACCGATAATGGTGACGATAGAAGTAATCAGTTGAGTTAAGCTCTGTTGCAGTGTAGTACTGATGTTATCCACATCATTCGTAGCACGGCTTAGAATTTCCCCATGAGTACGGGAATCAAAATATTTCAAAGGCAACCGTTCCAGCTTACTGTTAATCTGCTCACGCATGTCGAAAACGACCTTCTGAGCTACACCAGCCATTACATACTGCTGAATATAGCTGAACAGAGCGCTAAGCAAATACAGACCGGCAAGTATGATCAGGATATCATTAATGTATCCAAAATCAATGGAGGCTCCCTCAACTCCCATTAATTTTCCGTAAGCACCTTCGAACAGTTTAGTTGTTGCTTTACCCATAACTTTAGGGCTGAAAATACTAAATACAGTACTGGCAATAGCCATAACCAAAACGATGATTAATTGAACCATACGAGGTCTTAAATACTTAATCAGACGACGAAGTGTACCCTTAAAGTCTTTAGCCTTTTCCGCAGGCATCCTCATGCCAGGACCGCCACCAGGTCCTGGACCTTTGTGGGCGCGCGGAGCTACAGGTTTATTGTTTTGTTCGCTCATGCTATTTCCTCCTCTGACAGCTGCGAGGATACGATCTCGCGGTACACATCACTGCTCGCGAGCAGTTCACGGTGAGTGCCCATTCCGGCGATTTCACCCTCATCAATAACAATAATCCGGTCGGCATCCATAACGGTACTAACCCGTTGAGCTACGATTAGAACAGTGGATTCCGTGGTTTCATCTTTGAGTGCCGCGCGAAGCTTAGCATCTGTTTTGAAATCAAGTGCAGAGAAGCTGTCGTCAAACAGATAAACTTGAGGTTTTCTCACAAGAGCACGTGCAATGGACAACCGCTGTTTCTGACCACCGGAGACATTACTTCCGCCTTGAGCAATTTCAGAATCAAACCCATCTTTCATGGCTGACACGAAATCGTAGGCTTGAGCTACCTTGGCTGCATGAATAATTTCTTCATCGGTAGCATCCTCTTTACCGTAGCGAATGTTTTCGTTAATCGTACCTGAGAACAATACCGCTTTTTGAGGAATGTAACCAATTTTGCTCCGTAGCTCTTCTTGTGTCATTTCACGTACATCTACCCCGTTCACACGAACCGCACCTTCATTGACATCATAGAACCTTGGAATCAAGCTAAGCAGCGTAGATTTACCCGAACCTGTACCGCCGATAATGGCAGTAACTTCACCCGGACGAGCACTGAAGCTAATTTTCGAAAGTGCAGGTTGTTCCGCGCCAGGATAAGAAAAGGAAACATTATCAAATTCAACAAAACCACGCATATGATCACGGCCATCTTTTTTAGTAGCTTGAGCCGTTGTTTGCAATTCACTCTCTGAAGGATCTGTGAACTCCGGCCGCATATCGAGCACTTCATTGATACGCAAGGCAGAAGCTGACGCACGAGGAATCAACACGAACATCATCGATACCATAATCAGGGAGAACATAATTTGCATCGCATATTGAATAAATGCCATCAGTGAGCCGACTTGTAAATCGCCGTCACCAATCCGGATTCCACCAAAGTAAAGAATTGCGATCATGGAAAAGTTCATAACAATCATCATAAGCGGCATTAAACCGGCCATAATTTTATTTACTTTGATCGCTGTGTCTGTCAGATCACGGTTAGCCTCGGAGAAGCGCTTATTCTCATGATCAATTCGGTTAAATGAACGGATAACACGGATACCTGTCAAATGTTCACGCAGCACCAGATTTAATTTATCCAGCTTAACCTGTATCGCTTTAAACAACGGTAATCCCTTCATCCCGATGAAGAAAATTGCGCCTACGAGTACCGGAATTACTACTACGAAGATCAAGGATAATTTCGCATCTTCAGAAACCGCCATGATGATACCACCAATCATCATCATCGGTGCACCAATCATCATACGCAGCATCATGGTAAGTACAGTCTGCACCTGCGTAATATCATTCGTTGTACGTGTAATTAAGGATGCAGTACCGAGCTTATCGAACTCATGCAGCGTAAAATTCTCTACATGGTTAAACACACGAGCACGGGTAAGTTTACCGAACCCCGCTGCCACTTTTGCCGATAAGTAACTGGCAATGACTGAACATAACGCCCCGCCCCCTGCAACTAGAAGCATGAAGCTACCTATTTTCCAAATATAAGTACGGTCCCCTTGAACAATCCCTTTGTCCACGATGTCGGACATCAGCGTAGGGAGGTATAAGTCGCCCATGGACTGCAAGAACACAAGAATTAATACAGCACCAATAGCTACTCGAAATGGCTTCAGTTGTTTAAATAATTTAATCAAGCTTCTCATCTCCGTTCATTTGTAGCCTATCCCAATTAGGTGGCGGATTATCCTCAACGAATGCATGTACTTTCAGCAACAGTTCTGTGAGCTGCTTAGTCTCTTTTTCACCTAAGTACTGTACGAGCTCATCAAGCATTGCATCTCTATATTGCTCTGCTCTTCGTGTGAGTTTTTTTCCGCTCTCCGTCAATTTCACGCGTACGACTCTCCGATCCGAAGGATCTGCGTGTCTTTCCACCATTTGTTTCGCCTCAAGACTATTAATCAACTGCGTAATAGTTGGAGGTGTGAATCCGAGAAGTCGGCTGATCTCAGATATCTTTAGACCCTCATCATCAGAATGATTCCATTTTTCAATGCATATCATTAAAGTCATCTCACTCGGCTTATGGCCTTCAACACCTTTGTGCCATTGGCCTTTATGCAGCCTTTTCATCGCCGCAAAAAGCTTGTGTGCGACTGAATTTTCAGTATCTTCTGTATTTCCTCCGTTTATCCCAATTTCCTTCACCTCTAATTTAGTTAGGTCAACTAATTATTAAATACTATATTATTTAGGCTACCTAATTATATTTTCGGTGCAACGCTTTGTCAAATTTTGAATACGCTATCAATTATTACGAAAAAGAAAACTCCCAAGCTCAAGGGCAAGGGAGTCCAGTTTCGTATATGTATTACTCTGTATTATAAAAATACTGAATAGATCGTTTCAATCTACCAATTAGCTCCGTGCTCGTAAGTCGTAATACCGCCTTGGCTTCCAGAGCCTACAGGTCCGATAATGATGAAGCTAAACAATGCTAACACACTTGCCATCATCAATAGTGATTTTTTCATGCTGTCTCACCTCCCTTATCAAATTTCTATATCTGTTCTGCTGATCAGTAGTTGCATAATCCCTATTAGTCTCAAATAAGGTTACACAATTAATAAAATCTTTTCCGTTGTTCTGCTTAATAGCTAATTCCAAACACTGAATGATATAATCCACGCCTGTACTATACTTTTTTCGGGTTATGAGATACATCGCAACTTGATAGTTTAACCGATATACACGATCCACATTATTAGGCTCCTGAAACTCCTCAAATCGCAACATCTCGCGCGAAAAACGTGAAAGCACACTGTCTGCAGAGAACCCATGACGATTAGCTGCATCCATAATAGTAATAAGACCTACCAAAATTTCACCAGGATGATCAGCCAAAAAAGCTGTATATTCCGGTAAAACAGACACATTCCCCTCTAACATCTCCAGTGTAAAGCTATTAGCAGTTGCAAACAACCGAAAATGCTCTACAGCTTCACGGCCTTCCTCATTCATCATTTCAAACCAGCTCAGATCAGCATAGCCTGCAGTATACTTTTTCGCTGCTTCATATTTACCTTGTTTGGTTAGAGCAGTCGCTTTAAGCAAATATCCATGACCATAATAGACAATGAGCGGACGTTCTGTACGAAGATCTTCAACTCGTCTGCCTTCACTCTTTCGCAGTTGATCACGATACACGGCATTAGCCAGGGTTCTCAGTTCATCAGCAAAGTTCTCCATATCTACCCATCTACGCAGACCGTAGCATAATTGTGATAGCATAAGCAGACCATCCAATTGCATATCCTCAGGAAGACGGCCTCTAAATGGTCCAAAGGTGATCACCGCTCGTAATTTCTCATCTGTATCAACTATCGATTGCATCGATCTAAATATACGAAAATGACTGATCGCCAATCTCTCTGAGTAACTGTCGGACTCATTCTCTGCTACAACTTTATAGAAAAATATAGATTCATTCACTTTTCCTTTATTAAACAATTTATCAGCCACTGAATAAACGATATCCAGCGATTTCGGATATTCCAATAACCTATTTAATGTTTCATCTATGCATTGCTGCTTGCCCAATTCAGCGCAGCGTATTAAAAAAGGCTCCACCCTGCGGCGGGAGACCTTCTCCTCATTGAAGCATTCATCAACATACAACGGATACAACCAACCATCAGGAAAACCAAAGGCTTTAATGATTGCATCTATTTGTCCCAAGGACATAGGCTTCGGTGGATTCCCATGCAGAATTGCACTGAGACTTCCTCGATTCAGACCACAAATTTTTGAGAAAGAGGCGAGATTATGGCCGGAGCGGGACAGATTTTTCTCAATTTCTGAGCGTATAGTTGTTAACTTTCCCTCCACTCGGCACCCCCAAAGTTCGACTTGAAAAGATTCTATTAATTGACATTATAGGTGAAAGTTATGGATTGTACAACCAATAGATTGTACGACAAAAAGAGGAGCGTATTTCTCTCCTCTTTATCGGTTGGATCTTCGTAATAGTGTAATTCTATGGATGTATCGAAGTTTAACTTATTGTAATAGCGGCTTTTGAGCTTCTGCCGTAGGGCGTTGCGCCTGACTTGCGACTACGCAAATTCTCCATCATCTTATGTTGTGCCAGCAAAATATAGCTGTCCAATCGCTCGCTTAGCTCTAATACTGCATGGTCACTAAGACTCCGTTGCTCCGCAACTTCCAGCAATTCACATCTAAGGCTCTCTATAGTCACAAACAGTTCATCTTCTCTGTAGTCTCTTCTATAAATATTCTCGGAAGAACCTTGATATAATGTCACAACTCTCTCCTTCTCTCTATCAACTTCTCCATCTATCATAATCCATGATACCAAAAAACATATTTTCAAAAAAAAAGAAAAAAATACATTGTATCTACAATAATAAAATCACTATTTATTCAGAGTGATCCATTGAATCTTAGGGAAGTTCATTAGGGTACTGTTCTCTCAGTAGTCCCTTTGCAAAGGAAATCCATTCACGTGCTGCAAAAGATAAGTAACGGTCTCTACGCCATGCCATAGCAATCTGCCACGGAATTACCGGATCTGTCAAAGGAATGACTACCAATCGCGAGCGGTCCATGTCACGGCAAATGGTTTCCGGTAATAATGCGATCCCCATTCCCGCGGCTACCATCTTGCTAATTAAATCCCACTGTGAACTCTCATATATCACCTTCGGCTGAAATCCAGCCTTCACACATTCCGTAATAATCCGATCATGCAGCGTGAAATCCTCTCGAAATAGCACGAACTCCTCTTCTGCCAGCTCACTTAGCGGAACAAGCTCCGCCTCGGCCAGCCGATGTCCCATAGGCAAAATAAGATTCAGCTTCTCTTCAACAAAGGTGAAACAATGAAGTTTGGCTGTATCCACAGGCAACACGACCATTCCAATGTCCAGCAGTCCCGTTTCTACATCTTCCTCCACTTTTTTGGCCCCATCTTCATGGAGACGAATCGTAACCTGTGGATAACGTTTATGAAATTGACCAATCACCGATGGAAAAAAGCTCGCCCCTACCATTGGAGGTAAGCCTATACGGATGTGACCCTGCTCCAGATTTCGTAAGTTATCCAGTTCGGAAGATAAGCTAGCGAAAGACTCCACGATATTTTGCGCTTTGGTGAACAGAATTTCCCCCGCGTCTGTAAGTCTTATACTTTTTCCTTCACGGTAAAACAAGTCTGCCTCTAGTTCGGTCTCCATATTCCGGATCATTTTACTGATCGTAGGCTGTGTTATATATAGTGATTCAGCAGCTCTGGTGAAACTTCTCATTCTTGCTGCTTGAACGAAATATTCTAATTGCCGGATATCCATTGTTTCGCCTCCTAATCCATAGACAAAAGGAATGTCACTTATTCGATCTATTCATTTTACCTATGAAAACAATTGATGTAAACTTTCATTATCATGAAAGGAGCGAAGCCTTATGAAAAAGATTGTTATAGGCTTGCTGCAGGTAGCGGGACTTACATTATTCTCTTTACTTATCAATGCTGTGACCCCATTATTGCATATCCCTATTCCCGGAAGCATACTCGGAATGATTATATTGTTTCTCCTGCTTGAGTTCGGTGTTATTCGTCTGAATTGGGTAGAGGTTGGCGCTTCTTGGTTACTCGCCGAGCTCCTACTGTTCTTCATTCCATCGGCTATAGGTGTAATGAAATACGCTAATATTCTGGAAACGGATGGATTACGCATTCTTGCCGTTGTCGTCTTGGGCACTTTTGTTGTAATGGCCAGTTCCGGATTACTTACCAGTAGAATTTATAAAGCGAAGGAGCGGAAAGGATCATGTTAAACGCTCTGCTGTTCTTTGGTCTCACGGTCGCGGTATATTTACTCGCGAAACGTATCTATGCTTCTACTGGTAAAGTCTACACCTCTCCATTAATCATCACACCGGTGATTATGATCGTCATACTGCTCATAACCGGTATTACTTATGACTCTTACAATGCGGGAGGAAAATGGCTGACGGATTTGCTGCAACCGGCAACCATGGCCTTTGCCATCCCTTTGCATAAGAACTTCAAGGTACTCAAAAAGCACGCCGCCGAAATTGCGGCAGGCGTGCTATCAGGGACGATAGTTGCGGTGATTTCTTCCATTCTGCTGGCCAAATGGCTGCATGTTAGCGGCGACCTGGCAGCTAGTCTGGTACCACGTTCGGTAACCACACCGATCGCTATGAGCATCTCGCAAAGTATCGGTGGTGTACCGAGTATTACGGCTGTCTTCGTCATTATTACCGGGATACTTGGTACAATGATGGGCCCTACTGTACTTCGTATCTTCCGCATTGAGAATGAAATTGCGCGCGGTGTATCGCTGGGAACCGCTGCACATGGTACAGGAACATCCAAAGCCTTCGAGCTTAGTTCACTGACCGGAACCATCTCCAGTATTGCGATGATTCTGTCCGCGCTGTTATCTATCGGCGTGGCGCCAGCTTTGCTCGCGATATTCCTCCACTAGGCTAACCCAGCTTGGGCCAAGGGCATGTCTCTTTAGTACATCTAAAGTAGCATGTCCTTTTTCTATGAATTGAAGCTTAGAACTTAACAGGCAATCCGCTTTGCGCTGAATCGTAGGCTGCACAGGTGACTTTAAGGGTTTTGTATCCATCCTCATAGTCGCATAAAATGCGCGAGCGATCGCCCGTCCGTACAGCATGTATGAAGGCTTCACTTTCTACTAAATATGGATTTCCTGTATTCTCAAATTCGGTACTATTGCCGCTTCGCACTTCCAAGAGACGATCCGGGTTCCAGTCCAAAAGTCCCCGATCATTATAGAAGCTAAGACCTACACTTCCCACCTCATCAGGTAAAACGCATGTATTTGAAATATTAGCAATAATTCCATTTTCAAGCTTCAAGGATACGGTGCCTACATCTGCCACGCTCACACCTTCATGCTGCTCATGCATAATCCGGTTTCCGAACATGCCGTAGACTTCCTTTACCTCTCCGGCTAGATAGCGCACCAAATCGACGATATGTGTAGTCTGCTCTGTGAATTGTCCTCCGGATTGCTTCTGATCACGCCACCAAGCTACGCCTGGCATACCGCCCATCCATTGCCCCATAATCATACCGACCTTGTCACCACGCAAAGTTTCTTTCAGACGTTTAATGTTCTCCTGATAGCGAAAATGATAGCCTACCGAGGTTAACAAATTATGTTCTTTGATATCCTGAAGTAGGCTTGCGGGAATTTCAGTAGTCATACTAAGCGGTTTTTCTATAAAAAAGGGAATATCCCTCTTGATTAATGATCGTTCGATCGCGCCATGAGATTGTGGAGGCACACAAATATAAACAGCATCGAGCTTCTCCGCATCCAGCATCTCCGTAATATCACCATATCCAGCAGCATCGTATGGGCGTGCCATATCTTCGCCTTTAGCCTTACTGCTTCCGCAGACCGCCTGCAAACGGACATCATCCATCTCTGCCAGCAAATCAGCATGTACCTTAGAGAACCAGCCCGTACCCACAATACCCACTTTTAATGTCATTCTTTTTCCTCCTGCCGATTGATTATGAATACCTTTTCATAGATTATACCCTCTTATGAGCGGATAAGATAATCTCTCCATTCCTCGGGAAGCAAATGCATATAAGGACTCTGCAAAAAGCGATCATCTGCAAGCACAATAATGCCTGTGTCCGTCTCGCTGCGAATCAACCTGCCTCCGGCTTGCAATACCTTGCACATTCCTGGGTAGACATAGGCATAATCAAAGCCATTCTTACCTTTGCCATTAAAATACTGACGCAGGAGATTACGCTCAAGACCTAGCTGTGGCAGACCCACACCGACAACCATTACCCCGTTAAGTCGGTCTCCCGGCAGATCCACACCTTCTGAAAAAATCCCTCCTAGTACAGCAAATCCTAACAGTGTCTCGTCATTATCTGGACGAAATGAAACTAAAAAACTTTCTCTAGCCTGCTCACTCATGCCCGTGTCCTGTATCAAAGTCCGTATTTCAGGGTAATTCTCCGTAAAGGCTTGATATACATTTTGCAAATAAAGGTACGATGGAAAAAACACCAGATAATTGCCCTTCTTAGAAACCATTTGGTTCAACGCCCGAGTCAACGGAAGGAGGGACGCTTCCCGGTCATGATAACGTGTCGAGACGGGCAGCACAGTCACCTCCCACTGCTCCTTCTGAAAAGGAGATGAGACGGTTAAACTATAATCTTCCTCCACTGCACCAATCATATCCCGATAGTACGATAATGGAGAGAGCGTAGCAGAGAACAGAATCTGACTTCGAAAGCTCTTGGACATTTGCCGGAGCAAATGCGAAGGGTCCAAATTGAATAGCTTGAGATACACATCACCGCGCCGTACCTCAGCATAGGTTATGTAGCGTTCATCGTAAGTTTTAAAGGTACGAAGCATCCCTTGCACTGAAAAATACGTATCCAGGAGAACATTCTCACCTTCAGCTTCCCCATTCAGGGGAACAATGCTGGTGCTTGGATGTATAAGCTCCTGTTCCGCTTCCAAGGAGAACGTCTCAAGCAAAGCGGGTAACTCCTCCGGGAACGCAGCCCATTGTCCCTGCCCCTCATCATTACATATTTTACGAAGGGAGATGAAAAAGGCATTCACCGATTTAGCTGCAGCACTCAAATTTCCGTTAACACCCTTGTACTGACGCTGGAGCTCTAGAAAAGGCGCCTTCAGCAAAGAGGCGGAGAACATCTCCCTTCCTCGGTCTACCAGATTATGTGCTTCATCTACTAGAAGCACCGTTTCTCTCTTTCTTTCTTCCGTTAGCCGTTTCAGGCTGATCCGAGGATCATATATATAATTGTAATCACAGATCACCGCATCGCAGGCATAGGCAGCATCCAACGAGAACTCAAACGGGCACACTTTATGTTTGTGAGCATACATTGCTATGGTGTCTTTGCTCATCAATGTCTCATGCTCTAGCAAATCCATTACCGCATCGTTAATCCGATCATAATAGCCATCCGAATACGGACAGGAATCCTTACCGCAAATCCCTTCCTCTCGGAAACAGGCCTTCTCTTTAGCGGTAAGTGTGATGACATGCAGCTGAAGTCCCTGCTTCAGCAGCAGCGATATAGCTTCCTGCGCGGCAAAACGGGTAACCGTCTTAGCCGTTAAATAGAACAATCCTTTAGCTTGTCCTTCGCCCATTGCTTTTAGGACAGGGAATAAGGTCGACATAGTTTTTCCGATACCAGTGGGCGCCTGAGCGAACAGACTGACCTTTTCCACAATGGATTTGTACACCGCTCCGGCAAAATGCCGTTGACCCTTTCGATAGGAAGGAAACGGAAAACTCAACTCACGAAGGCTCTGCTCCTTTTTTGTATCATGACGAACCATCATCTCGGCATATGGAGCATATCTGGCCACAGTCTCATTAGCGAATGAGGTCAATTCTTCTAAAGACAACGTTCGGTACAAGCTTTTTTGCTCATCCGTTGCCCGGTGGACATAGGTAAGCTTTACCTGTATAGAAGAATGCTCCTGCTCCAGCGACACCATATATGCGTACATCAGTGCCTGTGCCCAATGTACCTCATGTCCTTCGTCCAGCATATCCAGCAGTCCGGAGGTTGATTTAATTTCTTCTACCGTAAGGCTCCCATCCTCCGAAATAAGCAAACCATCACAGCGCCCATCTACTATATAGAGTAAGCTACCATAAGGGATTTCTGTTCTCAGATAGACCTCCTTGCGGTCGCCTTCTTTATATTGCTTTTGAATCTTCTGATGAATTCGTGTACCTTCAACCATAGAGGCAGTGCCATGAAATCCAGACTCAATACTACCGCTGCGGAAGACATACTCAACGAGAGTTCTAACGGATAGAGTGATTGTATGATCCATCAATCCTCACCTCCCTTAATTAGCTATATATTCTTTTTATTCCCAATGTCTATTTTGGTCCTTTAATCGTTATATAACTCCATGTGATAGCATAAACATGATCTTTCACCCATGTCTATTCAAGTTTACGCGCTCCACAAAGCTTATACTTGTATTTTCGTTTTTTGACTTTCTCCAGCTAGCCCTGCATAATAAATTTTATTACTATGGAGTCGCTTTGTCTTGACGCTGTTTCGTCCTATTTGGGAAATGGCGTTTTATCATGTAGAAAGAGGGGGAAGCTGTGTCATCCTTTAATATTAAACGTTGGATCATTAAACCTTTTGTGTTTTTCACAATACTTTTTATTCTAAAAGCATTTTTGGCTTGGGGCGTCATTTTTGATGATGTATTGCCTTGGAAGTCATTATTGACAGAAATCCCTTTTGCCTGGGCGCTCTTCTGTATTATTGAGCGGTTCGCATCCAAACGAAAGCTTGGATATTACATGACAGTCAATTTATTAGTAACAGCTATCTTTTTCGCAGCTATCATGTATTTTAAATATTATGGGGTCATTGTAACTTACCATGCGGCGGAGCAAGTGAATCAAGTCACCGCCGTCAGCAACAGCGTATTCTCACTAATGGATCCTTACTACCTGCTGATTTTTACAGATATCATTGTCCTAGGAGGCTATTTCTTCTTTAATAAGAAAGGCCGGGTCTATAAGAAAGAAAATATCAACCGTCGTAACGGAAAAATAAAATATAGTGTTCTATTCGCAGTCTCACTTGGTATATGCTTGTTCAACATTTTGCCTAATAAGGCTAGTATGAACGAAATTAAGAAAGCTCAGGAGATGGGTATTCTTAATTATGAAGCCTATACGATTTTTGCGAAAGAAGAACCGGAGCTTGTGCAATCAAGTGATATTACACAGGATGCCATCAACCAAGTGAAGGGAATTGATACTGCGGCTAGTTCTCCACTTCATGGCATCGCTAAAGGCAAGAATCTAATTATCATTCAATTGGAATCCTTCCAGAACTTTTTGCTGGGCCTTAAGCTAGACGGGCAAGAGATCACACCGAACTTGAACAAGGTGATGAAGGATAGTCTCTACTTCCCTAATTTCTATCAAATGGTTGGTCAAGGGAATACGTCGGATGCGGAGTTCGTAGTGAACACTTCCGCCTACATCCCTCCACGTGGAGCGGCAACCATGTCTTATGTGGATAAGGTGCTTCCAAGTCTGCCGCGCTTGCTTAAAGACAATGGCTATCAGACCGCAACCTTCCACACCAATGTCGTAGAGTTCTGGAACCGTGGTGAGCTGTATGACTCGCTGGGCTTCGACCATTATTATGATCGTAAGTTTTTCGGTGAAGATGATGTTTTCTTCTTTGGGGCTTCTGATGATACGCTATATAGTAAAACAGCCGACAAGCTGAAAGACATGAATAGCGAGGGTCAACCTTTCTATGCTCAGATCATTTCGATGTCAGCGCATCATCCATTCACGATCCCTGAGGAAAAATACCGCATGAAGCTACCAGAGCGTTACGAAGGTACTTTTGTAGGTGATTATATCCGTTCCCAGAACTATGCAGATGATGCTTTTGGACATTTCGTAGAAAAGCTTAAAGCAAATGGCGTATGGGACAACAGCGTGATCATGATTTATGGTGATCATATGGGATTGCCAATTTATTCTCTCGATCATGATGATAAACAATTAATGACTGAAATCTATGGTCATGAATATACCTATGCGGATATGTTAAACATTCCGTTGCTCATTCATGCAGGAGACAACACAGCACCACAGACCTTAGAACAAGTCGGTGGCGAAGTGGATATCATGCCAACTGCTGCCGGTCTTCTTGGAATTTCATTAGAGAACAACCTGGTTTTCGGTCAAGATCTACTCAGTCAGACTTATAATTTGCTACCAGAGCGATATTATTTACCTTCTGGTTCTTTCATCTCCAACTCGGGTCTACTTATTCCGGGTAACAGCTTTGAAGATAACACCCAATATCCTATTTACAATGGAAAAGCACCGACTGCCACTGAGGATGAATACAATCGAGCATTGAGACTTCTACAACTTTCCCATAGCTACATTACGCAGCTGCCAGACAAACCAATTAAACCCTAAGCCATCATAAGATATGTATTACAAAAGAAGGCCACCTTCTCTCCGGAGAAGGTGGCCTTCTTTCTGTATCTATAGAGCCAGAGATTTACCGTTTCTGATCCTCGATCATACGGTAGTATTCCGCAAACTTTTGCAGCTCTTCCGGCTTCAGTATAGATAAATGCTCAGCAAGCAACTGTTTTGAACGGAAATGTCCTTCTTCAAGTATTTGCTGACCTTGCTCGGTGATGGTCACCACAACCGCTCTCCGGTCCGATCCATCCGTCTCACGCTTAATAAAACCCAGCGCTTCCAGGCGATCGAGCATCACAGTAATGGCACTGGATTTGACCTCCATAGACTCCGCCAGTTGTACCACCCGCGACTTTTTCTCTTTCGCTACTATATTTAACAGACCCATCTGAGGTACGGTAAGTCCAAGTTCTTTATGCAATGACATTTGAGACATTATCTTTCGCTGTACTCTCCACATGGATAATCCAAGACGCTCTATTAACGGATCTAATTGATGCGGCATCCTTAATTCAACTCCCAATCCGTTTTTAATAACTCAAGCGTACCACTAGAACTGGTTAGGATTCAATGCTTTTGTCTACTAAAGATTTCATAATCACGTTTATTTCCATAATTTATCCACCAATTTACAATATCCGACACAAAAATACTATATTCCATGTAAGGTTCTAGGCCTAACGATACGCTATAATCGTAGCAGTGAGAGCGATTGTCACCGAAAACATAATTTGTCAAGGTTGGTGCAAAGAATGAAATTGGCAACTAAATTAACTTGGATGATGTTCATCGTGTTACTTCTTGTTGGATCATCCATCGGGTTCTTCGGATACCGTACTGCGTACAAGCAAGTAGACGAAGCTGCAGGTATTGAATTGGTAGGATGCGCCAATATTACAACCGGGCTGATTGACCCATCAGACATTACCGCATTAATTGCAGGAGATCAAAGCAAACTGGAGGCTGTCGAGGACCGGATCGGTTGGATTGTGGCACATAAGGCTATTTTTAAAGAGGCGTTCATTTTATCGCTAGATGGAAAGATCCTCGCCGCAGATTCAAGCTTCAAAGCAAGAGGTTATAAAGCAGGCGACACTTTTTATTTCTCAGATGAAGAGAAGCAAATGATTACTAAGTCTAAGCATTCCGCATACTCCAAGGTTTATACATACGAAGGTACCTCACTCAAGACGGGCTACGGCCCCATCTATCAAGATCATGACCCCTCCAAGCCTATAGTCGCTCTAATGGCTATTAACTTCGATGGCCCGTTAATTCAAGAACGGACCCGAGACATCATTGTTCAGCCTTTTATTATCGGGACTTCCATTCTAGTTATTGCTATTGTGGCAGCATATCTCTTAATCCGCCGAATGGTAAGTCCACTAACGAAGCTATCCAGAGGTGTAAATCTTGTTGCACAGGGTGATCTTACTCATGATCCTATTTCATTCAACAGCAAGGATGAGATTGGTACACTAGCTCGAAATTTCAACGGCATGACGCAGAGCTTGCGCATGCTCATTACCGAAGTTAATGAAACCTCCATGCAGGTGGCGTCTTCATCCGAAGAGCTCTCTGCCAGTGCACAGGAAACTAACCGTGCTGGTGAGTACAGTGTCAACGTTTCGATTGAACTTGCCGATGGAGCTAATACACAATTGCAAAATTTGGAGGGTGGATATAAGTCTGTACAAGACTTGTCACACTTCATTACAGAGATTGCAGGAAATGCTGATAACGCAATGAATAACGCTACCAGTAACGCCGAAAAGGCTCGTACAGGTCGAGAAGCAATGGATTCTACTACACAACAGATGGGCATCGTCAGTGACAGCATCACTGATTTAGCTGTCATTATTGAAACCTTGGGCGGCTACTCCAAGGAAATTGAGAATATTGTGGGCACGATTGCGAGCATCGCAGAAGAAACCAACCTGCTGTCGCTGAATGCAGCCATTGAAGCTGCAAGAGCCGGAGAAGAGGGAAGAGGCTTTGCAGTAGTTGCACAATCCGTACGCAAGCTTGCCGAGCGATCCGCCCAATCAGCTGCTCAAATCGGACAACTCGTAAGCATCATCGTAAATCAGATGGACCAAGCAGGAGAAACCATGAAGCGCTCTACAGAAGAGATGGATCAAGGCCGGGAATTAATCGTAACTGCAGGTCAATCCTTCTCCGAGATTGAGATGTCTGTCTCTGGGATGGCTTCACAAAGTCAGCAGATTTCCGGAACAGTCCGCGAGCTAGCCTCCATCTCCGATGGTCTCGTTACTACTCTACAGAATATTGTAGACGTCGCTAATCAGACAGCAAGCGGTGCAGAAACCTTATCCGCATCCTCACAAGAGCAGCTCGCAGCAATGGAAGAAGTGGAATCGGCTGCTGGTTTCTTGTCTTCGTTAGCGGAGAAGCTGCAGATTCTTATCGAACGTTTCAAAGTATAATCTTTATTCATGTAAGTTCTTAACCTTAAAGGGGCTAGCGACCAAGCAGAGAAATTCTGCTTGGTCGCTAGCCCCTCTTCTATGTATTGAGATTACGACGCTGCCGTATTCGCTATAAACCACTCACCCAGCTCATGTACAGGCATCGGCCGGCCGTAATAATAACCCTGCATGACTCTACAACCCAGTGATTTCAGCAATTCAATCTGCTCTGGTGTCTCCACACCTTCTGCCACGACTTCCATATTCAGATGGGTCGCAATCGCAATAATATTGCTGATAATAGCTTTCTTGGAGTGCATCTTGCTGTTACGAATAAATACTTGATCAATCTTGAGTGTGTTGACTGGGATCTCATCCAAATTACCAAGGGAGGAGAAGCCTGTCCCAAAGTCATCCAATGATACTCTTACTCCAAGCATCCGAAGTCTGGACAACTGCGCAACCGTCTCTTTCATGTTATGCATCGCAATGGACTCTGTAATCTCCAGTTCGAGGAAGTGTGGTTCTAATTCTGAACATGTGAGTGCTTCCGATACAACATCGTATAGACTTCCATCCTCAAACATCCTTGCGGACATATTAATTGATACCGGTACGTTAGCTATCTCTTCCTTATGCCAGAACTTGTTCTGGCTGCACACATCATGCAGCATCCAATAGGTAATCGGAACGATTAGTCCGGTTTCCTCTGCAATAGGAATGAATTCAGCTGGTGAAATGATCCCATGCTCTGGGTGTCTCCAGCGCAGCAATGCTTCAAGACCTACAGTAACATTCATATAGGAATCCCATTTGGGCTGATACACCACCATAAACTCAGAACGAGCTAACGCTTTACGAAGATCTTTTTCTAGCGACATCCGTCGCAGCTGATGGCGATTAGCTTCCTGATCAAACACACTGAACTTGTTCTTACCCGAATCCTTAGAAGTATAAAGAGCCGTATCCGCAGCTTTCATTAGCGTTGAGCGATCAGTCCCATGCAAAGGTGTCATACTGATTCCAATGCTTGCAGTAACATAGAGCTCGTTGCCCTGAATACGATAGAATCTCTTAAGTTCATGCATAATACGTTCTGCCTCTAACTGCGCATTTTCCAACGTGCAATCTGGGAGAGCAATCAAGAATTCATCGCCGCCTAAACGGAAGACCTTCCCCTTATCTCTTACAGAACGAATTAATCTTACAGCAACCTCCTGCAGTAACATATCCCCTATATCATGTCCAAGCGTATCGTTAATCGATTTAAAGCGATCCAGATCCACAAAAAAAACAGCACCCGATCTACTTCCGAAAAATTCATTTTTAAAATAGTGTTCCAATCCATGTCGATTCGGCAGCTCTGTTAATGAATCTTGATAGTCCATTCTCCCCGCGCATGCCTTAAACTTATAAAACATCAATAATCCAAGATAAGCGGATACTACAACAAGAGCTACGGCTGCACCTTGAGTCCACACATCATAATAAACCTTTGCCCCGATCCTTAAAGAAAACAACCCGATGTAATGCATGGCCGAAATTCCGCTACCCAAAAGAATACCGCCTACTATTAAGCGCCATACTCCCAAACGTGTATCAGACGTTATATGGAATGCCAAATAACAGAACAACACACCAACCAATAGCGACAGTATAGATCTACCCGGATAGTAATTAACTTCAAAGGGTAAATAGCTCGCCATGATCCCAACATAATGTAGCACCCAAATACCACTACCAAGCACAAAAGCCCCCGAAAACAGCCATAAGCGTCGAACTTTGCCGTTAGAACCGGAAACTTGCGCAATCAGATTCAGTGCGGAATAAGCAGCTGTCGCCACTAACGCCAATGATAGTAAAACAACCCAAACATTAAAGTGGATTCCCATTTTATCCATTAGTTAACCTCTTCACCGGTTTTGAATCCCGTAATCGCCCAGCGTATTTCTCAAGTAAACAATCCGTACACGAATATCAAATATGGAAGAGTGCGTAAAGATTATAGGTGATCCCCAAAAAAGAAACTTTAGATGTATTCTACTCTGTATTCAGAAGATTGTCTAAGTAAATACTGGAATTTATACCCTTTTTTATTACGCAAAAAATGTCCATATTTGACACAACCACTCAGGCCGGAAAATTTGAACTATGACTTGTTGGCGATACGTTTTTTGGAAAGGTAATTCGCCATATCCATAGATTCAAAACTACCAGAACAAACAAGTAAATATAAACTCCACCCGTAAACAAAGTGAAAACATAATGTATACCTGCCATCCCCATCAACAAGAATAACAACCCAAAGGAGTTTGCGGTGTAATCCTTCTGTTTAGCTGCCTCATAACGCTCTGAGAAAGGTAATACTGGGGGATAAGAACGGAAGCAAATGACCGCATAGATCAGCATCGCGAATAGCACTACTACTAAATCCGGCACAATCCGCGACCCAAACAACCAAAGATATACTATCGCTTCTATAGCGAATAAAGGGACTAGTAAGCGAACAATCGCTGCCTTAAGCATTCCACGATATATAGGTGCGGTGTTCGGTAGAGGAATCAGCTTATAAATCCAAGAACCTTTATAATTCGCAGAGTACCTTAGCATTAGGACAACCGTCTGAAGTAACGTCGCACCGAAGTAGATCATCAGATATGTGTTTGAATCCTTAATAGTGGATGCATTACCATCCCAAAAGATCCCAAATATAAAAATGAACGGGAAGACGATTGAATAGCCGATTGCCGGATAGACCTTTAACTTGAAGTCACGTTCATTCCTCATCATTGACCAGCTAAAACGAAAGAACATGCCCTCTACCGGGTTGTTACAAGTTATTTTTGACAACCAGTCCACCATTCGGTCGTTACTTTTACCAACGTTGCCTTGCTCTGAAAGCTTCTGTAAGCTCTTTTCGAATAAAGGCATCAGCTTAATATAAGCCGCAATCAGCAGAACCGGAATTACTAAAGCTAACGCCGAAAGCACCACGAAGTGTGTGTCTCTCGCTCCGCCAATCAACATCTCAAATGGAGCTGCAAACCAAACCGGAGAAATCAAATACTGCCACCATGCCGGTTTAAAAGAGAGGCTCAGTTCAGCAATATCGAACAGTCTAACAACGAGCTGATACCCTACTGTAATCCCTATAGTCAAAATGATCTGTACATAATTAATAATATCCTTGAGTTTCTCCCCGTCAAAAAACTTCATGATCAGTAAATACAGCAGCGCCGTAATGACGAGAATAAAGCAGTCCATCAGAATGATCTCAACAGCATATATTAGAAAAAATAGTACTCCCTGTTTGAACAGGCACAAAATCAGCGAAGGTCCGGTCAAGGTCAGCGTCACTGAAAATAAATAAATGAGAATGTGGATGCTCTTCGCCATGTTCAAGGTACGGCGGTTCACTGGCTTGGAGGCCAGTATGTTTTTATCCCGAAGATCAAGCATTACGGAAGAGAAATCAGAGATCAGTGTGGTCGTAATCATAAACATCACTACACCAAACACTAGACTCATCTGCAGCATATAGTTGCCCGTTAACATCATAAGAGGAATTAACATGACGCCAAAAAGTAAATAAATCCATTGCACACGCAGCGGGGAGCCCTCTTTCTTCTCCTCCTTTTTCTGCATTCCACCAAGCACTGTTGGTGTTCTTCTACCGTCCATCGTTAATTTGACCTGTAGAATACTTCGCATCACGTCATAATCAACACCGATTCGGCTAAACCCACCCCGCAGCTTATCCAGAAGCTTCAGCACATAGAAATCAGTCATGAGAGGATACCTCTTGCATAACCGCAACAAATTCCCCAGCAATATCACGGTATTTATCAAATCCAGTTAATTGATTAAAAATATCCTCAAGCGACCCTTCGCGGCCCTTCTCTCTTAGCTCAGCAAAGCTCCCATCCGCCACGATATCTCCACCATCGATCAAAACAATCCGGCTACTGATCTTCTCAACTACATCCATGATGTGTGAAGAATAGAAAATGGTCTTGCCCCGTGCCGCCAAAGATGCAAAAATCTCCTTTACTACCATTACACTGTTAGCATCCAGACCGCTCAGCGGTTCATCTAGGAATAAAATATCGGGATCATGAAGCATGCTGGAGATCAGCAGTACCTTTTGTTTCATCCCTTTGGAGAAGGTTGCGATCCGCGAATCATAAGCTTTCTCAAGACCTAGCAAGGCCATTAATTTTCCAGCTTTATAGTCGACATCACTGCGCTTCAATCCATACAACTCGCCTACAAAGGTTAAATACTCTCTAGCGGTGAGGCTATCATATAATTCAGCGACCTCCGGCACATAACCTATTCTTTTCTTATAAGAGACATCTCCATCAGCAATATCCCTGCCGAAAATCTCTACTTTGCCGTTATAACCTTCTACCAGACCGAGCATAATCTTAACAGTTGTACTCTTTCCTGCACCGTTAGGGCCGATATAGCCAATGATTTGTCCTCTGTATACCTTAAGGTCAATGCCCTTTAGCACCATTCGATCAGTGTAGTTCATCCATAAACCAGAAATCGCAATGACTGGATCATCAGCAAGGCCCATATCCTAATCCCCTCTCTAGCGACTAATTGACGATGTTAAAAATTACTATTTCATAAAATTACAATAATTGTATCATTCAACTGAATCCCACTCCATAATTTAACTCACTAATCTTATATCTATGAATGCTAATGCCCTTTTCAGCACAAAAGGGAGAACCCTTGGTTCCCCCTTAAAGTGTAGAGATCATCCCCCGCGAATTATTCCGCTTGATCCACTTGATCATATGAAGCTCTAGCCTGTTGAACCAATTCGTAATTTTTACTCGTCCACTGATTTAACGCTCTCATAGGTTCAAGTAATGATTCCCCTAAAGGAGTTAGAGAATACTCTACAATGGGCGGGACGGATGGTGTGATCTCGCGCTGGACGAGCCCATCTCGTTCCAGTTGCCGCAATGTTTGAGTTAGCATTTTTTTAGAGATGCCCTCAATTCTTCTTCTGATATCACTGTAACGAATGATTCCATCTTCCATGGCATAGATGACCAAAGCTGTCCATTTATTAGAGATGATGTCAAGGACCTTACTGTACCCACAAATCGATAACGAGATATCAGGCTCTACGGCATTCGTCGAAAATGGATGGTTCATATGAAGTCCTCCTATGCACTTTTTGGTTCCCTGGACACTATAAAGTGCCTTCTTACTTAAGTGTAGTTTATGGATTATTGTATGTCTATGCACTTCAAAAAGGAGAGATTGCTCATGAAAGTATACGAAATTCAAAGTGAATTTGGCCTAGATCACCTGAAAACAGCCGAACGTCCAATTCCTAATCCTGGTCCTGGTGAAGTTCGTATAAAAATGCGGGCAGTTTCCCTTAACGCTAGGGATTTAGGTGTGATTGATGGCTTTTATAACCCGATTTTGAGCTCACCATTAATCCCGGTATCGGACGGTGTGGGTGAAGTTGTCGCCTTAGGTGAGCATACGTCCCGATTCAAGATTGGTGATCGGGTGAGCGGTATTTTTACTCAAAGCTGGATTACGGGAGAACCTTCACAAGAAAATTGGGTGAGCTCGCTAGGAAGTCCGCTTGATGGGCTACTAGCAGAATATGTTGTACTTCCCGAGAAGGGGTTGGTTCGTGTGCCAGATCTTTTGACAGATGAAGAAGCGGCAACACTTCCTTGTGCAGGTGTTACAGCATGGCATGCTATTGTTGAAGAAGGAAAGGTGAAAGCCGGAGAGACTGTAGTGATCCAAGGAACAGGCGGAGTTTCGTTATTCGCACTTCAATTTGCCAAGCTTCACGGTGCACAGGTGATCATCACATCTAGCAGCGATGAGAAGCTTAAGCGGGCCAAGGGATTGGGAGCAGATTTTGGTGTCAATTATTTAACAACCCCTGAATGGGATAAGGCTGTTCTTGAGCTGACAGGGGGACGCGGAGCAGACCATATTGTTGATCTCGGTGGATCTTCCACATTAAATAAATCAATCGGGGCGCTGCGGGTGGGTGGAAGGATCAGTCTGATAGGCGGTCTGTCGGGGTTCGAGGTGGAAGGCTTTGAACTTATCCCTGCAATTCTGAGAAAAGCGCGCCTTCAAGCCATCAATGTTGGAAGCCGTGACATGTTTGAGACGATGAATCGTGCGATCGAACAAAATGGACTTCGCCCGATCATTGATGCTGTATTTCCATTTGAACATTCTATTGAAGCATTGCAATACTTAGCAAAGGGTTCAACCTTCGGAAAAATTTGCATTAAATTTTAAGATTAGAAACCCCCTGCTTTTTTGCAGGGGGTTCCAATGTAATATACAGCTGCTGCTTAATTATCTCGACAGCAGATTATAAATGACCTGTGCCGCTTGCGCTCTTGTAGTGACTTCTTTAGGACTCAGCTTACTATTTGCTCCTGTCACTACACCTCTTTCTACCAGCGCCTGAAGGGCTTCCTGTGCATAGCCAGCAATCTCCCCTGCATCACTAAAATCAGAAAGAGCTGCAGCCTTCTTCTCGGATGGCAGTTCACCTAGCGCTACGAGCGAGCGGTACAAGAGTGTAAATAGCTCCTGTCTAGTGATCTGAATCTCTGGCTGGAATTGATTATCCCCCGAACCTGTGGCTACCCCAAGGCGCTTAGCAGTCGCGAGATAGTTCGTGTAATACGTATTGCCCGCATCCGCAAAATTATCAGTTGCGGTAGCGTCCGGTGTGATGCCGTAAGCATTCAAGAGTAAGACAATAAATTGCCCTCTAGTTATTTCAGCATTCGGACTGTAATGCTCTGCATCTGTACCGGATGTGATACTGCGTGCTGCAAGATAACCTACTGCACTGCTATACCATGAGGTGTCCGAAACATCCGCAAAGCTCACCTTGTTATATCCGATAATATATTGGGAGAAATGTGTGGTAACAAAATTTACAGTTCCCTTGGCAGCGTTATAATTCCCGCGTACATTCTCCAAGCTTCCAGTGGTATTAATATGGTATACGATGACCGCATCTTTCTGTTCTCCTGCTTGCAGCGTATAGGGCACACTGATGTGGACACTGCCCCCGCCAAAGGTAGAGATGGTGCTTTGGCCTGCTTTTACCGATAAATCATAAACCGGTCTGTCGCCGAGAACAGCCTTACCTTCTGCCGTTAACGAAACCTTAGCGATCGTTATGACAATATCCCCCGCATCCGAGGCTGCGCTGATACTTGCCAAAGATTTGGCATCGAGTGTAATCGTACCTACATTCTCATATTGAATGGTAATCTCGGCCTTCGTACCAGAGACTAACTCATTAATTATGCTTCTCGATAGGGTAAGCTCGGCTGTTTTGGTATCAGAAGTAGCTGCTACTTTAATTTCCAATACAGCTTTCTTCCCATCCGCTTCTGCCTTTTTAGCAAGGTTCACTAGCTCGATAGCCGCTTCTTTCGTGATTGTAGCTGTGGTTACTCCTGTGGCTTTATCCGTTTTGGTTGCCGCTGTTGATGATAAATTCACAGTATTACCGGTTGTTGTTGCAGCAACCAGTTGAGGGCTTGCTGTTGGTGTTGGTGTAGCTGTGCTCGGTGCAGAATTGCTGCCGCCAGGCCCACTTGTTCCTGGGTCTGAAATAGATACATAAGCAGGGACAACGATAGCGGTCACTGGACTTGCCTTATACCCTTCTTTCGCTGCGTATCGAACTTGATACGTACCTGGTATTAGACCTGTAATCTCTTTATCTGGTGCATACACATAATTAGTCACACTGGACAGCTTATATTCTAAGGCTGTTGTGGTTCCTGTAATTTTCCCATCATTGTTCGCTGTAGAGGTAGGTGCTACCCCCTGCAAACCGGATGGCGCTGCTTGCTCTGCAGTGAATACTGGAACAATCACTTCTGCTGCTCTGCCCGCATTAAATCCCTCTTTGGCTGCATATCTTACTTGATATATCCCCGGTACCAATCCAACGATCTCTACTTCTGTTGCATAGACATAATCGGTTACCGTTGATAGCTTATATTCCAAAGCTTTCGTAGTCCCGGTGATTTTACCGTCATTATTGGCTGCGGTAGTCGGCGCTACGCCCACTAGCCCTGTAGGAGCTGCTTGCTCGCCATAGGCCGGAACTTCAACAGTAGCATCTTTACCTACGCTGTATCCTTCTTTTGCCGCAAATCTCACCTTATAAAAGCCCGGAGTAAGACCTGTGATGGCTACGCCTGTAACAGGCTTATAATCAGCTTCTCCAGCACCCTTATACTCCTGCCCCTCAACTGAGCCCGTAATATGCCCATCATCGTTAGCTTCAGAAGTAGGAGCTACCCCTAATAGACCTGTTGGAGCTGCTTGTTGATGGATATAAGGAGGCACCTCCACACTTACGTCTTCTCCAGCATTATAAGGAATGATCGTTGGTCCCGCTGCGTTCGTTGGACCTTGATATCCTGATGTAGCCGCATATCTTACTGTATAAACACCAGGCGCAAGCCCTGTAATCGCTGAACCTGATACTTGCGTATATGCCGTATCTCCAGCCAGCTTATATTCCAAAGCCGAACTTGTGCCCAAGATTTGCCCATCCTTACTGTCTGCTGCGGTTGGTGCTACACCTGTAAGTCCAGCAGGCACAGCTTCAAGTTTTGAGAATAGCTTATCCAGCGCTGTTGTAGTGTTAGTGTATCTGGCTCCAATTGGGTAATTAGCCTGCACGTAATCCGGTTGGATGTTCGTCCAGCTGTACATAAGCTCAATATGCCCTAGAATAGGTGCATTAGTACCACTTGCATCTTTGTTGTCCTTGTTATACGTGAACAGATATGGAACCTGAAGTCTATCTCCTATCACAGTGTTTCCAAGCTCATTCACATAACTAATCACAGATGGTTTAGCTGCTGTGTTGTTCTCGGTCTTAATATTGGTCAGATAAGTACGGACCAAATCAACATAAAATTTTGCATATGGATGATTGGTTGTTCTAATCTGAAGCTCATTATTATTGTGCGGATTGGCATTGCCCTTGGTGCCGCTGTTGTTGCTTGGTTCAGCAACCGTCACCCCAGAGTCAAGCTTCGTATCGAAGAAGTAGACCTTATCGATATTATGCTTCTTGGCATACTCGTTAATATATTTGATAACCGCTTGTGTGTTGGGGCACCATGAGCCGCCTAACAAAATCGCATAGTTGCCATCACTCGCCAAAATTTGCTTCAGCTGATGATAGGTCACATGTTCATACACGAGCGTACCGTCCGATTCGTTGAAGATCGTAGGTTTGCCCTCATTTTCGCCCTCATAGTTCTTGTTAAATGCGGCCTTGATATAAGCAGATTCATCGATCGTGCTATACCCAGAAGCGGCACTAAGCACCTCTCTTACTGATGCTTTATAAGCATTAACTTTCGTAGCATCTAGCGTTCCGTTCGTTAGGAACTCATTCCACGAATAGCTCTTATCCAGATAGGATACAACAGGAGCACTATTTCCCTGTGCATCTTTGTGATCCTTGTTGTACACCAAGAGAAATGGAGATTCGATCTTATTAGCAGTTACGACATCCCCGTTTTTATTGGTATAGCTAACATTGCGTTCTGGAACGTCCTTCGAGGACAGATTCAAATTCTTTAAATATTTGTTTACCAGGTCAACGTATTTGTAAGCAAATTTATTATTGCTGTCTGCAATCTGGAGCGTGTCACCGTCCAGCTTAGTATCAAAGTTATAAATCGTAGAGATGCCATATTCTTTAGCTACTTCATTGATAAAGCCGATATCGGCCTGTGTATTCTCGCTCCAAGCGCCGCCAACCAGAACAGCGTAAGTGCCTTCACTCTCAAAAAGATGAACGATATCCTCATAGGTTGCCGTTTTAAATACATGGCTAGCATCATTCAAACGGTCATAAACATGACTGAAATAATCAAAGTGGCTTACACCGCTATTTGAGGCTAAAGAGGTTAGTGCCTCTGCGTTATCCGTTTCGGCATTAGCTCTGCCCGCTTGAAAAGGCAGGATAAGCAGGGAAGCTGCTAGAAGCAGCGTTACAATTTTTTTGAATCGCAATGGTTTTATCATTTATGTGCACCTCGCCTTATATCGATTTATGTGATGAATTTGCTGAAAGGAATCCTGAATGAGCACGCGACCCATCAAGGACAAACCTCTTCCTCAGCGGCAGGTGCGGGTGCTTGAGCCGGTTCCGCTGGCGCTGGCGCACTGACGGTGGATGATGGTGCATTAGTAGAAGTCTTTGGCTGAGCTACCTCAGCCACTGGAGCGGCCGTCGCTTTAACCACCTCAGTTGTAGAGAAGGTAATGGATTTCGATTTCGAAGGTGCTTCCGTTGCCGTTACCGCAGGAGCCGAAGTTGCCTTTGGCTGAGCAGATACAACAGGAGCAGACGTTGGTTGAGCCGCTTTGGCGGTTACGATTGCTTTGGGAGCCGTCGTAGGCGCAGCGGTTGGAGCCGGTGTTGCTGTCTGGGTTTGTGTTTTGACAGTAGCAGCAACCGTGGTTGTAGTTGTTGCAGCCTTAGCGGTGTCCGCCGCTGGAGCTGCGGTCGCCTTAGGTGCAGCTTCACCCACTACAGGAGCAGCTGAGGCAACGGTCTTAGTCTTTGAATCTACTGTGGCATCTGGAGCAGCAGTCGCTTCTGCCGAGACAGTCTCCACTGCTGGAGCTGAAGATTCCGGCTGAACCGTTTCTACAACTGGTGCCGATGTGGCTTCTGCTTGAACAACGACTGCGGCCGCTGCAGTAGCTACAGGTGCAGCCGCTGCAGAAACGGATACTGCTGTATTACTGCTTGCTTCAATAGATGCTGCCTCTGCTGTCTTTTTATTAGCGGATACTGCGGCATACGTCAGTGCGGAGAAGACGACAGTAGCAGCAACCAAAGATATCGTAAGCTTTTTCATATGTGTATCATCCTTTTCAATTAAAATAAGACCCAACACGGCACGTATTACGTACCTGTTGAATCTCTGGCTGTCCAGTAGATCCATGCTTCTTAACTACCATTGTTGTACCTTAACCCCTTATTTCTCCTTTCTCTAAAATAAAAAAGAGACTCAACGAGACGCCTAACTAAGCGTCTTTCGTTGAATCTCCGGCTGTCCAGTCGATTCCAATTGGTCTAACGATTAAGTTCCATATTATTCATGCAAGAGTCCCTTGTCAATCAATTTTTATTTTTCATATGGTTTTTGTCGGGATTGATTATTTTTAACATATTATTACATTGACTTTACTATAAATTCTATATAGATTGATCTCAATAGGATTAATCATATTAAAAAACTAGGTTTAAGGGGGTATTGGTAGTGAACATAGATAACAACTTGTTATCCGCCATCGAAACGAACTGGTATGGATTTGTAGCTTCCATATTTGTTTTTGCAATTTTGTTTCTACTGGCACGTAAACGCATTGGATTTGGTACTCGCGTACTCATCGGACTTGGCATCGGACTAATTGCCGGAATATTCTTTCAATACTTCGATTTAGAGACCAAAGCCATCAGCACATTCGGCAGCATTTATGTCAGCTTGATTCGCATGCTCGTCATTCCTTTAGTATTTGTACTCGTATTGAACAGTATTTCTTCCTTAACCAATCTGGAGTATTTGCGTAAAATAGGAATCAAAACCTTCGCCTGGTTCCTCGGAACGACGGGTATCGCTTCTATTATTGGCCTATCTGTTGCATTACTGTTCAATCCTGGTCAAGGGATACAACAGGACGTACCTGCAGATTTCGCCGCTCGGGAAATCCCGACCTTCTCACAGGTTATTCTGGACCTTGTGCCATCCAACCCTGTGAATGAAGCAGCTACAGGTAAGGTTGTGCCTCTGCTCATTTTCGCTATCTTCCTAGCAGTAGCTATAATCAAGATTGGCTCCAAGAAACCGGAAGCCGTTAAACCTGTACGTGATCTTATTGAATCCCTGACACTGATACTGCATCAGGTCGTTAAATTCATTATTCGCTTGACGCCTTACGGTGTCTTCGCACTGATTGCAGGAATTACCGCACGTTATGGCTGGGAAACGTTGCAGGAGCTGGGCAGTGTAATTATTACCTCATATGTCGCAATGATTATACATTTTGTTCTTATCTTTGGCGGGTTGGTTCTATTAGTAGCGAAGGTGAATCCAATTCGTTTCTTCCGCAAAATCTATCCAACCATTACCGTTGCCTTCACGACTAGAAGCAGCTACGCAACTCTTCCTGTCAATCTTGAAGTCATTACGAAGCGCCTTCATGTCTCCCCGCGGATCGCGAGCTTTATTGCGCCGTTAGGAGCATCGGTCAACTTCAATGCGTGCGGTGGCATTTGGCCGGCGATTGTGGCTGTGTTTACCGCCCAAGTATTCGGTATTGATCTGAACTGGACTGACTACATTACGCTGGTCTTAGTAAGTATTATCTCTTCTATTGGTGTAGCTGGCGTACCTGGACCAGCCGTAATCTCCACTACGGTAGTCTTAACCGCTCTTGGTCTGCCGCTTGAAGGAATCGCTATCGTTGCAGGTGTAGAAGCGCTCATCGATATGGGTCGTACCGCTGTAAATGCAACAGGAACAGCTGTAACCGCGCTGTTGGTCGCGAATTCAGAAGGTGAATTCGACCGCGAAGCCTTTAATAGCAATAATGACGAAGATGATATTCTCTTGAGCACAGTTTAAAATCCGAACATGCAAACAAAAACGCCTTCGGCGTCCCTAAAGGACGGTAAGCGTTTATGCGAGAAATATAAAAAACCTTCGACTATCTGCTTATAGCAGAAAGCCGGAGGTTTTTTCGCGTACATCTATATTAGATTCAGCTGTTACAGCATACTAATTCTTTGCCGTTGTTTTGCTGAAGCAAGGCAGGTTTCAACCAGCCGCATACTTAGCACCGGATCCTCCGGTGCAATGAGTCTCTTACCTGTGAACACAGCGGCTGCAAAATCATCCACCTGCCGAATGTAAGGATTAGCCCCTGTGGCATCGACCCGTCTCACCTCATCGCCAGTGTACACAAAGAATTCCGCATCCTCGTCTCTAGCGTTGAAAGGCATAGGCACCTCTATTCGCCCCTCAGTCCCAAGAATCTCCAAGAGCTGACGGTTATATGCCCACATTCCGCAATCAAAGATCAAGCTTAAACCATTTGGAAACTCTACCAGCCCTGAAGCCATCATATCTACATTATCATGCTCAGGGGAGAACTTCGCATGCACGGTCACAGCTTCCGGCTCCGTCCCAAACAACAGTCGCGCCGCGCTTAACGGATAACAACCAACATCATAAAGCGAGCCGCCACCCCAAGCCGATTTAAAACGAATATTTGAAGTGTCTGTAGCATCATTGTAAGTAAATGTACCTCGAATCGAGCGTAATTCTCCGATTTCACCGCTAGCGATAATATCCTGGAGTTCAGCAATCCGTGGATGATGCCGATACATGTACGCTTCTGCTAAGTGAACGCCTGCATCGTTGCATGCTTTCACCATCTCTGCGGCCTCTGCACTGTTCAGCGCGATCGGTTTCTCACACAACACATGCTTACCCGCTTCTGCCGCACGGATCACCCATTCTCGATGAAGATGATTAGGGAGCGGAACATACACCGCATCAATTTCTTTATCCGCAAGTAACTCTTCATAACTTCCATATGCCTTCTCTATTCCGAACTCTGCGGCTACAGCGCTGCTTTTTTCCAAGCCACGACTTGCTACCGCTGTAATCACTCCTGAATCTGAATTCATGATAGCTGGCATCACTGAACCTGTCGCAATCTGCGCACAGCCTATGATTCCCCACCGAAGTTTTTGTACCATGATGGCTACACACCTCTTCCCTTGGATTAGTTACTATACTTTAAGACACCTTATCATAGAATGAAACTCATCACTAATAGAAAAGAACTGTTACAACGCAAAAAAGCAGCAGCCAAAGGAGCTTAGACTCCGATGGATACTGCTTTTTAATTCAGGCGAAAAATTACATTATCTTATTTAACAGCACCGCCGCACCAAGCACAGCAATACGCGCCGCGTTCATCAGCACGAAATTTTTGACGGCAAGAATAAAGGTACTCGCCTTCTCCTGCTTCCGTGTGAATACATCGATATTTCGGTGCAGTGGAATCAGTGTAAGTAGAATTGCCAAGACAAGAATAGGGTTAATCCCCAAGATCAGCAGCACTACAAGATCCAGATAAGAGACATAGTAGAGATATTTAAACAGCACGAGCGCATTGCGGCGGCCAATATAGACCGGAAGCGTATATCTGCGGTTTTCCACATCTTCATCAATATCACAAATATTATTAGCGAGCATAATCCCTGCAATCCCCAGAATCGCGGGAACAGAGAACCAGAACAGGTACAGCACTTCCACAATGTTGATATTCAGACTAGCCCAACCGTTCTGAAGCACCAGCGATACCACATGATTATCTGTATGAATATAGGCAGAGATAAAAATAATGACAAAGCCCATAAACAAACCTGAGAACAGCTCACCTAATGGCATCCGCGAGATCGGAATCGGCCCGAACGAATAAAGGATACCTATTAAGAACGACAGCCCACCCAGCAAAAAGACCAGCAAACCCGTCTGCGTAACAAGCGCAATCCCACCCCCTGCAGCCAGAACTAGCAAAATAACAATCGTCGCCACAACGGTGCTCTCTTTTAGCTTAAAATGTACAATCGCATTATGTGTCTCATAGCCATAGCCGTGGGTTTTGGAAGCTTTTTTGAAATCGTAATAGTTGTTAATCGCCGTTGTCGCCATATCAAAACTAAGCAAAGAAACGAACATCAACGCAAAACGTAACACATAAAAATCCTCAAACCGATACAGGGCATACAGCGTTCCCATTAGAAAGGGAATCATACTGGCTACTTTTGTCGGCAGCTCCACAAATCTTAGAAAGCTTTTAATATTCACACCATACACCCTTATTTATCAAATGAGCCTGCAAGGTATTACTGTTCAGTCGTTGTGATCTTCACTGGGGACCATTCTGCAATAACCGTTTGTCCATGCACAGACACGCTGCCTTCAGGACTCAGATCCTTCTCTGTCATAATTCCGAGCGCCACTGTAAAGTTGTTGAATTTGATCGGGATATTTTTCTCACGGCGTACTTCTTTGCCATTCAAATAGAATACAGCCTCATCGTTGCCACGGTGGTACGTAATGCGGTAGGTATTAAATTCACGCGGTTTGAAATCCGTATCTTCTTTAAAAATGCAGAAATATTTCGTGCCTGTGCTCTCTGGTACTTGTACCCCCGGGAACGGCAGAATACCATACACACTAGCATATTTATCATTTCCCGCAAAAAAGTCAAGCGCCGCACCTGTCGTAAAATCAAGCAGATTCAGCGATACATAACCGTCGTACAAATCTCCAGGTGCTGTTCCTTGTGTACGGCTGCGAATTTGCAGCTCAAAGCTGATCTCTCCCGCCTCAGGAATTACCACTGGCTCCGCAGAGTAATACATATGCTTAGCATTGTCTAGAATTTGTACTTGATGGTTCTCACGGGATAGTTTTGCGCGTACATAGAGCGTGTCATTACGAACAATAACTACTGCTTCCGGTTCACGATAAGCCCAGAACGATCCATCAGGCAGTGTAAATCCACCTGTCTTCCAAACCTTTCCTTCTTCTAAAATAGAGTGGAAATCTCCGAGAACTATTTGGCTGCCTTTAGCGTTTTGTTCTTCCTTCATTAATTCCTTGTCCTTCTTTTCCATGAAAGCTCACTCCTTCTGTATGTTAACTTTAGTATCAGACTAATCCTTGAATTAGTAATGCTGCTGCCATCACTACTCCGCAACGAACGGAGGCTTTTTGTGAAGCACCCATGAGCGGGATATAAGCTGGCGAGGCATTATGTGGCTTCAGTCCACGATAAATACGAATCGGCCAGAAGGCTGTAACCAAGGCCAACAGTGCATAAACTGGAAGTACGCCCATCAGCACACAGATCACAACAGAAGCGTAACCGGTGAAAAGAAGTACACGTGAGAATACAAGTGCCTTTTGTTCCCCCCATACTACAACAAGCGTAAGCTTACCCGCCTGCTCGTCTGCTTTCCAGTGTAGGAAATGGTGATTAAACAACAGTAATGTAGTCAAGAATCCAACCGGCAATGAAAGAATTACAGGCTTCAGACTAAAATGACCGGTTTGTACGAAAAAGGAACCTAACACAGGCATAATCCCAAAAGCTATAAAGATAGCCATCTCGCTGTATCCCTTACCGCGATATCCATAACGCAGTGGCGGGGCTACATAGAAATAAGCAATTAAAGCACCCACAAGCACAAACCAGAGGATGTTCCAACCGCTATATATACTTAGAATTCCACCGCAGATTAGGGCAATCGCCAGCATACTCCAGGTCATCCTTGCATAAAAAGACTCCGAGAGGATCCCACCTGTGAGTAGCCCGGAGTTTGTGCTGATTTCACCAGCGGAATTCTTTGCTTCTGTATCCGTTCCATTGCGGAAATCCCACAGATCATTCACCATATTGGAGAATAGATGCGCAGAAATCGCCCCTATTAAGGTAAGAATAAATAAAACCGGATGGAAAGTCCCTTCCCATACATATGCCCCAACGGTCCCCAAAACAATCGGGATGAGCATAACAGAAAAGCTCCAAAACCGGGTCGCCTTGGTAAATAATGTCCATTTGTTCACTTCAAGCTTACCGCCTTTTCTTTATGACTTGATAATAATTATCACTGACTATTATACATCAATTTTCAACAGATTGTGAAGAATATCACTGCATATAATGTCTAATCTTGGCATAGTTTCTCCGTTTGTTTGGCTTAGGAGCCTGATAATTGAAGTTGGACCTGACAATAACTTCTTTATTTATCATTAGACCACCATTTTACAACAAAAAATGAGTGTTGTTTTATAGGCAAGCACATACCGATATGATATGATAGGCAAGCCTATGAACAGCGCTCTTTGAGTGCTGTTTTTAAGAGCGTAAAACTATATATAATAATGGAGGCTTTTACTGTCATGTCAGCGCAATCCCCTAACACCCAATCTGTCAAAATCGTCACCGCAGACCCTAGCGCCATCGGGCTTTTCGGACTGGCTATTGTCACATTGGTTGCTTCTTCACAGAAGCTTGAACTTACAACAGGACTTAGCTACGTCATTCCTTGGGCTATCTTCCTGGGAGCATTCGCTCAACTATTTGCCGCAATTCAAGATGCTAAGCACAACAACACCTTTGGTATGACCGCTTTTGGCGCCTACGCTTTCTTTTGGTTCGGCATGGCTAGCAGCTGGCTAATCAAGCTCGGCGTATTCGGCCCAACGCTTGCAGAGGCTGTAGATCCTAAGCAGCTCGGATTTGTATTTCTGGGTTACTTGATCTTCACGATCTTTATGACCATTGGCGCGGTTGAGGCTAATAGAGTTTTGCTTATCATTTTTGTATTGATAGATTTCCTCTTTCTTGGACTCACTTTTGATTCCTTCGGCATTGCTCCTGAGTTCTTCCATAAGCTTGCTGCTTGTGCCGAACTTGGAATTGGTGTCGTGTCCTTATACGGATGTGGCGCTTCTGTGCTAAACGCTCATTTTGGACGCACTTTCTTACCGATCGGAGCTCCGCTAGGTATCTTCAAGAAATAGTAATTCACCTTTTTTGAACCCTAACTTTTGCAAGCCGAAAGGATGCCTGAGACCATGCATGTCCTATCCTCTTCTGAATTAGCCGTAACCGCTATATTTGCGCTTATTCTCGCAGTTATTGCCTATTTAATCATTCGGAATATCCCAAAGATGACTGGAGATATTGCGGCTTTTCGCAAAAGAACAATGGTCTGGACCCAGGTTTCGCTTGTACTAACGGTACTTCAGCTGAACTTCAAAGCAGGCGACTGGCGATTTTCTATCGTGCTTGGACTCATCGTATTATTTACCGGAAGCATTTGGCTTTCCGCCCGTTACCATGATATCCGCAGCACTCTAGATCCGGAAACTAAAGATTCTGAGGTACATTAGTAGAAGCTAAGGCAACAGAATAAAGGTGATGAAGCTCCCGTAAGGGGGCTTTTTTTGTGAATTCGGAAGGTCGCTTCGCATACTTCTCCCCACCATAACCATACTAATGACATTCCAAGCTATAACGCCTTCGGCGTCCTCTTAAGGACGGTAAGCGTTTATGCGAGAATTATAAGAAAATCGTATATCGTGAAACTTATACTTTCTTATAATTCAAAATAAGTAACGGGAGGACTATGCAGGTGAGTAAAAAAATCAATCTGCTGATGTTTAGCGGAGAATATGATAAAGCCATGGCGGGACTGATCCTAGCGAATGCCGCGCGAGATATTGATGTCGAGGTTACGATGTTTTTCTCTTTCTGGGGCCTGTTTCTGGTGCGTGATCCGGAAAAAATGACACTCGAGGATAAGAGTATTTATGAGAAGCTGATGGATGTTATTACGCCAAAGGGGCCTGGACAGCTACCTCTCTCCCATTTAAACTTCAGCGGGCTGGGCCGAATGATGTTAGAAGAAATGATGGAGGAGCAAGGCGCGCCGAAGCTGATTCATTTTCTGAAAGGGGCTCGTAAAAAAAACATTAAATTCTATGCCTGCAAGCTCTCCGTCGAGATCATGGGCTTTAAAACAGAGGAATTGCTGCCCGAGGTCGAGATTATCGATGCTGCGGCGTATTTAAAAGATGCACTAGAAAGCGACGTCCAATTATTTATTTAAATGATACCGCTAGGCTTTAACCCAATTCTCCAAGCAAGCATATACTGGTGCCATAGAAACTACTGGTACGCCGAAAACACACTATAACTTTAGAATAGACGGTGTACGGGCTGGAGGGAAATCCGTGCTAAACATCATCCACGACTCTTCTGCAGAGACGCCCGCTTCACTACAAAACCATTTCGAGACTTTTCGCGAGCACACCATTGGAATTCGGCATCAGATCACCACACCCTATGGTAGACAGCCACTGCTGTATGCCGATTGGACAGCAAGCGGACGTTTATATGAACCGATCGAACGGAAGCTGCAGGAAGCCTTCGGTCCATATGTCAGCAATCCGCATACAGACTCCAACACTACCGGATTAACCATGACACTGGCTTATCATGAAGCACGACAAATCATCAAAAAGCATGTAAATGCCGGCCCTCAGGACGTCTTGCTCTTCTGCGGAAATGGAACAACGGGAGCTGTAAACAAGCTGCAGCGAATCATGGGCTTAAGGCTCCCTGAATGGCTTCAGGACTATGGTTTCCATTCGATGGAGGAGCGTCCTGTGATCTTCACCAGCCATATGGAGCATCATTCCAATATTCTTCCCTGGCAGGAGGGAGTTGGTGACGTTGTGACTGTTCCTCCCGGAGAGGACGGGAATGTAGATCTTCAGCAGCTTGAAGCGCAGTTAAAGTTATATCAGCATCGCCACTGGAAAATCGGTTCATTTACGGCTTGCTCCAATGTGACCGGAATTCAGACTCCCTACCAAAAGCTTGCCGCGATGATGCACCGTCACGGAGGCCTGTGTTTTGTAGATTTTGCCGCTAGTGCTCCCTATGAGCCTATCGATATGCATCCGGTCTCACCACTGGAGAAGCTGGATGCGATCTTTTTTTCTCCGCATAAATTTCTGGGTGGACCGGGCACGAACGGAGTTCTAATCTTTGATGAAGCACTAAGTAATGGGCGTATTCCTGACGAACCGGGTGGAGGTACAGTGGCTTGGGTCAATCCTTGGGGAGGACGCCGTTACACCAATGAAATTGAGATGCGGGAAGACGGGGGAACGCCGGGGTTTCTGCAAGCCTTTCGAACGGCATTATGTGTGAAACTGAAGGATCAAATGAATGGAAACGGTCATTATATGGCGATTAGAGAGCACGAGCTGTGCCAGCAATTAATGAACGGACTCCGCTGCATACCCGAGTGCTCTTTACTGGCTGGGCATCATACAGAACGCCATGGGATTGTCTCTTTTACACTACGTGATATCCATTATAACTTAGCAGTCCAACTACTGAATGATCGCTTCGGTATACAAGCCCGGGGTGGTTGCTCTTGTGCAGGTCCTTATGGGCATTACCTTCTTGAATTAGGGTGGGCGCAATCTGCTCAAATCGCTGAGGCTATTACCGTAGGAGACCAGTCGCTTAGACCGGGTTGGATCCGCATCTCTCTACACCCCATTATGACGAATCAGGAGGTAGAGAGAATTGTATCCGCTATACGAAATATCGTGATCCATATCCAGCAATGGAAGCAGGATTATCTTTATGATGCTTCAACGAACAGCTGGACTCATATCTACAATGAGGATCCCGCTGAGGCGAAGGTCAAAGCGCTTTTTTCGGTGTAGTTTCCAGCTTATTGCGCAGTATCCTTCACCATGTCCAGATCAGCAGCACTGGCGTTGGAAATGACCTGTTCTACATTCTTACAACCTGGAATCACACTGGTTACTGCGGGATGCTGAAGGCACCACGCCAAAGCCCACTGCGCCATATCGAGACCCGAAGGCACTTCGTTGGCAGCAATTTCAGCTACAGCCCGCAGCTGCTTTTGTCTTACATCCTCTTTATGGTTAGCACGCACATCACCCTGATCAAATACCGCATCCAGCTTGTACTTGCCGCTTAAATAACCACTCGCTAACGGAACACGCGCCAACACACCTAATTGATTCTCGATGCAGAGTGGAAGAATCTCTTCCTCCGGTTGACGATCCAGCCGATTATATACTACTTGTATGGCCTCTGCCTGCACATCCGCTGCCGCAGAGGTCTGATGTACACCCGAGCCCGATGCGCTGATCGAGACACCAAGGTGACGGATTTTGCCTGCCTGCTTCTGTCTGTCGAGCATACTCCACAGCTTGTCATTATCGAATTGCTCATCCGTTCCGGAATGGAATTGATAGAGGTCGATGTACTCGGTCTGAAGTGCACGCAGGGAATCATCCAGCTGCTTCAGCACATCCTCAGCACGCCATAGCTGTTCCCGCTGCAAATGACCCTGAAAATGATGCCCGAATTTCGTAGCCACAATCCAGTCCTCACGCTTCCGGCGAGCCAGATAGCCCCCGATGAACTTCTCAGACAAATGATCTCCATAACACTCTGCCGTATCAATCAGATTAATGCCCAGTTCTCCAGCCTTATCCAGCATAGCGTCAACTTCCGCTTGAGTGAAATCCTTGCCCCATTCTCCACCGAACTGCCAAGTACCCAAGCCGATCACCGATACATTCATCCCTGTACTGCCAAGTTTACGATATTTCATCATCATTTCCTCCTTTGTTCTATCAAAATAATTCATTCACAGGACTAAGCGACCTTATTTCCATCTTGCACCGTTCTAGCGAATCGCGCCTCAATAGCTTTAACTCCCCATAACGACAGTCCAATAAACACTAAGACATAGATGATCTCCCACGGCTGGCGGATAAATCGTTCCAGATCATTTCCGATATATGAAACTGCGAATACCATGATCGCTTTGCCCACAGTGAGCGCAAGAAGATACGATCGAAATCTCATCCCAGCAAGACCAGCAGCCATATTAATTACAACGAAGGGCCCTACCGGGAATATACTAAGTAGAAACACATAACTGAATCCGCTTTGCCGCACCCACGTCATACTTTTGGCTACCTTTGGACGTTCTGCCCATTTTCGCAGATACCGATGCGAAGCTACTTTGCGAATAATCCAAAATGTTGTCACACAGCCAGCAACCAAACCGAGCCAAGAATACAAAAAACCTAACCATAAACCATATACAGCCCCGTTTAATCCTACGATTGCAATAGTTGGTAGTGGTGGTATAAATGATTTCATAAACGTTAATGCGATGCCCGGAAAGGGCCCAAACGAACGATATTGTTCAAGCAGATGCCGCAGATTATCCTCTGTCAGCCAAGACATAATATCAAGATAGTACATAACCAGCTGATCTCCTCATCCGATTGGAATTCTTAACACCTGGTCTCAATTATACACGAAGTTTCGATCATTCCTACAGCCCTTCCAATATAAAGAAAACAAGCTAGAACTACATGAATGACAGCAAGCTAATCATCCGTTACCATAGATAGAAAATACATATGAGACAGGGGCGCATGGTTATGATTCTCCATTCAGAAGCCTTGGATCTACAACGCACCACTAAGCAGGATTTAGCGTTCGTTCTAGCCATTGAACAAAGTGAACTAAACCGCGTCTACATCGGTCAATGGAGTAAGGAGGAGCACACTACAGCTCTCCAAGATCCAGATATTCTACACCTTACAATTTGGGACAGCACAGGGAAAAGAGTCGGCTATATGATCGTAACAGGGCTTCAAGACACCCATCTTACCGTTTGCATTAAAAGAATAGTCATCCATTCCAAGGGGTTTGGGTATGGCAAGTTGTCGCTTCGTCTCGTGACCGACTGGATCTTTCGCAGCACTGAAACGCATCGTCTATGGTTAGATGTTAGAGACCACAACACCAGGGCACGGCATGTCTATGAAAGCTGCGGCTTTACACTGGAAGGCACTCTACGTGATTGCATAAAAGTAGGTGAACGCTTTGAATCTCTGCATATCATGTCCATATTACGGCATGAGTATATAGCGCGTACAGAGCGTGAGCAGAAGGATAAATAGATTAGGGAAACCCTCCCTAATTATTGATCTTTTAAACGATAAAAATTGCACTTTGGGGAAAATCCCCCTAATTTTTAGCGGTTTCGAACAAAATCGGCCTTATTTTAGTGATTTTTAGGGAGATTTTCCCTAAAACATCTAATTGGGGGCTGTAATCGGTTAATTTTGGGGAGAATTTCCCTAAAAAGTATATTACGAGCCGCGAAGCAGCTACGGACGCACAAAAAGCCGAGCACCAAGCCTCCTGATCTAGAAGCTTACTACTCGGCTTTCAATTCATTCACCTCAAACCTCTCCACTGTAACAATTGGCCTGCTCACCAGCCGCCATCAAACTCGCAACCACAACGGTGGTCACATACTTACGGGCATCCGCCGTCAGCAACAATAGCTCTATCGAGCTCTTGGCCGGTTCCCCTCTAACAAACTTTATTCGAGCGCCATCCAAGTCCTCTTGGATACTGGCAATTGTATATCCTTTAAAGAGCAGCCCGTCGATCTCTTGCTGTTCTTTGGCATATTCCGCATAAGCAGACATTAGACTACACCTCCGCTAATTTCCGCCTTAGACGGAAGAGCGGCCTCCGCTGCAAAACGCTTGCGTTTTAAATATTTTCCCGAACCGGCCTTGCCGACAAATTGCTTATCTCGAATTACAAACTCGCCTCGACTGAGGACGGAAACAGGCTCTCCCTTTACATCAAACCCCTCAAACGCATTATAATCGACGTTCATATGATGCGTGTCCGCAGAAAGTATTCTTTCTACAGAAGGATCAAAGATGACTAAGTCAGCGTCGCTACCTACCGCTACTGTGCCTTTTTGCGGATACAATCCAAACAGCTTGGCACTGGAGGTCGAAATGATGTCTACGAATTTGTTCAACGAGATCCGGCCTTTCTGCACCCCTTCCGAATAGAGAATCGTAAACCGATCCTCGATGGTCGGCCCACCATTCGGGATTTTGGAGAAATCACCAAGTCCCAGATCCTTTTGTCCTTTAAAATCAAAGGAGCACTGATCCGAGCCAATCGTCTGCAAGCTGCCGCTCCACAGCGCATCCCATAGCACATCCTGATTCCACTGCTCACGCAGCGGCGGAGACCACACGTATTTGGCGCCTTCGAAATTAGGCTTTTCCAGCGCCGTCTGATCCAGCACTAAATACTGTGGACAAGTCTCGCCGTAGACACGCAGTCCCTTTTTACGCGCTTCAGCAATCTTCCAAGCGGCTTCCGCACAGGTCACATGTACAACATACAGCTGTGAATCCGTCAGTTCTGTTAAATAAGCCGCGCGTCCTGTGGCTTCACCTTCCAGCTCCGGCGGGCGGGTCAGCGCATGAAAGATCGGGTCGGTATTGCCAGCGGCTAAAGCCTGCTCCACCAGGTATTCAATGACATCCCCATTCTCCGCATGCACCATCACAAGCGCACCTTCTTTTTTCGCGGCTTGCAGCGTCTTAAAAAGTGTGCCGTCATCTGCCTGAAAAGTATTCTTATAAGCCATAAATACCTTAAGTGAGGTAATGCCTTCATTCTCAATAATCTCCGGAAGCTCACCAAGTACCTTATCGTTTAATTCTGAAACCATAAGGTGGAAGCTATAATCAATAACCGCTTTATCCTGCGACTTATGATGCCATGTATCTACGGCTTGCTGTAGCGGTTGTCCTTTGGTCGTTAAGCAAAAATCAATAACTGTAGTCGTTCCGCCATATGCAGCCGCAATGGTTCCCGTCTCGAAATCATCCGCTGTAACTGTACCGCCAAAAGGCATATCCAAATGTGTATGCGGATCAATACCGCCAGGAAATACATAACACCCAGAGGCATCTATAATCTCCGCACCTGGAGACTCCAAATGGAGACCAATCGCTGTAATAACACCATTTTCAATAGCCACATCGCCTGTATAAGTATCCGCTGCGGTAACGATGATTCCATTCTTAATAATTTTCTTCATCCTTACACCACCTCCGCTTCCGAATAGGAGCCGTTCAAACTACTGATCACTTTCTGGCGTTGATTCCAGGTTAAAGGCGCAGCCCCAGTGTCCACTGGAACCATATCAATCGCCCCGTCTGCTGGACAGACAATAGAACAAAGATTACAGCCTACACAGTCTTCCTCACGCACCTGTAGAATAGCTTTCCCATCTGCATTCGTTAACATATCAATACATTGATGTGAAGCATCCTCGCAGGCAATATGGCATTTATTACAGTTAATACAATTCTCTTCATTAATGCGTGCAACGACCTTATGATTGAGATCCAGATCTCCCCAGTTGGAGTATCTGGATACCGATTTTCCGATTAGCTCTGTTACGGAAGCCAACCCTTTGTCATCTAAATAGTTGTTCAGCCCATCGATCATTTCTTCCACAATCCGGAAGCCATGATGCATGACCGCTGTACACACTTGAATGCCCGTAGCGCCCATTAGCATAAATTCAACAACATCCTGCCAGGTCGAAATCCCTCCAATACCGGAGATAGGAATGCCTACTCCCCGGTCACGGGCACACTCGGCCACCATACTAAGCGCAATTGGCTTCACAGCCGGACCGCAATAGCCGCCATGCGCACCCTGGCCCCCAACGTTCGGAATCGTATTCCAGCTATGAATATCTACCCCTGCAAGACTGTTGATGGTGTTGATCATACTAATCGCATCTGCCCCACCCTTAACCGCATGACGGGCAACGACAGTGATATCCGTAATGTTGGGCGTCAGCTTCACAATCACCGGAGTGGTCGCCACTTCTTTTACCCAAGTGGTCTGCGCCTGTACCAGATCAGGCTGCTGCCCCGAAGCCGCGCCCATCCCACGCTCAGCCATCCCGTGTGGACAACCAAAGTTAAGCTCCAGACCGTCTACGCCGACATCTTCTACCCGCTTAACAATCTCATGCCACTTATGCTGCGAAGGTTCTACCATCAGGGAGGCAATAATAGCGTGATTCGGAAATCTCTTCTTCGTTTCATAAATTTCCTTCAGATTGACCTCAAGCGGACGGTCGGTGATCAATTCGATATTATTAAAGCCCGCAACACGTTGCCCGTTGAAATTCACTGCCGCAAAACGCGATGAGGTATTAATAATCGGATCACCGAGCGTCTTCCACACTGCCCCGCCCCAACCTGCTTCGAAGGCCCTTTGCACTTGATAGCCTGTATTCGTAGGCGGCGCAGAGGCCAGCCAGAACGGATTGGGTGATTGGATTCCTGCGAGATTAATACTTAAATCTGCCATTGATGTTCCCTCCCTGTCTTGTAAAATCCAATTTGATTTCTAAGCTCAACCCGCAGATCTAACGACAACCTCCTGCTGGCCTGAGAACTGTTTCACAATTGCATAGGCTGCGTCCTTCCCCTGCTGCGCTGCAGATACCACCATCGCCTCACCTTTACCTGAGCCAAATATGATATCTCCAGCGGCATAAATTTGCGGATCGGAGGTTTGGCAAGTAGCCTCATCTACCCTCACAACGCCGCGGTCATGCACAAGGCCTAAGGAATCTATTAGATCCAGGCGACGCTTTTGACCAATAGCAATTACAACCGCATCAACAGGAATCAAGAATTCAGAACCCGCTATAGGGATAGGCACTGGACGTCCATCCTTGCCTAGCTCATCCGTCAGCTTCATCTGCACACATTCCAGTGCGGTTACATTCCCAAGCTCATCCCCCACGATACGTTTTGGTAAGGTAAGCCAACTAAACTCCACACCTTCTTGTTTCGCGAATTCATATTCAAAGTCGTAAGCCGTAATCTCTTCACGAGTCCGGCGGTAGACCATTTTTACATTAGCGGCTCCAAGTCGTACTGAGCATGTAGCTGCATCAATAGCTGTATTGCCTGCACCAATGACAGCAACCCGCTGACCCATCAGCTCTAGCAGAGGGATGCCGGTCTTAGTCGATTCTACAAGTGCAATGGCATCATATACGCCAGCCAATTTTTCACCTTCAATCCCTATCGGAGGTACATAACCCATACCCGCTGCCAAAACGATGGCATCATAGTTCGACTTCAACTCTTCTACAGAGACATCTACTCCAACTTTTACACCTGTACGTATTTCCACACCCAGCTTCTCTACCTGCTCCACTTCCCAGAGCGATATAGCCTGCGGAAGCCGAAATGACACAATCCCATGCGTATCCAATCCACCTGCCAGCTCTTTCGCCTCGTAAATCACTACAGCACAACCTTCACGAGCGAGCTCCCTAGCCGCTGACAATCCGGCAGGACCACCGCCGATTACAGCTACCTTTTTTCCATTAGGAATACCTGCTTTAAATAATTGAACTCCGCTATTCATCGCCCAATCTGTCGCATAACGCTGCAACAGTCCAATTTGGATCGGTGCCGAAGCATCATTTAACACACAAGCTCCTTCGCACAGTTCATCCGTAGGACAAACACGAGCACAGCTGGCACCCACAGGATTGGAATCCATAATCGTCTGTGCTGAGCCCTTCAAATTATCAGTAGCGATCCGTTTAATAAAAGAGGGAATATTTATACTGGTCGGACAAGCTTTTATACAAGGGGCATCGTAGCAATATAGACAGCGATTGGCCTCATCCATGGCACCCTTATGGGTCAGAGGCGGCTCAGCCTCGGCGAAATTGCGCATGAACATATCAGGTGTAAATGCTGTTAACGGAGAAGAATGCTCCATCACTAGTCCCTCCTTATGGATAATTTTTCTTATTTGTGTTATATAATATAACATTAATTCAACTTTTGTCTGAATATTTTACTTACATCCTAGAATTAATGTAGTAATATAAGCATTAACAGAAAAAAACCTTCACTTTCTCCCTGATCGAGTTATATATACTAACATCCGTTAATCAAACTATAGTCATTTCGAATTTTTGTTGCATTAGACACTTTGTCTAATTTCAAAACCGTATTTTTTACGTGTGAGAACAGGCTGAGAATAGCAAGACCTAAACAGAGGGTGGCGCACAGAACCGCGAGGGGGAATAACTATGGATTGGGAGCTTGTATTAACCATTCGTGACGCTTTAAAAAGACCACTATTCACAGAAGCCGAAGTCATCGGCGGTAAGAGCGGCTTAAGCCGTGCGATTCGTTGGGTACATGTACTGGAAAGTGCCAATTTCGATACCCTGATTCATGGAGAAGAAATGATTTTGACTACGGGGATTGGTGCAAGTGTCGATCTGTCCTCCTCCTTGGAATTTATGCAGAATTTAATTGATAAGAATGCAGCTTGCCTATGTATTGAACTAGGTACTCACTTCAGCACCATCCCGCAAGAAATGATCGACTTAGCCAACACAAATGACTTCCCGCTGATCATTTTCACCCGAACGGTCCGCTTCGTAGATATCACTCTGGACCTCCACTCCATCATCATCAATCGGCATCACCGGATGCTGCAAGAACTCGAAAGCATCTCTCGTGAATTTCATCGTCTGACATTGACCTCACAAGGAACAGTGAAGGTGCTGCAATTATTATGTAAAAGCACCCGCACACAAATCGTATATATGCAGCTGCAAGGTAAGCCCTTATTCTTCCCGGCGCTTTCTCCCGAAGAGCAAGCACCTCTGCTGGATTTCTTCACCGCCTTCGGTGACGAGCTGGAAGGCATTCAACCAGACACCGCTCCTTACACCCGAGAATACGGGCAAAAGACGATCGCCGTTAAACCTGTGGGCGCGCTGGATCAGACCTGGGCTTACATCCTGATGGTATGCAATCACAAGCCACAGGAATTTGACTGCCTGCTGCTGGATTCCGCCTCTCTGTCCATCGCTCAGGAGCTGCTGCGTACTCGGTATATGGAGGAGCGTAAGCTTTTTTCAGAAAATCTATGGGTCGACGAGCTAATCAACGGACGCATAGAGGATGATAACCGCCTAAAAGGACTGATCGGAACGAGTTTCAACGTAGTCAACGAGCTCCCTTACCGCGTATGCCTTATCGAGATCAAGAACCCCAGAGACGTAAAATGGAACAGCTCAGAGAACGAATGGGAATCCATCACCTTCCACCTTTCGCTCATCCTGCGTTCCATTTTCGAAAAATATTCCCTACGTCCGCTGATCACACTCAAGAACAATCGCCTCACCGTCATCGCACTCGACATTCAATCGAAAATGCCTGGAAAAATGCGACTTCAACAAGCACTCGAATCCCTTCAACACATCCGCTCCGACGAGAAGCTAAAGGATTTACAGCTGGTCATCGGAGTCAGTAAATCGCATAAGCGCCTAAAACAAGCCTTTACCGGATATCAAGAAGCGCTGCAGGCTTTGTCGTTATACTCTTGTTACCAAAAGTCACTGCTCTTCTACGAAGAACTTGGCGTATTCCAGCTACTGCTTAGCCTAAATGACGGAAAGACATTACAAAATTTCATCCGCAGCTATCTAGGTCCGCTGATTGACCACGACCAAACTAAGGGCAGTGAACTACTCCTCACTCTGCGTGTCTATCTGGATCATGATGGTTCCAAACAGATTGCCGCGCGAAATTTATTTATCGTCAGGCAGTCACTGTATTATCGTCTCGACAAAATAACAGAGTTGTTAGGGGAGGACTTCATGCAGCCAGAGAACCGAATCTCCATTCAGGTCGCTCTACGCGCCTATCAATTCCTGTACCCGGACAAAATTACTTTGCCCAGCCCCCGTTCAGTACAGATTTAAACGTATCGATAATGAACGCTACATCTTCATCCGTCGAGGATAACGGAGGAGCGAAGGTAAGCACATTATTGAACCCGGCTACTGTATCGCCATTCTTACCGATAATAAGTCCCTTGGATTTGCATTCAGCAATGATGCCTTTAACGATATTCAGCTCAACCGGCTTTTTGCTAATTTTGTCTTCAACCAGTTCAATCCCTGTCACCAAACCAAAACTGCGGACATCACCCACAAGCTTGTGATCCAACAACTCGCTGAATGCAGCGTTAAGCCTTTTGCCCAAAAGCTCTGCACGCTCCACCAGCATCTCCTGCTCAATGATCTCAAGATTACGAAGCGCCAGTGCACAAGAGGCAGGATTGCCACCAAAGGTATTCACATGGCGAAAATGACCGTAATCATCACTATTATCTTTGAACGCCTCGTAGATCTCTTTACGCACAGCAGTGGCAGACAAGGGAAGGTAAGCACTAGTCAGCCCCTTAGCCATCGTAACAATATCAGGCTTCACGTTGTAATTGTGGTGTCCGAATTTCTGTCCGGAACGGCCAAATCCGCATATGACCTCATCGATAATGAGCAGTACTCCATGCTCACGACAGATTTCCTGCACTCGATCCAGATAGACCTGATGCGGTACAATTACACCGCCACCAGTAATCACTGGCTCCATGATTACCGCCGCTACCGTCTCCACACCTTCCCAAATAATCATGTCCTCAATGGACTGTGCACACTGGAGGTTAAATTCTTCTACAGACATCCCTGCCGGGCGGCGGTAGCTGTCCGGGGGAGCTACATGTAAGAACCCACCCGTCAGCGGTTCATATTTATATTTGCGCTGCGCCTGACCCGTTGCGGACAACGCACCAAGCGAACTGCCATGATATCCACGATAACGCGCAATGAATTTATGGCGATAATGCTGGCCGATTTGCTGCTGATATTGGCGGGCCATTTTGAAAGCAGCCTCGTTGGCCTCTGACCCACTATTGGAAAAGAAGATCACGTACTCGTCTCCAAGCCACTCATTTAGCTTCTCCGCCAGCGCAATCGCCGGGAGATGACTTTGTGTCAGAGGAAAATAGGGCAGGGTCAGCAATTGGTTGTATGCAGCTTCTGCCAATTCCTTGCGGCCATACCCAACATTTACGCACCACAGACCAGACATCCCATCCAAAAATCGATTGCCCTGAATATCCGTAATCCATGATCCACTCGCCGAAGCGGCTATCATAGGCGGGTTCTTCTCACTATAAGGTGTAATATTGTGCCACAAATATTTCTGATCCTTGTTCACCGCAAGCTCGCTATCATTCCCCAGACTCTGCATAACTCTTCTCCTCTCAACTTTCCATTCTCATTAATAACGGGCAGTAATCATTTTTTTGCGCGTATAGAATTCCACCCCATCACGCCCATTGGCATGCAGGTCTCCATAGAACGATTTCTTATAACCGGAGAAGGGAAAAAAGGCCATCGGCGCAGGCACACCCAGATTGACGCCCAGCATCCCTGCATCAATTTCTTCCCGGAACTCGCGGATCGCTTTTGCACTATCTGTGTAAATACATGCCCCGTTCGCAAACGGAGATTGATTCGTTACTGAAATAGCCTCACTTAGACTCTTCACACGGATCACTGACAATACCGGCGCAAAAATTTCATCCTTCCAGATGGTCATTCCCGGCTGCACATGATCAAATATTGTCGGTCCGATAAAATAACCAGCATCACCGGTCGCAGCATCTTTCCGTCCATCCCGCACAAGCTCAGCTTGTTCAGCCTCTCCAGTCTCAATATAATGCAGCGTTCGATCCTTATTGGATTGACGGATCACAGGACCTAGAAACACTCCAGCCTCGGCGCCATTGCCGATCTTTAATTCATCCGAAGCTGCCACTAGTCGACTAACCAATTCTTCAGCGATATCCTCATGAACTACCACAACCGAGCAAGCCATACACCGCTCACCCGCAGAACCAAAGGCTGCCGCGATAATATTCTTCACCGCATTATCCAGCTCCGCATCAGGTAGCACAATCGAATGATTCTTGGCTCCAGCCAGTGCCTGCACCCGCTTTCCCTGCGCCGTCCCAGTTTTGTACACATATTCCGCTACCGGCTGGGAACCCACGAACGAAATCGCCTTCACTTCTTCATGCGCCAGCAGCCCGTTCACAACCTCATGCGCCCCATGAACGACATTCAGCACGCCTGGCGGAAAGCCCGCTTCAGCAAACAGTTCAGCTAACCGATTAACCAGCAGCGGCGTACGCTCAGAAGGCTTCAACACAAAGGTATTGCCGCAAGCAATGGCGAGCGGAAACATCCAGCAAGGGACCATCATCGGAAAATTGAAAGGAGCAATCCCACCGATAACGCCTAGCGGATAGCGGTACATCCCGGATTCAATTCCCGTAGCGATATCCGGAAGCTGGCTGCCCATCATCAACGTGGGGATGCCTGCGGCAAATTCGACACATTCAATGCCGCGCTGCACCTCGCCTTGCGCTTCTTCCAAACTCTTGCCGTTCTCCAGCGTAATCAGCTCCGCCAGCTCATTCCAATGTTCTACCAATAGCTGTTGATATTGAAAAAAGTAACGCGCACGACGCGGCACAGCGACTCTTTTCCACGATTGAAATGCCGTAGCCGCAGCCTCGACCGCCATACTAAGCTCTTCTTTGCTTGATATAGGCACATAGACAATCACTTCACCAGTCGCGGGATTGAATACCTCTTCTTCCAGTCCGGATAAAGATTCTACCCAAGCTCCATTCACATAATTCTTAACTTTTTCAACCTGCGTTACTAGGAGAGACATAGCTCGCACCTCTTTCTCTGTTTCAGATGCACTGATGGACTGCTGATTACAATAGATGACCGCCAAATCAGGCGGTCATCTACTATAACACTTGAGTTCAACTGGTTATTTTCCTGCCATTTCTACGATTTCGTTCGTGTAAGCTTCATCCACTTTAGCAGACTCTTTAATGACACCGAACTTTTGCGAAATATCAGCCGTTTGTTGGAATGCAACCGCATCGGTATACCCCATCTTGGAGCTGTCGAATCCCTCAGGGAGAATCAGTTTGGCAACCTCAGTCATCATCGTCAACTGATGCTCCTTCGTTGTACTGCCGTCTTCCGCTTGCTTCATTACACTGTCTACTGCCGCCGCAGGATCGGCAATGGCATCCTTCCAGCCTTTCAATGAGGCACGAACAAACTTCGCCGCAGTCTCTTTGTTCTCCGCAAGCCATTCTTTATTGGCGAACAAATTATCCTCAAGCATCGCAACACCTTCCGTGTTCATATCGATGACATTCAGATCTTCCGCTTTTATGCCCGACTCCAGCACAACTTGATACTCGTTGTAAGTCATTGCCGAGGCTGCATCGATTTGGTCACCTAAGAACTGATCCATTGTGAACCCTTGCTTCGTAAAGCTTAGATCTTTGTTCGGATCGAACTTGTATTTATCAAATAGGGCCAATAATTCAAATTCGTTACCCCCCATCCAGTTGCCGACCTTCTTACCCTTAAGATCAGCCGGGGAGTTGATGCCTGCAGATTTCTTGGAGACTAGGACAAGTCCACTCTTTTGGTAGATCTGAGCAATTTGCACGAGTGGCATCCCCTGTTCAAGACTCGGAAGCAAGCTGGCTACCCAGCCAACACCGATATCCGCTGAGCCGCCTGCCACTTGCTGCTCCGGAACAATATCCGGGCCACCAGGCATGATCTCTACATCCAGTCCTTCCTCCTTGTAATATCCTTTATCCTGCGCCACAAAATACCCTGCAAACTGTGCCTGCGGCACCCATTTCAACTGCAATTTCACTGTAACCGGATCAGCCACTGGTTCGGTAGCTGCACTTGCCTCAGGAGCTATTGAAGCCTCAGGTGCAGTAGTTGCCTCAGTGGCCGAATTATTATTGTTGCCTCCACACCCTGCCATTAAAGAAACTACCAACATCATCACTACCGCCAACATTCCACCACGAAATTTGCGTTTTTTCCCGTTCATCAATCGAACTCCCCCTACCGTAATTTTGTTTGTAACAAGCATAAACGCCTTCGGCGTCCTTACAAGGACGATGAGCGTTTATGCAAGAAATATAAGGAAAATGTATAGTGTGAAACTTATAGCTCCTTATATTTCAAGACGGCACAGTATGGACAATCATCGTGGTGCGTTTTATGCATACAGCCGTGGGCGGTTTCTCTTTTCCCTTCCCACTAGGACCGGATGTAATGATGTTATAGAGCTCATTTACGTTGCGAAGGATGCCACTTAATGAACACTTTCTCAAGCCGCTCAACCACTAAATAGAAAAGCACGCCGGCAATTGCGGCTAGAACGATACACGACCAGCCCAGCGGCATTTTGGCGACTTTAATGGAATTGGAGAGTAAATACCCAAGCCCTTTGGAGGAGAAAAAGAATTCTCCAACAATCGCCCCAATCATACTAGCCGTTGCGTTGATCTTCAGCGCCGTAAATACATAAGGTAGACTGTTCTGAATCCGCAGATAACGGAACACTGCAGGTTTACCAGCCGCATAGGAATGCATCAGATCCAGCGCCAGCGGATCAATCGCAGCCATGCCCTTATAGGCGTTAATTGCCATCGCAGCCATCGTCGTTGCCGTAACAATGGCAATTCTTGAACCAATCCCATCTCCGAACCAAAGATTCATAATGGGCGCGAGGGCGACGATAGGCACAGCGTTCAGTGCAGCAACTAGCGTTAAGCTTCCACTACCCCAACGCGGCCAAGCTGTAGCTGCTAAAGCAATCAAGAAACCGATAGCCGAACCAACCAACATTCCCAGCACAGCCTCAGCAAGGGTGTATCCGGTATAGGACAACAACAAGCTGAAATTATCCTTCATCGTCTCGGCAATGGCTGTGGGTAGCGGCAGCTGATATTTTTTCAAATCAAATATCTTATGAAAAAATTCAAACTCCCATAGCCCAAGAAACAACACACCCGCCAATACAGGCAGTAGCACCCCTGCACTAAACGCCTTCTTTAGCCCACGCGAGCCACCTTTATGTTTCGCAACCACCACAGGGTGCGAGCTTGTCGCAGCATTTTTCTGTGTAGCCGTTAATGCCGGCTGGGTTATTTCTGTACTAGTAGAGCCAATAAATGAAGCCTCCCGAACGGAGCCCGTTTCCATTAGCGGTCCCCCCCTTTCGGTCGAAATTCAGGTTGCCACGGCGCCACCAAACGCTCGATCAGACTGATCAACCAATAGCTCACGATTCCAAGCAAGGCGCCTACAATCACCGTAGACCAGAACATGTAGGTATGAGAGCTTCCATAATAGAGATTACGTAGCATAATCACGCCAATGCCATGCTGAGCACCCATAAGCTCCACAAGAATTGCACCTGTAACAGCGAGTGGAGCAGCAATCTTGAGTCCTCCGAACAACCCAGGCAAAGCTGCCGGAAATTTTAGCTTCCAGTACACAGCCCAAGGCTTCGCAGCATAAGAATGCATTAATTCCAGCGCGGAAGGGTCTACACTTCGCAAGCCACGCAGCATATTGAGAGCCACCGGAAAGAATGTAATATAACCCGAGATAATAATCCGCGAAGTCTGCTCATCTCTCACAATCCCATAGATGATTGGTGCCAACCCCAGAATCGGAATCATCTGCGAGGCGATAGCGTAAGGAAATGTTAACTGCTCTATCGTCTTCGATAAGCTCATCAGAACTGCCAGCGCGGCGCCAGCCACCGCACCTATCAGGAAGCCAACACCCGCATTTCCAAAGGTGGCAGCCCCCTCCTTCAGAAGTGTGCCACTATACTTCCACAGCGTGGATAGTACCTCATGAACATAAGGCAACTTGGACTGAGCTAGCGGCGTCTCCACCACATGGAGCAACATCCATGAAGTTCCTTCCCAGACGAGCAGCAAACCAAATATCCAGACAAACAACGGCAGCAGACGACCTCGTACAAAGATACTGCCCCCTTTCATCTCTACACCCCTTCGAAGCTGTCGCGAATACGCGCGATCAGTTCGAAAAATTCCGGGCTGTTTCTCATTTCCGCTGTACGCGGACGCGGCAGGGGAATATCAACCACGGCGGACAAGCGACCCGGATGTGGGGACAGAACGAACACCCGATCAGAGAGGAATATCGATTCAGGAATACTATGGGTCACGAAGACAATTGTGTTCTGCACCTTGCCCCAGACGGATAACAGTTCTTCGTTCAGACGCTCACGTGTAAACTCATCCAGTGCTGAGAACGGTTCATCCATAAGCAGAATTTCCGGCTCCATCGATAGGGCTCTGGCAATCGCTACACGTTGCTGCATCCCCCCACTAAGCTGCCAAGGGTATTTATCTGCGAAGCTCTGTAAGCCCACTAGGTCAAGAAGCTCTAACGCCTTCTCCTCACGGATCGACTTTTTGACTCCCATCAACTCCAGCGGCAATGTGATGTTATGCTTCACCTTCCGCCAGTCATATAGCACAGGACTTTGAAAAACAATGCCATATTTCTGCGCCAACCTTGCTTCTCTAGCGCTTTTTCCAGCTACTACAATATTCCCACCTGTTGGCGCGATCAGATCGGCCATCAGTCTTAAAAGCGTTGTTTTACCGCATCCGGAAGGTCCGAGCAGTGAGACGAATTCCCCCTTTGCAATATCAAGACTCACCTGATGCAGCGCAAGCACTTCCGCAGCTTCCGTCCTATAACGCATTTCAACATTTTCCAGCTGAATCTCAGGAATATTTGTCGCGAGCAATGACATCCCCAGCCCCCCTTATCAAAGTAAGCTATGCACTTAATGTTAATTAACCTTACCCATAACAGATATTTTCGAGTCTGAACCTTCTCTCACGTAGTATTAACTAACATGTTACACGCTGTTCACTGGACTCACACTAGACAATTAGTAAAATAGCTCCCGCTAAATTGCGTCATTTTGTCTAGGGGACATTTATTAAAGTTTTGCATTAAAGTGATTTTTTAATATTTGTAGATATGTGGTAATATTTATCCATATCTTTCCTCAGTAGGAGACAATAGACCCATGGGATCTGTAATTTCGAATTATATTGTTATTGTGGCTATATCAGGTGTTCTGAGTGTCTTACTAGCCCTTTTCGCCTATTATAAGAAAACTGATTTCTTAGGAATCAGAGCCTTTGTTATAAGCTCCTGCACTTCCGCGATTTATACCTTCGGCTTCGCGCTAGAGCTGTCGGGAAAAACACTGGAGGAAATGAGTTTTTGGATTAAGGTAGAGTACTTGGGGATGCCTTTTATAGCGCCGGCGAGCCTTATCATGGTAATGCATTTCGTGGGACTGGAAAGTCTATTTAAAAAGAGCATGCGAGCAGCGCTGTACATCATACCGTTCATCACAACACTGATGGTGTGGACCAATGATTATCACCATCTCTTCTATAAGTCCATTTATTTGCGAGACAACACCCCCTCCCCACTCGTTGATGTAGTAATGGGTCCTTGGTATATCGTTCACGGCAGCTTTACCTTTGGCTGTCTACTGGCAGCCATCTGCCTCATGTTATGGCAGTGGAATCGGATGAAACGGGTATACCGCAGACAAATCGTTACCATTCTAATTGGACTAAGCCTCCCAACGTTAGGCTCTTTTTTATATTTGATGGGCCTGACTCCTTACGGCATGGATCCCGTTCCGATCATTATGAGTATCACCTCCACCCTATATATCTGGTCTATCCTATCAAGAGGCATGTTAACAGCCGCACCTATCGCTCGTGAGAATTTGTTCGAAAGTATGAGAGACGGGGTGCTTGTCACCGATCGTTCGGACATGCTCGTCGATTACAATCGCGCAGCCGCGGATATGATAGAAGGACTTAATTCCTCGGCGATTGGCAAACCGCTGGCACAACTGTTTCTTAATGCAGGTAAAGATGCCTTGTCCTATGTTATGGATACAGAGCCGCTGCTACGCGAAGAACGGGAAGTGGCTTGGAACAAAGGAGACGAGATTTGTTACTATCAGATTCGATCCTCTCCCGTACAGAAACAAGGGGGATACTTAGCAGGACAAATGATCATGCTGATTGACGTAACTGAACGAATACTACTTCAAGATAAGCTGCGTCAATTGGCAACGATGGACAGTCTGACGGGGATTTATAACCGTACCTATTTTTTGGAGCTGAGCAGAGGGCTTCTAATTCAGTCCGCGAGCGATCGGAGTTCATTATCAATTATTCTGCTGGATGTAGACTTCTTCAAAAGTATTAATGATCGATTCGGACATCAATATGGAGATCAAGCCCTTCAGCACATTGTTGAGGTATGCAACAGACATATGCGGGAAGGTGACATCTTCGGCCGTTATGGCGGTGAGGAATTTGTGATCTGTCTTCCGGGCACATCCTTAAAGCAAGCCGCATCTCTCTGTGATACCATCCGTGCGGATATCGAGCATAGTACATTACATACCATGATCGGCCCTATTCATGTGACTGCCAGTTTCGGAGTCGTAGAGGCCTTAAGCCCAGAAGATACACTGGAAGAGCTGCTGTCAGAGGCCGACCATGCCCTGTACAGTGCCAAACGAAACGGGCGTAACGCCGTCCATCTGTCCCAGAGATCAGAAATTACACTTTTCAAGCCTATATAAATCGCATCTTTGTCCCTCCCAGCGCATTCATCAGCCTGCCTTATTTTTCATAGTCTGTTTTTACGTTTAATAAGAGTTATCTGAAAATCTAATCAGAGTGTAGAAAAAATTCGCTTTATGGATATGGAGGCGCAAGAAATAATGAGGAACCATACAATGATGCAATTTTTTGAATGGCATGTCGCTGCGGATGGGAAACACTGGGATCGCCTGAAAGAAACAGCTTCCGCACTAAAAGCCGTAGGCATTGATTCTGTTTGGGTACCTCCTGTGACAAAGGCCGTCTCCGCCGACGATACAGGCTATGGCGTGTATGATCTATACGATCTGGGCGAATATGACCAAAAAGGTACGGTACGCACCAAATATGGCACCAAACAAGCACTGATTGAAGCCATTTCGGAATGTCAAAAAAACGGCATTGCCGTGTACGTTGATTTGGTCATGAATCACAAGGCAGGAGCGGATGAAAAGGAAGTCTTCCAGGTGATCGAGGTCGACCCTAATGACCGGATGAAAGAAATCTCCAAGCCTTTCGAGATAGAGGGCTGGACTAAATTCACCTTCCCCGGCCGCGGTGATGAACACTCTTCCTTTAAATGGAATCACAATCATTTTAACGGCACTGACTTTGACGCCAAATCGGGGCGAACAGGTGTATTCCGTATCGCAGGCGAGAATAAAACATGGAACCAGAATGTGGACGACGAGTTCGGCAACTACGATTATCTGATGTTCGCAAATATTGATTACAGTCATCCAGAAGTCAAAAAAGAAATGATCCAATGGGGAAAATGGCTGGTGGACACGCTTCACTGCAGCGGCTTTCGTTTAGATGCCATCAAGCATATCAATCATGAGTTTGTGAAAGAATTCGCGGTCGAAATGTTTAATAAATGTGAGAAGGATTTCTATATCGTGGGCGAGTTCTGGAATTCGGATTTAGAATCCTGCCGGCAATTTCTAAATACCGTCGACTATAAGATCGACCTCTTCGATGTCTCCCTTCACTACAAGTTGCATTCAGCTTCCTTGGGGGGTAGAAACTTTGATTTAACCAAAATCCTCGACGACACACTAGTGCAGACCCATCCTACCAATGCCGTAACGTTCGTGGACAATCATGATTCTCAGCCCCATGAGGCTCTTGAATCGTGGGTAGATGACTGGTTCAAGCAAAGTGCTTATGCGCTTATCCTGCTGCGACGCGATGGATATCCTGTGGTCTTTTATGGAGATTATTATGGGATCGAGGGACCTACACCTGTGGCAGGCAAAAAAGCGGCGATTGATCCACTACTATATACCCGCTACCACAAGGCTTACGGTGAACAGAAGGATTACTTCGATCACCCGAACACGATTGGTTGGACCCGCCTCGGGGTGAAGGAGATTGAACACTCTGGATGCGCGGTTGTAATCAGTAACGGTGAGAACGGTCAGAAAAGAATGTTCGTAGGGGAACAACGTGCCGGTGAAGTATGGGTAGACTTTACTCATAATCACAAGGCGACCATAACGATTGAAAAAGAGGGCTGGGCGACCTTCCCGGTCAACGGTGGCAGCGTATCTGTCTGGGCTCTGCCTGATGCAGAAGTCGACGAAAAATAAAGGTTGTGCTGCTCAAAATAGATGAGGCTGCTCTCGAAAGTAGTGAATGCTGCTTACGGGGCAGCCTCATCTATTTTATGGAATAGTCCAAGTAAGGATCTCACTTAGCCATTAACCCTTTTCAGATTGGGTGATGATGACAGACGATGATGAGGATATGAGCAGGAATGTGCGCTGGAAATTTGCTGCGGGGACGTAAAATGACCGCGGGGATGTGCGGTAGGCGTTTTTGCGGTGAGCGGAGTGGGTTTAACCACTAATTAGGGAAAAGCTCCCTGATAATATTCGATATTCGCTTATAATTAACGAAATTAGGGAATTCCTCCCTAAAAATTAGGGTGATTGCTTGAAATTCCACCAAATCAGATGAATATTAGGGATATTTTCCCTAATTATAAATCTAATGACCAGTAATCTTAGAATTTTAGGGAGAAATTCCCTAATTATTGAATTGGTGCTTCACTCAAACCATCATTTGAAACTTCAAATAACCTTCAACGCAAAAAAGGGCCGTCCCCAGGTAGCTAAAACTACTTTGAGACGCCCTCCTCTTCTTTAGTTGCTTCAATGTACACAGAGACTTCACCCTCGTCTCCCTCTATTCCTCCGCCTTTGGATGGCGGGATACTAATCTCACCAGATCCAGCGTCAAGATCGGCAACGCTATGGAAGCCGGATAAGCCAAGTAACGCGGTTCCCACTCCGGACTGAACTTTTCTTTGTATCGGCGAAGTCCGACAAAGCCGTACCAATGCCCCCCTCTTTTAAATACGAGATGAGCCAGCTTCTCCTCTTTCAAGGCCCCAGCATTCTCGCCTACACTGGACAGAGGCGCATTACCTAGATTAAATCGATGATATCCCTTAGATTTCGCCCATTCTAGCAAACGGACAAATAAGTAATCCATCGTTCCGTTCGGCACATTCTTTCGATGGCGCATCAGATCAATCGATAGGGTCATGCCCTGATCATACCCATATGCAATAGAAGCAAATGCCAGTATTGTCCCCTTGGCATTCCGCAGCAGCGCGATCGGAGCCAGCTGTAGATAGGGCTTGTTAAACCAGCCCAGCGAATACCCTTTTTCGGTGCGCCCATTCAGCCATTCATCTGAAACGGATCTCAGCTCTTTAAATAAATCTTCATTGTGCGGTACCTCTGCAACTTCAAAGGTATACCCTTCCCGTTCAAACCGGTTGCATACGCTGCGCAAATCACTGTTCTTCTTGCCACTGAGCGTGAAGGTATCGAGCGTTACCAACGCCTCTTCCCCCAGCTTGAAAAAGTGATATCCCTGCTCATGATAGATCGATAAAAATTCAGGTGTAGCCTGATAAAAAACTACTACCAGACCGTATTTATCCGCAGCTTGCCTAAATTCACTGATCGCCTCATTCATGAGGCCTCTATCTCCCAATGGATCACCAAGGACGACAAGTTTATCCCTAACTCTGGCGAAAGCGAGCAGCACTTTGCCGTCTTGCGCCCAGAAGAAGCTTTTATCACCCAAAAACAACATATGAGTTAAGGGATTGCCTTGAAACTCCCCTAGAAAACGTTCCAGCCTTGCCATATCAAAGTTTCCGAATAGTTCCTCTGGCTTACGGTGAGGTCTGAGAGTGATCAGTAAAGTAAGAATGATCCAAGAGAAAGCTAGCCCCCCTACAGCCGTAAATGCAACATCACTATGCCGTTGCAGCCACTCTGGCTGCACACCGGGTGGGAGATGCTTCAGAAAGCCACGATGTACATGGCTTCCCAATAGATAGTAGCTTAGGGCAATTACCGAAGTAAGAGCAAGCCACCAGATCGTACTCTGTCTGCTAACGGGAGCACTAATCCGGTAGAACCGGGATCTGGAGATCCACAGAATGAGTGCAACGAGAAGCAGAAACAGCGCCTCTTCATAATCAAAGCCTTTAGCTACCGCAAATATAGACCCAGAAAATAGTAGAGCACTGGTCCAAATGTATGCGCTACGGACCCTTAATGTAATACCTCGCGACAACAAAATGAGCATAAAACCAATAAGTACAGATAAATGATGTGAAAGCTGCATGATCGGGAATGACAATATTTCCTCTGTAATCTTCAGCCTATACAACAATCCAGGTGTAGCTGTTGATAGTAAGAGAATAAGCCCGCTAGCTAGTACAAGCTTGCCTAGAGCCCACACACCAAGATCGCTCAGAAAAGTATACTGCCCTGGCCAACCCCATATCTTTTGCCATATGTTAAGAGAGGGTTCAAACCCGGGGGCTGAACGATCTTGTCCCTTTTTTCCTTGCAAACCAAACTCCAATGCAGCAAGCACCAATCCGATCAACCACGGAATGAGATAATAGAACAATCTAAAAACGACAAGCACTGCCATAGCCTGATCACTTTTGAATTCAAGCTGCGTAAGACCCAGCAATGCGATAAGGTCAAAAGCACCGATACCGCCAGGTGCCATACTCAAGATGCCCGCAATAGCCGCTATTGTAAAGATGCCGAATATGACTGGAAAATGCACATCGTGCAAGAGATGGCTACTGATTGTCCAAAAGGTTACCCCGGCAAAACTCCATTCTAGAAAGGAAGCACCCACAGAGGCAACAACTGTAAGCCATGGCGTTCTGCCCTTTCCCCGGTTAATCCACTTTGCATAAAGCGACGAGCGCTGTACAAACACGAAAAACGGCAAATAAAGCGCCATACCCCATACCGCAAATACTAACCAATGATGCTCTTCGAGCAATGCCGTTGCCGGCAGCAGGCCAAAGATATTTGCCCAAGAAAGTAAAGATAACCCGGTTATCATTAGCGGTGAAAGAAACACGATTGCCGGCGTTAGGACGGAAGTTGGCACACCGCTTTTTTTATACATCAACGTCCGTAAACCTACTCCAGCCAGACCCGCAAAACCAATCAAATTATTAAACGTATTAGCAATCCAGCCATAACGGAAGGTGTCCCAGAGCCCTACTTTTAAACGGAAATGTGCCCGAATCAAATAATCATAGGCACTCATGACAGCTACTGCGAGAAGTGCGAATCCGATCATTTGCAAGACAGCGGACGTAGGTAATCTTCTTAATTCACGCATGATAAGTCCTAAATGGACCTGCTTCAGCTCATGCTGTCCCTCCCAATACACCAGCGCTATGATAGCCACTGGAAAGAGAGCTCTCACCGCCCGTATCCGGTATATGGATAAGAACAGCCTTACAATTTTAAATCTTTCTAATGTCTGTTGTTTTGAATGCATGAGGCCACCTGCCTTTACCGCTGACACACGTTGTGCTAGACAAATTTTCAACCATTTCATTATAACAATTATTGGAATAAAAAACCCATGATAATCAACACCTATTCAATTAGACTCCCAGTACAGCCCCAACCCCTGCAATAGTTAAAGATTGTTATTGGAATTCTATACCGCTAAAGGGCATTGAAACTGTAGTTTACACATAAAAATGCATAACAAAAAGGACATCCCTCACGGCAAAGGATGCCCTCTCTGTTATGTAACATGGGTCTTGCTAGCGTTTATACTCGAATATCAAATCTGCCTTTACTATCCGTTGTTGCGGTAGCGATCTCTTGCGGACTTGCTGCAGCAAGCGCATTGTTCGCTGGTTTGGCAGGTGCCTCTACTCCACTACCTGCGGTGGAAGTGCTGCTCTGAGACTTTTGTGAAATTTGTGCCTCGATGGTTTTGATCTGTTGCTCAATTTGCTTCGTCTTCGTTTCTTTGGTCTTTTCATCGTCTGAGCTGGCATCAATCTTGTCTAGTTCAGCTTCCAGCTTCGCTTTTTGTTTCTCAAGCGCACTGGTATCTGTAGTGCTTGATGTCGAGGTGGTATACGATGTGGAACCTGAAACTGCTGATATACTCATGGTCATCCCTCCCTTCCTTACCTCCAATATAATCCTTTTGCAGATAAGGAACGTTAAGACCCGCTGAAAGTTTGCTGAAAGTACTACTTGCTAGGTTACAAAGATAGACTGCTAGGCGCTGGCTTTTCCCCGTCTAACAAGCAGCAGATAAGACAAAATGGAGAGAACTCCAGTACATGCTATCACTATGGCCATCGGAAGTGCTGACTCAACTCCCCCAAGACCAACAAGTGGCGCTACACAGCTACCTAACAGTAGAGGAATTAAACCGATTAACGCCGAGGCACTGCCTGCAGTTTCGCCTTGATCTTGCATCGCCAATGAGAAGCTGGTCGCTCCGACAATCCCCACACTGGAGACAACTGCAAATAGACAGATCAGAATTGGGATTAATCCTCCTCCTACTAGAATCGTCAGCAGCAGCAAGATACCTCCCATCGTACAGAGCAATAGTCCACTAAGCAGCAGCTTAGTCTCACTTACCTTACCAGCAAGTCTGCCGGCAATTTGACCCGTAATAATAATCCCGATCCCATTCATAGCAAAAATCAGACTATATACCTGCGGGGTAACCGCAAAAATATTTTGCAATACAAAAGAAGAACCTGAAATATAAGCGAACATAGATGCCGTTACAAAACCTTGAGACAAGGCATAACCCATAAACTTACGGTTGCCCAGTAATACTCGGAAAGTAAGCAGCGTACCCTTCAGCCCGCTCTTAGAGCGTCGCTCCTTCGGCAGTGTCTCCGGCAAGCGCAATAAAATCGTTAAACAAAAAATAATTCCGGCAGCAAATAATACGAGGAATATCCCTTGCCATGTGGTCACTCTTAACAGCTGACCTCCAATAACCGGAGCTAATATCGGCCCGAGACCATTCACAATCATCAATAGCGAGAAGAACTTCGTGAGCTCAGAGCCACTATATAAATCACGAACAGCCGCTCTGGAGACAACCACACCTACTGAGCCAGCAAGACCTTGAATAAACCGCAAACCGATCAGCAGTCCGATCGAAGGACTAAAGGCACATAATACTGAGGAAACAGCATAAATGAACATCCCTATAAGCAGCGGACGGCGGCGGCCATATACATCACTCAGCGGTCCAGCTACCAACTGACCTGAAGCTAGTCCCAACAAAAAAAAGGTCAGACTAAGCTGCACTAAAGCAGCAGTCGTACCGAAATCCGCGACAAGCGTAGGCAGTGCCGGCAAATACATATCAATCGACAGCGGGCCGATGGTTGTAATGGAGCCAAGAATCACAGCGAGCTGCAGTCTCTGCTTCCGTGACGGTCCATCAGCGGTAAGCGTATTACCCTTTTGAATTCCAATCATGATTCTTATTTCAACCTTTCTACAGCAACCCTTGGGCCTTTTTTGTATTCCTCATACTAACGTAAAGGAAGTGAATTGATCAATCCTTTTATGAAGGGTTATTGGTGGCTGTATAACAAGAATAACCGCCATTCGGCGGTTATTCTGATCGTTTTATGCATTTGTGGATGTGCTGCGCATCTGCAACCAATCTCTGGCGGCTTCAGCCTCAGCAACACTCAGACGATGACCTTGATTACCCCAATGTGTTGTAACCTCTGCACCTGCGTTCTGCAAAGTAATCTCCAAATCCTCAGTCTCCGAAGAAGCAATGAGTGGATCATTCGTGCCTGCTCCAATGAAGATAGACACGCCTTCCAACGAAGGAAGCGTAATATTGCGGAGCGGCACCATTGGATGCAGTAGAATGGCAGCGCGGAAAATATCCTTATAATGAAACAGCAAGCTACCCGCAATGTTCGCACCGTTAGAGTAACCCACGGCTACCAGATTGTCAGCATCGAATCCGTACTGTGCGGCGGCATCATCCAGAAACTGCTTGAGCTCATGCGTACGGAAGATTAGATCCGCCTCATCAAATACCCCTTCAGCCAGCCGTCGGAAGAACCTCGGCATTCCATTCTCAAGTACATTTCCTCTGATGCCCAGCACTGATGAATCGGGAGATAATAACCCGGCGAGCGGCAGCAAGTCTTGCTCATTGCCTCCAGTACCATGGAATAATACAAGCGTGGGTTTCGTTACATCTTTACCTTTATGGAATACATGAATCATCCCTGCTTCACCTCAATTTCTCTTATTTGAATAGGACTTAAATTTTCTTCGATGACCGCACGATGCGGTTCATACCAAGATGGCAGCATCAGCTTCTCACCCAGCGCATCCGCGGCTTCATCACGGGCAAAGCCCGGAGGGTCCGTAGCAATCTCGAAGAGGATTCCACCTCTTTCGCGGAAATAGATCGCATTAAAGTATTGGCGGTCTTGAACCGGTGTCGGATGATGTCCATGACTCTGTACATGATGCGCCCATTCCAGCTGCTCAGCATCATCTTGTGCACGCCAAGCGATATGGTGAACGGTACCAGTACCTCCTGCTCCTTGCGGAACCGGTGTTGTCTTTAGATCAATAATATTACCCGAATTGCCAGTAGTTCTATAACGACTGTATCCATCTCCGTCAGCGATATGCTCCATTCCCATCGTATGGACAAGCGTTTCTGCAGTTTGTAGCGGATCGTTGCTATAGAGTACAGCGCCTCCAAACCCTTTGATCGCATGCTCGGTAGGAACCCCACCGAAAGACCATTTACTAAGCGGCCCTTCCTCACGTTCCACCAGTTCAATGCGCAAACCGTCATAATCAGCAAAGGATAGATAAGATTCCGAGATTCTATTTTTAAGGGTAACTGAAATTTGATATGCGGCAAGACGCTGTTCCCAGAATGCCAGAGAGCCTACCGGTACCGCGTAAGTCGTTACACCAACCTGACCACTGCCGATTCTTCCTTTACGCCCTACAGGTGAAGGGAAAAAAGTAATAATCGTTCCCGGAGCACCTGCCTCATTTCCAAAATATAAATGATAGACTTCCGGAGCGTCAAAATTAATCGTCTTCTTCACAAGCCGTAGTCCCAGAATGCCGGCGTAGAAGTCAACATTACGCTGAGCATCTCCAACAAAAGCGGTAATATGATGGATTCCTGCAGTTTGAAGTGTCATAATAATAAACCCCCTTCTTAGTTAAAAATCAATGCGTCCAGAGAAATCGAACCTGGCCCTGTAAGTGCTATACCTGCAGCAACTACCAGTACCGTAAGCGGAAACTCAATTCCATTCGAAGTAGACCAGAAGCCATTTGGAGCATGAACCTTAATGATAGCCCCCAGCATAGTGACAACAATCAACACCGCTGCAACAGGTGTCAGAAGGCCTGCCGCGAACATGAATCCGCCTGCCAGCTCCATTATTCCTGCCAGTATTGCCATTGTAACCCCCGGTTTAATGCCGATGGACTCCATCCACCCACCTGTACCCTTCGGGCCGTAACCCCCAAACCATCCAAATAACTTTTGTGCACCATGTCCTATGAATGCAATCCCGATCACTAATCTCATCAATAATATTCCTACACTTATCATTGTTAATCCACTCCAATTTTCTTTGATTTAATTATCTTAACATTAAGATATATGATAAAAATTTTTGTCTTTCAGCGGTAAGAAGCAGCGAACTGCTTCCGACCTTATAGATGTGCCCTTCATTACGCTATTTCAGCGCTCCTATACACCTTTGCCTAGCTTCTTCAGTAATTCGATAGCCTGCCCCTTCTCATCCTTATCCAGTCCACGCATCAAATCATGAATCGAAGCCACATGACGCGGAAAAATCTGATCGAACAGCTCACGCCCTGCATCCGTAATCTCCGCATAGGTCACGCGTCTGTCCTCGCTACACGGCACACGTTTCAGCAGACCTTTCTTCTCCAGCTTATCGATATTATAGGTGATGCTTCCACTCGTAACGAGAATTTTCTCCCCGATCTGTTGCAGTGGAATACGGGTCCGGTGATACAGCACCTCAAGCACCATGAACTCGGCAGATGCCAGCCCATAACTCTTCATATCCTTCACAGCTTGATCCATCAAGCTTCTATAAGCCTTAGATAATACAACAAATAACTTTAAAGAAGACGCCTGATCCATCTCCGTAGTATTCTCTGCATTACGTACGTTCTCTTCGGTACTACTCATCATTTCCACCTCCACTCGGACAGCCCTGTTGTTCAATACAATGTAAATGTCTTTACATTAAATATCTTTAAGTTAAGATAACTATACTTCTTCACACTATCTTTGTCAACCTCGCCGCTAAAAAAGATTAATTAAGCGGCCTAACGAACTGCTTATGTTTCATTTGCGATCTTTTACGAACGTGATGAAAATCACTCTAAGTTTGACCTGACCCCTAAAACGGCGTATTCTTGTCTTTACGAATGACTATTTAGGAAGCGATTTCACAACCCTTAAAGGAGGCAGCCTGATGGTGGAGCAACAAGCTGGAACGCGGCGCGTGCTGATCGTAACAGCCGTAGCCGCAGAGCGGGACGCGGTCCTGCGCGGCCTGCAAGGCAGCGACAGGTTCCATGTGATTGCTGCCGGCGCAGGTACGGCAGCAGCGGCGGCGGGAACCGCCGCGGCACTCGCAGCCGGGTCTTACGGCTGCGTAATCAGCGCTGGGATCGGCGGCGGGTTCCCCGGGGTGGCACCTTTAGGCTCGCTGGTCGTTGCCAGCGAGATGATTGCCGCCGACCTCGGGGCCGAGACGCCGGAGGGCTTCCGCAGCGCTGCCGAGCTCGGCTTCGGCAGCGTGTCCGTGCCGGCTGACCGCGGCACGGTGCAGGCGGTTTCGGCCGCGCTGACAGCGGCCGGACTGACCGTAAGCACGGGGACCGTGCTTACGGTCTCAACGGCGACCGGCACCGCGGAGACGGCCGCCGCCCTCATCGCGCGGCATCCTACTGCCGTCGCGGAGGCGATGGAAGGCCACGGAGTTGCCGTGGCCGCTGAAGCGCTGGGGCTCCCCGTACTGGAGCTCCGCGCTATTTCGAACCCGGTCGGTCCCCGCGACCGGGCTGCTTGGAAGATCGGCGATGCAATGGAAGCATTAACGGCGGCAGCCGCTATACTACTGGAGGTGCTGTAATGACAACTGAGCTTAATATCGCTTTTTCCCCTTGCCCTAACGATACCTTTGTATTTCATGCCTGGGCACACGGGCTTGTCCCGGATGCACCACAACTTAATGTAACCTATGCCGACATTGATATTACTAACACACTCGCTGCTAACGGAGAAGGACCTGAGGTCCTTAAAATCTCCTATGCCGCTCTACCTTGGGTTCTTGATCGCTACAAACTGCTGCCATGCGGCGGTGCACTGGGTCGTGGCTGCGGCCCGCTGCTTCTTACAGCAAGTGGCCCAACAGCGATCAAACGTCCCGAGAAGCTGGCCGGGCGCCGGATTGCAGTGCCTAGCGAACGCTCTACAGCATATTTACTCTTCAGATTATGGGCAGCACAGCATGTGACGGGAGGCATTGGCGAAATCATTGTCATGCCTTTCGATGAGATCATGCCTGCCGTTCGCGATGGACATATCGATGCCGGGCTGGTGATTCACGAAGCCCGCTTTACTTACGCGTCTTATGGTCTTAATATGCTGACTGACCTTGGCAGCTGGTGGGAAAGCGATACCGGATTGCCAATTCCACTGGGTGCGATCATTGCTCGCCGCGATCTGGATGCCGATGCCATTATTGGCTGGATTCGCAGCTCTCTTCAATATGCGTGGGATCATCCTACCGATTCTAGAGACTATGTGCTTAGTCATGCTCAAGAGCTGGCTCCAGAAGTGGCCAAATCTCATATTGATCTCTATGTGAACGACTTCTCGATGAACCTAGGCGATGACGGTTACGCTGCAATTTCCGCCTTACTAAATCGCGCTGCAGCAGAAGGACTTGTCCCTGCGATCGATCCTGCATTACTTCGGTAGCATGTACTAGACGTTCTTAGCGTACTATAAAATTAAATATTACCTAGATCCCCGATTACACCCATAAGGTGTCCTCCGGGGATTTTGTTTATTCTAAGTAGCATTATCTGCGATTGCCTGGTGACCATTATTTGGCATGCTGGAGCGATGGCTATACAATAGACCTATAAATAGGTTCTATGAAGGAGGATCACATGATACCTGAAAACAATAGTAAGCAGAATATCGACCGATTCCTAGGCTTTCAAGATGACTATGACCGCTACCGCCCCGAAGCTCCTGCCATGATTATCAAACTGCTGACCGATTACTTAGGCACCTCACCTTCACTCATCGCAGATATAGGCTGTGGTACGGGCTTATCTACTTTTCTGTGGAAGGGTGTAGCGGACAGCATCATCGGCATTGAACCGAATCCAGATATGCTGGGAAAAGCAATCGATAAATTAAGCCAAATAGAAGATCCCCAATCCATCACATTTGTACAAGCTTATTCTAACCAGCTTCCACTTGCAGCAGACAGCGTAGACATTGTGACCTGCTCACAGTCATTCCACTGGATGGATCCTCAAAGTACACTTCGAGAAATATCCCGGGTCTTAAGAACGGGCGGCATCTTCGCGGCCTACGATTGCGACTGGCCCCTCCCCCTTCATCAGAAGGTAGAAGAACGTTACAACCAACTAATCTCCAAATCAGAGGAACTGCTCACCTCACTCTTACCGGATGCAGAGAGAGCTTACAAATGGGACAAAGAAGGGCATTTGTCACAGATTCAGGCTAGTGGCGCATTCTCTTTTGCTAGAGAAATCGTATTTCATAATCTAGAGTCCTGTGATTCAGGGCGCTATGTAGGACTCGCTCTAAGCCAAGGTGGAATACGAACCGTGCTGAAGCAAGACGCTGCCTTACTCGATCAAGACATTGCTGATTTCAGCGCTGCCGTCGAAGATCATTTCCAAGGACGCACCTTAGAGGTTCTGATCAGCTACCGAATGAGAATCGGCATCAAATAATCTCTACCCATAACGCAAAAACGCCCCGATTCTCCCCTTAGGAGGAAGGTCGGAGCGTTTTCTTATTTTATTTGACTTCTTCCATGAACAAATTTAGGTTCTCAACGATTTCCTTAGATCTGGAATGGTGTAAATAATGTCCGCCTTCGAATGTCATCACTTTTCCATGCACAGATTCCTTAACTTGCCCTTCATGCAGAGGAATCCAATCTTTCACGGTTGTATTATTCGCTTGTATAAAAAATATAATGGGAAGATTCTTGTCGAATTTCAACCCTCTGGCTGCGACAAAGTTAGGATATATATGTTCCATTTCATTTAAGGTAGTGGAATTATTCATATTTTTGAGCGATATCAATTTCATTTGTTTTTTGGTCTCATCATCAAATGGCAGTCCATCATAAGGGTCACCGCTTAATTGCAATCCCAATCTAATGATACCTGAGTCTTTGAGCAGCTTTAATTTTTTTATCGGGAATTTAACATCCATACCGCCTTGCTCAGGAACACTACTATCAACCCCTACAAATGCACTCACTTCGTTTGGATATTTCTTCGCATATTCCAATCCGTAAATACCTCCAATGGAGTGGCCCATTAGAATATATTGGTCAATGTTTAGATTCTGTACGGCTTCATGAACCTCACTTATGATATTCGCTGTAGTTCGTTCCTTATCAGTCTCATCACTTAATCCATAACCAAACGGCTCAACCGCGACCACTTTGTAAAATGGTGATAACTCATCAATCAACGGCTTAAAATCAAGTGCTGGCGCTCCAGTCCCAAAGCCCGGGATAAGCACAATAGTCTGCTCCCCTTGTCCTTGGATCAAAACATTCATACTTTTTCCGTCAACAGGAACTAACTGACCATATTGATGTATTTTTTTCTGATCTGTTTTGTTGCTAATCACATTAACTGTATAAACAACGGCTAGAAAAAGCACGATCAAAATCACTATTGCTCCTAATACTTTTAGCAACAAGTTACGTACTTTATGTTTTTTCTTTCCGTTCCCCGTTTTTATTACCTCCGTTTGTGTCACCTTCATCTTCTCCTGTTCTAATCTATTTCTAAAGTCGCCCTAACATTTGCGCTAATGAGAGCTTAACCAAAGAAGATGTACTCCTAATGACGACAACATGAACGGAATATGAACAGGTCAAAAAAACTCCGGCATCACACGCAAGGAGGTTTGCATGTAACGCCGGAGTATGAAGAATAGCCCTTGCAATCAAATTTAAGCTGTCGGTGTTGTGATAGGTAAAGTCACGATGAAAGTCGTTCCGTTTCCGGGTTCACTTTCCACTCGAATGTCACCTTGATGAAGCGAGACGATCTGTTTGACAATCGCCAGTCCCATACCGCTACCGCCATACTTGCGACTGTGGGAACGATCTGCCTTGAAGAATCGTTCAAATATGCGCTCTTGGTCCTCAGGAGAAATGCCAATACCAGTGTCGGATATTCGGACGGTCACGTTGTTTAACTCTTGGATGATACTGACGGTTATCACACTGTCATCTTTGGAGAATTTGATGCTATTGCCAAGGAGATTCGTCCACACCTGACTTAACAGGTCATGATCAGCCCATACAATTACCGGTTTCAAATCAAGTTCAAAGCTAATGTTGCGTGCCGACCATTGGGGCTGTATCGCCACAATTACCCGTCTGATCTGTTCATCAAGACTGAACGTGATAAGCCGCAGTTGTTGCGATTGCGATTCAAGCAGACTCAGCTTTAACAGACTATCGCTCATCTTGGACATCCGCTCCGCTTCGGCAATTATAATGTCGAGATAACGATTTCGTTCATCCTCTGTGAGGGCTACTTTCTTGAGCGCAATAGCATAACCAGATATCGAGGTAAGCGGAGACTGAACCTCATGCGACACATTCGTTACGAACTCCCTGCGCATTTGCTCAAGATGCTGCAGATCGTGCATCATTTCCTCGAAGCTATTAGCCAAGGTACCTAGCTCACCCATCTGCTTAATATTTAATTCGACATTGAAATCCCCAGTTGCTATACGCCTAGTTGCCTTTGTAAGCCTTTTGATCGGTCTCACTAAGAACATAGAAGCGACCAGTATTAATACGCTTCCCGTTATTAATGAATACGCCAAAAAATTAAATAGCAGATTCCTCGTAGAAGACAAAGTAGGAGGCACAAGCGGCTCCACAAACATCGCCTTTGTTCCCATCTCAGTTTTCAAAGGTAGTCCTAAGAGGTTGGAAGAACCTATACTCGGTTTAACTTGAACAGCTTCACCACCCAATACTTTCTTTAGTTGCTCCCTAGTCACGGTAACAGGGCTCTCTCCATTAAGCACTCCGTAAGACTGGAACTGGCCGTTCTCATCGTAAATTCGAATATGGTAGGAATCAAGCTGCTTCATTCCACTTATAAGAGCATCCGCTTCACGTGATGGTAAGGTTTCGTATATCCGGGCGATGTCCTGACCAAAACGAAGTAAGGGAATTCGCAGGTTTTCGTTTAATTTATCTTGAAATACCCAGGTTGTCACAAATAGAGAAATCAGTGTGCCTCCGATCACGGAGACCAGAAAGGTCAGAACAACACGTGTATATAACGATTGGATCATTCGTAAACCTCAAGCCGATACCCTAGTCCCCGCACGGTCTCGATTCGAAAATCAGGTGTAGTCGCAAACCGTTCGCGCAGCCGTTTAATATGTACGTCTATCGTTCGATCATCTCCAGCATAATCAATCCCCCAAATCTGATTAATTAACTGCTCGCGCGTATAGACTTGCCCGGGCGTTCCAGCGAGCTTATACAACAATTCGAACTCCTTGAGTGGCAACGTCAGTGACTCGGTTCCTCTCATCACCTTATAGGTCTGCCGATCAAGGATGACATCGCCGAACTGGATCGTCTGTGTGGAACCAATCTTGTATCGCTTCAGTAAGGATCTAACACGAACCGTCAACTCCAGTGGATCGAATGGCTTCGTCAAATAATCGTCTGTCCCCAGTTCGAAGCCCTTCACCTTTTCCCAGGTCTCCCCCCTCGCAGTGAGCATAAGTAAGGGAAGATCAGGATCGGCTCTTCGGAGCTCCTTGCAGAGCGTCCAACCATCCATAATCGGCATCATAATATCGAGTACAACAAGATCAATATGCTTAGAGCCATAAACGGCTAGCGCTTCCTTGCCGTCTGCAGCTTCAGCTGTATCGAATCCGTCGTTACGTAGAAATAAACAGACAAGTTCGCGAATGTTCGCATCGTCGTCAGCAACTAGTATAGTAGGCATTCGTACCCTCTTTTCCTGTTATCCATCCTAGCCATTATACTACAATATTCTTCCGGCCAAGAAGGAGCGCCTTGCCCTCGGCATTCTTTCAGGACGTTGATTGTTTCTGCGAAAAATATAAGGATAATATATAGCGTGAAACTTATCCTTCTTAAGCTTCAAAAAAAGAGCGTCTAACACGGGAATCCGCATGTAGACGCTCTTGGAGTCGTTTGACTTTACCTCCAAACGACTTACTTCTTATTCATCTTAAACTTCAGGAAGAGCTCATTATAATGAGCAAGCATCCGTTTCCCAAGGTTATCATACACCTCAAGCCGATCCGTAATCTCGGCAGGCGGGTAGAACCGGGTATCCTCGGAGGTTTCCTTCGGCAGTAGCTCCAGCGCAGGAATGTTAGGTGTGGAATAACCTACGTATTCTGCATTCTTAGCCGCAACATCTGGGCGAAGCATAAAGTTAATGAACTTATGCGCACCATCCACATTATCCGCAGTTCGTGGAATGACCATGTTATCAAACCACTTGTTTGAGCCTTCCTCAGGCACTACATAATCCAGCTTATCATTCTCATCCATGATCTCAGAAGCATCACCGGACCACACAATCCCGACCGCTGCTTCTTCATTTGCAAGCAGCATTTTGATTTCATCTCCGACAATTGCTTTTACGTTAGGGGACAGTTTATTCAGCTTGGTCAGCGCCTCTTGAAGATGCCCTTCATCCCGGTCATTTACGGAATAGTGCAAGCTGTTCAAAGCCATCCCCATCACTTCACGCGCTCCATCGACCAAGAAAATATTGTTCTTCAGTCTGCTGTCCCAGAGAGAATCCCAGCTGGTGAAGTCCATCCCTTGGGTCATGTCCGGGTTGAAGATAATCCCGACCGTTCCCCAGAAATAAGGTACGGAATACTTGTTGCCAGGATCGAAAGAAAGGTCCATAAAACGTGAATCAATATTCTTTAGATTCGGAATCTTGTTATGATCTAGCGGTATGAGCAGATTTTCTTCTTTCATCTTAGCAATGGCGTAATCGGAAGGAATTACGACATCAAAAGTAGTTCCACCCTGCTCCACTTTCGTTAGCATGGCCTCATTAGAGTCAAATGTTTGGTAAATGACCGTTAATCCAGTCTCTTTTTCAAATTCCTTCAACAGATCAGGATCGACATAGTCGCCCCAGTTATAGATAGTCAGCGTATTTCCTCCGGAATAGCCCTCTCTCGAGTTCATCCAGGAGCCCAAGTACATTAGCGCAAATGCCGTGATCACGATCGCCAGAAAAGCATTTACCAGCTGTTTCATCTAGGCACCCCCGCTTCCGCTACCGGCTCCGCCACAGCTTCCGAGGTATTCTGACGGTTCTTCTTAAGAGTCAAGAAGTAATAACCGACAACAAGCAGTATCGTGAACAGGAAGATCAGCGTCGACAAAGCATTAATGGATAACGATACCCCTTGCCGAGCTCTGGAATAAATCTCAACAGATAGCGTCGAATAACCGTTACCCGTTACGAAAAACGTAACTGCAAAGTCATCTAGCGAATAAGTAAGCGCCATGAAGAATCCACTAAAGATCCCCGGTTTGATAATCGGCAGAATCACCTTAGTCAGAACATCCTTGCGGCTTGCCCCAAGGTCACGCGCTGCATCCGTCAATGAAGGACTCATATCCTGTAAATGCGGCAGAATCATCAACACGGCAATCGGCACACTGAACGCGACATGCGAGAGCAGGACGGACACGAAGCCAAGCTTGATGCCAGCAATGGTGAACAGGATCAGGAACGATGCACCGATAATGACATCCGGACTAACGATCAGTACGTTGTTCAGAGATAACAAGGTGTTTTTAGCACGGCGGTTCTGTACACTCTTAATGGCCAGTGCACCAATAATAGCGATAAGCGTGGCGATAGCCGAGGACAGAAGCGCGATTACAAGCGTGTTGATCATGATAATAATCAAACGTGTATCCTGAAGAACCTCACGATAATAATCCAGCGTAAAGCCCTCGAATTTATGCATCGTTCCCCCGCTGTTGAACGAATAGTACATCAAATAAAAGATTGGCGCATACAGAACAGCGAACACTAGCACTAGGTACAGATTGGAGAACCCGTTTTTATTTCTCATTCCGCACCCCTCTCCGCGATCCGCCTGTAATAATCATGAACAGCGCCATAATAGCAATCAGAAATACTGCAACCGTGGAGCCCATGCCCCAGTCCTGTGTGACCAGAAAATGCTGCTCAATCGCAGTACCGAGTGTAATGACCCTGTTGCCTGCAATCAGACGAGTAATCATAAACAGGGACAGCGCTGGTATGAATACCGCCATACATCCGGAACGTACACCCGAAATGGTCAATGGAAAAATAACGCGCCGGAACGTTGTCCAGCCCGAAGCACCCAAATCACGTGCCGCATCCAGCAAGGATAAATTGAGATCCTCCAAAGCACTGTAGATCGGCAGGATCATGAATGGGATAAAGATATACACGGATACAAATACAAAGCTAAAGCCCGTAAACAAAATTTGCTGTTCTCCGATTCCCAGCAGATCAAAGAAATTGTTAATCGGCCCGAACGTACCGAATATGCCGATAAAAGCGTAAGTTTTCAGCAGCAAATTAATCCATGTCGGTAAAATAATCAGCAGTAACCATAGCTGCTTATGCTTCGTTCTCGTCAACAGATAAGCCGCCGGATAGGCGACCAGCAAAGAGAATGCTGTAATTAGAAACGCGTACCAGAATGAGGTCAGCGACATTTTTAAATACACAGGTGTAAAAAAGTTCACGTAGTTATCTAGCGTAAGATGCCCGTCCAGATCAAATAGAGAATAATAGATGACAAGTAGCACCGGTGCGATTACAAACAAGGCGATCCACAGGTAATAAGGGATGAGATAATACGATCTGCCCTTATTCTTCATGACTCTCCACCTCGGCGTAAGCTTCCAGACGTTTGTCGAATTCTTCCTCCGTTTCACCGAAACGCATAACATGAATCGCTTCAGGGTCAAAATAAAGGCCAATTTCACTGCCTACAGTCGCCTTACGTGTAGAATGCACAAGCCATTCATGTCCGGATTCATCATAACAGCTGATTTCATAGTGCACGCCCCGGAACAACTGGGAATCTACTCGCACACGTAGTTTACCCTGCTCCAGTGTTGAAATCTCCAAATCTTCGGGACGAATAACTATTTCCACAGCTTCGTTTGGTTTAAGCCCAGCATCGAAACATTCGAAGCGCCGACCGTTAAACTCCACCAGATAGTCTTCAATCATAACCCCCGGCACAATGTTGGACTCGCCAATAAAATCAGCCACAAAACGGTTGATCGGCTCATCATAGATATCGTTAGGCGTACCGCTTTGCTCGATTTTCCCTTTGTTCATAACAAAAATCCAGTCGGACATCGCGAGTGCCTCTTCCTGGTCATGGGTAACGAAAATAAAGGTAATGCCTAGCCGTTGCTGCATTTCACGCAGTATGTACTGCATCTCTGTACGCAGCTTCAGATCGAGCGCAGATAGAGGCTCGTCCAGTAATAGAACCTGCGGCTCATTCACAATCGCGCGGGCAATGGCCACGCGCTGCCGTTGACCACCAGACATTTCGTTAATGGCACGCTGCTCGTAGCCCACAAGGTTAACGAAACTTAGTGCTTCCTGCACCTTCTTCGCGATGACGTCTTTCTTAAGCTTCTTAATGCGCAGTCCGAAAGCCACATTCTCGAATACGTTCAGGTGTGGAAATAATGCGTAATCCTGAAAGACCGTATTGACCTGCCGTTCATTGGCTGGAATGTGGTTAATCACTTTACCGTTTAAATAGATTGAACCGCTTGTTGGCTCTGCGAACCCAGCAATTAATCGTAGAATAGTCGTTTTACCACAGCCTGATGGACCAAGTAGTGTATAGAATTTGCCGCGCTCTATCTCGAAGCTAACTCCTTTCAACACCGGATCTTCGTCGTCATATTGCTTGGTAACCTCTTCAAATGAAATAATGGTGCCTTCCTGAATAGCTATAGCTAACAACCTCCCTTACCTTAAGTATTACAATACTATTTTACCCGCATCTCGCGGAGAACAATCGAATGGGCATGCTCAGCGCTAATAAGCGACAATTCCTCCTTTCATTTGACACTCCAATAGATATAGCATATTAGATTGTACCATTATATACGATAGCGTACATATTAAAGGAATGCGTAAACTTAACAACTTTGTAAAATATCCAGTCTTCCAAGGCTTTTTTTGGATGCTATAATGAAAACGTACTGAAAGACCAGACAGTTTTTTCATTTTTTTCCGAAAGAAGATGAATGATAATGAACGAGGGGTTACAAGACCGCCTTGAAAAATATGGTTTCTCACTTTACATGATACGAATTACGCTGGCTGCTTCACTTTCGTGGGTCGCCGTACACAGCATATATGGTAGCCAATATTTATATTTTGCACCCCTTGCGGCTATCCTCATCACTCAAGCCAGCGTTAAAGCATCGCTTGAAAAAGGAATCTACCGCCTGATCGGCATTATTCTTGGCGGGATCGTTAGCCTAGTTGTTGGCCAGTTTTTTGATGTAGGTGGACTTTCTATCCTGCTCATTCTACTCATCGGGATTGGTATCGCTACTGCTTGTAAGATGAACATTCAAGCTGTCTCACAGGTAGGTGTTACTTCCGTTCTAGCTCTTACTTTTTACCAGAATGACTACGTGCTTTGGAGAATAGGGGAAACATTTATTGGTGTGCTGATCGCCCTGGCCATCAATATGATTATCGTGCCGCCGAACAGGTTCGTCAAGGTAAAAGCATTGGCATTCGAAGGAAGTCTTCTGCTTGCGGATGCATTAAAAGATCTCGTAGGCGTAAGACGTGATTCTCCGAAAGATAATTTACTGGAAGAAGCAGGTAAACTCCTGTCAAAGAGCAGCCGGGAACAGAAAGAAATGTTCTATACCCTCACACATTATCAGTGCCGTGGTAAACTGAAGGGGCTCATAGAGGCTACCTCACATCTAAAAAGCATTCATTCCTATGTCAAAGAGATTGCAGACGATATTCGTCTTCTGCCGGCGCATCATGCCTCTTCAGACTGGATGAAGGATGTGCTGGAGGCAACCGCAGATTGTATTGCTCTTTATGGAACCAAAACTTTATCGGATGCCGAGTGCCAACGTTCTCTTGCGGATTGTATCCAACACGCTCGTGATCTGCAATTGGCTAGTTTCTCTGAACTGCAAGGGAATTGTTCGCTAGCAAGTATTCGTGATCTTGGCGCAGTCTTCAGTCACCTAAACCGGGTGCTGGAAGAAGTAGAACGTGCTAAATCTGCTACTTATGTCGTAGCCACTCGGCCCTCAACGGTTGAAGTCGCACGCGCTTTGCGCTTTATTAAAAAGGGACTCTCCCAGAAGCTATAAGCTTCGGGGGTGTCCCTTTTGTTCAAATATAAGAAAGTATAAGTTATACACTATACTTTATCCTTATATTTCTCGCTTAAACGCTTACCGTCTTTATAAGGACGCCGAAGCCGTTTATGCTTCCCTATTCATCAATATGCCCTCTTAGAACCCTGATTACTACTTATACTTTATATTTGAACTAAACCGACTGCTTCGCGGCACGCCCGATCCTCACATTCACCAGAACGATGCTGCTAACAATAAGCAACAGGCCAATCACAAGATTCAAGGTAATCTGCTCATTTAAAAAGACTACGCTAGTCCCTATCGAGATCAGTGGGATTAAAAAGGTGAATGATCCAACCTTCCCTGCCTCTCCCTCGTTAATCAGCTTGAAGTAAATCAGCCATCCTAGCGCGATCACAAAAATTGCGATAAACAATGTATCCATGATAAACGTTCCGCTCCAAGTGATATCCGACCACTTCTCTGTAGTAGATCCCGAAAGCAGCAAAATGATACCGCCGATCGAAATTTGCATAGCGGTCATCCATAGCATATCCACGCGCACAGCATTTCGTTTCATATATACTGTTCCTAACGCCCAGCTCAATGCACTGGCTAAAGCAAGTATAATTCCCCAGATAGAGATGCTTCCATTAAGTCCTCCAATACTGAGGGAGGCTACGCCGAGGAACCCTAGCAATAGACCCGCCATTTTGAGTCCATACATGTTCTCTCCTAACCACAGCCAAGAAAAAATGCCCAGCAATACCGGCTGCAGAAACACAATAGATGAGAACAATCCTGCGGGTACATACTGCAAGCCAATTGTCTGAAAGCCATAATAGAACACAATACTTAATATAGCCGAGGTCAGATAGATCGGCCAGAGCTGCTTGAAGCGGAGCTCCTTCACCTTAGGAAGTGCAATTAGAATCAGAATAAATCCGCCGATGACGGTTCGGATACCTGCAAATAATAAGGGCGGAGCGTAGTCTAAGGCGATTTTAGATATAGGCCAATTAATGCCCCATACAATCACCAAAAATATAAGAAGGATGATGCTTTTCTTCTGCTGATTCATGTATTCACTCCTTGGTGTAGATTCATCACAAATGATACAATAATTAAGAATATAAATGAAATGAATAATACTCATAAGGGGCATATCATATTTGTTATGAACAATACTCAAATTCGCTTGTTCGTCAAAATCGCCGAGAGCGGTAGTTTTACCAAAGCTGGTGTAGAACTGAATATGACCCAACCTGCTGTCAGTCGAGCGATCTCGTCTCTAGAAGCCGAACTGGATGTTAAGCTATTACTTCGGGATCGGCGTAACGGTCTTATGCTTACTGACATCGGCAAGCGTATCCTTGTTATTTTTCGTGAAATTCTAATGGGCTTTGATAAGGTCAATCAGGAGATTTACGCGGAGCGGGGACTTGAGAAAGGAAGCATTCGGATTGGCGCTTTTCCCGTGGCTTCTGCCTATTTTTTACCGAAGATTATTAGCTCTATCACTGCACGATATCCGAATATCACGATCAGCCTGCAAGAAGGCTCTATCGCCGAAGTCAGAGAATGGCTGGAATCCAAAGAAATTGATGTTGGCTTGTTGCTTGCTCCCTGCGAATCGTTCGAAACTATCCCATTATATAGAGAAAAGTTGTATGCCGTAATCAGAGATGACCATCTCTTACATAAACGATCTGTCATAGGTGTGAGAGAATTAGCGGGAGAGCCCATGCTGATCTGCAAAGCAGGCTATGAACCGCCGGTGGTGGATTTATTCCGCAGAAGTAGCAGCCATTTGAATGTAAAATACGTGGTGAATAACTACGCAACGGCTCTTAATATGGTTCAAGAGGGGCTGGCTGTTGGTGTCATGTCTGAGTTGTCCTTGTTATCTTTACCTCCAAATGTAGTTACCCGCGAACTACAGCCCGACGCCTTCAGAGATATACATATCGCGGTTAGTTCGCTTACCGATACTTCCATTGCTGTGAAGATGTTCGTCGAGACAGCTCTGGATCTTTTTGCTCAAGAGTAGATCATTTTATTATGAGGAGTGCTGAGTATGAACTTTACAAGACTTGGGAATAGCGGCTTACAAGTATCCACATTGGGACTAGGAACGAACGCTTTTGGCAAAAGGGCAGATCAAGAGACCTCCATTCAGATTGTACATGCTGCGCTGAATCATGGAATTAACTTTATTGATACCGCTAATATTTACGCTGGAACAGAATCCGAGCGAATCATCGGCCTGGCCTTGGAGGGTAGAAGACATGAGGCTGTTCTCGCCACTAAAGCAGGCTTAGTTAAGCATGACGGACCTAACGGAAGCGGCTCCTCAAGGCGCCATTTGATGCAGGAATTAGAAGATAGTCTTCGCCGTCTACAAACGGACTATGTCGATCTATACCAGATTCACACCTTTGATCCCTATACGCCACTTGAAGAGACGTTACGGACCTTGGACGATATGGTATCTTCGGGAAAAGTGCGCTATATCGGGGCTTCCAACTATACAGCATGGCAATTGATGAAGGCGATTGGAATCAGTGAGGCTCGGAGCTTTGCCAAGTATATTTCGATTCAGTGCAGCTATTCCTTAGCGGATCGGACGCCGGAGAATGAGCTTCTCTCCCTTTGTCTTGATCAAGGTGTAGGAATTATTCCTTATTTTCCACTGGCGGGCGGAATTCTCACAGGCAAATATACTTCAAGCGGCTCCACACCTTCAGGGTCCAGAGCAGATACCGATCCTAATTTCAAAAGATTCCTTGATCATGACCGAATCGAACTGGGGCAGAAAGTTGGGCAAATTGCTGAAGAACTGGGAACCTCTTCTACTGCGCTTTCCTTAGCTTGGCTCATGAATCGTCCTGCCGTCTCGACAGTTATTGTTGGGGCTACACGCGTGGAACAGCTGGAACAGAATCTGCAAAGCACGTCCATTCCGCTTAATGAAGAAACGGTTTGCAAGCTAGATGAGGCAAGTGCTTCCTTTCGCTTTGGCGAGCCCTTTGCCTTTTACCGGCTCCCATAAATCGGGCCTATTACAAAGAAGGAGGGGAGTATTATGACTCCACAGACAACGGCTAGCATCCAAGTGATGCTTGAAGAGCATAAGGACTTTTTTAATCGTGGCGTAACGAAAGAGGTTGCTTTTCGACTGAGTCAGCTGCAAAAACTTAAAGACAGTATTAAACGATACGAGAGTCGGATCATGGCTGCCTTACATCAAGATTTAGGAAAAAGTGAGTTCGAGGCTTATGCCACAGAAATCGGCTTCACCTTGGACAGCCTCGGTTACATGATGAAGCATCTCAAACGTTGGTCGAAACCCGTAAAGGTTAGATCACCACTCCATTTATTTCCTGCAAAGAGTTATATCTTAAGTGAACCTTACGGTACTGCACTCATTATTGGCCCATTTAATTATCCGTTTCAGTTGCTGATTGAGCCGCTGATCGGTGCCATTGCCGCCGGCAACTGCGCTGTCCTCAAGCCATCGGAGAGCACACCTGCTATAACGGCTGTGATAGAGCAGCTTATTCAGGAAACCTTCGAACCACAGTATATCCGCGTAGTTCAGGGGGAGAAAGAGACAACGAATTTACTGATCCATGCCAGGTTTGATTATATTTTCTTCACGGGTAGTGTTCCGGTCGGAAAGATCGTTATGGAAGCCGCTGCGAAAAATCTAGTACCTGTAACTTTGGAGCTCGGCGGGAAAAGTCCGGTCATTGTCGACAAATCAGCCAATCTGGATATTGCAGCGAAGCGAATCGTATGGGGCAAATTATTAAATGCCGGTCAAACCTGTATTGCGCCCGATTATTTGCTTGTACAAAAGGACATTGCTAATGAATTGATCACCAAAATCAAACATCAAATCACTGAATTCTACGGTCAAAATGCACAGCCGAATACTGACTATGGCCGGATCGTGAATGAGCGCCAGCTGCAAAGACTTTCCGACCTCATTGAGCGGGATCGGGAAAAGGTGGTACTGGGCGGAACCGTCATTTCAGAAGAACGTTATATTGAACCTACACTAATCTATCCTGCGGTTTGGACTGATGCTTCTATGGAGGATGAGATCTTCGGTCCGATCCTACCCATATTGGAGTACCATCAATTGGATGATGCGATCCGGAGTATTAACGAGCATCCAAAACCGCTTGCGCTTTATCTGTTCACAGAGGATAAACATGTTGAACAAGAGGTACTTTCCCGAGTCTCATTTGGTGGTGGCTGCATCAATGATACGATCTCTCATGTGGCGAACACTAACCTGCCATTTGGTGGAGTCGGCAATTCTGGAATTGGCAGTTATCACGGTAAACACAGCTTTGAAGTCTTTTCCCATCGCAAAAGCATCGTCAAGAGAGGTACACGAATCGACCTCGGGATTGTATACCCACCCTATGGGAATAAGGTCAAGCTGGTGCGGAAAGTATTGAAATAGACAAAACAGCAAGCCTCCCATGATCGGGAGGCTTGCTGTTTATCAGACTTTTCAGGAGCAAGACTTTTCACTACTGAAACAACTGTACCAAATTCTCTACCTGTAACTCCGAGGTAGAAGGAACCCATAGTTCAGCACTATCTCTCATAGACATATCTCCAACTCCAACAGACCTCAGACCAGCGGCTTTAACGGCAGCTATCCCCTCCTCTGTATCCTCGACACCTACGCAGCAGTCAGGTGAGATGCCCAGCATCTCAGTAACCTGCAAATAAATTTCCGGATCTGGTTTGCCCCTACGAATGTTTTTGGGATCAGCAATAGCCTGAAACAAACGCCCAATCTTCAAGTGTTCAAGAATCAACATCGCATTCTCATTGGTTGAAGCCAGCCCAACGGGGATTCGCTTTTCTTTCAAACTGGTCAGCAGACTATGGATACCCGGGAGCAAATCATCCGGTGTCATTTGTTGAATTAGCTGTTTATACTTTTCGTTCTTTTTGTTGCAGAGCATTCCCTTTACCGGTTGGGGTAAATTCAGGCCGCTTCCCTCCAGTAGAATTTCTAAACATTCCATTCGGCTATGGCCCTTCAGACGTACATGCTTCTCTCTATCAAAAGAAATCGCCAGCTCATCGGCTAAGGCTTTCCAGGCCAGATAATGATGCTCTCCAGAATCGGTAATAACCCCGTCCAGTTCGAAAATAACAGCCTCAAGCTGCTTTGTAATTGAAAGGGACAACGGCTTCTTTGCAGTCAGCTGCACCAGATTTCCCTTATGCAGAATCTCAATCACATCACCTACTAATAGGGTATAGACGACTACCTTATCATCCACATAAATATCCAATAGCTGTCCACCGCTTGTTACTTTAAACCGATAGCTGTCCCATTGTGCCGGCAAGACAGGATTAAAGGATAGCATACCGCCACATAAGCGCATCCCACCAAAACCATTTACAATCGACAGCCAAGAACCCGCCATAGCAGCAGTGTGTAGCCCGTCCTTCACATTGCGGTTAATATCATCCAAGTCCATCCGTACCGTACGATCAAAATAGGAATAGGCCCCTGCTAAATCACCAATCTCAGCAGAAATAATACTGTGAATGCACGGAGACAAAGAAGAATCATGTGTCGTCAGCGGCTCATAGTAATTGTAATTGCGGATCTTGTCCGCCAAGCTAAACTGATCACCCAGCAGGAACATGGCCATCACCAAATCTGCCTGTTTGAGCACCTGATGACGGTAAATTACCAGCGGATGGTAATGGAGCAGTAGCGGATATTTATCCTCTGGCGTATGTTCGAAATCCCACTTCTTCTTAGTCAGAAAAGTATCATCCTGAGCATAGATGCCCAGCCCCTCATCAAAAGGGATATACATCTTCTCCGCTGCAAGTAGCCAATCACCTGGCTCTTTCTCAGTCAGACCAATCTTGCGCTTCAGACGTTCAAAATGCTCCGGATACTGCTTGCCTAGCAGTTTGGCTGTCTCATATGCATAATAGAGTTGATCTCGTACCATTAGATTAGTGTACGCATTATTGTTAACGATAGCTGTATACTCATCGGGACCCGTTACCGCATCAATACAGAACGCACCCTCCCTAGCCGGATTAAAATGACCCAGATCTACCCAAAAACGGGAGGTCTCGAATATAATCTCGGCTCCCTTCAGAACTAAAAACTCATCATCTCCAGTAGCCCGCACATACTGTTTAATGGCATAGGCAATATCCGCGTTAATATGCATTTGTGCTGTTCCTGCCGGAAAATAAGAAGAGTTCTCAGCGCCATCTATGGTACGCCAAGGATATAATGCTCCCCTCTGAGACATCACCGCTGCTCGCTCCCGCGCCTTATCTAACGTGGCATAACGAAATTCGAGTAGCTTCCGGCTAATCTCCGGCTGTGTGAATGTAAAGAAGGGGATCATGTACATCTCGGTATCCCAAAAATAGTGACCTTCGTATCCTTCTCCCGTCAGGCCCTTGGCCCCGATGTTCGTAACCCCGTCACGTCCTACGGATTGCAGCAATTGAAACGCATTAAAGCGGATACCCTGTTGAAGCGCAAGATCCCCCTGAATCTCCACATCAGTATGTGCCCAGAAATGATCCAAAAAAGCCCGTTGTTCTTGAACCAGAGCTTTAAACCCACCATTCTCCGCCAAGCTCAGCACTCCCAAGCACTTGCTTAACAGCTCATCTTCTATGTAATCCTTAGAGGTATGATATGAAATGTACTTGGTCAAGGAGATCCTTTCCCCCATCACCACCGGAACAATCCATTGCATGGATAATCGCTGACCTTCTAGCTGCACGGCCCTTTCATATCCAGAGCTACAATTCAGACTATGGCTCACCCCTGTTAGTAGCGCAAACCGGGTATGCCGAGTCCTATGCTTCATCCACAAAAAGTTCTGTTCGAGCTCATGACCGGTATCCACCAGCAGCAAACTAGGTTCTTTACTCCCCGAGCCCAGCCGGGGGTCATCCGTAACCCCCGGCCTTTGAATCTCACCATCGATCGATGAAGTGAGCATTAGGGGCCCTTCAAAATTCAAGGCCGTGACCTCGTAATCGATGGCGGCTAAATGTTTATGCTGCAAAGCCACCATCCGCCGAATGTTCAGCTCTACCCTGTGTCCGGCAGGAGATTCCCATTCTAACTGTCGATGTAGGATTCCATTTCGCATATCCAGCTGCCGTTCATACCGATGCACTTTTCCACTGTTTAACTGAAAGGCATGCCCCTCAATGCTCAGCTCAATAATCTTGGCGTCCGGCACGTTAAGCATAGCTTGATTGCGGGAAGGATAACCATAAGCTCCCTCTGGGTATACAATAGGCTCGGAATCAAAAAATCCATTCAAATAGTTCCCTGTTACAGATGAGCCCGAGTGGCCATGGTAGCCTTCCTCGAAATTACCGCGCATGCCAATATATCCATTACCAAGAGCAAATACACTTTCGCTTCTTTGATTGTTCTCTTCATTATAATTTTCTTCATCTAGGCTCCACTCCCGGTAAGGATATACTGCAGCTGGATGTACGTATGGTTTCATCTTCATCTCTCTAAGTCCCCCCCTGACACAGTTTTGTTCAGTTATAAGAAAGTATAAATTTGACGCTATACTTTAGCCTTGTAATTCCCGCGAAGGTGTTTTGCTTACGTTTCCACAATGTTCAAATCAGCCTTTTATCGATCCACCCATAAGTCCTCTGACGAAATACTTTTGCAGCAGGAAAAAAATAGCGAGCGGCATCAGCATGGAGATAAATGCAGCCGAGGTGAGTAAATGCCAGTCGTTGCCCCGTGAGCCTACTAAGTCGGCAATTTTCATCGACATGACCTGAACAGAAGGTTGATTGCCGATAAAAATCAGCGAGACTAAATAATCATTCCACACCCATAAGAATTGAAAGATTCCGATAGAAGCCAGTGCAGGCACAGATAACGGTAGTATCAATCTACTGAAAATAGTGAAATGGCTCGCCCCATCCATAAAAGCCGACTCAAACAAGTCCTTAGGTAGCTGACTGATAAAGTTATACATAAAGTACGTAACTAGCGGTAGCCCAAAAGCTGTATGCGCCAGCCAAATGCCCAAATAGCTTCCGTTCAGTCCAAGCGCGGTATAATCTTTAAGCACTGGAATAAGTGCCACTTGGATTGGAATAACGAGCATAGCGATAATGATGACAAAGAGTGTTCGCCGTCCAGGAAAACGCAGCCAAGCAAATGCATAAGCAGCAAAAGAAGCAATCAACACCGGAATAACCGTCGCCGGAACAGCAATCGTCAGTGTATTCCAGAAGGCTTGCGACAATCCGGTACCTTTTTGCACCGTTTCACTGCCATCAGCTTGCTTGAGCTTATATTCCTTACCCGAGAGCACATTATTATAGTTATCCAATGTGAGATCCGGTGTCATTTTCCAGCCTTGTTCCTGTTGATTTATGGTACGTGCTCTACGGTTCTCCCACATCAAACGACTGCCATCGGCCTTCACGCCTGCCTTCAGTTGATCATCGGTATAGGTTTTGCCGTTTACCTCAATCGGCTCCCGCAGATCCACATCCTTCGATAACTGAAGGGTCTCTCCAGCCTTCCACTCCTGATGGGGAAAAGCTTTCCACCATCCAGTCTGCAAAATATCGGCAGCCGGACGAAAGGAGGAAATAAACAGCCCCAGCGTCGGAAGTAGCCAAATGAAGCAAATCACACCCAGCACGATATTTACAATCGTCTTGCTGCCTTTTCTCTTCTTTTTCCCGGCCATTAGAATCCCCCTTGCTTACGGAACTGACGTAGATTGATTATGATCACTGGCAACACCGCGATCAGCAGAACAATAGCCAGCGTGGAGCCGTAACCGAAGTTTCGGTACATAAAGAATTGCCGGTAAAACTGCGTAGCCACTACCTCTGTATCGTATTGACCTCCTGTCATCACCATGACGACGTCAAATATTTTCAACGTAAAGACGATAATGGTCGTTGTCACAGTCAGAATAGTTGCTGAAATATAAGGGATCATGATTCCAAAGAAGATCTTCACCTCATTAGCACCATCCACCCGTGCAGCTTCCAGAATGTCGTCAGGAACTCCCTTGATAGCTGCAGAGAATATTACCATCGCAAACCCAGTCTGCATCCAGATCAGAATAATAATGAGGAAAAAGTTATTCCACGGCTGAAGCATACTCGTCCATGCCTGTGGTTCTCCCCCAAAATAAGTAACGATGGCGTTCAATAGTCCAATTTGTTCATCACCGGGTTGATAGTAATATACAAACTTCCAGATGACCCCTGCTGCGACAAAAGAAATAGCCATCGGCATAAAAATGATCGATTTGGCGATTTTCTCGTAGCTGCTTCGATCTGCAAGAATTGCAATTAGGAGTCCAAAAGCTACACATGCCAGTGTACCTATGAACACCCAAAGTAAATTGTTACGCAGTGCCGTCGCCATCAGATGGTCGCTAAAGATCGCAGCATAGTTGCTCAGGCCTACAAATTTCTCTGAAGAAGCATTAAAAAAGCTCAAATAGAGTGTTCGCAGTGCAGGCAGCACCAATAGCCACCCCAATAAAATCACTGCCGGACCTATAAAAATATAGGGCAACACCTTTCGGCGTATATGATCAGGATATTGTTCAACTGCCCAGGTAAGTGTGTAGTAGATCAGATAGACGCCCAGAACTCCCCAAAGAACGGCTAGAACTGCTGTTAGTAGTGGGTTTAACGTCGAATCCCGAAAGAATAAAAAGATCAAGCCATTCACAACAACGTTAGCAATCAATACTAGAAGAGACAGTAATACCGCCCTAAGCCTGACAGCTTGCTTAGCTTGTGATTGCGGCTCCCTCTGTGGCTGTGGTTGTGTTTGTGTTTGTGCACCCATATTAGCTCCAGCTCCTCCTATACTCGCGCTTTGGAAAACAAAAAGAGGGGCAGAGTACTCTCAATTCCCGCTGCCCCTCTTTTAACTGTGTGCTTTCAATATTAGGTTAGTTGTTCCAGCCAGACTGGATTTGTTCCAACGCTTGATCCAGCGTCGCTGTACCACTTACATAGTCGGTCATGCCTTTCCAGAAGGTACCTGCACCTACTTTACCCGGCATCAAGTCAGAGCCATCAAAGCGCAGTGTGGAAGCATCCTGAACCAGCTTCGCCATCCGGCGGTCGGATTCTGAGGTATACCAATCGAGGGAAGCATCGTTCATTGGCGCAATTACGCCGCCCGACTGTACCCAGCTCTTAATGGACTCACCTGTAGTGAAGAATTCCATAACCGCACGTACTTCAGGACGATCGTTGAACATAGCGTAAATATCGCCAGCAACTAGCACCGGTTTGCCATATTGAGGATCAATAGGCGGCAAGTAGAACCAATCGTAATCTACATCAACCTTTGCCGTTTCAGGGAAAAAGCTTGTAATAAAGTTACCGAGCATATTAAACCAAGCTTTAGGCGGATTATTGAACATTGGTGCCGGTGCATCCCCGAACGATGTCGTCACAATGGATTTAGCACCACCATAGACATAATCCTTGTTGAGCCAGATTTTAGACATTACTTCTACTGCATTCTTCACTTCTGGAGAAGTGAATGGCAGCTCACCTTTTACCCATTTATCGTAATTCTCAGGTGTAGTTGTGCGCAGCATTATATTTTCTACCCAGTCTGTTGCTGGCCAGCCTGTTGCAGCACCACTCTCGATTCCAATTGCCCAAGCAGGATCGCCGTCTTTAGCAATTTGTTCCGTCAGAGCCATCATCTCATCCCAAGTCTCAGGAACCTTGTAGCCCGCTTCATCAAATTGTTTCTTCGGATACCAGACTAAGCTCTTTACGTTACTGCGGTTCCAAATCCCCGCCATGATCTTGCCGTCTTTCCCGTCCATGTTAGACATATCGAGCCAGCTCTTGTTGTAATTAGCCGTCAATTTAGCTTGATCCAGCACGTTGGTCAAATCGATAACCTTACCAGTCTTAGCAATCGAGGCTAACAGACCCGGCTGTGGAAAGTCCGCGATATCCGGCGCATTTCCACCGTCTACACGAATGTTTATCGTAGCTTCGAACTCTTTGGAGCCCTCGTATTGAATATCAATTCCGGTCTTCTCTTCAAACTCTTTGATACTATTCTCAAATTTCACTTGGTCAGCATCCACGAAGGGGCCGAACATCGTTACTTTAGTTCCTTTATAGTCGCCTTTCATGGCTAGCTCTAGTGGAGACCCCGTAGGCTCGGTGCTTGGAGCAGCCGTTGCTTTCTCGGTGTTATCTGCTGTTGGGCTGGTAGTCGCCGCAGGCGGATCTGTAGGCGCTGCATTGTTGTTATTGCCCCCGCCGCATGCGCTCAGCATCATAGTGAAGGATAAACACAGTACTAAAGCCAATGACTTCTTACGTCCTGAGGTCTTCTTCATCTTTGTACATCCCCTTTAATGGATTTAGAGATTGCTTCTGACTCAATCATCCGGTACCCTGGCATGTAAAAGCAGCTTGTAGCAGATCACCTCCTTGCAAAGCTTTTCAGAATCTAAGGATCTATACTAAATAAGAATCGAATCACAAGTTCCAATTAATTGTAGCGCTTACATTTGTTATAGTATCACATAAAGTAAGCGTTTCCAATCCATATCTGAAATGTTTTGGTAAAAATTATTTTTATTGTCCAAGCAGATATTCAATTATTAATTAAAATTAGTCCGAAATTCTGAAAAGCTTTTCAGAGGGTGGTACAAAAGTGAACTACCCTTATTTCTCCCGTGTAGATTCTCGCACAATCAGCTTATGCTCCATCTTCTCATTCAATACCTGCACTTCTCCTGTTGTAAGTAATTCATGCAGCTTCTCGGCAGCACGATACCCTAACTCGTAAATCGGTTGGGCAATTGTAGTTAACTTCGGAATGAACATCCCTGACATTCTTAAATTATCAAACCCAATCACAGATACCTGACCTGGAACAAGAATGTTACGATCCTTCAGATAAGAAATCGTCCCCATCGCGAATTCATCAGCAACACAGAACACAGCAGTTATCTCGGGGTAATCCGTAAATAATTCATGCGCAGCTTGGTAAGCATGTTCAAACCGGTGGCTGGCATATTTGCTCTTCACGATATTTTGCTGTAGCCCTGACTCTGTTAGCGCCCTTACAAACCCTTCATAGCGTGGTGGGCCTGATACAGAATTATCATGGTTAAAGCCAATCATACCAATATCTTTATGACCTAAATCAATCAGGAACTTCACCGCATCATAAGCAGCTGCTTCATCATCCACCTCCACATTTGGAATGTCGAACTCATCAGAATGCGAGGACACTAGCACAAACGGAATTCTACAACCGATCAATTTGTCATGATATTCAGGATAAAGGACATCACTGGCAAATACGATTCCATCTACCTGTTTCTCATGGAAGTTATCAATATAGGACAGTAGCCGTTCTTTATCGCGGTCTGTATTGCAGATCATTAGACTGTACCCAAGCTTGATGCATGCATCCTGCATTCCCCGAATCACCCCAGCGAAGTATAGGTTCTCAATATCGGGAATAAGCAGACCCAGTGTAAAAGACTTCTTGTAAATCAGACCACGTGCAAATGAATTAGGTTGATACCGTAATCGTTCTACAGCCTCCATCACTCGATTCCGTTTGCTCTCCACTACCGAATTCGGTGCATTCATAACACGTGATACCGTGCTAATTGACACCTCGGCCATTCTGGCAACATCTCTTATGGTTGGCTTCATTATGATAACTTCCTTTTTTAGGGGACTTTTCGAAGTGATTATAGCAAGCCCGTTTGGAAATAACAACAGAATTTTTGAAGCGCTTACATTATTTTTATTAATTAATCTTGTCCTTCTCTTTCCTCATTCTGTGAACATACAACTTACTTAAAGTGTGTATATAGTTTTATTTCATGATATACTAGCCGAGTAGCGATATTCATAGCTGCAAATACTGCTCTAGGAGCATAGAGCATTTATTATAGGAGGGATAACATTGAAACAACCTCGGGACATTCGATTCTCCGTGCTGGACTTAGCTTCTATTGTGGAAGGAGGGACAGCAGCAGACTCTTTCCATAACTCTCTAGATTTAGCCCGACATGCTGAGAAGTGGGGCTATCATCGGTATTGGTTTGCTGAGCATCATAATATGATCGGAGTGGCCAGCTCTGCTACCTCACTCTTGATCGGACATATCGCGGGTGGCACTCAAAGCATACGTGTTGGCTCTGGTGGTATTATGTTATCCAACCATGCGCCACTAGTCATTGCCGAACAATTCGGCACACTCGAATCTCTATATCCGGGACGGATCGATCTTGGACTGGGCAGAGCACCCGGATCTGATCAACCAGCTTCCCGTGCGCTGCGTCGTGGCCTCGGAAGCGATGGCAGTGAATTCCCTGAGCAGCTAAGTGAGTTAAGAGCTTACTTCGACCCTGCAGGCGCAGGATCCCGTCCAGCTGGCGTGCGTGCGGTTCCTGGAGAAGGCCTAAATGTTCCAATCTGGCTCTTAGGCTCCAGTGGCTTTAGTGCTGAGCTAGCAGCCAAGCTAGGTTTGCCTTTTGCCTTTGCCAGCCATTTTGCACCTGAGTATTTACTTCAGGCCCTGCACATATACCACAGTAATTTCCGTCCATCAGAAGCACTAGACAAGCCTTATGTTATGATCGGACTAGGGGTTACAGCGGCCGACACCGTAGATGAGGCAAGAAAGCTGGCTACCTCGCAGCAGCAGCAGTTCCTCAATATCATCCGTGGGCGTACCGGAAAGCTACAACCTCCCGTTGAAAGTATGGATGGGTTATGGTCGATACAAGAAAAGGCAATCATGCTCGATAAGCAGCGTTATTCTTTCTCTGGCGATAAAGCGGCGATTAAAGAAAGACTTCAAGCCATTCTGAAAGAGACCCAAGCAGATGAACTGATTATCTCTGCAGGAATTTATGATCATGAGGCTCGTCTTCGTTCTTATGAAATTGTAGCAGAGGCTATGAAAGAACTGTAAGATTGCAAACTTAACAAGGCAGGACATTTTATCTGACTATCGGGAATTCTTCCGTTTCAGATTAACGTCCTGCCTTTTTTTGTTTTATTTCCAAAGCCGTTCTTAATAAAACACTATTAAGATATGAACAAACATAAAAATAAAGAGATATAGAGAGAAATCAACAGATAAATAGATAATATACTTATTATTTAACCAAATATGACCTAATTGGTTGTAATACATCGTTTTTCTTTAGATATCATTTTGATTATACTTTATGTATTCGCTATAACGAACGAATTATGTTTTAGCTATCCCCCTCTTCCTTCGTTCTTTCGGAAAGATTCCGTATGCAATTGCAAGAGTGGTACCTTTCGAAACTACTTATTTCGACATTGTAGGATGGAATAATCGTTTAAAACGAAGGATTTTGCCGGAAGCCCGCAGATTTTGTTTTTCAACAGCTACAGTGGGCTCAGGAGAAAGGAGCAACGAAAATGAAGAAAAAATACCACTCGGTCTTCATAGCTGCTTACGTTCTGATTATTCTGGTAGGAGTAATATGGCAGGCTGGAGGGGTAAGCGCTCAGGATACCATTAAACTTACTGTGAATTCTCACACTACGAGCACAGCAACCATGAACAATATGAAGCCCGGTGACGAAATGAGCTCAGAGTACACGATTATTAACGACGGCACAGAAGGCTTTGATTATTTTGTGGACTTTAAATTCATCTCTGGGGACGTAGAGTTGTACAATATTCTCCAAATGACTCTCGAAAAAGAGGGAGTAATCATCTATTCGGGAGTGATGAGTGAAGCTGCTGGCAGAGTGACCATCGGTTCACTTGCTGGAGGGGAAAAGAGTGCAATTCAAATGGCTGTAACTTTCCCTTGGGAAGCCGGCAACGAATATCAAGGGAAGGCCACGACCGTAGCTTTTGAATTCTCCGCTTCCGGAGAACCAGGCCCATCTGCGGAGCCTACTTCAACACCAACGGCGACAGCTACAACTGAACCGACTACAACACCTACTGAAACACCTACTGAAACACCTACAGCAACCACAACACCAACAGCTACACCAGAAGCTTCACCGACACCAACAGTTGCACCAACCACAACACCTACAGATTCACCAACAACTACAACTTCACCAACTACGACACCTACAGATTCACCAACGACTACAGCTTCACCTACAGCTGTCGTAACACCAGGTCAATCAGTGCCACCAACAACAGTTACACCAACACCATCGCCTACACCTACACCGCCTGCAGATGAAATTAGCGTTACTGAAGAACCGATCCCAATGGGCGGAATCAGTAATAAGCCAACATCGTCACCAGGTGCTGGTAATCAAACTACCAATGTAACGCCTCAGCCAAGTGATGAAATAGCCTTACCTGACGGCGACATTCCTTTGGGCGCACCAGAGGCAGGTGACAAGCTCCCAAATACCGCGGAGCCTTGGTATAACTTAATTCTTGCCAGCTTAGCTATCGCAGTGCTCAGTGTGATTGTTATGCGCAGATTGAAATCGAAGAAATAATAACATTTAGTAACATAAGTCTGGAGGAGAGAGTATGAAGAAGCGTAATGGTGTCTTACTAGCCGTGAAGCTAATCTTTATACTCTCTTTAGTTGTGCTGATTTATTCGATCGTTCAAGTCGTCAAAGCACCGATTGAGGCCAAACAGGCCCTAAATGATTGGGCAAAAAAGAGGGAGGAAGCTATCGCCCGCCCCCTTCCAAACGAAGAGAACCCTCTTCCTAAAGGAATGGTCAGTTCTCCAAAAGAACAACCCATTTCTCCTCCGTCCTATACAGAGGGAGAGGTGATTGGGGAGATCCGCTTCCCTACCTTAAATAAGAAGGTGGCTGTTCTGGAGGGTACGGATAGCCCTGAGTTAAAAAAAGGGGCCGGACACTATATAGGTAGCGCAGCTATCGGTGCCGCCGGCAATAGTGTGCTTGCTGGACACCGCGATACCGTATTCCGCAATCTAGGAGAACTCGTCGCAGGGGATCTGATCGAACTGGAAAGCACGGACGGTACGTTCATCTATGAGGTGACAGGCAGTAAGATTGTAGACGGAAATGAACGCGGAGCTATAAAATCAAGCGATAAGGCCATTCTTACTTTGATCACCTGTTATCCTTTTTCATACGTTGGATCAGCACCCGACCGGTATTTACTTTCAGCGAAGCTAGTGAAGCAAGAGACATTGCCTCAATAATGCTAATCTCAACTCTTAATCTTCTTTCTCAGGGATGAGACCGGATATGGAAAGTGATACTATATAGATACAACAGTAATGAGGAGATGACCCATAGTGAAAAAAGAGGTTATAGAACGGTTTATTTCGTATGTTCAAATGGATACCCAATCAAACGAGGATAATGAGACTTGTCCATCCACTCCGGGGCAGATGGTGCTTGCTCACAAGCTGGTTGAAGAGCTCAAGGAAATCGGCATGGAGGATGTCCAGGTGGACGAGCATGGCTATGTTATGGCGACACTCCCTGCGAATACGGACAAGGATGTTCCGACCATTGGTTTTTTAGCCCATTTGGATACGGCGACTGATTTTACTGGAACGAATGTGAAGCCACAGATTATCGAGAACTACGATGGCCAAGATATTCTTTTGAACAAAGAGTTGAATGTTGTATTGTCCACAGTGAGCTTCCCAGAGCTGGCAGAATATAAAGGCCACACATTAATAACAACCGATGGTACCACTCTGCTTGGCGCAGACAACAAGGCTGGTATTGCTGAGATTATGACAGCGATGAATTACCTCCTTCAGCACCCTGAAATCAAGCATGGCAAGATTAGAGTCGCCTTCACACCGGACGAAGAAATCGGCCGCGGCCCTCATAAATTTGACGTTGCTGCTTTTAATGCTTCTTATGCTTACACTGTGGACGGAGGCCCTCTCGGTGAACTAGAGTATGAAAGCTTTAATGCCGCATCTGCAAAAATCTCTGTATACGGCGTCAACGTACATCCTGGTACCGCGAAGGGAAAAATGATTCATTCCGCAAAAATCGCCATGGCTCTACACCTCAGACTCCCTTCTGAGGAAGCCCCAGAATTCACGGACGGTTATGAAGGCTTTTACCATCTTAGCTCCATTGAAGGTACCCCCGAGTTCAGCAAGCTCCAATATATTATCCGTGACTTCGACCGCGAGAAATTCGAGGCACGTAAAGCCTATCTCTCGGCCATCGTAGATGAATTCAAGAGCATTCACGGTGAAGAGAACATCGTACTCGAAATGAAAGACCAATATTACAACATGCGTGAAAAAATCGAACCCGTGCGTCATATCGTCGATATTGCCCATGAGGCGATGGAGAATCTGGACATCACACCGGTCATCCGTCCGATTCGCGGGGGGACAGACGGCTCACAGCTTTCCTACATGGGCTTGCCTACACCTAATATTTTCACCGGGGGCGAGAATTTCCATGGTAAATTCGAATACGCCTCTGCTGACAACATGGTAAAAGCGGTAAACGTCATCGTAGAGATCACCAAACTATTCGAACAAAAAGCTTAATTGGTTATCCGAGTTACTCCATAATTGACACAATAAAATCCCTGTAGAAGGTCTATTCAGACCTCTCAGGGATTTTTAATGATCAGAGACTATTTGATTAGCATCTTTCGTCTGGCGGTGTGTCTTTCCAGATCACATTTTCTCCGTAATTTTTGCCCCAATCATACATCAGTCGAAGGACGGGAAGCAGACTCTGACCATATGAAGTCAGGGAATACTCTACTTTTGGCGGAACCTCGGCATACACTTTCCGAAGAACCAACTGATCTTCTTCAAGCTCGCGAAGTTGATTGGTTAACATTTTTTGCGTAATATGAGGAATTAGCTTCTTCAGCTCACTGAACCGTTTGGTCCCTTCAAGCCCTAGATGCCACAGGATAATCAGCTTCCATTTGCCTCCAATTACCGCAAGCGTTAATTCCTTCTCGCAATTAATTTCCTTCAAGTTGATGCGATCCTTAATCTCGGTTGCCATACCTAAAGCGCCTCCTCTCTTCTGTTATCATACTAACACAAAAACGAATATCCTCCTTATAGGAAGGCATTCGTTTCTGTAAGCTCACTCTAAATTAGCATGCTTGCCAAACATCTGCTTAGTCGTCTGCCCCGTCTTCTCCATCATCCGCAGAATCACCGCATCGTAAAAGACTAACATCGTCTGTTCAAATAAAGAAGCCATTGGCTGAATTGTGCTGTAGCTTCCACTAGCCTGATCTTTTGGAGATCCTGGCAGCTTCACTACATAGCTCGCTAAACGTCCGACGGTTGAATCAGGCGCAATTGTAACAGCAATAACCTCTGCACCCACTCCTTTGGCCTTCTCAGCCATAGAGATCAGCCCCTTCGTCTCTCCTGAACCGGAACCGAGCACAAGCACATCACCAGGCTCAATACCCGGGGTTACCGTTTCTCCTACGACGTACACTTCTTTACCGACATGCATGAGTCGCATTGCAAAAGCTCGTCCCATCAATCCTGATCTACCAGCCCCGGCCACAAATACCTTATTCGACTGAAGAAGAAGCTCAGCCATTCGTTCAGCCTCTTGATGATCAAGCTGAGAAACGGAGCGCTGAAGCTCCTCTATAATTCGCTGCGCATATTTCATTGTGTCCATTGCAATCTTAAGCCTGGCTTACTAAACGCTTCATTTCTGCTGCAGCGGCTTTTTGATCAGCTTCACCTGTGATGCCTCCGCCAACGATAACAAGATCAGGATTCGCGGCGATGACCTCTGGAAGCGTGCTAAGTTTGATCCCTCCGGCGATAGCGGTTTTAGCCTGTTTAACCACACTCTTAATTGCATTCAAATCCGCAAAAGAATTTTTACCTTCCGCTTGATGATCATACCCAGAGTGTACGCAGACATAGTCTACGCCAAGCGCGTCTACTTCAGCAGCTCTTGTCTTGATATCCTTCACATTGATCAGGTCAACCAGAATCTCTTTATTGGTTTTCTTAGCTTCTTCCACTGCACCTCTAATGGTAGCATCATCAGAGACACCAAGTACCGTAACAATATCCGCGCCTGCTTCAACAGCCTTCATAACTTCATATCCACCTGCATCCATGATTTTTAGATCAGCCAACACGGTCAAAGAAGGAAAAGCTTCCTTAATAGCTTTCACTGCGTGCAAGCCTTCATTTATAACGATAGGTGTTCCAATTTCAACGATATCTATATATTCGGCAACCTCTGATACAATCTCTTTCGCTCCCGTAATGTCCACTAGATCCAGCGCTAATTGTAATTTCATATTTATTCGCACTCCTTGTTAATATATTTTAGTAAGTCATGTACAAATTCTAGATCCTTACATCCCTTAAGGGAAGTAGGCACTTTATTGTGATGTAGTTACCTGGAGGATACTAATGCGCTGCTACAGGCTTTATCTTTGTAGCAATTAAGAAACGCTTTGTCATATTTTTGTAAAAGTACTGCATTTTCATGAAAGCTATGCTAATATTACAGTTTGTTTATGGAATATCAGGAAATTTATCATGATGTAAGAAGGTGTACAATGAAGCAAAATAACCACCAAGAATTTAACCTCGTAAAACTGACTTGGCCGATATTCCTGGAACTGTTCCTTTTTATGCTCATGGGCAGTGTGGATACTTTTATGATTAGCTCTGTGTCGGACGATGCTGTATCGGGTGTCGGTGCAGCGAATCAGATCATTGCGATTGCCATTTTAGTTCTAAGTGTAATTGGCAACGGCGCGGCAATCGTGGTCTCCCAATACCTCGGTTCCAAAAAACCTCTAGAAGCGGCTCAAGTTACCGGAAATGCCATTACCCTCAACCTGTTAGTAGGAATTCTCTTAAGTACGTTTTTGCTGATATTCGGAGGGACGCTACTAACTGCCTTAAATGTTAAAGGGGATATTCTCGTTTATGCCAAATCGTATATACATATCGTCGGGGGCGGAATTTTTCTTCAAGCATTAATCAATGCTCTGGCGACCACAATCCGTACACACGGCTTCACTAAACAAACGATGGTCGTATCCTTACTGATGAATATCATCCATGTGGTGGGTAACTACCTGCTCATCTATGGTCATTTTGGTCTTCCAGCGTTAGGTGTCGAAGGAGCGGCTATCTCAACGGTGGCCAGTCGCTTTATCTGTCTAATCGTCTTCTTCCTGCTACTCTACAGAGTGATGGAGATACGAGTGAAGTTCACCTACTACATTCATCTTTCCAAAAAATACGTGCTGCAAATTCTCCAAATCGGCATCCCGTCCGCTTTTGAATCGATTACCTATCAGTCCTGTCAGCTTGTATTCACACTGTATATTACCTATTTGGGTGCTGAAGCTATGGCTACTCGCCAATACGCGCTCAATATTTCCAACTATATTTATTTATTCAGCGTAGCTGTTTCTATGGGAACCTCCATTGTCGTAGGGCATCTGGTGGGAGCTAGGCGTCCCGATGAGGCCTATAAGCGTGTGTTCTCCAGTGTGAAGTGGGCGTTGCTGGTTACAGTAATAATAGACGCTCTGGTGATTATTTTCCGAGTACCGCTATTTGGCCTCTTCACTGAAAATGAGAACATTATCACGATGGGGGCTCAGGTTATACTGCTTAGCTTCTTCCTAGAAACTGGACGTACAACTAATTTGGTCATTATCAACTCACTACGGGCCTCTGGCGATGCGAAGTTCCCTGTATATATGGGACTGATCTCCATGGTCTGCATGAGCTTGCCCCTTGGCTATTTTCTGGTGTTCCAGCTTAATCTAGGGTTAGCCGGTGTGTGGATTGCCACTGCGGCCGATGAGTGGCTAAGAGCTGTCATTATGTATTTCCGTTGGAAGAGTCGGGCTTGGGAGAAACACGGACTTATTCAGCACGATGATGCAGAACACAGCACACCTTCCACTACCCCTGCAGCTGTAAATTAACGCATACCCTTAGCGGTTCTTTAAGGTCATACCAGACCTTAAGGGGCTGCTTTTTTATGGCATCATAATTACATAAAATTTTAGAATGAATGGAGTATTCTAAGTTACAATAGATAGAACCTTATCAACATAAACACCTTCGGCGTCCTAATAAGGACGGCAAGCGTTTAAACGAGAAATATAAGACATAAAGTATGGTCTGAATCTTATAATTTTTTATCTTTTAATAAACCTAAAGGGGAGAACCTCATGCCGGAAGAAGCCGGAATCCACGAGTTACTGACGCTCAAGACAATTGCGGAGACCTTAAATAGTTCCAATGAGCTCAAACCGATGCTCGATACAGTTATGGGCAAGCTGTTAGACCTAACGGGAAATACAGCAGGCTGGATCTTCCTGAGCGAAGAGAACATGGAGTATGAATGCGCCGTAGATCGAGGTTTGCCGCCAGCGCTGCAACGGGATAATAAACAGCCGATGCAGTGTGGAACCTGCTGGTGCTTAGAGCGCCTATGGGACGGACGGTTAGAACAAGCAGTCAACATTCTAAACTGCAAGCGGCTGAGTAATGCCAGGCAGTATAACTGGGGGGATACTTTGGGAATCACCCACCACGCCACCATCCCGCTCCATTCAGGCGATCGCTACTTAGGGCTTATGAATGTAGCAGCACCGGGCAAAGCGCATTACGCCGACAGCGAGCTTGCTCTACTGCAATCGGTGGCCTTGCAAATTGGCAGTGCCATTGAACGCATGCAGCTATACAGCACTGAGCAGCGCCGGGCCAATCTGTACGCCAAATTAGGCGAATTCAGCGCAGCTTTAAATCTCACGGCTAGTGAATGCATCTCTCCAAGCATTCTGGTAGAGAAAACTACCGCCCTGATTGTCCAATATTTCGATTGGCCTTTTGCAGCGATTATCGGACAACGAGAGGAGAAATTCGAAGTACACGCAGCCGCTTATGCAGCTAATATAACACCTGAAATAGCCCCTTTTGAGCTCTCAGATTCCTTTAAGAATCGTCTAGTAGATATCTCGCAAGGACACCGCTTTGCAACATTAACCTCTGACGAGGAACAGGAAATTACGAAATCTTGCTGTTCTGAACAGCCTGATAGAGAGCGAGTTGTAATGCTTGCCGTCTCCTTTCGGCAGATTACCGTGCAAAGCTCAGCCATTCTACTCATCGCCTCGCCTAAAGCACTCGCCTCGGCGACCGCAGATGGAGAAGTACTCGAAGCGATCGCTGAGCATATTTCAGCTACGCTGGAAAGCGTACAGCTCGGAGAGAAGCGCCGAGAAATCGCTCGTCTAGACGAGCGGAATCGACTGGCCCGTGACCTGCATGACTCGGTGAATCAGATCCTGTTCTCCCTCTCAATGACAGCCAAAGGTGTGGAAAGTATGCTGAAGCAAGAGCACACCTCCCATCCGGCCGCTGAGGCTGTCCGTGATATACAAGAGCTCTCGCAATCTGCACTCAAAGAAATGCGCGCTTTAATCATGCAGCTTCGTCCTGCAGGGCTGGAAGCCGGGTTGTTGACCGCGCTTCAGGCCCACGGTCAGCAACTAGGGCTGCTGATACAGACTGGGCGAAGCGGCGTTCTCGAGCTCCCTCGCAATATTGAAGAGGGTCTACTACGCATTGGTCAAGAAGCACTCAATAATGTGCGCAAGCACTCCGGAGCTTCTAAAGCTGAAGTATCTCTGCATTTGAACGCTACCGAGGTGATACTGAGTATCATCGATCAGGGTAAGGGCGGCGCCAAACGGCGCTGTAGCACAGACACCAATGAATCTATCGGGCTGCATATTATGAAGGAAAGAGCCGAGGCGCTTAATGGCCATTTTTCTATTCACAGTGAGGAGCATCAAGGTACAACGGTTGAGGTAACCATCCCTTTACCATCAAATTAACATGAAGTCGGGTGATCAATAAATGACGATAAACTTATTATTAGTAGACGACCATGCAATGGTACGCCGTGGGCTGCAGGTGTTTCTCTCCACACAACCTGATATCAAGGTTATAGGTGAAGCCTCCAACGGCCGTGAGGCGTTAGAAAGAACCGCCGAATTGAATCCGGATGTTATATTAATGGATTTGCATATGCCCATTATGGACGGCATTGAGACCGCTCAAGCACTGCGGATCTCCCATCCGCAGGTCAAGGTCATTGTGTTGACCTCATTTTCGGATCAGGACCATGTACTGCCAGCAGTCCGCGTAGGGATTAAAGGCTATTTACTTAAAGATATAGAACCAGAAGCGCTGGTAGTCGCTATCCGCAAGGTACATAACGGGCAAGTCGAGCTACATTCCGAGGCTGCCAGTCAGCTGATGAATCTAATGGCAACTTCTACACTAGAGCAATTGGAAGTCCGTACTTCAGATCCAAACGATCCAAATACAACACTAGCTGCTATCACCGGATTAGAGCTCCTTACTCCACGCGAGCAAGAAGTATTAGATCTAATTGCACTCGGCATGAGTAACAAAGAGATTGCCAGCAAGCTGGTCATCACCGAAAAGACCGTTAAAACACATGTCAGCCATGTACTCGGAAAGCTAAACTTATCAGATCGGACTCAGGCTGCTATTTTTGCATTAAAAAACGGCTACAGCTCATAGCGACTCAGCTCATCTACAACTTTAGTCTTAGACGTTCAGCACAATGGCTGAGCGTCTTTGCTATGCAGGTTCATTCCATGTGCTGATTTCAATAAATCCCGATTCAGCTATCATTGGTGTATAGCAATCACCTTATAGGAGTGGATACAGATGAAAGTGATGATCCTGACAGGCAGTAATCGAAAAGAGGCGACCAGCACAAAGCTGGCAGAGCATGCCGCACACTTTATTAATCAGCAAGGTGAAAAAGTCACCCTGTTCGATCTCCACAAACGCCCGCTCCCCTTTTATTCACCAGATGAGTCCCACCCAGAGCATGAGCATTTAAGCACCCTCCATCAAGAGATGCTAAGCGCGAACGCAATCATCCTAATTACCCCGGAATACCACGGCTCCATGAGTGGTGTGATGAAAAATGCGCTGGACCATCTAGGCCAGACCCATTTCAACGGCAAAGTGGTACTGTCCGCCAGTTCTGCAGGCGGAGCTGTAGGTGTAAGCTCATTGCTTCAATTACAGGCGGTTGTACGCAACCTACATGGGATTAATACACCTGATTGGATTTCCATCGGCGGGATGCAGCGTAAGCGCTTCGAGGTTGGATACGATGGGTACGAGGGCGGCCAAGAGATTGAAGATCGCATTCGTCTAGTCTTAGAATCATTCCTAAATTTAGCTCGCAAAATCAATAGCCCGGCAGGTGCCGCCCTATGATCAAAGGACTGTTTGAAACCCATCTGAACGTGACTAACCTTGAACAATCTTCTCATTTCTATGAACATGTTCTGGGACTACCCTTAGCCCATTCGGAGAATACTGAAGGCCGCAAGCGGCGATTTTACTGGATTGGAGAAGATCGTAATCAGGCCATGCTCGGAATTTGGGAGAAGGCACCTTCCGAGGTCGTGCGTCAGCACTTTGCTTTTCAAGTAACGCTTGAGGATTTGAAGCAGTCGGTATCCTATCTGAAGGCCAAGGGGATTGAAACCTCCAACTTCCTGGATGATGAGAAGGAGCAGTTATATGTATTTGGCTGGATGCCAGCCGTATCCGTGTATTTCAGAGATCCAGATGGTCATTCCTTAGAGTTTCTAGCCGTACTGCCTGATCTGCCCAGACCTGAGCTAGGAATCGTACCATGGAATGAATGGGAAATCGCGCACGAAAGAACCTAGTAGTTATAAATAAGATACAGGCTAAGCCTGCAAAAGGAGACAAGAACATGATTAAAGGACTATATGAAGCACATTTACCAGTGAGTAATCTTGAGGTATCTATTGAATTTTATGAGAAATTGGGATTAAAAATGGCTTGGCGAGATGAAGAAACTGCATTTTTCTGGATTGAGGAAGGTCGGAGCTGGATTGGCATTTGGGAAGGAAAGGAAGTAGAAACGCCATACCATCCATCCTTACGGCATATTGCCTTTCGCGTAACTTATGAGGATTTGAAGCAATCCCTGCAGTGGCTGCAATCCATTGGAGTAGATGCTGTGCCGTTCCGTAATCGAACTTCCGTTGAGCCTTTTATCCGAGCTTATCAAGGAAATGCCTCTGTATACTTCAACGATCGGGACGGCAACAGCTTAGAATTCATGTGCCACGTAGAGGTTCCTGAACATTTGAAGCATATCTCAGAGAATATCACCTTAACAGAGTGGGAGAAATTGCTCGATCAGAAATAAAATACTCCAACAAAAAAACAGCTGCCCACCATCAAGGGTCCAGCTGTTTGAGTATGTTAGCTGCTTCTATTTAACCATCTCTAGCATGGTTTTAGTAAAGGCTGTTACTTAATCGTGATGCCTTTCTTCATAGCCTTCATATCTGAATTCGTGTTCACAAGCATTGGCAGTATCTTCATACTTCTAGTCATGGGAGAGTTACATTGCCAGCAGGTAGGTACATACTGAAATGCAAAATTATCGCGCATCCACCCGGTGCAACCTTCCTTGGTACAAGACCAAATGGCTGTGTCTTCCTGTGGAAGATCCTCCAGTGCTTTTTTACGAAAATACATAAATACCCCTCCTTGGATCGAATCGAGACGATTTCGCCACCCTATTAGGGGCAGATTCATATGTTCAAAAAATAAAAAAGCTGCCCTCAACTTGTGTTAAGGGCAGCCTAATTTTCGAATTACAGTTTTACAACGTTTTCGGCTTGTGGTCCACGAGCGCCTTGAGTTACGTTGAACTCAACGCGTTGGCCTTCGTCCAAAGATTTAAATCCGTCGCCTGTGATTGCGGAGAAGTGTACGAATACGTCGCTTCCACCTTCAACCTCGATAAAACCAAATCCTTTGTCTGCATTAAACCATTTAACTGTACCTGTTTGCATGATATTACCTCCAATATTTTATTTAACACATGTCCTTTTATTCCTACGTAGTGTACGAACAAATAAAAATTCACACATTGGAAAAGGACTCATACGCACAAATGATAACCTTTTACAATATGTGAATTAAGGGTTAAATTTATGATTAATTTCATTGTACCACACTAAATCACTAAACGCAATGCAAATGCCTATTTTTTTCATTCCGGCTCTATATCCTCTTGAACAAAAGGCTTTAAAGCCGGACATATGCAAAGCTTTAATCGATATATCCTGCCAAACCTTTATCCATTAAGTAATCCATCTCCGCATCAAGAATCGTCTCAACTGTGATTTCATCCAGCTTCACATCGCGCTGGGAAACAACATAGTCAACCAGATCATCATTGTCGATGTCTACCTCACCTTTGGCATTGGCCTTCGCGTTATTGATAAAGGTCTGTTCATGCTTTAATACTAAACGTATTAATTTAGGATCTACTTTAGTTTTGGCAGATAATACGGTTACTAATTCCTGCTCGTTTAATTTGTCACTCATTTTTTAAATTTCATCTCCCTACAATTATTACACATCATTTTAGCATATTTCGCGCTTTAACGCGTCATTACACGAAGTACAGCAAGCTTTTTTAACATATTTCATAACACCATAGTCTAAAAAACGTTCCACTTCAAGTAAGTTATTTAATAAAAACAGTTGTGAGGAACATTGACTTGTGCCAAAATATAAAAAAAGTGTTGGACCAAATTGAATACTAGAAAAGGCGGTTGAATTCATGAGCTCAGTATCTACCCAGCAATTAGACACAAACAGCAACAAGGCACATCGTTATATCGAAGACGTGTACGCACAGGTTGTTGCACGCAATCCTTTTGAGCCCGAATTCCATCAGGCTGTAAAGGAAATCCTCGAATCTTTGCTTCCGATCCTCGCTGCTGAACCTAAGTATCAGGAAAATGCCATTCTGGAAAGATTGGTCGAACCAGAACGTTTGATTATGTTCCGCGTACCTTGGACGGATGATCAAGGCAAAGTAAGAGTGAACCGTGGGTATCGTGTACAGTTCAGTAGTGCAATCGGGCCTTACAAAGGCGGACTTCGTTTTCACCCATCCGTTAATGCTAGTATCATCAAATTCCTCGGCTTCGAGCAAATCTTCAAAAACGCTCTTACCGGCCAACACATCGGCGGAGGTAAAGGTGGATCCGACTTTGATCCTAAAGGGAAATCCGAAGGCGAAATCATGCGTTTTGCACAAAGCTTCATGACTGAATTGCAAAATTACATCGGTCCTGACCAAGATGTTCCTGCAGGAGATATCGGTGTAGGTGGTCGTGAGATTGGCTACATGTACGGACAATACAAGCGGATCCGCGGAGGATATCCGGCTGGCGTATTGACTGGTAAAGGTATTGGTTACGGCGGAAGTCAGGCTCGGACAGAGGCTACTGGTTACGGAACAGTTTATTTCGTAAACGAGATGCTGAAAGCAAAAGGCCTTTCCTTTGAAGGAAGCCGCGTTGTTGTTTCCGGTTCTGGTAACGTAGCGATCTATGCGATTGAAAAAGCAGTTCAGCTAGGTGCAACAGTCGTAGCTTGTAGTGACTCCGCTGGATATATCTATGACGAAAACGGCATTAACCTCGAAACTGTCCGCCGCCTGAAAGAAGTGGAAAGAAAACGGATTAGCGAGTATGTGAATGAACACCCTAACGCTGTGTATACCGAAGACTCCACGCAAATTTGGACTATTCCTTGTGATATCGCCCTTCCGAGTGCTACTCAGAATGAGATTGATGAAACCATGGCATTGAAACTAATTGAGAACGGTGTTAAAGCAGTAGGCGAAGGTGCCAACATGCCATCCACCCTCGAAGCTATTCATCAGTTCCAACAAGCTGGAGTGCTATTCGCACCTGCCAAAGCTGCTAATGCTGGCGGCGTAGCTGTATCTGCGCTTGAAATGGCACAAAACAGCATGCGTATGTCTTGGAGCTTTGAAGAAGTTGATACGAAGCTGCATGAGATCATGGTTTCCATCTATCAACAATCTGTAGATGCATCCGAGCAGTATGGACAGTCCGGCAATCTCGTTGCAGGAGCGAACATCGCTGGATTCAAAAAAGTAGCCGATGCTATGTTGGCTGAAGGTGTAATCTAATCAAGCATAAACAAACGGCGTTGCAATCCTAAACGTCAGATATACGAAGTCCCCGTAACCGGTGAGTAAGCAGCCGGGTACGGGGACTTTTTTGTACAACTATGATTTCCAACCTGGGATTTGCCGCAAATCGCCATCCCATATAGAATACGTACTCTTCACAACCATATTAGAAGGCGAAGAAGCCGTGTGTATATAGCAGGAATCTATGCCTACCTTCAGAGCACCCTCAATATCCGTACGAGGATCATTTCCAATCATAATAGCTGAGCTCAAATCCGCTTCATATTTGTCGACTAAGTAGCTGTAAAATAGCGGATCAGGCTTACTCACCCCTGCTTCCGAAGAGATCGCAATGCCATCGAATAGATGGATGATTCCTAGCATAGTTAATTCTGCTTCAATGAAAGTCTTCTGCCCGTTGGAGAGCAGGAATACTTTTTTGCCACGTTCTCTTAACGTTTGTAGAATTTCAGCAACACCGTCATATAGAGAGATATGGACCATCGATAATGTCCGCAGCCATCTAACGGTTTCATATAACCATACTTGATCCGGTTCTCCGCCTAGTTGACGGGCCACAGACCGAAACACTTCCTCCATTACGAAATCCGGATACTCACAGCTCCGTGCGGCTTCACTTAGCTGAAGATCCCGCTCCTGTAGAAACCGTTCTTGCAGTTCTCCCCCTGATATAGAGAGTCCCTGGTATCCAAAATGGAGAGCCAGCCGTCCCCACACCTCAGAATGCTCCTCATCTGTCTTAATATCAATTAGCGTACCGTACAGATCGAAAATATAAGTCTGATACATCCCCGTCTTCCTTCCTATGGTTCACTTGGTAGTCTACCCCTTAGTCACATTCTCCGTTGCTGCCTGCCCCTCCTCCATTTTGTTCGATACCTTTTGATAAAGATAGGAGATGCCAAGCAGGCAAATTCCAAAGCTGGCATAAGCGATGATTTTACTTCCGGTATTTAGTAGTCCCAGATCGTATAGCAGCAGCTTACCTGTTGCCATTAATGTTAATCCAAGACCGAAGCGTCGGATGTACACATATCTTTTGCGGAAGCCGTACATGATGAACAGAACTGCTATTAATAGATAAACGAGACTAAATATTAATCCCGCATCACTCAATTGCAGCTGTACCCCTAGAAAAGCGGTGATGATTCCGAGTAGATACACTCCCATGAAGACAGGGTAAATCTCCATGCTTTTATACTCACGTTTAAGTACGGTGATCAGCAGATCACGTCCGCTAAACCATACGAAGATATTAAAGATGATAAGTACACTCAGCGCGATATAATCAGCCCCGGTATTACGTGCAATATCATTCTGCAGACTTGGCAGGCCCACTGTAATCACCAAGCAAATAGCATAACCTATCCCAAAGAGAAGTCTCACAAAATATTTAACGATGGTGTCATACAACACCTTCACCTTCGGCAATACATAGGCTAGAACAATAGTTAACAGAGCAGACAGCAGCAAATTATAGAAGGTTCTATGTGAGAAATCCTCCGGTACAGCCAGACGATACAGTCTTCTCGATTCATACAATCCATAGATCCAGAAATTCAATAACGCTGCGTATTTAAACCATAGGGCTAAGGTGATTTCGTATGGCTCACTGCGCTGCAGAGCATCCTTGCGGTTATGTTGAACGGCATACCATACGGCGATAATCAGCATGCCTGCAGTAATGAAGAAATATTTTAGCGGAAAATAAGCGTCTGCAGAATTCATCCATTCATTGGCTATATCTAACTGCATCGGTACATTTAGTCCGAAGAACACCACAAGGCACAGCGTCAAAATACCCCAGCCTGCCTTTTCCATCCCCTTAAACCGATTCAGATTACCAAACAAGGTAAGCACGACGCCTTCAATCAACCAGCCAATGGACCACCAAGCCGCTCCGAATTGGAAAGGAATCATTAGAATACCGAAGGTCAACGAAGTAGCGTAGAACAGCAACATGCTTTCTTTTTCCTGTGGCATTAGCTTCTGGATTCCTCGTCCAAGCCCTAGATACAGCAGACAGAAGACCAGCGCCAGCGCACCGTTGTAATCCTCCAGCCCTGCATCCAGGAATAGAAGATACAAGGTGAGGCAGCTAATAAACGTATTGCATCCTAATAGAGAGAAATCCCACCAAGACAGCTTGGAGCGATACTTGAACGGGTACCATAACGTAATGCCCAAATACATGGCAAAAGTCAGTATCGCATAAATCATATTCACTCCGTTGCTATCTGATAACGCTATTAATATCAGCATGGAAGGTGTATTAAATAAGTAACTGATATAATTGACAACGTTCCAACGTTTGCGGAAGGAGATCAATAGAATGAACAAGTTTAATAGAAACAAGTAACCCATCGCCACGTAAACCGCATTGCCCGAAAGACCGAATGCCCCCAAATAAGAGTATAGTGGCAAATACCCTCCGATTAAGCCCAAAGCACAAATACTTCGTGATTCATACCTTAGAGACAGAAGTACAGCAGTTAAAGTGATGAGTACGGATAAGGATAGCCCTACATAAATACTGATAATATCCAGTAAAAAATAGCTATAGAACACAGAGCCGTACAGCACTGAAATTCCGCCGCCAAGCAGCCCTAAAGCGAACGTCCCTTTACCTTTGCGATACAGCCACTCCCCGCCCCCTAACATCAGTAATCCTAATAGAAAAAAGGCGCTCCCCTTCATATAACCTGTGAACCAGTTGGAATAGGAATATCTGAATGCCGCTCCCACGGCCAAAATCAGCAGCAGGATCCCAAGTTTGTTAATCCAGCCAAGTCCGATCTTCATTTCGATCTGATTTTGTTTTCTTCGACGCTCCAATACTTCTTCACTGATCTCTTCTGAGGCAAAATCATGTAATCCGTTATCCATGCTAGCGTTCTGATGAATTTCGGATTCCCTCAGCTTTTGTCGCTGCGCTAGTACACGCTCATTCAACTCCGCCGACAACGCTCCAATCCGGCTGGATAACTCTACTTTATCCTCCCCGAGCTGCCTCGAAGCTGTTTGGTACAGCTGCTGAATGCGACGCTTCGTCTCCATTTCAAAAGCCGTCAGCCGGTCTGTATGGGCAAGGCTTTTAGAGGCAAAATAAGTCTGCAGCTTCTGTCTCGACAAGCTAAGAATGCCAAGCTTCTCATTTAAGATTTGTTCCGTTAGTGTAATTTTTAGCTCGGTATTCTCTTCTTGAAGCTTCCCTACCTGAGTCTTTAACTCAACTAAAGCAAGCTTATGTTTCTCATGTTGCTTCTTCAAGTGTTCATTCTCATTGACCAGATCGTGACTTTCATATTCCGCAATCAGAGCTTCATATTCTTTAATAAGCCCGTCCTGCTGGACCTTCATAAATCTAAGTCGATCTTTGAATGACTCCATAGCGCCTCCTAATGTGAGCTATTGTTAATATTTCCATTTTACTACAAACGGAACGGTCTCTTGCTCTTTTTATACAAAAAAACTGCAACATATTGGAGAGATGCCCCGTCTAGATAATAACAACACTAACAAATCAACTTAAAAAGGAGCTCACAACTATGAACAACACCTTAAAAACAAGTATGGTTCTCTTAACTTTGTCCCTAGCACTTTCAACAGGAGCAGCTTATGCCGCACCAACCACAACTTCTGCAAAAAATGATGCTACTCAAACCTCTGTTAACGCTAATCAAAAGACGTTTGCAATTGAAATCAACGGTTCCACTCTGAAGGAAACTGGCTTCCAGACTACAAATGGAAAAGAGCCTATGGTGCCACTTCGTTCGGTTAGTGAAGCACTCGGCTTCGAATTAACTTGGAATGGACAAACTAAATCCGTTGATCTTATCAATGGTGCTGTATTCACTACAGTAAAAGCCGGAGAAGATCGCTATAGCATCAATAAAATGAACACTACGCTTGGAACTGCACCACAATTGGTTAACTCCATTTTGTATGTTCCAGCTTCCTTTGTAAGTGAAATTATCCATCACAACATGACAGTGAAGGGAGATTCCATCGTGATCACTGATGCTAATCAGCAAGAGCACATGACCAAGACTGGCGTGATTACAGCTGTCAATAATGAGGGTAAATTCCAATCCGTTCAGATTCAAGGTGTTGGCACAGATGGCATCGTACTGAATGTAGGTGAAGATACGACTATCGAAATGGCAGACGGTACTAAGCTTGCACTGAAAGATCTTCAGATCGGTATGACCGTAAAAGCTGAGCATTCCATGATCATGACCATGAGCTTGCCGCCGCAAACTCCAACTTACAAAATCACTGTTCTAGATGAGCAGAAACAAAATGATCTTCTGGGCACTGCTGGTGCCATTGAAGAAGTTCAAAAAGACGATGAAGGAAACATCAGCATCACCGTTAAAGGCAATGGTCTTAGCGAACAATCACAAAAAGAAGTAGTCCTTCGCATTAGTAAAGATACTGTGCTAATGAACCCTGATGGCAAAGCTGTAAACAGCAGTGAGCTTGTAAAAGGTGCAAAAGTTATAGGATTCTACAGCCCTATGCTGACTAAGAGCCTGCCACCGATTGGCACCGCTGTTAAAGTCGTAGTAGATTCCGCTCAACAATAAAAAGAATAACGTTATCAACCATCCTAAAGCTGTCCACTGGACAGCTCGCACAAACTAAACAAGCGCGCGCCAATACTCCATTGGCGCGCGCTTGTTTGATTTTCTAGAATCTATCACCTTATGCATCACTCGTTAGGATTAATTGCATCAATGCTAATAAACGATCTAAGTTAATGGGCTTGCTGAGATAATCTGTTGCACCCGCTTGTAAGATTTTAGCCTTATCTTCCTTCATCGCCTTCGCAGTCAGTGCTATGATTGGAATTCTTTTCCTTGTCGGCATTTGTCTGATTCGAGTGATAGCCTCATATCCGTTCATTACCGGCATCATGATATCCATAAGAACAATATCTATGGATGCAGATTGCTCCAGCGCATATATGCCTTTCTCTCCATCAGTAGCTGTTGTTACCTGCAGTCCACGCTTCCTTAACGTGTTAGATAACGCGAACAGATTTCGCTCATCATCATCCACAATTAGAACATGCTTATGATTTAACGAGGTGAAGTCACTACCTGTATTCTCACTAGTTGCAGCGGCAAGAGCAACCGAGCTTTCTTCCTCCTGATTAAGTTCTACTTTCTCAGCAGTTTCTTCAAGGCTAGGGTCCTGAAGCTCCAATGGTAAATACACCGTAAAGACACTACCCTTTCCTTCTTGACTCTCCACTGTAATCCCACCGCCGAGCAGTGTTGCCAGTTCTCTGGATATGGATAACCCAAGCCCAGTTCCACCATATTGACGCTCTGTATTTCCATTGGCCTGTTGAAAAGCCTCGAAAATAATGGACTGCTTCTCATGAGGAATTCCAATTCCAGTATCTTTGATAGCGAAAGCAATAAATAACCCAGTTTCCAAATTCCCCAAACTCAGTAATTCGTCTTTAGTCGCTAAGCGTATTTCAAGAGTTACTGAACCTTTAGCTGTAAACTTAAATGCATTGGACAGCAGATTTATAATAATTTGCCGTACCCTTTGCGCATCCGAATAAAATAGCGGAGGTAAATCCTCCCCGAGTTGTATATGAAAAGGAATCTCTTTTTTGCGAGACAGCTGGCTGAAGCTTTGAATCATTGCCTCCGGGATCTCCGTTAGATTTATCGCTTCAATTTCAATATTCAGCTTCCCTGCCTCAACCTTGGACAAATCCAAAATATCGTTAATCAGCGTTAGCAGATCTTGTCCCGAAGAATGAATCGCTTGTGAGAATTCAATATCCTCCCCGCTTAAGGCTCCCGACTGATTCTCCATGAGAAATTCGGAAAGCAACAGTATGCCATTAAGCGGGGTTCGGAGTTCATGAGACATATTAGCCAGAAACTCCGATTTATATTGGGAGCTTTGCCGCAATAACTCCGCTGATCGAGCTAGTTCTGCTTGAGCTTTTTCAGCCTCTAATGTCTTTAGTTCAGCTAAGAAATTCTTATCTTCCAGCTTTCTATTCGTTGCATGTAATGACTCTGTCTGGATTTGTAGCTCCTCAGACTGAGTTTGTAGTTCTTCGGTATACACCTGAAGTTCTTCGTTTAAGCGCTGGGATTGTTCCAGAAGCTGATCAATTCTCATACTGCTGATCGTACTGTTAATCGCAGCACCAAATGCATTAGAAATAGACTCCAGGAAGTCGATCTGCGGCTCCGTAAGTGGAGAAAAGGTGGCGATTTCTACCACAGCAACGACCTCACCCGAAAAAGAAACAGGAAGTAATAAAAGGGATTTGGGAGCAGAAAGGCCCAACCCGGATTGAATGCTAATATAATTTTCCGGTAGATCCTGAAGATGCATTAAGCGCGCTTCTTTAGCACATTGACCAACTAAGCCTTCTCCGATTAGAAATGGCCGATGATCTGTAATACCGCTGTTTCCAGCATACGTAGAAGTTCTATTTAGCAAGTCTCGATTATGATCTTGCGTTCGTATGTATAAGGCACCATATGGATAACCAATAACTTCTGCAGTTTTACCTAAGAAGACATCTCCTAGTTGTGAGACGCGTGTGATGCCCTGATACCTTGATAGTAAATCATTAGCATGATCCTGCATCCATATTCGTTCTTGCTGCGTGTCTATCAGATGATTGGTAGCGACGCTAAGATCCCTGATTTCATCATTCGTGGTAATCTCGACCCTTGTCTTCATGTCATCCGTCGAATTTAAGCCCGCAATCGTACGGGTAACCTTACGAATCGTACTAACGATGGCATGTGAAATCATCCACGAGGCGACCAAAGAAGCAATAGCAATAACCGCCCAAGCAATATAGAGGAGCTCCAGCAGCAATTTGTTCCGATCGGCCTGTCCAGATATCAAATCATTAGTGTTCTGATTCATCGTCTCGCGGTAAGTATTGATCTGATTACGAATCTGGTCCATTTGCTCCTTACCATCATCCGAATTGAAATATCGTAAGATTCCAGCTTGCTGTCCCTCTTTTTTCAATTCGATTATATAATCCCCGGACTGCTTGATCCACTGCTGGATACTATTTTCGATGCCTATCAGACGCTGATGCTGCAAGGAATCATTAGCAGTCAGCATGGAGAGCTCATCATAATTCGCCTTCCATTGCGCTTTCCCCAAATTGTAGGGCTCCAAGTATTTATCATCACCGGTGATAATATATCCTCGTTGTCCCGTTTCCATATCTAGAATGTTCTTCTCGATCTGATTAGCCAAACTAGTTATCTTTCGGTCCTGATGGGAAATAAAGCTGGTTTCCCGCTGCAGCGCATTGATTCTATCATGCATGACTATCACGAACCCTAGCAGGCAGATTACGATAAAGACTGTAATGGATAGAATTTTATACTGCAAAGTAAATCGATGCTTTTTCACAAAGTGCCTCCATCCTGTCTTCTAACCATAGCCCCTTACCTAATCCCCTTTATTTAAGGCTCTTTACTCTTTCACTAGTACTCCGCTAAGTCTTCTATATGGATTTTTACTGCTTCTAAATTAAACACTTTTTGATACGATTGAAACACTTGTCTATTGGGCCATAAAAAACCTCCAAGCTTACACACTCCTCAATGGAAACGAGTCAGAAATGGAGTGTCTACTTGAAGGGAATATTGCAATCTCTATTAACAAATACAAGTCTTCTTCTTCACACCAAGCTTTCCAGCCTGTTCAACCTTAGCAATATAGTCTACAGCGAGTGGTACTTTACATGCGGTTGGTCCCATATGCACTTGGACCTTTCCAATGCTTGCAGCAATCTGCGTGGCCTCATCATACAGTTCGGTTACGCTGCTGCCAGCAATAATTACAAACATATTCATCGTGTAACGAACTCGATTCCGTTCCTGATGAATGGTTGTTTGTATTTGCTGTAATAGCTCTCTGATCTCAGCGATGTCCAGCAGATCATCCGGCGTAACTGAAATGTAATTTCCATAAGTACTCCAGCCGCAAGTAGCCACCATTTCATCCGAGGAACGAATCCACTCTCTGGCGAGCTCCAATGCGAATGGACTCTCTGCGGCGACAGAGGCTACCGTATATTCCGCTAAAGCAGAGCAGTAAGCTGCCTCTACCCAGCTTTGAAGCTCTTCCTTCGTAAGCGTCTTGGGGTCAATTGTAAGTCCTGCTAAATACATCGCATCATAATTACCCGTCTGATACAATGCGCGAGCCAGACTTTGGTCTTTCTTGATATCCTTCACCAGCTTCTTCATGTCCCCAATTCTTACTCCGAATAAAGGCTCCTTAGCACCATGTCGTATAAAGGTACGCTTTGTCTGCTCTGTACCCATTTCCTCAAGCTTACTCATCACTTCATTAATTGTCAGATTCATTAGGACACCCCTTCTTCTTCGTTGCTCAGCACGCAGATCTGGCTTCTCGATGTTCCCTAGCCCTTCACCGCTTCTCTTAAGACAGGTTCACGACCCAGCGTCACTCTATTCTTGCCCGTATTCTTAGAACGATATAACGCTTCATCTGCTTCTCGATATAAATCTTCAAAGGTCACTTCTCTACGCTCTGTAAAAGAAATGCCAATACTTGCGGTAAGGTGAACTCTATCATATTCGTTCAAAATTATGGTGTAACCACTCATCGTCGTACGAAAATCTTCGGCTTCCTTCAGTGCTGCGCGTTTATCCTCAGCAAAAAAACATACGGCAAATTCCTCGCCGCCGACCCTTCCGGCAATGCCTTTATCTTGGTATACCTGAAGTATTTTATTCGAAAAGTCAACCAAAGCTTGATCTCCCGCCAGATGACCATAAGTATCATTAATTAATTTAAAATCATCGATGTCGAATAATAACAGTGCCAGTCCTAATCCGTCTGGAATCGTTTGATTTTGCACCATTTGCATAAAATGCCTGCGATTATAAAGTCCAGTCAAATCATCTACTGTAGCTTGATAGAGCAGTTCACGTTCATACCGCTTCTTTTCACTATGGTCACTAAAAACGATCAGCATCCCCTTGTTCTCTGTTGCCCGATGCTCCGTCGCAATCAAAGAAACGCCATAACAAATCTCTCTCATTCCAGTACATTCAATCTCAAACTGCCCTTCGGTTCTTTGGCTATAATGAGCGCTGATGTCCTCGTGATCCCTCATAAAAAGATCAATATCCTTCCCCATCCAGGTCTCATGCAATATCCCGGTAATCTCCAATAATATGGAGGTCGCAGCCTCATTTATACCAATGATTCTATCCTTCTGATCTGTTAGAACTACGCCGTCTTTCATATGCTCTAAGATTTTAATTTTAGTTAAAGGGTAGCCCGTAGATTTGGGGTCAATGAACAGACACAAATAAGCCGCTATAATTGCGGGTAAATAAGTGAAGGCTGTAAAGCCTGTAAGCGTGATCTTCAAAAGAGGAAGTAAAAAAACGGAAACAACCGGAACAAGCAGCCCAGCCAGCAGCAGGAAAGAACGCCGCAAAAAGGCTCTCGGTCTATTGATCAAGGAAAGAGCCAGCAAGCAGACCGCATATAGACCAAAAAGCTGATCATAAGCAATAAAAGCCATGCTAAGGAGCGTAGGCTTTACAGTAATTCCACTAACACCCGCAACAGTGGCAATGCCCACTTCACTACGCATTAGATGATGATAGGTATCCGTAAAAATAAGCAGTATATCCAAAGCAATAGGAATCGAAAAAATAGCAAGCTTAATAGGTAGGCGTTCCGTGGATGGGGACAAATATTCTTTGACTACAGCATAAGTAAATAGCGCACTTAAAAAAAGCGGAGCCTGCTGCATATTCTTCCACCACAGCTTAGCCTGAAAAGAGGATGACATAATCTCCCCCGCCGTCGCAATAAACATGAGGCTAACCAGCAGCATTAAGATCCACAGATAGCGTCTTCCTGCCGACTTCCGATGTCGATAGGAGCTTATAGCCATGTAAAAGCTTAGAACACTGCCCATTAATAAGTAATACGGATATGCTTGAATCCACGGCATGCCATATTTCCCCTATTTTTCAAGTCGCTTCTATCATTATATCCTAATCGAACCTACAATTGAATCGACAAAAAACAGTAATTCTACGATTTGAACTTCACTCGATGAGAGAACATATACTTTCTGGCCAAATCCTTAAATGTTGTTTTATCTTGTTCTGACTGAAAATATCGCTTAGGGATAATCAGCGCTCTATTAGAAGACACAAAAAACACGAACAAGCTCATCGTTTCGCCTATTTTATGTATCTCCTCCCATTTCACTTGCCCGGAGCCCGCCTCGGATACGTACTTTATACCTTCGTCTGATATGGAATAGCTCTGAGGCTGCTGGGCTAAGCTGTCTGTAGCGAAAGCTTTTTTAGATTTTTTGACTAAACTTGATTTGGTCATATACCATAAAACAGCAGCAAGAATCACCGCAGTCCCAGCAAGGACTGAAATATTCGTAGTACTGTAATTCTTAGTAATTAACAGTAAAATCACAAAATAAGCAACCACACTGAAAGAGTTAAGTATAATTCGACTATTCAAGCTAAACCATAGGTTAAACTCCTGAACGTCCTCACTCTTAAGAACTGTATCTACTTTTATTTCATTTTCCATTACCGATCGCTCCCCTGCCACTATCGAAATTTATCAATTCCATTCATTTTAACATGTCTGAACACAAAAAAGGGACATCCCTGAAGCGATCGCTTCTAAATGGGTTGTCCCTTTTTAAGAATATAAGAATTTGCTGTCCGTAAGGATTCTTATTTCTTTTGTGCAAGACGTTGTTTGAACTTGTCAACACGGCCGCCTTGTTCTGTATCTCTTTGTTTACCAGTGTAAAACGGGTGGGATGCGGAACTTGCGTCCACGCGGATAACAGGATAAGTGTTACCATCTTCCCATTCCATTGTTTCATTGGATGATTTTGTAGATGCACTCAGGAATTTGAAGCCTACGCTTGCATCCATGAAAATAACCTTGTTGTACTTAGGATGTATGCCTTCTCTCATTCTGATCGTCCTCCTTCTGAACAAATTAGTGGAGCCTTTATGGTAAATTAACCAAATGATCTGTAGGTTTATATATAAGCATAACCTAATAAACGTAGGAAAATTCGTAAATCTTACGATTTAGACCACCACTCCATCATACGTGAAATCGACATATAAAGTCAACTAATATCCCATATTCCTTATATTCCCTCGAAGTCAAGCAGCTTATACATCATACTCCAGCTGTTTTTTAGCCTGAACAATGAAATCCAGCGGATTCTCAATAGTGCCCGATTGATACTCTACGGCACCGATTTTAAGACCGAGGCTGACTTTATACTTTTTGACAAATTCAGTGTCATTAAGCTCTTGAAGCTTCAATTTAATCCGATCAATCACAATCTTTGCTCCATCGCTATCAGTGAACAGCAGCAGGCCCCATGTTGCGTCATCTTTGTCTAGTAAATACAGTGCATCATTGGTACGAATGCTCGCCTGACTGAGCTGAGACACGTCGTGAATAGCCTCAGCCAGCTTATCTTCGGGAATGATACGTCTAATCTCATTCCAGTATTTCACTTTCACTACAAGCAGTGTGAGTGGAATCTGATATCGAGTCGAAATGCCTGTAAATAAGGTGGCATCCTTCTGAAAAGAAATGCTGTTTCGCAGATCTGTGTTCTCGTCGATGATAGCCATATTGGCAGTCTTTTTCTCCAAACGTTGATTCTCAGCCTGTAGCTCTCGGTTGCTTAATGTAAATATCCATAGCACCACCGTTAACAATGGGGTCATAATTAGCCAGAAGTACGTGTTCATTCCAATGGTTTCACCCAGAGATATCGTCTGATACATGGTGTAGAATCCGTAAGCAAATATAAACACTAGATTCAAGACTAACCCTGCGGTCACCGTAGTAAAGTACGTAACGATCGCCAGAATAAAAGCTACATTTAAAATGATAATATTCTGGATATAATCATCGGGTGCCCCTGAAATAAAGACAATACAAATATATAGAAGCACCAGGAACGATAAGAGCGCAATATCTGAAATTAAACCGCTGCGATTACGTCTCACGCTTATCACCACGTTTCTTCATATGTTTACGAAGCAGCAGGATCAGCGATAGAATCACCAGCGTCAGCACTAGTACAATTACGATAATGAAGCTCAGTACGTCTGTCCGTTCCGCTATTTTCTTAACCACGGAATCCTCTGCTGCTCCAGTAATGATCTTGAAACGGTGCGCGTTGACATTACCGTCTTTATCCACGATAACCCCATCGCCAAACACCTTCCATTTGTCCCGCTCTGTTGCGATCAGCTTCGTCGCCAAGTAGTACTCTTCAGAGTCAACTGCCGTAACAGCAAGCAACCCTCGTCCAGCCTCAAATGGTGATTCAATCAACTGCAATGTTCCGATTTGCGCTCCATATTGCTCTTCAATACTCATCTTCTCGTTGGAACGGATCGCTGATCCGCTCCCGTTATATTGAAAATAAAGCTTATCATTATGATCACGGATAATCTTATTATTCTTGTACGCGCCTATCGCGATGATATTATTATTCTTCAAATGATCTGCGCTAACGCTATCCGTGTAGAACTGAATGTTCCCTGTATTACCGCTTGCGTATTTTCCAAGCAGATTAAACACATTAGATAAACTCAGATATGCATAATCATCCATTTCTTGTGGCAGAACAACTGCCACTTGATTGTAAATGCCGTCACGTATGAACGGATACGGATAGTTATTAAACAAGAGCTCCGTCCGATCTTTAGTATTAAGACGCATTACAGAATCCTTACTGATATAAGCCCACGGCGTTTGATCCTTATCCAGGGTACACCCGGCACCCTTCAGCTCCAAATCAAAAGCTACTGTCACCGTAAAATTACCGGAAATATTCAAGTTTTGAGGAACTGGAAGCTCCAGCTTATCGCCATTCGCCAGCTCTTTGGTCAGCTTCTTGCTGCCAATGGGTGTGTTGTTGATGCTGACCGTCATTAATGAACGGTCGAAATCTAAATTCTGTGCATAACGGAAATCGAATCTGATTCTGCCTGAATCTGCAATCGAGCGGTTAGAGGGCAGTGAAACAAAGTAGGTCTGCTCCTGATGACGTGCCCCAGTGAGTTTATCACCCGTTTCTGTAAACGTAATATTGGAGCTAATCGAAAGGGGTGGTGCAGATACTTCTGTAGCATCATCGACCACCTTTAAATCACTGCTGATTTGACCCAATAACTCTTGATTCGCAACAAAACGGCCTGCTTTAATCAGTAAGTTCTCATCCTTCGAGGTTACGACTAGTGTGGGCTGAGTATCCTTATTCACTAACTGCAGTAATGCATGTGTACTTAAATCTTCAGAGGTGCTTAGCTGAGCCTTTAGCGCATTTGGTACTCGGTCATACATAGCTACCAGCACAACCGCAGCTTTATTCTTCACCGCATCTGACCGGTAGGGAAGCATTGGAATCGTTCTATTGTCCAATGTATTCCCCTTCACAAGCCCGGAGAGCGCATAAGTAGCCGACTCCAATTCTGCCCCTGTGCTTTTATCCGGTACGGTCAGAATACTCTGATTCTTCGTTAAGGTATCTATTCCAGAGAAACGATCGCTAAAGTCACTGATCCCACCAGTCAAAGGCTTTGGCGTATACAATACGTTAATGCTGGATGTATTAAACAGACGAAGCCAATTATCATAATCATAATCGACAGTACAAGATAACTCATCTGTATTGCTCGACTGTAAATAGCCCTGAATACCAAGCGTATTGGTCCCCTTTTTCAGAAGCTCTTTGGGGGCTTGAAGGACCAGCTGTTGTTCACCGTTGTTCTTTAGAGAGGGTCTAAATGTATAGAATGGGCTGCCATTTAGCGTTAAGGTAACGCTAGAAATCTGCTCCTTGGTAATTTGCGAAATTTGAAAGTGCAGGTTAATTCTGATCTCATCCACATTCCAATAATCCATAACCTCAAAATATTGCTGCTTAGTACTCGAACCCTTTAGCGCAGTATCCGTCCCCGTGAAAGAGGTTGTGTATGTTAATCTTGTATCCTTAGGCGGGGCCTCGGCGGCTGCAATATTCATTTGAATTAGAAAAAGAGAGAGGCAGGTCAACAGTATAACCATTTGTTTTTTCATCATCATGTTCTGTTTCTCCTGTGATCACATATTTCTCATATTACTTCTTTGTTCGTTATTAATAGCGCTCAGTCTTATACCACTTTGCTTCTCTTTTGAAGATGAGGTCTTTGGCATAAAGATATAATCCGTAAGCAGCGACAACCATCCACAGCTGACAATAGGAGATGTACATCAACATTACGATCCATAAATTGGACAAGCTCATCTCGCCCTTCTCTGTCGTCAACGTTATAAAAGTACCTACAACGAACAGAATAATGGCGAGCAACCATAGAAAGTTACTAAGCCCAGCAATAGTAGTATGTACATAGCCCAAAGCATGCAGGATGAGCAGCACATCGGAGGTGATTAACGACAGCAGCAATAAGAAGTAAATGGCTAGAAAGTAAAGAATATCGAATCGGACTTTAGCAGCGGATTTATCGAAAAGCAGGGGGATATTTTTGACAATGACATAGATATTGCCCTTGGCCCAGCGCGTTCGCTGCTTGAACCAGACTTTTAAGGTCTGAGGCTCCTGCTCCCAGGTGACGGATTTCGGCTGGAACTTGATCCGATAACCCATCATATAAATTCTGAAGCTGATTTCTGTATCCTCGGCTATTGCTTTAACATCCCAGCCGCCGATACTTTCTACAATAGACCTGCGCATAATAAAATTAGTGCCGGGGATGGTGCATAGCTTGAACAACTTCCAGCGTCCTGCTTGCGCCATCCATTGAAAAGATAACGTCTCAATATTAATAAACCGGGTAAGTAGGCTCGCATTACGGTTACGGGTTCTAAATTTACCAATTACCGCTCCGAGGCTAGAATCATTCATGATCTCAGCAACCAGATAACGTAGAGCCGTTTTTTCCGGAGTGTTGTCTGCATCATAAATCGCAATTAACTGCCCTTTGCAATGAGTGAAGCCTATATTCAGCGCATTCGATTTGCCTTTGCCACCCGTAATCGAATCTGTATTAATAACGATCAGCTGGCGACCCGGATTTCGATTTTGGATACCCGCCAGTAGTTCAGCACTGTTATCAGAAGAATTATCATTAATCACAATAATCTCATATCGATCTTCCGGATAATCAAGCGCTAGCAGAGACTCCACTGTCTTACAGATTACTACCCCCTCATTGTGAGCAGGAACCATAATTGAAACCAAAGGATATTCGCCCGCTATCTCTGGTATTTCCTCATTTTCAGATTTAATGTAATATAAATAGCCTGCGATAATGAGGGTCACATTTACCAGCAGCAGAGACCAGATACAGATCACTGCAATCACCATCAGTATGTCTGAAATCGTCATAGGATCCTCCAAATCACGATTAGTTGTCTCATTTCAAATACTTTTTCCTATACATTCGGTATCCGATGATCATTAATCCGCCAAATAGCAGCAGAGAGATCATTATGGCAACTATAAAGAATTGATTCTGTATATTAAAAAGCGTAGTAAAGCTCTTCTTCTGCTCTTCTGTATATCGATAATCGCTATCCACCGTTTCTGGCGTATAGTTTAGACTTAAGGGCTGTCCATTAATAGATATCGTCCCTTCTGATGAAGTGATCGTATTGACGTCAGTAACAACCTGATGCCTCTCTTGCTTATAATCTGCAAAAGAAACCCAGTATTGTTCCAACGTCTTCAGCAGTTCCTCAAGCACTTCCTTATCCTTAGGCATATCCACAGTGATTACCGTATCCATCGGCAGTTCTGGCATCACATTATTGGATGTCTGCAGACCCTGCAAAAAATCAACCGGCACACTATACAAAGAGGATGGAAAGGACTTAGAGGTGTCGCTCTGCTCCATGTAGTCAACATTTTCATCCGGATACAGTATCACGGAATCGAAAAACCCCATCCCCGCCTCCGAGTATTCCTTGTCATACGCCCAGTGCATCTGTGCTCCGATTCCAAGCGGCCCAATTTTGTTGTGCACCAGCAGATTAATGAACGCGTTCATCTTCGCTTGAAGTGAATGATCCATATTACTAGTACTCGTTGAATGCATCGCAACAGGGGCATTGACCAGAATGCTGCCATTATTCGATTGCACTCTTTTGATAGCTACCAAATAACGCTGCATGGCCGGATAATCAGTATTGCTGAACACGGGTCGTATACTTGCGAGAAAAGGAATCCCCACTTGATACAGCCGCTCCGCAGTCTCTGTCAGCAGTTCCAGATCAGAGAAGGGATAGATCTCCTTGATCGCCAAATACACTTTAGGCGTTGACGTGATATGAAGCCAGTCTTTCAGAACATACGCCATTGCCAACGCACTGACATTCGCTTGTTCAAAATACGGAACATACGCATCATCCCCTTTACTCACAGCATAGGGTGCTTGCAGGCCATCTTCCTGGAAGGATAGCTTTCCGAGTGACTCTGTCCCCTGACTCCCGGCAATATAGAGCATATCCTGTACCTTAATTGGAATTTCCGAAAACTGCCCGATCTGGAGATCCGCATTCCCGTCATATATCACATCAGTGGTTAACTGTAGCTTCTTTTTCAGCGAGGCTGGAGGGCTGTATCCGATATGTAAATACTGTCCCTGATAATGCTCCCAATCCTCTACATAAAATTTATTAGTAATCAAAATATCCGCTGCGTTACGGACCATGATCACTTTGGAGTAATGATCCAGCATCCCTTGTTCATATTGATCCAGACCCTTAAGCGTTACCCTGATAGAATAGGACGCCAGCAGTCGCTGAAGTTCAGTCACGTTACCTTCCTTCGTTGTGCCCTTAGCGAGGCTGTCATAGAGCAGTAGAACCTGCTGTGGCGTAGCTGCAGATTGAACAGGTGTAACGGGAACCAGCAGGGCTGTCAGGGTCAACGTCAGTAGCAATATACCGTTTAAGACTCCTCTGATGCTCACACACTCACATCCTTTTGAGGCTTTGTATACGGGCTAGAAGGGATGTTCTTGCTAACCTGCTTAACCTGATTGCTGTTTTTAGAAACTCTGCGCCCAATCACACTGGATAGGGTCAGAAAAGTGACTAAATCAAAGGATAATGTAAATAAGAACTCATGCTTGGAAATATCGGCATCGCCTGCCCCGATAATCGATACAAAAATACCTGAAAGCCCAATGCCAATCGAAGCGACTATCAATACCAATCGCTGCATACCTCTGAAATCACGGGACTTGACCGCTTTTACAAAGGAAGGCATATAGAGACCGATAACAAGCACCATCCACAGCAAAATAAATCCAAAGGTTCGCGGGGCCAGCGTTAATTTCAGTTGACTATATCCGGTGAAAAAGTGGCTCTGTGCTCGAAATTCCTTTCCGACGGATTGCTCGTAGTTCCCCATGGCTGCTGGTTTGATTGAGAATGCACTTTGAGCGGCCACATTAAGAATCGAGTTAAGCTGGTCCGGATTCGTTAAATAATATTTAAGAATGGATACAAATCCATACCGACTGTAGAAATTCTCTTCGAGAAGTGGTGAATTTACGTCTATGGTCACGTACTTCTCATAATGAATGCTGTTCTTCAGAATGGCGTATTGCTCATCCATCCCTAACGCTTTTAAAGCAGCCTCTGGATCTGGTGATTCCTTCAGCACCCCTCGGGTCATAGCATGGAATTGGTTAATGTTTACGAACTCGTTTGAAATATTCAAATACGTGAACACACCTGCGAACAGCATCAGAGCAAGAGACGCCATCGTAAGGATGCGGAAGATCTTATCTCTGCGAATCCAAAGAAGTGAACAGCCCAGTAGAGCAATGATCATACCCACTGGAGCATTCTGCTGCTTAGAAGTAGTCAGGATCAACGTACTAATTACGAATAAGGCCAGCATCGCGTAGTCATTGAATCTTTTTTGATATAACATCAGCCATGAAGCGAACATGAAGATCATCGTGATCATCACAACGCTTTCGCCGTAAAAGGAGTTAAAATAAGCCGTATAACCGGTATCTCCGAATATAAAAATAGCAATACCTGCAATGATGAATCCCTGTTTTCGGGACATCTTCCATGTAATAGCCTCTATTAATAAGTAAATTGCGATTACATATAGAATCGTATAAATCGCCGCTTGAAAGCGGATGTCGAATACCTCACTACTGAAGAACAACTTGTTAAGTCCTATAGCCAGCTTGATAAATAAGGACTGAGAGGAAAATAACATTGCACCATTCTCATTAAAATATTGAAAGATCCCGTATTGCTTCACAAAATAACCAAAGTACTGACTATCATAATCCGGCAGATTGAAATAGAGTCCATTACTATAAATGCTACGGAAAAAGTCACCGTTATCCGCCATTCCGACATACGGAGCTGTGAACAACGCGATGACGGTAATAAGCAGCACTCCAAATGCAGCAAGAAATGCAGGAGAAACCGAAAAATTAGCAAGTGTTATGCTTCGCCTTAGAGGTGTTTTCACCGTGTTGTCCATCATGCAGGTTCACCTTCAATACATTAGGTTTAAGTTAATAGACATAGGCCAATAGTGCCATCAAGTTGTCAAAAGAGTAGGCTTGGCCGCTAGCCACATCGCCGAATCCTCCGTATAATGGGCTACCCACATCTGTTACTCTGAACTCGTTCATTCTTTCAATACTTTTATGGTAGAGCGATTCATCGCCGATTTCTGCGCCAATCATAGCTGTTATGGCATAAATGGCTGTAGAACGGATATCATTCAGCGGCTTACCTTCTCTCGAATATTGCCCATACAACGTTCCAGCTTCGACCTGTTGCTTGATAAAATCAATGCTGGTGGATTTCTCCTGTTCTACCTCTGTTAAGGCTAGAATGGATAAAAGCGACTCTACTGTATTGATGTTTTCTGAACTATATTTTCCGGTCTCATAATTAAACCGTGTCTCATAAAAGGGGAATTCATCCGATAAATATCCGTTTTCCAATATTACGTTCATATCATTCGTCAGCTTCTTGCTAAATTGGCTAGGAATCGACAATTTTCGCAAAGTGCCCAAATTAATATAACACAAAGTGACGAATGTGTTTGTTGAAGAATATTCCATATCGTAGAAATCATAAAGCTTCTCATTTTTTACATTATAATCGTAAAATCTTTCGCCATATTTATCCGCTTCAGCTGTATATTGCGTATCACTAAACTTTTCGCCCGCCTCATAAAGAGCTCGAATTATGCGCAAATCATCTACGGCAGCATTCAAGGGGTATAGCTTCTGCTGTTTGGGACTGTAACGGTAGCTGAAACCGCTGTTCATATCAAAGGTTTGCTTAGCTAGTTGCCATTGTTCCGCAAATCTCTCTTGTTGGCCGCTACGCACAGCTGCCAGCATCTGGAGAGATGCCGATTCACTTAGAACCTCGTGTCCACTCGCCGCTTCCGCCGACTGATCTGTTTCAATAATATTAGTATATACACCGTACTCGCCTGTGAGCTTCGAGGTAATGAACTGCTCTAAGTTAGCTACTTCCTGGGTCTGGGTTACCGTAGTATCATTGTCTGAATCTGCTGGAGCTGGAGAATTGTTATGAACACTATTAGTCGGATTTGGTGCTGCCGTTTTTTCGCATGCCGTTAACCCGATAACGCCTGCAAATATCGCTAGTGCAGCAATGATTACTTTCCTCAAGTGATCACCTCCTCTTAATATTCTCCTATACTGCTTACTGTCTAGTATTATCTATAACGGTAATATACAACAAAATGTTAAATCAAACTGTGAGCGTTATGTATCTATCCTTGGACAAAAAAAGAGATATCCTTACGCCTTTGGCGAGCGGGATATCCCCTCTGTATCAGTTATTTATTCATTCATACGTTCCCAAAAACGATGGGCAGTAATTGCCGCGACAAGGCTGGCAGCGAAAACCTCTCCGCCATCTCCAATGATTACACCCGGACTGCTTCTATGCTGGGCCGTTTCAAGTAGTTTAGCATTTTCAGTAGTCACCGCGATGGGCTTAAAGTGAGAATAGGCTTGGTTCAGGAATTGCGCTGTATCTTTATGGAATTTCTTATGTTCCGAATTTCCACCAGCTGCATAAATTGCATCAAAGAGCACCGAATCTGTCGTGGATAAGGTATGAATGACTTCAAGCTCTGTCCCCTTCGAGCCTTTAATAAATCCAAGCTTATCACTGATTATCTCCGGCTGGATCCCGGCTCTCATAAGCGTATCCAGAACAGGCATCACCAAGTCTTCATCAAATCTGCCGCCTATAATCACACCTATTTTACGTGTGTTTGGGTGCTTCTTCGTATTTGCCTGACTTAGTGCCGGGGAGATTTGAGCCACCTCGGAACCGCCTGTTATCGGAGGCGTCGCCCCAATAGCTTCTGCTACAGGCACAGCAAGCTCTAACGTAACGTTCGCGAGCATATCTACAACCTGCTGCCGGACAGACTTACTCTTTACCTTCCCGAGCTCGAATGAATAGGCTTCAATAATATGCGTTTTTTCTGGAGCACTCATGCTGTTCCAGAACAGCTTAGCTTGTGAAAAATGGTCTTCAAAGCTTTTGCTCCGGCTACGCACCTTACGGCCCTCAACCTTCTCCTGATAATGTACATAACCACCTTCAGCCTCTGTTGCAGGTGCAGGCGTATTGTTAGCAAGCGAATTATTATGATAGCTCACTGAACCCTGATTAATCGTCTGCCGTCCATACCCGTCACGCTGATTGTTGTGGAAAGGACATACCGGTCTATTGATCGGCAGCTCATGGAAGTTCGGACCGCCAAGCCGAATCAGCTGAGTATCCGTATAAGAGAACAATCTGCCCTGAAGCAGTGGATCATTGGTGAAATCGATGCCTGGCACCACATGTCCAGGGTGGAAAGCTACCTGCTCCGTTTCGGCGAAGACATTATCCACGTTGCGGTTCAAGGTCATTTTCCCAACAATCTGTACAGGTACATCTTCCTCTGGCCATAGCTTTGTAGGATCCAGCACGTCAAAATCAAACTTAAATTCATCTTCTTCACTTAGAAGCTGAATGCCCAATTCGTATTCCGGAAAGTTGCCAGCTTCAATCGATTCCCATAAATCACGGCGATGAAAGTCAGGGTCCACACCTGATATTTTCTGAGCTTCGTCCCACACCAAAGAGTGTACACCGAGCACCGGTTTCCAGTGAAATTTAACAAAATGGGCTTTTCCTTGCTCATTAATCAACCTGAAAGTATGCACCCCAAACCCTTCCATCATTCTGAAGCTACGTGGAATAGCACGGTCCGACATCAGCCACATTGCCATATGGGCCGATTCTTGGTTATTAGCTATGAAATCCCAAAAGGTATCGTGAGCCGATGCCGCCTGAGGCATTTCATTGTGCGGCTCAGGCTTAAGCGCATGTACTAAATCTGGGAATTTGATTGCATCCTGGATAAAAAAGACGGGCATATTATTTCCTACTAAATCGTAATTCCCTTCCTCAGTATAGAATTTGGTAGAGAATCCGCGGGCATCCCGCACTGTCTCAGCTGATCCCCGTGATCCCGCTACCGTCGAGAATCGGACAAACACCGGTGTCTTCACGGAAGGATCTTGAAGGAATTTCGCCTTCGTATATTCTTTCAGTGATTTATATACTTCAAACTCACCATGAGCAGCAAATCCACGTGCATGCACAATTCTCTCAGGGATTCGCTCATGATCGAAATGCGTCATTTTTTCCCGGAAATGAAAGTCTTCCAGTAAGGTTGGGCCCCGATCACCCGCCTTTAAGGAGAACTCGTCCTCTGATACTTTTAAACCCTGGTTCGTTGTTAAGGTGTGACCTTCATCCTTACTGCGAAACTGTTCCAGTTGCTCATTCTTGCTGTTTCCGTTCACTTTTTGATGTTCACTCATTAACAATGGCTCCTTCCGAAGGTAAAGTAAATATTGTCATGTATCTCTTACCCTTAAGGAAAGATTGGCAAACAAAAAAAGGTCGTATCTAGCACCCACTTGGCACTAAACACGACCTTCTCTCAGTGAATCAGCTTATTTCCTATTTTTGTACTTCTTATTTCACATCGTCGCTAAGAGATCTAAGCCATTTCTCGCTTCCATCTCCATTACGAACCGCTTCATGAGAGAACGTAGCTTCCTGTACATCACCGAAGCCCCAATGGTCCTCTGCAACATCCGGGAATAGCGGTGCCAAACCTTTCAACGGTCCGCGATACAGCATACGATTAATCAGGGTTACCGCTTCGACACGAGTGATTGCATTCTTCGGCTTGAAGGTTCCATCCGGATAACCCGTTAGAAACTTTCCGTTATACAATGCTTCAATCGCATTGCCTGACCAATGACCAGAAGTATCCGTGAAATGTGTCACCGCCGGTGCGCCTGTCTCAAGTTTCAGGAAACGAGCCATAACCGAAGCTAACTCTCCTCTGGTTACAGGTGCGTCCGGACGGAACAACCCGCTCGGATCTCCTGTGAAATACCCGTTCTTCACAGCAATGCGGATATAATTGGTTGCCCAATGCCCCGCACGGATATCGCTGTAAGGAAGAGCATAAGTAATAGTCTCATTCTCCGTTAGTCTAGCCACAATTGCAGCCAGTTCTGCCCGTGTTAGAGAGCCATTTAGCTTAAACTCCTTATCCGGGTATCCTAAAATATAACGGTAATGCTTCAGTTCTCCAAAACGATCGGAGTAGATATTTACCTTCACCAATGCCTTAGCAGAGGATTGCCCGGAGGTAAACTCTCCCGGTACCGTTAAGGCGACCTCTGCAGCATCGATCAATGGCCACTTTACAACAGGAGTAAAGCTACCGCCCTTGCCCACACCTACGTTCGTTACTTTCCATATGATTACGTTACCCGTAACCGTTCCGCCAGCAGCATCTACAACAACTACCCCATCAGGAAGAGTAATCTTTACCTCACCTGTTGCCGATACAGCGGACGAATCGTTCTTGTAAACTACTGTAATCGGTGACTGCTCATTTTCCTTCACTGTGTTCTTCTCTACAGAGAGAGTAAGTGCTACTTTTACGGCCAGATCAGTCGAAGTCGATGGAGTAGCACCAGAAGTGTTAGGCACTGGCTGAAGCTGTACATCATGCCGCACAATATCTGTACCCACAGAAAGAACAGGACTCTTATAATTAATATATCCCTCATTCGTCACCATTAAGTAATAATCCGTATCTGGATAGACCATGTAAGCATAGAAACCATTACTATCGCTCAACTGCTTCGGACTCGCATTATCATTCGGTGCAAATCCTGCAATCACAGGCAATGTAACCTCCCCATTCGGAGTCAAACCTTTACTAGCATTCCGTGGAGTATCCGCGTAATGCAGCATCACTTTTGCACCCTCAATGACATGACCTGTTACAGCGTCAGTGATCGTACCATAAGGATCAACCAGAGACTGTGAAATATTCAATTCACCAGCGGCAGTTACAGCTACTGTATTACGGCTGACTACAATAGATTTTCCAGATTCCAGTTCATAGCGCACTTCAAGCTCATACTGACCTACAGCAAGGCCCTCTGCATTAAATACGCCCTGCGCCTGTAGTGGGAAAGCCTTAGGTTTACCATTCTCCGATACATAGCTGCCATCTTGCTGTTTTAAAAATACACTAGCATGTCCAAGCCATTCGGAGTTCAGCAAGGAAGATTGACCGTTCGTCTGTTTGAAGAGCACCAGACCTGTCAGCGTCTTCTCCGATTCGAAGTTCTCGTCTCCTGAACCCGTTACTTGTCCCACTTTTGCATACTGTTTATACGTAACTTCCGTAGGTATACCGCCCACGTCAACCGTTTGTGTAATCTCCAGCTCATATTTGGCATCGCCTTTAGGCACGACTAGATAATACGCACCCTTCTCATCGGTCACGATATTCTCAATGAAGTCCACACCAGGCTCAATTTTGCCATCACCGTTCAAATCAAGGGTAGCTCGTACTTGAGCACTTGCTACAGGAGTGTTAGATCCCCCCGTTGTAATAAAGCCCTGAATCGAAGCTGGCAAGAATGTAATAGTAATCTCGCTCTTAGCTAATAGACCATGCTCGGCATTGTTCACATTAGCCTGAACAGGTATATTCTGCTCGCTAACCCCTGTGATTTGTGCAGAATGGTAAGTTACCTTCGCAATACCGTTGTCATCGGTCACTGCGCGATCACTACCTACAAATCCGCCAACAGCTGCAGTAAAGACCACTTCAATCCCCTTGATTGGGTTTCCATTACTGTCTTTGAGGACGGCAGTCAACTCTGTTGTAGCCTTACCGTCACCCAAAATGCGTTCTGGATTTGCACTCAGTATCAACTCCGTTTGAACCACCTGATAGTTGTTGTCTATCAGCTTATCCGCCCCTTCACCAGCTAACGGAGCATCACCTGCACCCCAAGCGCTAAATGAAGCTGCATAGCTATTCGCTGGAGTATTCAAAGGCAATACAAACGTGGTGTATTCCCATTGCTTAAATCCGTCAGTCTCGTAAGTAAGCGGATTAGCTAAAGTCAAAGTCACGGAAGTATCAGCAACATTCGCCGTTACCTTCTCAGCCGCAAGCGAGCTCACTGCCGACAGTTTAAGCGGTTGACCTGGTATCGCTTTTACGATAGTTGGATCTCCTTGTTTCTTATTACCAACCCATCCATTCAGTGCTTTATGAAGTTCAATCTTCACGGTTGCTTCAACAGGACTTGTTTGTCCGTCAGCATCGGTCACAACATAAGTGAAGCTGTCTTTACCCGAAATGAAATCAGAGTTTGGCGTGTAAATCCATGTATCCCCTGCCGGATTGCCTGGATCAGCAGGTGTTAATATTCCCTTCAGTGGAGGTGTAGCAATGCCGTACGTAAGACCTGTAACCGTTTCGCGGTCAGTCCCCTTCAGTACAACAGTAAGGGAAGGCACACCCTCATTTCCTTCTACGCTCAGTGCATTAGCCACCGGCAGTCCATTATAAGTAATGATGACCTCGGCAAGATTCTCAGAGTATACCTGACCATCATACCCTTCCCACTTGAATTTCACTTCTGTACCTTCAGCCAGTTTAGTATCTGGAACAAAGGTAAGACTGCCCAGATCAGCTTTACTCAGAACCGCTGGAATACCTGGCTCAAGATAGACTGCTTCTGTCACCGTATTGTTATAATACAGCTGCCCATTAGCAGCAAAGTCTGCTGGAAGAGTGATCCTTACCGTGCTCAGATTACTATTATCATCCTTATAGACATTTGCGAAATCATCTGTTGTAAAAGGAATAGCAGCTCCATGAGCACCTGTCTTATGAATATCTGCGACTACTGGTGGCGCATTGATGGTGATTGTAACATTCTTACTTTCCTTCGCGTATTGCTTGCCATCTGTGCCATTCCATTGGAACGCCACTGTGCCCGTGGTCTCCGCTGTCGGAACAAAGGACAGACTGGCCAGATCTGCCGCGCTGATCTCAACTCCCGGAGTCACCGTCTGTTCAGGTCCATTACCTACACGGTAAACAAGCTTACCTTGACCTTCCACTGGAACCGTAATGATCTTGACCTTAGTAAGCGGATCGTTCTTGCTGTTTACGAATTTATCCGTGAAGTCTTTAGCAATAAAAGGAACTTTATTTCCTTTCTGACTCGACTTCTCAATATGACCCACTGTTGGTGCTGCCGTTGCTGTAATCGTAACTACAGCATCCACCGCCCCGTATTTGGATCCATCATACCCATTCCATTTAAAATCAATATTCCCAGTAAGACCGGTAGTCACTGGAACAAAGGTTAATTGCCCAAGATCATTCACCGAAATTTCATCACCGGCTTTTACTGCCGTTTCATTTAATACTAATTGGCCTTTTTCAGCATCCGGCAATGTAACGATCTGTACCTTCTGCAGCTTAGAACCATAGGCATTACCATTAATTTGATAGTATTTGCCGGAAAATTCATTGGCATTAAAGGCTGTTGGCTCATATTGCAACCCTGCCTTGGTAATATCCTTCACCACCGGATCGAAGGTTGAAAAAGTATAAATATGCTGAGCTTCGCCCGGATTTGTATATTTTTCTCCGCTAGTTCCGCCTCCACGGTCATCAAAGAGAATCACATTTACCGTGTATTCTTTAGACGGACTAAACGTACTGTCCGTAAATTCAGTTTTCCAAGTCTGCTCTTGCCCAGCAGTTGGCTCTTCAAACAGCTTTTTATCGAGCCCTACGTTCTTATCGATTAACTCGCCGTCAAACTCTCTCTTCTCTACAACGCTTACTTCCATGGAATAATCTTTACCCGGTAGCTTAGGAATAAAGCTGGTATCCAGAGTGATCTTTCCATTCTCCACCTTAATCCCTACATTTTCGATCTCTCCGGTCTGCCGTTCACCACCATCAATAACAAGCTGGGCCCAATCCACCTTCATGGTCCAGTTTGTATTAGGAGCAATTGACTCCCGCATATCATTAAAATAATGATGAATCGACAAGCCTACATAGTTGTCGCCTAGAGCAATTCTTCCAAGATCCTCTTTCTTGAAGGGTAAAACCGTTGTATTCCATTGCTCATTTTGCCCAGAAAGCGTTCCCAAGTAGGCGCTTCGAGTAAGTTCTTTCAGATAACCCTGTCCACCGGTACCTACACCGGAAGCCGCGACGTTTGTTTTCCATTTCCCACTGGTCTGCCAAGCTGTATACGGATTTACAAGTGAAATATCAGCAGGATTTTTGGAGAAATACACTCTATCCCATTCACCGTTCGAACCTGCCGCTGTCAGTGATGCGATCTCATCCACATCGTAAGCACGAATCAGCATATTAGCGCTCTGCGTCGGAAGCTTAGCAACTGCCTTGATCTTAAACTCAATCGGATACTTACTATAGTTATCCGCGGTTGTTTTGTTCTGATTCTTAATATCCACGTCCATGTCACCATCGGCTGCTTCCGTGCCTAACGGACCCCCACCCCAATTATCGGTGTCCGTAAAATAAGTTTTACCAGATGATGCATCGGCAGCTTGTACTATGCCGAAAGTCTGTAGCATTGGGCCTGCCAACAGCACTACAGACAACAAAATACCAACTATTTTCTTAAATATTTTTCCATCCATTCTGTATTTATCCTCCCTAGTATAGTTCTTAGGACATAATAAACCATAATAAGGAGGGGATCTGAACAAAATCTGAACAGAAAACAATTTTAACAGTGAAATAAGTCACATTTTATCAAAAAAGGCGGAATCCCGCGAAGCCTCAGCTTCCGAAAATCCGCCTAATCCGTTTATTTCTGGTCTAACCCTTAATCCTACGATACGTCTCTTCATCGGAAACAACATACAGTCTAGCATCCTCGGGAATAGCCTGATCCAGCTTTCGATTGATACTTAGATCGCTACGATCCGCTAATAAGGTTGCACCTTGCAAGAGCAGGTTCTGAAACGCGTCCCCATAAGTCTTCCACGAAGTATTCACTGGAATCTCATAAATATCATCACCATATTTACGGCTCAGCAGCTGCGTTATCACCTCAGAGTTGCCCTCTTGGAGCGCAGAACGAACAGCCAGTCTAGAGATGGCATCATGTGAAAGCACGAACTCGTTTACCTTGACATGCCTGAAATTCTGTATATTCTTCTCTTGCATTATTTCTACAGTCGTATGTACTTGTGGTGCAATTCGCTCAATACTAGAGGCAATTAACAAAGATTTGCCGTCGATCAGCGATGCTTCATCAATCCTTGTGTCCCCGAACACAATGGCAGCTCTTGCTTCATGGATGTTAGCCTTAAGAAGAATCTCATCACTGGAGGCATCGCCGCTTATAAAGTGAACTTGATCCATATGCTCCAGAGGATGACTTCCTGTCTCATCAATGATGACAATATGGCATTTTGGCGAATAGCATAGAATCTCCTCTACGGCAGCTTGTGCTTTCTTACTCCAATTAATTAGAATCACATGGTCCTTTCCACGAAAGCTCAACGTTCCCGCTCCTCTCCTTCTCTGCACCTCCGCAATGGAGTCAATGACCTTACCAATAACCAAGCTGAGGAGGCCGATACCAAAGATATATAGAAACATGGTAAATAGCTTTCCAACTACGGTCTCTGCAAAATAATCCCCATACCCTACGGTCGCCATCGTTGTCATGACCCAATAAAATGCATTAAACCAACTGTGAAACGTATCCGGCTCGATCAGGTAAGCAATCGACGCACTAAGAATTATAAAGATCAGTATGATTAACCCTATCGTCCGTTTACGTAACCGCATCATCTTGGTGGAAATTCTCAGAAAAAGATGCATCTGCCCACCCCTTCTTCACATCAAGCTAACACGCCTTCAGTGTCCTTTAAGGACAGTAAGCGTTTATGAGAGAAATATAGGCTGCCACTCGACGGATGGATCGGGGCAACCTTTGTCCTTAGCCTATTTCAAGTTCGAACTAAACAATTAAACTGCTGACCGCAAATGCAGTCCCAATAAACACCAAGCAAAGCATAGTGCCTACAGCCACATTCCCTTTCTCCAGATGCTCTGAAATCTTAAAGGTTGGGGTTGCCAATTCAAAGATCCAATAAGCCGCTATCAAGCACACATAACCTACCGCAAACCAAATGATCATGTGCAGAATGGAGGTATTCGTATACGCCGCTACGCCAATAATTATAGCCGTTGCCAGAAACTTGCCGCCTAAAGCCAAAGCTACAGCCACATTGCCTTTCTTCAGCTCCTCCATATCTTTAAACGGAGTCATCAAACCAAAGATCACCATGCCTAACACTTGCAAAAGAATAATCACAAACACACTCACAACCAAATTAACCACCATCGTCACTTTGCCCACCCCCGAAATTTCGCATACGCCGAATCATAATCGGCAAAATCATGTACTTCCTCAAGGACTACGGAAGCGGTTTTCTGTTTCTCTAATGCTGTATAACGTTCATCATCAATCGGCTGCTTAATCCGATTACCTGAAGGGAGTTCAAGCACCGCAAAGTTCCTTGTCTTATCCTTATATTTAGTCTTGTATACCCCTACAAGATCAACATCAGTCGTTACCGATACTTTTAGATTGGTAAGATCCTCTGCTGCCGTTTTTTCATCCGCATAAGACTTAATCGTGCTCCATGAAGACAGGCGAACTTCGTTCTTCTGGTCAGCGTCCGTGATTAGCTCGGCATCCATGAACTGAAGAGTCCAAATTTTATCGCCAGTAGCATAATTCCCGTCATTCGGTAGCAGTTCATTATCCGGCAAAACCGTCATGTCACTCCCAATTAAATCCCCTACGGTACTCTCTACCACCCGGTAGTCCCACGGTACCCTTGCTACACTATCTGAAGTTTCAGCTGTTCCTGAATCAAATACACTGCCCTGATTACTGGAACATGCGCTTAGTAACAGTACCGTCAAAAGCATCATACATAAGACTCCGATTCGGGCTTTCTTACTCTTATCCAATTATCTCACTCCCAACGCAATAAAATGACTGGCATTGCCTGTAATCAATCCGCCCGCTCGGCCGAGCATACCACAAGGCTTCCCGTTAATCACGAACATGCCTGTCAGCAGATGAAATTCACCCTCTGATGTCGTTATCCGTGCTAAATCGGCTCTTTTTTGATACACAGTGGGGAAGAGCTGACTACTGTCATAACCGTCTTCATCTTCAAGCTCTAGCGCACCGCTATCATCAAACATGCGCACCGAACCTCCTTCACGGCCAAAAACAGATTTGGACACAAAGTTTCCAGAGAATACAGGCTTATTATAAGTAGGCAAAATATAGCGCGAGATCGTCTCTCGCTCTTCCTTATCGAATAGCAGGCCCAGCTCATACATACCCCACACCGCTGCAACCAGCCCCTTGGACTGGAGCAATATACTGTGAGGGCCGTTAAAGAGTTGAAGATTCCCTTGCTCTACCGCATAAGCGAGGGCATCCCCGCCTTCATCAACAGCCATCCACTCCTTAGGATATAGGGCGAACATCCGCTCAATCACACGGTCCTCCCCATCCTTGAGAATTCCGTTGTCGACCCACAAATCAAGGCAATCCACACACCGAATATCGAGACCACTGTGCTTTACTAATGCTTCAATCGTACCTGAATCTTCGAGATGAGATCCATAAGCCACACATGCTGCAGTATCCGGACGTTCTACCTTCCAAGCTGCCGCAACTTGTTCCTTCATCCCTTGATTTGGACTCTGCACACCAGCTTGCTCACAAATCCATGGTGTAGCTATCGAGGCTTCCACATAACCTGTCGGGGTATCCGCATTTAATTCAAGTAGCTTAATCGTCCCATCATGGGCTATGGCAAAGTCGAATCTGGCATACCGACTAATAAAGCCTTCTTCTGGCATAGGACATCCATCAAGCATCTCCCAAAGTACAGGGGGAATCCCAAGCAGTTCATATAAATCGCGCTTTAGATGTACATAGCGAACGGCCTTATCGAGGATGATCCAGAGTTTTGACGAGGCTTCTTCAAGCTCCTTATAAGTGTCCCTGCGCATTACAGCAACTGCATCTAACCAATACTCTTCATCCTCAAGATCCGCCCAAGTGAACCCAAGCTCATACAACGCTTTGACCCGCGGGCCTCTTTCAAGCTCAGACTGATCTAGAATTTCAAATACACTCTGCTGCTCACTCATCCGCCAAAACCACTCTTGCTTGAGCCTGATCTCGAAGAGGACTTCGAGCCTGAGCTAGATTTAGAGTTCTTCGATGAATTTAATCCGCTGGAAGTGCCACCGATTCCATTCTTTGAAGAAGAACCTCTTCTCGTAATGGAACCTGTTGAGGAAGTCGATGTTTTGGGCTTCACAACAGATCCGGGAACCTTCTTATTCTGGAACTTCTCACTACTATAGGTAGGCGGCTTATAAGTTGTTCTCGTTCCACCATAATAAGTTGGACGGTCCTTAGACCACCCTCTGGAAGAGTAGTTGCCACCACTATTAAACAACATGTGATACAACAGTAAATCATCCCAACCAAAACCTGAATGATAACCGCCATAGTTATTCACTACCGTCGTTCCATTATTGGTAACAACACCCTGACCTTCCTGTTCTACCTCTTGTTCACCTTCTGGATATGGAATATTCCAATCCACATTTTTGTCAAAATAGGCTTTAACCTCTTCGGTAGACCAAGACACTAGCTGTGGTTCATCTCCAGAAGTATTTGCGCTAGCCCCTGCGCCGCCAGGAATAAACATAGCATTCGCTAACAACGCTATGCCTAGCGAAGTAGATAATACTCGAATGGGCTTACCATCAGAGGTGAATAGTTTGGATACAGCAAGTTCCTTATCCTTTTCATCTTTAGACATCGCAAGGTTCTCCTTCCTTTATCTCAATCATTCAGTGTGCATCGGAACAAGCAGAAGCTCCAGCTTGCCTTCATCGACATTCAGCCGTCCTTCAACCGTTTCATATTCAACACTGCCCACCACAATATAATTGACATGCTCTAGCGCTGCGATCATATTCATGCTCCACGTGCGTTCCTCAATGACTCGCAGCCCGCCTTCCGGCATTTTTTCAAATAAGATAACATTCATCCCATTGTCCATTATTACCATTCCTTCCTAAGTTCTGCTATAGCATCTGATACGTCTTTATTACCTTTTCGTTTCAGTTCTAAGCGTGTGTAGACTGCCCAGCTTTGCTCTTGGCATTAGAACGTCTATATAAAAGAAGAATTCCTAACGAGCACAAGCTAACGAGGAGCAACACGCCGTATACATGCTGATATGCTTTTGCTGGGGAGATATCACGCTGAGCATGCAGCAAAATCCCGCAGACTGCAACAGATACAGAGCCTCCGAAGAATTGAACCAGTTGTAAAAGCCCCATGCCCGAACCGATCCAAGTCCTCGGAAGAACGATAGAAGCTTCATTGTTTAAGGATGCCATCGTAGCTGAGAAAGCGGGAGAGAAGCATAGATAACCTAGCAGTAGCACTACAGGTGATACAGAAAGATTCAGAGCAAACACAGCCATAACGGCTGCAAGTATACAATGTCCGATCACTAGGAAGCGTATATTACCGTATCGATCAATAAACCGTCCCACATAACGGGTCAGAAATGCAGATACTAACGCGCCCGGTGCGATAAACAAACCAATCATCAACGCTGACTTATCGAACAGATTAGCGAGCGCAAGCGGCATCAGAAACAAGTTTCCTAAGTTCAATACCAGAATACAAAAGCCTACGGCAACCAGTTTCAAGTAACCTGGCATGGTAAGCAGCTGCGGATTAATGAACGATTCCTTGGCCTTCTTTAGATGTAAGGCATGCACGATAATAGACACTACACCCACCGCTAGCCATACAAGCGACTGGGTAGTTACGGCTACCAGTAGACTTGCCGCATTTACAACGGTCAGCGCCGCTCCCAGGATGTCAAAGCTAGCAGGCTGTGGCTGCTCCTTAGGCAATAACCGCAGCAGTACCGGCAGCACGATAAGCACAAGACAAGTAATGCCGAACAATCCATTCCAGCCAAAGTACTGGCTGATGACGCCTCCGACAATAGGACCCAAACCAAAGGCCATTGCACTACCCGCCGAGATCATCGCAATTGCAGCACCCCGTCTTTCAATCGGAACGTAGCGGCTAGCGAGTACAAGACCCAATCCAGCCATGGATCCGGCACCCGCAGATTGCACGATTCTCGTGATTAATAGTAACTTAAAGTCATGTGCGAACAATCCAAACACGGATGCCAGTCCAAGCGTAATTAAACCAATGGTCAAGAGCTTACGAATCGGCACCAAGTCGGATAACCGGCTATAAATAACTGTCGATAATGCATATCCAATCGAGTAGCTAGAAATGACCCATGAGCCTAGATCAGCAGAGATTTGGAGATCCTTAATAATGGTTGGAAGCGATACATTAAACATCGTTGTATTCATCACTACAATAAAGAGGCACATCGTCCATAATGGCATGACAATTTTATCATTCATTACAACTTTCTCATTCATTCTTATTCCATCCCTGTCCTAATTTATCTATACGTTCCAAACTAATTTTATGCCTATAAAAAGAGGTTGGCAATTAGAATAGGGATTACTTACGCCACATCAATCCACACACTAGTTCGAACAGATCTATATAGTTGCGCGGATTTTTACCCGTCAATGTATGAATGCGGTTAAGTCGGTAATTCAGTGTATTTCGGTGAATATTCAACTTCTGGACTGTTCGATTATGATCTCCATTCTCCGCAATAAATACTTGCAGTGTTTCAATCAGACCCGTCTTATCTCCCGACTGATCTAGAGGAGCATAAATCGTCCCGGTCCGCTCATCCCCATCATAAGATAAGTGTATTAGAAACTTGAGTTCCGCATAGTTGTAGAGCTTCTTAAATGGATCGACTCTACTGCCAATATTAATGGCCGCCTGTGCCTGTTCAAGGGAATAAGCAGCTAGCTCTTCTGCCTCACCAGAGCCAATGCGTCTTACATCACCGCACACACTAAGTTTTCCTATCAGCTCTTTGTAGAGAAACCCATCCGTGATAAAAAACACAGCCTTATCATTCTCCAAATTCCAGTAATGCGGATAGGATCTAGAAACATTTCTGAACTCTTTCCCGTTTACGTCTCCATCCACTAGGATTGCCCAGCATTTCTTCTTGAGATCTAGTCCATAGCTACTCGCCCGCTCTAGAAACTCAAGATCATACGCCTCTTTACGATAAGATAATTCATGATAAAATTTCACACGCCTTACTCTGTCATCCTGCTCCTGCTTATTCCTTGCTTCCTGTTCTATAAGTAATATAGTAGTAACTCTGACCAGCTTGCTAAACGGTCTAACCTCATCCGGATGTCCCGTAATGCCCACGACACCCAAAACTTTATGATCTATAATAATGGGTTCATTCACCCCCGGCTTCATACCACTGCCATCTTCGTATACTTCAAAGACATGCCCACTTTGAATGGCTATTCTCGCTCCCTCATGTAAGGTCCCGACCCGTTTTAGATCTCCACTCCCTACAATAAAGCCGTTCTCATCCATAACATTAATGTTATAAGGAACTACACTCATCATTTCCTGTGCGATTTGTCCTGCGAGTGATTTCGATATCTTCATGTCTGCCCCTCCTGTTCCCGTATATTCTACTCAGAAAACCTCTACTTTAAAAAGAAACAAGAAGAAACGGTTGTCGTCCTCAAAAGACGATAACCGTTTCTCGTAGTAATATAAGGTTGTGAAATCTCTCCGCAGCTTTTTATAATGATCTACCTTGTTTCAGCATGATTAACCGTGCCACGTTCTCAGCGGTTCTTTCCAGATTCTCTTGCCCTTGCTTCAGGGCATCCTCCAATAAAGCCGCACCGGGCATGATGCCAAAAATAGCATCGATTCCTTTATCATACAGCACTTCCGTCTGATCACCGATTCTTCCAGCGAAGGCCAACACAGGTTTATTATATTTCTTAGCGACCTGTGCAACGCCTAGCGGTGTCTTGCCATATTGGGTCTGGAAATCGATGCTTCCTTCCCCGGTCCACACCATATCGGCCTGCTGTACCTTTTCTTCAAGTCCGGTGTAGTCAATAACAAGCTCAATTCCCTTTTTTAACACTCCGTTTAAGAATACCACCAGTCCTGCGCCAAGTCCGCCCGCTGCACCAGCTCCAGGCATTTCCTTAATATCGATTCCAAGCTGTTCCTTGATAACACTCGCATAATGATGAAGGTTGCTGTCGAGCTGTTTGATCATCTCTGAAGTTGCACCCTTTTGCGGACCAAACACGCTCGAAGCACCCGTCGGACCACATAAGGGATTCGTAACATCACAAGCTACTTCAACCTGTACATCCTTCAGACGAGGGTCAAACCCAGTCAGATCAATATTGGCTAATCTGCCGAGCTCACCACCGCCGAATAACAGCTCATTCCCCTCTTCATCCAGTAGTCTGCCGCCCAATGCTTGAACCATACCGGCGCCTCCATCATTAGTGGCACTGCCACCGATACCAATCAGCAGCTTACGGACCCCACGGTCGAGACAAGCTTTAATTAATTGTCCTGTGCCGTAGGTTGTTGTAATCAGAGGGTTTCGTGTCTCAGGAGACACCAGCTGAATGCCGCTCGCACTGGCCATTTCCAGAACCCCCGTCAATCCATCACCTGTAATTCCGTAGGATGCACTAACTTCATTGCCGAGCGGGCCTTTAACTTTAGTAATATACACGGTACCTTCGGTTGCATCGACCAAGGACTGCATCGTTCCTTCGCCGCCGTCAGCCATGGGTACATGAATACAATTTATATTAGAATTCACTTTATGAATGCCTCTTTCCATGGCTTCACAAGCTTCTTTAGCTGTCATGCTTTCTTTGAAAGAATCGGGTGCCAGAACGATAACCAAATCTTTTTTCATAGAATATCCATCCCTTCTAGTTCGAAATAATCGTTATAGGATAAAGCCGTATAGTATAGTAGCGACGATAGCCATCGTCAGACCCACGAGACTTTCATAAGGAATCAGTGACATCCGGTCCTTGATGTTCATCTTAACGGAATCAGCAGTGACGTGGAAGAAGTTACCGTGCGGCAGATGGTCAATTACTGTAGCCCCGGTGTGCACCATAATCGCCGCATTAAGCGGTGCTGTGCCCATAGATAGAATAGCGGGACCGAACGATCCGGCAGCCACAATCGAAGCCGTTGATGTGGACGCTGTAGCGGCCGCCATCAAGATACCTGCAATCGGAGCCAGGAAGGTTCCGGAGATGCCCATAGCTGTAATTGCATCAACAACCGTAGCGCTCAAGTCAGACTTTGAGATAATACCAGCGATGGCACCGGCACCAATCAGGATAATAGCTGTACCAGTCATTTTATTCAAACCGGATGTTGTAAAGGAAATGATGTTCTTCGTCTGTTTCATAGCAATCAGTCCAATGATACCGGCAAGAGGCAAGATGATCATAGAGTCAACTTTAAAGGATTTCAGCAATTCGATATTCAGAATGTTTCCGACCGGATTAATGGCCAGAAGCAAAATAGCGACAACTGGAGCGACGATAGCACGGCCGAAGCTTGGTTTAACCTTAGTGGTATCTTCCTCTTTTGTGACAACATCGCCGTCTGCAATTTTCACACCTTTATTGACCAAGAGATTAGCAATAATAACAGTAACAATCAGACCTGCAACGGCTGGAATAAATCCATGGATCATAACCTGAGCTAAATCCACATCAAAGCCCTTCGCTACGGCAATGGTGTTTGGGTTTGGAGAAATAATATTACCTGCTTTACCGCCACCGACCAGTGCGAGCAGCAAAGCTGTTTTGGAAATACCGATTTTCTTGCCTACGGACAAAGCAATTGGAGCGACGATAATGATCGCTACCGTGATGAATACACCGACTGCTGTAATAATCATTGTAGCCAGTGCTATAGACAATAAGGCTTTCTTTTCACCAAGCTTATCTACGATGGTCTCGGCCATCCGTTCGGCTGCACCTGATTCAATCAGTACCCCCGCCAGCACACCTGCTGCGAGTACACGCACAACTGCACCCATTACACTATTCGTTCCATCGATAATATACTGTACCGTTTCCGCAATAGAAGCGCCGCCCAATATCCCTCCGGCAATTGCGCCTAAAAAGAGTGCGTAGACCGGATTAACCTTTTTAAAAATCAATACGACGGCTAATATCAATCCTGCAACAGCGCCCATCCAGTTAATTACTGTGCCTTCCATCTCTAGTTGCCCCCTTAATATAAAAGTATGACACTGTAAAGTGTGTGTTTTGATAACGCTTTCTAAACTGAGTATACTGCGCTTACAAACTCAATTATATTGACGGGACAACCTATTTTTTTGTGCAAATGCACAAGCCCCGAACACAAAAAAAAGACCAAGCTTAGGTTTCAGTACACCAGAGCTTGGTCTTTTATCATGAATTAAATAAGTTTAGGAGACTTGAGATTCCTTAGCGAGAACAGGTATGGTGTTATCCTCTACCTGCACATCATCCTTTGTCTTGGAGAGGAAAATGTTCAGTACAATCGCTGTAAGCGAACCGGATACGATACCGTTCTGCAGCAGCATCCGAGCAAATTCAGGCAGCTCTGCGAACATTGCAGGAAGTGTTGCTGAACCTAATCCAACAGCGATACTGCAAGCAGCAATCAGTAGATTACCATCCTTACGGAGATCCACATCGGATAGAATGGATATCCCGGAAACGGCAACCGATCCGAACATGACAATCATGGCCCCACCAAGTACGGCATTCGGTACAATCGTCGTCAAGGCAGCCAGCTTAGGCAAAAGACCCAGTACAATCATGATCCCGCCAGCGGCAAAAATAACATTACGGGTCTTAATGCGAGACAGCGAAATCAAGCCCACATTTTGAGAAAAAGCGGTGTATGGGAAAGCATTAAAGATTCCGCCCAGCATAATAGCTACACCCTCGGAACGCAGTCCGTTTACGATCTGCTTCTGTTCAACTTTCTGATCAATTACCTTACCTACTGCAAAATAAACCCCCGTAGATTCCACCATACTAACAATATTAACGATGATCATAGTGAAGATTGCAGTAAGACTGAACTCAGGCCATCCGAAGTAGAACGGCTGTGCGATGCTCACCCAAGAAGCGTCACCTACCGTAGAAAAGTTAACGATACCCATTCCATAAGCAATCGCAGTACCCACCACTAAGCCCACCAGAACAGATATCGAGCGTAGGAATCCTGTGGCGAAACGGTTAACCGCTAAAATGACAAGCAATGTAATCAGTGCAAGCAGCAAATTGCGAGGTTGTCCAAAATCAGCGCTGCCTTCTCCGCCAGCAACATTATTCATAGCTACCGGAATAAGAGATAGCCCGATAATAGTCACGACAGAACCCGTTACAATGGTCGGGAAGAACTTCAGCAGCTTCCCATAAAGCGGGGCCGCAAGTACAACGAACAACCCGGAAATGATGATGGCACCGTACGCAGTCGCCAGATTATGGGTCGAAGCAATGGCGATAATTGGGCCAACTGCTGTAAAGGTACATCCAAGAATAACGGGGAGTCTGCTACCAAAATACTTGGTGCCCATAATTTGCAGCAACGTAGCCAATCCGCAAGTGAACAAATCGGCTGCGATGAGGTAGGCCATCTGAGTTCCATTCAGCTTCAAGGCGCCCCCAACAATCAGCGGTACGATAACTGCTCCTGCATACATGGCTAGTACATGCTGAAGACCTAACGTAAATACCTTTTGCTTGCTTAACATCCCGCACTCTCCTTGATTTTCTCTAATGAGCTTTCATTATCAATGAAGTGAATTTCACCTGGTGACATAGATGCAATACGTGCCAAGGCATGGACTTCTATGCCTCTGTTCTCCAGAAGGCTCCGACCTTCTTGGAAGCTCTTTTCAATGACACATCCGACGCCAAGGAGCTCTGCTCCAGCCTCTTTCACGATATCAACCAGTCCTACAAGTGCAGCACCAGTAGCGAGGAAATCATCCACAATAAGCACTTTGTCATTCGGTCCAAGATATTTCTGGGAGACGCTGACCAAATAATCCTCTTGGCGTGTAAAGGAATGCACCGGCGCTGAGTAGACAGCCTCTGAGAGCGTTACTGCTTTCTTTTTCTTCGCGTAAATAAACGGTACACCTAATGCAATCGCAGTAGCCATGGCGAACTGAATTCCACTAGCTTCAATGGTAATCACTTTGGTAATCGGTTGATGACCGAACAATTTTTTGAACTCCTGACCGATTTGCAGCGCTAGCTCCGTATCGACCTGATGATTCAGAAATGAATCTACCTTCAGTACCGTATCTGATAAAATGAGACCCTCTTGTCTAATGCGCTCTTGAAGTACTTTCATCGTGAACTAATCTCTCCTCTTCATTAAAAAAACAAAAAAAGGACAAATCCCTTGAGTCGTTTCTCTCAAGTGAATCTGTCCTTCTGGGCTTTTGTCCCTTAGTGGTGTAACACTGCATAGTGTCCGCATCGCTCGGTCCAGACCTTTCCTCCAAAGAAGAAAGCGGAACCCTAGATGCGCTATTTCACTCATAGTCGGATAATTGCGATGGTTATCCGGTAGAAACTTATGGGCCATATCCCCAAGATTATATGAGTTTTATTAATGTTCGATATGAATACCTTGTATATCTTACACGCTCTGTCTGGTGCTTACAAGCAAAATTTTTAGTATTTTGCATACCATTTTCAGGTTATTTTCACCAAATTCAATTGTTTACATTTAGTAGTGGTTACTCCAAGATCTTCTGCGCCGTTTCTTCGGTTGTTACGAGGACATTCATGTACCCGCCGTTTAGCGCTCCTAAGATCCCCGAAACCTTCTCCAGCGATTCCGCTACACCAATCGAGTACCTCGCTCGCTTGATCTGCTCCAGCTCAATGGTCAGCGTTCGGTCCGATATTGCTGTGCGTACAGGCACTCCATTGCCATCATAAAAACGTGAGCAAATATCGCCTGCTACTTTCCCGTCCTCCAGCTCATCAATCACAGCATCGCCATAAAACCCACGCCATGCCTCTTCGCCTTTAATTTCCGGTGATCCAATGCCGAATATAGCGATATCCAGCCGATCCCATGCCTTGGCAATGGTCTGGTAATACTGCGAACGCATTAGCTGATCTCTGGTTTCCTTTTGCTCCGTGATCGCTGGCACGTCAATCATTAATGAGCGCGCACCCCACTTTAAGGCAGCTTGGTAGCAGATATTATTGACATGGTATCCGCTCTCCATCTTTCCAGATGGACCACCCACCGTAGGAACACAAGTTACAAAAGGCCTCTGTGCGACGGTCAGATTGTCTACAACAGCAGCTAAGCTGCTTCCCCAAGAGAACCCAATCGTATCTTTCGGCTGAACCACTTGCTCCAGCCATTTCGCGCAAGCTTGTCCAATAGCTTTACGTTTGACCACTCCGGACTGAGCCGGATCTACCTCTACAACAATAGCTTCCTTCAGCCCGAACCGTTCTTTCAGCTCCTGCTCCAGTGTACAATGATCTCCAATATCGTAATTGATGGTGATCGTAACGATGCCTTCTTCACGGACTCTCTTCAGCATCCTGCTAATGGTTGTGCGATATATACCAAGTTCATTCGAAATTTCATTTTGCGTTAAATTCTGCTCATAATACATTTGTGCAATCTTAATGAGCAACTTCTTGTCTTCTTTTCGATCCATGATGAACTCCTCGCTTTTTTCAAGGATTTGACGGATTCAGAACCCCTCGTTATACTGTAGACGATTATTTTGCACATTTTTTATTATATTGCACAAATGTGCTTACTATCAATTTTTTAACGGAGATGATCGGCTTTGAATATGGACTTTAGGAAGAAAAGTTGCGCCGCAGAAGCTCTGAAGTATATTAAGAACGACACAACCATTGGTCTTGGCGGGGGTAGTACGATTTCCTACTTAATCGGGAATATTAAAGAAGCAGATCTTCGGGTAAAGGTAGTTACCCCCTCCTTCACTACAGCTTCACTCTGTGTCCAGAATGGATTGCAGGTCATCCCAACTTGGTCTGTTGAGCGAATAGCTGTTGCTTTTGACGGCTGTGATGAGGTGGATGAGCAACTGCATGCGCTCAAGAGCGGCGGCGGCATTCATACGAAAGAAAAACTGATTGCCAGTATGGCCGATCAATATATATTGCTGGTAGATGAAACAAAGCTTGTGAACAAGTTAACCTTCAAGCATCCCGTAGTCTTGGAAGTTCTTAAGGATGCCCTTAGTTATGTTCAACATTCTGTGAAATCGCTGGGCGGAAAGCCTGAGATCCGAACAAGCACAAGTAAAGATGGGTATACGGTCAGTGATCACGGCAATGTGCTGCTGGATGTCTTTTTTGACAAGGTAGAGGATAGCACTGCCCTTCAAACTAAACTCAAAGCCATTAACGGGGTCATTGAGACCTCCCTATTCACAAAAGAAGTTACTGCAGCACTTGTGGCTGGTTCGGATGGAATCAAAATTATCTCTAAGTAGAATCAAACAATCTAAACAGGCGAGGTGCTAACAATGAGCAATCTAAAGTGGGCAATCATCGGCCCGGGAAGTATCGCTACTGAATTTGCGGCTGCCCTTAATGACATCGGCGGGACCTTATATGCAGTAGGATCACGGACCTTAGCGAAAGCCCAGGCGTTCGCGAGTCAATATGGAGCGGAAAAGGCCTATGGGAATTACAGCGAAATGCTGCAAGACCCGGAAATCAATGTCGTCTATATCTCTACACCACATAGCAATCATTACGAATACATCATGGAGAGCTTGCAGAATAACAAACATGTCCTCTGTGAAAAAGCAATCACCGTAAATAGCAGACAGCTACAGGAAATCGCCGAGCTTGCTAAGCAAAAAAGCTTAGTCGTCGCAGAAGCTATGACCATCTACCATATGCCACTGTACAAAAAGCTACGGCAAATCGTGGAGGAAGGCAAGATCGGGCGCCTAAAAATGGTGCAGGTCTCCTTCGGCAGCCATAAGGAATATGATGTGAACAACCGCTTCTTCAACAAAGAACTGGCGGGCGGAGCACTGCTGGATATCGGAACGTATGCCTTATCCTTCACAAGATTTTTCCTGTCCAAACAACCACATGAAATTCTAACGACGGTGAAACGTTTTGAGACAGGCGTTGATGAACAATCCGGAATCATACTGAACAACGATGCAGATGAAATGGCGGTCATCTCCCTTACCATGCGCTCCAAAATGCCTAAACGCGGCGTCGTTGCTGGAGAACTTGGCTTTATTACCGTTGATAATTTTCCGCGGGCCTCTAAAGCTACAATTCAATATTTAGATGGCACCTTAGAAACGATTGAAATCGGCGATTCTTCTATAGCGCTGCAATACGAAATAGAGGATATGCAGCGCTATATCGCGGAAAAAGGCAACCAGGAAACCCTTAATCTTTCCTTAGATGTTATGGACATTATGAGTAATGTTAGGGAACAATGGGGAATCAAATACAGCTTCGAATAACATCCTGAACACAATAGATCAATCATCAAAGCGTTGGTATTCTCATGAGTTCATGGGGTCCAACGTTTTTTTTGGCGGATAATATTCTAGAAATGGCTGACAATATCCTTAGGCGATAACTAATAGGTACTTTTTAGTACCTATAGCACTTTAAAGTACGTACTATACTTAATGGATACATGGCTTCATAATTGCACTTACCGGCCGGTGAATTAACAGAGTGTAGGAGTGAAAGACATGTTGCTAGACCAAAAAAGAAGTACCCTAGCCCTCTTGGCTTTAGCCATTAGTGCCTTTGCGATCGGAACCACCGAGTTTATCAGCGTGGGGCTACTGCCACTTATCGCCGATGACCTGCATATACCGCTAACCACAGCTGGATTAACTGTTACTTTGTACGCCTTAGGGGTAACTTTTGGCGCCCCTATCTTAACATCCCTGACTACGGCAATATCGCGCAAAGCATTATTGCTGATCATCATGATTGTTTTTATCATTGGCAATAGCCTTGCCGCGGCTGCGGACGGTATTACTATTCTGCTAATAGCAAGAATAATATCCGCCCTTTCACACGGTCTGTTCATGTCGATTGCTTCGACCATTGCCGCCGACCTCGTGCCTGAGAATCGTAAAGCCAGTGCTATTGCGATTATGTTCACAGGACTAACCGTAGCTACCGTAACCGGTGTTCCACTGGGTACCTTTCTAGGGCAACAGTTAGGCTGGCGAGCGGCATTCATCGCCATTATTGTTATCGGGCTTATAGCGCTCATCAGTAATCTCATCTTGGTCCCTGCTACAGGGCTGCGCAAAGGTACCCGAACACCGCTTCGTGAACAAGTCAAGCTCGTGACGAACGGACGGCTACTGCTGGCGTTTGCAATCACCGCTTTAGGGTATGGAGGTACCTTTGTAGTCTTTACTTATTTATCTCCACTTCTTCATGAAATCAGCGGCTTCAAAGAGAGCACCGTTGCCATTATCCTTCTTGTATATGGCATAGCTATTGCCATTGGCAATGTCATTGGAGGCAAAGTAGCTAACCGTAAACCTATGAATGCCCTGTTCTACATGTTTGCTGTACAAGCTGTTGTACTGTTCGTCTTAACCTTTACTGCACCCTATAAAGTGGCTGCATTACTCACGATCTTCTTTATGGGATTGTTAGCCTTCATGAACGTACCCGGTCTACAGGTACATGTAGTTACACTTGCAGATCGATATGCTCCGAGTGCAAGAGACGTCGCTTCTGCGCTAAATATTGCTGCTTTTAACGCTGGTATCGCCATTGGCGCCTATCTTGGCGGTATTGTGACGGATCACATGGGACTGATTCATACCACTTGGGTGGGTGCTATAATGGTTCTCTCCGCAGTATTCTTAACCGCCTGGAGTCGTGCGCTGGAGAAGAAAGACGAGACTCTTCTCCAGTCCGAAGCTGCTTAATCAGCTGTGCATTTACAAACCAATCAAACTTTTAAATATCTTAGGAGGTAATTTTATTATGGCTCAACATTTACAAGATACAACTGCATTACACAACGGGGTAAACATGCCCTGGCTTGGGCTCGGTGTATTTCAAGTCGAAGAAGGCTCTGAGCTGATCCAAGCGATCAAATCTGCTATTGCACACGGCTACCGCAGCATCGACACAGCAGCCATTTATCAGAATGAGACGGGTGTAGGTCAAGCAATCAAAGAAGCTTTGCAGGACAACAACCTGTCCAGAGAAGAGCTCTTCGTAACTTCAAAGGTCTGGACTGCAGATATGGGCTACGAAGAAACCATTGCTGCCTACGAGACTAGCTTGGCTAAGCTTGGACTTGAATACCTTGATCTATATCTCATCCACTGGCCTGTAAAAGGAAAATATAAAGAGACGTGGAGAGCACTTGAAACCTTGTATAAAGAGGGACGCGTAAAAGCGATTGGGGTCAGCAATTTCCAGATCCATCATCTTGAAGATGTGATGAAGGATGCGGAAATTAAGCCGATGGTAAACCAAGTAGAGCTTCATCCTTATTTAAGCCAGCAACCACTGCTTAGTTTCTGTAAGGAACAAGGAATCCAATTGGAGGCTTGGTCACCATTAATGCAAGGGCAATTGTTGGATCAGCCAGTACTGAAACAAATTGCAGCTAAATACGGCAAATCGGTAGCTCAAGTGATTATCCGTTGGGACCTGCAGCGTGGAATTATTACCATTCCGAAATCTACTAAAGAGCACCGGATCATCGAAAACGTAGATGTGTTTGATTTTCAGTTAACAGAAGAGGATATGACTCTAATTAACGACCTGAATCAAGATCAACGGGTTGGCCCTGACCCTGATAATTTCGACTTCTAAGAAATTAACCACTAGGTTCAGTAACAGTAAAAAAAGACCCTATCTTTCAGAAATGAAAGAGGGTCCTTTTTGTCTTTACGCACCTTGCACTAGCACAATAAGGATCGGCAACACAAGAAAGGAAGCAAGCGTCGTCCATAAAATGCATTTGGATACCAGCTCTGGAGAGGCGTCAAATCGCTCCGCTAATACCACCGCGTTGACGGCAACTGGCATGGAGGCCAGAATCAGCAGCACAGAGAATAAAATACCATCAATATGCAGAATAGATAATCCGAGGTATGCCACTAGTGGAGCTAAGATTAATCGAATGATCATCCCTGTCCAAAAAGTAGACTGGCCCTTGCGTTCGGATGGTTTGGTTCGTACTTTGACCATATGTGCACCCAGAATCGCCAGTACGACTGGTGAATAACCCCCAGCAACCATGGAGACCCCTGTAGCAAGCTCAGAAGGTAAATGCAGGTCAAATATTCTAAGAAAAAGTGCTAGCATAGCTGCATAGATGGCAGGAAGAGAGAACACGGACTTTACCGCATTTTTCACCGAGAACTGCGATCTAGCCGCAAAATAAACGCCCACAGTATTCACGATAATCATTTGCCCAATCACATACACAGAAGCCTTATCGAGCCCAAGCTGTCCGAAAGCCAGCAACACCAAGGGAAGTCCATAATTCACACTATTCGTAAATGTCGAGACCAGAGTCAATCCCGATATTTCAGAGGTGCCGAGCTTCAATAACTTCCCGATGATATTTGCAATTGCCCATAAAAAGCACAGATTTAGCAGCGAAAAAGCAAGCGTCTTGTAAATATCATCCATAGAAATCTCGGCCGTAGCCAGTGTATTAAGAATAATAGCCGGCGTTAAAAAGTATAAATAGAGCGTCAATAACGGCTTGGTATCCAAATTTTTAAACCGTCCAAGCAGTGCACCGACGATCACCGGAATGGATAATGGCACGATGACTTGATACAACGTTGATAACACACTCTGGATCATGAACAGTACTCCTCTGCTCTAAGTTACTCTAAACTATAAGCGCAACAGAGCAAGACGTCTAAGATATGAAATCAATATACACAATAGCCATTACCTATAATTAAAAAAGGTCTCAACCCCTATAACGGGGTTGAGACCTTTTTATCATGTGTTACATCATTTTGATTTCAAGCAATTCATATTTGATGATACCCATTGGTGCATTTACACTAACGATATCCCCGACTTTTTTACCCAACAATTCCTTGCCCAGCGGGCTTTCATAGGAAATCTTGTTGTTTAGGACATCTGCTTCAGCAGCCCCTACAATTCTATATTCAATCTTCTCGGAGTATTCGATATCATTCAAGGTAACAATACAACCCATACTAACCTTCGAAAGATCCATCTGGCTCTCGTCTACGATCTTCGCTTTGGTCAGCATTTTCTCCAAAATCATAATACGAGTCTCCATGAACGATTGATCGTCCTTGGCCGAATGGTACTCACTATTTTCCTTCAAATCTCCATAGCTAATCGCCAATTTAAGCCGAGCTGCCAACTCCTTGCGCCCTGGACCCTTCAATTCCTTCAGTTCTTCCTCTAATTGAGCTAATCCTTCTTTGGTCAAGAACACTTCTTCATTAGACATGTATACAACTCCTATTTTGGATGCTTTATAATATTTTAACCTATATTTCACATTCGTGCGACAAGCATAAACGCCTTCGGCGTCCTTGTAAGGACGGCAAGCGTTTAAACGAGAAATATAAAAATTAAAGTATAGGTGCAAAACCTATACTTTCTTATATTTAAAGAAAAATCCCTGCCACAATTGAACCTTGGGCAAGGATGTCAATGCTGCATCATTATTCTGGCAAATGCTCTTTACAGAAAAGGAGCAATGCTGCTTCCTCGTCCTCTTCCATATCGAAATCAAGCAATTGGCCTGTTGTTGTTTCTTGTAGGTCATAACTTACGATGCTAACCTGATCTTCATCCACTTTAATAATCGCTCTAGCGGAAACTCCGTTTTCTACATAGAGCTCATCATCTTCTGGAACATCCAGTTGAACCACGAATTCATACCGTTTACCGGTTAGTATACCAAAAGGATCTTTAACATTCTCCACGCTGTAGCTAGTAAATGTCAACATTGCTCAATCAACCTCTTTTCCTAATACCTGCCACGTCATTGTATCACAAAAAGCTGCATGAAGGGGTCAGCCCGTCCTCAAGCCATAGCTTTAGATTTCTTGATCTGTTTGCTTCGCAATTGTCCGCATGCAGCATCAATATCTACACCATGCTCCAGCCGAGTACTTACACTCACGCCCTGCTTCTTCAAAGTATCAAAAAAGGCCCGCACGGTCTCCCGCTCGCTTCTTTGATATTGGCTGTGCTCATCGACCGGATTATAAGGAATCAAGTTCACATTGACGAGCTGGCGCCGATCGCCGATTAGTTCAGTCAGCTCAAGCGCATGCTCCTTGCCGTCATTTACATCCTTCATCAGAATGTACTCCAGCGTAATTCTGCGATTTGTTTTTTCCAAATAATAATCTATGGACTCCATTAGCTTCTCTATTGGAATCGCCTTGTTAATCTTCATAATCTTCGTCCGCAGCTCATTATTAGGCGCGTGAAGTGATACTGCCAAGTTTACTTGTGTATTCGCATCGGCAAATTCAACGATTTTGTTAGCAAGCCCACTCGTCGATACAGTAATCCCTCTTCCTGCGATGGCTAATCCCTTGTGATCCTTGATAATCGATAAGAAATCGAGCAGGTTCTTAAAGTTGTCGAACGGTTCGCCAATCCCCATGACTACAACGTGACTAACCTTTTGTTCGAGATTTGCTGCATCCAAATGCTGTTGAACCTTCATAATCTGCTCTACAATCTCACCGCTGGAAAGATCACGACTCTTTGCTAACAATCCGCTAGCGCAAAAGCTGCAGCCGATATTACATCCAACCTGCGTAGTGACACATACGGACAACCCGTATTTCTGTCTCATGAGCACCGTCTCGATCAGGTTGCCATCCTTCAAACGGAACAGGAACTTAATCGTCCCATCCGCAGACTCCTGCTTCACATGTTCCTCCAACGTATGGATCACATAGTGCTGCTCCAATAATTCTACACAATCTTTATTTACATCGAGCATTTCTGAGAATTCTGTAATCCGCTTCCGATAAAGCCAATCCCAGACCTGCGTAGCTCGAAACTTTTTATGTCCTCGTTCTAACAGCCATGCCGCCAGTTGATCAAAAGTTAATCCATAAATGGATTCCATATTCATTCGTTATCCTCTTTTCAAAACATTAAAGTTCAGTCCATCACTACTCATTGTCTCAAATTTTTTTTATTTAAACAAGGGGAGTTGTAGCGGAGCGTCGAAGTTTACACCATTAGAAGTCCGTTCTATGAAATTACATCTGAGGAGAGATCGAATCAAATGAGCTCAACCACAATAAAAATCATCGGTTTTACCCTTCTAGCTGCCGTTCTAATCTTTGGCGGTTTTTTACTGTATATTACCATTACAGATTATAAGCCGAAGGAGACTACTCCGCTAACGGTAAACCATAATCAGGAACAAATGATGAAGCAGGGAGAACCTTTTGCGATAACAACCTTTAATATTGGCTATGCTGGACTGGATAAGGATCAGGACTTCTTTATGGATGGCGGCACCAAATCACGGTCAAGCAGCGAGGAACAAACGAAGACAAATTTGGAGGCAATAGCTTCTGTAATGACCACTTCAGGCTCGGATCTATTCATGTTGCAGGAGGTAGACATCGATTCTTCTCGTAGCAACCATATCGATGAGGTCTCCTTGTTATCGAATATTTCCTCTGATTACAGCAACGTATTCGCAACGAACTACAAGGTACCTTGGGTACCGATTCCTGTTCTTGATCCGATGGGCTCAGTGAATAGCGGTTTATTAACCTTATCTAAATTCGGCAGCACAAGTAACGTTAGATATGATCTTCCGGGAAAAGAAAGCTGGCCTCGTCAACTGTTTGAACTTGACCGCGCCTTTATGGAGAGCAGATTCCCCGTCGATAACGGGAAAGAACTGATCCTGATCAATCTTCATTTATCAGCCTTTGACCAAGGTGGAACGATTCGTAAGCAGCAGCTAGAATATCTTTCTACTTATATTCAGAGAGAGAATGATAAAGGCAATTACCTCATCTTAGGCGGGGACTGGAATCATTCTTTACCGGGCACAACCCCTGATGTTTTTGAGACCACACAAGCTTGGCCAGAATGGCTGCAGCAGTTCCCTGAAGATTTCAAACCGGAGGGCTTTCAGTGGGCTGTCGATGCTAAAATCCCGTCCGTCCGGACACTGGATGTAGCTTATTCAGAAGGTGTGAATTTCCGTGCTGTCATTGATGGCTTTCTAGTCTCTCCGAATATCACAATAAGTGGCGTACAGGGCCATGATCTATCCTTTGAACACAGCGATCATAATCCTGTAACAGCCACTCTTATTCTGCAGTAAGATTACAGCAATGATGTTATTTAAAAATGACGAACTTCATGTTCTTCCCTTTTAGATATTCTATGATAGCGGGCAACGCTTCTACGGTAATCTTCTTTTCGTGAAAAAGATATACGCCACCGGACGGATCAGTATGATGAACAAATTGAAGGACGTCTTCTGGGGTTTTGCGTCTCCAATCCTCAGAATCACGATTCCATAACAATACCTTCATCTGCTGTTCTGTTACTTTGGCTGCTAACTTATCATTAATCGCACCATATGGCGGCCGAAAAACAGTAATCGACATTTGAGTAATTTGCTCCAATGCCTTATTAGTATTCGCCAAATTATTCTGATTCCGCTTATCCCCATTGTCAGTCATCTTGCTGTGATCCCACGAATGACTTCCAATTGACATCTGATGCTCACTCGCATACTTAACCGCTTCCACATTATGAGCGACCTTATTCCCTATAAAAAAAAAGGTGGCCGCCACCTCATGCTCCACTAAGATATCTACGATTTCTTTCGTATACTTTGACGGTCCGTCATCAAACGACAAAGCCACGTAACCCTTTGGCAAACTATATGCATATTTATTCCCGGTTATTTCAATCTCCTCATATTGCTTTATCTGTTCTTGAGGAGGTTCCAAAGATTCTGGCGTAGTCTCGGAAGGTTCAGAGGTAGGCTTATCTTGCTGACTGGGGGTCGCTTCTGTCTTACCAACACCAACAGGAGGGGTGAACGGTAGAGAGACAATTTGCTCGATCTTCTCAGCCCCGGCACCTAAAGCAGGTCCTTCCAATCCTTCTGCACGGTCCATATCTTGACCACCCATTCGAAGAGACAACAATACAAATACTAAACAAGCGAACAGGATACTCTGCAGTACCAGTCTTCCAATCCGTTTTTTGCTCTTCCTTCTTCTTAGCCTACGGGCTGGAGGTATAGAGGGTTGCGTCGTTTCAACAGCAATCTCTTCATGTACTTGGGGATCATCTACTTCCTTTAATTGAAGAAGCTGTGACACATAATATTCAGAACAAGCAAAATACAGGGTTTCGCTGAAGGTCTGGTTTATAATGACCAGTGTGCTGTAATAACTATTACGAAAAGGATCCCATTTCGGATACAATGACAATCTCATTCTTTCCCCGAAATAGGGAGCCAGCGCGTTTAATTGTTCATATGTAAATTCATCTATGGTTAGCCTGCGTCTGGCATACCCGATATCACGGGTTAAACCTATCTCAATCTGATAACCGGTCTGTTCATGCTCAAGCGACAGCAACTCAATCATTAGAACAGCGCTCGGTTCATTCATTGCCATGAATCTTATGTATCTCCGTTGTCGTCATTTCTTCCCGCCAGTGTGCTTCCATTCCCAAAAGGGACGGTCATACGATTGGTAAAATCGCTGATCATGCCGGATAGATAGGCTTTTTCTTGGCGGATCGTATCGTATTTCTGTCTTAAATGCGCGTTCTCAGTTTCAATCCGTCCGAGTTTCTCTTCCAGATCATTCATCTTTTTAAGCTTCTCCGCATGAGCTTCGTTATGTTTTTGGATCAGATTTACATACTTCTGATGCTCCAGGTCGATCGTACTCTTTAATTCTTCAATCTCTGCAGTGAGGGTAGTCTGAAGCTCCCGATAATCTTCCAGCACTTGATCGACCTTCAAATTCTTCTCAATCAATTTATGCTCGAGCTCTCGAACGTTCTTCTCTCTTTCCTCAATCACTTTATTGAGATTCTTCATGTCCCGGTTCAAACGTTCAACATGGCTGCTGGAATGCGTTAACCGATCCTGAAGTTCATTAATATTCGTCTCGGCATGCTGTCTGGCCTGAATAATCTGCTCCACGGAGAAGATCAAATCAAGTGATTTTTTATCAAGCGGAGCTTTTCCCGTAGTAACCACTCCTGCTAAAGTCTCGCCAGCGATCTGGTCCTCTACTTCCTCACCCTGCTCTTCTGATAATTGCACCTTTTGAACCATACCCGGTTTGGACTGCTTATCCACTGAGTCTTTCTTTTTAAAAAAGGGAGAAATCATTGATCTTATCACCTCAATTATAAAAAAATGTCAAAAAATGTCGAGTGCCCACGAGTCTATTATAGTTTACTTGTCTTGTCTGTAAGTGAGCCTTTATATCTAACTTTTTGAATTGGATCAAAAGACCTAAATTATTGCCAAGAACAAGAAAAAAGCACCCTTGCGGGTGCTCTGGTTTCAATTAAATTTATCAGGGAATTGTTTAACAATCCCTTCGGTTAGTATATCTCCAAACATAATCATATGCTCCAGCCCTTTATCGAAAGCAACGATTTCGGCATCCCAATCCTTTTTAACCCTAGCTGTCACATCATCCGTAATTAGCTCCAGATGCTCATGAAGCATCTCTTTCAATTGTTCATACGAATATTTGGGATTCTGTGCGCTAAGAAACTTAGCAATGTCGTCGGCGTTGTTATACCATTCTTTATTGTATTTTTCCAAATCTGCCTGATTACCTGCCAGTACAGCGGCAACTACCTTTCCGGCAATCAGGATATGCTCCCGCAATAATTGGGCTAGCTTATCTCCTACCGCCTCACCGTAATACGGCTTGTACACATTCCCTATTTCCTGCTGATTCTGTAGCAGCCTTGCCAGTACCTTCTCTTTGTCCTCGGAATTTGCAAAGGCGCTAACTATGTAATTTTTCGTCCAAATCACATGGTCACTCCATAATTTCCTAAGGTTATCTTTAAGCTCTATTACGGAGGGTGTTAAGCATTGCTTATGTGAGCTCTTTTTTTCTTTGGCTGCAGCATCGGCAGTTACGGGCATTACACTAACAACAAGGAACATACACAACAAAGTTAGCTTCGCAATCAAAAACTTAGGCTTCAATATGACCTATCTCCTTTAAATATCTATTAACTATCTTGTATAGTGTGTACCGATGTTCTTATTTCATTCCTATCTTCTTTTACATAAAAAAAGCACCGTCATTGGACGGCGCCTCTTCTTTATGTTTATCTAAACATCACTTTATCTACATTGTATTTAGACTTAAATTCATTAATGATATACGTTTCATAAATTTCTCTATGAACAGGGCTTTCGATCAAACATACATCAATTCTGGTGACCTCGTCCCGGTGCAGCTTGATATCAGATACGGTATCTTCGAAATGTTTTTTGATTCTTGGTCTTAACTTTCTCGCTTTACCTACAAACAACAACTCATCTTGGTCATTGTAGAACATAAAGATACCGCCGTAGTCTCTTGGAATCAGGTGAAAATCAGTGAATCCGTAAATGTTGCTTAACTGCGGGTTAATTTGTTTAGTAATACTAACATCCACATTGGGCATAGTTATGTTGATCATTTTAGCTCACGTCCTCTTTCTATATAGGAGTAAATAGTATCATAAATCGTGGGGTAAGACCATTTTGTATTTTTATACTAATCTTTACCTATAGATATACAGAGATGATTCGGTAAAATGTAGCTATGATCGGATAACAAGCTTGTCTTGAATTAGAGTTACTACTTTTCCAATTATAAAGCCTATAACAATAAACTCAATCATTTTAGCTATAAGAACATGAATCATCTGTACGACTCTCAGTAAATCATTTAGGCTAACGTATTCTTGAAACTCAGCCAACTCCCCAGACATCGGTAAAGAATAAATTATAGAAAATGCATAATAAATGCTCTCACCAACGAGTAAATTAAAATTATTAATAAATAATAAACCCCAAAAAACATACAACAATGCGAAAATTACATTAGGTAATAAAAGCAGGAATATAATTGTTAAAATTTGTGAAAACAATTCGTGTTTTGGTCCAAGTTTCGACCATTCATTTTCAGAACCAATAAACTTTATTCCTTTTAAACATGCGTAATATACGAGATATAAAGCGGTCAGTGATATCTCCGAAATACATATGATAAAAAGAAGCATTCCTAGTTTCTCATTATCATACATTAAATAACTATTATTTGCCGCTCCCATATTAACTAGCATAAGACTGATTAATGGACTCAGTATAAACAATAAGTTAATTATTTCATGCTTGCGTTTATAAATGAATAACACAATTGGTAATGATATCCCAGTAATTAACAATAAACAGGACAGAACAATCATTAGATAACCTCCCTTTTATAAAAGGGATACGGAATTTATATCCAAAAGGTTACAATAATCTACAATTTATTCATAGTTCATATTTTGTATTTTATACATAATATAGGAACCCAATTTATTCTCCCTCGGTCTGAATGCTCTTTAGAGCTTGAACTGTCTCTGTTATCCCTTGCTCAAAAGGAGTAGTAGGAATCGGACCCACATAACGCTCGTATTTACTACCACTTAGAACTACAGGTTCTTTAGTTAAGTACAGCATCTCAACGATCTCTTTCATGACTGGAACGAATACACCGAGCAGCGATAATCCAACCTTTCCTAAAGAGATAACGGGTTTCTTCGAGCCGCTTGCTGCTTGCGCTATTCTAACGATATCTCGCCCTGAGATTGTACCTGCCCCTGGAATATTCCAATTCTGACCATAAGCTTCGTCTTTGCTAGCGAGTTCAACAATCATGACAGCGGCATCCGGCAAATACACATATTCACGGGGAACAGTCATATTTCCGATGAACATTGCAGGTTTATCCGCAGCGATGGTCTCCAAGGTTGATCCTAAATAGGAAGCTTCATTAGCTGTAGGTCCATAATAATCCGGTAATCGAACAATAAGCCCCTGTGCTTTACTCCAACGCTGGCTAAAGTACATTCGTTCAAACTCAAGCTTTACTTTACCTTTTTTCGTATGCGGATTCTTCGGATACTCCTCGTCGATTGGCTTGTCATTCTGTCTTCTGCCATAAGGATAAATGCCATCCACCGCAACAACCTTTATCCCTAGCGTATTAGCCGCCCCCATAACCGCTTCTCCCATGGGTAACAATCGCGTGCTCATCTCATGATACGGAACAGATGCACTATGAAAAATAACATCCACATCCTGCGCAGCTGATAATATATCCTTCGCATTAAACACGTCTCCCGCCATTAGCTTAAGACCAGCAGGATTACCCAGCTTTCTCGCAAGCTTCTCCAGTTTTGGAATCGATCGTCCAAAGGCCACCGTTTCTATCCCTCTCTTTAACAACTCAGCAATAATTACCGATCCTGTTCCCCCAGTTGCACCAAGTACAAGCGCTTTTGTTAACATAAATTATTCCTCCCAATATTGTTATTGATCAATCACTAACTAATGATTATAAATTTAAGAGCCGAAGCTCTTATAGGTTACAACGTATCTCATCTCTACTACTCTGTCCGATGTTTCGGCTTCAACTCCGGCATTCCAAGGGCCATAGAAATATTACATAGCATACCGTTAGCCATAAAGGTACTTACCTCTACTTCAGGCTGCTTGATTCCAGCGGCAACAAACTTCTCGTGTACAAGGTTGGTGATCTCAAGCATTCCCTTTTGCATCGCTTCACGGATAACTTCATCGCGGATTCCTAACCCTTGAACTTGCAAAATAATCTCATTCGGATGCGTCTCCATTAACAACTCGTATACTTTAATGCACTCCTTTAACACTTGATCTGCCGGGGCTTCTACTCCTTTAAACGAACGAATAATCCGTTCAAAAGCCCGTTCCAAGGAAGCGACAAACAATTCTTCTTTGTTCTTGAACACTTTGAACACATAGGGTTGAGAAATGCCTACCTTTTCCGCAACCTGCGCAGTTGTAGCTCGGTAGTAGCCATTCTCGGCGAATACAACAACCGCTGCCTCCAAGATTTGTTCTCGGCGGTTTATGGAGGCTGATTCATCTGATTTCTTGCGACCGGAACTAGATTCTGTTGTCATGATAATCTCCTTACGTAACCCAATTCATCAGGTTATTGATCAATCACTTTCTTAATAAGAGTATATGCATATCTCCTACGTAATGCAACCTAGAAAATATATTATTTCGTACCCCAATCATTCTGGATGAAAAATACAATATAAGTTAATTATAAAGTTCTGCTGGAAATATTACTAAAAAATATGACATTATTCAGAACCTTCTCATCAAAGGGTTGTGATTTTCCTCATGAGGGTATTATAAATATTAAGGTAGTGTAGTGTGGTATTAGCATCATGAAAAGAGCAATTAGCATCTAGGAGGATTTGATTCATGTCAGCAACAGACAGGCAAAAAATTGTAGATAGTGTCCCGCAAACCGGATTTTTTGGACATCCAAAGGGACTGTTCACGCTTTTCTTTACTGAATTTTGGGAGCGTTTTTCCTATTATGGCATGAGAGCAATCCTTGTTTACTACATGTATTATGAAGTAAGCAAAGGCGGACTCGGATTTCCAGAGGATATGGCCCTTTCGATTATGTCTATCTACGGCTCACTCGTATATATGTCCGGAATTATAGGCGGATGGCTTGCCGATCGGATTTTCGGTACTTCGAAGGCTGTCTTTTACGGTGGCGTTCTAATTATGTTCGGGCATATTTTACTGGCGATACCGGGAAATGCCACGTTATTCTTTGCTTCGATGATTATGATCGTGCTTGGAACCGGACTTCTTAAGCCCAATGTATCAAGTATTGTAGGGGAGATCTATAGCGAACAAGATAACCGCCGCGACGCTGCTTTCAGCATTTTTTATATGGGTATTAACCTTGGCGGATTCCTCTCTCCACTGATTGTAGGCGCTGTGGGTATGAATAATTTCCATCTAGGCTTCTCGATTGCCGCAGTCGGGATGTTTATCGGGTTAGTTGTTTACGTATTGACTCGCACCAAAAACCTAGGTCTGGCGGGTACGATTGTACAAAACCCGATTCCAGCCGAACAAAAGAAAAAATTATTTACTTGGATCGGTATTGGATTAGTTGTGCTTGCTGTAGTAGTTACGGTCGGCATACTTACTGGAATACTCACCTTTGAGACATTTATTAAGATCGTAGGGGTGTTAGGGCTTCTTATTCCTACAATGTACTTCATTGTGATGTACCGTAGTCCCAAGACAACCGCTGTAGAGCGATCACGGATTCTCGCGTACATCCCTTTGTTTATCGCCTCGATTATGTTCTGGGCCATTCAGGAACAAACTTCAACAGTTTTAGCAAGTTTTGCGGATAAGCGCACCCAATTGGACTTTGCGGGTATACACATTTCTCCGGCTTGGTTCCAGTCGCTTAACCCGCTGTTTATTATCGCCCTTGCACCTGTATTTGCCTGGATTTGGTTAAAGCTCGGTAACCGTCAACCAACGATTCCTCAAAAGTTCTCGCTTGGTTTATTGTTTGCCGGTCTGTCTTTCCTGGTCATTCTGGTACCTGCATATTTCGGTGGAACTAATTCACTTGTAAATCCATTATGGCTAGTGCTAAGCTATTTCATCGTCGTCATTGGGGAGCTATGCTTGTCACCCGTTGGCCTCTCGGCAACGACCAAACTGGCACCCGCTGCTTTTACTGCTCAGATGATGAGCATGTGGTTCTTGTCCAATGCTGCTGCGCAAGCTATTAATGCTCAGATTGTGAAGTTCTATACTCCGGATACCGAAATGCTGTACTTTGGAGTTATTGGTGGAGTTGCCATTGTGCTCGCGGTAATTCTCTTCCTGTTCTCTTCTAAGATTCAGAATTTCATGAAGGGGATAAGATAAACATATAAGGCTGCCGAGATATCTCGGCAGCCTTTTTTGAATCAATATCCAGGTCTACACCAGAAACATAGCAACGATCGTTGTAACTATCAGCCCAATCAGTACTGGTTTAACGTTACGTCTGGCAAGCTCAAATGGACTTACGCCACAGATGGCGGCGGCTGGAATCAATGCCCATGGGATTAACGTCCCTCCACCAACCCAAATGGCAGATACTTGACCGAGGGCAGTTAAAGTAGCTGCGTCGGAGTGTGTAGCAACAGCGAATAATTTTCCGATGGACCCCGCCAGTGAAATTCCCGAGAACCCTGAACCATCAAGACCCGTAATGGCTCCTGTTATGGTGGCGGTCACAGCACCTACAGCACCATTTAGAGGAACATTATGCGCCAGAGCAACTCCTAGATCATTTACAATCCCCTGTGATGCAGCAGGTAAAACTTTGCCGAACAATTCAGCAAAGGCCGAATCCCCCAGATAGAAGAATGCAGCAATCGGAATCACCGGACCGAATACTTTGAAACCGAATGTAAGCCCATCGATCAAATATGAGGTGACTTGCTCCAGTCCTTTATTACGATGTGCAAGCAATGTTACTACGACCAAGATGAACACAGCAGTCCCACCCACTAAGGCAGTTGCGTCTCCACCCTGTAAATCCAGTAGAAACATACCTGCTACATCAGCTAAAAATAGAAGAGGGATAACGATAGCCAGCCATTTCTTCAGTGTGGGAGAAATCACCATCTGACCTTCTACTTTATCATTCTCCGCAGCTAGCGCACTCGCGGCATTCTTCCCGGATATCAGTCCGTCTCGCCAAGTACCGTTCTTCTGATCTCTTCGCATCATCCAATAAGCTGTTACCGTAGTGACAACACCCATCACTATGACAAGTGGGATACTTGCTTCCATGACACTACTTACCGGAAGTCCTGCCGCATCTGCCGTTAATTTGGGTGCACCTTGAATGATATAGTCTCCCGATAGCGCAATCCCGTGACCGAATAAGTTCATCGCCATCGCTGCTCCGAGTGCAGGCAGTCCTACACGAATCGCTACGGGCAGCAGCACAACCCCAATCAAAGCCACAGCTGGCGAAGGCCAGAAGAACCAAGATGTCACCATCATAATGAGGCCGATTCCCCAAAAGGCTATAAACGGTGTACGTAAAAACCGGGTAAGCGGCGCTACCATCGTCTCGTTAATTCCGGTTTGGGTTAATACTCGGCTCATGGCTACAATGATGGAAATAATCATAATCGTACCCATTAGCTCCTTGGTTGCATATACAAAAGAGTTGAATACGCCTGTGACCGAGCCACTAATCGTTTCTGTTGCGAGCCAGCCAAGTACAAAGATGCCTGCAATACAGATCATCGTTGTATCCCGCCGCCTAATCAGAAGTGCCATAATGAACACGATGAATGCCAGATATACATAATGTAGCGCTGTTAATTGGATGCCCATCTCTGAACCACACCCTTCTCCTGCTTACAAGTGCTATATGTTATGCAGGGAAGTAGGCTAATGTTCGGTAGAGATGGACGCTTAAAAAAACCGCCCTATGTGTAGAGAGAATCTACGCATGAGACGGCTTTCTTAGTATTGCTTATTTAGAAATTTATTATTTAGCCACGACTCCGCCATCAACTGGCAGCTCAACGCCTGTAATGTATGAAGCTTCATCAGAAGCCAAGAACAATACAGCTTCAGCTACTTCAGAAGCACGTCCAACGCGTGGCAATGCAGTCTGGGACATAAAGAAGCTATGCATTTTTTCGTTATTTACAAATTCAGCACTCATTGGGGTTTCGATAAATCCAGGGTGAACAGAGTTCACGCGAATGTTGTCTTTACCAAAATCTACAGCCGCTGCTTTACTCAGCATACGAACGGCACCTTTTGAAGCTGTATAAGCGCCGGCACCGCTGCTGCCTGTCAAACCTGCGATGGAGGAGATATTGACGATGGAACCACCTTTATTGTTCTTCATTTGAGGAACAACATGTTTCATGCCAAGAAATACACTGCTCACGTTAATGTTCATTACTTTGTTCCATTGATCAACAGTGGATTCAAGCAATTGAACTGGGAACGAGATCCCTGCGTTATTTACTAGGATGTCGATTTTCCCAAATTTGCTAATCACATCTTCTACAACTTTGATCCAGTCTTCTTCAGAAGCTACATTATGTGCAAAAGCTGCTGCTTGTCCACCATTGGCTTCGATTTCTTTTACAACTGCTTGTACAGCAGCTTCGTTAATATCAGTTGCTACAACTGTAGCACCTTCTTTGGACAATAAAAGGGCTTCTTCACGACCCATGCCACTGCCTGCACCTGTAATTATTGCTACTTTATTAGTTAGACGATTCATAATTAAGTCTCCTCTATAATCGTATTGTGATATAATAATTCGAGTGATGATAGTCACACTATCACTGTGATATTTATCATATCATTTTTACGAAATAACTACAACCTTTCCTTGCTTAATCCAATAAACGGTGGATATAATACTAATAATTAAAAAACCTAATCAAAAATGGAAGGGTCTATCCCTCATGAATCCTAAAGCACGCTATGAAAAAGAACGATCCGACGGTAAACAGCAACGATTATATACGATTCTCGAATCCGCAGAACGAATATTTTCGCAAAAAGGAATCGAAAAGTCGACGATGCAAGATGTCGCAACTGAAGCGAATATCGGAATTGCGACTCTCTTTCGATATTTTCCTAGAAAAGAAAAGCTCATCGTGGCTGTGGCCACCCGAATGCTCGAGCCGATGCTTGAATATTTTAAGTACGTAGCTGACTTGCCACTTAACTGTCTTGAAAAGATCGAGATGTTGTTTGATTTCTTTATTCAGGACCAAAATCATTTAAGCATTATCTTTATGGTCAATTTTGAAAGCTACGCCTCTCACTTAAATGAGCCTGTTGAGGATGTTCTGGATTTCAATGCATTGAACCGCAAGATTTGGCATGAGTACTCCAGAATCATTCAAAACGGGGTAGAAGACGGTTCTATTCGAGCTGATCTCCCCGTGAAAGAGACCTTAATCACGCTGATGAACAGCTTTGCTCTCTTTTCCAGAAAGCTGACGATGAAGAAGAACATCCTCCTGTTGGAATCAGATTTAGACTCCGACAAGCAGCTTGAGCTTCTTAAACAAATCTTTCTGGATCATTTAAAAGCCTAAAAAGCGCCAGTTTCCTTATGAGGGAAACTTGGCGCTTTTTTGATCATGAATTGAATTGCTAGTGAAAAGGACAGGTGGCCACAGGTGATCGCTGATAAAGGAAACGAGGGCTGTAATCATATTCTTTCAGCTTACTGTCATGCCAAATCGGTGTGGACGACGGAGACATAGGGGGAATCAGCCATGACCAGCGTCCCGAAACCTGACGTCCATGTCCCTGCTCCTGCTCTTGAAATCTCACAAATTGATCAGCTGCTGTATGGTGATCAACGATACTGACCCCAGCTTGCTTAAAGGAATACAGTACTGCACGATTCAACTCAAGAAGCGCCCGATCCTTCCAAAGCGTAGTGTTACTGGAGCGGTCCAGTCCCATCAGATCAGCTACAGCCGGCAAAGTGTTATATCTTCCAGTATCCCCCAAGTTACGTGAGCCAATTTCGGTCTCCATGTACCAGCCGTTAAAAGGAGCCGCGGGGTATAGAATCCCGCCAATCTCCAACTGCATGTCTGAAATGATCGGTACAGAATACCAGCGAAGCTGAAGCTCTGCAAAACGTTCAATTTCGGGATGAGTTAACGGCACCTCCGGAATGAGCTGTTGAGGAATAGGAAATACATGGGGATGCCCATTGCCTATGCTGATTACTAGCGGCAATACATCATAATTGCCCCTTGTTCCCTGCCAGCCTAGTTGTTGGCACACTTTCGTAAATTCATCCGATGCCGGATCACCAGCGCGTTCATGTTCAGCATCACCAGGATATCCCGCGTAACGAATCAATTGATGGTTCCAAATCCGGATTCTCCGATCAGGAGCTTCCCCGCTGCGGAAGACCGTGATAAGCGGACGAATACGTCCTCCATTATTCGCCTTTTCCAGATGTCGCAGCAAAGCTTCAGCAACATCCTCCTCGGTCTCTGCCAGACGTTCATCCATCAGCTCAATGGATTGCCAAAAGAGGCGGCCGATGCAGCGGCTATTATGTCGCCAAGCCATTCTTGCCCCATGAGCCAGCTCTTCCGTTGTATGTGTGTAACTCCCGGATTGATTAATTTCTTCTCGTACGGCTTGGATGCGTTGATCCATCTCAGCTTCAGTCTTATCAAGTTCAGCGTAACATTGTCGAATGAAAGCCTCCGCCTGCCGGGTTAACTCTTCAATGTCCTTACCATTCATATCGTTTATCTCCCATCCAAGCTCTTGCCAGAACCTTCAATCCAGTATACCATCCTCAATCCTAAGCTACATCCTTAAGGAGATAGTACATGAGAGTGCATGAGAACAACCCGTGAAGCTTAGTCGCTTCACGGGTTGTAGCAGGAACATCTAGCGTTCTGAAAGTTTCCCTTGCGTCTTCAATGCAGCAAGCCTGCTCTTATCCTCGGCCAGCAGTTCTTCAGCCAACTCCACACCTTGGGGGCCTAATGAGGCCTGAGCTTGTTCTACCGCCTGTTCGGTATGCGCCAAACGGTTCTCAGCCTGTGCCAAAGTCTGTTCTGTTGGATGACTAAGCGCCTGAGAGACAGAGAAATGAAGCTTGCCTAAAGCATTTTTGGCTTGAGTTACATTGTCGTTCGCTTGCAGACTGGAATCGGGTTGTTTCATAAATGAAATTCGCTCCCTTCTGAAATGCGCCTGTTCCCTTCTAGCATGGTTTAGGATAAGTAACTTTATGCATTACACCTTATTGGATGATGGATTGCATGAAAGTAGTCATTTCTTTGCTGGCCTTATTTAAGCGTTCAATCACCCCGCTGAATTCAGTGACCAGTTCTGCTTGTGCGTGTGAAGATGCGGAGATCGATTCAATTTCTAGCTCCATCTGTTTAATGGACTTTTGAACATCACTGAGTGATTTTTCAATATTATGGGTTGCTTCTTTGGTATTTACGGATAGTTTTCGTACTTCCTTAGCCACAACACCAAAGCCCGCCCCCTGCTCTCCTACACGCGCAGCTTCAATGGCGGCATTTAGTCCTAGCAGGTTCGTCTGCTCAGAAATCTCACGAATGAAGCTGGTAACCTTATTCACTTCTCGAGACTCTGTTACCGCTCTACGTGTATTATCTAATATTTGCTGCGAGGTGGCCGATAATTCTTGAGATTGTGCGGCTACGCTCTGAACCATATCCATTAAGTGATTGCTTATCCCATTAATTTCGTCTGTAAATACCTCAAGCTTATTCTCGTTCTCCAGTGTGTAGGCAATTGCGAACACGCCTACTACCTCGTTGTCTGTTCCATATATAGGCACACATGTTGAAATTACAGGAGATCCATAAATTTCTGCTGGAATCCGGTTAAAGCTAACCTCACCTTTCAATCCATTTGAAAGCGTTAGATCTTCAGGCGGAATAGGACTTCCTTTGGCCAGTCCAAAATCAATGGCATTACTGGGAGTATAATACTGGAAGATTTCCCTGTCCGTAATACCGATCATAATATCTTGCGAGTGAAGCTTTTTGAAGTAAGGTGCTGCGAGGACTAAGGCATCGATAATACTCATCTGTTCATCTCCCATTAAGTAAATGTATATGTAAGTTTATCGACACAATGGGTGACATAATGAATATTGTCATATTAAAGTAACAATTCTACCGTAGGATGGATTCATGAACACTAAACCTATTAGCAGACGTCAATTTTTAAAGAAAAGTGCTCAAATCTCGCTGGGGTTACTTGGAACAGCCAGTGCATCCGGCATTTATTCACACTGGGTTGAGCCGTACTGGCTTGAAGTAAAATCTATAGATATAACAATTCCTATACTCCCTCCTACATTCGATAGATTTCGTATCGTTCATTTCAGTGATTTACATTTAGGCGTATACTCGAGGCCAGAAGCTCTAACAGAGTTAGTGCAGCAAATTCAACAGGTCAGTCCGGATCTGATTTGCTTCACTGGGGATCTGTTAGATCATTCTGTGGATTATATTTCAGAGGCTGTAGACTTCTGTTCGCAGTTGCGGGCTCCTTTTGGGCAATATGCAGTGTTAGGTAACCATGACGCTTTTGGCACTCGGAGAGCTGTAACGAAAGGGTTAGCGCAAGCTGGCTTTCATGTACTTCACAATGAACATGCTGTCTTAAAAAAAGATAGAAAAGAGCTCTATCTTGCTGGGGTGGATGATCCGTGGGTTGGCAAAGCAGATATCCAACAGGCGCTGCTCCATATCCCCGACAAGGCATGTACCCTGCTCCTTGCCCACGAGCCTGATTTCGCCGATGAATATAGTGATCTCCCCATAGACCTGCAATTGTCCGGCCATAGTCACGGAGGGCAAGTGCGCCTCCCACTCGTTGGCGCTTTGTATACCTCGCCTCACGGCAGTAAATATTCAAATGGATTATACCAGCTCCCGAACAGCCGACTTCAGGTCTACACGACACGTGGGATTGGAGTAACTCGTATGCCCATACGTTTTAATTGTCGTCCCGAGCTTACCATAATTACTTTGAGATCACCTATTGATTCATAAATTCATTAATGGTTAAAGAAAATAGACCTGGAAGTTAAAAAATCGTTAGAATCTCTGTGATTTTTCGTATTCAATGCAACAACACTGTAACCCCAGATGTAACCAAATCTATTAGAGGCTTAAGTATAATCGTAAGAGTGATAGCGGAAATCAACACCTATCGAACTACATAAGCCCATTAATGGGAAGGAGAAATATAACCATGAATAAAACAATGAAATGGACGTCTGCTGTATTAGCTGCTGGAGTATTACTTGGAGGATCGGGACTAGTAGGAGGAACTTTTGTTAATGCCGCAGCTACCGGAGGAAATACCGTAAAACAAGCCACTCAACAGCCTTCTGTAGTGCTTAAATATAAAGGCCAAGTCTTAACACAGCAAGGGAAAATCGTAGACGGAAATACCATGATTCCTTTAACTGTATTGCGTGATGCCTTTGGTCTTGCCATTGATTATAATTCAACCACTAGAACTTACAGTGTGGGCAGCGACTCGATGAAGCTTAACCTAGAGGTTTCTGACTATGGCGTCAGCACAGATTTGAACGGATACTATATTTATAGTATGACCGGAAATCATGAAGCGAAGATGATCAATGACCGCCTATATGTCCCATTCAAGCTGTTAAATGATTATTTAGGGATTCAAGGCGTATATAATCCAGTCCAGAAATCACTAGAACTTAGCAAGCTGGTGATGAATGATATCAAGATTACCTCTGTTACCTTGGATAAGAGCAATAAAAATGCTACTATTCAGATTCAGTATCCAAAAATCAGTGGTCTAACAGATGAAGTGCAAAACACGATTAACACAGCCTTCAAAAAAGAAGCTGAACGATTCGCTTCAGAGGCTGAGAAAGAAGCCAGCCGTAGAGATGGCACGATAGAGCATAAATATGACTACTCTCAAACTTATGTAGTCACCTTTAATCGTGAAGGCGTACTTAGTATTGTAGTCGATCAATATGGATATAGCGGTGGAGCACACGGCGGTACTATTCGCGAGGGACATACCTACTCACTGAAGGATGGTAAGAAGATAGAACTTAAAGACCTGTTAAAGGCAGAACCAAACTACAAACAAAAACTAGATAAAATGTTGAAGCAAAGCACTAAGGATGTAGCTTTTCCGGAGTCAACTGGTGGTCTAACAGAGAAGCCTGCCTTCTTCGTCAGTGAAAGTGGCTTAGCTATCTTCTATCAACAATATGAAATCGCACCTTATGCAGCTGGAATCCCTACCTATACCTTTAATTTTAGTTCAATACTGCCTAAAGGCACTAATCCATTTGCTTCTTTCAAATAAATCACCACTAACGCAAAGCAAAAAGCACCTCAGCCAATCAGCTGCGGTGCTTTTTGTTATCTTTATTATTCTTCTAAACTGCCAGCTGGTCCAAAGAATTCAAAATGAATTCTCTCCTCCGGTACCTGCCATTCCTTGAGAGCCTTATAAATGGCCTTCATAAAAGGAGTCGGCCCACAGAAATAGAATTCAGCGTTCACGTCTGCTATTTCTTGAAGCCAAGAAAGATCAATATAACCAGATCTATTGCACTTGTCTCCTTCTCCTGGAGATTCATAACATACATAAGAACTTAGAGCAGGATGAGATTGCGCTAAATCTGCCACCCTATCCTTCATAGCATGCAAGCTTCCATTGATGGCTGCATGAATATAGGTTACCTCGCGTTCTGGCTGTGCAGCAATGATTGTCTCCAGCATACTTACCATTGGAGTTAGCCCCACACCCCCGCTGATTAGAACCACCGGAGTGTCACTAGTCTGATCCAGTACGAAATCGCCCGCTGGAGAGCCCGCTTCTAATATAGATCCCACTTGGACGACATCATGGAGATAAGTAGATACGACGCCAGCAGGTTTATCTAGCCCTTCGCTCTCCCTTTTAACAGTGATACGGTAATACGCCTGATCCGGAGCACTGGACAAACTATAGTGGCGAACATGGGTATATTCCTCACCCTCTGGGTGAACACGAACCGTGATATACTGACCCGGGGAATAAGAGGCGATCGCCCCTCCGTCCTCAGGAGACAGGTAAAAGGAAGTAATAAGCTCACTTTCTCTAACCTTCCGAGTGACGATAAAGTTTCTGAATCCACTCCAGCCCCCCAGCGCTTCGGCAGCTTCACGATATTTTTCTGCTTCCACTCCTATGAAAGCATCTGCGATTACCCCATAAGCCTTAGCCCATGCATCTATAATTTCCGGTGTTGCCGCATCACCAAGCACTTTCCCAATCGCAGCTAACAAGGTCTCACCCACGATCGGATAATGCTCAGGCAATACACCCAGTGCTCGATGCTTCTCTGCAATCTGTTTTACCACCGGCAAGATATTTTCTAGCTGATCAATATTCATGGCCGCTGCAAGAACTGCATTAGCAAGTGCTGTCTGCTGTCTGCCTTGCCGCTGATTGGCATGATTAAATATATTCAATAGCTCTGGATGATTTTCAAATAACATGCCATAAAAGGTCGTAGTAATGGTTGTTCCATGAACCTGTAATACAGGAACTGTTGATTTTATAATAGCAATCGTTTGTTGATCTAACATATGAATACCCCTCTCTCCTGCAATACAATAAGATAATGCCTCTATAAAAAGCATATAGAATCTGCAAATGAGCGAGTGTGCGTTGAATCACTTTAGAATTTAATAAAATGTGAACAAACAAAAAATGCAATGATATCCATCACAATCGAATACCCAATCCAAAAAAAAGCTGCCCAAGCAGCTCACGTAGCTACCGGACAGCACTTTATCTCTTATTTTGCCAGCTCCACAAAGCCTTCTCCGAACACATCTCTTACATCGTGAATGGCGATAAAAGCCTCTTTATCAATCGATCTTACGATCTTCTTAAGCATGGTCACTTCCTGCTTGCTAATGACAATATAGAGCAGCTCTTTGGGTTCTTTAGTATAATACCCTCGGCCATAAATAACTGTGACCCCTCTATCCATGATTCGATTAACTTGTTCAGCAATTTTATCCTGCTCCTTGGATACAATTGTAACGGCCTTCTTAGGATTCACTCCCTCAATAATGAAGTCCATCACCTTAGTCGCTATATAGAGCATCACGATCGTAAACATCAGACTTTGCACACCAATGATGAAATACGAAGCAAATACCACAACTAAATCGACCAAGAGAAGAGCGTAGCTAACGTTCCAATCCAAAAATTTATGCAGAATTCTGGCGATAATGGTTGACCCTGCGGTCGTCCCACCCACGCGTATGATCATTCCGATACCCACACCAGACAAGATGCCTCCAAATATTGCATTGATGATCAACTCATCGCTGGTGATATGCCAATTCTTTGTAAGAATCAAGAATAACGAATTAAAAAACACCGCAATAATTGTATATACCGTCGTCGTTTTGTCTAAAAATTTATAACCCACAATCAATAATAAAGCATTAAGAATCAAGCTAACAATACCTGGCGACCACTGATACAAATAGTATGTAATCATAGTCAATCCCGTTACCCCGCCTTCACCGAACTCGTTCGGAATCACAAACAAGTTAACGGCCAAAGAGAACAACAATGCTCCTACAATGATGGAAACAATATCCGAAATACGCTTTTTCATACCATGCCCCTTCTATCCTCTGTCTATATCTACCATCCACAAATACTAACACCGCTTCGATATAGTTGTAAACAATCCAGAAGAAACCAGCATTCTATATAAGGCGTAACCGACTACCCCACCGCAAGTGTTTAAGATCAGATCATCCACATCAAAGGTGCCGATATACAATACCAATTGTGTAACTTCAAAGCTCAGACTCAGCGCAAAAGAGAGCATGAGGACTTTTCGGAATAACCTTTCTTTTTGTGAAAATAGCATAGGGACCATGCTCCCAAACGGAATAAATGCCAGAAGATTGCCCACCAAATTAAGCGATGAAAACGGATCTGAAAATGACAGTTGCTCTATCCCTCGCGAGATCTCTTTAAAGGGTATATAGTTGCCCTGTCGATGAAAAATTCTGTCAGGATGCTCAAGCATACGCCCCGCCTGTTCCCAAAGTGATTGCAAGCTAAAAGGTGCCCCTTTAAATAAAATGATTCGGATCAAGAAATACATATAGACGATAAATATGGCTGCCAGCAATAATTTCATAGTAGACATGCTTTTAGGCTCTGTACTCATTGAACTGTAGTCACAATTACGCCATCCATATTGTCACCCGACGTTTTATATTGCCCTTTCTTTGGAATCTTAATACTTGTATATCCCGATATTGGATAATAGCTTACTGTATATGTTTTACCATCTACAACCGTTGAAATTTCACTATTCTCCTTCAAAAGATCTAAATATTGTTCCAGCACAATCCCCTTCTCATGAATGATTGCACTGTGCGGCAACCCGACATAACGGAAATGCCAAGGTTCATATTTAATCCCCGTAATCTCCGTTTTGTCTTTAGGATAGCGTAGAATAAAGCCATATTTCCAAGCATTGTTTTGCAGCCATTTGCCCTCAGGCGCTTTGCTCATTTCTGCTTGAGACGATCCGATGTCCAGCGATAAGCCTAAATTATGTTCACTATATTGTGCCGGTAAAGCATAATCTGAACCTTTTTCCTCATACAATTTCTCTTGCTCATCAAAGTCTCTGTACCCACTGCTAATTAAAAAATGATTCACGCCGTCTTTCTCCGCAGCCTTGATCATCTTATTGAATGTAAGTGCTACACTTTCAGACAAACGAATAGAGGTGTCTAGTAAACCATATCCTTGAACCAGACCCTTCTGATCATATAAGGTCACAATATCAGACTTCACGCTGTCCTCATGTACCGGATATTGTTTGTTTACCAGCAATAAATCTCCTTGATATACCTGATCTTGCGTAACCACCTTTATACTATCGCTATCTCTAATCGATCCTTTCCCGATCTTATCATTCTTATCAGCCAGATTACCCGTATCCGGTAAATAACGAGCGGCCGCATAACCAAGCAACAACACAATGATCATCAAAAAGCCCCACTTTTTCATCCGTAATGTCCTCCCATTTCCTCGATAGGAATAGAATAACGAAGACACTTTAAAGAAAAAGCAGGGCAATTATAAAGTTTTTCTTAAAATATACAAATCTCGCTGCCTATCCAGTAAAGGTATATCCTACGCCCCAGATTGTCTTAATAAATTTATTCTTATTCATGTCTTCTCCAAGTTTTTTGCGCAAAGTACGGATATGCACCATGACCGTGTTGCCACTCTCATAATAAGCTTCTCCCCACACCTGTTGAAAAATACTCTCTGCGCTAAACACCTGCTTGGGATGACTGGCTAATAAATGCAGAATATCAAACTCTTTCGGAGTTAAATCTATCACCTCGCCGTAAAGGGTGACGGTATGTTCCTCTGGTGAGATCATCAAGCCACCTACTTCAAGCACCGATTTTGGAATGGCTGCCGGCTGACTAAATTGTATAGAGCGGCGAAGTTGAGAATTAACGCGGGCGACTAATTCCATTGGATTGAACGGTTTGGTCATATAATCATCTGCGCCCATAACAAGTCCCGTGATCTTATCCAGATCAGAAGTCTTCGCACTTAAAAAGATAATCGGCAGATGATGCTGCTCCCGAATATGACGGGTTACCTCGTAGCCATCCAGCCCTGGCATCATAATATCCAGAATCGCCAGATCTACCGTTTGGGACTCAATAGCTTGTACCGCTGCCCGTCCATCCGATACTTTAATGATATGATACCCCTCTTTTTGCAAATGTAAGGCCACCAAATCGGCAATCTCCGCCTCATCATCCGCGATTAAAATCGTGATGCGCTTCATCTATATTTCACCCCTGTAGGTTTGTGCTATATGATCTACATCCATTATACCCCAAACTTAAAAACCACTCCTAGGATGAAGTGGTTTCGATGAAATCAATGATGAATAAATAGTCCTGTTGTAATATTATTTATTTTTATGATAACTCTCTAGCAGGGCATCTAATGAAATGCCATTACTGTGACGCCTGAAAGATTGCAGTCTTTTATCTCTACATTCGAAAGATCACACTCTACAAAAGATGTGCCATTAAGCTGGCATCGTTCAAACTTATTGCCTTTACCATACAAGTGAATATCATGGAAATAGGCTTCTCCTAATTCACTATCGCTAACCTCGATTTCCCACAATCCGACTTCATTAAACTTAACAAGATGCATATTGATATCGTTAAAAGTAGTACTGCTCATATTAATATTGTCAAACTTGGTACCCGCCATATTTACATTAGAAAAGTTCGTCTTAGGCATATCAATATCATCGAATTCACTTTGGCCCATGGCCACACGACGAAAGTTGGTTTCAGGCATTCTTTCATCCTGAAAAACTCTCTTTTTAAATTCGTCCTGCAATTTGTTTTTACTTAGATTGTTATTCACTGTACGCAACATCTCCCTTTTTAAGATCGTTCTTGATCTGCGGAGTCTACTCTCGACAGCTTCAATAGATAAATCAAGGAAATCAGCGATTTCCCTAACCTTGTAGTTGTCGATATAGAATAGAATGGTGACTATACGGTTAGCTTCGGATAAGGTGTTTAATGCCTTCCACACATCTTGCTGGAGTTCTTTTCGGAGGAGCTGATCTTCAGTAGTCTCCAGCTGAGAAACCTCGATTTGCTCCATGAATTCATATACAGCTTTCTTCTTATTCGCCCTAAACCAATCCATACATTCCCGTGAAGTAACTGCATATAACCAACTGGCGAGTTTCTCTGGCTCCTTTAAGTTGGATAAATTACGATAGGTCTTAACAAAAACCTCTTGTGTAATGTCTTGCGCAGTGTGGAAATCACCCAACTTACCGTAAGCTACTCCGTATACTGCATTGGAATATTTGCCGATAAGCCCACTGAATGCATCCATATCCCCTTTACACACCTTATCTACCAGTTCTGCATCCGTACAAGTCACTATCTGCCTCCTTAACAATCAAGTTCATAACATAAGACGGAAAAGGAGTTCAAAAACCGTCTTTATGCCTGCAAATAATCTTTTTAATAAAGAAAGGTCGATTTAAGATTCAGTACTACTGGCTTGTCGATACAGCTCACGGCTCTTATAACCCGCCCGTAGAATCATCTTCATTTCCTCTTTACGCTTAGCTCTTGTTGCCTCTTGTTTGGCACTATAGACATATCGAGCCCAATCTTTACGATAGCCCGGGGTAAGCGATTGATAGATGGTAAGAAGCTCCAGTGTACCTTTCAGATCTTCTTCCACATTTGGAATAAAAGAAATATAGTCATCCACAGATTGACTTGGGGTATTGGAAAGCTGACCTTTACCCTTAACATCCTCTTTTAACCCCACAACTGTAAAGACATCGTCTAATCCAACCATGCGTGCAAATTTAATATTACTGGTCCCGATATAGCCGTTCTCATCACTGCCCAGACCCTCTAGCAAGTCGTCACGATGAATAAAGGTCGGATACACTTTGTTTCCCTTTTTAGGATATGCCACAAAGAGATAGCCATTCTTATGAAGATGCTGATGTTCTATCACACGGTTCACTAGTTCTTGTAAAGACGACATATCTAGTACAAAAGCAAATATAAGATCATATGCTTCATTTAGCGAAGTATCATAATCGGACAATTCAGCTAAATAATCAGAGCCCTCCGGTTTATTCAATATCGCTACTTGGTTGTATTTTTGTAAGTTCAGCTTTTCTACGATTGTTTTAGTCACTATGCTTCATCCCCCAAATATATTCGGACGCTTCTTCATCGTGATCATTATAGCCTAACCGCTACCTAATCTAAAACATTCTACGCGCCGTCACAAAACGCTTCTTCCACTTCTCACTCAGGGCTTCATAATGAACGCCTTTCTCTTTGGAATACGTATGCAATATCTGATTATTTCCCGCATACATGGCAACATGACCAATCTCGAGACCACGTGCACTAAAGAACAATAAATCTCCTTTACGCAGCTCGTTGATCCCAACTTCCTTCCCTTCTTTGGCTTGATTATAGGAGGTGCGCGGCAGATCCACCGACAATACATCCTCAAATAAATGCCCTACGAAAGAAGAGCAGTCGAATGTAGAAGTCTGGTTCGTTGCTGCACCAAATTCATAAGGGGTTCCCAGATACTTCTCGCCGTAAGCAAGCAGTGCGCTTCCCTGTTTCTCAGCGAGCGACTCACTAGTATAATTGCTATATTTGGGTTTAGCAGATATGTATCCCGTCTTGTTGTCTTGCGTTCGCACTTCTAACCAGAAAGCATCCACTTCCCTAATCACATGTACCTTCTCACCTGCAGACAACATTTGCTGAACACCTGATTGGTCCGATGAATTTGGCGAACTGCGCAGGTTAACCCCATAAAGAATCGTTGTATCGTAATTCATCGCTGAGTAGATGCGGACTGTCCGAGTACTAGCCTCCCATTTCACGGTGCTACCTAGAGCCTCGCTGACAAAACGCAGCGGCATCATCGTATTACCACCGACGACCTGACCCGGAACGGTTAAGCTTAAGGCTTGTCCATTTTTGTTCGCGGTTAAATCTCCTATTTGATAAGTCAGTACCAGCGTTCCCTTAGTGGCCTTCACTGTTTTGGTATCGTTGTTCCATGAGATTGTTGCTCCCTGTTCTTCAAACAGCTTGCGCATGGGAACCAGCGTTGTACCGTTTATGAGCAAGGGCTGAACCTCTAATTCAAGCTGTCGATCGTCCAGAAAAACACCCGTAACCTGATTCTGAGGCGTTACCGCCGCATGGGCTGGAGCTGTATAGAGTATAGATGTGAGTAGTACAAGTAGTGTGGCTTTCTTATGAATCTTCATGATGTCATCACCTCGTTGATTGATACGTTCATATACTATTACTAAAATTAGGATCATTAGTTTTGTTACAATTTTTGGGGTTGGCGTCTAACTACAGTTCAAACCATGTAAAAAAAGAGGACTGCGGTCACCTTTCGGTGCCACAGCCCTCTTGTTAATCCACTTCAAAAATGGAATCAATGATGATCGGAAGATTATCTCTTACAGAAACAGCGCCCAATACCGAACGTGCATGACTGCCTTTGTCTCCGAATACCTCCAGCATTAAATCAGAACAACCATTGAGTACTTTATGATGTTCTTCGAATAAGGGATCGGCATTCACAAATCCTTGAATTTTGATCACTCGCTTCACTTTATCCAAGGAGCCTAAAGCTGACTCAAGGACGGCAAGAATCTCAACCCCTGTCTGACGTGCATAATGATAGCCTTCTTCGGTAGTGAAATCTTGGCCCAGCTTCCCTTTGGGATCTCCGGCTGGTCCTTTGCCCGATACAAAACATAATCCATTAACAATGACGTAGTTAGCATACTTTGCCGCCGGTTCACTAGCACTTGGCAGGACAATACCTAATTCTTCAAGTCTGTCCGCTATGATTCGATCCGTCACTTCAGTATCCCCCTCCAATTCACAACAGCTTCAATAAATTGGTAAGATCATACTAGTTAATCTAAATGGGGTCAATCCTCTTTTGCTTCAACCTCTGCTTCCCATCTCGATATCTCAGCTCGAACAATGGGTGCTACTTCAGTACCCAATAGCTCAATAGCTTTCATTACATCCTTATGAGGCATCGTACCTAGCGGTACATGCAGCATAAAGCGTGTAATCCCTACGTGTTTGCGTAGGTGAATGATTTTTTCAGCAACAGTATCTGGATCTCCCACATATAAAGCGCCTTCGAATCTGCGAGCCGCATCATAGCTCGCCCGACTATAATGACCCCAGCCGCGTTCCCGGCCAATCACATTCATGCTGGCCTGTGTAGAAGGAAAGAACATATCGGCAGCAAGCTGATTATCTTCTGCGATAAAGCCGTGTGAGTGTGAGGCAACCGGGAGCTTCGATACATCATGTCCTGCTTGGGCTGCCGCTTTCTTATAGAGCTTCACCAGTGGAGCAAACTGCAGCGGACTGCCTCCGATAATCGCGAGCACAAGTGGTAACCCGAGCAGGCCAGCACGAATCACAGATTCTGTATTGCCGCCACTGCCAATCCATACGGGCAGAGGATTCTGAACGGGGCGCGGATAAATCCCCAGATTATTAATGGATGGACGATGATTTCCACTCCAGGTTACTTTTTCGGATGCCGTTAACTTTAACAACAGGTCCAGCTTCTCATCGAATAACTCATCGTAGTCATTTAAATCGTATCCAAAGAGCGGGAAAGATTCGATAAAGGAACCCCGGCCTGCCATGATTTCCGCTCGTCCATTTGAGATTCCATCGAGTGTTGCGAAATCCTGAAATACACGTACTGGATCAGCAGAGGACAGCACGGTTACCGCACTGGTCAACCGAATTCGTGTCGTCTGTGAGGCAGCCGCAGCCAGCAAAACTGCTGGAGAAGATGCGGCATAATCTTTTCGATGATGCTCACCCACACCAAATATATCTAAGCCCACCTTATCCGCAAGAACAATCTCCTCTACTACCTCGCGCAATCGCTCCGCATGACTTATTAATTCACCCGTTTGAACATCCGGTGTTGTTTCTACGAACGTACTGATTCCTATTTCCACTTACAAATCCCCCTTAACTATAATTTTCTCTTCGAGTTGTTTGTTTGATTATAACACAAGTTACGGTCAAGTATAGCTAGGCATTAATGCCTAGCTCCAGCTTGTCCAAAAACCTATTCTTAAAATTTGCAGAACATCACTGACAAATAGAGGATTTTGATGAAATATGTTGAAATGATCTAAAACAAGTAGCTTTCATGCTTGATATAGGAGGGACATATGCTTCAAAGAAACAAACACAAAAATTCCATAACGAAACAAACCTTCAACCCTGTTCGGGGCTCCTTAAAAATCGCCGTAATATATTTTATTGTAGGGTGCTTATGGATCCCCATAACAGATAAGGCCGTTTCCGCTTTTACGCGAGATCCGGAGTGGATAAGACTTATTAATATAATTAAAGGCTGGTTCTTTGTCCTCATAACAGCTTTGCTTATCTATGCATTAATTCTAGGTACTCTGAAACGGATTAAAAGGATTGAGAAGAAACTGGATCTTGCCTATAGGGATAGGGTGAGCGCCCACGAAAATTTAGAAGCCGCCTATGAGGAAATCACAGCTACGGAAGAAGAACTCAGACAGCAATATGATCAGCTTATTGAGAATCAAGAGAAGCTAACCCTGAATGAAGAAAGAATGCATTACCTGGCGTATCATGATCTATTAACCGGCCTGCCTAATAAATTAGCTTTTTATGAGAATGGGCCTCGCATTTTGAAACTGAACAACATTGCAGCCTTAATGTTCATCGACATTGATTACTTCAAATATGTTAATGATACGATGGGCCATGAATTTGGCGATAGGCTAATTGTTAAGGTTAGTGAGAGGTTGGTGTCCCTGGTTGGGAGCAGTGGTGAAGTGTATCGTTTCGCTGGGGATGAATTTATCGTTCTTTTATATTCTATCGAGAACAGTCAGTGCATAACTAGCGTAGCCTCCCACATTATTGCCGGTTTTAAAGATGCGATTGAGATGGACGACAGTCTGTTGCATGTTAGCCTAAGCATCGGAATCAGTACTCACCCTGATCATGGCAGTAATATTATGGAGCTCCTTAAATCCGCAGACATCGCTATGTATAAAGCTAAAGACGCCGGCAAGGGCCAAATTATTGTGTTTGATCAACCGTTGAATGATACCTTCACTGAGCGAATGAACATTGAGAAGCAGTTATACAGTGCTTTAGAGAACAATGAGCTGGAAGTATTCTATCAACCCCAGATTGATCTGACTCAGAATAGGGTGACAGGACTAGAGGCTCTTATGCGCTGGAACAATCCTATACTAGGCATGGTACCTCCAGACAAGTTTATCAAAATAGCAGAGGATTCCCATCTCATCATTCCTCTTGGAGCGTGGGTGCTCAGAACAGCCTGTACCTTTTTGAAAAACCTTCATGAACAAGGATTATCACATCTAACGATGTCTGTTAACATTTCAATGCTGCAGCTACTGCAAAGCGACTTCAATGAGCTAGTTCTTGACACCTTGCAAGCTTCCGGGCTAGAGCCTGAATACTTAGAGCTAGAGATTACAGAGAGTGTTCTGGTTGAATCCTACGAATATGTGAGCAGTAAGCTGACTGAACTCAGAGCTCACAACATCAAAATTGCATTGGACGACTTTGGTACCGGGTATTCCTCCTTAAGTTATCTTACACATATGCCGATCTCTACTTTGAAAATAGACAAGTCCTTTATTGATTCCATTCGAACAGGGACACATCAAGCCGTTCTCGTTGAACAAATTATTATGATTGGTAAACGCATGAATATGTGTGTGATTGCAGAAGGTGTGGAGCAAACCGTACAACTCGATTATCTACAAGAGCAAGGCTGCGATAAAATTCAAGGTTACTTGTTCAGTAAGCCACAGTCCGCACAGAGTGTAAAAGAGCTGCTAACCGAGTGGGAGAAAATTTCAAGCTTAAGCCAATAAAGATGAACCTATTTTTTTATATAAGAAGGTGTTACCTAATTGAATGTCATGACATGGATTGACCTATCATTATTCTTCGTTCTGTTCGCTCTATTCATCTACATATTTATTTCCGTAACAATCACTAACTTACATAAGGTGTACTTGATTTTTCATTTTACTATGATGCTATGGCCCTTCTGTCAATTTGCTCTCAAAACTACAGCTGATCCCAAAGTTCAATTGTTTTATGTAAAGCTCGCTTTTATTGACTCGATCCTGTTAACGATTGGATGGCTTCTTTTTACGATATTCCTCACTGGGAAATCATACCTCCTTCGAAAAAAGAAAACGCTAATCCTATACATTATCGCGGCATTGATCTTAATAGGCGTGATCGTCAATCCGAAGCAAAGCTTTGTACTGCCTATGCATGGTGGATATGTTGAAAGATCCTATGGACCGCTTTTTTGGCTGTTTATTCTCTTCTTAATCACCACCATTATTATTTCTCTGTATATCATCTATTCAGCGCTTATATCAAACGCCACCCAGCGGATCAAAAAACAGGTTACTCATGTACTCAAGGGTGTACTAGTGTTGACTGTATTTGTATTACTGGATGTCTTTCTTAATGTGGTGCTGTTTAAATCTCAGCCGGTTATTCCAGGGATGACCTCACTAGGAATACTAATTTCTGCTATCTTTTTCGTTATTGCCATTCATCGTGATAAAATATTTGATCTCGTAACCATCGCCCATCAGGATATCATTGACACACTCACACAAGGAATTCTTGTACTGGATGATAATGAAACTGTGGTAGAGATTAATCGATCACTTTTGCCAAAAATCAACCTACAGATTGGTGATCCCTTCGACTTATCGACGCTAACACCTATGGAGCAGACTGCCAGCGCTTTCCGATTGTTTCAACATACATATCTTAAACAGCCCATGGAGAGAACCGAAGTTGAAGTATTCTACACCTCGCTCCAAGCATACATCAATATTACAGCGGCACCAATTATCGTAGGCGAGATCATGGTTGGACGGATTCTCACCTTTCAGGATAGAAGCGAGCTGCATCGCCTCATTGCTGAGACTAATCATCAGAACGAGATCTTGCAAGAGCGCAATCTGGCATTAATTCAAATCCAAAATGAGCTTTCTCAGACCAACCAAAAACTTAAGCAGATGGCCATAACCGACAGCTTAACAGGTTGTTATAACCGTCATTACTTAACACAGCACTTAGAGCATGAGATCATAGAAAACATGATATTGAAGCAGCCTTTTGCCATCATTCTACTGGATATCGACTTTTTCAAAACGGTGAATGACAATTACGGCCATTTAGTCGGCGATGTTGTAATTTGCAGTACGGTAGAGGTCATTAAGCAATCGCTGAGGGAGACGGATATCCTGGCACGGTATGGCGGAGAAGAGTTTATCGTTTATTTACCAAATACGAACCATACACAAGCAAACCGCTGGGCAGAGCATATTAAGTTCATGATAGAGGCCAATAAAGTACATGTGGATGAGGTTGCTCATTCTGTATCCATTACTGTAAGCATGGGGCTATTATCTATTAATAATTTTGCGGAGCAGTATATAGAAAGCCCGACCAATCAACTAAATGATTTATTCGAATCTGTGGACAAAGCCTTATATCAAGCCAAAAATGCAGGACGAAACCAAATTGTTGAGATCATAAGATGACGCGTGTTCAAATACTGTCACAAAAAAAAGAATCAGCCTACTTCTATCGAAGGTAAGCTGATTCTTTCTTTTTATATCTTTTTAACAAATTCAGATTTTAATTTCATAGCTCCAAATCCGTCAATTTTGCAATCAATATCATGATCTCCGTCCACTAAACGGATGTTTTTAACTTTGGTACCAATCTTCAGAACGGATGAGCTTCCTTTTACCTTAAGGTCTTTGATTACAGTTACTGAGTCACCGTCGTTTAATACATTGCCGTTGGCATCTTTGATAACCTTTTGATCTTCACTATTCTCAGACTCTGATTCTAATGTCCACTCATGTGCACATTCCGGGCAAACTAGTAGACTTCCATCTTCATAAGTGTACTCAGAATTACATTTCGGGCAGTTTGGTAAATTAGACATCGTTTCATTTTCTCCAATCGTAGTTCAAATTCTAGCTGTCTTACGGCTAACCTATAAAAGTATATTTCATATCCAGTAAGGATTCCACTATTTCGAAACAGTAATGTAATTTTGCTCTACACTTCCTAATTCCCGCATACAATAGACTACTAAATATTATCTTGTATATATTTTCGCAATTGACTATGATAATAATGTCAAATTTTCATGTAAATACATAGGAGAGTGAACAATGATTAGTCAAAGAAGTGTCGCATTTTCCATTATATTGTCATTAATTACATGTGGAATATACGGAATATTTTGGTTTATTGCTCTAACCAATGACGTAGGGAAGCTAAGCGGAGACTACACATTTACAGGAGGAAAGCATTTCCTTCTGACATTGATTACTTGCGGGATATGGAGCCTTGTTTGGGCCTATCAGATCGGTAAACATGTTGCAGAAGCTCAAAGACAACGTGGCCAACTCGTATCCGATAATTCAGCTCTTTATGTGATCCTTACAATCTTTAGTTTTGGTATTGTCACATACGCTTTGGTGCAATCAGATGTTAATAAATTGGTCTAATTTAACTAATTATAAGAGGACACACCCTAAACTATTTTGGAGTGTGTCCTTAAGTCTCCTAGGCTTACTATATTTCACCGTATGGATGCCCTTAACCAATATGGGTATACCTTGTTTATTTCATGAGTGGACTGGATTTTATTGTCCGGGATGTGGAATCACAAGAGTTATTCTATCGTTGTTGAGATTCGACTTCGTTCAAGCGTTCAGATTTAACCCGTTGCTATTTGTTCTAGCACCTCTGTATATGCTGTACTTGTTCACTGAGAAAAAGCGTATCCAGCCTCTTAGCCATGTAATTATGGCTGCGATGTTGATCCTGACTGTTACATTTGGAGTACTGAGAAATTTCCCGCTATTTGATTATTTGGCCCCTACAGTAATTCGTTAGCATCTACAACGGATACATCATAGCTTGAAGCCGCACAATCGCCTGAGCCCGGTCAACCACCTCTAATTTGCTATAAAGATTGCTAATATAATTACGCGCTGTTCCCTCCGCGATATGCAGTGTATCGGCAATTTCGCGGTTATTGAGTCCCCGGATAATGAGCTGCGCCAGCTCCTCTTCTCGTTCTGTCAGACTCATACCACCCACATTGGATCTTTGCCGGTGTTCATACTCTTCCGTCAATCTATTCATCCTCGTCGCCAATTTGGCCGCTACCGGGGCTGGCAGAATAAATTGCCCTGATATCGTATCACGGATCGAGGCAATCATTTTGTCTGCATCCATATCCTTCAGCATATAGCCGCTTGCTCCGAATGCCATGCCCTCAACAATATAATCGGTCTCTATAAAAGTGGTCAAAATCAGAATGAATATATCCGGACGAATCTGCTTGATTCGTTTTAATGCACTGATCCCGTTCATAATTGGCATTTGAACATCAAGCAGTACCAGGTCGGGCTGGAATACTTCCACCATCTCACAGGCCTCTTCCCCGTTCTTGGCAGCACCGACTACCTCCATATCATCCTCCAGATCCAGAATGGTGCGGAGTCCTTCACGCGTCAACAATTGATCATCGGCAATTACAATCTTTATCTTATTCATTTTCTATTCCCAACCCTTCGCATGGGCAGATCAATCTCCAGTAGACAGCCCTCATTCATTTCTGAATCGATGGATAAGCTGCCTCCCAGTTGCTCAACCCGTTCTTTCATCGTCCTTAGTCCAAAACCCATCACTATTTGACTATCTCCTGACCCACGATCTTTGAGCCTAAACTGTAAATTCGCTCCGACAGATTCCAGACTAAAATGGAACTCTGTACTCTTACCATGTCTGATTCCATTCGTTAGGCCCTCCTGCAAAGCATGATAAATGGCCTTTTTATAGGCTGTTGACATGGCGTCCGGCAGATCATAAATAATGGCATGAATGACAACGCCTGCATTACGCTCTGTATCACGGATCAGTTGCTTCAACATGACCGTTAGATCGGAATACTTGTCCTCCTTCAGCATATGGACAGATCCGCGGATTTCATTCAAGCTATGACGGACAAGATCCTGTGCCTCAACCAGTCGCTGAACGCCGCTATCTATATCTTTCTTCTGGAGCAGACGCTTTCCAGCCTCAATTTGAAGAATCGTTGATGTGAGTGTATGCCCAACAATGTCATGAATCTCCTGAGCGATACGATTTCGTTCCTCATAGACTGTGGCTTCAGCCAAAGCTGCGGACGTCTCACGCATCGAACGCTCCAGGTCACGGGTTCTTTCTGTCACTTGATCCTCTAAATTTTTCTTAAGATATTGAATCCCCGAATATAGCTTGGCATTGGCAATAGAGATGGCACATTGAGAGCCAAGCAGCTTGAGCACGTCAAGCCTACTCGGTGTAAATACACCTGGTGATAGGTTATTCTCCAAATAGAGCAAGCACACTAATTTATTCTGATTCATGATAGGAAGACAAAGAACCGATTTCAGTCTATTCTTCCTAACGTAAGCGTTACGTGCAAATATTCCCTCACTGAGCGCATCATGTAATACAACCTGCTCCTGTGTTCTTGCCGCGTAGGCTATAATCGCTGCCGGAACAAGATCTGACTCTTCCCCGAGAGGAACGGATTCGATATGCAGGGCTTCCGATGTCCCGTGGGCCTCAACCATCCATCTTCCTTCATGATCAAAAATAACCGCCCCATATTCGGCTCCAGCATTGTGGAGCATAATCCGCATCAGCGTACCCAATAATCGGCTCATTTCCATCTCACCCGACAAAGCTTGTGCAGACATCACCACAGAAAGGGAATCGACCCGGTCGAGTCCGGGCTCACGTTTAATATGCAGCAGATTGCTGTGCTGCTGCTCAAGGTCAGCCGCTTTAGCCTTTGCGCCCCATTGCAGATAAGCCTCGTAGGCTTCAGTCATATAGATTCTTGCTAGATGCAATTTGCCATGACGAAGTCCATACTTGCCGTAGCACTCCGCCGCCATAGCTAAATCGTGAATATGGCCGTTGATACGAGCAACCTCAATAGATTGCTCATACAAGGCTTCAGCTTGTCGTGGATCTCGCGATAGGCGAATCAGCTCAGCCTTCATCAACAGATATTTATGCTCATAATTTACCGGGCAACGCTTAGCAAGCTTTTTCATTTTCTTCAGGCAACTGCGCATTTTTGCCCGATATATACGTTGCTCTTCAGCGTTATATTCCTCATACAACTGAGCCCAGACTAAACATTCATACATGATCTGCATGGGACTGTCTAAACCATCTTCACGTGATTTTATAATGGCAGCTGATTTCGCTAATGCCTCACTAGCTTCGCGGTAATCCCCAAATATATAACCTGTTAAATATTGATATATCCAGACCATTTCTTGTATAAAATTAAAGGTATCTCCATGAACCGACTGTGCAAAATCAGGTTCGCTAATCTCTGCAATGTTAAATGGATCATCTACAGAGCGATAACCTGTCAATCGAACTAGAGTAGCTACAGCTATGATAGCCTGCTTACAATGAAGACTGTTGTTATGGCGCAACAAATCTCCGGAATGCGCAATTAATCGATCATAGATATCGTCTAACGGATGTCCAAATTGTAAGAGGGAGGCACAGTTGATTAACACACTTTGGTTACCCTTCCATAAGTCACCTGATTCCAGTCCCACTTTTCCTGCTTTCTCGGTAAACGTACGGAGCATAGCTGGATCATAATGCCGCCAGCTATCGTAGCACATAGCGAACGCAGCTAAGGTTGTCATATGCACTTTCGGATAGGGTTCTGATAAGCTGCACGCCAACATGGCCCATTTAAATGTTTCTTCATCATTCCGGAAGTAATAGTATTGAAACATTGCATAGCCTATGAATCCAATGGAAGCCTGCGGAGTCATCCCATAATCGAGTGTCAATTCAATCATGGTGAAGGAAGAAGCGAGCCACCCATCCCGGTTGACATAGAAACAGGCATTGCTCGTATGTTCTAAAGTGGACATTGCGACTCTACGAGCCTCGTCCGTCATCGGCGGTAAGAGGTTCAGCGATTCGAGTGAGACCTTCTGTAGTCTGCGACGCAATCTTAACCATTGAAGCGTCAATTGAACATAGCTAGGATCAAATTGATGGCTCACTTTCAATAACGATAATGTATGTCGACCTAAGGAGATAACTTCTTCATGGTTATCATTACTTGCTTCCAATTGAACCTTCATCGCGTAGATGTAAGCCTTATCTGTATTTGTCGCAGCTTTATGGATTAACAGATGAAATAATTCATTCGCCTTATCAAAATGTGAACATAAGTATTCAAGCTCGGCCCTCTCCCGAAATACCCGGAAGGTTAGTCCATAATGCTCCTCCCAGCTCTGCTCCTCTAACATCGCTGTCGCCTGAAGCATATATTGTAAGGCTGTCTCATGTGCGGTGGTTTGCTTTGCACTTATCCCTGCCCTTAAGTTCAGTTCTACCAGTTGAAGCCTCTGCTCCGGGCGATCTATCCACACAATCGCCTGATTCAAATGATGGACAGCTTCAAATAGGACTGTTCCTTCATTAAGAGAGCTGCGGTCTAGCAATAACATCCCAATCCTCCAATGCAGCTCTGGGCGCTCCTCTTCGGGAACAAGCGCATAAGCCGCCCGATGAATACGGTTGTGTTGGAATTTAAAATGCGTATGTGCCTCTCCGTTAACAGGTTGTAGCAAGCGTCCATTTACCGCAACTGCCAATGCTTCAGTCAATATCTCTATCGGAATCTCCATAATTTCGGCAAGCATTCCCACATCGAACAGGCTGCCCAGTAAAGCGGCTCTACTAAGTGCATGTACCGTCTGATCGGGAAATTGCTGTAATTTACTTGAAAGATAGGCTGCTGCATTATCGGGAACATTCAATTCAGTAATACGCTGGAGGTCCCATTTCCAGCTTCGAATATCCTCGTCAAATACCACTCGCTGATCATCAATCAAATCCTGAAGGAATTGCTTAATAAATAATGGATTCCCATCTGTCTTATGCAGAAGTACCCGCGCTAGCTCCTCCAAGTCAGCAGCCTCGTAACGCATAACATCCAATAGCAGTTGTTTTATATCGGTGAGTTCAAGCGCCTGTAGAGAAATTTTACTCATCACTACGTTGCGGTCTATCAAGTGCTTTTCCAGACTACTGAGTGGGTGCAGCCTCGTAATTTCCCGATCACGATAAGAAAGAACGATTAGCAGATGACTCGTGGCCGTGTCCTCTATAAGTGAAGTGAGATATTGCAGCGATGTTTCATCGGCCCATTGCATATTGTCCAATATCAAGATCAAAGGATGATCCTCATGAGGAAAGAGTTGAATAAATCGGCTCATGATTAATTGAAATCGATGCTGAGCTTCCAGCGGCGGCAACGGAGGCACGGAAGGTTGCGGGCCAATCAAAAGCTCAAGCTTAGGGACAAGTTCGATCAGCAGTTGCCCGTAACCATCTACAGCTTGTAAAATACGCAGCTTCCAAACCTCCACCTGCAGCTTCGTTTCCATCAGCAGTTGACTGACCAATTCTTCTATCACTTGATGCCAGATGCCATAAGGGAGTGAGGTATGTAGTGATTCGAATTTGCCTCTGGCGAAAAAACCATCCGAAGAAATCGAATTTCTAAGCGTTTCTTTTAAAAAGGTTGTTTTACCGATACCACTCTCACCACTAAGCCAGACCGTCTTTACAGCACCTTGTGATGCTCGTTTCAGTGCTTCTCGTAAGCTTAGTTTCTCAAAATGTCTCCCGTAGAATCGTTCTGGTACCATCCAGCGTTCCGGAATATCCCAGCTTCCTAACAGGAAGGGCTCGAGGTACCCGAATTGTTGTAGGTGGGATAGACATTCCTCAAGATCTGACTTGATTCCAAAAGCACTGGCATATCTCGCATCAGGCATTTTCTCCATGCATTTACCAACAATGTCAGAGACAGTTAGAGGGATAGTGGAAACCCTGCGATGTAAAGGCTCAGGTGTATCTGCAAGATGACGATATACAATATCAACAACATCATGAAGCTCAAAGGGGCGGCTGCCTGAGAGACACTCATACATAAGGACTCCAAGCGAATAAAAGTCAGATCGATAGTCCGGGTTCAACCCAGTTCGACCCGTTTGTTCTGGCGATATATAAGGAAGCAAGGCATCCGGTCGCCCGCTTAAGGGTGATAATGGACTGGTGTCACTTTCCGTGGAGCACATTCGTATATCGATAAATTTCACTTCAAAAGTAACAGGATTGACGATTAGATGAGCGGGGGTTAGTTCATTTAGTGTTATTTTCTCACGATGAATTTGCATAAGGCAATCAGCAACACCGATAGCGATCCGAAGCAGCACTGGAAGCTCCAGTGATTCAGGTGTACGTAGTATCTGATCCAGCATACGCCCCTCTATATCTTGTAAGAGAAGGACTGGTCGATCCGGCGTGATCTCCAGACTATACGCCTCGATTGCTCCACGACCGCTAAGTCGCTTAAGCATGTCATACTCATAACGAAAAGCATCGACCATAGCAGATCCTGGATACTCACCTGTAGTTGTCTTGGCGATAACCCTATGGCCATCTTCTTGACGTTGGAGTCTGTACAGCCTGATATCTGAGATAGTCTCTATCAGATCTAACGTTTGGTATCCTGGAAACTCAAACATGAACAGCACTCCCTAGTTACAATTAGGTAGACAGAATACACAATATCGCAAAGTATTTATACTCATTATATCATCTGATCTCGCCGTACTACTCTATGTTATATTTAGTTCTACCATTAGTTGTTTGATATAACCTCCTAGAACTTTAGGAGGTGTCCCAAGAGCTATGATCTGGCTGCTGGGACACCTCCTCGTATTTAAGACTATGGTTATATTTCTACTCATAAGACATTTCATATTTCGTCAGCCCTATCGCGTTTGCATACAGTGCTGCCTGTGTCCGGTCATTAACCTGTAGCTTCGCTAAAATCTGGCTGACATGCTTCTTTACTGTAAATTCACTGATAAAAAGATGTGTAGCAATCGTTCTGTTGCAAGCACCTTGTCCAAGTTCAATCAGTACTTCCTTCTCTTTCGGTGTCAATTCATCCGTCGGACTGCTGCCGCTAATACGCATCTTTTCTTCCATTAAGCCAGGATCGTAATACTTTCGCCCTTTATGCACCAACTGGATAGCAAAGAGTAATTCCTCCGGCAATGCCTCTTTTAGGACATATCCATCTACCAGTACTTCTTCAGCCCTCAAAAAATCCTCTCTGCTCGCAGAGGAAGTCAACAGAATGAACTTACTAACAATGCCGCGGGCACGTGCTGTCTTGATGACATCCAATCCCGATTCATCAACAAGCTTAAGATCAATGAGAACAATATCTGGCTTTGTCGCTTCAATCACATCAAATGCTTCTTGACCATTTGTAGCTTCACCAGCAAATTGCACATCTGGCTGCATTGAAATGACAGATGCCAGCCCTCTTCTAACTAAAGGATGATCATCTACAATAACGATTTTCATAGATACGCCTCCCTCTAAACCTCATGACATTCTTAATTCTCCGTATCAAATCTACTTAGGATACCGTCCAATTAGCGTCTGCTCGTTTGGCCCCTTCCATATTGAGCAAAATTTCCGGCTTAAATCCAATAGTCACTGCAAGTAAAAACGCAGGAAACGAACTTATCATCGTGTTATAGCTTGTCACATTTTCGTTATAGATACGTCTGCTGGCAGATAAGTTTTCCTCTAAGATATAGATCCTTTGTTGCAATTTGATAAACGGATCGCTATCCTTAAGCTCTGGATAATAGTCTGCCTGAACATTGATCGAATGAATATACTTTTCCATTTCCACATATCTAATCAGCTTCTCAACCGGAAGATGATCATCACTTAAACCAGCACGCATTCTATGTACAAGCGCCAATGTTTCGTGTTCATGTTTAGCATAAGAAATTACCATCTTCGCAACTTCTGTTAATGCCTCAACCCGATTTTGTAAATAACCTTCTATGGTAGCAAAAGATTCTCTCACACGATTACGCATGCTTAACAATCGAGTATACGCAGCCATTAAATAAGCCCCGATTATAACAACGATGGTCAATCCGATTCCTAACATCTGCATCACCTCTAGTATATTTGATTGAATGGGCTGGAAGAGTTGGACCATCGGATTCATTATAATTAAAAGACATGTTCGGTTATAGTGAGCGTTGTCATCACTTCTGTCATATTACAAAATGGATAATTTTATAATATAAGGATTTAAAAGGGGTTTCCAAATCTTGCCCACCCCACTTTTGCCACACAGCAGAGCAGAAGCTATAGCGTGAAACTTATACATTTTTATATCTCAATAAAAAACAGGCGAATCATGGTTGAACACACCACAATTCGCCTGTTTTCTTTTGCCTATGGGATTTATTTGTTATCAATAAAAGAAATCAATTGCACAAGATTACCTGCAACTTGGTAAGTTAACCCCAACATGTAAGTTCCCTTCTCCTCGTTCGATAGGTCTATAGTGAACACATCCGGATTAGCTGCCCATTCATTCACATCAAACATGATTTCTTTAAATGTTCCAGTGTTTCTGACACCAGCCGAACTAGGGATCACTTTGCTGCCATCGATCCCTTTCACCGGATTGATAAATTCAACTACAGGTCCCTTTAATTGTCCTACCTCTACCATTTGAGGATCGGCCAATAAGCTCGTAAGTTTAGTTAGTCCTTGTAGCGGGGAGAAATCAGTGATTTCATTTCCAGTGATATCTAGCGTCTCAAGATTCTTAGCATACTGTAGACCTTTCAAAGATCTGGCTCTTCTGGTTTCGCTGGTTAACGTCGTAAGGTTATACATGTCACCTAGCGTTAGGTCTCCAGATACGCCTAATGTGGTCTTGATCGAAGTACTTAGATAAGGATCTGCAATAGTAATGACTTGCGTAAGGTCTAATTCGGTCAGACCTTCTATTGCTAGTTGTAACGCCGCTACTGCTGCATCTACTTCACTTTGTGTGACAGCAGAATTAGCCAAAGCCGCTTCTGCACCCGTGAGGCTGGCCGTAAATACCGCTATACTCTCAGCCGTGAAGCCATCTAGAGAGATTGCTTTAGCCGCTGCAATCGCTTGTTCCAGATCTCCAGTGAACAGGTGATCTCCATTCGCGAAATGTAGTTTGGTTCCCCCCCATGTGGCATGGTCAGATCCGTTTCCATTTCCGCCGTCCGTAACGACTAATTTCAGCTCCTTGGCTCCGTTAATATCCAACTCGATGAATTTCTGTGGATCTCTGGAGCCCATGACACCACTATCGAATCTCTTCTCTCCATCCACAAATACTTCAAAGCTCACCGAACCGACAGAACCGTACATTTGTCGATCTACACCCACATAGGAAGTGAAGTAGTCCGCGTTCTTATCGCTTAGATCGTATACAATCGTCGAGTTAGAGTGCGCTCCAATCCCTCTTTCGTAGGACACTATTTGATTGCCCTCGCCTGTTAATCTCAGTGCATTGGCACTAATTGATTTATCCTTCAAAGGTGCAGTATAGCTGTTCTGAGTAGAATTCCAATCATAATCCGTCAGATACGTAAAGTCCGTCATGTCTACTACGGCTATTGTTCTAGTCTTGGTAGTCGTATTTCCATCACTATCGGTTACTGTGTAAGTGATCGGATACTTTCCAGCTCTGCCCCATTTAACTTGATCTTCACCCGTAACCTTTACTTGAGCCGTCAAGTCACCATCTTCTGAATCCGTTGCCGAATAATCTGCACTTACTGCTATTTCCTGTCCTACTTTAGTGGATACAGATTTAGCTATGGTAAGCTCAGGCGTACTATTCAGAATCATAAACTTCGCATCCGCGAAATCGCCGTGATCTGAAGCATTTCCGTTACCTGCATTATCTAACACCAATTTCAATTCATTTACACCCTTTACAGGGATTCGAGCTAATTTAGCTTCCGAGCCAAATTTCATCAGTCCGCTATTATACACTTCTACCCCATCAGCGAAGATTTTGAAGATCACACTAGAGTTGCTTTGCTCTGGGATATTTCGATCAACCCCTACATACGTTTCAAAATATTCGAAATTAGCACCCACCAGATTATACACGATTTCAGAGTTAGCATGCGTTCCTAAGCCCTTCGCAAACTCTTTGGTTACACCATTTACAAGTAGCTTAATCGGGTTGTTAGTACTTGCCTTATCCTTACGAACTACATTATAATCCGTTCTTGCCGACTGCCAAGCTATATCACTCAGGTATTTATTAGCGCTGTACACAACAATTGTTCTAGTCTTTACAGCTGTATTCCCATCCCGATCTGTAACTGACAGTTCGACGTTGTAGGTGCCTGTTTTGCTTGAAGTAAACCCGTTCGGTTTTACTTCAACCGCTCCAATCAAGTTACCATCTTCCGTATCAAAGGCAGTCACATCGGTCAAAGCATCAAATTCACTGTTCAACTTCACGAAAGTTGTCTCTTCCGGCACTGTGATAATCGGTTTGCTTGAAGTATTCGTAAACTTTGCATCCGCCCATACCGTGTGATCTGAAGCATTACCGTCTGTAGCATCTGTGGTAACCAGCTTCACTTCGCGCGCGCCTGTTACTGGTATTCTCACATATCCATGCTCCGTTCCTGCCCGGAAAACATCGCTCGCGAATTTCTTCTCTCCATCTACATACACTTCAAAGGTTGCAGAAGATGGCTTTCCTTTCATCGCTTGATCGATCCCGATGTAGCTTTCAAAGAAGTCATATCCTTTGCCCTCAATATCATAAACAACTTCAGAGTTGGCATGAACACCAATTCCTTTGGCATAAGTCGCAGCTAGCCCTTGTCGAACAAGGGTGATGATTCCACCAGAAACGGCTTTATCTTTCTTTAATTCACCCCAACCAACAACGACTGATTTGGCATTAAGGTCTGAGATATAAGCATAGTCACTCGTTACCGTAACCTGTGTAGTTTTAGTTTCTGTAACCCCTTCGTTCTTCACTTCATATACAACTTCGTAGTCACCTTTTTGTGTTACATCAACGGTATTTGATTTCAGGGTAACATCAGCAGTAATATCGTTGCCTTGATAGTTAGCCGCTTTTACATAGTTCATCGGGTCAAAGGCTTGATTAAGCTTTAATGTAATTTGATCTTCAACAGACAGGGCTGGCTTGAAGGCTTTAACCTGCACTGGTTTCAATGCGTTCAGCTTCTTATCATAACCAACAATCTTGTACGTATAATTGATGCTGCTATCTACGTTCGTGTCCACGAACTGGTCAGTCCCAGTAAAACCAACCAACACATCATTTCGATACACCTCATAACCTAAGAAATCTTTCTTCAGATCCTTATTCATACTAAAGCTTAATGTGTTCGATTTAGCTGTAGCGTTAGGTGTGATATTAACCTTTATGGCAACATTCTTATCTGCTATTCCTGTGCCCTCATAATGAACCACTGAGTTATTTAAATACCATAGCTTTTTCGGTGCTGGATATTTAGCCAGCTTCTCTTTCGTTTCTGGATTCACAGTGAAGCCATGTCTGGCAAAATAGCTGCTTAAATCCAGTCCCAGCACTTCGGAGGAGAACTCTACTAAATACTGTTGCTTGGAATTGTCACCGTTAGGAAGGGATACCTTTCGCTCGCGGTACAGCTTGGTCAGTTCGGTCCAGTAACCCGGGTGCGCCAATTCCAACTGCCAGTAGGCACCGAGCTGTGCAAATAAGCCCTGCTGATTCATAACCACTTTATTTTCTTCGAGGACATATTTATAAATATCACTCTCAAAAGGAATACGAGTATCCATAGAATCCGCATAGACTGACATCAACATAGACACCATATTATTAGTTACTTCACCATATTCCCGTTCACCCATAGCCAAGCGATGCCCAATTTCATGATTCAATCCCCAACCTGGATAGACTTTGTTAAAATCACCCAAAATCGTCGCTACGGTCCCAATTTGTATCCCAGTATGATCTCCCGCGGCATACATTGCACCATAAGGCTGCATCAATCGAATATTTTCACGAATTAGCTTGGCATCATGAATCTCGCTACTGCCATCCAAGCCATAGAAGTCAAAGATCGTCTTCATCCAAGTATCATAGCCGGTTACGGTATTCAGTGGATTGTTTTCTTGTGTAATAAACTTGTTATACGCTTCTGTAGCCGTTCCTGTAAAAATAACATGATCGCTGACCATTTCTACTACATCAATAAGTTTGCGATCTTGAACATTCGGATGTGCTGCCTTATCTTCATCTATTTTTTGTTTGTAGGTGGTTAGGAAGGCTTTGAATTGTTCTGGATCTGTGGTCTTTGTCATCATAGGGATCTTCGTAAGCCCCTCGAACCGGATCAAAGGTGCTTTTCCTTGTTGCTCAGCTGTATATGGATTGACGATATATACTGTACCGCCCTTAGTCACATCATGTGCATAATAACTATTCGTCGCGAACTCAGGAACGGTTATAGTGTTTTTACCAGGACGTAATTGCACGCTTCTAGCCCAAACATTCCAAGCAGCCTCTTGTTGCGAAAATACTATTGCAGGCAATTTATCAGTAGAAGCTGCGTCTACATAAACATTGATCGTATCTCCAGGCATTGCAACGAGTCCCGTAGGTTGGTTGTTCGTACCGAAACCAATTCTCAGGTTTTGCTGTGCATGCTTTTTCATATCTCCACGCTGTTCAGCCTCAATAATGGTGCCTTCGGTTTGAACTTCACCATTTACTAGCTTCTTAGCCAAATCCAATGAGTCTTTAAGGATTGGATAGAGCGGATGTACTTTTGCCGCTTCTTCTAATTCATTGATTGCATTGGCGCTATTATAAGCAGGAACAACCGCACTCATCGTTCCATCTGTGAAAATACCATTCACAGCTTCGCTTACTTTATCCTCTGTATAAAATCTAAATTCAGCCGCAAAAGGTCTGTTAATATTGGCTTTTGTGAACTTGAATTTCAATCTTTTAAACTTCGTAGGCTCGAATTTAAACTCCAGAAAGTCGTTCGTACTAGTCGCGGTTCCGCTAGATACGAGCTGAAAGGTCTCTCCCTTACTCGTCTCTGATGCATAGATTTCAAAAGCTTCTGGGAACCCTTTGCGATTATCTCTAGCCAGGAAAGCCACTCTGTCTAATACTTTGGCCTGTGCTAATTCAAACACGACTTCATTCGTGAAGCTGTCGTCATTATTTTTGTTCGTTTCCCAATGTGTATTAGGCAGATCATCGAGCATGTATTCCGGTTTCGTACCTGGGTAGCTTCCACCATTCACCGTTACTTTTGATACGTTTGAGTTTGGCATTCTGTAAGCTTCGCTATAGGCATTTTCATATGCTGTGCCATACCCCTTTAACTTCGAAACCTTAGCTGCCGTTTCCTCTACTTGATGGTTTTCCAGAAGCACCTTTGCATTCTCTATATCTGCTTGAAACTGCGTGTACAGTGGATGTAACTGCACTTCTTGTTCTAAAGCGGTTAACTTCTCTACCGTATTAAATGCTGCACTAACTTGACTCAAGGTATCATCTGTAAATAAGTTTTTCATCTTTGCCGATATGGCATCTTCTTTGTAAAAAGAAAACTCTGCTGCACTCGCCCAATCTTGGTTAGCTTTTTTGAAGACAAATTTAAGTCTCTTGAAGGCTGTAGGTGCAAACTGAATCTCTACTACGTCACCTGCTCCGCCTTTATATTCTCCAGAGGATATTAGTGTAAAATCGCCTGCATCCGTAGTTGAGCCATAAATATCAAATTCCTGAGCAAACCCCTTACCCTTTGCACCGGATTGTCTTGCAGCGTATACGATTCTATTTAATTCCGTGGACTCATTAAAAACAAAGACAACCTCATTCGTAAACGTTGAGCTATTCGGTTTGCCTGTTTCCCAATGCGTACTCATATCGCCATCAATAGCCTTAGCTATTGGTGAACCTGAGTAGTTGCCACCGTTATTCGTGATGGATTTAATATTTGCAGGATTCATTTTAAAAACATCGTTATAAGCGCTTAGGATAGCCTTTCCATACAGATCAAACGGAATAACTGACGCACTGCTTAATAGCTCAGCTTTGCTTTGTACTACGCTGTTCACTACACTTACCTTACTTACATCACTTGCTAAAGCATAACCTGCCTCGCTCGAAAAACTGGCTATCATGGCTGCTGATGTAGCGATTGCAATCATTTTTTTCATCTTTTCTACCCCCAGATGTAATATGAATCTCTTCTGTACCCAAAAATGGGCACAAAAAAAACTACCCCAAAAGAGTAGCTTGATTGCGTATAAAGTCCATAAAAATTAAGACTTAATTTTTATTAAACTTTAACAAGCATAAACGCCTCGGCGCCCTTCTAAGGACGATACGCGTTTAAGCGAGAAATATAAGACATTAAGTATAGGTGTATAACTTATACTCACTTATATTTTAACAAAAAGCGTAATACACTCTTTGGCAGCTGGCTGACAATAGTTATAATAACCTTAGTCCCTATAGCTTTGCGTCCCTACATTTCCATAGGTTTGCCTATGAAGTTTCGAATACATTACAAAGAGTAACATAACGCTACATCTGATCGCATGATTAATTGGTATGAAATCCGAATAGGTAATTGCAATTAGTTTTTCTGTTCTGATAGATATTTTTTATTAACTATCCCAGACTATGAATGATACTTTAGAACTGCTTAGCGGCTTAATCTCCTAGCCCAAACAAACGCCGAAACCAATTCCACATATCACCCGTGATCGGAATTAACCCGAAACCATGCTCTCCAACAGCGATTACACCATATGCCCATTGTCCAATAGCTATCGCCCCAAACGCCGTATCGCCTATGGCTATCGCTCCCAATGCTTTTTCGGCTATCGCGATCGCTCCCACAGCCACTCCTGCAATCGCAATTGCTCCCGCGGCAAAGCCAAGCCAACTAAGTGCTATCGCTCCGAGCGCTAACCACATCCCCAGTGATATAGCACCTACGGATAGTACACCGACGCTTATTGCACCTATGGATATCAAGCCTATAGCTACATCTCCAATAGCAATTAAACCAACAGCCGTCTTCACTTGTGGCTTGCTTCCGTAACCATACCCCTGACCTGAGTATCGACCCAAATTGCTGCGAATACTTACCACCGGAAATGATGGAGACGGCCATTGATAATCAATTTCCCGTCCACCTAACCCTCTAGAATCCGCCCAGCGCGTGATGTACTTATGCCATTTCATATCCATCCCGTCCCCCTTCTCAATTACCTTAATTATACAACCCCGGGGTTTACCTGTACTCAGACTCTGACCTGAAATCCATCTCATCCTCTAGACGGAGATATGCTCCTTAGGATCACTGTTTGGGAATAGGATCAGGCTTTCCAAATAAATATCCCTGAAACAACTGATAACCACTCTGCTTGAGCCATTCAAAGTCCTCTCTAAACTCCACACCTTCTGCTAAAGGAACGGATTGGATTTCTAAAGCTTTTTCTAAAAATTGTTTAGCTATTTTCTGTTTGTTCAGATCGCTGGACACACCCTGCACATATTTCATATCCAGCTTCATGTAATGGGGTTTAAGCTCCAATAACATCTCGATTGTGCTGAAGCCCTCGCCAACATCATCTAAAGCGTATTCAAATCCCCGATCCTTGTAATATGTCAAAATAGCTTTCAAATGAGCGAGATCATCCACTTTCTCCGTCTCAACAACTTCAAAGACAAAAAGAGACGGATCGACGCCTAATTGATTGGCCAGTTCAACGGTTGATCTTAAGCAGAATTCTGGCGTGTAGATCGACGTTGGGATAAAATTAATAAAGGTTTTTTTATTTAAGGGTGCAGCATATTTTACAGCAGTCATTCTACATAACCGGTCTAAAGCATATAAACGCCCACGATTCCGTGCCGCCGCAAAAATCTCATTAGGATAGATAAGGGACCCATCATCTTTTTTAAATCTGGATAGGAGCTCGTATGCAAAAATCTCTTCCCGTACGTTCACAATCGGTTGGAAGTGACAAGTAACTAAACCCTTAGTTATAACCTCATCAATCCATTCCATATTAAGTACAGTGGGTAATTCGGATAGAGGTCTCCATGTTTGGTCATCTATACGGAATTCAAACTGCTCCGACTCCATATGGTCATTACAGAAATCTAGAAAATCCCGCACCCCAGCCTCCTTAATCGTAATCACATTTTCTTCCACCTTATGTATCGTATTACTTCTACTCAAATGATGAATAACCTTAGGTAAAATCCTTAGATTAAGCTCACCATGAGCCTTGATTTCAAAATTCAGCTCTCTTACTACACAATGATTACATGCCACATTCATAACCCCCTTTAATAATCAATTCTCTGAAAAAGATCCCGGAACTGCTCTTCTCAATCGAAATCCGTATACTCTAGTAAATACGTCGGGTCTAACACGGTGATCTGCTGATGTTGAATATCAATAATCTTTTGCTCCTGCAGATCTTTAAGCACAAGAGTAGCCGTCTCCCTTAATGTTCCGATCATATCCGCGAACTGCTGATGGGTCAATCGAAGATCAATCCTCTGTTTGCCTTGCTCCTCTACTCCGAATCTTTGGTATAGTCTTCTTAGTGTAAATATCGCACGCGCTCTCGCATCATGAAATTTCATTTCATGTAATAACCGATTCGATAAAAATAAACGGTCCATTTGCAACAGCATCAATTGCTCCTTAATCAACGGGTAGCTGGCAAGCATCTGCTCAAATGGCTCACGTTTAATCTCAAATAATACTGTATCGTTCATAGCTACGGCAGATAGCACCCTTACATTGGAGGGATGGATCACTTCCAGATCACCAAAGAAATCGCCTTTTCCAAAAAGATCTACGGTATGCTCTTTCCCCTTCGTAGTGGCGTACACCCTAATAATTCCCGAATAGATAATGTAGGCATGATCCCCAGGATCTGATTCTGCAAACACCGGGGTACCTTTGGAACAGGCCTTATATGTGAACAGTCTTGAGACCGCCTCAATCTCCTTCGAGGTTAACCCCTGAAAGAAGCGAGTCCCCGTCCAAAAAGAAGCTTCCATTTTGATGTTCCTTTCTTCAACACTCCATAATTTTGTATGCCAACATACAGATAATAAATCATCATCCTGTTATATTCTATCGTAACACTGCACCATGAACATGATGCCAAACAAATAACAAGGGAGACTCTTTTATGAGATATAATTTTGACGGAAAAGGACTTACCGAAACGCCAGAGATCATTTTTGAGAGTAATCCTCTACTAGAACTCAGCATGTACAACAACCACATTAAAGAGATTCCCGATCAGCTCTTCCTTCATGATGAATTAGAAGTACTGAATTATGCGGGTAATCAAATTGAACGGTTACCCGATAACATCAGTCGTTTAGTTCACTTGCGAATGCTGGATTTAGGCCATAATCGACTAAAAGTACTGCCGGATAGCATTGGCGGACTGCAAGGGTTGGATTCTTTTCTATATCTAAGCAATAATCAGTTCGAACAGCTGCCGGAGCAGCTTTGTAATCTCCAGAAGCTCAAGTATCTGAACGTAACAGATAATCACCTCAAGCAATTGCCTGTCCGTATAGGCGAAATGAGCAGTCTAATTGAATTGCGGCTATATTACAATCAGCTAGAATGTCTACCTGATTCGATCACACAAATAAAAGGGTTAAGAGAGCTCCATCTGTATGGCAATCAACTGACCGTTTTACCCGAGCATTTGGGTGCTATAGAAGAGCTTCGGATTCTTGATTTAAGTGATAATCGAATCGCTGCGCTGCCTTTATCCTTTGGTAAACTAAGCAAGCTAAGAAGACTGAACCTTAGAAAAAATAAACTGAATCAGCTGCCTGAGGAAATAGGTCAACTAAGCAGCCTCATAGAGCTTGACCTAAGAGATAATCATCTGCAGGAGATTCCAGATTCCCTGCTACAGCTGGATCGATTAGAGAAGCTGGATCTCAGATGGAATCACAGCTTGAGGGGAACAGACATTGTAGAGCAATTAGAGCAAAGAGGATGTATCGTATATAAATAACAAAAAAGCCCCCTGTTAAAGAAGCTTTTCATTCAAATCTATGCTATGCGTGACGCGGTTCCTCCCCTGCTCTTTAGAGGCATAGAGCGCTTGATCAGCTTTTTGCAGTAGGGTGGCTTCTGAATCGGCTGGAATAAACGTAGCTATACCCACGCTCACCGTAATCTGGCCCATTTCCCAAGTTGAATATGCGATAGATTGCCGTAAATTCTCGGCTATGATCTTTGATTCCGAGATATCTGTATTCGGTAAAAGAAGTATAAATTCCTCACCGCCATATCTAGCCGCAATATCCTCTTCACGAGATTGCAATTTCAAGATACTTGCCAATTTCTCCAGTACATAGTCACCTGTCTGATGCCCATAGGTATCGTTCACTTTTTTAAAATGATCAATATCTATAATACACAGTGAAAATACCGCTTGATCCCGTCCATACCCTACGATCTGCTCGTCCAGCTTCTCTTGAAGAAACCTTCTATTCTTCAGTCCAGTCAGCTTATCTGTATTAGATAATTCTACTAAAACGGCATTCATTTCCATCAGCTCAGCTTGCTTCTGTTCAATTTCCAGGTGAATTTGTTTGAGCTTTGCCAGCGCCTGATCTTTTTCCCAATAAGCCTCTTCTATTTGCTTCTTCGCAGATCGTAACTCTAGCTCATAATCGATGCGTTTTCCCATCTGTACTAAAATACAATCAATGACCTCTACACCTTCACACTCAAGGCGTCTGCCATTTAACAAGTAAGGGACGGCTTGTCCCTTGCTGTCCTTCAAATTGATAAATAACTCTTCCACCTGTCCATTCAGATTGATAAAAGGATAGAAGTATGAATGAAAAATAAGCTTGTTTGCCGTAGACATGATAGATTCAAAATGCTTATGCACCAAATCAACCTGCTTATACCCCATACGGTCCAAGAACGTCTGATTTACATCCTTGATCATTCCTTCATGGGTAATAGAAACATAGCCACAAGGCGCATATCTTAATCGGTCATCCATGATCTAAATATCCTTTCAACACAGCATGATCTCATCTAGCTTACGTAAGATATTCATTAATTAAAGTGATGGTCTCCTCAGGATGGCTTATATGCGGGTAATGCCCTTTAGCCTCCATTAACCGGAAGGTGCTATTATTCAAGTGTTTATGTAGATATTCTCCAGCCGCTATAGGTACGATACTGTCATCCGAGCATTGTAGAATTAGTGTAGGGATTGTAGCCTTAGGTAGATCTTCCCTATGATCTGAAAAGAACGTAACTTCTGCAAATTCCCTTGCAATAACAGGATCTGCCGAGATAAAGCTGCGCTCCAGCTCTTTCGTTAACATCGGGTCAGGGTTGTTCATAGCAAGAGGTGCCATAAAGCTAGCCCAGCCAGCAAAATTCATCTCCATCATCTCCAGAAGCTCAGTGATATCGCTCTTCTCGAAGCCTCCGAAATAAGTATTCCCCTCATTTAAATAACATGAAGAAGGACCAATCATAATCATTTTATCAAAATAATCCGGCTGCTCAATCGAAGCAAGCATCCCAATCATAGAGCTAATTGAATGACCTATAAAAATAATATCTTTGAGTTCCAACGTTTCGATGACATCCAATACATCCTGTACATATCCGTGGAGCGTATGATATTTATCTGTTGTATATGCACTTAAATCTGAGTTACCTGAGCCTACATAATCAAATAGAACGATTCGATATTTTTTCTCAAAAGAAGGCGTGATAAACTGCCACATGCTCTGGTCACACCCAAATCCATGTGCAAAAAGGATGGTTCTTTCTCCTTCTCCAATCACTTTTACATGATTCCGCGCCTTAACATCGTTCATTTCATATAACTCCCTCTATAGTTAGCATTCTCTCTATTTTGAAGGGTTAACCTGGAAATATCAAGAGCATAAAAAACTCCGCTAGAGTAATCTCTAGCGGAGTTTTTATGATATCTAATTCTAGAATGCTGAAGTCCATCCCGCATCGGCAGCGAGGACTGCTCCGTTTACAAAACTGGAATCATCTGAAGCCAGGAATAACGCAACTTGTGCGATTTCTTCAGGTGAACCTACACGAGGAATTACAGCCTGTGTTAGTTGAGTGCGGCTCATGCCGAACTCATTAATATTTTTCATAGAAGCACTAATGTTAGTGGCAGTAGCTCCTGGTGCGATGGCATTACAACGAATGCCTTTGTTGGCATACATAAAAGCTGTATTTTTCGTCAAGCCTACTACTGCATGTTTGGAGGCAGTATAAGTTGCTCCAGCATGAGCACCACTTACGCCACCTGTAGAAGCGGTATTCACAATAACGCCCTTTCCTTTTTCGAGGAAAATAGGTAGCGCTTTACGTGTGGACCGCATTACACTTTTGGTATTGATGTCAAAGATAAGATCCCATCTCTCATCATTAATATCACCAACTGGCTCAAAGCCGTCCATAATACCCGCATTATTCACTAGTATATCTAGTGTTCCATATTCATTTACTGCGGTATCAATCATGTTATTGATGTCTTCAACTAGCGCAACATTCACTTTCAACGCCTTAGCTACTCCACCATTACTAACGATTCCTGCTGCGACTTGTTCTGCACCTTCGAGGTTAAGATCGGCTACAATCACTTTTGCACCTTCTTTAGCGTACAACTCTGCGATTGATTTCCCCATTCCTGAGGCTGCTCCGGTAACAACTGCAACTCTGTCTTGAAGTTTCATGTTGGAAGTCTCCTTTACGTTTATCTATAATGTAAGTATTAATACAAGCAAAAACGCCTTCGGTGTCCTTAATGGGACGGTAAGCGTATATGCGAGAAATATAAGGATAAAGTATAGCGTGAAACTTATACTTCCTTATATTTTATAAAATCTCTAAATCACTTAAAATTTATTCTACTCAAGTTTAATCTTCTGCAATTTAACTATCAATATACAAATGAGACATCAAATGTTCATAAATAAATATAACTTGGAATTGTGTTGAAATAGGAATAGAAAATAGACAGTTAGGTGGTCTTCTGTTGCTTAAAAATCGAAGAACAAGTAAATCGAGGAAAGAACTAAAAAATGCATTGATATTACTCATGGAAAAAAAGAATTTCCGCACTATTACGATAACCGATATTGTTACCCTAGCCGATTTAAACCGTGGAACCTTCTATAAGCATTATCAAACCAAAGAAGAGCTTCTGAATGAGCTGATTGATGATGTGCTGGAGGATTTAATTAAGGCTTATAAAGATCCCTATCTCCATACCGATAAATTCATGGTGAGTGAGCTTACTACCTCTAGCATCAAAATTTTTGAGCATGTCGTTTGCTACTCTAATTTTTATACCATCATTGTAAATTCCAATGTTCTGCTTGGGTTTCAAAATAAGATTTGTGACATCTTAAAAGAGCTAACCAAGCAGGACTTAGTCGCGGTTAATAATACTAATAACAATATAAATATCGAATTATTTTCTAGCTATACGGCCTATGCTCTATTTGGATTAATCATGGAATGGGTAAAGGGAGGGTTCAAATATACTGCGAACCATATGGCAGAGCAGCTGATTCAAATTCTGTCTTTTAATTCACACAATGTAGTTATCAACACTTCTAATAAACCGATTGAGTTGGGTTCCACCCAGTGATTGTAATTTACGTTCATCTTTCATAACTAAAAGTAAAAAAGACTCAAACCCTATTAGTATTGGGATTTGAGTCTTTTTAATATGCCTATATTTTTTATACTTCGCCCCAATAAATCTCGGTCTCATATTCAAAAAACACTTTATCATCCTGTTTATTTCGTTCAAATAGGCTCCGCAGCTCCGTCATCATGTTCTCGTAACGTGGATCTCCGGGGGCCGGAATGTAAGAAGACGATCTTGCCCGCCCGCTTAATCCCTCGAAATCAAACACCTGCTGATTGCTAAAGTGTGCAACTTGCATCTGCCCTGTCTTAAAAAAGGAACTAAGGATTTCAGGGGTAATGTTCTTATGATTCACTTGAGTGTAGTCCGTGCCGAAAGCTTGCACCAGCTGCTCATATTCCTCCAGAAATGGGGTACCGTAAGTACGCCGAGAATTCCATATCAGAACTGCCTTTCCACCCGATTTAAGAATCCGCTTGAATTCCAATTGCGCTGCATCCCTATCAAACCAGTGAAACGCCTGGGCACACACGATAAAATCTACAGACTGGTCTGGCAATTCTGTCTTCTCGGCAGACCCTGGCAATGCGCGGAAATGGTTATCCTTTGCGAACTTCTCCTCCGCAGCTGTACGCATTTCCGGATTTGGTTCAACGGCTGTCACACGACTCCCGCGCTCCAGAAGCAATGCTGAGAATATTCCCGTTCCTGCGCCGATATCTGCAATATTGCAATTCGGTTTTAGCCCAATCGTATTGTATAAATAATCAATGGCTTCTTTAGGATAGCTCGGCCGATATTTCACATACGAATCTACCCGATTTGAGAACCGTTCTTTGTTATTCATCCAAATACTCTCCCTTAGCTTTTAGGTTCGTACTGACTTAATTTGCCTTGATAAATCAGCTTCAGACGATCGCTTTGCCGAAAATCATCAGGCGTTACGAGCGCAGGCAGCTTATTCCATAGCTTAATTCCGGACCTCTCCAGAATTTCCGCAACAAATTGTGAGCAGAAGTAGGAGTTGCTGAATTCGACAGGTTCCTTCAGTGCAATACCAATTACACCGAGAATGTTATAGAGATACTTTTGCCGGCTGCGGATAAAAACTTTGAGCACCCGCTCCATCTTCTCCACTTCGCGGGCTGTTACTTGAAGTTCGTAGAGAACACATGTTGTATTCGGATACTTACTGAACGTGCCTGTCTTAATATCCTCCTTCACGAATCCACCATTCAAAGGATTGCTCGGATGCTTTCTGCCAAAGCTATATAACTCGGAAAGCTCCCGATTAAAGGAGATTGAGGCATGATTATAAGGAGCTCTCGTGTAGCCTTGAATAAGCTTCGTAAAGAGCGTTCCGGTATTCGTAAGTAAGATAAAGACCGATGGATCATCTGCCATTTACAATTTTCCCCTTATCAAGATCGGACGTTTCCTTCATAATAACATATGAACCCATTAATGGAATCTACTCTACGACAAGTTGGTGATTAGCTATCGACCGCTCTCTATTAACGATAATCCTGATTTTTGCGGCCTTATCGGCCATTCACTTGATGTATGTAGTTATAGGCAGATTACAACCAAGTAAAGACTATACAGGTATCGGCTTTCGCATCAAAACCTGGTGGGGAATGCTCTTCATCTTTTGTTTGGCTACTCTTTTTAATCCAGTAGTCTCACTACTGTCACTTATGGTGCTAACCTTCTTTGCGCTCAAAGAATATTTCTCCATGATAAAATCACGAAAATCCGACCGCAGACTATTTCTGTGGGCGTACTTATCCATTCCTCTTCAGTTCTACTGGATTTATATCGAGTGGTACGGGATGTTTATTGTGTTTATCCCGGTCTATGTATTCTTACTCCTACCGCTACCTAGGCTTATTAATAAAGGGACTGTTGGCTTCCTGCGTAGTGTTAGTTCAACCCAGTGGGGACTAATGCTGATGGTATTTGGGCTTAGTCACTTAGCCTATTTTCAATTTGCTACACCGGAGTATGGAGCGGGGCTTGTATTATTCCTAGTAGTGCTGACGCAACTGAATGATGTGGTCCACTATCTGGCATCCCTCTATCTGGGTAAGCGCAAAGTGGTCCCAACCGCCAATCCTTATTTGACCTGGGAAGGCTTTGCTTGTGCGTTTGTCGTAACAACCGGAGTCTCCTATCTGATCTATCCCTACCTGACGCCGCTCAACCCGATCTTCGGTTTCCTGTCAGGCATGCTGATCAGTTTGAGCGGCTTCTTAGGCAGCTTAACGGTTTCCGTGCTGAAGCGAGATTTGCTCATCGGTGATGGCGATAAATTCGTAGCTTTAAAAGAAAGCTATTTAAGCCGTGTCGATAGCTTGACCTACACCTCACCGGTCTTTTTCCATGTGATCCGTTATTTCTTCGATTTCATGTAGATTAGTTTTCTACGACGATTTTAGTCGCTTGACCGATAGGCGGCATACTCTTGGTTAACATCGGACCGTAGAACGCATACACTTTGTCGCCTTTTTTCAGCTCACTTACGGCAATCTTCTGATTGTCTTTCGTACCGAGAATAGTCGTAGTGTCTGTAGTATTCAGAACAATTGTCTCGAACGAAGTATCACTGAGCTTATCGCCCTTGATCACAATGCGAGTCGCACCATTATCTGAAGGAGTAATCTCTTCGATCACGCCAGCCGTTCCCAACGTCTGCTGATCGGGAGCTTGTTCTTTCACAACAATCTTGATCGCGCTTGTCAATGGCGGCATACTCATAGCCATCACCATGCTATGCTCGACCTCGATGGACATGCCCAGCTGCAGGTCAGCGAAGGTTAGCTTCTTATTATCAGCAGATACGATTTCTGTTTCATCAGAAATACCTAGGCGAATGCCATGACCATACCCGTTGAGGCCGATTTCAGCATTTTTTTCGCCCTTATAGATACTAGTGATTGATCCTTGCTTGATCGTGTCTGAAGAGGTCTCTCCACTGCCTTGCTCCTTGGAATTAATCGAAATCGTTCCAGTTGGGCCGGCGATAACTTCAAGCTTCATCACTTTTTCGAAGAAAGAGAGTGGAACGTAGGTTTTACCATTCTTTAGCTCTGGAACAGCACCCAACGTAAGAAGTGTTGTGCCATTACGATAAGCATCTTTTCCAATTTGAAAAGACATCGACTGGCTATCTTTCTCAAGACCTAGCGATTGAAGGCTCTGCGTCCATGTTAGCTTGTATCCAAGCGCTTCAGCGGCTGTACGGATTGGGATCATAACTTCCTTGCTTGAACCTACGTATAGCGGAACATCGACTGGGGAGTAGCCGTTACCATCAATGACTAGCACATATTTTAGACCACCATAAGAATCTTGCGGTACAGAGGAATTAGTTGCTGGTTTGACCGGTGCCGGCTGAACAGGTGCCGCTGAGATGACGTTCGATACTATGAGCGTTCCAGCGAGGACCGCTCCGATTACTTTGAATGTTTTCATAGTAAAATTATACCTCCTGAGATGAATGAAGTTGTTCTACTCTATCATTCTTAACGTGAGGTTCAGGAAAAATGTTGCAACTGGAAGCCGTTCAGGCGTTCCATAAATGATCTCGTAGAGCCTTTGTCATTGCCTCTTGATGGCTGGCAAACTGCTTAAATCTATGCCCGTTCGCTCCCGAAGGATGAGGAAATCCCCATAAACAGCGCTGATCATCGAGCTTACCCTCAGATACTAAAAGCCGAAGCATACCTTCCACAGTTTTTCCTAGAGGAATAATTAAAGCTTGGCTCAGGATGCCCAACTCCTGCTCTAGTGACAATAGCGCACATTCTCTAAGGAACGGATCAGAAAGTAGCTTGGGATGTACTCCGCTATAATTTTTCTTCTCTATGAACACGGGAAAACGCAATAAAGAGGTGGTATGCAGGCTCGTTTGCTGCTTCTGAAACAATTCGTCACAGGAGGCAAGGCCCAAATACTGTTGAAGCCCAAGTGCATCTAGCATATGAATTAACGTATTCCTCATAGTCCCAGCGAATCTCGCCGCATCCTTCGCCCCTTTACAGACCTCTTCATCTAAAAGCCCGGCTTCCAACCCTCTGATCGCTTCTTTTATGGCTGCGCTCATCTGTGTAAAACCGGGTGTTAGCCCAATAATGATCACCTTTGCAGCAGGATTCAGGTACTCATTGTGCGGTGCATAGTACATTTCAAGCTTGCCGCTACGCTTCATAAGAAGCTTATCTACTTGCAGATCCGCTTTCGTTAGCCCGGTCTCCTTCGGAAGTGAGAGCAGCGCGGCTTTATACTGTTGTAAATGGTTAGAGATGAGCATGTCATCCACCTCTCATGACTCTATAATGACCCACTCACGAGACGGCCCTCGTACCATACCGCTTGACGCTCCGATCTTCGCGCTACAGCTTCAGCTGAACAGCTGGCATGGAGCAGCACAAAGCTTGCAGTGTCTCCTACCTTAGGCCACACCTGTTCCCCTTTTTGACTAAGAGGTGTTATTCCTCCTGTTATAAATCCAAGAGATTGTGATAATGACCGTTCATCACTACACCCATATAACTCTGCGTATCGCCCCACCTTCTCCAATTGATCGCCATTACCAAAAGGAGACCAGTGATCTGTAAGACTGTCTGTTGCCAGTTTCACTTTTACACCTTGGCTGTGCAGCATAGGTAGTGGCATCATCATTCTTCCAATAGGCACTGTGGAGGCAACCGTCATGCCGAGAGACGCCATCCGTTTGGCCATTTCTTCTGCCTCCTGCTGCGGGGCACCCGCGAACCAGAATGCGTGGCTAACGGTCACTTTGCCTTGCAAGCCAGCTTCTTCTGTCAGATCAGCCAAACGCGACAACGTCTGCTTTCCTGCTTCTTTTCCATCATGCAAGTGAATATCAATGCCTGCATTATTCATTACCGCTAACTCGACCATGGTCTGAAGTGACTTTTCGATATCTCCATCTACAGAGGATGGGTCGACGCCTCCTACATAGTTTGCCCCCTCTGATAAAGATTGCTTTACCAGCTCAACAGAGTTAGAACGAAGCAGACCATGCTGCGGAAACGCTACAATTTCTGATGAAATTTTGCCGGAAAAGGTCTCTAAGGCTTGCATGGTTGCCTCTAAACGCTTCAGAGCGCTGACAGGCTCAATATTACAATGACTACGCACATGTGTGGCACCGAAACCCTGTATAAGCGTCAAGATGCTCTCCGCTTGTTGTCTCGCCATCGGCAGCAGCTTAGGCAATAATACCTTCTCTTCCTCAATCCGTTCGAAGACACCGGCAGCAGGCTTTACCGCCTTCCATGGTCCAGCAAAATATGTTTTATCTAAATGGATATGCGCCTCCTCAAAAGAAGGCAGCATCAATAACCCTTTTCCGTCGTATTTAGGGAGATGACTCTGAATCTCGATGTCTGCTCCAATAACTTCTGAAATCTTATCCCCATCAATCCGGATATGACAAGCCTTCGTATTTGTACCAACCACTTGTTCATCTTCTATTACATAACCCTGTTCTAGTCTTATATTGGTTAACCAGTAAGAAGTATTTAACATGCTACCCATCCTTTGCTCGACAATTTAATATAGGCTCGTAAGAACTACCGGCTTTACCCTAAATGGTACCATAGCTCTTCCTATATAAAAAATCGTCAATAGCTACGTGTCGACCTGATCGCAACATTTGCTCGGGATTGGGCTTTTCCAATACTTCCGGCCTCTTTATCGAGAAGTTCATCCACACGCAGACAGTTCAAACCCTGTAGGTGAACATCACTTAAGACCTGTTCCAGCCCTGTGATCATGTTCAGCGGCGCTTCTCTATCTGCCCCTAGCGTATCCCCACTATCGTGAAGAGTGATGATGGAGCCCGGTTTAATCTTTTTCAATAAATCATGCTTTAATTGCTTCGCGCTAACGGATGCTTTCCAGTCCCCCACCATAACAGACCACAACACAATCTGATAAGAACGTCTAAGTAAAGCAAGATCACCTAAATTAAGGAGCCCCCAGGGTGGGCGATACAAGATAGGACGCTCTCCTGTAATCCGCTCGACAATGTCAGCTGTTCGATCCACTTGCTTCCGTCTATTCGTCCATGGGGAGTAAATCCAGTTGGGCACATGCGTATAATTATGAATGCCGATCTGGTGTCCTTCCCGGTGCATTCGCTTGATTAAATCCGGGTATTGCTCAGCCTTTTTGCCTAATACGAAGAAGGTCGCTTTAACGTCATGCTCATGTAATAAGTCCAATAATTCAGGGGTATAGCATGGATCTGGTCCGTCATCAAAAGTAAAAGAAATTCCCTTCGCAGCATCCCCTTTAGATGCAACACCCCAGCCTAATATTCGAGTAATCACAAAAGGAATCATCATATAAAGAATAATGAAATCTATAGCTAAAATAATGAGCGTCCACATCAGGAAACCGCCTCTTTCCTTCGAGGAGCAAACCGCGCTTTCAAAGACTGCTTACTAAGCACAAGCATCATGGGAGACAACTTCTCCGAGCTGTCCTCTACGCGTTGCTTCCCTTCTGGATGCAGCATGCGAAGCAAGAACCTAAGATAAATTCCATACCATCGCCGCTGCCATTTGGACTTGATGGGATGCTGATCAAATCCTATTCCATGGATGATCCCTCGGTGAAGTAGCGTAATCCCCGTTAACGCCTGTACTTTGCTTAGCTCTGGATTGCTATCCAGTTCACGACTAATCTCCTTCATGGCCTCGCGAAGCATGCGTGCAGTACGGATTCCAGCCCGATCAGCGCCGAGTGTACGCGTTAGCTGCACAACCTGACGATTATCCAGATGAAGCTCACCCACCCAATCGCCCGGAAGTACCCGATGCCCATCTTGGCAGACCACACTTTCTCCGTGATACTTCAACACGACCAATTTACATATCCCGTATCTCCATACGGATTGACTGCGGAACTTGGTGATAACGGCAAATAGGTTCTCCCACATCATCCAAAGGGATTGCGAGAATAATTTTACTAATGAAACTGAAGCTGCCATCATTCTTCCTTCTCTCTTGTTTAAATTTATCTTCTAGCAAAATCCTTCACTAAACGCCGCGTATACCTGCCGATCATCTTTACCAGACTGTTCCCGAGATAAGCACCTATCCATAGAAATAATGTACCTAACAGCATGAAAAAAAGTGAGCTGCTCAGCGTACTATTTGTTATACCGAAAAACGATATAGAAGAGACGCCGAATGAATACAAGACAGGTGATAACAAGAGAATAATAGGAGTCAAGTAAAAAAGAGCTGCACATATTAGACTCAGCATTCCGATAATACCCTGCAGCATCAGTCCTATAATCGCTCTCCAGTTATGTTCATCCAGCAACTCCCCTTTAACCCGCTCCCACATGCTGCCTTCTTCTTGAGATCGGGCCGGAATCGTCCGTATGGAAATATCCGTATAGACTTTGGTTCGAATTCGCTCATGCTGTAAAAAAGTCTCCGTAGAACGTAAAACATAATAAAGGATTGGAATTCCTACTATGGTGAAGGACATCGCGACCCCAAAAGCAATGCCCACCATATAAAAACAAAGGTAAAACAGCCCGGTGGCAAAAGTAATTAATAAGTAACAGAAATTCCTTACATGTTTACGGATCATTTGATTCATGGTCTTCTCTCCCTCTCTGCATTAAAAATTGGTTCCTCTACACAGTTCCTACACTAATGCTACTAATGTAAAATCGACCAGTGCCATAATGTCATATGACAGTCATTTCATTGAAACATAACGCCTTCGGCGTGCTTATAAGGACAGTAAGCGTTTAAGCGAGAAATATAAAAAAACACCCTATCGCCTACTCCCGAAAGGAAAATAGACAACAAGGTGCTCACTCGTTAATTTCAGATGATTCAGTTATGGTTATTCCGTAGTGCCAAAGGCTTTCTCTACAGCTTCTTCGCGGTTCCGTACACCCAGCTTAGCATAGATGGTAGAAGCGTAATTTCTCACCGTCCCATCAGACAAATACAATTTGGCCGCAATCGATTTATAACGCATCCCTTTCGAGAGGCATTCTAAAATCTCAACCTCACGTGGGGTCAGCCCATATTCATTACTCTGTTCAGTCTGCGCTTCAGAAGCAGGATGCATCTCATAATGATCAATTAATACATTCGTAATAGCAGGAGTTATCATCTTCACACCCCGATGTACGAGACGTATACCTTCAAATAGCTCCTGCGGCTCAGTAGACTTTAATAAGTAGCCATCTGCCCCGTTTTGCAAGGCTTCGACTGCCATATCTGTTTCTTGAAAAGTAGTCAGGATCAACACTCGTACCCCTGGCCACTTTTGCTTAATGCGCTTGGTTGCTTCCGCACCGTCCATACTTGGCATATTTAGGTCCATCAACACCACATGAGGTTGATCCTGCTCGCAGAAGCTTACTGCCTGCTCACCATTCTCTGCTAACCCTATGATCTCAAAATCCGGCTCCTGCTCTAGAATAATTCGCAGACTATCCCGGATATAAGGCTGATCATCTACCAGCAATAAACGAACCATTTCCTCCCGGATCTCTTCGAGTCTCGGCAAACTACAGGTTACTAAGGTCCCTTCCCCTGGCTTAGAGTAAAAATACACTTGCCCTTGCAAGTTAGAAACTCGTTCCTTCATCGCGTTCAGACCGAATCCTGCTGTTAAATCTGTTGCGCCTAATCCATTATCCTGCACATCCAGCCGAATCAATTTCTCTTCGTAATGTAGACTAATGACAATTTCACTGGCTCGACCATGACGTACAGCATTGGTTATCGACTCTTGCAGACATCTGTATAAAGTCATCTGGGCTTGCTTGGATACTGCATATGCCTCTCCAAACGTTCTTAGACGAATCTGAACCTTCGAGAGAGTCTGGAAATCATCCACTAATTTCTGCAGGGACTGCATAAGCGTCAACGAATCCTGAGAGGAGCCCACATGGTGCAAATATCGCCGAACATCATCTAAGCCATTACGAGTTAGCTTTAATAAGGAATCTATCTTTTGCTCTCCTTCAGAGGTATTCACCTCCGTACGTAAAGTCTCTAGCCCCATAAGAATGGAAGTATAAGAATGTCCGACAGTGTCATGCAAATCTTTGGATAATCGATCTCTTTCCTCCAGAAGGGTCATACGCTCGACTTGTGAGATATACTGCTCCAGGACAGCATTCTGGTTCTTAATAATCCCGTTCTGCTTATGATTCACCACCAGCAAGTGAAAAGCGAAGCCAATCGTATACACCAAGCCAAAGTTCACAATCATCGATATAGCATCCATTTGTTGTGACAATCTAGATAACATTATTGGAATCAAGATCACCGTGATCGGAGCTGACCAACGATAGGACTTCTGTGCACTATTGCTGGCAATCATAAAAGCAATTGGCAGAAAAGTTACATACGAATCAGGAAACAGAGCAGCCAAATATAAGCATAGACCACCTGAAAGGAGGATCTCCGCCATCAGATAATACTTATAATGCAGCTGCAAACAAAACCAAGGCACTGAAAAAGAGATCACACCCCAAACAAACACGATCCAGAAAGGAATCGTAAAATCCTCTGAGAGGTAACACATCGTAACTATAAAAGAAGTAGAAAAACAAATCCGAAACAGGAGGACGAGCCAATCGTACCAGAACCACTGCTTAACCAGATTAAACACTGAATTGCCCCCTATATACTGTGCTGACTAGACCTTTATTATAGTGTAACCTCCTAAAGTCTTACTAGTTACAAAAGGTCATGAGGTGGTATGACATTTCTGCTAAAGGTGTAATTTGTGCAGATGAAACATCTTTTTAAATGAAAGCCCGCATTGTATGATAGTACATATTATTTAGCCGAAAATGTAGGAGATCATCAAATGATGACCCTTGAAGGGCTAATTCAAATTTTATAACGCATTACTCATCATCGGAGGAATCATCTATGTTAGCCGCACTACTTCACGGAATCGCCTTAGCCTTTGGATTAATTCTTCCGCTTGGCGCACAAAATGTTTTTGTATTTAACCAAGGCGCCTCACAGCCAAAATTTGAGAGGGCGATTCCAGTTATTCTTACAGCCGCTTTATGTGACACCCTTCTTATTTTATTAGCCGTACTAGGCGTTTCTGTTCTTGTGTTTGCCATCCCTGTTCTACAGACCGCTTTATTTGCTGTGGGACTTGTATTCCTTTTGTATATGGGATGGTCCATCTGGAGAAGCACACCTACCTCTTCATCCACAGACACAGCACCTCTATCTTCAAAAAAACAGATCTTGTTTGCAATGTCCGTCTCTTTATTAAATCCACACGCGATCCTGGACACCATTGGGGTTATCGGCACCAGCTCTCTGAATTACACGGGCATATATAAAGTTATGTTTGCTGCTGCGACCATTCTGGTTTCTTGGGTTTGGTTCTTTGGGCTTGCTGTAGCAGGGAAGATTGTAGGACAAATAGACTCGAGTGGAAAAATCATGCGGATCATTAATAAGATCTCTGCGATTATCATTTGGGTCGTTGCAGCATATATTGCTTACAAGCTTTTTCAGATGTAATGGAAGAAAGGTCATCCCTATAGGGATGACCTTTTGTTAATATCTATACATATCCTCGTCCCTACATTCAGTTCACTTTCGATAGAAATGCCGTAAGCTTCTCCATAGTACAGCTTAATTCGTTCATGAACATTCTTCAGGCCGTAGCCTGTTCCGTTAGAGTATAACAACTGCTGGATTTGCTCCTGATCCATCCCTTTTCCATTGTCACTTACCACAAACCGGATATTGTCATTATACGTATACGCTTCAATGGTAAGCATGCCTTTTCCATCTTCTTTTTCATCGATACCATGTTTAATCGCATTCTCAACAATCGGCTGCAATATAAAGTTAATCGTCTGATAGGAATACAACTCTTCCTCAATATGATAAGTGACATCGAAAAGCTGATCATCATGCATGGCCAACTGAATGTCGATATAGGCTTGAATATTAAGAATTTCATCCCGGATACTTGTCAATTGTTTTCCATTGTTCAGACTGGTTCTATAAAATTTCGAAAGCGCATTGACCACCACGCTGATGTCCTCGGCCTCCACTTGAACCGCCCTCCAATTAATAATCGAAAGCGTATTGTATAGAAAATGAGGACTAATCTGTGCCTGGAGTGCCTTCAATTCCGCTTCTTTTTCCATAATACCGGATTGATAGACCTGCCCGATCAATTCCTTTATCCTCCGAACCATGCTGGCAAAGCTGTTGGTAAGCTCACCAATCTCATCTTTAGAATTAGAATGGATCAGGATATCGAAGTCGCCTTCTTCCACGACTCTTATTTTCTTTTTCAGCTTATAGATGGGTTGCACTAGCGTTTTTGTAAAAATCCATATAATCAGCAATAAGATTAAAATACATACCACTATGATGGACACCATTGCGGTTAGGATACTGCTGGTATCCACAATCATGCTTTTTACAGGTGTATAATAATAAAGCGTCCATCCGGGGCGTTCAATATCACTTTTGACCAAGGAATATTCCTTATGTCTAATATTGAATTGCCCTGAATCGGCACCTACAATATGATCTGCGACATTCTCTTCTTCAACCCCGCTACTTGCACTCGAATAGACAACTTGTTGATTGCGATCTGTAATAATGATGCCATAATCACTCTTCGTATTCAGCTCATCCAATTTTTCGAATATTCGATCCTTATCGAGCCTCACGTACAGCACACCAGCAAAGGTTGTATTATTACTTTTCATAATATTATGGGTTACAAATAAAACGTCATCATCATAGTTCCACTCCGTCTGATTGCTCATCTTCGCGGATTGATACCAATCTAAATTTCGAACCTGATCACTGGAGTAGATAAAGTTTCCGATCTGCTTGCCCGTATATTCTGAATAGAAGTTAACTTCCTTTAACTCCATATTAATATTCGTATAGTACCAAAGTGTCGGCTCAATATTTTCATTGAGTTCCTTCGTATAACTTATAATATCGCCTAATTCATAGCCCATAATTTTCTTGATAATCGGATTGAATACCATGAAATCAATAAAATTGTTCTGTTTCTCAAAGGTCTGTTCCAAGTTAAGCGAAATTTGTTCTACCGTATTCTTCATACCTAACATCAACTGCTGCTTCAAATAAGATTCAGCCATCCGGTAAGAATAGACTCCTAATACTAAGATGGGGATAATGATCACGACAAGATAGGAGGCCAGCAGCTTATGTTTGAGCTTTCTGTCTCGAAAAAAAGTCAGTATCGTTCTCACAACGAACGGACCTTTTCCCGATATTGCGTCGGCGTAAGTCCGAAATGCTGTTTAAAGGAAACACCGAAATATGAAAAGTCGGAATAACCCACCATTTTATATACATCGTTAATTTTATAGTTGCTTTGGTCTAGAAATTCTTTTGCTTTTTCCATGCGGTACTGATTGATATATTTCACTACACTTGTGCCCGTTCTTTTCTTAAAAATATGACTAAGATAGCTGCCCGACAGATGGACACTCGCCGCTAAATATTCCAAGCTTAGATCCTGGTTATATTTGCTCTCGATGATACGGATCAATTCATCCACAGCTCGCTTACCATATTCGCTGTCTGCTGAACGGCTTCCATCCGCCTCTGACTTGGACGGTGCACCCGCCCCTGTATACGGTTTCAAATTTACGTTACGTTTCTGGGATTCCTCTAGCTCACATTGTTCTACGACCTCAGACAGAACGTTGCGTAATGCTTCTGCTTCAACGGGCTTTAACAAGTAATGCAGCACTTTCAAGGGAATAGCCGCTCTAGCATATTCGAACTCGCTATGACCGCTGAGAAGGATGATTTTCAGATTTGGATAGATTTCCCGAGCCGCCTTCACTAACTGCAGCCCATCCATAAAGGGCATTTTAATATCTGTTAGTAAAAGATCGAACTCCTGTTGTTCAATAATCTGCAGCGCTTCCTTGCCATTTCTGGCCTCGCTGATTTCTAAAGGAAGTTTATATTTAGAGATCAAGTATTTCATGCCATCTCTCTCGTACTTATTGTCATCTGCTATTAGCATTCTGTACATGATAGGACTCCCTCCATGGCTTAATTTTATCAACTTCATTCTTGAATTCAATGGTTTTCTGAAGCCAAATCTCTACAGCCTTAAGGAATGCGGGAAAAACAGTCCCCTTAGCCACTTTCTGGCTAGAAAACTGTTTTCCTTGAAGCTCATTCATTGTAATCTGCTATACCAAACTCAGAAATCGTATTTATGATGCTGCTCACCACTTCATACAACGATCCTTGTGGCTCTGTCGCAAATAGCTCATGACCCTGCGTCCATTTATACTCCCAAGCATACCAATCAATAGGTTCTGGCGGTGTCTGACCAGACATCGCCTTACTAAGCGAAGAGATAAACATCTCCCAACGAGGTAAGTAGAAGCTCTCGATTAAACCAGACCATTCTCTATGAGAGTATTCGTGCAGTAGTTGTGATGATTCCTCTGGGCCCCACAATGTGATTAGTGTTCTCGCATTAAATTCGAACAGCTCTTTCTCTTCTACCGTTCTTCCCATACGTTTAGCATCTTCAAGCCACGGTCCAAGCAAAAATTGTTTATAGGTACGCAGCAAACGCTCCTGCATACGAATCAGCTGTAGAAATTGCTCTGATTCTTTTTCGAATGTGACCTGATCCCCTGTCTGATAAGCATCTGTGAAGCGTTTATAATAGACTCGAGACAAATCGGCCAAGGCTTGCCGAGTCACATCCGTAAGGTCATATCGATAGGTCTCAGCATCGCTGTATTCCTCAAAACACTCAAACAGAGATTTGCAGGCTTGACGCACATCTTCAAGCTCATAATATACATTTGTCGGACCCCAGTTAGATACTTTGGTAAGCTCCAAGGACGGACGTGCACATATGAAGGACTCCATCCCACCCTGCTGCACTGTGTTACAGTTGTATACACTCTTTTGTAGGAGGTTCCAAGCCTCTTGTGCTGCTGGAACAACTTTACCGTACCGACGTTCGATATAACCTTCTAGCCATTCCCCAACATCATTCGCTTCTGAGCGCCAAACGGTGTCCACCAATAGATCGTACATTACAGGATTGGTCTCAATCCCCTCCATAGCCATTCCGATCCCACACATACGACCCGCTTGTGGATTGTGCAAAGTGGTGATAGGGTCATGTGCAATTCTATCTAAGTTGCCGAACATCCCGTTTTTACCACCATAATTCTGAATCATACACCACACCCAAGGGATCCCTTGAAAGGCTTCACTCGTCTCCCAAGTCGGATGGGACTCACACCACAAATCAAGCACCAGTGCTTGCTCCGGGATCACGTTCTGTAAAATTTCTTTTTTCGGATTACCTTCCCAAGCTTGAAACACCCACACAGCCTGTGGATCATGACGAAGCATCTCAGTCTGAACACCAACTGCATAAGCTGCTAAATCAATTCCCTCGGTATTTCCGCCTTCATGGAAGGGATCTACACTATAGAAATGAATATCTGTTCCGAATAGCTTTTGCTGTTCCTCATAGAAAGCAGTAGCTACTGTAGCATACATCGGATCATCTGCCAGTAAGAGTGAAGGTCTATCAAAATTACACCATTTGCCTTGATTGACCGGTCTTGAACTAGGGAATTTATCACCGAAATCCCGGGGAACCATACCACTATAACCTGGCAGCACAGGCGAAATGCCTAAGCTTAACATCCTCTGATGAATGGCATTCGCTAATTTAGCTCGATCTTCAAACCACCATTCGGGTAGCGGACCTCCCCAAGACGTCATATTCTGCATCCATTGCCACGCAAAGAAAGCCGGTCCACATACAAATTCAGAAACCTCTTGTTCCTCATAACCTATCCGAAGCAGCGTTCTTCTCCACACTTCTTCTTGCCCAATAATGCTAAGTGCCAAGTTGATACCGTTCATCGCCATCTGATCAATTTCTTGTTGCCAACGTTCCCAATCCCAGAAAGGCATGGAGTAGGAGAAGGTACAATAGTTCAAATAATACCGATATTTATAAGGAGTCGCGAGACGAACAGGTTCGAATAGTCCAGGTAATTGTTCAGGCAACTCAAGTTGATTTCCGCACCACGATAAATGTGCCTTACAAGTATGTTTTAAATACCAGTGGAAGCCCGATGCCAAAGCTGTTCCGGAGGAGCCCTTGATCACAACCATACCACTGTCGCTTGCTAACTCAAATACATCCTGATCATTCTCTGGCGCTATAGATTCCAGGCGGATTTGGGAGGACTTTTCTGGCCCGATGACTCTTTCAATCATAGCTAATACATTCATTACATCTACACTTTGAAGCATCATAGAACGAATCCCCCTACTATCCTTTTAGCGCTCCAGCCGCAACGCCCTTAATAATATATTTTTGCATCACGAGATAGAAAATCATTAGAGGTGCAACACCCATCAATAACATTGGAAACAGGCTGGTCCAGTCCACGGAGAATTGTCCGACATTACGGAAGACTTCCAACAGGATGACGTTATTCTCCCTTGACTGTAGGAATAGAAGTGGGTTCATAAAGTCGTTCCATACGTTCAACGTACTTAAAATGACCACAGTTGCTATAACCGGCTTCAATAATGGAAATGCGATAAGCCAAAAGGTTTTAAAAACCGAACAACCGTCTATAAAAGCTGCCTCTTCCAGTTCAATCGGAACCGAGCTAAGGAAGAAGCTATGAAATAAGAATATGGCAATGATGCTGCCCGTACCGATATTTACAACCGTTACGGCAGCTAGATGATCCATTAAACCAAGCGCATTGATCAATTTATACAGATTCACAAGTCCCATTTGGAAAGGAACCATCATTCCCGCCAAGAAAAAATAGAACAAAAAGCGATTAAACGCATGATTTCTTCTCGCCAGAGCATACGCCGCCATGGATGAGAACAAGACAATGCCTAACACAGATAGCACCGTAACAATCAACGTATTCATAAATACACGCGGATATTGCATCGTGTTCCATGCCTCTGCATAATTGCCGAAGTTAAAAGTAGAGGGTAATGACAAAGCAAACAGCGTTGCCTGATCTGGTGTTTTAAATGTAGTCACAATCAAATAGTAAATTGGTATAAAAGTAATTAAGGCAGCAATAATCATACAAACTTCAAATAAGGGATTTCCCCATTTTCGCAGCCATTTCGTATTCATCGTGTTTGTTCACCCCATTTTCTCAAGAAGCTCATCATCACCATGGTAATGATCATCACGGCAATGAAGAATACAACTCCAAAGGCTGCACCTTTCGCATAAAATCCTTCTGTAAATACCGTCTTGATATAAGCTGTCATAATTGTTTGTGTCGAATTTCCCGGTCCACCTTCGGTTAGAGCAAAGATAATATCGAATACTTTTAACCCACCGATCATGGCAGTGACCGACACAACGTTAACGGAAGGCTGCATAAGCGGCAAAGTCACTCTCCAGAACTTACCCCAGCTATTGGCTCCGTCGATTTCTGCCGCCTCATATAAATCCTTAGGAATGGATTGCAGATTGGCAAGGAAGATAACCATCGCCCACCCGGTCCACTGCCACAATTGCGTTCCGACCACCGAATACAAGGCTAAGTCAGGATTGCCTAAGAAATTGATTTTCGCAAATCCCAGCGCAGTAACCGCCCGGTTGATCAGACCGAAATCTGAAGTAGACATAATATAGCTCCATAAATAACCAATAATTAACGGGCTAAATACCGCAGGCAAGAAGAACATCGAACGCAAAATATTTTTGGTCTTTAGTTTACGATCTAGAAATACAGCCAGAATTAAGCCGAGACTAGTCTGGAATACGGTCATTAGAATGGCGTAGATAATGGAGTTCTTGATCGATATCGTTAACAGATCACTATCAAAAATACCCTTAAAATTATCGAATCCTACAAATTTCAAATTATCTAATTTCATATTGGAATAGTCGGTAAAACTATAGTAAAATGTCGAGAAAAAGGGATATACACAAAATAGTAAGTAAAAGATCAGCACCGGCAGGATCAATATTTGATAATCAAGTTCCCTCTTTAGCAACCTCATTTTCGTATTCATACTATTCAACCTCTCTTGTAAAACACTTGCGGGCAGCGATCAGGCTGCCGCAAGTATCATAGCTCATTATTGTGCTTTACCTTGAATGAGTTCATTGGTCTTCTTATCAATGGCTTGCAGTGCTTCCGCAATTGTCATTTTTCCACTCAATACATATTGAAAATTCTTACCGTAATCTTCAATTACATTAGATGCATCGCCCCAGTTGTTCCACGGTGCATATACATTTCCTGCTTTCAACGTTTCGCTTACACTGGCGAATTGTTCAGGCATTTCGAATTCAACATCTTTCAAATAGCTGCTGCCACCCTTGTTGTCACTCCAGAAAGCTTGTTGTCCTTCAGGCGTTGAAATTAAATCTAGTACCTGCATGATTTCTTCTTGGTGCTCTGACTTACTATTTGCAGCAAATCCTACACCCGGACCACCAATCAACCAGCCCGCACCTGGCTCAGATCCATAGAAAGGAAACATATCAAATTTCAAATTCGGATTTTTCGTTTGAATGGCTTCTACAGCCCACGGCCCAGACTGCCACATAGCAGCTTTTCCAGTTGCGAATTCATCCAAGGCTTGGTCATAATCCACGCCGAGCATATCCTCCGTTAAATAGCCCCGTTTGATTAATTCCGTCCATTGCTCAAGGGCTGTATTCCAGTTCCCATCAAGCTTTTTCTTACCTTCACCGTACTGTACATCGAAGTCTTTATTCTCAGCCTTAGACAAGAAGTTGTTCATTACTAGGCCCATAGAAGATTTCATCATAGGCTCCCAAGATTTAGCACCCATCGCCTGAGGTTTGATTCCATTCTGTTTCAATGTCTCATGGAGCGCTAGTTCTTCCTCAAAGGTTGTAGGAACCTTCAGATTCAGCTTTTCAAAAATCTCTTTATTATAGAACATGCCTTCAAACCAACTGATTCCCGGAAGCGCATATAATTTACCGTCTACAGAGTAGACATTCTTGCCACCGTCATTATAACGATCAGCTAGTTCAGAGATATCCTTAATGTAGCCTAGCTTTGCATATCTTGATGCCGTATAAGGATTAGTAGAAATAATGTCTGGGCCTGCTCCAGCCGTTAGCTGTGTTTCAATAATATTTTGATACTGCTTGTTATCAATAAATTGATATTCAAGCTCAATATTCGGTAGCTTTTCTTTTACCAGATCAAGAAGGGTCTTAACACTATCCTCTTTGTTCCAGTACGCAATTCTAATTTTCACCTTATCTTTCTTTTCCCCTTGATTGGCTGCTGGAGCGTTATTCTCACTACCACAACCTGCAAGTGTCATCGAGAGTAAAGTGACGGCGGTGAGAAGTAAGATATTAAACTTTTTCACGGTGAGACCTCCCTTTTCTTTTCTATAATGTAAGAGCTTCCATGACTAAATTTTAGAGCAGTTCTTAAATTTACGTTATCTAAATTTCTTTGGTTCGTTATGAATAATCTGCTTTTTTATATGAATCATTAGTTGTACACCAAATTGTCGTATAATTAAGTCCAATTTACACCATAATGTACTAGAATTTTGACTTCTTGTTCGGAATGCTGTACATTACAAAGTGGACGAACAATCAACAAACCAAAATACTATAATGTTCGCATTTAGAGGTGTATATAATGAAAAAAGTATTCGATTATGAAGATATTCAGTTAATTCCTGCAAAATGTATCGTAAATAGCCGTTCGGAGTGTGATACATCAGTAACCTTGGGCGGTCATACTTTTAAATTACCTGTGGTACCCGCAAATATGCAAACCATCATAGATGAGAAGATCGCCAGCTTCTTAGCGGAAAATGGCTACTTTTACATTATGCATCGTTTTGAACCGGAGAAGCGTACATCTTTCATCAAAGACATGCACGCCCGCGGATTAATCGCATCCATAAGTGTCGGAGTTAAAGAGGAAGAGTATGATTTCGTGGAACAATTATCTAACGAACAGTTGGTTCCGGAATTCATTACAATAGATATTGCTCATGGTCATTCCGAGGCAGTCATTCGTATGATCAAGCACATTAAACAGTACCTGCCTACTAGTTTCGTTATTGCTGGAAACGTGGGAACACCAGAAGGCGTTAGAGAATTAGAGAATGCTGGGGCAGACGCTACTAAAGTAGGAATTGGACCAGGTAAAGTATGTATCACGAAGATTAAGACTGGATTTGGAACAGGCGGCTGGCAATTGGCTGCACTGCGCTTGTGTGCGAAGGCTGCAAGTAAGCCTATTATCGCTGACGGAGGCATTCGGACACACGGTGATATCGCCAAATCCATTAGATTTGGGGCTTCCATGGTCATGATCGGTTCCCTATTTGCAGGGCATGAAGAATCTCCTGGTGATACCATCGAAATCGATGGAAAGCTGTATAAAGAGTACTTTGGCTCCGCTTCTGAATACCAAAAAGGTGAAAAGAAGAATGTTGAGGGCAAAAAAATAGTTGTCGAACACAAAGGCGCTTTAGCAGAAACGTTGAGAGAGATGGAGCAAGATCTTCAGTCCTCGATTTCTTATGCTGGAGGCAATAAATTGGAAGCCATTCGTAAAGTCGATTATGTTATCGTTAAGAATTCCATTTTTAATGGTGACAAGGTCTATTAATAAGCATAAACGCCTTCGCCGTCCTTATAGGGACGGCAAGCGTTTAAAAAAGAGGTGAGTAAGACGACTTAGGTCGTTCTTGCTCACCTCTTTTTTGGTTGTTATGATTTCCGCTATAACACTTTGGGGTAATCAACTAATAGGCTATTAGATTGAACAAGAGAGGATAATTCCTATGCGGCAAGCTATGATTATTATTAACCCCTCATCTGGTAAAGAAGAAGCTGGCGAATATGTCAGATATGCAGAAAGAGTTCTAGCTGATCAAGGCTACTTGGTTACGATCAAGGAGACGGCAAAGGAACTAGATGCAACTCGTTACTGTATCACTGCCTGCGAGGAGTGTTACGATCTAGTCGTCTCCATTGGCGGGGATGGCACGCTTCACGAGACATTAATGGTCTTATGAATCAGAAACAACACCCAAAGTTAGGTGTAGTCCCTTTAGGAACGGTTAATGATTTTGCCCGCGCGTTACAGATTCCATTGAATCCCGAAATAGCCATTCAAACCCTTGCTTCCTCTAACGTAAAGACAGTTGATATTGGTTGCTTGAATGACCGCTTATTCGGAAATGTTGTTGCTGTAGGTTCAATCGCCGGATCATTATCCTCCGTATCAATCGAAGAGAAAACCAAACTCGGCTCATTGGCATATTTGAAAGAAGGCCTAAAACAACTTACAAGCACTTCCCCCCACCCTCTTGTCATTCATTATGATGAGAAGACATGGCAAGGCGATTCCCCGCTTTTTCTCGCCGTGTTAACCAACTCTGTTGGTGGATTCGAGAATCTGATACCTGATGCTGCGGTTGACGATGGTCTGCTTCACTGTTTTATTATTCAAGACCTTAGTATACTCAATACCATTACAGCCAGTATTTCTTTACTACTTGGCAGCCTTAAGGATCATAAAGACGTTGTCTATTTCACGGCCCAAAATGTGACAGTCAGCTCTCCAGAATCCGTAAGAACCAATGTGGATGGTGAAGAAGGTCCGATTTTACCAATTACGCTAAGTGTTCTCCCTCGTCATATCCAAGTCATTGTACCGGAGGTAGACTAACAAATAAAAAGCAGTCCGGAACTAAAAAAGTTCCAGACTGCCATTCATTTATGGATACCCCGTTCCATATCTCCTTCTAATCAAATAACTAAGAAGTAAATTCTATTCCGCTACAATAAACTTTTTACTTAATAACCACATTCCGCCGCTAATCCCTAAGAAATAGATAGGCATCGTCAGTAATGAACCATTATGCAGGGCGCTCATTCCCCACGTCGCTAAACTTACTAGCAGATAATATCCCAAGCTGAAGATCGCGCCTGCCGTTCCTACAACGTCCTGAAATTGAACAAGAGCAAGACTTAGACAATTAGGCAAAGCGATACCGGCCCCCATTAACATAACAAAAAGGGTGATTAAGATACATACGATCAGTATTATATCCGGCAACGCTCCAAGACTACTCACAAGTGTTAATAGCAAGGAACCAGCAGCCATCACTAGACAGCCGATGTGAATTATTTTTTCTGCGGCATAGAGACTCAATAATCTCTTGGACATCATTGCTCCCACTATCGATGCCAAGGCCACAACAATGCCTAAAAAACCATATACTCCCGGTGAAATGTTAAAGTGTTCAATAAATATAAAGGGTGCTTCTGCATAGTAGCTAAATAAAACTCCATTGATGCCCCCGATCAGTAACCCAAACACTAGTACACGTGGCAATGAGAGCATTCTTTTAACGATAGGTAGAATGGCCACCTTTTTTCTCGCGGAAACATCTGTGGTTTCTGGCAGCTTCCAAAAGGCATACATAAACAACAATACACTCATCATCACTAATGTAAAGAAAACTGCTCGAAAACCAAAAGCTTGATCCACGAAGCCGCCAATAAGCGGCCCTACTGCTGGAGTAAAAGCAATCACAGCCGAAATTTGGGCAAACATGGCATGCCGCTTATTTCCGGATACACTCTCACGAAGAATTGTTTGTGTAATGATCGAGCCTGTCGCTGCTCCGAACGCTTGTATAAACCGACTGATTAACAGCAGATTAATGGATTCCGAGTAAAAACACATCAAGCTTCCAATACCATATACAATGAGGCCACCCAGCATGGCAGGTCTCCGTCCTATGAAATCAGAGAGCCAACCCCAACACAAAACACCTAAAGCAAATCCGATAAAATATATACTTAATGTTAATTGTACAGAACTATTAGCGACGCCAAGTGCAACCGCAATATCCGGCAAAGATGGAGTATAGATCGTCTCACTAATTTGCGGAAAAGCCACAAGAACAATCATTAGCAGTAAAGATGGTGCTGCATATTTTTTCATATTAAATTCGCCCTCCTACAAGCTTATATCCTCGAACAACTACAAGAATATGAGCCTAGCTAGGGAAATGGGGGCATCATTATGGCAAGACGACTATAAATCATCATATTTAAAAATTACCTCTCATTGTTATGCTTTCATTGTTATATAGGAGGGCTTACCCGAAAGTACGGGCAAAGACTTAAGTTTCAATTATTCAACCAAGATATCATTATATACGGAAATAGAAAAGCTCTCAAACGAATCGCTTCGCCTGAGAGCTTATTTATATTACGATTTTTGTTCCGATAATCCATGTATAGTTACGCCAGCAGCGCTGGATTTCTTTTTGTCCTGAGAAGCATGTAGCTTTACCATCACAAATCTTGCAAATGGCTGTATCAATATACTTTCAGCGAATAGTGCAATCAGGAAATTTCTTGGCCAATTGGCTAAGAAGTGATTATACGTTTGAGAACTCAACCCATTTCCGATCATGTCTCCAATAAACGTCATACAGAATGACATTCCCAGTACGGTGAATAAGATGCGGAAAAGGATTTTGGCGTTGAAACTATCGGTGGGTTGTGTGAATGTAGCTGTCAGCTTTTCAGCAATACGACCAATAACAACAGGCTCAATAATCATAACAATTACCCAAATGATCGGAAACACCTTAAGAATCGTTAAGGCAACTTCACCATTAAATTCTCCAACTCCTAAAATGATATTTATTGAAGACATAAACAGTACCGTCAGTGTACAAATGATTGCACCATATAACGCCCCCTCCTTGCCGTTTCTTGGTAATCTTGCTTCTTGATTCATGATGTTCTTCCTTTCAATATTATAGGGAATAGTTGTGCCACAGTTCTTAGGGGATCTGATGATTGTTGCGTTAGACATAACATCATCGCACCTTCAATCGAAGCTATCATCCACATAGCAATCGTAGAGGCTGATTCATTCGTGAATCCGTCAGATACAAGCTTTGCACGATAAATACTTTGAATGTTCTCATATAACAAACTGCATGCTTTGCGTACAGGTTCACTCACGGTAGCCATTTCACTGACAATACTGCTAAATGTATATCCAGTGATGGTACCCTCTGTTTCTAAGCTCAAAATTAACTTATCGATCATGAATTGTATAGCTTCTTGAGTCGATGAATGTTTACTAAAAATATCCTCGACATCTATCATGATGGTTTCATTTAATCCGTGTAAACAAGCAATTAATAGTTCTTCTTTTCCATTTGAAAAATGATGATAGAGCGCTCCTTTTGTGACCTCACAAGCCTTTAAAATTTCACTGACACCTACGCTCTTATATCCTTTTTGTTGGAAAAGGAGTGTTGCCTTATCAATTATCAGCGATTTTGTATCCAAAATATCGTATTCCTCCTGACATACCAACCGGTCTGTTTGTAATTATAACAATATAAAATCCAATAATGTAAGTGTTTTTTGATTTATTTCAAAAAATAAATCAAAATTTTCATTTAATATAGCAAAAAGAGCTCAATTTCCGGAGCCCTTTCGCTGATTGTTATCCCTAGTCATATTAAGGTTATATTGCAGGAGCAAGCAAAGTTGCCGTCTCCCATGAATTAATGATATCATTCGGATGAAGTTATCTTACTTTAAATAAGAAGGAGGAATACCCGATGAAAAAGAGATCGCTAAAATATTTGTCCTTTGGTATTGGGTATTCTACGGCTGTTTTTTTCTAGAATTAATGATTGATAGGATAAGTCTGTCAAAAAATAAAACTAAAAAACAGTGGAGATATATCACCTAGATATCGTTATGTATCTTCTATTTAAAGGAGACTTCATAAAAATGAACTTAAATAATAATATTGTTACAAGATATAATCCAGAGAATATTGCGAAACCCGTTGGTAACTATAGTCATGTAACAAAGATAAGTAGAAATGCCGAGATGTATGTATTTTCCGGCCAAATTGGAATCGATCATCATAATCATATCCCTACAGATTTTAATCAACAGGTAACTAATACAATGAGTAATATTGTTGAAGTCCTTTCTTCTCAAAAGCTGACACCGGATCATGTAGTCAAAATCAACATTTGGGCCACGGAAGAAATCGATTGGGACCATTTCTATGAAATTTGGAATAAGGTATTCGGCAAGACGCCTCCTTCAATGACCATTGCTTATGTCAAAGGATTAGGTTTACCTGAATTAAAAATCGAGTTAGATGTATGGGCCGCAGGTTAAACCCTAAATTAAGAAAAACTAATTTTATATCTTCAATGCAAAACGAAAAACGAGCCTCAGAAGCGATTCGAAAGGCTCGTTTTTCTAATTCTATCTCTTTATATCTGAAGAATTGTCCCAACCATCAACGTTCTCAAGTCCCGGAATGCTGTCTTTATAGAAAACAGGATCCTTTCCTTCACGTTTCTGCTTTTTATAATCCTTCAAGGCGGCAAAGGCCACTTTAGATAATAGCAGGATGGCAATCAAATTCACGATAACCATGAAGCCCATAAATAAGTCGGCCAAATCCCATACCAATTGAACCTTTGCTACGGAACCAAAAATAATCATCGCCAAAACACTGTATCTATAGAATAGTAATACTTTTTTATTGGAATTCAAAAATTCTATATTAGTCTCACCGTAATAATAATTTCCAATTAACGTGCTGAACGCAAACAAAAAAATCATAATCGCTAGTGATCCGGATGCCCAAGAACCAATATGCTCGCTTAATGCGGCTTGTGTCAGCTTGATTCCATCCAGCCCTGGCTGCTTATAGGCATCAGACAACAAGATAATGAACGCCGTACTCGAACAAATGAGTAACGTATCTGTGAGTACGCCTAGCGCTTGCATTAGCCCTTGCTTCACCGGATGACTCGTGGTTGCCGTTGCCGCAGCATTAGGCGCACTACCCATACCCGCTTCGTTAGAGAACAAGCCACGCTTCACACCCTGTAGAACTACTGCACCAAGAGAGCCACCAGCGACTTGTTCAAATCCGAAGGCACTTTTCACAATGAGTGCGATAACTCCCGGGAGCTCCGTAATATTAATCAGCATTATAATAAGAGCAGCCCCAATGTAGAGCCCTGCCATTACCACTACAATGTATTCAGACATTCTTGCGATACGCTTAACACCGCCGAAGATAACCACCGCAAAGGCAGCAGCCATTACAAGCCCAAGAATGGCCCGGTTGGTGCCAAACGAATTTTCAAAAGCCACTGTGACCGTATTCGATTGGACCGCGTTAAATACAAGGCCGAAGGATAATGTAATCAGAACCGCGAATATCGCTCCCATCCAGCGCTTGTTCAGGCCTTTCTCCATATAATAGGCAGGGCCACCGCGAAATCCGGTCTTATCCTTCACTTTATATACCTGTGCCAAGGTGCTTTCTATAAAGCCGGATGCTGATCCAATAATGGCAATCACCCACATCCAGAAGATAGCCCCTGGACCACCTATGGCAATAGCAATTGCGATCCCCGTTATATTACCTGTCCCTACCCTCGCCGCCATACTAATGCAGAAGGCCTGGAAGGATGAAATACTATCTTTTGACCTTTCATTGGATCCTTTAAGAACCCGAAACATTTCTTTGAACATACCAAACTGTACAAATTTCGATCTTACGGTGAAATAAAGTCCACAAGCAATAAGAAGGATCACCAATATTTTTGACCACAAAAAATCATTTGTTACGCTAATCATACTATCTAAAAATTGTTGCATGTAATTCCGCCTCTCCATTCTGTCGATACCAAGTTGCTAAGCTTATAACGCATAGTATTTTCAAATATAACAGTCATTATTTCAAATGCCAATAAAAATTGTAACTTTCATAACATCTCTTGTCAGTGGGTTTCGCATACTTTTCAGAATTATGGTAGAAAATACTATTCATATCTGAATAGAGGTGGAGCTTTGTCATATGGATAAGGAAAAAGAAGATATGATTTTAACGGATCGACAGGGACATCCGATTACAGATAATCAAAATATACGAACGGTAGGAAATCGCGGGCCATCGACGCTCGAAAACTACCACTTCATCGAGAAGATATCACATTTTGATCGAGAGCGTATTCCAGAAAGAGTTGTGCATGCTAGGGGTGCAGGCGCTCACGGGTATTTTGAAGCTTATGGAAAAGTAGGCGATGAACCCGTCTCGAAGTATACGCGTGCTAAGCTATTTCGAGAAGCAGGCAAAAAAACACCTGTATTCGTACGATTTTCTACGGTAGTTCATGGTCTTTACTCTCCGGAGACCTTTCGTGATCCACGCGGCTTCGCCACAAAGTTCTATACAGAGGATGGCAACTGGGACTTGGTCGGTAACAATCTGAAGATCTTCTTTATCCGTGATCCGCTAAAGTTCCCTGACATGGTTCATGCTTTCAAGCCAGATCCTGTGACCAATCTGCAAAATCCAGAGCGGATGTTTGATTTCGTATCGAACTCACCTGAAGCTACTCACATGATTACGTTTCTGTTCTCTCCTTGGGGGATTCCAGCCAACTATCGGCAAATGCAGGGGTCTGGGGTCAATACCTACAAATGGGTGAATGAACAGGGTGAAGCCGTCTTAATCAAATACCATTGGGAACCACTGAAACATGGCATAAAGAATCTAACTCAGCAGGCTGCAGAAGATATACAAGCTAAAAATGTCAGTCACGCTACGCAGGACTTATATGAGGCGATTGCACGCAAGGATTACCCCGAATGGGAACTTTGTGTGCAAATCCTGAGTGACGATGAGCATCCTGAGCTCGATTTTGATCCACTCGATCCTACTAAGCTTTGGGATCATGAACGTTTTCCATTTTTACCTGTCGGAAAGATGGTTCTGGATCGGAATCCAGACAATTATTTTGCCGAGGTGGAACAGGTCGCTTTCGGGACTGGAGTTCTAGTAGACGGTCTGGATTTCTCGGATGACAAGCTGCTGCAAGGCCGGACGTTCTCCTATTCGGATACTCAGCGGCACCGGGTGGGCGCGAACTACATTCAATTACCGATCAACGCTCCAAAGACAAGGGTAGCAACCAATCAGCGGGATGGGCAAATGACTTATCATGTGGATAAGGCGCCTGAGCAAAACCCGCATGTCAATTACGAACCTTCCTCGCTTGGCGGGTTAAAGGAGGCAGCTCCTTCTGGCAAAGAACATCAACCGATGTATAATGATCGACTAGTTCGCGACAAAATTAGTCGGACAAATGACTACGGGCAAGCTGGAGATACCTATCGCAAGTTCGAGAATTGGGAACGGGATGAATTGATTCATAACTTGGTCGATGCCCTAAAAATTTGTGCGCCGGTTATTCAGAACAATATGATCGAGCATTTCACAAAGGCTGATCCCGACTACGGCCGCCGAGTGGCTGAAGGTCTTGCTCAAGCCAAAGCCTACCACAAACATCTAGGTACCTCAGATAATCGAGAGGGCGCGGAAATTGCAGAGCAATCTGGTACACAAACGGACGGATATTAAAGATCTAAAAAAGGGTTAAGGGGCCGGTTGTAAAGGCTTCTTAACCCTTTGCCATATTCACGTAACATACCAATACTATGATTATTCTATAGCTAAGATCATAGGAGGAACAAATCGTGCAGAATACAACCATATTAATTACCGGAGGAACCGGATCTTGGGGACGGCAGCTAGTAAAACGTTTATTGGAAAGAGAACCTAAAGAAATCAGAATATTTTCCCGTAATGAATCTCTTCAAGTAGAACTACAACAGGAATTTCTTCATAATCCCAAACTAACCTTCATCATTGGTGATGTTCGTGATAAGCATGAACTGATGCAGGCTTGCTATCAAGTAGATTATATCTATCACTTAGCAGCCTTGAAGCATGTGCCGATCTGTGAACAACAGCCGGACAGTGCGATGAAGACTAATGTACTCGGAACTCAGCATGTGATTCAAGCCGCTATTAAACATGGCGTAAAAAAAGTAGTCTACGTCTCAACCGATAAAGCAGCGCAACCATCGAGCACCTACGGAATGACAAAATCACTAGGCGAAAAGCTAATGGTGCATGCCAATCTCAGACAAACCAAAACTCAGTTTGTTTGTGTGAGAAGTGGCAACGTCCTGGGCTCAACAGGCAGTGTGGTTCCTATTTTTAAACAAAGTATTGCAAATGGAAAAGACATTTCTCTTACAGATGCTAGAATGACTCGTTTTTTCTTAACCATAGATGATGCAATTACCTTACTCCTTAAGGCGACAGAAGACAGCAAAGGCGGAGAAATTTTTGTGACCAAGATGCCTGCATGTCGCATTAAGGATCTTGCCCAAGTCTTAATTGATAACTTATCAACTGGCCCGATCCAAATCAAGGAATCAGGAATCCGCCCCGGAGAGAGCTTAAGTGAGGCTCTAATTTCGGAATTCGAGAGCACATCTTCTATTCATCTGGATGATCACTATTATGTGATTCTCCCTCCTTTTCCTATAGAAGGGTTACAAAAAGTTTATGCCTCTTGCCCGCCCGTGGACTTCCAAAGCTATGATTCCGATCATGTGTTGATGAGCAAACCTGCGATAAAAGAAATGTTACAACAAGGTGGGTTTCTAGTATGAGTACCTCGATCGTATTTACAGGTGGAGGCTCCGCTGGCCATGTATCCGGCAACCTCGTGTTGATCCCTAAGTGTTTAGCAGAGGATTGGGACGTTCATTATATAGGCTCCGAACAAGGGATTGAGCGTAAGCTTTTGTCTGATTACAAGGAGGGTGTGACCTATCATCCTATTTCCACAGGAAAATTGAGACGCTACTTCGATTGGAACAATGTAACTGATGTATTCAAAATCATGAAGGGCATCTTTCAATCCTACAGGCTCCTACGAACCATCAAACCAAGTGTAATTTTTTCTAAAGGTGGATTTGTTTCTGTACCCGTCGTGATTGGGGCTAAACTTAACAAAGTGCCTATCATTATTTATGAACCGGACCTAAATCTTGGACTAGCTAATAAAATATCACTTCCGTTTGCCACTCATCTGTGTACAAATTTTCTGGATACTGTAACCCAGTCCGCTTCCCTCAAAGCCGTTCATGTGGGACCGCTCTTGAAGGAGCAATTCAAATTAGCTGATAAACAACGTGGTTTAGCCTTTTGCGGATTCACCTCTGCTAAGCCTGTTCTTCTTATTATGGGAGGAAGCCAAGGGGCACATAGCATTAACCAAATGGTGAACAATGTACTCGCTGAGTTGATAAATAAATTTCAAGTGGTTCATATTTGCGGGGAGGGAAAAGTTGATTATCACCTCTCGATGTCAGGCTACAAATCGTATGAGTTCATTACAAGCTGTGAGTTGCCGCATTTATTAGCTATGGCGGATGTTGTCGTATCCCGTGCAGGCTCAAATTCTATGATGGAGCTTCTTTCTATGCAAAAGCCAATGTTATTAATTCCGCACACGAATGGTGGCAGCCGCTCTGGTCAACTTGCCCAAGCGCAGTATTTTCAACAAACTGGACTCGCTGAAATGTTACTTGAAGAAGAGATGACCACTCAAACCTTTGTTCATTCGATTATGACGCTATACGAGAACCGCTCTACTTACAAAGATAAGATGAAGCCTTATGAGAACGGCAGAGGAGCCTATAAGGTAATGAATTTAATCAAACAAGTAAGTGGTGAGAACTTAACAATGATCAAGGCAGGTACGGTTTAGATGGGAATGAAGCTAGCGGATTGGTTACTCCTCTGCTTTATCGCTGTCGTCTGTATTCTGGTTTATTTTGGACAAAAGATCCTGTAATAAACATTTCTAAATTGTACCGGGCTTTCTGGGGATGGGTATAATTAAAGCATCCATAATTTTAGGGGGAGAAACTCATGAAAAAGCATCCCGCGTTAGAAATGTATGATTATAATGTATGGGCCAATCAAACGATCATCCATCGCTTAAAGGAGTTGCCTAAAGACATTTATCATAAGGATATTCAGAGTGGTTTTTCTTCGGTAGCAAAGGTTGTGACGCATATTTATGTCGTGGAGAATATTTGGTTTGACTTGATTTCAGGACGAACTAGGAATGAAGCTAAAGCATCAGCTGCCCAATTAGAGCCCTTGTTAGCAATAAAAGATATTGAAGAAATGGATGTCCTCTATCGTGAGCTAACCAGCAAAAATAAAATGGTGTTGGCTAGTCAAATAGATAAGGATCCCACCGTTGTGTTAGATCATCCAACGATGGGATCGCTTGAGACATCCATTTCTGGGGCTATCTTTCACGTTGCGAACCATGGCAGCTATCACCGTGGGAATATCGGTACAATGCTACGACAAATGGGCCATACTTCAGTACTGCAGGATTATGTTGCTTATCTATACAACGAGCCGAAAAAATCATAGTGCTGCTGAGTCTATCTTATTAATTAGCTACAGATTTAAAATATTGATACACCTGATTTAGCTTCTTTTCATGTTTACCTTTCGGGCTCTCCATATTCCCAAACTCGAAAAACTTCACTTTCTTGATCCCACAATATTGAAATAATGCTTTTCTCATCAGCACTTTATGGGAGTTATTTAACCAGTATAAAGGATACAGGGTTGGCCCCTTCATACTGGAAATACAAACTACTGACTTCCCTTTCAGCAGCCCTTCAGGTATAAGCCCGCCCTTTTCTCTGTAAGCGAAATTAGAAGCGAACATTTGATCAATATACCCGAGTAGCATAGCGGGAGGCCGGCCCCACCAGATCGGGTACACGAACACAATTTTGTCGGCCTGACGAATCTGCTCACGATATTTCTCTAGCTTGGGATCGATATGCATGTCTCTTCTACGTTTGTTTTCATTAAAGACCAGCACCGGATCAAATTGCTCTTCATATAGATCAAGCACCTCGATCTTCGAGATCTTAGCATTCTCATTACTTCCTTGAATGACTTTATTGAAAAAAGCATAACTTAAACTTTTATGATTCGGATGTGTATAGATAACTAAAACGTTCATTGCTCCACCTCTTTAATTATCATTTGATAACAAAATCGTATCACAACCTTTATTTAGTTGTCAAATGATAATTGTATTATGATAATTAATTTGTTAAAGTTTAAACTAAGAGGTGATCGTTATGGACAAAGAAGCGTTTTTTCATAAATTTGTGACCTTTACGACGGCAGTCCATGAAGTAACATTCGACTTAACCAAAGATGTTAGACCGGAAGGTATTACGCCCGTTCAATATAGTATTCTGGAGTATATAGCGGTCAGTCAGCCTGTGACTCTCAGTCAAATCAGTGATTGTAAGAATATCTCTATGCCGAACACGAGCCGTGAGCTCAAGAAATTAACAGAAAAGAATCTTTGCGAAAAGCTGGATGTCGCAGAAGATCGGCGTAAGCAATTCATCCGACTGTCCGAAGAGGGACAAGCGATGATGAATACAGCTTTTGAGCGGATCGGCGAACGTTTCCTGGACCGGATTAAGGATTCTTCTGTTGAAGAACTAGAAGAAATCAACCGAGCGCTGGATGTGCTTCAATCTAAGGTATTCCATAGCGACAAGTGATAAAGAAAGGCACTCCTGTTAAGGAGTGCCTCGGTAATCATATTCTTAGCCAGCGAAATCCACTATTTCACCAGTCCGCCGATAAAGGTCTCAAAATTGTCAGCCAAGCGTGTGATCTTGTATTTGTTATCTCGATCTACATGAATAACCTCGGGTTCCCCGTCATTTCCAAACTCGCGGTAATCCAGCATGATTACTTCATTCTCAGAAGGACAATCACAAATCACCACGCCAACCTCAGGATAACGTCCATTCTCAATCACAGTCCGGCTGCCTGAAGCTCCACACAGCGACTTATTCTTATCTCGTCCAATCCCGAGGATCCCTGAGATCGTAATAAACTCTCCTGTGCCCGGAATCGGGTGGCGATTGTTATGAGGAATCCCCCCATTATGTAACTTCATCATTTCAACGTAATATTTTGGCAGCTTAAATACCAGCTCTTCTTCCACTGAAGCAATCAATGCATCTGTAGGCGGTTCAGAGATATATTCTGAGAACGCATACTCGCTGTCATCCCAAAAATTGGTGGTGTCGATCGCTACTACAGGCTTCTTTGCGGGTTTGCTCACAGGCTTCTTCGCAGCTTTCTTAGCCAATTTGCGTTTGATCCAACCCAAAAACTCCAAGGTGTCCTCATCATCAGGCTCTAGCTCATCTGCAATTGTAAATGCTTTTAAAGCTTCATCATACCGCTTAAGATAATAATAGGAAACTCCGATACGGTAATGCCAGAGTGGGTCACCTTCGCCCTCTTCTTCAATGCTCAAATACTGCTCTAAGGCCTCTTCATATTGCCCGAGATTATTAAGCGCTCTTCCCAAATGACTAGTTAGAACATAATCTCTTTCCTCTTCAGGAATTTCTGTTATTGCATCCACGATTTCCTGAAATTCATCTTCCTCATGCCACTCATCCAGTTTTGCCAATAGTTCATCACTCATCATTAATACCTCCTATTAACGATCACTCAAAATACCTATTAGAAATTATACCATTTATAGCCTATGACCTTCCAATCATGCATGCCCTCCTGCATATCCATACCCTTGAGGCGATTATACCTAGGAATAGTATGTCGTAATAGGAATACAATCATCAAAAAAAAAAAAAGCGCCGTGTCAGCCACAGTCGCTCTTTGATTACTATTCTTTTCACTATGAGATCAGCCTTTAACAAAAGATTCAAACGCAGCAACTGACTCGAACTGGTTAAGTATACCCTCTGATCTTAAATGATCCTCTAATTTCTCAATTAGATCTAGAACGGCTAATCTTAGCGGCTCTAAATCCGCCTGGGTTAATAGTACGAAGGCATAATTTATTTATAAACATCTTTTAGAGGAAACAAAGATAACTTACCATCCTCCATCCGGTATACTTTATCACAATATTCAAGCATACGCTCATCATGAGTAACCATAATCGCTGCTTTCTGGCGTGACTTCACCTCTTGCGCAATTAGACTAACTACTTCATGGGCCCGTTTAGTATCCAAACTTGCTGTAGGCTCGTCCGCCAAGATAACATTAGGATTATTTATTAATGCCCGAGCGATGGCTGTCCGTTGCTTTTCCCCACCTGATAACTCTTCTGGAAGACTTGTTAGCTTCGCGCCAAGACCCAGCTCTTCGAGTAGCTTAGCCGCCAATTGCTTATCCTCTCTAGTTACTTTACTCGACATCCTTTTTACTATTAGCAATTGATCCAAAACATTTAAATAAGGAACCAAATTTGAAGATTGCATAATAAATCCGATTTCTTGTAGTCTTATATTCGACAGTTCTTTGGCAGAAAGCGTAGAAATAGTATGCCCATTCAGCTTAACTTCCCCTTCTGAAGCTTCAAGCATCGCTCCAGCAATAGACAAGAACGTACTTTTACCTGAACCCGACGGTCCAACTACAGCCACGAACTCACCCGGCTCGACCGACAGGCTTACATGATCAAGTGCGGCGATACGATTACTTCCTTCAGCATAGTATTTTGTAACATCATTCATTTGTAATCCCTTAGTCATTATTCAATCCTCCCCAATGCCTGTAGCGGATCAATCTTTGTAATCTTTCGAACGGATACCATCGAACTTAACACAGCGATAATTAGTAAGATTACAGAATAAGTTACGACAAGATTCGTTTCCAGCTTGAAAGGCATACCCTTCGGCATAATGGCGGCTGTCCCATAAGTCAGTAAGATTCCAATTACAATACTAGTCAAAGAAATTATAAATACTTGCGATACAATGGCTTTTCCAAGGAATTTGTTACTAGCACCTATAGCTTTCATAATGCCAAACTGGTTGGTCTTCTGCATCGTAATTACATAGAAGAACACTCCAAGCACGAATGCTGAGATCGCCAGCAAAAATGCTAGCATCATTAAAATCGTACCATTCTCTTCCTTGTAGCCTGGCATCCCTTGAACAGCTCCTGCCCGGGTAACCGTATCCGTACCTGATAATTTGCTATTTATTACTTCTGGATCGATATCCTTGCCTTGCAGCATAATTGCATTAACCGGACCTGGAACTCCTTTATCTGAACCCGGAGCAGCAAAATTAATCTTCCGCCACTCCTCCATCGGAGTAAATACGGAAGCAACGTGGTTATAGGTCTGATCCTTCACAAACCCGATAATCGTCAATGATTCCGTTGTACCGTCTAACAGAAAAGTATCACCGAGGCTATAGCCCTCATCCTTCATGGTCGAGTTCACCAGTACACCAGTAGAATTCTCAGAAGTTAAGCTCTCCCCTTCCACGGTAGCCGGCTCCAAGAAACTTCCTGGATTAATTCCTATAATTGCGATGTCTACCTTGTCCTCGTTCTTAGCACCTTGCCCTTTCAGCGCTGTTGCCATTGTACTTCCCATCGGTGCTGCAGCACTAACATTTGGCAATAGCTCCACTTCGGCCAATAACTGCTCAGACAGAAGGGACTTGCTCATCGAAGACTGCGACCCTTCTTCAAAAACTACATAATCAGCCTTCATAGTCATGATTGTGGAGGCAGCTAGTGTAGATAATCCAGTACCTAAACCTGATAAAATGAATACCAACCAAGCAATTAATACAAAAATAACGGTAATCATTGAGAACTTCATTTTACTATGCATCAATTCCTTCATAGCTAAGAACATTATCTTTTTCAGCTCCCTTTACATTTAATTTGACACATGTGTCAAATTAAATGGCACTGACACACGTCTAATTTATTAAACAACATAAATGACATATGTGTCAAATTTTATTCAAAATTAGATCAGCTCTTTGCGCCCCCAATCCACATTTCAAATAACACCTTACCCCAATCAGGCGTTGGGATATTTAACATATTAGGTGTATTAATTAGGTTAAAAAAAACGCCAATAAGTACAGGAAGTGGGATATCCTTCCGAAGGCTATTTTCCTGCTGTGCACGTGCGAACAAACCAGATAACTGAATCTTAAGAGTCTTATGTGCTTCCTCAATAAATTCAAGGTCTCTCGCCGCTGCAGCAGAATTCGCTGTGTTTATTTTACTGGCATCTCCCAGGAGCTGATGGAGCGAAGATTCTTCTACATAAATAAGAAGTAACTGCTCAAGAGCGTCCATGGGGTTTGCCTCATTAATTGTTAATGCCTTATCTAATACCGCTGCGATTACGCGCTTCATACAAGCGGCAACGATCTCTTCTTTATTAGAATAATATTGATAAATGGTACTTCGGGCGCCGGACAGATGTTGCGAGAGCAACTTGAGATGAAAGCCATCATAGCCATGATCCAATACTAATTTTTTTGTCATATCAAGCAGCTCGGCTTCAGTAAAAGATTGTTTTCTACCCATGATTCATCCCCTTTTCATTATTATCAGTTTAGCACACACAAAAAGTAATGCGTAGGTCATAATAAATAGACAGACTGTCCATAAGCAGTACTCTCACCTGCGGACAGTCCTTTCAAAAATACTAGGATATTCTATTTATTGATATGTTTTACCTTCACGACTACATCCCGTTTTCAATCCTCTGCATAAACTCTTCAACAGCGCTATAGCCAAGCTGCTTCAGATACCAGTTGTTAGCGGCAGCTTCGATTAGACCAGCTACGTCACGGCCGGGCTGAAGCTGGATTTCAATATGCGGAATTTGAACACCGAGATAATCTGTGAACTTCGGCTCCAGTTCGAGCTCATTATTCAAGGAATTCTCTCGCCAAGGAGACAACTCGATGTCGAGTACAATTCGCGTCTCATCCTGAAAAGCTCTACGCCCGTACTGGCGTACAACGTTGATCAGACCAATACTGCGCAGCGCTAGGAATTCGCGGGTCGTCTCGTTATGTGTGCCGAGAAGCGTCGCTGGTCCCAGCTTCTTCAGCACCACGATATCATCCGCCACAAACCGATGGCCTCTTCTAATAAGCGTATGCGCGGTTTCGCTTTTTCCAATTCCTGACTTACCTCTGAGTAGGACACCTATACCAGACACGTTTACACATACCCCATGAATTGAAAGCTCTGGCGCCAGCGCCTTCACCAGATAGGTATCAATCTTTGCGATGATCTCTGTCGTCGTCTCCTGCGTCCGAAGCAGCGGGATGCCCTCTTCTTCGCAGAATAGAGTTAAATAAGGAATCTCCTGCTGACCTGTCGTCACAATAAAGCAGGGTGGATGATACTTGACGATATTACCAATATGTAACTTGCGCTCTTCAACGCTTAGGGTTAATAGATAATTGATTTCCTTGCAGCCCAATACTTGTACCCGCTTCGTTGGGAAAAAATCAAAGTAACCCACGAACTCCAGACCAGGTCTATGCGCCTTTGAACGAGTGATTTCACGATCCATACAGCTAGCACCTGCAAGCACTTCCAGCTTAAACGTCTCCGTAAGGCTTTGAACGGTAGTCGATTTCAATGTTGTTCCCTCCTGTGGCTGCGTATCTTGAATACGCAATACGGTTAACGGGATATATTCAACGATAAATGGGATGATTCCTGCAACAACGCTACTATAGGCTTGTGATGTCATCGAATCGGATACGATTGTTTCTATGGTACACCACACAACTCCATACTTTGTATGACTTTTTTAGCAAAAAGCCATACTAACTCTCACAGACTATGACTATCCCGAAGGAGAGTACTGATGAGCGAACATCAATGGCTGATTCCAGCAACCAAGGGATTGGGCTTCAAGTTGGACAAAGGACAGATTGTCCGGGTAACCGATGTAGAGGGTGAGCAGGTAGCCGATTTCGCTGCTTATAACGCCGTTCGCCCTAATGAACGGATTGACCCCGGTGTAACGATAGATGCTCTAGGCAAGATGAATGTGCTCCCGGGGGACATCCTCTATTCCAACCAATACAGACCACTGCTTACGATTATTAAGGATACTGTGAGGCGCCATGATTTCATTAATTCTGCCTGCCGTCCCGAGATGTATGAGGTGCTGTATAACAAAAAGGATCACGCCAGCTGCTACAATAACCTGAATGAGGCACTTGCGGAGTTTGGCCTGCCCGCTCCCGATCAGCATTATCCGTTTAATCTTTTTATGAATACTGTCATTGATCCTTCTGGAAAAGTCAGCGTGGAGCGACCGCTTTCTAAAGCTGGGGATTATATTGAGCTGCGGGCTGAGATGGATCTGATCATTGCCATATCGGCTTGTCCCTGCTCCGAAAGTGTCTGCAATGGGTATAAATGTACACCGATTGCCGTAGAGATCCTTTAGAATATGTCGCAAAGAGGTTAGTGCCAAAAGGCTCGTCTTCTAACTTACCTACTTCTTGAATAGAATGACTTGTACAAGTTAACATCTCATTCAAGGAGCGATGACCATGAATAGCTTTTTAACCTATATCGTACTCGGAATATCGTTATCTGCACCGATTGGTCCCATCAATGCAGCCCAGCTCGACCGGGGAGCGCGGATGGGATTTTTCCAATCCTGGATGATTGGACTGGGAGCCATGTGTGCAGATTTAGTGTATATGCTACTCATTTACTTTGGACTAGCCCACTTTCTGAATACCCCGTTTATGAAAACCTTCCTGTGGACATTCGGCAGCTTCGTTCTCCTTTATACCGGAATTGACACTTTGAAAAATATCAATGCCGTGCCTGGATCCGCCTCGCGTGGTGCACAGACCGGTACTAGCGCCTTCCGTACTGGCTTTTTGATGGCACTGATGAACCCACTCAGCATTCTCTTCTGGTTAGGCATCTACGGCTCCATTCTGGCCAAAAGCATAGAAAATCAACATTTGGATCAGGTGCTGTGGAATAGCATGGGTATTTTTGTTGGTATTCTACTCTGGGATGTAGTGATGGCGATGTTGTCTAGCTTCCTTCATCGGTTCACCGGCCCTTCTATGCTCCGATTCATTTCCCTTACCGCGGGGATTTGCCTTCTTGGTTTTGGCATCTACTTCGGTTTTCAGGCTTTTACACAGTTGTTTGGCTAATATGTTTAACAAGCAGGAGCTTTTCTAGGCCTTCACCCATCTCCCTCCCTTCGCATAGGATGTTTTGAACTTAACGAGGAGGGTGTTTTTGGATGGCCCATTTGAACACAAAGGTCTGGCTCGATGAGCATCTAGCTGAGCTGACGTACTGGCAGCAGGATGCTTTTCGTCAATTTACATCTATGATTGCAGATCCCGAAGGCAGATACCCCTGTATTCCGGGACGTCAGGGGTTTCTGTCCAATCATTTGCGTTTTGGTTTCGTAGCTGATCCACGAAGTGAAGAGTCTGCAATAGAGGTCGCAGAATTACTTCGTCAATATGGGGAATGCTCACGGGATACCGGCAAATATGCGTCCCTTGTTCTTTTTTTCGAAACACCGGAAGATTTGGCCAAAGGTTTCACCATTGAGGAATATGAGGATTTGTTCTGGTCGGTTCTGGACCGCGTCAGCGCGGTGGACACGGTGCCCTGGCCCGATGAAATTTCTACAGATCCCTCCCATCCTTCGTGGGAGTTCTGCTTTTATGGGCACCCGTATTTCGCGTTCTGCGCAACCCCGGCACATGAGCTGCGGAGAAGCCGCCATACCCCTTATTTTGTCATTGCTTTTCAGCCGCGTTGGGTGTTCGAGAATATTAATGATTCTACCGCATTTGGCCGCAATATGAAGAAGCAGATCCGCAAGAAGCTCGCTGACTACGATAGTGTTCCCGCACATCCTTCCCTTCAATGGTATGGGCAGGAGGACAGTCTGGAATGGAAGCAATATTTTCTACGAGATGACGAGAGTGCACCGTCTAAATGTCCATATACTTATATGAAGAACAAGTTCAAAGCAATAGGAATGAAATTTCACTCTTAAGCGCTTATGAAGTTTGTCCGCGTTTTTTCAAAAGGTGCTCCCTAAACCAGGTAATCAACGCAATGACACAGATGATCAGAAGGCTGGACCAGAAGCCGGGACGGCCCCCTTTTTCAAAAAGTGTACCTGCCACGGCAGCAATGATCAGCGCCATAGCGACCATGGATCTAATCCAACCGCCCATCTTTGGTTTCAGTAACTTAAGGAAAGAGGCAAGGATGAATAGCCATGTGTACAAAATAACTAGACCGGCCGCTGTGGTAATATGCTCAAAAATTTGCTTTGGCAGAAACAAGCTCAGTACAATTGTCACGCACAGGCCCAGCATATTGATACCAAGCGCGTAGAGCGGCATCTCCCTTTTTCCTTTAGTCACCGCCAGCCAAGAAGGAGCATCTTTATCCTCAGCCAAGGTCACCAGCATAGTCGAGACCGCATACAATGAAGCCACTAGAATGGAGAATCCGGCCACGATCATTACCCCATTCAGCACATATACAAGAATAGGTAGTTCCATCGCTTCAAGTGCAGCAATAATTGAGCTTTGATCAGGTCTCACTTTCTCAGGGCTCACGAATAATAGGGCGAGTCCTATCGACAGTACATACAGCAATGTCACGCCCAGCAGCATAAACCTGCCTGCTTTCGGAGCTTCTTTGGAGTCCCGGAGATCCGACGCCATAAAGCCCATGACCTCAATGCCGCCAAAAGCATAGAACGCATAAAGTAATCCTTTCCAGGCACCCATCCAGCCTTTATTCAGCCATGCTGTCGAACTGTGAAGCGTATCCCAATTCCCCCTCCCTCTCAAAAGGGCAACCGCAGCGACCACGATAAACATCAGTACCGCGGCGATTTTAATCATGGCGAATAGATTTTCCGCTTTGTTAATCCCCTGGCTGCCTAGAATAATGACCAGCAGACCCATCACAGCATAAATTGCGGTAAAAATCCAAAGCGGCCAGCTCGGAAACCAGACCCGCGAGAACAGGCCCAAGGCAGTTAAGGTGCTGCCAAGTATTAGAATTTCTGAACACCAATAGATCCAACCCATGCCAAAGCCTGCCCAGCGGCCAAAAGCCTCCTTGGCATAACTACGAAAAGAACCTTTTTGAGGATCCTGCATAGTCATTTGGGCTAGCGCCTCATAGACGAACAAAGTTGCCACAGCCGCCAACACAAAAATAACCAACACCAATAATCCGCTTTTACGGATAGCGATGCTGGAACCAAGAAAGAATCCCGTGCCAATCGTGCAACCTACACCAAATAGAGTAAGCTGCCACCAAGGTAGCTTGCCAGTTGGAGTACCCATATGTATATCCCCTCCGTCTGGTTTTACTATGCGTTATCGGGTGCTATTTTATTCTGGTACAAGCTTAGGCAGGCACAAGAAAACCCGGCCTCTGTTCAATAACGAACGAAGCCGGGTAATTTACAATTTAGAGATCGGTAGTGCTCTAGTTGCTTGTCGGCATCTGAGGAGATCCGGCAGCAGGAACATAGGCATCCAGCATCTGCTGTATTACTGAAACCTGAAGCTGCGGAACCTGATAATAGGCATGTTTGTTCTGATAAAGAAACAACTCATAACCCATTTCAATAAATTGCTGCACCTGTGAAGCCAATACCCGGCGTAGCGCTGGGTTCGTCACTTCAGGTGATGACATGGCCAGCAAAGAGGCATGGGATTTGATTAGACCAAGCATATACCCGCTGACCCCTGCATCTTTCACATCTGTCAGTGACGTGTTAGGCTTCTTCGGCTGGGCAGGTTGGAGGCCGTAAACTGGCTGTGTCATATTCGGGATGAGATAGGTAGCCGTTTCCTGGCTCGGCTTTTGCCCTGTCTTAAAACATTGGCAGGTCAAGTTGTACTGATCCAGCATGAAATTGTACTGACGATCCAAGATGGACAGAAGCTCCTGATCCTGAACAAAAGTTCTGAATATCATGAACTGGTCCAGTACATTGATCTGGCAGGACAATACCTCGTGCACATCGAACATTTCGTGGGCGCCGTGACCTAGCTGCTGTCCGCCCATCGTCACGCTTCCTGACTGTAGTTGCTGCTGCAAAGTATATTCTCCTTTGTTCTTAGATGAGTACCCTCTATAATATGAAGGAGAAGATAGCCAATTATGCATGCTGTAGCCGCTTGAGTGCTTTATGAATCTTATTTGTGCTCCAACCACCGACATTCTGTTATTTCTAATTCTGTGAATGTTGCTGTAAATGACGAATCCTCTGGACTACAAGCATATAAACCAAAGTTTATATGCTCACTCCCTTCAAACAAATGGAATATACGCATCTGCTTAAATGTAATTCCATCAAGAGAATTTTCAACACAGAAGTCACTCTCACGCCGACTTAATCTGTAATACATTGTTTTTATTGTTGCATCGATATCTGTTGTTGCCCAATCTGAATATCCGTGATTCGTAACTACGCTACCCAATCTTTGATATTCTTCATTCTCATATTCAATCGATGCCTTGAACCAATTGTCACTGTCCTGATAAATAATTACTCCACACTGGTCAAATCTATGAGCGCTGTCAAAATCAGTTTTCACTATAAAAGAAAAGTATTTCTCGTCCGTCTTCATTAGCAGCGCAGGTGCATTATCATTTCTAAACCCATAATAGGTGCGTTGCCAAAAATCAGTATTAGGCTCAGTTACAATTTCAATCCTGTCATCTGTAATAGAAAAAGTGCTCGTTGGATGTTGCCAAAAGAGATTTTCTTTTATAAATTTCATTTCACTGCTCCTTATCTAACATGTCTTATGATCACTTTAACGGAGTAACTTTAGCTTTACAACTCTCCCTCAAGAAAGTTAATAAGCTGAAAATGCTCCAACTCACGTTGAATATTGCATACACATTCAAACAAAGGGAGATGTTCCGACAATGAGTGCTTATGATGTGCATATCGGCAAGCTAATCAGCGGAAGACGGGAATTGGATGGCAGTGGAAGCTATATCCTCTGTACCCCCGATAAGAAAATCATCGAGATGGATTCGATCAGCTCGACTGATGGTATCGTTGTGAGTTCCAAAGACGTTGAAGAAGCCTTATATGAGTTTTGTAAATCTGCTTTGAGGAATTATATCGCAGAGGGGAACAACAAGGATGTCTACACCTTTTCCATTTATACGGATACGTATCACGGAGACTATCTAATTTACATCAACAATCTGGAGTGTTTGAACCAAAGTGTGGAGGACGCCCTTGAACATAATCGTCAGCGGTATCTTGAAAGAAAAAACGACCACTATAACTTGGCCCGCGAGCAACTTTATCAGGAATTCAAATACGCAGAAGGTGACTACACATTCATGTATGAAGAAATACCTGAGCGGCTTCAGAAGTGGCTGAGTATTCTCTACTGCATCAACATGGACGAGCCCCGATATCTCGCAATCGAAGAAAACTATATGTTGGAGAAAACACTTGGAGATTCCCAGCTCTTCCTGATAGCCATTGATGTGATTCATCGTTTGGAGCATGACCTTCAGCAGCTCAATCGTACCGATGATTTCATCGCCTACGTCTCTGCGGCGGATGGGGTCGGAGGGGATTTTCTCACCACCAGTCAGTTGCTTCGAAAATGCGTTAGCGAGGAGCAGCTATATAAGGCGATGCCTAATGTAAACGAGAAGGACAAAGCCTTCCAGGTAGCCGTCAACGCAGTTCAGCAGAAACCGCTTAAAGGGCAGGTTCTTCATTGGGTTACTGTCATCGAGCAGGGTGAATTCGGTGAGGGCAGCCCTTACAGCTTCTGGAAAACGGACTACGAAGCGTACGAACAAATGATTGGACTCGGCGAACCGGCTGTCTCTTATATCAGAGAGCATTTGAATGGCGAACTGAAACAGGATACGAGGATGATTCTGGAAATCGTGCTGGAGGATTTGGATAAGAGATTTTAAAATAAAAAGGAGCTTCGTCACTACTCACGAAGCTCTTCTTTATAATCTATGATAATTGTCCCTCTTTATCCTTGAATGTCCCTCCTGGCATCTTGCTCGGCGAGAATCTCTTTGTCCTCGGCGTTATCTCTCGTCACTTTCTGAACGCCAACGGCGCTATATGAAATCAACAGAATAACAGCTATATAATACCCCTTTACATTCAATTGAAATGGAGCATTGTACAGACCAATAAAGAACATTACATACCCAATAACCAAGCCTGCAAAAGCCATAATTGTGAAAGCCCCTGTATTTCTCATCCTGTGTTTCGGATTTTCCAGCTTAATTTCTTTATCCTCTGAATTGTCTCTAACGACCTTTTGCACAACGATACAGCTAATCGTAATTAACACCATGCAAAGCAAATAATACCCTTTCACGTTCAATTCCCAATCGTCGTTGTACACCCCCAAACAGAATAGAAAAAGACCTGCAGCCAATGCAAAATACGATACCCCTGTAAAAGCAGCTGTGTTCCGTTTACGATACCTCTGATTCATCCGACGATTCCTCTCCCAATACAGAATTGAATGGCGTTATATCCTTCTTCACTATACCGTGGAACATCGGTAAAATTCTACCATTAATTAGGTTGTTTTGGGAAAACGCAAAGAAGACGGTCTCCGTCCCATACAAATTAGGACTAAAGCCGCCTCCCATGATTACTGCAACATTATGATTAGAAAAATGCTATTCCCTCTCCTGGTCCACCAATTGCTGCTGTGCGAGACGAATCATCTCGCGGACCATCGATCCACCAATTTTCCCGCCAATCTGACCCACTGATTCTGTACTCAAATGTCCATTTTCACCGTGCTCCAATGGGACACCAAGTTCTTTTGCCACTTCGTATTTCACATCATCAGGCCGCTCCGGATCTACATTATAACCCTCGCGCCGCATCACCTCGGCTTTAAACGTTTGCATTCCGCGGCTGACTCCCGGCACGGCATATTTCCTGTTTCTTCTGGACATCCCTTATCCCCTCCTAACATGTTTTAAGTAACATGCCCGGAAAACGAAACCACCACCCCTGTTGAATAGCTCCGATTATTTCCAAGCAGGGATAAGGGTCCAACTGCTGTCAGGGTGCTTCTCCTCTTGTTTCAACAAAAAGCGGAAGACCCAACAGCCATCCCATGACTGTTGGGTCTTCCTTATCCTGTATCTTACTTATTCGCCAAGAAAGCATCGATTTGAGCTTGCAGTTCAGCTTGAATTTTATCAACACCAGCTGATTTTAGTTGTTTGTTCAGATCTGCAAGTCCTTTGTCGATATCTTTAATTACACCGTACTCAAGCGGAATGGCATAGCGGAGCATTACATTGCCCACATTGGCAATTTCAGTCTTCACTTTGCTATTGTCGAATACAAAGGTTTCAAGAGCATAGTGGTAGACGTTAGCTTCCCATCCCTTAGCCAGATCGTTAGCTTCTTGAGGGAATGCTTCATTGTCAAGGTTGAGTGGCGAGTTAAAGTTCCAATTAGAGAAGCCGGTAAAGTTCGGATTTTTATCGAGTGCTTTATATTTGGTGTCGCCAACCGGTTCATAGTGTACGCCACTAATTCCGTACATCATCAGGTCGTGCAGTTCTTTATCATTCTGCATCAGATCGATCAGCATCAAGGAACGTTCCACATTTTTGGAAGTCGCATGAATCGACGTACCGTTTTGTGTAGAAATCGCTACTGATTTTTTCTTACCTTGGTTGATATCGGCTAGTGCCACTTCATAAGGTGAATTTTCTTGACGCATCAAAGCCATAAGTGCTCCAAGTGTTCCGTTATTGTGCGTAATCGACGCGGTTTTTCCTGCTTTAAAATCCGCCTGATGATCATTTTTGCTGTTTAGTACGTTTTTTGACCAGGCATTGTTGTCAGCTAGATCTTTGTAATACACGAGCAAATCTTTGAACTCTTGTGTTTCATAGACGTTAAAGACTTTGCCTGTTTCATCCGTCAATTTGAAGGCAAACGGAAGGTCGAGGTCAAACATATTCCATTCGCTTTGCTGCTTCAGTAATATACGGTCTAAGTTATGATACTTCCAGTCTCCCGTTTCCGGAGTGAAAGGTGTAATTCCTTTTTCTTTTTCAGCTATCGTCTTCAAATACGTAGCATACGTTTCCGGGCTGTTGATTTCAGGAAGATTATATTTCTTACGCAAATCTTCACGATACAGAATCAGCTTTTCAACAGACTCTCCTCTGTTTTGTGGAACCATGTACAGTTTGCCGTTTACTTTTGCCTGATCCCAGCTCACATCTGACATCACTGCCTTAGTTTGCGGCATATATTTCGTAATCAGCTCATCGGTTAATTCTAGAAACCCGCCTTTCAGCGCCTGATCATTATAGCCAGCCCAGTTTGCCGAATAGATGAGATCGAAATCTTCATTTGCCGCCAGCTTCAATGGATATTTTTGAGCCCAGTCAGACCAGTCCAAGAACTCACCCTCAAGGGTCGCATTAATTTTTTCTTTCAGCTTTTTGTTAATCTCAGCAAAAACACTATCATAGTCTACCGGTTTAGGACCAACGAAGATCATTTTCAGCTTAACTTCTTTTGAGGTATCAATGGTGTTTGGGTCAGCTGCAGGTTCTGAGGTGTTGGTGGCGTCTGGTGCGTTCGTGGCATCACCTGCAACCTCTGTATTACTTGTAGCCTTTGCAGGCGTATTAGCGTTGTTATTGCCACCGCCGCATGCACTTAGAATCATTACGAAGGTTAAAACGAGCGCCAGCATGATCAATCTATTTTTCTTCAGCATCTCAAGCCTTCCCCCTTGTGTTTAATTATATTGATAAACCGGATATTCCCGGGTTCATCCTTTCACAGCGCCAATCGTTAAACCTTGAACAAAATATCTCTGAACGAATGGATAAGCGAGCAGGATCGGACCTGTGGCCACAACCGTCATTGCCATCTTCAAGCTCTCGCTCGGGATCGATGTGGTTACGACTGCTCCTGCACCCATCATGGCTTTTCGCATGCCGTCCATATTGCCTAGCATTTTGTACAAATAATATTGAAGCGGCATCAGTTTCTCATCAGAAATAAATAGAAGGGCATTGTACCAGTCGTTCCAATAAGCAAGGGCCAGGAACAAACCAATAGTAGCTAGCGCCGGCTTGGAAAGAGGCAGGATTAGACGGGCATAAATTTTAAAATCGCCTGCGCCGTCAATTTTGGCCGATTCCACAATCGCCTCCGGAATACTGCCCATAAAAGACTTCATAACAATGATGTAAAAGACATTGAGCATCATCGGAATCACTAAAGCCATGAGTGTATCCTTTATATGGAGATAGTTAACCATAAGCAGATACCATGGAACGAGACCACCGTTAAATAAAGTTGTAAAGAAGAAGAAGAATGAGAACTTATTACGCCATTTAAAATCTTTTCTGGAAAGCGCATAAGCCGTCATCGAAGTCAGAAACAAGCCAAACAGTGTGCCTATTATAGTAACGCCGATTGTCACCGTGTAAGCTTGAATCATCTGGTCGGGATATTTAAATAAAATCCTGTAGGCTTCCGTTGAGAAGGCAGTCGGTATAAATTGATAGCCATCCGTTAGAATTTTAGTTTCTTCCGTCAGCGATGAAGATACGACAAGTATAAACGGGAATATACATAAAATTGCGAGAAAGATTAGGGATACATAACCAATACCCGAGAATATTTTACGATCGAGCTGCTTCATATCGTTACCTCCATTATGAAAACTGTACCTCTGATGCGGTTAGAATAAGGCGCGGTCTTTATCGTATTTACGAACAGCATAGTTCACAGTCATGATCGTTGCGAAGCCAAGAACGGACTGGAAAACACCTGCCGCAGCCGACATGCCGATATCATTCGAAGTAATCAGCGATCTGAACACGAAAGTATCGATCACGTCTGTCGAAGAGAACAACAAACCGTTGTTGCCGATCATGTTATAGAACATTCCGAAATCACCGCGGAAAATATTCCCGACCGCCAGCAGCACCAAGATAATAATCGTCGGGTAAAGATTTGGAATCGTCACTTTCCGGATCCGCTGAAAAATGTTGGCGCCATCGATTTCAGCCGCTTCGTACATTTCAGTATCTATGCCTGTAATCGCTGCCAAGTACATCACTGTTCCGTATCCAAGACCCTTCCAGGCGGAGACGATAACCAGGATATATGGCCAGTAGGCAGGCGTATTGTAAATATCAATAGGATCTAGCCCAAGTCCTCTAAGGAGAGCATTCACAGTACCGATATCATAATTGAGCAGGTTATAGGCGATTGCGCCAACAACAACCCATGAAATAAAGTAAGGAAGGAACAGCGCCGATTGCGTAATTTTGCGGAACCATTTGCCACCGACTTCAAACAACATAATCGCTGCAAAAATTTGTAAAGCGTTATTCACCACGATAAAGGCAATATTGTACAATGCAGTATTTCGTGTAACCCGCCAGGCATCCCCTGATTCAAAGAAAAAGCGGAAGTTGTCGAACCCGTTCCAGGCACTCCCAAAAATACCGCCCGCGTAATCATAATGCTTAAAGGCAATAATAATGCCTGCCATTGGGACATAGGCAAACAAAAGAAAAAAAGCAACCGCCGGAGCCAGCATCAGCAACAAAACCCTGTAGTTTTTCAAATCGCTCCAAAATGTATGCCCTTTCATCTTTGCACCCCTTTCTTCTCTATAGCTCTCATTATAAAAGGATGGCGGCAGTAAGATAATTCAGCCAAACAACTAAACATAATACTAATTCAACGATTTGATAAGAAAAAAGCCCCTGTCCAATTAGAACATGAGCCTCCTCAATAAGAAATCAATTTAGATTTTATTTTTCTTCCGGTACTCGCCGGGCGACATGCCCATGTATTGCTTGAACTGCCTGTTAAAATAAATAATGTTCTTATATCCGGCTTGTTCCGCAATCTCATATACTTTCTTCGTTGGATCTTCGAGCAGCTCGCATACCCGCTTCATACGCAATTCACTTAGAAAATCGCTAAATAAACTATTAGTTTCTACCTTGAACAAATGACCCAGATAGTTAGGCGTAAAATCAAAGTGGGCGGCGACTTCGTTTAACGTTATTTTTTGATCTAACCTTTCCTTCACATATTCCGTAATTTCATCGATTAACTTCCGCTTTTGTCTTTGTCGCTTCAAGTAAAGCCGCTCCGACAATTCAAAGAACCTTCTTCTTAACCACGAAAGGATATCATGCACGGTTTCGAACTGAAACAGCACAAAAGGTTGATGAGAATCCCAGTTTAAAATCTCGTACAAATGCTCATTCATTTGCTGTAGATCAGCATGAAGCTTGGAGGTAATCCGGATAATGATATCGTAAATGTCGTTTTTCTGGGAGAGCGGGCTGTCTCCGGCAAATAACTGCAGCAAGCAATCGTCTATAGTGGTAAGGTCGTATTCGAGCATAGCTTTAAGCATCCGGTCAACAATTACCTCTAAATCCGAAGCGATTTTTTCCTTCGGGTGCCACTCCGAGGCATCTTGGATGAGCCTATTCTTACCTACGATCCACTTAATGCTTAAAGCGGCCTGAGCCTGTCGGTAGGAGTCATGAAGCTTGACCGGGTCGGTTGTGTACATTCCTCTTCCGATGGTAATCGAACAGGAAAACTCCTGATAGAATGCCCGAAGCAGCTCTTCCAGCAAAGCAATGAAATATTGCTCCTGAACCGCAGCGAGGATTACAAAGCGATAGTCATAGGCCGTTATCACCATGCCCAAATTTTGATCCTGAGCGAACTTACGAATGAACTGATTAGCGCTGCTGCTCCACGAGCTCCGCTCTTCTTCTGTCCAGGTCTGGATTCTCCGCGCCATGTCGTCGATCTCTATGATGGCAACTGCCGATGCACCTTGTAAGTATGGTGTAAGAACGTTATGAATGTGCATCTCCACCTGTCCCGGAGCAGGCTCGTTAAACCAACGCAGCAGCAGCTCCTGATTAACAAGCGTCAGCGTTTCCGACAAGGATATATGCTGTTTACGCTCTTTCTCTATCTTGGTGCAGAGTTCGGTCAACGTCTCGTTCAGCTCGTCATCATCAACAGGCTTAAGCAAATAACTGTAGGCGTTCAATTGAATCGCTTCTTTGGCATAATTAAAATCCTGATGTCCACTAATAAAAAGAATATGAACTTCGGGGTTGATCTCCTTCGCTTTACGCACGAACTCCACGCCCGACATAATCGGCATACCGATATCAGAGAGAATAATATCAATAGGGTGCTGCTCCATTATTTTCAGAGCGGCAAACCCGCTCGTTGCCGTTCTCACGTTATGCAAAGGCAAACGATCACTGCCGGCCACACGCCGTCTGAGCCATTCCAAATCGATTACTTCATCATCCACCAGCAGAACATTGATCTCCATCGCCATACTTCTCATTCCCCCATAACTTCCCTAATTTCCGCATTATCCACCGGTAAGATGATTTGAACTGTCGTTCCCGCTCCAAAATAGCTGCCGATTTGAATGCCGAAATCGCTGCCGTATCTCAGTTTAATTCGTTCTTCCACATTTCTCAGACCGTAGCTGCCAGGTTGGTATGCGCTTGACCGCATGTTTCGAAGTGTATCCGGTCGCATGCCGATCCCGTTATCAATGACCTTGAGTTCGATGCGGTCACCAAGCCGCTTTCCAGTAATACGAATCGCAATGGTCTCCCCGAACCAGGCGTGCTTGAATATATTCTCCACAAATGGCTGCAAAATCAGCTTGATAATAGGAATCTGTAAAATTTCCGGATCGACATCATAATAAACCTCAAAGGCATCCGCATATTTTACTCTCTGGATCTCCAGATACATCCTCACCTGCTCCAGCTCATTTTCAAGTGAGATATATACATGCCCATCATTCAACGTGAGTCGATAAAACTTAGACAGGCCATGTACCATCTGTGTAACCTTCTCTGTTTCCCCCAAATTGGCCAGACTGCCAATCGTCGACAATGTGTTGTACAGGAAATGGGGGCTGATCTGGGCTTGGAGCACATCCAGCTCCGCTTGCTTTTTCTGAATGCCCTGCACATAGACGTTCCGGATTAGCTCCTGAATGCTAGTCGCCATTTGATTAAAACTATTCGCAATATAGACAAATTCATCGTTTCCCGGAAATCCGATTCTTTTATAGAAATTCCCCTCCTGAAACGACCGAACCAAATACACAATCCGCTTAATTTTTTTGCCAGATATACGTGCAACTAGAAAACCGATAATAGCCATCACCAAAAAACTAATAGAACAAACGGTACTAATCACCTTCCGCATTCTACTGGCGTCTTTGTTCAAATAAGAGTGGGGCACGCGTGCCTCAATGACATAGCTGGATACCGGAATATCTTCACTTATTATTAAATAAGAGTCTTGCTTCGCAGTTTCATCGACAATACCTTGTTCATACATCGTCAAACCTGTCGCCCTATCCATCAGACGAAGATTAAGCCCCTGTTCAATTGGAAAAGTATCGAAACTGCCAAAAAGCTCGTCGATTCTCGCCGTAACACGAATGTACCCGATGATAGCCGGAGCTGCCTTGGAAGAAACGAGCTTGCGAAAATACGAAATATTGCCTAGTTCACGGTCGTTGTCCGCTTGAAGCCACAAGCTGTCCTCGTTATTTGCCATAATCGACTTAAACCAATCCGTATTCTCGATCACCTGATCAGAAAGGACATAATAATCACTTCTACCAATGGGCGTCGACATCTCATCACCGGTAATTTCCAGCATCGTCTCATTAACGGTAAAAAGCGCAAGTCTCAGCTTGTTTCCATACAGTTGTAGAGGAGCCTTCATATAAGGAACAATATCATCTCTCATTTTGAGCATGTTTTCCAAAGGATCTCCCCTGAACTGAAGGGCATTCTGAAAATTCGTATTTAGAAACAGCGAGTTGGTCATACGTTTAATTTCATCTGTCTGGTATTCGATGTTGCTTCTCGTCTGCTTCAAAGCCGTACGGACATTCGTTTCCGCCATTTCGGTCCTGGACTCGACGAGCATTGTATAGGCTATATAGCCAACCAGCATGTCTGTCAGCAATACTAGAATCAGATACGGAATCATCATCTTGTATGTGAACGGAATATATTTTTTACTAGGCAGTTTCCTCTCCATGCGCATGCTCCCTTATCTCCGTATCCATCATAACTACTATTTCCACCCATTCTACAACGAAAAGAAAGCGGTTACTATATCTTCTATTTGGAAGCTTATCTTTAGAGCAGCACTCTGTTTTCCAAAATGTTTTTCAAACTGATATGCGATTTGGAAGGTCCGAACTTTATAAGTTGATCTTGAAATTCAGCAAGCGCCTCAATCGATGAGGTCTGCACCTTAATAAGATAGTTATATTCTCCACTAATGCGGAACAAATCAGTAACCTCCATAGCATTGTTGCAAAAATCAGTGAGCTCTTGGCAATGTTCTGTTTTAATTAGAATAAAGGTAGTCGTACCCCGGTTCAGATCCCGCAAATTAAAAGCTGTGTGATACCCCGAAATGATGTTCCTTTCTTCTAGCTTAATAATTCTTTCTTTAACGGAAGGCTGTGACATCGAAACCTCTTTGCTGATTTGTGAAATGGGCATTCGGGCATTGTACTGTAGTAATTGCATAATTTTTTTATCAATCTCATCCATAAGATGCTCCATAGTAAGCGCCTCCTCACCCAATTTTATATAATAAACCCGTTGAGTTAAAATACCTTATATTCAATAACCATGTTAGTATAAAACACTTATCTTATATATGTATCTCCTATTTTAATCCAACTATAATAAATAGTACATTAGATATAGGAGTGATTAATAATGAGCGTAAAAGGTCTTGCACATATAGCGATTCAAGCCAAAGATTATATTGCAACAATTTCATTTTATATCGACGTTTTAGGGTTCAAGTTAGGTCATCATTGGAGTCTGCCATCCTTTCAAATCAAAGAAGCATGCATGTTGATTTCACCTGACCAAAAGACCTGCATTGAGATTTTTGATAACGATGCAGTCATTGCCGCCCAAGGAAAAAAAGCCTTGTCTGAGGAAGAAGTAGCTCACGGAGCACTCTTACATTTCGCCTTCTACGTGGATAATGTCGATGAAATGTACCAAAAAGCCCTTGCTCATGGAGCAAAGGCTTTTATAGCACCAGATTCGCTTTCTCTTGGTGAACCACCTCTCCTGATCAAGAACGCGATCGTTCACAGCCCCAATGGGGAAGTTATCGAATTTCTTGAAGAGGTGGATTTTGATATGTCTACTTACACTACCTCATACAAAGAGGTATCCAAGGCTTGAATAAAGTGTGACCAATCGCTTGTCGTGTACAGCAGAAGGCGATGCATCGCGCGAGTACAAGCCGTATAAAAGAGTTTACGTTCGCTCTCCCGATGATACGTCTGCGTGGAAGCATCGTAGATTAGCACAGCGTCGAATTCTACCCCCTTAGCAAGATACGCAGGAATAACCAACGTTCCCTTCTCAAAGGTGAGCGTCTCCTTCGTAACAAGTCGCAGATTCTCGCCCCCCTGTGCAGCCAATGCTTCATAGGCTTCGCGACTTTCCGCAGCAGTCTTAGTAATAACGGCAATGGAGTCGAGACCTTCGGCCATAAGCGCCGCAAGATCCTCTTTTATTCGGACCGCCCGCTCTACGTCATTGCTAGCCTTCACTAGGTGCGGCTTCTTGCCGCCCCTATCAAAAGGCACGATCTCTTCATTAGGTAGCAGCGCCTTCGTAAACTCCACAATCTCGCGAGTGGAGCGATAGCTTCGGATTAGACGAAATAGGTTCGTTTCCTCTTCACCATAAAGCCGGATCAAAGGAGAATTCACCTCTTGCAGATTCGTCGCTTGCGGGAAAATCGCTTGACTGAAATCGCCGAGTATTGTCATGCTGGCGCGGGGAAACAATTGTTTGAGAAACGCGAATTGGAACGGCGAATAGTCCTGCCCCTCGTCAATAAATAAATGCCGCACCATTGTATTCGTGCGAGAACCCTCGATAAGCTCTTTTAAATATAGGAATGGGGTCTCATCCTCATAAAACAGCTCAGTATGGCTCAACTTTTCCTTCGTTTGCATACAGATTTCTGACCATTGATCAGGTACTTCGGTCTCACCCGTCATTTCCTGATAGATAGCAGCATCACTAAACAACTGATCGTATAATCCAATCGTATTTATGAACTTCAACCGTTTGGCATCCCGTCTCAGCGGTTTGAAGTGCTCCTTCACGATCATTCGACGCAGCAGTTCTTCTTCCTGCGAACTAAAGTCAAAAACATTCTCTTCCCCGTCCTTCTGAATACGAAAATCGCCATAGATTTCAAGATACTGCTCCGTAAAATCGAAGACAGCCTCTTCTCGCCGGTACTTCTTAAGCACCTCACTGTACGCTTCGGCATATTGATCGTTGTCGAGGTAATCGACCTCATCTTGAACCCAGGGTGCCTCCATTTCCTGACGTTCTAGCTTAGTCAACTCGCGCAGCAGCCATTCACGTAGTAAAGCGACGCGATTCGCCAATCGGATAGAGCTGTCGTAGCTGTAAAATTGCGATTTCATTTGCTCCGCAGTAATCAAATCGCGGTCCCGGAAACGAATACTGTGGAACAGCATTCCCTCTTTCCCTAGCCATTGTGCGTAGCTTTGGAGAGCATGCAGAAAGGCTTCAGAAGCCTTATATTGCATTCCTGTTAGCCGTGCTTCATATCCCTGCGAGGATTGTGATGATGTCAGTACATATTCAATCTGCTCGAAGGGGTCCTCTAGATGAACCGTGGATCCAAGCCAATAAGCAAGGTATTCCTGAAACGTCGTTTGCTGCATATTCTCCTCGCCAAGCTCGGGCAGAACCGTCGATACATAACTGTTAAACATCGGATTTGGCGAAAAAAGAACGATCTGATCCGCCTTGAGCCTATCGCGGTGTTTGTATAATAAATAGGCTACCCGTTGCAACGCTGCGGACGTCTTTCCGCTGCCAGCCGCCCCCTGTACAATGAGCATACGACTTTTGTCATTGCGGATGATGGCGTTCTGTTCCTTCTGAATGGTCGCCACAATGCTCTTCATTTGTGAATCCGCGCCCTTGCCAAGCACCTGCTGAAGCAATTCGTCCCCGATCGTTAAGCTCGTATCGAACACGTTCTGGAGCTGGCCGTAACGGATCTGATATTGCCGCTTCAGCATCATCTCACCTGTAATCTGTCCACCCGGCGTTTCATAAGTGGATCTCCCCGGAGAATGGTCATAGTACATGCTTGCAATAGGTGTTCGCCAGTCATACACCAGAAAGTCCACACCGTCTGCATCGACGAAAGAAGCCACTCCGATATAAATTTTCTCACTGGAGCTCAGGCCGTCTTCATGAAAATCCATTCGCCCAAAATAGGGAGAGGGCAGAAGCCGTTTCATATTATTAAAACGCTGGACCCGTTGCCGGTGACTGCGTTCCCGCTCGGACAACAACGCTTCTTGCTGCTTTATACTGTAGAAGGTCTCTTCAAAATCTTCGTCTGTGCTCGTATTGACCGTGACTTCTTCCCAAAACCGCTTGCGAATGTCCACCACCTGATCACGTAACCCAGTTACTTCGGGTTCTAGTTCTGCGATTCTTAATCGCAGCTTTTCCGTAACCAAATCAAGCCGTTCTTGTTCTTGCTGCCAATCGTTTACGTCTACCATCTTCACGAACACGCTCCTTTTCATTCTTGTTATAAAGAAGCAAAAATTAAATTTGACAAACTGCTGATCCACATGGTATTATAATAGTGTGGATAAGATGTTATACTTATGTGTAAATAAGTGAAATTAACAGCAGTTCTATAATATTATCACGAACTTTCTTTGCATGCAAATTAATTATATGTAGAAGAACCGGCACAGTCTGTCAGTTCTTCTTTTTTTGTACCCTCAGCATGGCTGTACATAGCAAATAGACCGTCCTTCGGACGGTCTATTTGCTTACTCAAGTAAGCTTACTATTTAGTTTGTAGGAGATTCATAATGATGGTTACTGCCTCTGCTCTTGTTGCGGTCTCATTTGGTGCAAATACATTGCCATTACGTCCGCTCACAATGCCTGATTTCTTCACGGCTGCAACTGCATCCTTTGCCCATGCAGGAATTTGGCTATCATCAGCAAAGCCTGTTGATGCCGCCGATGTTAAATCTACCCCTGCTGCTCTAGCGATCATAACTGCCAGCTCCGAACGTGTTATGCTCGCTGCCGGACGGAAGGTAACATCCTCATAGCCGCGTATAATCTTCGCCTCTAAGGCTTGTGCAATGGACTTCTCGGCCCAAGCAGGGATTGTATCTGTGAAGCCCAGTTCCACACCGTTTCCAGTAGGCTTCAGCGCATTCATCAGCATCACCGCAAATTCAGCGCGTGTCACCGTAGTATTCGGCTTGAACGTTCCATCCGTATAACCCTTGATGATCCCTTCGCTCACCGCTTTCTTAATATTGGCCTCCGCCCAATGTCCGGAGATATCACTGAACCCAGCTTCTGTTGTCGGTTCAGTAGATGCATTTGTTACCGGCAATCCGGTCGCTTGATCCACTACGAGTACAGCAAACTTCGTAAAGTGATCCACATCTGCAGCAATGCGATTTCCATCTATTTTGCCGCCGTTAACTTTCACCCAGCTCTTCTTCACTTCATCATAATAAAAGATCGCTACAGTCTGGCCGCTCTTCACTTGTCCTGAATCGAACACAAAGGTTAGCGTGACCGGTTTACTAAAGTTCTCCGCGAAGTTTTTTAGAATCTCATAGATCGGGCTTACGAGAATCTCATGATTGCTGAGAAGAGTCTCTGTTTGGAGCACTTTCTCAATTGTTAATGTCAGTTGCTTGCCTGAAGCATTAGCCGGAATAGAAATCACAAGCCCATTATCCAGTCTGACTTCACCGGATTGACCTGCGGGAAGCGTCAGTTTCCCGTTGGTGGAGATAACCGGAAGTACGATGTTGGAGCTACTACCGCCATCATTACCACCGTTGCCATTATCATCAGAACCGTTATCTTGTGCAGCTCTCGTTATCGTTGCAGTATACTTCGTACCTGTGCCATCCTGGGCAATTACGAATAACTCCAAACGATTACTACCTACTTCAAGAGGAAGCTCTACGCTCGTTTCCCCGCTTGTCAAACTTATCGGACCAGCCACAAGCGTATTGGCAGTATTGTACACACTCGCTGTTAAGGTACCATAAACAGCATCGCTGGCCGTTGCCGTCACCGTGAAGTTAGATAAGGAATACGGTACGTTCGCTGTATAATCGTATACACTTCCGCTCACTGTTTGATCCAATGTTATGCCGCTCAAATTCATGCTATTCAAGCTTGCACTAGAACTTAATGTCGTAAACGTAATCTCTTGCCCATAGCTTACTCCGACTCCATTCACGGCATAGGCACGTACATGATAGGTAGATCCCGATTGAAGTCCCGTAAGTTTCACTGAAAAGGCTCCTGTTCCACCTGATTCAGCTATGGCCTTACCGTCAGCAATTGTAGGAGTGGCGGTAGTGGAATATACAACTCCCCGCTCTGTAACCTCAGCACCACCGTCCGAAGTGATGTTTCCTCCAACCTTAGCAGTCATAGAAGTGATTTGTTGTACTTCTGCATTTGTATCAACAATAGCAGACTCTTCAATACCTCTTACATAGCTTAAATAGAAATCATCAATCGTTCCCCATGCGCCGCCATCGGCTTTGATATTTGCTCCGATCGTTAGCGTTCCATCGGTAACGAGAATATCCCGAATCTCAGGATTATTCCACTGTGTCCATCCCTTCACACCAGTGTCTATTTTTACTTCTTTACCATCCGTTACAGCAAACAGATTCATGTTGGGGTTTACAGCATCTCCCCCTTGAATAAACATTGAAAGATTATAATATCCCGGCTTCAGCCCAGAAATGGTCTGCTCCACTCTAAAGTCCACTGCTTTCGCCGAGTAGAAATGTAGAGAGTAGTTGCCCGTCTTGGCATCTGAGACTTTGTTTTGGAAGTCTGTGTGTGGTTCTTTAGCGTTAGCATAGGTGATTTTCCACATGCTTCTATCGCTATTTTCAAAGCCAGCATTGACGATAAAGTTCTCTTTTTTAATGACTAGAAAAGCCTTAACCGTTTGACCGCCTTCTACCGTTCCACCGATCACATAGCTGCCCGCTCCCTGGCTAATAGCTTGCTCAAGCGCAACCTGATCCCACGTTACTGGAATCATTGCCGAACTTCCATCATTGTAAATAACACTTACGTCTTTCGGCAGATGGATTGGCTCCCCAGCAATCTCTGTGACGGTTACATCTTTTACTTCATCTACAGCAATCGGAGCAACAGCACCTGTATTAACGTATTTAAATACATTCAGTGAAGCAAGCGGATGTCCGTTAAAATCAAACAAAGCCTGATTGTCAACAGCACTTCCTCCGTACCATTCCCCTGCATCTTTTGGATCATATTCCTTGGCGTAGCTAGATGCCCAGCCTGAACCGTATTTTTCCCAAATCGACTTATTCTGCTCCAGATTATCTTTCGGACCTACCGGAAGCCATGCAGGTTCCCAATAAAACACACCTATTCCCGCTTCACCCACATTCGCAACAGCTTCGATCACGTCTCTAACCGAGTTGGCCTGACCTTGAACGCTGATAGGATAGTTTAGAGTTTGACCCGAGCTTTGAGGCGCTGTATTTCCGTGTCCATCTCCATCCTCAGCGGTATACGCGTACGAGGTTTCGGCTACCATTACTTTTTTTCCATAAGTATCAGCCACTTGCGTCAACACGGATGTCAAATTGCTTAAAGTGCCGTGCCAGAAAGGATAATAAGAACTTGCAAATACATCATAGTCTACATTATTATTCTGCAAGGTTTTCGCATAGGAAGCATATCTGCCTGCCCCCTCAGGATTTGTAAAATGCAGAGCGATCAGAATATTAGAATCGATCTCTCGAATCGCTTTACTTCCCGCACTAAACAATTGGCTAATCTTCGTCCAATCAGATTCACCGACGAATTGTCCATTCGTTTCATTACCAACCTGAACCATGCCAACATCAATATCTGCATCGATCAGGGCTTCCAGACTTACTTTGGTATATTCGTAAAGTGCAGTCTTCTTATCTTCAAAACTCAAGTTTGCCCACGCCTTAGGCGTATGCTGCTTGGCGGGATCGGCCCAAAAGTCTGAATAATGGAAGTCGACCAGTAGCTTCATACCGTTTGCAGTCGCTCTTTTCCCGATTTCGATAGCGGTTGCCAGGTCATTATTACCACCGCCATAACCATTACCAGTTGTATCAAAAGGATCATTCCATATCCGTACCCGAACGTAGTTAACCCCGGCTTCATGTACGGTTGTAAATATATCCTGCACTTCTCCGTTTTCATTGTAAAACTCGACTCCGCTATTCTCTAAAGAAATAATACTGGAGATGTCCACGCCCTTAATAAAATCAGGCTGAAGTCCTTCTACCTTCTTCACAAAAATATCCGCCGGCACCGGCAGGGTCGTATCCGTACTCAACTGTTTCAACTCAAAGCTGTCCAAAAAACCATATGCGCTTGGAGCGCCGCTTATGTTCGCACCAACCTCAAAACTCGGGGTATCCTGCTTCAAGATAAATTTCAGGCTGAGCGTTCCCCAAGCATTATAGCCAGTGGTAGCAACAGCGGATGCCTTCTCGTCACCCGCAAACAATTCAACATTCCCTGTTTCCTTGTCAGTACCGCCCATCGACTTGACTGAGAGCTCATAGCTTCCCGCAGGGAGATTCGTTATGGTCTGCTTAAGCGCGATCGTCTGGTTTCCAGTAGCGGCTTTGTTAATCCAATATTTGAAAGCACGAGCTCCTTCGTCAGGGCTTAGCCAAGTATCATCGGCATATGCAAAATGCTTGATTTCTACTTGATCCCAATTTGCCGTAACGACACTCCATGATCCATCTTCCCAGAAATCGTCCTCGAAACCGCCATTTACTATTAACGAACTATTCGAATCTGCAGCCAAAGCACTCCTCATGTTGAATGAGAATGAACTTAACATCAACAACACTGCTAAAAAGACAGAGATACCCTTTTGATTAACTCGCATGTTCTGATCACCTTCCATTCTAAATTTTCAGATGCATATGTGTGCGTCCTAAGTTATGTAAGCACTTACAAATCAATATACCAATAGTTAAAATATTTAGTAACGGATGAAAAGAAAACATTTTGTATGCTTAAGCAAGCTTTATAGGCTTTAATCTTCATTTTCCACTATTCTGGAATAGATGATATTAAATAGATTTTAGATTTTTTTATCCAAATATAACTTTTTGTATGCCTTCTCCATCTAATCATACAGAGGGCCCTCAAGGAGGAAAAATCATTTGCTGGAAAACGAACTGGATATCAAAAAAGCGCAGAAAGGCGACCACGAGGCGTTTACCCGTCTTTTCAGGCAACTGGAACCCCAGTTGTACAGATTAGCCAAAACCATTCTGCTAAAAGATGAAGATTGCGCGGATGCTCTTCAGGAAACAACACTGAAGGTGTATAAAGGGTTGGCCAACCTTAAACAGCCTAAGTTTTTTAAAACCTGGGTTATACGCATCCTAATTAATGAATGCAATCAGTTACTTCGTATGCGAGAGCGAACTATAGCTGTGGCGGAAATTCCCGAGGAACCGGTCGATTCCTATGTGCATTTTGAAGATTCAGGCAACGTAGACCTGCAAAGCTTCATTAATCAGTTGGACGAATCCCTGCGGCTTGTTATCGTGCTTTTTTATTATGACGATTTATCCATTAAGCAGATTGCAGATGTGCTCGACATCTCCGAGGGAGCGGTCAGGGCACGACTTCACCGCGCACGGAGATTGTTGTCCAAACAGATACATCCTGTGCGGGAGGAGGGTCTTGCTAATGAATAATAACCATTTAGAAAAGCAGATCAGGGAGCTAGGCAAGGCTAATATACAGGAGCTTCCTCCTTTACTGCGGTCGCGGCAGGATTCGATTTATGCATCGCTCGCCACAATTGTCCAGGATCCTGTGGAAAAGGAAAAGAAAAAACGGATATATCCAAAGGTCGCAGCTGCTGTATCTGTAGCGATAGTGCTAAGTGTTATGCTAACGGCCGTCTATCCGCCAGCGTTGGCCAATGCACTCAAACAGCTTCCATGGATAGGCGGAATTTTTGAACGGGCAGATGATATAGGATTGCAAGCCGCTCAACGTCTGGGTCTGATCACCCGGCCGAACAGCAGTGATACGCATGAAGGAATCACCTTATCTGCCGAAGAGGCTGTATTTGATGGCAACCGATTGGCATTCTCTGTGAAACGTGAGGGAGATGAACTGGAAGGTAAGCTAGCCGGAGTAACGATTGGAGAGGATGGGAAACCTTTTCTAGCGAAAGGTGCGATAACTTCTGCAGAAGTACTGATCGACGGGTCTTCCCTGGAGGAATTCTCAGATGGTCATTGGGAAGCTGTTCCTTTTCTAACCTGGACGGAAGGCAAGGAGCAGAGTACAGCTATTTTTGAACTGGTGGATTCTTCGAATTTGGGGATCACCAAGCCTTTTCCTGATCAATTTGTACTGACTGTAACCCTTCACTTAAACGGTATAGATACACCATATGTTCTGGAGATTCCTGCACGAAAGGTAACAGAAAATAGTATTGCCGTACCTGATATACGTGCACAAGCACAGGGATGGAGTCTGACGCTGCAAAAGCTGGAATATAGCCCATTAACCACGCGTCTGTTACTCAATATTGAACAGGAGACTGACGGGGATCACACAGATTTTAATACATTGGGCTTTGAAGTGAAGGATGAACAGGGACTGGTTCTGAAAAATATATCGCAAAAAGCGCTCCTTTCTTCCAATAGATCACAGGATGTGAATCTGCTTATTGAGCCGTTCGAGAAATATCCTAATATGCTCACAATCCGTGGCTATCTTTATGAGTTCGAGGACTCTAAAAGTAAGAGTGGCGCATTCAAAGCAGATAGTTCCGGAAATCCTGTGAAGCATTATATCGATGGTCTGGAAATGAACGTGCTAGTTAAATAAAAACTAAGGAGAATGATATCATGAAGAAAATGACCAAGAAATGGTCTGTAATTTTAAGTGCTGCTGTATGCCTTGGAGCGCTGGGAATGCCGGCTTTAACCCAAGCAGCCAGTGTTCAACCTGCCGCTGAAGCTTCCCTGAATACAACAAAAGTCGCCGATTCACACGATCAGCTTACTTTAAAGGGCAGTGCACAGTTTGACGGTAACTATATTAAGATCGATCTGAGCCGTGAAGGATCCCTGTTCTCAGGAATGCTCGCAGGCGTAACCTTGAATGATAAAGGTGAACCTTATCTTGCAGAAGGAACGATTATGGGAGTAGACGCCAAGCTCACTCAACCAGGAGACATTGATTTTAAATCACCACGCTGGATCAGTGACGGTAATGCCAACAAGGCGGTTGTTGTATTGCAGACCGGATGGCTTACTGAGCAACAAAAGGCAAGCCTGGCTTCCTCTGAATTGAGCATCCATGTGAAGCTTAACGGAATCGAAGCTCCGTATGTACTAAAGTTTTCTCTCAAGCAAGCAGGAGTAGCGCGTAGTATTCAGCTGCCAGCTTTAAAGAAAGACAACCAATTTGAAATCAAAACCACTCGCGTTGCTGTGGGAGAGACTTCTGTGCGTATTGCTTTAGCAGTTAGAGGGACTGCTAACCAAGCACAGGCTTTAGGATATGACATTTATGATAATCTGGGAAACGAATTAGAATATATTGCACGGGAATCTGTTGCAACAACCCAGAATTCTGTTTCTGAAGATTTATTGTTCGAGGCACTTCGCCCAGCCGCAGAATATCTGATTATCAGACCTTATCAAGCCGTATTTGAAAAAGGCACTGCCGGGGCTTACAAAGTAGATGCCAAAGGTAAAGTAGTTAAAAATTACAACAAACAACTGGAGATCAAAATTCCTCTAAAAAAATAATTGTTATCGCTGCAACAGAAGGGGATTACCTGTTGGCCGTTAGGCCTGAGGTAATCCCCTTTTGCATGGACGAAGTGTAATTGTACTACTAATCATGCATAGACAAATCCAGTGTATTCCCTTTACTAATGAAGGATTTATAATTGGTAATTTTGTCGTTCAGCATCTTCTCTGTCTCTGTTAAATGCCTGATTTGATCCTGAACTGAGCTTCTATGATCTTCGAGAAGATCCAAACGGGCTTGGCTTGTATGCTCGCCCTCTAGGTATAACTGGGCATATTGCCTGATCTGTGCGATAGGCATTTGGGTTTGTTTCAACCTCAGTACAAATCGCAGCCAAGCAAGATGAGTATCCTCATATACCCTTTCTCCATTGGCATTGCGAATCGGAGCAACGATCCCTTCTTTTTCATAATATCTCAGTGTATATGTAGTTATCTCCAATAACTTGGATACCTCGCTAATCGTATACATACGAGTCCTCGAATCTAATATGTTTTGAAAGTCACCCTGATTATAAAAAACATTTGCCTTAGAGTAAACTCTAACCTATATAATCAAATCGCTGTAGGATAAAATTACAAGCTCGTTTAAAAATAGGAGGAAATCACATGAAGTACACTGTAATTACCGGCGCTAGTTCAGGGATAGGTTATGAAACTGCTCTAGCTTTTGCAGCGCGTGGAAAAAACTTAATTCTTGTTGCCCGCAGAAAGGAACAGCTGGAGGAGTTACAGTCTGAAATTACCCGTATTCAGCCTGATGTAGAGGTTATCATTCGAACGACTGACTTATCCGTTATTGAGAATGCTTATTCACTTTACGAAAGCTTGCAAGAGTATCCCCTCGAAACCTGGATCAACAATGCCGGATTTGGGAACTTTGCTTCAGTGGCCGAACAAGATTTAAATAAAATAACTACAATGCTACATCTGAACATAGAAGCGTTAACTATACTCTCCTCTCTATTCTTTCGAGACTACTCCACTATTGAAGGCACTCAATTAATTAACGTTTCATCTGGTGGCGGTTATACGATTGTGGGCAATGCTATAACGTACTGTGCGAGCAAGTTTTACGTAAGTGCATTTACTGAAGGGCTATCTCATGAGTTGAAGAGTCAAGGTGCACCTATGCAGGCTAAAGTGTTGGCACCTGCCGCAACAGAAACAGAATTCGCGAAACGTGCTTTCGATATCACGGATTTCGAATATCACGGCGCTGTGCCTAAATTCCATACCGCAAAGGAGATGGCTGGATTCATGCTTGATCTGTATGACAGCAATCATGTGGTGGGATTAGTGGATGGTTTGACGTACGAATTTGAGTTGAAAGATGCTATTTTTAATTATGTGGAGCGTACGCGATAGACTTGTCTTGTAAGTTAAGGCATGAAGAGGGCCATCCTTCAATGGATGACCCTGCAAACTAATCAAGATATTGACGCCTCCATTCGAAAATCTCATCCACAGCTTGGTGTGACCCACCGGATGTCCGAAAAGAATCTTTAATTGTTGCAACAGCTTTTTGGAATGATGGAAGGGTCAGCACACGCTCTACAGCTTCACGTAGTTCAGTTGCAGTTAATCCTTGCATTTGTAATTTAATACCCGCTCCTGCATTGGCGACTTGCTCAGCAATGATCGGTTGATCCGCACTTTGTGGGATTACAATTAGCGGAACCCCGTAATAGAGACCCTCATGCACACTGTTCATTCCACCATGAGTAATGAATAATCTCGAGTTTTGCAATACATTCATTTGTGGAACATAATTTTTCACAATGAAGTTTTGCGGAATTTCTCCCAAATCATAGATTTGGACTTTATTCCCAATGGACATCACAATCGTATGATCCATATTCCCGAATGCCTTAAAACAGAGCTTATAGAAATCTATGGCTTGGTTGAAAACTGTGCCCATTGAAATGTAAATTAATTCTTTTCCCTTAATTGCAGAAAGGTCAAAATCATCTGGAGTTAATCGTGAGGAGATAGATGGACCCACGAACTTATACGATTGATTCAGGGCTTCACCATAAGGATGAAACTCCCTTGTCGTATAAACGATTGTAAGTGGTGCAGGATTACAGAACACTTCATAAGGAGAATGGATTTCCACGCCGTATTTTTCTTTTATTTTTGCCGTCAGGCTTTGAAATCTATCGTCCACAGCTTTTACTATTTCTGCAGGAGCTTCCATGTAAAACTGCTCCATAAGTTGATCAAATGATGCCTTTGTCTGTACAAAAGAAGTACAAGAGTTGATTGCAGGAAGCTTGAGGATTTGAGCAATTAAACGTCCGCAACCAAACATGGAATCATGAATGATATAATCGAAATGCTCCCCTTTGATCTGCTCAAGAACGCCCGGAATAACTATATTCGCTGTAAGTAAAAGCCCATTCACTCTTTCAAGTAAATAATCTCTTCCACCTGAAATAAAAGCCTTTATATATTGTTGATCGTCCAATGTCCGAACTATAGCGCCCGTCTCCTCAATACGTTCCCGAAAAGCTTCTATAGAGAAGTACACTACCTCTTCTCCACGAGAAATAAGCTCCTGTACAATACCAATCGTTGGATTGATATGTCCCTCTGATCCTGCATTAATAAATAAGACACGCGCCATCCCTTCCACTCCTCAGTTATGACCTAAATTATGATGTATGTAGCTCCAATTCTGTCCTTTTCAATGTACCCATTATACGTTCATCAACGGCCGACTTCTACTTCTCAAATGGATGATCGCAAAAACCATTCTGCCAGCGCTAATCGACGCGCCGCTGTCGAATACGATTTCCGCAACTTGCTGGATAATGTCGTTAGGTACGGTGAAGAGGGCTATTATCTGGGTTTGGACTAACGGAGGATACTGAGGAAGTGAATCTCACGGTCAAAAACCGGGGCAAAGGCATCTGCCTCTCAATCTTCAAAGAAATTACGGAATTATACAATGGCAGCGTGCGATTGCTCGAGGGAACAACGACAGAAACTATTTTTCAGATTACAATTCCTAAAAAGCCTCCTATTGATCGTTTGAATCAACGTTAGTCATATTTACTTGTTCTGCGCGCTTTATTGTATAAATAAAGGGCTGTGACAGCTGCGCTCAATATTCCGCAGATCATATCCATCATCGTATCGCTCAAACTACCGTTTTGTGAATGTAATCCGAAAAGATGATCTACTGTAAACTCATAAATCTCCCACAGCCCAGCCATGGCAACAGCAAACAGGAAAGCGAACCAGATGATGATGTTGGAAGGTACACCGCCCAGCTCTTTACGCTTAGCCATCTTGATCAAAATGAATTGTCCTACGAAGAATAGAATAACTCCGGACAGCAGATGTTCAATCTTGTCTAGATAAGGGATGAACGCATACATATTGAATAAATTGGCGAGCATCATCGTAATCGTGATAAAGATCAGCACCGAGAACCGCAGTGCAGGAGGCAATTCGCTTTTAGTCCATGTGATTAAGCCCCTAAAGAGTAATAGGACGACAATGATAAGACCCGCTTGAAAGGTTTTACCATAGTTCCCAATCACGCTAAAATAAACAAATGATACACCGCATACGATGTACAAAATCATTTCAAAAACATCATTGAACCTATACCTTCTAGAGGTTTCTCGCATAGCAGTTCCTTTCTGACTAGATCCGTTTAACTAATTATCACCCATTCAAAGCCACCCCATACGACAATCAAATCGGTAGCAACAAAAAGACCCCTGAGATATTCCCATAAGCGGGAATACACGGGGTCTTAAGCCAACCAATCAACCCAGATAGTTGCAGAGTTTTATGTAACCTTAACCTCTACATCGCTTTTTCAGCCAAATCGCTAACTAAATTTCTCATCCACTTGCGGGAGTAAATCCGGGCATAGCCAAAACCGAAGCGGACAAGCTCCTCCAGTGAGATGACAAGGTACACGAGGTAGACTGGCTGCTTCCAGACGTATGACAGCAGCAGCCCAGATGGGACCCCAATCAGCCACGTTGCTGTCGATTCCATGCTGAATACGAACTTGCTATCTCCCCCGCTGTTTAGAATGCCACCCGCTATAATCATATTAGATACTTTGACCCAAAGAAATCCAGCGAATACGATAACGATATACACACCCATTTGTTTGGCATCCTCGGAGATATTAAATGCGGATACATACAGCTTCGAACCTGCCGCAATGATAGCCCCTACAATCAGAGAGATAATGATACCAAGCCGAATGAATTTTTTCGCGTGATCGAGTGCGATATCTGTTTCGTTCGCACCCAAACGGTTGCCAACGAGCACCCCGGCTGCACTAGCCAGACCGGATAATAAGCCGATACAAAGCCCTTGCAACGGGAAGGTAATGGTCATTGCTGTCATTTCCGTCGTTCCCATGCGGCTATAGATGATTGCATATGCCGTTTCACCCAACACCCAGATCAATTCCGTTAGCAACAGCGGATAAGTCGTTCCAAAAAACTTGCGGACGAGCGGTTTAGGAATGATGAACAAGTTCTTTAACCCGACAGCTCCCGGTAACCGATACCGGTACACGGCGCCAATGATCAATAAACATTCGATTACTCTGGAAACAAGCGTAGCGATAGCCGAACCCTTCAAGCCGAGTGCAGGAGCGCCGAAGTGGCCGAAGATAAGCACGTAGTTCAGTATAAGATTCAATCCAACTGCAATTAAGCTAACATACATCGGCCATTTGGCATGCCCGGTACTGCGCAAAATCGCAGAATACATCATCGTGAGCATGACAGGCACAAAGCCGATCGACATAATCTGTAGAAAAATGTACCCGTCATTTATTACATTCGCATCTGTAGTGAACATACTCAGAAAGAACGGCGAATCGATGAATACAGCCGCAGAGAACAGGAACGAGAACGCGAAGCCGACGATCAGACCGAGACCCAGCACCTGGGAGACACTTTTGGAATCTTTGTTCCCCCAAAATTGGGCAGCAAAAATAGATACACCTGTCGATAAACCGGCTAAGACAACCGCGATAATTCCGTATATTTTGGTGGACATCCCCACCGAGGCAATCGCCACATCTCCAAGCTGACCGACCATCAATTGATCCGTCAAATTGAGCAATGCCATCAGTAAGCTCTGAAGTGTGACGGGCACAGCTATTTTATACACACTTTTGTAGAAATTCTCTTTGTCTGACATGTATTGTTTACAACCCCCATATTCTTAATTTTTCCACAATCCATAGCCTTTTGCAGTCTATGACCTTGTGAGAGGTCATACTACTTTTTTGTAGCGCATGAGCGTGTAATTATCTTTTGGCTGAATTTCTACAACTTTGAACTTTTTTGCAAAGCTCAATTGCTGGTACCCGTCTCCATCCACTAAAGTAATGTTCGTGGAGCCGCCTATAATGATCGGTAGCTGCATCAGAATAATTTCATCAACGATATCCTGATTGAAAATATGCCAGTTCAAAAATCCGCCGCCCTCGACCATCAGGCTAGTAATCCCATAATTTTTCTCAAGCTGACGTTCAAGCTCAACGAAATCGACTTTATCCTCGCCGCAAATGAGGCATTCCTTGCCTCTTTCCCGAATCTGCTTGATTTTTTCTTCATCCCGTCCTTTCTCGGTTGTGACAATAATCGTCTTCCCCTGATCCGAGAGAACATTGCAGTCTAGCGGAATATCCAAGGTAGTTGTCGGAATGATACGAATTGGATTTTTGTTCTCCTCATATCGATTAGTAAGAAACGGATTGTCTGTCAGGATCGTATTTTTTCCAACCATAATGCCCTGCACGTTCCCCCGAAATAGATGGATGAATTCCATATCCTCATTGGAAAACAAAGAAAAAAGCTCTTTACTCGAATTACCGGCTCCCATCGTGAGCTTTCCGTCAATCGAAATTTGGCTGAATATCGTTGTTTTCATTTGTTTTCTCCCCGTCTCTTATTAGCTTTTAAATGCGCCCCAAGATACTTGGAGACTTTGCTCTATTTTTTTAAGCGCTTGTTCAGGATTACTCAAGGGCAACTCGATAAGACCTGCATTCAGTGCCTCCCATACGTGGATCATGAAGGGGAAAGTCGGCATCGGCCTTGCTTGATCCAATAATGATAAAATCATTTTTTTGTTAGGTGCCGCAATATCAGTTAACCGTTTAAGTGTTCCTTCCTGTGCCGGAATCCGCTGCACATCCAGCGTCCACATAGTTTGGCATTCATCACTCAGCATAAAACGCGTGAATGATAAAATATCTTCCCGCTCCTCTGATGTTAACGAATGATTGGGATAGATCAGGCCGATGGAAGAAGTCATGGATTGCGATTGCCTCCCCTCGATAACCGGAAGCTGGCAAACCGCAAGGCTATGATTCATATGCTTATCCAGATGATTATAAATCCACTCGCCACAAATAATGGCGCCGATCTTACCATCAATGAACTGCTCTAGCAGTCCTGTAGAACCATCAAGACTTACAAGTACACCTTGATCCATCTTGTCGCGGATAAATTGTAGTGCCTGCTTCATTTCAGCGGTGATGATATTCGGCTTTCCATTCTGTACAGGCCAACCACCAAAAGCCGTAAGGAACGGAATAAACCAATAGCCCTGTTGTAAATCTGCGCCAATCGGCACGATACCTTGTGCGGATAACCTCTCAGCTTCCTGTTCGAACACATCCCATGTCGTCGGCGCACTAGTGAAAATTTCCGGGTTGTAGTATAGGACCAGATGATTGCCCCTCAATACCGGAATACCATACTGAACGCCATCCATTTGCATCGTTGAAAGGGTCCCTTCAGTCAACACATCATCGAGCAGCCCGCCAGGCACCTCGGAGTAGAGGCCATTTTCGACATAAGAGGACATGTCGGCGGGAACCATCGCCAGGTGCGGACCTTGGTGGGTATCCTTAATTCGGTTCAGGCGCGCAGTCAGCTCTGTAATATTCATCACTTGAGGTGTAACTTGTACGTCAAAGCGCTCCGTATACAGCTTGCAAATTCCCTCTAACACCTCAATCGAGGTATCTCCCGGACCATCAAACTCATGCCATAACACGATTTCCTTGTTTTTCTTTTCCATTGCAACCTCTCTCCCTTAACTAACTTGTCTATGATTGTTTACTAGCACTAGTGCCTGATTAGGCGCAAGCAGTAAGCTTTCGAACACCTGACCTACGCTGCTGTCCGTTAAGGAACTATCCAGTGTCACGGACATTGGGTATCGACCAGGTACGGCAGCCTTTAAATCGACTTGGCAGGAAGTATCAGCACTCAAGTTAAAGCAGCATAACAGCGTCCGATCCCCGTGCATATATCCGTACAGAACAGTACCCTCCGGGGACTGAGCCACGAAAAAATTCTCTGGCTGAACTAGCTGGCGCCAGTCTTTCTTGAATTCACTTAGCTCCGTCAGCAGCGGCAGCATCGGTGCAGGATTGGTCCAATTAATCTGCATGACGTTAAAAAAAGCACGAGAAATCTCTTCTCCGTTCGTGTTGTCTCCAAGACCGCAGTTGAGGGGCTGCTCTTCATTCATTTCATAGCCCGTCGTCACATACGGAATGGCGTTCGGAAGAAATTGATTAAACACCGCGATCATTCGAGCAACGTCTATACCGCCACGGCTCGTGATCCGGGGAGTATCCGCCGTCTCTGCACAGGCAAACACATGAATGTTCAACTCCGGCAGCTCCTCTAAGAATGAAACGAGATTCTCCTTAGTAATCTGCGTCATAACGTTCCATCCGCTGCCTAGCATAATGTTGTAACCGGTGCTCGCTGCCTTCTTGTGGTTACGATTGAACAAATCTTCGCTGATCAAGATTGCATTCGGATTCAGCTGTTTAATCGTATTAAAAATTCGAGTCAGCAACGGTGTTGGAAGCACATGTCCGATGTCGATGCGAAAGCCGTCAATTCCATATTTTTCGAGATTAAACCGTACGGCCTCCTCCAGAACATCCCAGAGCTCCAAATTCGGCTCCTCTCCAGGATAGTCATTGCATTTAATCGTATCAAAAAGGACATATGGCGCCTGATCCGGACTTATAAGATGTCTCACTTGTGGAGAAAAGTCCTTGTATAAGCGTAAAAACGTAATGTCTGTCCAAATCGGCTGCACATCATTTATCCAATCCGAATGCGCTGGAGCAGTCGTTATCCCCATCTCTCGCTCCACCAAAGTTAATATCTCCTCCCCAGTTCTATCAGCCCTCTCTTTTAATTGCTGCCAAAGGATTGGATGAAGTTCATTGGGCGGCAGTGAGAACTTCCGCAGAAATGCTGCGGTCTCCTGGCTTTGATAGACCATCTCCAATTTATCAGGCGTACACTCCTCAAAAAACCCAAGCTCAGGGATCGGTGGCGGCGCAAAGCCTTCTAATTCATCCATCTTGATCCAATACACCCATTCAGGATGTTCATTAATGAACGCGCTGTTTTTCGCCGTTACACGGGGAATGAAATCAACAACCGTCTTAATATCAAGCAAATGACAAGCTTCTACCAAAGCGCTAAGCTCATCGTGGATCGTGAACTCTTCCATACCATCCAACAAGCTATCATGCAGGTTCTGGTCCAAGTGAAATAACGACTGCACCGCGTAAGGTGATCCGATATCCCCCTTCAGATTTAACTTGCTGTACTGGTTCACAGGAAGCATGTATAGAATATTAATGCCCATTTTTTTTAGCAGCGGCAGAAGAATAAGGAATCTTAAAAAAGTACCAGATTCGATTGTTCCATCATGGTTGTAATCCCAAGCCGTCGAATAGCGAATAAGCGAGGAATAGATCGCGCTGTCGTCCAGATTTGTGCGTTCCTTAAGCAAATACCTCCACGAAAGCTTGTCCACATACTTCAAATGCTCCGTCAAAAAATCATACGGATGTACACAGATTTCACCGTCTTTTTCAAAGAGAACACGCTCATACTGGCACTCATTCCACACTGCAGGGATCCAAATGGGCTCCACGTCTTTATCCTTGTGTGTAGACAAGTAGTCCTGAACTAGCCTAAATTTGCTGTCGTTGCTCATTATCAGTGCCACCTCTCATTGATTGTAGGATTTCGTTTAGGGAACAAAAACCGTCTTTACGGTTTCACTCCTAACCACCTTCAAAGAGTTCAACTCATAGCCGATCAACTCGTCTATCGCTGCTTCATGCTGACTGAGCCTAACTTTTCTAGTTACCAGCTTCTCCAGTTCAGGTGTTTCAGCGGCAAACCGCAAAGCCTCCTCGAACATGTAGCGGTATTCGCCTGCTGCAATAATTTTGATTGCAAGCTGTACGAATTTGGTAGGAGAAAAGGTATACCGGTACTTTGCATTAATACCAAAAGGAACGATGCGCCCCCCGCGCTCAATCCACTTCTCTGCCATTTCGAGCTGTGTCCCCACTGTGTCGATAATCAGATCAAACTTATGTCCCTCGCAGATTTCATCCACAGTAGCTTGATTTAATTGGGAAGGTGTCAGAGCGAAATCTGAAATCTCTCTGGCAAAAGCCAACCGATAGGGATTAATTTCTGTCGCCACCGTGAGCGCAGATTTGGATTTACTCACAATTTGACTTAACAGTCCCATCGGACCCGATCCAAGAATGAGCACCTTATCGTCTGCTGAGACGTTAGCCTCTTTGAAATTGTGCAGCACACAGGCAAGTGGCTCGATCAAGACTGCCGTCTCCCAGCTCATATGATCAGGAAGGAGGTGTGCAAACGTTTGTGCAGTAGCATAAAAAAAAGTGAATGTCCCGTTTCGATTCAATCCAGCAATAGGCATTCCATTTCCATCCTGACCCGTACATAGGTGCGGCTGTTCCTTCAAACAAAAATAACATTCATTGCAGCTTTGATTCGGATCGATAACTACGCGGTCCCCCACCTTAACACGGTCAACGTTACTGCCGATTTCGACTACAGTCCCTACAGCCTCATGACCGCGAATGACCCCTGATACTCCTTCCTCTTTACCGGTTACGACTGCTAGATCTGTTCCACAAATACCTGTCATCTCAATCCGGATCTTAACTTCATCCGGGGCTGTGATCTGTGGCTCTTCCCATTCGCATAGCTCCAGCCTATGATTGGATGTCCACACCAGCGCTTTCATACGCATACTTCCTTTCTGTTTGTGTTATCCATATTCGCCCAGAATATATCATACCCACCATGTAAAAGTAAGGTGAATATTGTCGTAAAATGCTATAGCTTACATTTTTATATAAATTTCATATAAGTAAGCGCTTTAAAATATATTCAAACCGTTTCGATTCTTCTTATTCAAAATCAACTCTCTCCTCTTCCAACATGAAAAAATATGTTACTCTTACTGAGTACATGACTATTTATTCATTCTTATTGATAATAATTGTTTACTCTCAGAAATCTAAAGAAAAAGGGTGGTACATCATATGATATTTGCATTTCTGTGTATATTCGCTTTGTACGCGGCAACTAACTATTATATCGCGAGAAAGATTTTTAAATGGCTGCAACATATATTTCCAAATGTAACCGGGATTCTATATGGAGTCATCTACAGCTTATGTGCGTTAACAATCATAATTAATTTACTATTGTCCTCTTCAGCTATGACGACCGATTTAAGCATCGTTAACTTTTTGGGTCAATTCGGGGACTATTGGATGGGGATCTATTTCTATTTGCTCTTACTATTGATCCTTTCAGATATAATCTTACTGGTTAGTAAGTGGGTTAAAATCATCCCCTCTCCTACACCAGCGCGTGTTATTTTTCATACAAGATCAGTAGTGTTAGTTCTAGTCATAGGGTTAGTGTCTTATGGGATTTATAATGCGAATCAGTTAAAAGAAGTCACTTATCCGATCCAAATTCATAAAAACACCTCATTAGATCATTTAAATATTGTTCTGATCAGCGACTTACATTTGGGCTACATAAATGATGTGAAATTTATTGAAGACGTTGTTGATCGTATTAATGGATTACAGCCGGATATTGTGTTAATGACAGGGGATATCTTTAATGGTAACTACTACGCGCTCTCTAATCCTTCCAAAGGTATGGAGTTATTAAGTACCATTCAGTCCACCTATGGAGTTTATGCTTGCTTAGGCAACCATGATGCAGGACGATCATACGATGAGATTGTGAACTTTATAGATAAGAGTAATATTAAACTTCTAAATGATGAGCATGTTGTTATAGATAATCAATTCGTTGTTGTTGGTAGGAGGGATTCATCACCGATTGGCAATCAAGGAAACCCAAGAGCAATTACTTCCGAAGTGATGAGTAAGATTGATACAAATATGCCCGTTATCGTAATGGACCATCAACCAACGAATATGATTCAATACGGAGATGACGTCGATCTAATCATTAGCGGACATACGCATCAAGGACAAGTATTCCCTGGAAACCTAATCACCAACGCTATGTTTACAGTAGATTATGGCCACTATCAGAAGAATTCGAACAGTCCTCACGTCATCGTTACATCTGGTGCAGGGACTTGGGGACCGCCATTACGCATTGGCACGAATAGTGAGATAGCACTGATTAAGGCTGAGTTTAAATAATATGATTTTTTGAAAAAAGCGGACAGCCTTTGGACGAGAATTAACGTCCTAGACTACCGCTTTTTATTGTTTCACTCACTTCATTCTGACTTAGAATAGCTATCGGTTCCCCAAATCCTCCTGCAGCGTAGTCTAGCGCTTATAAATACCTTCTTTTATACATCAAGGTAATCTGCCCCGCTATGTATTCCGCACTATATTGGCTGCCATCCTTAATCCACCACATAATAATCCCAAGTAGTGATGCTGCAATTATATCAACAGAGACTACTTCTTTATTGGGGTCTATGTTTCTGGCGTTTCTTCGTTTTTCGACAGTATTCTTTAACAGGTTGGTCAAGTGGTTTTTGAAGCCTTTGTGCTCCATCAATACAGCAAAAACTTTCCGGTATTCATAAAAATAATTTAAAAATGTGACCAGCTGCTCCTGTTCGTTGTTGCTCTTCATTTGTAATAGCGGTTCAACCTTCATGGACAGGTCATCAAAGATTTCATGTACAATCTGGCGCAATAAATCGTTAATATCCTCATAATGCAAATAAAACGTAGCACGATTCAGTTCAGCACGGTTGGCGATTTTTTGGACAGTTAATTGAGAAATCTCCACATTGTCGGCCAACAATGAAAAAACAGCATTCTTCAGCATCTTTTTTGAGCGAATGGCTCGTGGGTCAATTCTTTTATGTTCAGACATTTCATCCCTCTATTATCGTTTATGTGGCACTTCATAGACTAATTTACCCAATCTGTCGATTAGTCGACATTTTCAATAAAATTGCAAATAGGAATACTATTTAAATCCTGATATGATTCATTTTATTGACACTATGTCGAAAAAGCAATGAAGAGAGGACTACACCATGCAAGAAGACATTAAGAAAATTAATAAAGGGATCTTACTAACCATTTTAATTTTTGGTTGTTTCTTATCCACACTCAATCAGACACTTTTAAATGTCGCCTTAAGTAGTCTGATGGATGTCTTTGATGTTACGGCAACAACCGTACAATGGATTTCCACGGGCTTTATGCTAATCAACGGGATATTGATCCCGATTACAGCCTATTTAATGAAACGTTTTACAACACGTCAATTATTTATAAGTGCCATGTCATTTTTATTAATCGGTTCGATTATTTGTGCAGCGGCGCCGAGCTTTAGTCTACTCTTAATCGGACGAATGATCCAAGCTGCGGGTGCTGGCATAATAATGCCGCTCATGATGAGTGTTGTGCTCGCCATCTTCCCCGTTGAGAAACGTGGCAGTGCTATGGGACTGCTCGGACTGGCAATGATATTTGCTCCTGCTATAGGGCCGACTCTTGCGGGATTTGTTGTCGAATACCATTCTTGGCGCTGGTTATTTATCGGCCTCATCCCACTTGTTATCCTTGTTATAGCGTTGGCATTCAAGTATTTAGTGAATGTATCTGAGACCTCTAAGTCGAAGCTTGATGTGGTAAGTGTTCTTTTATCAACCGTCGGATTCGGCCTGATCTTATACGGCTTCAGTAGTGCAGGCAGTAAAGGCTGGGACGATGCAATAGTGATTCTGACCTTAGGGATTGGGATCGCTGTAACGGCTGTATTCTGTATAAGACAAATCAAGTCTGATGATCCACTGCTAAACCTGTCTGTCTTCAAAAATAAAGTCTTTACGATGACGTCTCTTATTAACGTATTGATCACGATGATGATGTACGCAGATATGATTTTATTGCCTATTTATCTGCAGAATGGCCGTGGTTTTACAGCGTTTGATGCAGGATTGCTCTTGCTGCCGGGGGCACTTGTAAATGCGTTCATGTCGCCCGTCACCGGAAAATTATACGACCGTTTTGGTGCCAAGCCGCTATTCATTATTGGTTTACTCTTTATTTTTCCATCTATGTGGGCGGTAACCGATTTATCTCAATCGACAACCTATATGTATCTAATGATTCGTACCATTGGTCTCCGAATTGGATTAAGCTTTATCACTATGCCACTCAATACAGCCGGACTAAATGCGTTGCCCAAACAACTAGGTACGCATGGTACAGCAGTGAACAATACCGTTCTTCAAATTGCTGGCGCCATTGGTACTGCTGTCGTAATTACAATTTATACCGTGCAGGCAACAAGTCATGCGGCCACAGTGATGCAGAGCAATCCCTCTACTACTCCTGAAATCCTTAAATCCCTAGCATCCATTCTAGGGGCGAGTGACGCCTATTACTTCATGATGATATTATCCATTGCCGCATTTGTTATAACATTATTTATGCCTATGAAGAGCAAGATCACGATTGAAAAGAAAGCAAACCTAGCTAGCGAAGAATAGACTCATAAAGTGGAACGTCAAAAGGACAGCTGCTTGCTGTCCTTTTGCATTATCCTCATAGCTATTTTCAGCTCACTAGCTTTGGTTTCAGCCCCGCATCCCCTAGTAGCGCTACTTAATGTCTGCCTCACACTAGCTTAATTACTTTTCCCCTTCTTACCTCTAATCGAATACAGGATGAATAATAAAATAAACCAGATCGGAGTACACAATAAAGCCGGGCGTGTCTCTCCAGCGAACAGCATAATGATCAGTATTCCAGCGAACAAGGTTAAGACAATATAATTAATAGCCGGTGTGAACGGTGCTTTGAATTTGGATTTCGCCTGTAAGTCTGGCCGGGTTTTCTTATACTTAATATGGCAGATGAGCACAATTCCCCACACCCATATAAAACAAATGGCGCTAATCGTTGTCACGATTCCAAAAGCCTGCTCCGGAATAAGTTTACTTAAAAGAGCTCCTACAGATATGACAATTGTAGAAATGAATAACGAGTTACCCGGTACATGGTTTTTATTTAGTTTGCCCAAATGAGGTGATGCCTGCTTATTTCTACTCAAATTATAGAGAATTCGGCTTGTCGAGAACATCCCACTATTACAAGCGGAAGCCGCTGAGGTTAGTACAACAAAATTAATAATCCCTGCGGCAATTGGAATCCCTACTAAAGTAAAGGTTTTTACAAAAGGACTTTCTGCCGGACTAAGCTCCGTCCAAGGGTTAATGCATAGCAGGACGAAAAGCGCGCCGACATAGAAAAATAGAATCCGTAAAGGAATTTTATTAATTGCAGACGGGATATTTTTCTCCGGATCCGCTGTTTCCGCTGCTGACACACCCACCAACTCCACACCGACATAAGCAAATACAACCATTTGAAAAGAGAATAAGAAGCCTGATATGCCGTTCGGAAAAAAGCCCCCATGCTCCCATAGATTCCGTATCGTAACCGATCCTGCATCCGTCTTAAACCCTATGATCAGTAAAATGACCCCAAGACCAATCAAGGCGAGAATCGTAATTACCTTAATTAAAGCAAACCAAAATTCGAGTTCCCCAAAGCTCTTTACAGTTAATAGATTAAGTCCTAATAACACGACTAGACAGGCGATGGCAGGAACCCACTGCGGGATATCAAACCAATATTGTACATATACGCCAACAGCGATGACATCAGCCATAGCCGTCATGATCCAGCAAAACCAATAGGTCCAACCGGTAATGAATGCGACCCGTGATCCAAGGTAGTCTTCAGCAATATCCGTAAACGATTGATAGCCCGCTTTAGATAATAGGAGCTCTCCCAGTGCTCTCATCACAAAAAACACAGCAATACCCACGATTAAATACGTGATCATAATGGATGGGCCTGCCTTCTCTATCGCCTTGCCTGATCCCAAGAATAATCCTGTACCGATGGTGCCGCCAATAGCAATAAGTTGAACATGCCGATTAGCCAGCTCTCTCTTTAATTCTGGTTGTGCCATACCTAGTTCCCCCTTGTGAGTACAATAAATTGGAATAAAAAAAGAGAGATTGGATGTCATCCAATCTCCCAGATCGTAAGAATATCAAATAATATTTGCCTACTGATGTCGATCAGCATGACAAATATATATTCGTACTCTTCTGTCCTTTTGCCTGAGATTGTGAACCCTTCGGCGCCGCGGAAATTCCGCAGTCTCTCCAGAAGCTGCTCCAGCTAAAGTGTAATCCTTAGCCATCATAGCTCGTGAATTATGAAGTTGATAAAGCGGTAACGCAGTAAAGCTGTTCTGATATTCTAACATATTACTTCTGATGTGAGTGTTAATCTGTGATAAAAGTCTCAAGAATTTAAAGTAAGCCTCATGAACATACTACTTTTTGAAAAACAAAAAGCTAAAGGAGTATGCTAATGAAAGCCGCTGTAGTAAAACAATTTAAAGAAAAGTTAGAACTACAAGACGTACCTAAACCAAAACCCGGACACAAAGAAATTCTTGTCCACATTCAGGCGTGCGGAGTGTGTCATACTGATTTGCATGCTGCTCATGGCGATTGGCCTGTCAAACCGAAACTCCCTCTTATTCCCGGACATGAAGGCGTTGGGATTATTGAAGAAATAGGTGAAGGAGTTACACACTTAAAGGTAGGGGACCGAGTAGGAATTCCGTGGCTGTATTCTGCTTGCGGTCATTGCGAATATTGTCTCACAGGAAGAGAGACCCTTTGTCTGGATCAGCAAAATTCCGGATATTCCGTAAATGGCGGATATGCAGAATATTGTGTAGCAGCTGCCGATTATGTAGTGAAGGTTCCTGATAATCTAAGTTTCATCGAAGCGGCACCTTTATTTTGCGCTGGCGTTACGACCTATAAAGCTTTGAAAGTATCAGGTGTAAAGCCAGGTGAATGGGTAGCCATTTTCGGCGTCGGAGGATTGGGTCATCTAGGTGTACAATATGCAAAAGTAATGGGAATGAATGTAGTGGCCATCGACACTTCAGATGAAAAGATGGAGCTTGCCAAACAGCTTGGCGCAGACAAAACCGTAAACGCATTAAAAGAAGATGCGGCAGTCTGGATTCAAAAAGAAATCGGCGGAGTGCATGGTGTCGTTTGTACGGCGGTTGCAAAAAAAGCATTCGACCAAGCCTACCGGGCCATTCGTCGCGGCGGTACCTGCGTCATGGTTGGGCTGCCCCCTGAATCCATGGATGTTCCGATCTTTGATACGGTATTAAACGGTACAAAGGTAGTCGGTTCGATTGTCGGCACTCGCAAAGATTTGCAAGAAACATTGCAATTCGCTGCAGAAGGAAAAATCAAAACCATTATTGAGACACGTAAATTAGAAGATATTAATGAGATCTACGATCTGATGTTAGAAGGCAAAATCAATGGTCGAATCGTCCTTGATATGACGAAATGATCAATAATAAAAAGTATGCTACCATAATATTTATTGCAAGCCACAAAATTTGAGGTGATCGGAATGTTAAAGCGTTCTATGGAGAATGTAATGGAATCCGTGAAGGGAAGGAGTGATGCGTAAAATAAAAATGAAAAAAGGATGATTATGAAAATGAATAAGTACCAAACTTTAAATAGCGATGGATTTGAACTGAATTATTGTGTAAAAGGAACTGGGAAACCTATTTTGGTGATAGGCAGCAGTGTTTATTATCCTCAACTATTCTCAGAAGATTTATATGATACATTTCAGTTTATTTTCCTTGATCATAGAGGATTTGTGAAGCCGCCCCGAACTCTACAACCGGAAGATTATAGATTGGAGAAAGTACTAGGTGATATAGAGACGGCAAGGCAAGATCTTAACTTAACAAATTTCATCTTATTAGGGCATTCAGGACATGCTTTCATGGCTTTGGAATATGCTAAAAAATATCCTTACCATGTCCAAAAAGTTGCCTTATTGAATTCAGCACCTACAAATAGCGAGGAAAGACAGCATCATAGTTTTGCATTTTTTAATGAGACAGCAAGTCCGGAGAGAAAAAGACAGTTCGAGAAGGATATTTCTTTGTTAGAAAGTGACATTCAGAAAGATCCTGAACGGCGATTCGCTCACATGTGTATTCGGATGGGAGCCCAAAGCTTTTATGATTATACATTTGACGCAGCTTACATGTGGGAAGATGTATATACGAATATGCCAATTATCGATTATCTGTGGGGAGAAGCATTCGGAGAATTGAATCTTATACAATCACTCGCTAACTTCAACAAACCAGTATTTATCGGTTTAGGCAGGTATGATTATTTGGTAGCGCCTGTTTCACTTTGGAATTCTGTTAATAAAACCTATAAGCACGTCAAAAAAGTGATCTTTGAGCATAGTGGTCACAACCCGATGTTTGAAGAACCTCGAACCTTTGACAATGAGCTAAGCAACTGGATCCTTGAGGACAATTGAGGCTTTCCTTTGTATAACGAAAAACACTAAGTTGATTCTTAGTGTTTTTTTATTTCTTGCTCTTTTCAGTTAAACCATACCTAAGTCGAACAGAGGATTATGATAACGATTTAATATTTATCGTATTATTCCTCACATGCACTAAGATTTGACAATGATAAGCTTAACATTGTATACCTTATGATACTTTAGGAGGTAATATAATGAGCAAGTACGACGAAGCCATGAAGCTCCTGGAAGAACAAGTGGGTAATAAGGATGGCCTGATCTCTCTGTCCACTATCGCGCTGGAACCAGGGCCCGATGGCAAAAGCCGTCCCGCCGCCCGCATTGTGGACGCCTATTATGAGGACGGCGCGTTCTACACCGTCACCTACGCAACCTCAGGCAAGATGCAGCAGATCGCCCAAAACCCCGAAGTCGCCGTTTGTATCATCGTCGAAAACTTTACGGCCGATGGTATCGGTGAAAACCTGGGCTGGGTATGTGACGAGAAAAACGCTGAGATGATGACAAAGCTGCGCACAATATTCGCCGATTGGTATAACGAAGCCAATAACGACGAAGACCCTAACACATGCCTGCTGCGCATTCGCCTGACAAAGGGCCTGTGGAATGACGCCCATAAAGGGATCAGAAATGAGATTGATTTTGTCAATAAGACGGCAAGTTAAGTGGTCTATGTGGTTTCAATATTTTGAGGATATAAAAAGAGTTATGAGAAGGGCGAATGAAGTTTTGAAAGACTTGTACTGGAGAATGGAGATTTAGAAATGATCTGTCGATAATGTACCTAAGCTTCTTAACTTGGAAGTTCGATATTTTGGACCTAGTCTATCGTCTACTTCGATCCTAAGATTTCTACAACTAACCAATGTAGATTCAACGATAAAGGGATTTCTGCTGAAAAGGGTCGGTCTCTCAAAAAGACTTTTCCTTACTTCTGACACGTTCCACTGCGATGGTTGAAGCGGCAAGTTTCAGAGCCGCCCAGTACTGGGCGGCTCTTTCTTATTCTTTTATGTTAAGCTGAACGATTAGCAAGGAAGACAGTGATATACTGGACAGCAATACAAAAATAATTTCCACGATTACCAACATGCAAAACTTTATACGTGGAATACCCAATCGCAGAGTCTGCCGTCCCGGCATTTATGTACAACATAATCTGACCGCTGACGCTGTTGGATTCGCTCCCGCCATGATATCGCCAGAACCATCCCTTTGACTACCTACAAAATCTCTTTATTAAAATGTCCTCTTGTTTCTGTTTCCTGATTAAAGATTGCATTATTCATTGAGCCATTTAATTTACCTGACGCCATATTAATGACTTTCATAACCTGCTCTTTTGATTCAACTGTGAAGTTTAATCTGAGCGCCTCGATTCCTTTGATGTTTTGTAGCTCATCTAAAAGATTAAGCGTCTTCCCATTAAGGAGAGTCGTTGTACAATCATTATGGGAAATTATAGGGAACGTTCCGTGCTCATCTTTTAACTCATAGCTCTTCGTTTTGCAAATTCTGCATTGATTCATTTTTTTCATCGGACAATATTTTGTAAACATCAAAGGAACCTTACCATATACAATCATTTCCAGTGCAGGATAGCCGTCATTTTCTTCATAATAGGCATTCATTAAATCTTCAATTTGGCTCTTATTCAATTCATAAGATAAAGTGACTCGTTTTGCACCTAATTTATATAATTCATAGCAACTAGTTGCATTAACAACATTTAGAGAATAGTCCGTAACAAACGGATTAGTTTCTCTGTAGTGATAAATTCCACCATATCCTCCGATCAGCAGCTGCCCTTCTTTTTCCTTATAATCATTCTGATTTCTTCTAACAACGTTTTTAAAATAGATTTCCTTAATTCCACAGCTCACGCAAGCATCGTACTGCTCCCTAGTCGTTACAGAGGCCGTAAGGTATGGTTTTTCAGAGGCAAAGCTTATTTTTTCTTTTGCTTTCAAAGCCTTGGTTCTTTTCTTTTGGCTGTTAAGCTTTAAGTCATATAAGCCCAGTACAATATCTCTTCTTGCTGCATTTAACAGTTTAGCTGGTATAAATGCATTGCATTCCTCAAAATCCACATGATTAAGTTCGAATATAGTATCATTTAATCTTGAAAATTGCTTTATTACCTGGTCTTTTGTTGTTGGATTATTAATGGCTTCGCCTAGTATTTCCTCGCTTTCATATGAATAATTAAAGCCTAAGCCCTCCGCATCTATGAAAAGCTTTGAATCTGGACATGCATATACTCTAATATCGAGGTTAAACCGCTTAAATTCTTTTTCCAGTGATGATTCTAATTCTTTGCTATAGAAATAATCCTTCGTTTTATATACTAAATCTCCCTTAGACACCTTTTCTTTGATTTTGATATAGCAGACATCATCTGCTTTGTTGATTAATTCGCCATCTTTATCGTACAGTTTTACAACAGTTAAATTAACATCTTCATTGTTGTGACTTATTCGGATGGTATCGTTTTGATTTAAAGAACGTGTAAGTGTTATTTCATACATGTCTTTAACAATCTTGCTAATTGTTCCAATTTCATAACCAAAGTTATTAGGTCTTAAGATGTTTGTAATATTCCTCTTATCTTCGCGAAATAAATATCCTTTAGTAAATGTTCGATTGAATGTTTTTTTCAAATTTTCTTTATCTTCTTCGGTTATTTTATTATCTAAGGCCATGCGATATTTGGATACAACATTAGCAACATACGTAGGCACTTTCATTCGACCTTCTATTTTTAAAGAATCGATTTCTTTTAAATCATTGATATAATCGATTGTGTTTAAGTCCTTAGTAGATAGAATATGGTTTTTCCCTAAAGATGTATCTGATGTCTTGTCCATTAGTTCATACTCCTTACGGCACGAACCAACACATCTTCCGCGATTTGCGCATCGATAGCCGATTAATCCTGACATTAGACAGTTTCCCGAATAAGATACACATAAAGCACCGTGAACGAAAATTTCTAAAGGTATTTCAGCTATTTTTTTGATCTCTTTTACTTTTTCAATCTCAACCTCACGGGACAGAACAACTCTTTTAGCACCAAGTTCTTTAAATAATAAAGTTCCGTCTAAATCGTCTATTCCCATTTGAGTTGAACAATGTGCTTCCATATCAAGAAAGTTTTTAACGATATAATCGAAAGCAGTCAGGTCCTGAACGATAATGCCATCAACACCGATTTCATTTAATTCGTGTATCTGCTCTTTCATCTCTTCAACTTCGTTTTCAAAAACGATGGTATTCATTGCAACATAGATTTTAACATTCCTCAGGTGCGCATACGCAACAGCCTCTTTTAACGATTCTAAATCAAAATTAGATGAGTATGCACGTGCACCAAATTTTTGCATTCCTAAGTATACTGCATCACAACCATTAGATATTGCAGCTTTTAAAGCTTCCATATTTCCTGCTGGAGCTAGTAATTCAGTCATTTTTTCCTCCTTATGACCCATAAGTTACACACTAGTTAAACTCAGCACCATTGATCATAAAATAAGACCTACACTTAAGCTACGGCAAATAGCACAAACCAATGGCTTGTGCTTTTGTTTCTAACGATCTTATTTGCCTGAGAGGCTTGCTTCATAATTATTTTTTATAATAATTCCTTCAGTACATTTTTAGCCACACGTACCTTCTCATCATTGGCCTCACGGAGCATGCCTACAATATCCTGAATATCACGCTCTGCTGCGGTAACCATGAACTCTTCACCCTGGTACGCAAACAACTGAATGATATTCACTTCAAGCAATTCTTCAATCTTATGTAAATTCAATAAAGAAACGTTCTTCTCCCCACGTTCAATCTCCCTATGTATGAAAAATGAAATCCGCCTTTCTCCCCTTCCTGCGACAAGCCCTGCTCTTTCCGAAGAGCATGAATCCGGGTTCTTACAAGCTTCAGTATTTTCTTATCCATCACGGTATTCACCTCTCCATGTCAAAAGTGTAGATAAGTTTCCTAAAATTTAGCTCATATCATGAGAAATCACCAGCAGTATAAGACTGCGTTCTTCCTTTGTCATTCTGCCCTCATTTCTATGATTCGTGCGTTATACATCTATGAGCATAAGACGGAGTTTGGCACAGAGATGTCATTAATTGATCTATTACTTCTGATACATACAGATTATAATCCTGGGCTTGAGATAGTGGTGTTTGTGGAATTATATCGTTCACGGGGAGGGGAAGGAGTTAGAGATGATAAGGGACGAGGATATAAAGAGAGTGATGAGACGGGCGGCTGAGGTTTTGGAGGAGTTGTGCTGGAGGATGGGGAAACCGTAATATGTGTCCAGGCCAAAAGCCCATAAGCAGATAAACGCCTTAGCGAAACGAACTTGGCAGGTGTCAAAACCCCAGTTGTTTTTAGACTGGTTTAACAGGGCTATCGGCGATTTACCCTGTTGAATTAACCGGCACATTATAATACCTCCCTAATCGCATCTCGTCAAGAAATAATGTGCGAATGAGCGACATAGCGAGGGATCCCCCTTAGGTTTTCTTAATAGGAATGAATTTCCGAGTATGCAGAGTGATATCGCTTTTTTCAATTCATCCGGTGTCACGTAAAATATTCTTTAGATCAATGAGGAATAAGGAAAGGAGATTTGTATGAACAGCGTGGACAAAATCAGATTTTCACTCTTTTACGGCGAAGCGCCCGAGGCATCTTGTTACGGGTATATGGAACGAAATCGGGATGGCAATATGATCGCGCTCTACAATAGTTGCGGCGAGGAAATCGACATGTTTGGCGGACATAAATTTGTCAGGGTACAGGCGCTTGGCAAATTTGATGATGAAGACCGCGATAATTTTTACTCCTTGTTAGAAAGTGATGGTGTAGGATAATCTGCACGATAGACAGTTGAAGATTCAGTGTCAAGATACTTAATGAGCCTGTTCAAAAAGCCCATAAATGCGGAACTCATCGATTACATGGATCATGTAGACGACTCTATTGTTCTAGAGAAGATTGCTCCCCTTTACAAAGATGGCGGTCGTCCGCCCATTGATCCCAGAGTCTGCTTTCGGATGCATTATCTGTACTTTACTCGTCCAGAAATTTCTTCGTTTCGAGAGCTGGAGAGACAACTTATTGACGCAATTTTATTGGTGTTCCCAGCCCGACAAAAGTGCCGGTTCACAGCTCCCTGAGCCACTTTCGCTCAAAAGTTAGTGCCGAGTTGTTCTATGCCATTCTTTTCGACATCATCGCCCAAGCCTTGAAGCTAAAGGACTTTCTATCGCCCATGTTAACGGGCATCGATTCCAGGCCGATATGGGCCAACGTCAACGGATGCAAGCACAAACGCTGTTCTTACCCGGACCAGAGCACCTGCTCTTGCGAGAAAACGTATTCTGATCCCGATGCCACCATTGGCGTGCAGCGCAATAAAGTCAACCAAAACAAATTCTTTATCGGTTACCGTTAAACATTCTATCGTCTGTCCAAGCCCTAAAGGACCCGTTGTTCTATTCTCCATCGTTCTTCCTAACGAAACGGCCGATGTGAAGGTGATGCTGCCGCTCATCGACATGATGAAAAAAATCGAAGGGTTGCAGGTGGAGTATCTGGTAGCCGACTTGGGTTACTTCGACTCCGACGATCAGAAGGAATCCCTCCTGACCCACGATGTGGCAGCCGTCACTGGGTTCAAAACCAATACAAAGATTCCCGAACACTGTTCACCCAAAGGAACGCCGGAATGTGAACAAGGACATGTCCTGATGTTCGACGGATTCGATAAAGAGGATTATACCGCCTGGTTCCCCGCAGCGGAGGAGAAATGTGCCGCCTGCCCGTTGCAAGGAAAATGCCAGAAGCAATGGGGCGATTCCTTTCTGGACAATCCGTTTTTCCACGGTCCCGTCCCACAAGGTAGCGCCCTGCAAGAACACATGATGGGCTTTCGCAAGCAAGTGGAGCTAGCGTTCGCCCAAGAATTCAACCCACTGACTTCGGTCATGAAGCACAAGAAGGTGCCGGTTCGAACAACCGAGCGTGTGGAGAAGTGGTTCATCTTGCGGGATGCCTTCCGATTGGTGGAGCGGATGATAGCTCACGTTCGTCAGACCGTTCTTCCCGTACAGCATGTAGCCGCTATGAAGAAGCTACAAGAGATCCAAGTCGAGCAAATCTCACTGCCTTTGGCTGGGTAAAGAGGCATTACTACACATTGAAAATACAGTCCTCACGACCAAGGGAGAGGTCTGTCCAAAATAGGCTATCCTAGTGGGAGACTGTGCGTTGGAAGTAGCCACAAAAGATATTCCCCTTACATTTCCAAATTTGGAGTCTCCGTCTGCGGTTTAGAGTCATTCTTTCAAAATCATTTAGCCCTTTTGAACAAGCTCTTAATGGAACGCAATGAATATTCTCTGGAGGTGGAAGATGAACAAACGGGTTCAAGAGGCAAGCGGAATGAAGAGTGGGGCGATGTTAGCCGCCCTGCTCATCGGTGCATTTATTGCGTTTCTTAACGAAAATTTACTTACCAATACATTTCCTGGATTAATGCGTGAGTTCAACGTTGCTGCTTCAACTATACAATGGTTATCGACTGGTTATATGCTGATGATCGGCATACTGGTGCCGGTGACCGCATTGCTACAGCAATGGTTCACGACTCGCTGGATGTTTATGTCTGCGATGGCGTTATTTTTAGCAGGTACCTGCTTGTGTGCAGTATCCCCTGGATTCGAAGTCTTGCTGATAGGCAGGGTTGTTCAAGCTTGCGGGACAGGATTATTGATTCCGTTGATGATGAATACGATTCTTGCCCTCTATCCTCCGGAACGCAGGGGGGCTGCCATGGGTCTCATGGGGCTTGTCATCATGGCCGCCCCTGTCATCGGACCGGCTTTGTCGGGGTTGGTTATCGACAGCTTAAACTGGCGATGGCTGTTCTACATGGTGATTCCTCTCGTATTGTTTTCGATTATTTATGCATTCATTTACTTAAAGAATGTTACAGAAATAACCAAGCCAAAGGTCGATCTTTTATCCATTTTTTTGTCAACCGTCGGGTTTGGTTGTGTCACCTACGGTTTCAGCCAGGCGGGTGTCTGGGTTAGTCCTGGGAGTTACAGTTTGATTGCCACAGGCGTCCTCTTCTTGATCTTGCTTATTTGGCGGCAGCTCAAGATTAAAGATCCTTTGATTGATCTTTCCGTATTCCGGTATCCTGCCTTTTCTTTGGTAGCAGTATTAATAGTAGTGCTGATGATGGTTTTATTCGCCACCACAACATTGCTGCCGATCTATATGCAGGATGTGATGCAGTTGACAGCATTCGCGACAGGTTTACTTCTGATGCCAGGCTGCATTTTAAACGCAATGATGATGCCTGTGACGGGAAAATTATTCGATAAATTCGGGCCGAGATTCGTCATAATGCCCGGACTGCTCATGATCGCCCTATCGCTGTGGCTGTTTGCTGGTATCGACAGCGATACAACCCGAGGCTCCGTTCTGTTCAATCATGTCCTCTTATTCTTAGGCATATCGTTTGTCGTCATGCCAGCTCAGACGGCAGGAATGAATCAACTTCCGCGTCACCTGGTCCCCCACGGCACAGCCATCTACAATACGCTCCAGCAGATTGCTGGGGGAATTGGCATCGCTTTGTTCGTCGGCATCATGTCGTCCAGAGCTAATCGTTCTCTTCACCATTCGCTCAATCCCGCTGCGTTTCAAGATAAGACACAAAGTATCGTTGCTGGTCTGCAAACGGTTTTTAGGATTGAATTTATTCTCGCAATACTTGTTTTGGTACTGGGTTGGTTTATAAATGATCGTCTTTATGCCGATTTTTCTCAAAAGAAAGAAACCAAAAACTTATTGCCTTAGGGTCTCGTAATACTTATTTTGCCGTCATTTATGGAGACCTTGCTACCGAACGTATTAAGCATTCTAAGACGAAGGAATACTTTTATGAGGTGATGAGCTTATATGCAATTGGATATTTTTCTCTCTGTGCAGTAGTAATTTCAGACCTTGTGTAAAAACTGAAAGACTAAGTAGAACCTATAATCTTCATGCTGTAAATACAGGATCCTACAAGCTTTTCTTCAAAAAACTTGCCCCTATTTATGATACGGTTCACCTTACACGCTATAATGGCTAAAAAAGTGAAAGGAGCTTGCCGCAGCAGCTCCTTTCTTGGTCGTAGATAATCTCTTTATAAATAGACGTCCTAAAGGTATTGAAGCTTCAAATCTTCTACCATCCCGATATAGATTTCTTTGCAGCGCTGATACCAGCCATTTTCGATAGCCAGCAGACATTCTTTCAGATAAACATCCCATAATTCTTTGTAAATTGCATCCTTGTCAAACATTGCATTTATACGGTCTACAAGGATCGGTGCAACGCTATAGTATTCCTTGATCAAGCTCTCACCATCCGCCAGATTGGTAAGCCAGTTGTCTCGGAATGCGCGAAAAGTGTTCAGTTCATACCCATCATCTGCACGTCCTAGGGAATCGCATACAGCAGTCGTAATAAAACAGGAACTTGAGCTTGTAGACCCGCTGTTCAACTTTTCGAGCTCCTTTTTTCCATAAGGATGATCATAAGCAGCAGCCAGCTTTAACATCATTTCTGCTTTTTCTTTATTACGGGTAAGTCCATGCTCTCCGGTTCTATAATAGGATCCAAGCCACGCTAAAGCAGTGGGATGCTGACGGTTTACTGCTTCCTCAAGCAAGGTAATTGCGCTACTTTTGCTTGTGGTGGCATTATTGTACCCATGAGTACCCCAAAATCCCTGCATAGCGATTGCGGAAGTATTTCCTTTAGCTGCCATTTCGATCACAACTCTTGCCGCCTCTTTTTCTTTGGAAGAGTTGCGACGATCCCTTCCATACATGGCATAATCTATATCAGCTAATAGATATTTGGCATAGATATTCCCGTTATTGGCGCGCTTCTGAACATCACCGAGAAGGTTCGTCATTTCAGTAACGTCGTACTTCTCAATACAGTTATGACAAATGCTATCTTTGTAATACTTTTCCATAGCGTATTCCGCATAACTGTTTCCATTGCCGATTTGGGTCCAAACATACTCCAAATTGCGATTCCTGAGCGCCTCATCGATCGGATTACGGACACGGTCCACCTGTTCAAGACTCGTATTGATGGACGCTTGCTGCTGCATTTGCCGGGATAAGGAATTCTTCTTCTCCGTCAGAGAAGAGTTCAGTGCACTGACATCCAGTTCTGGGTTGTCCTGCCGCAGCCGATTTAGTTCCTTGATCTTTTTATCGATGTTTGCCATCGTGTCGTCCGGCATTTCTTTAATGCTGACCAAACGGGAACGATCAAGGCTGATTATCGCTTCCCGATATTCAGCTTGCAGTCCAAAATACTCAACTGCTTTTAATATCTCCTGCCTGGAATCCTTGACGATGGAATAAAGATTCGAATAATAGGAAACCGAATACGGACAGTTTCGGATACATTCGCATAGCACATCGATCACTTTATCATATAGCGACTTATCGCTTGCATATTGGGTAATTAGATTGTTGGCCCTAGCGTTCAACTTTTCGGTATCGAACTCAATCAGAGGTATTCGATTTTCATCCTCCAGTATACTCCACACACTATAAAATATGCCGAAACAGCATTCATGAATCCCTTCCACTAGTAAGCCCAACGTTCGGTGATCGGTAAAAATCTTTTTTTTCATACCGGCGATTTTCGCTCTGTCTCCTGCATTGCTCAGGGAATCACCAATCCCCCTAACCATCCCTGTCCCCATATTTAATGCACCGGCGGTTAAGGCCCCTTTGATTGCCCCACCAAGACCGAACCCACCGCCTTGCCATCTGCTCCGCCCAGCTCTCGATAGGTTTTTGTAGTTGCTTAAGTTCTCGGCGTATTCTTCAATTTTTTCGGCAGCTTCCATAAATGGAGATATGTATTTGGGTATGTCGATATCGTTGGCTGCCAACTCCGCCAATTTATCAAAATCAACATCATCGACACCATATTTCATCAATACTGAAACCCCGAATTTCAACGATGCAGTGACCGACTCTATGAAAGTAGGAAAGGCTTTGTCAAACAGATCGTCAAACGATTTTACACTCGAATGATAGTAGACATCAAAGTCAGTTTTGCTTTTGCTCGCATGACTAGAGAACAATGTTCTCAATTTATTGTATTCTACCATGTCAGCTGAGAAGGAGAGCGTTCGACCCTGTATTCGAAACTCGACGGACGGAGTAGAACTTTTGTTTTCTACTAAAGACTCCATAGATGTTTTAGTAGAATTTTCTATCTGATTGGTGTTATTACCTGTAACGGGAGCTCCACAATTAAAGCAAAACTTTGCAATATGTATGAATTCTGCCCCGCAATTGATACAAAAATTATTTTGCACAGTTAACCTCCTATAGAGATATGAAAATTGTCGATTATATTGAGATATTTCATGCAACAATCCAGCATAGCAATTATACACCTAAAGTTTTTTTGGGGAAAGTTTACAATTGATTCGAACTAATCTTTTTATATCGGTATAGACATAAAACCTTACACAGACACAACTGTCGCTCCTGCCGCTATTTTAGGTTAAAATCGGCTTTGCGCTTCTGTTCACCACCTAACCACCTGCTCTCACATACTTCACATTGATACTGACCTTCTCATCAAGGTATTTCTTCCAACAGGTATTGTCCCTGGATGGATCGTTAGCCTGCTCTGTGAAGTACACGCCCAAGTCTCTATTTTCAAACGTGAAGTAATCTCTTCCCCTCTGATTTCCGAATAACGCGACCAGCGCGTAGTTGTAGCTGGAACTAACGGCAATCCCTGTCTTCTGCATCGGTATTCTTTTCTGGATCTCTTCTATAGTATATGTGACCCCATCACCAGTTCCATCCGCATCCAGGGATTGGAGTAGTAGAGCAAAGAGTAGATCAGCATTGGATCGTAATGTGATCTTTCCTATGTCGAAGACCTCTGATGAGAATGAGTTCCAGTCATGCTTTTTGGTAATTGCTGGAGCAACTCTAGAACGGGACACAGCAATACCCTTCACCTTATGCTTCCCAAACATCATGAGGAACTTATCCAGCTCACGCTTATTCCCCTTCACCTCTTTGACTGCTGGAAGCACGGATCGTACGAATGCAGAAAAATCCGTGATGTCCTCTTGGCTTACAGGTACTCTCTTCCAAACCCAATCAGGCCTTACTGTCGACATGAGATAGTTCATTGCTCGGAAATTATGCTGATCTATGATTTCTACTTTCTTAGAGCATATTAGATGTGACAAGAATGCTATTGTAATGAAGGACTGATGGCCTGCCAGTCGCTCTTCCCAAAAAGCAAAGATATCATCAAGTTCAAGTTTGCCTTTCTCTGCAAACTCCGGCCAATGCTTTTGTAACTTGGCAATGATGACCTTATGTGCAGGCACAAAATTGGATTTCCCCCAATGACCATACTTCCATTCGAACGCTTTACTAATTTCATCATGTTCAACACTTTTAGGATCGGAAAAGCTTTCTTTCCACTTCAGGTATGGCTCTTCTGGATATTTCAATACCTCATACTTGGTTGTGTATTCTCCAAAGTGTTCTGAGATGGTCCTGGCTATCGACTCGATTTCTTTCTTCGTCAATTCGGACATATACCGTTCCTCCAATTTCTCTTAGATTCAGTTTCCCACAAGCCATTTGGAATGTCATCCATTGTGTGCTCTGAGTACGCACTACCACCCGCAGAATCCCATTTGCTGCCCGTTCCCTCTTTTGACCTGCATTTAGTGTCAGTGCTGTAAGAAGTGACCGCAACAGCCTAAAGGGAACTTTTGAACCAAGTGACGCATTTTTAGGCAGACAGTTGATTACTGTCACCCGAACAGTCAAATTGCAATAGAGATGCTTCTGCTTTATCTGGACAGCAAAAGACCCTTCTGCATGGGTCACAGAAAGGGCCTTACTAACTCTATTGATTAATAATTGTTCTGATTTCATTTAGCTTTTGCTGGCTAGACTTGTACCTGCTATACAAATGGACTACAAGCTCATTAAGCTCTTCGATAATATTGATACGATCCTGCTTATCGTCAGCCTCAGTAAGCTTGTTCAATCTCGCTGTTATCATCCTCTTAACTCCAACCGAGCTTCGTTCTCCCGCCCCGTAGACTTCAAAATAAATGTCCCAATAGTCATACTCAGGAAAGTCTTCTGTCCATATTTTCGAAATATGTTTCCCTTCCTTAGCCAGACGTACCATTGTTTCCGAATCTTTTTTGTTCATATACATACTCCCCGTCTAATCATAATTTGATTATTCTTGTTTACTTTCCTCTTGTTTACTTTCCTCTTCTTTAATTTGTACCAGTGACTCTTCAACGATAGCTTTTAATTCATCTAGGAAATCCCCTGATACATTATCATAAGTTATTTTGGGTTGTGGTATAGTTCTTTCAAAAATACTCCGGATCTCACTTGCCCTATTAGCCGCTGATCCTGTGCCCTTATAATAAGAATGAGCGACAATCCACTGAGAGTGCAAATCCACTTTGAGACGTCTTTCAACAAGTTGATTTATCTTGTCGGACGTATTCTCAGATAACCGCTGAAGTACACTTTGCTTTTTGTCATCAGGAGCCGGAATAGACCATCCTTTTGGAACACTTAGAAATTCGTTTAGTCGTTGCATTAAATACCCCGCTAAATCACTTGCAGGTTTTAGGTCACTGTACTCTGTAGTTTTAGACCAATTTGCAACACGATTGGATAAAGCTTTTATTCGCGTCCAGTGCTGTTTAGGAAATTGTGAGTTTCTTAACCCTAATAAACCAAGCCACTTTTGCATGAATAAATCTTCCGTTTCAGTTATTGCGATAACCAACCGTCCAAAGTCATACTGTGGTATAGGAATAAGTCCGTTTGGAAGTAGCGAGGCCGCCTTATCAGCTTTCATTGCTACTGACTCTATAAAACTTTCCATTTCGGTAATCAGCTCATCTGACGGGTTTTTCAACTCTTGAGTATTTGGAAAAAAGTAAGCGTTTCTTTCTAAGTGATCCCTCAGTTGGCGGATCATCTTAGGATTTAGATTGTAGGCCTCTTGCATTGCTTCTATAGCTCCTGTTTGAATACCTAAGACGTGGTCACGACGATCATCGTCATCAATCATATTCGACCCTTGTACTTGATCAAAGCGAGTATATACAACCATTAGCTTATCCTGCTGACCGCGAGAAGAAGCTTCCCTTAAAATCACCTTAGGAATATCAAGCATCGGCTGAGTTGCATTGTCAACAAGAATTACAGCATCAATTTCTTTGAATTTGTTTGTAACATCCATAGGAATACTTGTTGTAATATTAGAGTCATGTCCTATACCTTCCCCATCAACTAACACTAGTCGAGGGGGAATATCTGCTTCCCACCAGCTTGGTTTAAATGGCCCTTGAAGGCGGACACCATTCACAACTGGAGCGAGTAACTGACCGAACCTTCTTCCTTCATTTCCTGCAAACCATCTCATCATATTTACTACTTCAGTCTTATCTTCTGACTCATGATACCAGAATACGGGCCACCCACGAGTATCACGATGCATTTGCCCTGTTCGAATTAATTCAAATCGCGACTTAATAATCTTTAATATATAATGGACAAGTTCGTTAAATCGTTCTGTGTCTTCTCTTATCCACGTTTCGTAAAGCAGGTCAATAGCTTCATCGACATTATCTTCATCCGGTGTAAATTCATCACGAGCTTCAGCTGCAAGGACTTTAACCTCATTTATGATGTAATTAATATCTGTTTGAAGGGATAGTTGATCTGGATACGGAGTATCTAATTCTTGATCCAATTGTTTAGTAATGCTAGTTTGTTTACCTGAGGAACGATACTGACCAAGCAGATAGCTTAAACGAAAGCGCTGTTCAGGATGAGACAATAAGGCCTTTGCAATAGTCTTTTCATCCTCACCAATCACCGCTCTTCTAAAGGCTTCCCAAACACATTCCTCTATAAGTTTTATGGCCTGAGCTTGGGAAATAAATGTAACAACTCCACTCCAGTCACCTTCACGAAAAACGTATTCCGTATTACATGTTGTCGTACGACTTGATGAGATAGCGGGAAAGCTGATTTCATCTGGTTCTGTACCAATCATTTGTCGGATTACTGTTGTTTTACCTGCTCCAGTTGTGCCCAGGAACATTACCCGTGCATATCCATCATCTTTGGATGGAAGTTCAATCTTCTCATTACGAAGCTCCCAAGGGTCTCTTATTAAATCCTCCTCCATTTGATCATAAAATATGTCAACAGCCTTACCGTGGAAAATCATTTTCGCTTGTTGTTGCTCATTTAAAGACCAGTAATTCTCATCAGCAAGTATGCGTTTTAAATCATCCACAATTCTTTGGGCGTCTTCTTGATCAGTACCGAGACCTCGTCTGATTTTTCTACCCTGTTTGCCTTCACGATCTTTTAATACTGGATGCCTAAATTCAACGGCCCAGCTATTCACTCCACCCTTTGTTAAACGTGCTGAATACATTCGCTCACTCCCTATTCATTGTTCCTGACTGTTCCGGTTGCTTATAAATCTTATTGTAGGAACAATCAGGAACAATGTCAAGGGATATTTTTCCTCTGCACTTAATATCTATTGAGAACGCAAATGATCCCTTAAGCCATACGTTACATTAGCTAAAAAATTTAAATTGCAATAGAGATGCTTTGACCCTGGATCTCTCGCTTCATATGGACAGCAAAAGACCCTTCTGCATGGGGCACAGAAGGGTCAGCGTTTAAAAAATGGTGTAGCGTATTCTCATCGAAGTTCATATCGATTTGGTCGATGGTTTTTGAATCCTTGATTGTAATCTGCTTGATGGCCAAATGCATTAGGGTCTTTCGTTGGTCAAAGGATGACGAGTCCAGCAGCTTATCAAACTTATTCAGAAGAGCGCGGACAACTTCGTAGGAGACAGGCTCAACATGGTCGTCTTTCATTTCAGCAGCCAGCCCTGCCTTTTTGACATGTAATCGTTCCAGTTCTCCACCAATATCATCAAGCCGCTTGGAGAACATCGTCTTATCTAAGCCGTTCATTTCGTACATGTCAAAGTACTTTCGCCGCTTCCCCTCCAGCTCTGTTATCTTAACCAGAATATGCTCAAGTTCCTGCTCGAGGGGTTTGACACGCTTCGTTTTCCTTTCATTAATGTTTTTCACGATGGCTTTGAGAATTTGGGGCTTTGCCAGTACTTCTTTAAGCCGTTCGATTACATAATTCTCTGCCTCCAGCTTCCGAATGCTGTTGGCGCTGCATACCTTGCTCCCCTTGTTACGGAAGTTGCTGCAAGAGTAGTATAGACGCGTGACCTTACTGCCGTCCTTCTTACGATTCTGAGTCCGATTAGCTACCATCGGCGCTCCGCACTTTGGACAGCGGATCAGCCAAGTTAACAGGAACTCGCCATCGAAGCGCTTCAGGGAGACCACTGATTTTTTCTTGCGTAAATACTGCACTTTGCTCCATAGTTCTTCCGAAACAATAGCAGGATGAATCCCATCAAAAGTCTCCAGTATGGTGTTAAGGCCCTTACGCCTTTTCTCACTCCAGTTTTCATACCTTCCATAACGTATTCTTCCAACAAAGAATGGATTATCCAGAATCTCCTTCACACCGCTGATGGAGAAGGCTCCACCAGATCGGGTAACATAACCCTCATGGTTGAGTTCGTTCGCAATCGACTTAAATCCTCGTCCGGTAGCGAATCGTTCAAATATCTTGAGAATAATGACTTCTTCCTCAGGAACAATCTCTACTTTTGATTCCCGACTCCGAACGCCATTCACAATGTCCTCTACACTTCGATACCCTAGCGGTAGCTTACCATTGTGCTTCCCTGTCCTAGCACGTTGTTTGTGACCCATCTTAACATTGTCAACTATGGTATCACGTTCAAGCTGTCCTACAGCCCCCATGATATGCAACATGAATTTCCCGTGGGAGGTTGAGGTGTCGAACTGTTCTGTCATGGACATAAACGCGACGTTATTCTTATTCAGAATATTAACGATTTGTGAAAGATGCTCTGCATTTCTCGCCAATCTATTAAACTTCCACACCAAGACGGTATCGAATAAATTATTTTTTGCATCCTGAAGCATCTGCTGCAGCTCAAAGCGGTTATCCATGCTCTTACCACTGATACCTCTATCCACGTACTCGCGGTAGATTTCATAGTTATAGAGCTTAGAGTAGTCTGTCAGCGTTTTAAGTTGTGCATCAATGGAATAACCATGCTCAGCTTGCTCCTCCGTGCTTACACGAACGTATATAGCAACACGACGCACCTTATCCGAGGTCATTAACATAAGAGTGCCCGCCCTTGTTCTAGTATGAATCGGCCTTGATTTAAACAGATTTGCTGTTGATTTTGCATTGTAATTCCTCCATGTTATTTGTAAATAGTATATGATTTAACGATGCACTCCCATGTAAAACAGCTTTTGATATATCTTTGTCAGGGGGGAGCGTGATTTTATCAAATAAGCTCTTAAACAGCTTTTTTTGCTGTTCATGCGGGGAGATTTGGACCATTGCCCACAAATTCTTCAATGCGGTAAGAATCTTATTACTATCTACCAATTGTATCTGTTGATTAGCTAGTTTTTCTTCAATACCTCGCAGGGCCTCTTGCTTAACAGCCTTCTGCTCTTCGAGTTCCTTAAGCCGCGTAACTAGAACCTCCTGAGGAATATGCTCCTCTTCAAATAACTCAAAGCATCTCTGCTGCCGCTGATCAAATGCAGCCAACTCCTTAGTCAGACCTCTCTTTTCATCCTCAAGAGGTTTACGGCTTAGATCCCGCTTATCATTCACTGCCGCGATGATTTGATTCAGCAAAGGGGGTTTAGTCACAAGTTCCTGCATTTGTTGAGAGAACCAGCAATCCATGTTATCTGCGCGAATCGCATTTAGGCTACACGAAGCGGAGCCCTTACTCCTATAGAGTGAGCATACATAGTAGTAGTTCTTCCGAATTGTCCCGTTTTTGTTAAAGCTCTTCGTGTGTGCTGCAACCATGCTGCACCCGCACTCAGGACATTTGAGTAATCCTGACAATGGAAAATGCCGTTTGATCGTCTTCGATGTCAGGTTCGATCGACTGCGTAGATTAGCTTGGACTTGTTCCCATAATTCCAAAGTAATGATTGCTTCTTGTTCACCCTCTATCAGTTGTACCTCAGCCCCTGTATGGCGCTGGCTTGTACCAATGCGTATTTTGCCGATGTAGTTGGGATTAGTCAGGATGCCTCTTACCGCCGCGATCCCAAAAGCCAGGCCTTTTTTGGTCAGACAGCCTGCAGCATTTAGTCGATTGGTGATTGCCTTGTACCCTAATCCATCTGCATACATGGTAAAAATAGTTCGGACCAGCTCAGCCTCAGGTTCCACAATTTCAAGCTGTTGCTGTCCAGGGTCAGGATTCTTATGCCACCGGTAACCGAGCACCATATTCCCGCTATTCCAGCACCCCTGCCGATTGCGCTCTTGCACAGCTAAACGGACATTGTCACAAATCTGTTCCCGTTCTAACTCAGCAATAGCACTCAGCACCTGTACGACAAAGCTGCCCATCGTTGTATCGGTATTAATATCTTCTGTCGCGCTCTTTATTCCGACATTGCTCTTATTAAAAATTTTTACCATTTGCAGCAAGTCACTATGGTTGCGTGAAAGCCGATTTAGCTTCCAGACTAAGACGTTTTGAAAACATCCCTGCTGCGCATCCACAAGTAACTGCTGCAAAAGGGGTCTGCCCTGAATCGACTTCGCTGATTTTCCTGCATCTATATAGGATTTGTATATCGTTAGATTGTGCTGTCGGCAGTATGCCTTTAGCATATCCATCTGACCATCTATGCTGTAACCATCCACCTGCTCATCTGTGGAGACCCGAATGTAGAGGGCTACTGTTGATTCCATTAGGTTGACCTCCTATTCTCAGGCGACCATTTGGTAGTCTGCTGTCTCAAGAAGTTGTGAGGTCAGTTCATGGTTGGCCAGTTCTTCCATTTCCAGCAATTCAACTGGCTCCAGCCAGAGCATAACTTCTGCACGGTATGATGCCCTTTTCTCTTGCATGGAAATGTAGTTGATAACCATATCCGAGAGCAAATCAATAGCGGATTCAAATTCGTACTGTACATTAAAGCCGTCTTTCATAGCAGCTCCCCCTTTGAAGTATGTCATCGAAACAAGAGCCTACCGCCTTTATAAGCAGACTTGTTTACTCTATTTATGATTTCTGCTGCTTTTAATGATTTCGATAGTTATTTGAAGCGCTACGATAATGAGATTAATAACCCTTGGATTCATCTGTCCCACCCTCTCAATATTCTGATGGCAAGAGCATCGTCACGTACTCGTCGCTATCAATTATCCACACGGTAATGCCATGCAGAGGCTTATTAATGCCAGGATAACTATAGGTCTTTGTACGTTCCGGTTGCTCTTGAGAGTGGATGATCTTTTGAACCATATGACTTCCCTCGTTCTCAGTAGTCAAATCAAATACTTGAAGGTAGTCCATCTGTACGTTGCTTTGGATTTGTTCATCCAGTAACGCCCATAGAACCAGTTGCAGTTCAGGGTTGAGCTCATTATTTACGCCTCGCGTTACGTATCGTTGGGAATCAAATGTATAAGACATCTACATCAATCCCCTTTCCTTCATGCTTGTAAATTGGATGCCTTCTCCAAGAATAAGGTGGTCAAGTAGATCGATGCCAAGCAGGCAGCCGCTATCCCGCAGTCGCTCTGTAATCTCAACGTCCTCAGGGCTGGGATCTGGCTGGCCTGATGGATGATTATGGCAGGCTATGATGGAAGCAGAGTTGGCAAGAATCGCAAGCTTGAACGTCTCCCTGGGATGGACAATAGAGGCATTCAGCGACCCGCAGGATACTTGATGCATAGCGGTGGGCTCATTTTTAGTGTTGAGGCAAAGGATACAGAATGTTTCCCTATCACAATCACCGATGAATTGGCGGAACAAGTCAACTGCATCTTGAGGTGAACGAATCACACGATTAGGGTAGAGCAGCGATGTTTTTTCACGCACCATTCGTAGAGAAATAACCTCAATACGCTTAGCTGGTTTAGGCTTAGAGTTAATCATTCGAAGTCCTCCTTAGCCAGGCATCCAGATTGCTCCGCAAACCACTGTTCCAGTTCTAGCCTTAAAGCGCCCCTGAGCGCGTATATCAGCAGAAAACACTCGTTGTCGGGCATTAGGCAGGCTCGGTACATATAAACTCCATTTGGCAGTTCTACCAGTTCTACGTACTCTGGTTCATTCTCCAATAGATTCACAACAACATCGCCATCTGTTAGTGTGCAAGTATCTTCTGACTGGACAACCAACATGTAGTAGCCATGATCCACAAGTGAAAATTGATCTTCACCTTCATGATGTAAGGAAGCTTTTAATTCCTCAAGCTCACTTACAAGGTACGTCAGACCAACTTGAGACAGCGTACCTTTCTTGGAGTAACTCAAAATGGATTCTTGATTTGTAATGTTAAACAAATAGCTCATCTCCCTTAGAATTTTCTCTAGTAAATACAGCATTCTAAGGAAATAATATATATTTACAGGTAACCTTTGTTCCGTTCTTCGATGCCCCCACACGTTGCCCCCCAGTTTAGGGACTCGCCCCAACTGGGGCGACGCAAAAACCTTGTTGGCTCATGGTTCCGTTGGCACCTGCCCCCGTTCCCCCCTAACCTGACGTGGGAGAGAGACATTTTTTATTGGCAGGGGGGGACATTATTTATTTTTTATGTTTAGTTATGTTTTTTTATAGGGGCAATGGGGGCTCCAATCACCGCAGTCCTTGTCCCGCTTGGAATTCCCAGCGCCCCCTCTCTTCGGCTTTCAGGGGGCAATGCCCCCGTTTTCGGGGGCGAACACATCAGGCAGGTCCCCTCCAGGTTCCGATCGGCTTGGCTCGGGCCTAACTCGGGGTTGTACTTCTTCGTCATCCTTTCCCCGCAAAAGTTCAGCTTTTACGCAGAGCTTGCGGGAACGCTGACCTCCTACAGTCTTCTTGACGAGGTTGTGCCGACGCTCTTTGCCGTTTTCCTTCGAAGTCTCCGTGAGCGTGATGCCCTCTTCGGCCAACTGTTTCCACAAGGTTTGACTGGAAATTGGAAAATGAGTCCCTTGTGCCGAAAGGAATCGACTCACTGCATTGTAGAGTACATCAGGTAGAAAGTAATAGTAGTTGCTATCGTGCCAGCCTACGTGAGTTCCACTCTTGGGAATGTCCCCTTCAGAAAGCGGTTTAGCGGCTTCCGTGTAGATCGTCCGATTAGCAAGAAGTTCGCCGACAATGCTCACAAAGCGTGTCGTTGCCTTAACCTCTGCCACCTGCTCTCCCTGCTCACTCGCCGTACTGACAAATCCTTCCCAAGCCTCGCGAAGAAGCTCATTTTTACGTCCGTGTTCGATCGCTCCAACACTTTCAGCGTAGTCTAAGCCAAGTTGGAGACCAAGGTACAGCCAAGCCGCAGCCTCTACCAGCCTGCCGTGTACATGTAGTTGGGAAGCTTCATTTCTTCTTTCGTAGAAGATTTCCGTCAGCCTGTCGTCACTTTCTGACATGGCCTGTCCTAGCCATTCCAAGTAACCGACCATTGCTTGACTTAACATCTGAGCTTGCTGCTGGGCAGTAGTCAATTTATGGAGATCAACATCACCTTGTCTGAGCTCGACGGGGAACAACCTAGCAACGCTTGAGCCACGGTCGAGAACATCCTCCGCTGTCACAATTGCCATGCCGCGAGGGGGGTAACCAGGCCGCAGGCTAGTGTCCTGTCTCATGCGCCCTCGTCCAACCCTGTCACCGTAAGCCCTAAGGATTTGCTCAGCTAGTTGCGACATGCCTTTCGCTTCCTTCAGCGCACTGGCCGGATGGTAATCATCGATCAGAAGTAGTGAGTCTTTCACATCGAACCCCCGTTTTTCAACCGAGTTTGCCGTATCCTTAAAGCTGGCCGGAGGACGCTCTAACAAGTCACCAAAATGGCAAAGGAACAACTTAGCAAGAGTCGTCTTACGAGTTCCCGTATAGCCGTGAAGCCACATAAGGAACTTTGGCTCCAGATGTACTGTTCTCAGCCATTCACACAGAGGGGAGAGAAACGTAAGTCCCAACAGTGGCAGCGTAACCCGATGGGGAGCGATGTCCAGTAACATTAGGCTTGCTTTCATGGCCTCTTTTCGATCACCTGATGAGGTAGGCAACCTGTAGTTTTCCAACCTCGGGTCGATCTCTACCTTAACGTCCTTTGCTCCTACAGCCCCAGCAGCATGAAGGTACCTTGGGACCCCATCCACCTCTACCCAGCCAAGATGGGCAAAAACACGCTCTGTGGTTGCCCCTGACGCTGTCGTCTGGATCGCGTGGCGGACCGTGTCCCTGACCTTGTTCCCAGGTTGAATGTTAGGCTCTGGTCCCCATTGCTCCAACCACTTCATGCTGTCGAAATCACCCGATGCAACGTGTATGGGATGTAGTCGTTTTCTATTATTCATGAGAACTCCCTCCAGTTCGTAGAATCGCTGTTGTTCTGATCCATCATCCTTGACGACGGTTTTGTTTATCCAGGCAAAAAAGTTAGCCAGTGGAATGTCATTGCGGTTGCCTTCCTTATCCGTTTGGACAACACAAAGGTTCTTACCTTCCAATGAGTACCGACTTGGCAGAAGCGCTTCCTTTTCCTTTATGTGGTCGGGTAACGCGGCTGGCGCTTTTGATTTTGTGCCCGTTAGAAATGCGGCTGGGGAGTTGGTGATTTCCCCTGCCTCATTCTTACTCACTTGATCACCAAAGCATTGGTGCATCTGATCACCGCTACATCCCATAGTCTCACAGCGGGTAGGGCCACGATCTGACTTAGTCATCTCTTGTATTCTTCGTTCGCTTTGCTGGGAGTGCTTGTGGGAAGCTCGCGAGAACTCTAACGCTTTATCCAGCAATCCCGTATTAGTAAATACCGCGCTCCAACGAAACCAAGTTTCTTCATCAAGCCCATGCTGTTGCTGCCTTTCCCAATCATCGGTAAAGCGGAGACAAGACTTTTTAAGGCCCTCGAACGACCCTCTCTCAGTTGGAACGGTTCTCTGTCCCCTTTTTGGAGGAGTTATTCGTTGAACCATCCATCTAGGGGCGTTTGGTAACTGAATTCCCATGGGCTTTTCCCTTCCTTCCATTCATAGATGCCGCCATTTGCGTGCTTGGATGGCGGGAGAACTGTCTGTTGACCGTCGCAGAGCAGCGCACATTCTTCATGTGGATTCTCCGGATGGCTCTCAGCATACTTGACTGATCGGACTCCAATGGGAGCAGCGTACATGAGCCGCCTACCGCCCCCTGGGGTGGTAAACTCAAGTGTATCGGGGAGATCACCTTTACTCCATTGCTGTAACAGTTCTTCTCCGTACTCCCCGTCCACGTCGATGGCGACGACACCTGTTCGAGTGCCGAGTACTAACCCAACATTCATGGAAGGCCATTGCCGCGCCCATTCGTCGATTGTATCGGGCTTTGGAATAGAAGCATTCGTCCAGTCTTTTAAGAGAGGCATCTTTCCAGGTCTTGTACAATTATTCCGGTGTTGTTCGCTCATACCGCTGTGATCGTGTGAACATAGCGGTATGATGGCCCAACCTAGCGCGGCGAAGGCCTTCATTGCTTCGGCCACGTTCTTATAGGGAAGATGATTAGACATCCTTATCACCTACCCCGTCAAACTGAGAAGTAGTTAGCTCTTCGGCAAAACACATCAAGTCGTACCGTTTTGCATAGATTTTTTTCTGAATCTCATACTTATAAAAATTCTGCCTCTCATTCGCGCAGTCGTTTTCTATATAGAAATGACGCATGTTCTCACGCACCTTTACCTGATGTTTGATGTTATTTGTTGGGAACCAACCATGCAGTGTCAGCTCGATTGATTCGGTTGGGTCAACTGTAATGTTTCCTCTGAAATCTGCAAAAAGTGGAAGGTAAACAACGCCTTCTCTATCCCAACAAGCCGCAGAACCGTGTTTGTCCATCTGGAGCTGCGTTCGAAATGACCTTTCAGTTCGTCGAAGTTTCCGAAACTCTGTAGGCTCGCGTACTTCTTAAACAACCTCAGACAATCGTGGTTGGGTTCTACGCCGTGATCCTCACCGAACACATCTCCAAAACTGTCGCCATAGAAGTCCAATAACTGATAATATTGTTTCCACGACAGTTTAAGGGAGAAGCACGTACAGACGAAAATCTGTTCTCCCCCTTTTACTAGGTCACGATTCAGATTATAGAAAGATATCTCGCTGTTCTGGTTTTTCAGAAGGGAATTGATGGCACGCTCAACCTTCTTGTGATTTCCAAAGTTCAACATGACTTGCTGCAAAGAAGCTTTTGGTGTAATCTGCTGTAGCATGAGCTCATTCTCCTCTATCATAAATTTGGTAGGCACTTTTCATTTGTTGCTATGAAATTGTCAAAGAGTAAAATTGATTTAGGACTTATATGTCCTACTTTTCGAGTGGGAATACGGCTATTACCGCGTCCTTATAGTTAAGGTAAGTGACTTCGTAGAACGTGATGCTTGTTCTCTCGCTGAAATCGAGGTCGAACAGCGACGTCAATTCTTTGACCAGCTCGGAAGAATAAACAACCGCTTTGGTTCCCGACTGTTTCAGCGTAAAGCAGGTCTCGTTATTTGGTAGCTTTGCGCCGACAGCAAATCCTTTCTCGTTTACACCGATCTGAATTTGTTCAGGGAACCCAATCTGTTCCATGACTTTGGCCGAAATCGTGAACCGCTTGCTATTTCCATCTGCATTCACGAGAGAGCAAACACCTGGCCTACCGTTTCCTTTACTTTCATGGGTTGCAGCTATGGGCTTAAAGTTGAGATCCTCGAAGGATTCTGTTTCCTGCCCTACACTCGCCACTTCTTCCGTATTAAGTTCTTCTGTTTCAAACTGTACCGTTACTGTTTCTTCTGCATGGTTTGTCATTTCGTGTTTCCTCCCAGAGTGAAAGTTTGTTGTTACTGCTTCTAACACTTACAAGTGTATCTAGTTCTACCTATTTTCGCGTCCCAACCCGGTCTTGAAACTTTTCCTTGACAAAATCTTAAGATTTCGTTTCAAGTGTGTATTGAGTGGGTCTTTCGAGAACTAGAGTAACATCCGAAACAGGAAGCGCACGAACCAAAGAACTGCTGTACGTTTTCCTTGACAACGAAAAAAAGCCGTGCATATTCGCAGCGGCTTTAGCTTCTTGCAAATTCTATTGGTTATCAATTCGTTTCTTTAGCTCTTCCTTCCATTGTCCCATGGCGGGGTTGAGCCTTTCGAGTAGTTCGATTCGGTCTTTGGCAGGGATTTGTTGGTATAAGTCTACCAACTCCTTTACATTCTCCAGCGTCTTCTCGAACAGCGCCTGGGATTGCTCCAAGGCAAGCTCATTGGCAATAGCTTTGAACTTTGACTTCGCAGGCTCTTCAATTGTATCGATGTAGGAAAGAAGCTCCTCTTGAAATTGGAGCGATTCCTCTACCGTAATGTTACCAGACTGTTTGAGCGTCTTTTGTAAGAAAGGACTATCGATATGGCGAATCGTCCAGACTATGAAATCAGCCAATTCCTTATCAAACCATACCTGTCCTCGGCTGTCTCTTAGGTTTTCCTCTTGTTCACCGAGTAGATTGAGAATCTTACTGAATAGGCTGCGTACTGTTTTTTCCTCGAAGCCCTCGACTTGTTTTACTACCCATGGCAGATTGAATCGTTCCACTTTAGTCTCTTCTTTTTTAGTCATATATGAAGCCTCCAATGCTCTTGTTGATAACCTGATTATAGCTTTATGTAAGGGTTGGGACAACAAGCCGAAGCGTCTTATCCAATAAAGTTCTTATCCAAAAATACCCCGTAGAATACGGTTATTTCACAAAGGATGCACAAGTATATATACATATTAAAATTGTTATCTGAGGGAAGAGAAAACCCCGACCTAAAGAATTCGGGGTTTTCTGAAAATAGTTTTACTTATTCAGCTTTAATCTGATTTTGGGGTTTGCATCGCTCACCTCAATGTCCGTATCTATGCTGTAATTCTTTAACATTGCCACAACAAGAATAACCGTCAGCGCTACAATAGCTGTGATGATAACTGTTTCAGTGATACCCAAGAAACCTGCTTGTGGCTGAACAGAAGGGTCCTTCTCCAGCAACTCCAGCTTGTTTTTAACCTTGTAGGCTCTGCCCACGTTTTCTGCCAGCTCTCCTACGATGATGATGGTACCGTATCTCTTACTTACGGCATCCTCCAGTTCTACCTTAGTGCTGACCGTGACTTGCCGATCTGAGAATGTCAGTGCCTGACGAAATCGCCTGTTGTCCTGTTTCTCTGCTCTTCTCACCGCTGCTTCCGCTTTTGTCATGTCTATCTTATTTCTCAGCATGTCAAAAAAAAGAATTGCCAAGTGCTACGCCTCCGTTCTACTATCTATTATTTATAGATTCCCCATGTCCTTTAGAAGCGACATGGGGACTTCTAAATTTATAAAGACTGGTTACTTCGTAGCAGCTTCCAGAAGAGTTAGGATGTCAGCATATCCATTATCCCTTGCCGTACTTAGAGCAAATTCATTTGGAACTGCACCTGCTTGAAGCAGCAGCTTCACGGTTGAAGCTTTTCCACTGTATGCTGCTGAACTAAGTGGTGACGTAAAGGAATAGCCTAAATTTGGTTCAGCACCCTGGGACAGCAGATATGTGACGATTTCGTCGTTGCCTTTAAGTGCTGCTGCCATCAGCGGGGTCCGGTTTTGGGGTAGAGCGTTAGCATCGACATGGTTTGTTCCGACTAGACGCTTTACTTCGCTAAGCACTCCGTCCTCAGCCGCCTGCACGAGACCCATCTCGCCTGTGTAACTCGTCACTGTGCCTTTATCCAGACGCGCCTGTGCCTCATCGTCAAACTCAATGGCCTGACCTTTGCCGCGATTGGCCTGTAACTGATACTCTTCTAAAGCAGTAAAGATATTACCGGCTATGAAAACTGTTACAGGAGAATCATACTGAACGCCAAGACGATTGAGCACACTGATTTGAGACTTGCCTACAGAAATTCCCACCATTTCGATGACATCTTCTTTAGCCAGCTTCTTAGAACCGGCGTAGAAAATCTGGAAGAACAGGCCACCGCTTTCATTCTCTCCATAGGCCATAGTGGTGATCTGTCCATTTTTTGCGGTCAGTTCCTGTACGTCAAAGATTCGGATTCGACTAACCTCAGTAATTGTGGAGCTGTACTGGGCTGGATTCTTTGACATATTAGCTGAACTTACCTGTTTAGCTTTGTCGTAGAGAGAGAACTTGTCCCGATTAGTCGCAAAGAACGCGTCACTGTTACTCTCCAGAATCTTATAGGTAGCATCTGGCATCTTGACACCTGTCGACGTTTCGCTCTTTATCGCATCCCGCATGACAGTGGCATAGCCTTTGTACACGCCGCTATCCGCTTTCGGAAGCTGGGATTTGTCAGTTGAAATGAGGACGGAACGAGAAGTGCTATCCCACTCGACCTTCTCACCAAGGGCTTCACCGATGAAGCGTAGCGGCACCATTGTACTTCCATTTATGATTTGTGGAGCAGCGTCCAAAGCCACTTTGGTTTCTCCGATCCAAGCGCCCTTCCAACCAATCTGTAGGCGGATGGTCTTGTCATCCTTTGTAGCATCGATGATTTGCTGCTTGCCATCCCACTTAACCGTTGCACCTAGTGCCTCGAAAATGGCTCGCATGGGAACCAACGTTGATCCGTCCTTGATGATTGCCGATTGTTCGAAGGTTTGTAGTTTTCCTTTCAGATACACGTTAATCGTGCTGTCTGCAAGAGCAGTCCCAGCTTGTGCGAGCAGCATTGTAGCGACGGTAAGAGTAATGATGATTCGTTTTTTCATTTGCATTGATAGATTCCTCCGTTAGGTCTGATAAAGTAGTATAAAATAATATAAAACATGATTCGGTAATACTTTAAAATATAGTTAGGGCATTGTAACCACACTAAAAGATGTTATTTATGCCATATTTATTATCTATGGATGTTATATTTTAGTCAAATAACATTTGTAGTGTGTTAAGTCTGAGAAGCCCCTCAGGTAAGATTTTCTTGAGGTGGTATTTGTGTCTGATGTGGTGAAAAGAGTCGGAGAAAGGATACGTCGGCTGCGCAAGGATAAAGGATTATCCCAAGAGCAGTTAGCGGAATTATCCGGTTTACATACGAATTATGTGGGTCAGGTGGAGCGCGGGGAGAAGAACCTGACGATTGAGACATTGCAGAAGGTTGTTGTTGGGTTAGGTGTGTCGTTAGAAGAGTTCTTTCGATACCTTGATCCGATGAAGCGTAAGGATACTTTGGGACAGATTGTGGAGATGCTGTCGGAGCGTTCTGCGCAAGACCAAGTAATGGCCTTGAGAGTGCTACAAACCGTATTAGATTGGGAGAAATCAAAGAATTAGAGTTAGACATTGGGTTCCTCGGTATACTAAGACAACAGGAGATGATATTAATGACAACTGAAAACGATATGCACGGTGAAAAACCTTATATTGATATTAATGAATTGAGCAGCTTCGTGTCTCAAAAAACGTGTCATGATGCTGACCTGATTGAAACTGTTATTGGTTACTCAGACGAGTACATTAACAACAAAGAAGAAGATGAGAATGGCGAGGTTCATATTGATAATGACGAGCTCATAGTTCATATTTTAAAACAGCAGGACATTGCTTTAACTGAGAAAGAAGTGGAGGAAATACTGGAGGCAGAGTTGGAGTTTTTAGAGATAAAGGGCATTGCTGTTCCAGAGGAATAAAGTATTCCGTCATTTAGTCGACTATAGGCTTGCTGTCCATGTATCGGGCTGCGAGTCTTTTTTCTATTCGAACAAGTAGCAGTTCACGATCCAACTTGACTTGAATCTCGTGCATTGCGACAACGACCTCATGAACGGTCGGGAGATGAATCGGCCCGTCCTTTTTGAAGAGCATCTGAAGCACAGTGTCTATGGTCTCGGAACAGGTCTCGATACGGTTAACCAGCGTATCCTCACTTTTTACGAGTGATTCGTAATTGGATCTATTCTGCATTAGATTTCACCCCCTTTCCTTATGTGCGGCTTCATGTGCTTCCGTAGAAACATAGAACGGTACATTTAATTGAGAGACCCAGCCTAGCGCTAGTTCAATTGGGCTCCCCTCCATTATTGGAGGTCCATCTGCCCACTCTTCCTCTCGGGCAAATTGAATTTCGGTCGGGGTCAATAAGACATACATATCGGTTCCGTCAAAATATGGGTTAATGGATTGATCTTCATGAAAAGTTAGGGCTACCCGCAGCTTAAGAATCAATGGTTGATGGCGCTCTAATTTTTCATGTTCCATTGCAGCCACCGCTAAAATGTGAATCGTATCATCAGAATTAAATGATATTTTGAGAAAATCCAAAATTCTTTGCTGCTGTTCCTTGTCCATAGTAGTTAGGTCTCCTTTTAAGTGAGAATACAAAATACCCCTATTCGCTGTTGGAATAGGGGCATTCGTTGTTGATACTGGGCTTTATTGTAGATAATATTTCTTTCTAGTTGAGTTTTGCTTACCTCCATTAGTGCATTTCTGTCGTATCTACAATTATTATATCTAAATGAAAATCCACTTAAGACGATAAAATAGTAGACCCATGGTTGGGAGTAACGTATGAGTCTATTCTATAATTCCTTTTTTTTAGTATCCATCAAACCACAGAAATTTGAGAGGGAAAGTATCTTGGAACGATATTCAATAGGATAAAAGGAAAGATATTTGTTTGGCACAACTAATGAAACGTTACTTAACTCCATATCTTCCAAGGTTTTAGCACTCATACCTTTTTCTAAAGTTACAATAAATAGCGGAGGTCCTTCAGGATTTAAGTAATCCCTCCAATTCTCTTTACATGTAACTAGCGAAAGTAAATTCACTTTTTCATTGTTATTACTTATGAATCTAAATCCACGTTTTTTCGAAGTCACTACTTGGAATTCGTAATTCAATTTTGACTGCTTAAAGATAAAGTCTAAATGGAATTGAAATGTCAACTCAGTTCTCAGTTGTCTGGTTTGTGCAGCTGTGGAGGCAAACTCTAATAATAACTCGAGATCATTGAATGGCTTTTGGAGCTTATCTTGATATATACTTTTCTCTAATGATTTAGTTATCATGTACTCAAGTTCAATTAACTCGAGAAGTAAAGCATCAACATTAGTATTATCAATCTCCATATCTACTAAAGAATTAGAATTGAAATACAAGTTCTGTGCCTTTTGTGAAATCTGTCGTGGAGTGAGCATTTTGTTTGATACTGAATTAACAAGACCTTCATTTAGCTTGTCAGACAAGCCCAAGTCACTTTTTTCAATATTATCAATTAACCCATAATTACCAACATTTTCAGTTGGAGATATTGAAAATGTTTCTAGGAAAGAATCAGCATCTTTTCCTGATAGCACATAACCTAGATATTCATCACTATTAACCTTAATAAAAATTAAAAGATCGCCTAAATAACTATCGGAAAATAAAGGGAATTTTTTTCCGAAACGAGTTATTCTATATTCACTTCTTGACTTTTTACCATACCACTTAAACATACTATCACTGTGTAAATCTAATTGCTCCCAATAAATTCTCACAGCTCTCTCTTTATTCACTTCTTTTTCTCCCGGTTTATCAAACAAGATTGACCAAGAGTCTTTTGGAATATATATTCCTGATTGATGAGATCCGGTTTTCCCAATATCGTTTGCTGAAATAAACTTATAGAAAAATTGTCCATATTGCGATGCCCTAGCAATTGCTTCATCTCTATTATTATCATAAAAATACTTACTTCTATTATAGCTATCTACAACTTTCTTTGCTTTTAAAGCTTTAATCATACATTCTGCTATTTTTTCAACTACCGGTACAGCTACTGAATTACCAAACTGCTTGTACGCAGCTGCATCGGAAACTACAATACGATAGTTTTCAGGAAACCCTTGCAATCTAGCACACTCACGTGGGGTTAACCGTCTTGGATTCTGGCCCTTTTGTGGAATTAAAATTTCTGAACCATCTTTGTAATATCGTGCGGATAATGTTCGCGTTGAACTATTAAAATCAACTAGCCCATAACCAAAACCATTTCCTGCTTTTTGGTGTTTTTCAGCATAGCTCTGAAGATATTTCCACAAGTTATCAGTCAATGTGTACTTTTCATCGACTTGTTGTTCTAATATCGAACTAACTGGAGGGCCTTGTTCAGGAAGCGTAGGGAACTCGAATGCTATTGGATCTAAAAATCCAACTAAGTATATACGCTCTCGATGTTGGGGCACTAATCCCTTAGCATCAAGAATCGCATCATACACCTTATAACCCAGTTCCTTTTGCAGAACTCTCATAATCGTACGAAAGGTTTTATTATCATCATGAGACCTAAGGTTTTTTACATTTTCTAATAAAAAGGCTTTGGGCCTTTTAGCACGAATAATTCGAGCAATTTCGAAAAATAAAGTACCCTGTGTTTCATCTGCAAACCCATGGCTCCGACCTAAGGAATTCTTCTTAGAAACTCCAGCAAGACTGAAAGGTTGACATGGGAAACCTGCTAAAAGAATATCATGGTCTGGAATTTGCTCAGAAGATACATCACGTATGTCACCTACTGGTCTATATCCAAAATTGGCTTCATAGGTCTCCTGTGCCTTTTGGTCCCACTCGGATGAGAATACACATTTACCACCCTGTTTTTCAAAGGCAATACGTATACCACCTATTCCAGCAAATAAATCTATAAACTTAAACATTATAGTTTCCTCTTTACTATTATGAAGTAATCTTGCAGCATAATATTTTATTTTAACACCCAAACCACATGCGAACAAGCGTTTTATTCTTTTATCTTTTCTTTCCATTTAATTAAATCTTGAATAATTTCTGCAAGGTCTTTATGGAACGGATAATTCTCTGTTATTTTCTCAAACTGATCTTCATCGTATTGATTCCAATCTGTATTTTTCCATGCCTTATTAAGCTCGGTCATACTATCAATACACCCGTCAATATTTTTTATAAATTTTTCCAACTAAAACACCTCTATTCTTTGTATTCATTATGTATATAATATCACTCAAAACAAAAATGTGGTAAATGGAAGAAACAGGTGACGGAGCAGATGAAATGTATTATCCTATAACTGGTAGAAAATAAAAAATTCCTTTTATTAGGGCGGAAGCTAAAATGAACAATCATGGCAAATGGATCATCGTTGAAGATAAATATCTATCTATTCAGTTGATTTCGGGAGCCTCATTTATACCAACTGCTAAAGATATATATATGGCAGAGTTTAAACGGAAGCTAATAATAAATGAAATACATATTTCCAAACCATCTGATCAGCTTTTTGGTATAAAAATTTCAAAATTCCCATTAGATCTACGATTAAAACTTGTTAATAAAGACGGTGTAGGAATCACAGCTGAATCAATAGTTTTACATAATAATCAAAATATTATTGTATCCAGCTTTGATAAGGGATTATCAGACCACCTAATAATTGATGGTACTTGGTACCCTTATGTAAATGGTGCAAATGAAAAAATTGCAAACCTTTTAACACAAGTAGGAATCAAGGAACTTGATAAAATCAACTTGCGACAATACGTAAACCTTCGTTCTAGCGGTAATCCTTATATATTAGATGAAGTTACCTCCTTGCCTTTAGATAAAAGTGCAGTGCTGGATAAATCAGTGCTGGATATACCTGGTTTTATTGGCAAGCTGTATCCTTACCAGTACCAAGGATACCGTTGGTTACAAATGATTTCAGACCAAGATGCTGGATGTATACTAGCAGATGAAATGGGTCTTGGTAAAACTGCACAAATTATCGCCTTGTTATCAAGTGAAGGCAGTAGAAACAACAATCCTTCGTTAGTTGTAGCACCTGTTACCTTACTAGAAAACTGGAAAAGAGAATTCGCCAAATTCGCACCAAGTCTAAAGATATTAATTCATCAAGGTGCAAGACGCACAGGTCTATATTCTGATATGTTAGATTTTCAAGTGGTAATCACTTCTTATGAAACTGTCCTTCGGGATTTATCCATTATTGAGATGATTGATTGGAACATTGTTGTAACAGATGAAGCACAAGCGATTAAGAATCCCTCCGCAAAACGAACCATAGCTATAAAGCAAATTCCACGCAGAACTTCAATCGCAGTGACAGGAACACCTGTGGAAAATAGACTAATTGATTTATGGTCTTTGGCTGATTTTTCCTTCCCTAGTTTTCTAGGTGATATTAATCAATTTGAAATGAACTACCCTGAGGAGGTTTTGGGTGCAAGTTCTTTAGAACCGGTTATTTCACCTATAATGTTACGTAGACGCGTAAAAGAGGTAGCAGGGGACCTACCAGAACGTATCGATATTCCACAAGTATTGGAGTTATCCGATAGCGAAATTGAAGGATACGAAAGCTTAAGGCAAAGTATAATTGAGGAATACGGTAAGAACGCCTCATTAGTATCTCTTATTAAGCTAAGAATGTATTGTACCCACCCCTTCTTGAAGCAAGATCACAAAGATGATGATGATCCTAGTAATTTTGTTAAATATAAACGGATGATTGAAATACTTGAAGAGATTATTTCTAACAAAGAAAAGGCGATTATCTTTACTTCCTATACAAAAATGACCGATATAATGGTTGGTGATCTTTCCATTAGGCTTGGAATATACTGTGATTTTATAGATGGACGAGTTGAGGTAGGTGATCGTCAGATAAAAATTGATACCTTCGGGAATATCGATGGATCAGCGGTTTTAATTTTAAATCCAAGAGCTGCCGGATCAGGCTTGAATATAACTGCAGCAAATCACGTCATACATTATAATTTAGAATGGAACCCAGCTTTAGAGGACCAAGCATCAGCTAGAGCCTATCGAAGGGGTCAAACAAGGCCTGTAAATGTATATAAGCTTTATCTGGCCGATACAGTTGAAGAAACGATAAATGACCGTGTTGAGCGAAAAAGAGCACTCTCTGACACAGCTGTTGTCGGCACAGATGGTTCTAATGATTATACTGATATACTCCAAGCATTAATGAAATCCCCATCCATAAAGAGGAGTAATGATAGCCATGAAACAAACAACTGATAAACCTAATGCAATTAGTAAAGTATTAAGCCCCAATGACACCGGTGAGACTGGTGGACATCAAGCTGGAATGTTAATTCCCAAAGTCGATGGTGTGCTGTCTTTTTTCCCCACCTTGGGATCAGCTACCAAAAACCCCCGTTACAGACTTAACTTCCTTGATGATATTGGTCAGGTATGGAAATTTAATTTTATTTATTATAATAATCGCTTTTTTGGTGGCACAAGAAATGAATATCGTTTAACCGGGATGACATCTTTCATTAAACAGAATAACCTAAAAGCCGGAGATTCAATCATATTAAAAGGAAACACAGAAGAAGATCAGTTGGAGATACACTACGAGCGGTATAATAATATTGATGAAGCAGAGGACGATATCATTCACCTTGGTTCATCATGGAAGGTGATTAATATATGAAAACTAAAAATCTACCCCCACGGGCTACAAGAATGATCGAAGGTCTAAGGGATACTGGATATGAATTTAATACAGCTATGGCTGATGTCATTGATAACTCTATCGCTGCAAATGCATCCTCAATTGAGATTGATATCTTAATGGACTTTGCTGGTGATATAAGTATTTATATTGCCGATAATGGTTGTGGGATGAATGAACAGGGCCTCGATGACGCAATGACTTATGGTTCATTAGAAAGGCCCGATCCAAGTAGCTTAGGTAAGTTTGGATTAGGATTAAAAACAGCATCAACTGCCTTTTGTAGATGCTTATCAGTAATAACACGTGCTGGAGCCGGTATTGACCCAATAAAAGCCAGATGGGATCTTGATTACATTAGCGACGTTGCTAAAGATTGGGTACTTCAATTTCCTGAGATTGATCCCTATGAGTTGGAATTACTTGAGAAAGTCACTGGTGGTAGTTCAGGAACTATAGTTGTTTGGGAAAACGTGGACAGAGTAATGAAGGCATATTCAGATCAAGGTGGACCTCATGCTCGAAAAGCTTTAGATAAAATTGTAGATAATTTAAGAGAACATGTGGCAATGGTTTTTGAACGCTTTCTTGATACGAACTTTACCACTGCACCAAATGTGGTAATCAAATTAAACCAAGACCCAGTTATACCTTGGGACCCATTTTGCAAATCAGAACCAGAAACCAAATTGGTAGCTAAGAAAATTCAACCTGTAATTATTGATGAATACGGTGCAAAAACAACCTTTGATATTAAAGCTTATGTCATACCAAGGAAAGAAGGATTCACCTCCGAAGATGCTTGGAAGCTCGCAAAACTGAACAATGATATGCAAGGATTTTATATATATCGTGAAAATCGATTAATTCATTACGGAGATTGGCTTGGAATGTTCCGCAATGAGCCCCATGGAACATTACTTAGAATAGAATTCTCCTTTGATCATACTTTGGACGATGCTTTTAATGTAGATATTAAAAAGTCCAGAATTATGTTAACGGGTGAGCTATATAACTGGCTTAAAGAAAAGTTCTTGCCTGCGCCTAGACGAGTTGGCGATGATAGATATAGAAAGGGTGTAAGTAGTACAGTCAATAAGGTGTCCAAAGGCGCACATGATGGTTCAAATGCTGGTATTGGTTCTCGTGAAAAAGAAGTTCAAATATCAAAAATAGAAGTCAAAAACCCAGGTGTTAATGAAGTTGAGGTAACTAACAAGAAAGGTAAATTCACAATTAAGATACCTGTGATTGACCCAGTAAAAGAAGGTGAGCTTTTTGTACAACCAGTTGAGTCTATTGATGAAGGAATGTTGTGGGAACCTTGTATAATTGGTGAACATCATGCGGTTAGAATCAATACAAAGCATTCATATTATCATAAAGTGTACGTACCTAATCTAGCCTCAGGAGTAACTATTCAAGGAATGGATTCGCTTCTATGGGCTCTTAGTGAGGCCGAGTTAGGAACAATTAATGATTCTACAAGGTATCATCTGAAAGAACTGCGTTATGAAGTATCGAAGATACTAAGAAGATTAGTAGAGGATCTTCCAGAACCGGAGATCAATAATGAATAGAATTAATTTAGTTCTATTGGATGATCGTTTAACTGAACAATTTGGCATCATCATTCAATCAGAGTTTGTTAATAACTCGATTGAAATTAGACCTCAAGATCTTCCTCGGGGTAATGGGTTTATCATAAGAGGTTCTTTAGGTTGGCGAAACTTAAGCCTTGAGTTTATACCCGACAACTTCGCTGGTCCCTTAATTCGTGCCATGGGTTTAGCAGATCAACAAAAGAAAGTGCTGTTTTGTTCGATAGCTAGTACAATAAAACCGACAACTGAAGACCTAAACTTTCGTTTAAATTCAATTGATCAAAATCCTATGGATACTTCTACATGGCCTAATCAATGGAATAAACTTAATTTAAAAGTAATAAAGATACCGGTATACAGTGAAGAGATAAATCCAAATGAACTACAAGAATTATTTGAGGTACTGGTCGCTAAAATACTGGGTATGATTGTTTGCTTGCTTCCCTTAGAAGAGAGTGTTGTTGAGCACTCAAGTATAGGTTTACCCGAAGGTGCTGTAACAAGAGTAGAGGTCAATCGATATGAAAGAAGCGTTTTGAACAGGGAAGCTTGCATCATGATCCACGGTTGTATATGTAAAGCTTGTGGTTTCGATTTCCATAAATATTACGGAGTTATGGGTCAGGGTTTTATTCATGTACATCATGTTACGCCTGTGTCAGCAATTGGACCAAATTATATTGTTAATCCCACAACCGACTTAGTTCCTGTCTGCCCAAATTGCCATTCAATGCTGCATAAAAGAAATCCACCATTTACGGTAGATGATCTGAAGTTAATTATCAGTAAGAACACTTAGGTAGGTCGTTAATTATCACAGAAACTGGATGAAGGGGCTGATTGCATGAGCTTTTTATCTTTATATTTTAGAGGTGTTGCAGCAAAAATTTTAAGTTCGGTAGAAATAAATAGGTGGCAAAGCAATCAACATGAGTTCCATGGAGTAAAAGTATTAAAAAATATATTTGGGTTAAAAAGACAGTATTTCAACGCAAAATTTATTTATTTCGATAGAAATGGAAAAGCACTGCAGGACACGGGGCAATTAACTTGGTATGATGCAAGGGAATATTCACTGGATAGAACTGAGCATCGTTTGTATTACACAGACTCTAATGCTGTTAATAACGCACAGGAAAACGATTTAATGATAGTAGGATTGCGGAGTGATAATACCGTTATAGTTATTATAGCCGATAAAGACAGTGAATTTTGCGAAAAATTGAAATTCCTTTTCGGAATTAAATCTTTAAGCACTGAATACAAATCAGTCAATTTAGAGAATAGTGAAGTCAGCAGTAATGACATAGATATGTTAATGAAGATAGGGATTGCAATACAATAAATAAATTTCTTGAGTACAAGGGCTCTTATGGGTTATACCAGTACGAGCCTTTTTTGTTTTTCTTTTTAACTGCTGTGCTAGCCTCTCCCTTTCCATAAGCCACCCTGCTAGAGAATTTCAAAAAATGTCCCTAGCCCACAAACCAGCTATAAAAAGTGACGGTATGGTAGAAGTGAGAACTGTTTTTTTGACAAAACTGACCGTATTGTCGCTATTTACTTCAGCAAAAGAGGGCTTCCAGCGTCATCTTAATAAATCATTTTTCATCAAACACTTGAAGTACGTCAGCAATCTTGCTATCCATTGCATCCTTTACAGCTCGAAAAACCTCAAACTCAGAATAGCCTTCTGCAAGCAATTTTGCTTTTAGCTTCAAAGTAATTTCTTCTTGCACTTGCTTTGGTAACTGTAAGATGTATATCGGTTTCGTCATAAAGCTTAATCACTTCCTAATAAGTAATATTTTTAGTATTATCATAAAACTCTCAGCCACGGTTCAGTATCGCAAACTCCCTTTCCAATGATGGAGTAATGAAAGCCCGTATTAGCCCTAAAACAAGCTAATCGGGCCTTATGTTTAAATACATTAAAAAATACCGGGTACTAAGTGTTTAATAACTTGTACTATATCTTCTCCTTTACTATTAGCATCCACTATCTCATCATAAATATCCTGTTGAATTTCTTGAAAATCACTTTTATTAGCTTTCAGTAGCACGTCTCCAGGTATCAGTTCATTGATTAAATCAACAGTCTTTTGATCCTCATAAGAATGACTTTTATGTACGTAAACCCAACCGGCCTCATGGCCAGACTTTGTTATATAATATCGATCAGTCATTAATATCACCTCTGGTATTATTAGTCAACTTAATGAAAACAAACAAGGTGCTTCAATTGTCGCTGTATTTTGAACAAACTGAACCAGAATTTTGGGAGATTGATTCTTTATCTTTAAAAAATTATACTTATAATTAATATCGGCAAGGATTCATCATTAAAAAATTCATTCTTTTGGAACCACATATTCGGATAAATTTATTCCCTTACTAACTTCTGTTGCATATGAAATGTTTATACCAGACGCTGCTACTATATCCTTGACGCTGTAGTTATTCTTTCGAATGATATCTGCATATTTAACACCAAATAAATGAATTTTTGCAACTTGTTTTCCGTGAGGTGCCTTATTATACATCTCACATAGAATTCTTCCTAACTCTTGAACACCCAAGTTAAATCCCCCATTCAATTTTTCTGTGATTAAATGTATTTCTATGAAGCTCCTGATAAATCCTGCTGACTGAGAATTTACCAAGCAGGGGATCGTCATCTCGAACCCCTCTAATTATATAAATTGCCCGCATAAGTCTTTATAACAAGCTGATTGAACCTTATCTATTCCATCCCCCACCCTACCAACTCCAGCCGCTTTTAACGCCTCTACGCCCTTCTCACACAAAAATTTAGCCGTCATTTATGATACGGTTCCCCCCGATTTATCTTCACCGCGCGATAAATCTGCTCCACCAGCACCAGGCGCATGAGCTGATGGGGCAGCGTCATGCGCCCAAAGCTCATGCGCTGCTGCGCGCGGCGCATGACCTCATCGGAGAGCCCGTGGCTCCCTCCGATGACGAACACGACATGGCTCGTCCCGTAGGTGCCGAGCCTGTCAATTTCTGCGGCAAGCTCTTCCGAGCTCCATAGCTTGCCGTCAATCGCGAGCGCAATGACATGCGCCTCGCTCTTTATGTGCGCGAGGATGCGTTCGCCCTCGCGCGCCTTAACAATACCGACCTCTGCTTCGCTTAGAGAGTCGGGTGCTTTTTCATCTGCCACCTCAATCACCTGAAATTTCAAGTACGGTGTCAGCCGTTTAGCATACTCTGCAATGCCATTGATCAAGTACTTTTCCTTCAATTTTCCTACGCCAATAATTTGAATAAGCATAAGTGCCTCCTGTCAAAATCCTCTATAGAAATAGCAAAAGGACGCGCAATAGGCCGTCCCTTGTAGTTTTAGCAAGTAGCTTCCTAATCTTTCGCATTCCTTAAATATCCTATTCTTCAGACAATCCATCCCCTACTTACTCTCCTCCCGCTCCTCCATTGCAAAATCCGGCATTTCCCCAGCTTCATAAGCACACAATATAGAATCCAGCAAACCTGGGAATCGTACATTAAGATCCTCAGTCCGCAGCGATAGTATGCGCTGGGTTCCTTGAACCCGCGTAAACACAACCCCTGACTCGCGCAGCGTACGGGCATGATGAGACATGGTGGATTTGGCGATCGGAACGTTGAAGCCGTTGCAAGCCTGTTCTCCATTTCTATGAATATCCGATACGATATGGAGGCGAATCGGATCACTGAGCGCATACAATACGGAAGCAAGCTGAATGTCCTTGCGGTCCGGATGAAATAGTATTTTCATGGATGATTATCCCCTTTGTCCTACTTTTAATGCGAAAAAAATATTGGTGCTCCTAATTGCATTTTATATCAACGCATGCTATATTTCAATTGTTCGTAAGTAATCGAACTATTAAACAATAATAAAAGGAGTGCTTCGCACATGACTTCTGTAAATAACCTTTCCGCGAATGCGGATCATGAAGCCTCCGCTCCGGAAGCGACTCTTCCACGGGAAGGCCTGCTGACTCTTCTGTTCAGCATCGCTGTGGTTCTCGTAATCATGAATACAGCCATGTTCAATCTGGCACTGCCTGATGTAACTGAAGCCTTCGGCATTACAGCTGCATCCGCTTCTTGGATTGTTACCGGGTATTCCATTATGTTTTCGATTGCCTCAATCACGTACAGCCGGCTCTCTGATTTCTTGCCGATCCGCCGCCTGCTGGTGATAGGTCTGTTGACGCTGGGCTTTGCGGCTGTAGCCGGCTTCTTCAGCACCAACTTTATCTTTCTGCTTATCGTGCGCATTCTACAGGCGTCGGGCGCGGGCGCTGTAATGTCCTTATCTCTTGTTCTGTTTACACGTTATGTCCCGCAAGCCCGTCGCGGCAAAGCGATGGCGACGATTATGTCAGCCGTTTCACTCGGCCTAGGCCTTGGTCCGGTCGCGGGCGGAGCCATCGTCGAATATCTCGGCTGGATCTGGTTGTTCGCTGTAACGGCAGCTATTTTGCTTCTCGTGCCGATGTTCCTTATCCTGCTACCTAAAGAGGTGCCCACCCGAGGCTCCTTTGATGTGCTTGGTGGGCTGCTCTTGGGCGTCGGCACCACCGGTCTGCTGCTGTTCCTGACGAGTGGGTTGTGGGTGGCCTTGGTCACCGGACTTGTCGCCATCGCTTTATTTGTTGGCCGTATCCGCAGCACGCCCGACCCATTTGTAATGCCCGCGCTTTTCCGTAACCGCTCATATCTCGTGTTGGCGGTGGTCGGAATCGCCTCCTATCTGTGCAGCTTCGCCACCTTGTTCCTGCTGCCACAGATTTTGACTCATCGCTTTGGCTTCAGTGCAAGTCATGCCGGGCTTGTGATCTTTCCCGGATCGCTGCTCGCAATCTTCGTCTCCCGTTCCGTCGGACGAATCATCGACCGTTATGGCAATGCGGGGATATTGCGTTTCGCTCCACTACTTGTGCTGACTGCTACCGTCCTGTTCGCTGTTTTTGCGGGACGATCCTGGATTGCCGTCATGCTCATCTATATGATTATGAGTCTTGCCTTCACTACATTGTCCAGTAGTGTATCCAATGAAATCTCACGGATTCTGCCTTCCTCACAAATCGGCTCCGGGATGGGGCTGTTCCAGTTACTGCAATTCTTTAGTGGCGCCTTCAGCGTAGCTATGGCCGCAAGCGCACTGGAATGGCAGCGTGGGCTGCCGCTCCGGGCCGCTTACTCAAACATCTACTGGGGACTCTCTATTGCAGCAATGCTTGCCATCATCTCAGCAATTGTCTACCGCAAGAACAACCGAGGTAGCTCCCTGACCAATATGGCAGATGCAGCAGATGCATAAGACTAGTGAGCCCCCCTATATATTATTCCACGCAAAAACACCTTACGGCCCATTTCCAGGACTGCAAGGTGTTTTTTTATAAGTCTTAAAGGTCCTTTAGACCACCAAATATTCAGCGTTCTTCTCACATTGGGTGCACTTTGCCGGCGGGTCCCAGTCAGAGAATTCCGTTTCCTTCAAATCCACTACATCTGGTGCATCTTCATACTCGTCCACAAACAAATCAATAGCTAATTCTACATGTTCTTTACATACTACATACATTCAACCAAGCATCCCTTTCTGTGCCGCTACGGCCTAATACTCCTTCTATTGTTCTACCATACTTCCCACGAAAATGGAACTCCTATCTATCCATTCCAGCGATCTGTTCATCCATTGTCTATATTCTTGCCCTGCACCAAAAAAAGATTCCTCCCACCCCGAAGGGCAAAAGGAATCTCATCACTTATCTCTCTCTATTATCTATAAATATTATCTCCAAACTCTCCATCCTACCCTAGAAACTCCACCGGACGATCCAGCTCATATAATCTGCGGTAACGTGGTTCTTTTTTCATCAGCTCCGCATGGGTTCCACGCATTTCTACCGAGCCATTTTCCATAAAAATCACTTCATCCATCTGCTCCGCACCGACCAAATGATGCGTTACCCAAATTAGTGACTTACCCTTCATGGCTTCGAACATTGTCTTCAAAAGATCACGTTCCGTCCGCGGGTCCAACCCTACAGTCGGTTCGTCGAGTATGACAACAGGTGTATTTTGCAGCAAAATACGAGCTAACGCTATCCGCTGACGCTCTCCACCGGAGAAACGTTGCCCCGCTTCACGGACAAAGGTATCATATCCATCTGGCAACGAGGAAATCAACGTATCCATTTTGGCTAAGGCGCCAGCTTCTTTAATGTCTTGTTCGGAAGCCTTCGGATCACCCATACGAATATTGTTCGCAACCGTAGTATCGAATAAGTGTGGGCTCTGATTTAGCACCGCTATAATAGAAGGAATATGCTCGCCATAGGCAGCAGCAGCAATCCCATTAATTGTAGCTGAGCCGTCAGAAGGTTCAATAACACCTTGAATAGCCTTTAATAACGTCGATTTACCCGCACCACTTCGGCCGATGATCGCAATCTTTTTACCTTGTGGAATATCGAGGCTGAGATCGCGAACCGACCAGTTAGCCTCTGAACCATAGTGGTAACCTACATTTTCGAGCTTGATGTAAGCACTCCTCATGGCCTGAGGCAGAGCATCGACTACAGATACAGAAGCTTTTTCAGACACGATGTTCTGCTCAGTTCCATTTACACCAGACAATCGCTCTAAGGAGTTACGGTACTGCGGGATTTTCTCCACTGCTTCAGACACTGGCAGAAAGGCATCTGCTACAGGAAAAACAACCAATACGAATGCCGCAATCAATGTACCTGCAATAGCACCATCTGCAAACTCTCCAGCGGCCCAATATAGCATAGAAAGCACGCCAATCCCAATTACTGCTTGCCCAATGAACGTACGAAGACGTGACCAACTGCGCAGCGCTGCATCAGTTTTGGCTACCTTTCTCTCATCTGCTTCATAAGTGTCTACGAACTGGCTTTGTCGTCCACTAATGACCCAGTCACCCATACCAAGTACGGCGTCAGTCAGCTTTTGATAGAGACGATTACGCTCTACTTTCACTTCACGTTGGCGCTTCTGTGTAAAGAGCAGAGATAAGAACGGCAACACCACTACTAACACCAATATATACAGAGCCATCAATAGCGCAAAGGCGATATCAAAAGTACCCAGTGCAATCACAGCTGCTCCATAAATCAGCAAAGCAATAATGCTTGGAAAAACGGTGCGCAGATATACATTTTGCAAATATTCAATGTCATCCGCAAGCATCCCGAGAATATCCCCAGTGCGGAAACGTGACGACAGGAACAAAGCCTGTGGTTCCAAAATATTGTACAGACGCACACGCATCTTAGATAGAATTCGCAAAATCGTGTCATGCCCAACTAAACGTTCTACATAATGAATGACAGCCCGACTCGTTCCGAACGTACGCACACCTACAATCGGTACATAAATCATTAGAATATTTTCGACAGGTGTAGACGCTTTTGAGATCAGAAATCCTGAAGTATACATTAATGATGAGGCTGTAAAAATTGTCAACGCCCCAAGCACGATAATAAGCACAAAACGCCAAAAATACGACGATACATACGGAGCAAACCATCCTTCACGTTTCAATGGATTCCCTCCAATTGCGACCCAATCAATTCATAATACGCACCCTTGCGGGCAAGCAACTCCTGATGGGTACCGATTTCTGCCACTTTTCCTTGTTTCATTACTACAATAATGTCCATATCAAGCATCCAGTGCAGGCGATGTGTAGCCAGAAAGACCAGCTTTCCTTCAAAAAGAGGCACCATCGTCTCCTTCAGCTCATATTCCGTCTCAATATCCAGATGTGCCGTTGGCTCATCTAATAACATAATTGGACGACTGCTGAGTAAAGCTCGAGCCAGCGCAACCCGCTGCTCCTGTCCACCACTGAACGAACGACCTCCGCCGCCGATCATCTCATCCAAGCCATTCGGAAGGGTTGCCGCCAGCTCTGATAATCCAGTAGCTTTCACAGCTGCAGCCACAGCTTCCATAGAAGCTTCAGGGTAATAGAAGCGAATATTATCAGCCAATGTACCACTAAAAATATAAGGGCGCTGCGGGATATACGAGGTCTGCTTTCGCCAAGCCTCATCCGTTAATGCGCTAACCTTTGTACCGTTTACTGTAATACTTCCTGAAGTAGGGTGTAAGAAACCACCCAAGATATCGACTAGTGTAGATTTACCGGCCCCACTCTCTCCGATAATCCCAATTTTGCTTGCTCCTTTAAATTGCAGGTTCACCGCTTCCAGCGAAGAAAGACCAGCTTCCTCGTATTTCACACTGACATCATTTAATGTAAGTACGCTATTTTTATGCCAAGTGAATATCTCTTCTGGTGTTTTAAATGCTGATTTCAATGCTTGGTCACCATTAGAACCTACTACTTCAGCTTTCACTTCATCCTGATCTATAATGCTTTTCATTGCCTCAGCGGCTTCCTTACCATCGAGAGTAGCATGGAAATCTGAACCCACCAATCTGACAGGCAAGAAATATTCCGGTGCCAAGATCAGAATGGTTAAGCCCGTAACCAGTGTCATCTGATCGTTGACCAGACGTAGGCCGAGACTTACCGCGACGGAAGCAACGGATAACATCGTAAAGAAGTCCAGCGCGAACGAAGACAAAAAGGCTACTCGCAGTGTACGCATCGTCGCCGAGCGATATCGATCGCTGACGGTGGCAATACTCGTGCTATGACTACGGCTGCGGCCCAGAAATTTCAGCGTTTCTAGCCCACGGAGGGAGTCTACGAAATGATTAGATAAGGTGCGATAAGATTTTAGCTGACGGTCCATCTGCTTACGAGCCGTCATCCCGATCAAGATCATAAAAACAATAATAATCGGCATGGTGATCGTAAGAATAATCCCACTCGCGGTATCCATCTTGTAGATATAAATAAGCACCAAAATCGGTGTAATTGACATCCCTACCATTCTAGGGATAATCGCTTCTAAATATGTGCGGAACTTTGTTACACCTTCCAGCACAAGTGTGACAAGATCCCCGGTTCCACGCCCGCCCACCATTCTGGGTCCAAGCTGGAAGAGCTTATCCATCATTTCCCTCCGCATGTTGCTGCCCGTTGCTTCCGCAAAGCGGTAAGAGATACGGCTCATCAGCATGGCGCAAGCATGGCGCACTAGAAATGCAAGAAGGAACAATAGCGAAGTAGCCCATTGTTCCTTCAGAGGTTCTCCCGCAAATAGCGCAGAGATGACTTCTGCCAGCCATTTGGCCAGCAGAAGTATGGACATGCTTTGCACCAGGGTAAGGAGGCCAACGATCAGAAAGACCGGCTTAACTCCTTTATACCCAAGCAAATTTTTATCCATTAGTATTCAAGATGCTCCTTCTCGTGAACGCGTTTATGAAAGACAAAGTAACTCCAAATTTGATATCCCAATACGAATGGAAGGATGGTCAGTGCCACAATCGTCATTACCTTTAAAGAGTAATGTCCCGAAGCCGCATTGGTGATTGTCAAATTAAAGGCTTGATCGATTGAACTAATCATAACACGTGGGAATAGTCCTACAAAGACTGAAGTTACCGACAACGCCATTACTGCTCCTGTCATTCCAAAAGCGTAGCCATCCTTCTTCTTCTTCATAAAATAACCCGATAGCACAAAAGCGATAATTCCAAGCGCTACAATAATCATAAGAACCGTTCCGCGCTGCTCGAAGATATCAGTCATATTATAAGTCATAATCACAAAAGCAGTAAACAAAACTGCAAGTGGGATCAGCAATTTCTGTGCCATCTTCCGAGCACGAGCCTGTAGATCACCCACTGTACGCAGCGTTGTGAACATGAGACCATGCACCAAACAGAGAAGAACTACCGTAAGACCTGCTACTACAGTATATACATTCACGATATCTGTAAAACCTGCGTACATTTGCATATCGCCATCAATAGGCAAACCTTTAATAAAGCTGGCGAACACTACTGCAAGGAGGAACGGTGGGAGGAAGCTGCCAATAAAGATACAAGCATCCCAAGTTCTTTTCCAAGCTACAGAATCTCGTTTACCTCTGAACTCAAAAGCAACACCACGCGCAATCAAAGCTAATAAAGCAAAGACAAAAGGAATATAGAATCCGCTAAACAACGTTGCATACCATTCCGGAAAAGCCGCGAACATTGCGCCCGCACCCGTTAGTAGCCATACCTCATTAGCATCCCAGAAAGGTCCGATAGAGTTAATCAGTACCCGGCGCTCTGTATCATTTTTAGCGAGAATCTGTGTTTCCATTCCTACGCCGAAATCAAAACCCTCCAGAAAGAAGAACCCTATAAACAGAACTGCAATCAGCACAAACCACAATTCATTAAGAGATATCATTGGGCGCCCTCCTCATTATATGGATCATGCGAATCCCCGTGATCGTTATCCATCGCATAAGGACCTTTTTTAATTACTTTCATAAACAAACCAATCAGTACTAATCCGAGAATTGCGTAAATCGTTGTAAAAGAAATAACAGAGAATAGAACCTGACCACTCGTAATATTAGGCGACACACTGTCTTCCGTGGTCATCAGTCCGAATACCGTCCATGGCTGACGCCCGAATTCGGTCATGACCCAACCCGCTGTATTCGCGATTGGAGGAAGCAGTAATCCCCATAACATAAACCGCATAAACCAGGTGTTTGGACGGTCCATTTTTTTGCGCCACATTAAATACATAGCGTACATACCCAGTACAATCATTAACGTTCCTGCTAGAACCATGATCCGGAAACTCCAGAATGTCGTACGTACAGGTGGAATATAGTCACCGGGGCCATAGGTTTGCTCATACTCAGCTTGCAGTTCAAGCATACCTTTAACTTCACCGGAAAATTTACTGTATGAAAGGAAGCTCAGCATATACGGAATTTGAAATTCTCCAGTACTTTCTTGCTTCTCTGGATCAATATTTGCCCATACGGTCCAAGGCGCTGGGTCACCACTCTTACCCCATAGTCCTTCGGAAGCCGCCATCTTCATAGGTTGAGTCTCAACCAAATACTGTGCTTGCGCATGGCCTGCCACGGCTACACCAATAGAAGAAATAATACCTACGATAGCTGCAATTTGAAAAGATTTCTTAAAGAAAGATACATCTTGTTTCTTCAATATCTTGTACGCACTAATACCCGTTACTAGGAAGGCACCTGTTGCATACGCAGCAAGAACCGTGTGCGGGAATTCAACCAACAATTGTCCGTTCGTAATAAGCGCGAAGAAATCATTCATTTCTGCACGACCATTATTAATCGCAAATCCTACTGGATGCTGCATAAAGGAGTTTGCTGCCAGGATCCAGAAAGCAGATAACATCGTACCGAATGCTACCAGCCAGATGGAGGCCAAGTGCACTCTCTTGGACACTTTGTCCCAGCCAAATATCCAGATTCCAATAAACGTAGACTCCAGAAAAAAGGCTGCCAATGCTTCTACTGCAAGCGGAGCCCCGAAGACATCACCCACAAAACGTGAATAATCAGACCAGTTCATCCCGAACTGAAATTCCTGTAAAATCCCTGTAACTACCCCTACTGCAAAATTGATGAGGAACAGCTTTCCCCAGAACTGCGCCATTCTTTTGTACTCTTCATTGCCTTTTCTAACGTACATGGTCTCCATAATGGCAATCAAGAGCGCTAGTCCGATTGATACCGGTACAAAGAAATAGTGGAATATTGTCGTCGACGCAAATTGTATACGCGACAGCATTACTGTATCCATATTTTTCCCTTCCTTCTCCCCTTTTCGTTAATTATATTGTGTCAAAAATTTAAACGTCTTTTTGTGATTAATGTCACACAAAGAGGTGTATTTAACGGTAAAATTCAAATGATTTGTGACAAAAATCACAATTTACCATAAAAAAAGCAAAAAAAATAAGACGGTTTAACCGTCTTGAAGTTGTTCACTGCTCTATAACAAGCTTGACTCATAAAGGCATTGGTTAGGTAATGGAAATACCCTTCTTCAGCGATTTGAGATCGCCATTCGAATTAAGCAATTGTGGTAGCATCTTCGTGCTGCGAACCATTGGAGAGTCACATAGACGGCAAGAAGGCGCATGTTCAAATGCGAAATTATCCCTCATCCATCCGTTGCATCCATCATTGGTACACGCCCAAATCGCGGTATTTTCTTCCGGTATTTCTTCCAAAGGTTTCTTCCGGTAGTTCATTGCCGTTCCTCCCATCCTGTAAGTCAATAGTGACTAACTAGATATAAAAAGACCGTCCCAACTTTCAAAAAGCTGGGACGGTTTCTTCTATTATTACAGTTTTACAACGTTTTCGGCTTGTGGTCCACGGTTGCCTTGAACAACGTTGAATTCAACGCGTTGGCCTTCGTCCAAAGTTTTGAAGCCGTCGCCAGTGATTGCGCTGAAGTGAACGAATACGTCGCTTCCGCCTTCAACTTCGATAAATCCGAATCCTTTTTCTGCGTTGAACCATTTAACTGTACCTGTTTGCATGTGTGTTACCTCCACAAATTTAAATTAATATGTTCTTTTTATCTTCAAACAAAGAAAAAATTCACACATTGAAAAAGGTTGTATTGCCAAATATAACAGCCCTTTTCAATGCGAAAATTAGGGACTAAATGTATGATTGATATCATATTACCACACCTGATTAGCAAAGGCAAGCTGGCATCCGGATTTATCCGGTTCTACCCTAATAAGTATTACCTTCCAATGTAAGGGTTGCCAGTCGGCCCAAAATTCATTAAATCAGCTTATAATTGCCATATTTATCAAATCTTTAGAAGAAACAAATCCCCGATAGCGATACAAAGTATCGCTATTTCAGGAAGGTCTACCTTCACAACTGAAGGGGTAGTCCGCTCTACTTGTCATTACTGCTATATCATTATATGCCGACTTTCAGTATATTATTCCTCTGGTTTTTCAAGAAGTTTAACTGTCGTCTGATTGACCTTCCCATTTCGGTAATAGGTGATCTTCAGATCCTCGCCAATCTTCGTTTGATTATATAAATACTTGCGAAGGGAAAGTGTGGATGTAATAGGCTCATCATTAAACTTTGTAATTACATCATTAAATTGTATTCCGGCTTCCTTTGCAGGTCCAACAGCATCCAGAACGACTACCCCATCCTTAACATTATTCGGTAGGTTCAGTTCCTTACGTTGATCCTCTGCAAGAGGAACGTAAGGATTATTTAAATCTACGGAATATACACCTAAGTAGGACCGGGCAATACGCCCTTTTTCAGCCAGTTCATTTGCGGTATCTATCACATGGTTAGCTGGAATTGCAAACCCTAGACCCTCTACACCTGCATCGGAGATTTTCATCGTGTTAATACCGATGACTTTACCATCCAGATCCACAAGTGCTCCGCCGCTATTACCTTCATTAATCGCCGCATCGGTCTGAATGACCTCTTGCTCCCAGTCATATACGCCGTCCTGATTTAAGGATACAGGAACCTTCCGTTCAGTATAGCTGACAATCCCTGAGGTCAATGTGTCTCCAAGTCCTAAAGGGTTACCAATGGCAATCACTGTTTCACCTAGGCGAAGCTTGGAGGAATCTCCTAGCTGTGCGATCGTATTGATACCCTTAGCATCAATAGAAAGAACTGCGATATCACTCACTTTATCCGTGCCAACAAGTGTAGCTTTACGTGTCTCACCATCTACTGTTACGACCTCAAGATTGCCGGAGTCTTCGATAACATGGTTATTAGTAATAATAAATGCTTTATTATCTACCTTTTTATAAATCACTCCAGAGCCTAATGCTGACTCATCCAGAATGTTCAATTCTTTATTATCTTCCTTATGATTGATAATACTTACTACTGCAGGACGAACCGTAGCAGCAGCTTGAATGATACGGTCAAACGGATCACTGCTTGGAGTAACCTCCCCAGTTGTTGCTACCGACTTAGGGGCAGTTTCATGACTCATTTGTCCAGTAAGCACACTGAATAAGAACACTGCTACCACAGCACTGATTAAGGAGCAGACGGCGGATATTTGCCAAGTGGATAAACCCTTGCGTGATCTTCGCACAGAATGCTTGCGGTTTGCAAATGATCCCTTTGATGCTTCATCCCCTCTGGACCGTGATACTTTAGTTGAATAGAAATCGTCATCAAACAATCCCACCGAAAATCTCCCCCTTCTATTGCCAAGCGTCCACAGTCTCTAAAACTTGAACCTAGCAATCACATCCCAAGCATAAACGCCTGTGCCGTCCTTAATAGAACGAAACGCATTTATGCGAGAATTACAAGACATACAAGAACCTTAGATGCAAAACACTTATGTTCTTATATTTCAGCACATATTACTGCATACTTTTAGACTCTCACAATCACTAAAAGGTTTCACTTTATCCATTAACCCCACAATAGTTTCAGTTAATCGAAAGAATATTAGAATCTTTCAATATATCTTCTCTATTAGGAATATTTTGCAACTTAAAAGACTACAATAATAGAAATGTTCCTTAATTTTAGGTTTTGCTCATTATGTCTACAATTGTATCACAGGCAACCCTCAATTCGTGATTTTCCTGAGGTAAAAGGTCTGCGAATTTTTTACAACTCCAATTTTGTTTTTACTATATAAGGAGGTATAATTATGAATTCTTTTTCTACAAGTATGGATCTGGTTGAGTTTATCGGTAAACTTGGTGATTTAAAGGATGAACACTATCATATGACCCTTGCCTTCAGTGCTATGATCGAATTAATGATCGATAAAGGCCTGATCTCCCGCCAAGAATTAGAACAAAAAACCGCCGAGCTTGATCAGCTTATGACAACTGGCTCAACTTATCCCATGGCGTAGGCTGATCATAATACGTATCACAAAGCTTAAACTCACTATCCTTGAAGAAACAACCCCGATCCTCCATTGCGCAACGTACCGACATTTTAGCCAAATCCATCATATTATGATCCCGGCTTAAATGCGCTAAATAGGTACGCTTGGTCCGTCCTGTGAGAATCTCACTAAGTGCTGCTCCAGCTGCTTCATTAGACAGGTGACCCATATCGCCAAGTATACGTCGTTTCGTATTCCACGGATAACGTCCCATCCTCAGCATTTCAATATCATGATTCGCTTCCAGCACCAATACGTCTGCATCTGAAATCGCATCTCTTACCTTGTCGCTAACATACCCAAGGTCCGTAGCTACACACAGCTTCTCTTTTCCATCATAAAAATTGTAACCCACCGGTTCCGCCGCATCATGAGAAATCGCAAACGACTCTACTCGCAGACTGCCAAAATCCCTATGCTGCCCCGACTCCATAATGATTCGGTTATAGTCCGGTATTTTGCCAATGCCTTTCTCTATAGCACCCCAGGTATTGGTGTTTGCATAAATCGGAAGATCGTATTTACGGGCCATTGCCCCGAGTCCCTTGATATGATCGGAATGCTCGTGCGTAACTAGAATCCCGTCTATATCATTACCCGTTAACTCGCGCATGGCTAACAGCTCATCGATCCGCTTGGCACTCAGACCTGCGTCAATCATAAGTGTTGTATCCCCGTTCCGTACCACCGTAACATTTCCGGTAGAACCACTGGACAATACTGTAAATGAAATCCCCATTTTCCTTACTCCTTCTAATCTGTTGTCTTCGGACTGATGATGTCCGCACTAATAGCATCCACATAATAGGCATTGCCGTTCTCCAGCATGAACCGCCACATCGGCGACGCTACCTGACTTTCGGAGTTGAACAGCTCACCATAATAACCAAGTTCAATCTCCTTCACTACAGAGTCTGCCGGAAAATATTTTTCAATCAAACTACTAAGCGCTTGTGATGCCGGCAGTACCTTCTGTTCCTTATCACTACTGCTTGCCCCAATCTCAATCTTCGGCGAGCGGTAAGCTACAATCTTCTGATCACTATTAATCAACTCTAGTCTAACTCGGAATAACGACCACTGATTCTGAACTAGCGGGTGAAGAACAAATTTCCCAACTTCACTTTCTTGTGAATCGAAGCGATAATTGGCGATGTCGGGAATTTGACTCTCAAGCGCCTTGCTAAGGTCAGAGAATGAAGAATAGATCAGCTTACTATCTATAGGAACATCTAATTTAATAGGTGGCTCATTCTGCTCTTCAGCAGAATATCGATAAGTTATATTAGGAAGCTGCGGGGTAGACGCAGGAATCGGACACAACACACGAATCCCTTTTTGCTCCATCACCGCTTGGGTTTCTTCAGATAGGGAAGTGAAATCGAGATTGGCACTAACCTGATCGCGCAAATCAATCCACAGCTGATAACAAAGCAGCAGATTCAGACCTAAAAAGGCGCAAATTAGTACATTTTTGGCTCTTCCCCAATCCATACCCTTACCTCCTAAATGTTATATGAACAACTTGTAATTAGTTTAAAGTAAGAACACTGCCATCAATAAGCGTTACCTTCCAGACTGGGAGCAGTTGCAGCTTCTCATCTTTCACTACAGGTACATACGCAGGCGTCAAATCCTTCACTCCCGAAGTTTTGCTGACTAACGACAATTGATTCTCCAGCTCCGCGCCTCCAGATAGCTCTACGATTTTCTTCACTGCTTTACTCTCCTCAATATAGATTAATGAGCGTTCATAAGAGGATACGGTTCCCTGCTGCAATTCCAGATTAATTACGCCATACTGTAGCTGCGAATTACTCATGATCGGATAGGAGCCATATGGGTAGGAGCCATAGTATTGTTGAAAAGAGACCTTTCTCTCCTGTCTCCCCTCCTCGGTAGCTTCAAGACGATAGGTTCCGTTCCATCCACCATGCTGGTTCACAAATTCCACAGCTTCAAGCGCATCCTTGGCAGGTGTACTGTCTCCAGCTGGAAGTGCGGCTGGATCACTATAGCTCATCCAATTCCGTTCCTTATCGACCTGAAGACTGCGTTTGCTGTCCGTATAAATCTCCGATCCGTTTTTCTCGCGAATATATCTAGTACTTCCAACATCGAAGAAAAGATTACTCTGCATTTGTTCTATGGTATACATGCCTGAAGGCATCTCAACCTGAACTAGAGAAATCTTGCTGTCTGGCACATAATAATCACCGTCTACTGCCTTGTAAGGCGTCCAGTTTTTGCCGAAATCCACATGCTGCTGCACGTCTTGAACGGTTAAATCGGCTTTTGCCGCTTCATATATAATGTCGCCTCTCGTACTGAAGAAAATGGCATGCGCTTTAGAGTCATTCTTAATGTTATAGATCCAAATGCGATCGATGCTTTCTCCTTCAAACAGGGAATCAGGTGACAACTGCATAACCCGCTGTAGTAACGTTACCGGAATGCCGGATCCGAACGAAAGCTCAATCCCCGGATTCTCACTACGAATCTTATCCCAGTCATAATCCTGTACCGAGTGCCGCTGGAAGCTTTCAAATCCACGACCTTTTAACCGATTCATAATTAAGCTATAGAACGTTGAGTCTGGATAAAAAAGCGTATGCTTGTTATCGCCCATATGGATGATCATTTTGTCAGGGTACAATAGGTTCTCGACCTTTTCTTCTGGTCCCATATTATCCGTCTTCACATATAGATTCTCGGAGAGTACCGCAGAGTCTGCACCAGGCAGCCGGTAAATCAAATAATAACTCTCAACAAGACTTCCCACCACGAGCAAAGCTAGAATCCATGATTTCAATCTCTCCTTCATGCCTCACTCCCCCTTTGCTCATTCAGAGGTAGCGTAAAGGTTACCTTGGAGCCTTCATTAAGCTCGGATTGCAGGGAAATAGAGCCTCCATGTGCTTTCACAATTTCCCGGGCAATGGAAAGACCGAGTCCGGTGCCTCCCATATTCCGTGAACGTGCCTTATCCACCCGATAAAAGCGTTCGAAGATCCGCTCGATGTCTTTCTTCGGAATACCAATCCCGGAATCACGTACAGAAATGGAGAGCATTCCATCCTCATTCTTCAAGGCTTCCAATTCAATCGTACCGCCTTCTGGCGTATATTTTAACGCATTCGAGACTAGATTCCCCAGCACTTGATCAATTTGATCCCGATCAAGCCATGCTGTGCTGACATCCCTACGAACCCTTGTGCTAATATCGATACGTTTCTGCCGAATCTGAAAAGAAAAACGGTCTGCTACATCCTCTAGCATCTCAGTAATATCGGTCTGCTGAATTCTGAGAAGTGCCTCTTTAGAATCCAGTCGCGAAAGATGCAGTAGATCTGTAACCAGACGAATCATACGCTCGGTTTCGTTACGAATAACCCCAACAAATCGAACCGCTAACTGCGGATCCTCCAGCGCTCCATCATCGAGTGCCTCCACATAGCTCTTAATCGTTGTAAGTGGTGTTCTTAGCTCATGCGAAACGTTCGCCACGAATTCTCGGCGTGATTCTTCCAGGTTTTCTTGCTCAGTTACATCCTGTAACACAGCAATGGTACCAGCAATCCCACCTTCACGGCGATGAATGGGAGTAAACGTCACTCTCACGATATTAGAATCTTCTCCACCCATATGTGTTAGATGAAGCATTGCGGATTGTGCGTTTCCTTTCGCCAAGGCGCCACTCTGCTCATAGTCAAGACCTAGCAGCTTGTCCAATGGAGCACCTTCAGGCAATGGACCTTCTGTTCCCAGCATAAGTGCTGCCCGAAGGTTCATAAGAATCACTACGCCATTCTCATCCGTGGCTACCACGCCATCGCTCATGTTCGTCAGAATAGAGGTGAGCTTCTCCTTCTCCTCCTCATTCTGCGAGAGCGCCTCACGCAATCTTCCAGTCATATAATTGAATGCCTGACTGAGTTGTCCAATTTCATCGTTGCCCAGTACAGGCATTTTCCGATTGAAACGGCCCTCTGCAACAGCTGTTGCATGCCTGGTCATTTCTTTAATCGGTTGTGTAATGGTGTGTGCAAGAATAACACATAAGACAACTGTCAGTGATAAGGCTAACAGCAAACCAGAGATGAATACACTGTTGATCCTGCCCATGGTTGCATATAAATCTTTCATGTCGGCAGCAATATAGATTGCCCCAACCACCTTATCACCGGAGAGCACCGGCTTGGCCACAACCTTTTTACGCACATTATCATCAGCAATAATATATTCTTCATTATCGCTGATCCCCTGCAAAGCACGATTCACTACAGTCTGAGTATTGCGCTGTCCGACATAGTCATTCTGCGAGGGTACGGAGGTGGTAATAATTTTGCCGCTGGCATCAAGCACCTGAATCTCGGCCCCGTTAATATATAGATTATTGACCATGCCACGCAGACTTTCTACAGCCGTTTCCTCGTCCGCCGTTCCAGCCTCACTGCCAAATTTATCAGCAGTCAGGATAGACAGCATCTCAGCACGTGCTTTAAGATCCTTCGTGAAATTATCCGTTAACGAGTTCTTCATCGAGCTGACAAAATAGACTCCGATTAACTGCATAGCTATCAGAATCAGCAGTACATAAATAATAATAAGCTTGGCCTGAATTGTCCGGAAAAAGGACCACCATTTCATCACAGTCCTCCGCTTTTAGGGCTATGCATCAAATAGCCAAGTCCGCGCCGGGTATAAATATATTCCGGCTTGCTGGGATTCTCCTCAATTTTCTCTCTTAGACGACGGATCGTCACGTCTACGGTCCGCACATCACCGAAATACTCGAATCCCCACACAGCCTGCAATAAATGCTCCCGGGTCATCACCTTACCCGCATGTTTGATCATATAATAGAGCAGCTCATATTCACGATGCGTCAAATCAAGCGGTTCTCCGCCCTTGTATACCATATACATATCTGTATCAATAAATAGATCAAAATGATAAATCCCCTGCTTGCTCTCTGCAGGCTCACTCGTCACTCCCGTTGGTGACGGTTTGTGCTGTCTCCGCATTTGGGCTTTAACTCTGGCGAGCAGTTCTCGTGTACTAAAAGGTTTAGTTACATAGTCATCCGCACCAAGCTCCAGGCCAAGCACCTTATCAATCTCTCCGTCTTTGGCAGTAAGCATAATGATAGGAATGTCCAAGTGCGCAGAACGAACCTCACGACAAACATCCATCCCGTCCTTACCAGGCAGCATAAGATCAAGCAGCATAAGATCAGGCTTTTTGGACAATGCCAGTTCCACTGCACTGTTACCGTCAAAAGCACAAATAACCTCGTAGCCTTCTTTTTCTAAATTAAACTTCAATATATCAGCAATAGGCTGTTCATCGTCTACTACCAGAATCGTTCCCATCTGCATGTCTCAGCTTCACCTTCCTATCCCTACTTAAAGATCATTCCTTTATTTTAACATACCTGTCTTACCGTCACATCCTACGAAATAAGGAATCGTCCACCTCAGCCAAAGAAATTCCTTTACCATCATTTACATATCGTAAAAAAAATAAAAACTGCTCGATTAACATCGAGCAGTTGAGGTTAACGTATGAATTATTGCAAATACTTCATCGGATTTACTGCAGTGCCATTCTTCCGAATTTCAAAATGCAGATGCGTACCCGTCGAACGGCCCGTGCTTCCCATTACGCCAATCTTGGCGCCTTGCTCCAAGCGCTGTCCCGTAGAGACTGAGATGCTATTTAAGTGACCGTAATAAGTCTCGTATCCGTTACGGTGATCCACGATAACCACATTTCCATATCCACTCTTCACACCTGCAAAGACTACAGTTCCAGCATCAGAGGCTTTTATGGTTCGATTGCCAGATACCATATCTATCCCCTTATGGGCACGGCTCCAGCGTTCGCCGAAACTACTAGTAAGGGTTGCTCCGCTTACTGGCCAACTGAACATGCCAGTTCCTTCTCCAACAACCTTCGTTCCTCGATAAACAACTTCAGGTAGTGATGCTTTTATAACGGTCTGGCCCAACCATTCTTCTTGTACAACCATTCCGTTTTTCTTTGTTAACCGATACTGCATTTCTTTAAGGCCTGTTTGTCCTGGACGAACGACCTTGCTTTTGCCAGCCGGTAACTGGTCGCTTTTACGCACGATCACTTCAGGTTCTGTAACTACCTGCTCTGACACTTGCTCTACAGTAACCACTGTAACATCTGGCTGTGGTACCTTCAGCTTCAGCGTATCACCAATCTTCAACGTTAGCTCTTTCACATCAGGATTGTTACTATAAATCTCTTTTTGTGTAATTTCAAACCGTTTGGCAATCCCCGAAATCGTATCGCCCTCTTGAACGGTGTAGAGAAGCGGTGCTTCTTTACCCTCGGTAAGCGTCTTGACTGCTTCCTCCACATCCAACACTTTATTAGGATCTGTTTTTACAGGAACAATAGAGACCTCTTCAGTAATCTTAACTGACTCCACTTGCTTGGCAGCTTTTGTCTTTGCAGCATTTGAACTTGAGGCCGCTGTTCTTGTGAGCTTACTAGCTGTTGCTACTTCAGTTTGTGGAACATAGTGATTCTTTACCCCTTCAAGCACCGCATTTGCGGTCTCTTGATCCTTAACAATACCAACAGCCTTGCCATCTACCATTAATTGTACACCTACAGCATAGGCCTTCAGCATACCATCCAATTTATTAAGTGTAGCCTCACTATCAACTTCAGGCTTATACGCTTTCTGCTGTTTAATTGTAATGCCTTCTGTCTGAAGTACCATTGTTTTATCAGGATACTTGTCCTGATATTCCTGTTGCTTCTTATCGTACAGCTGATTAAGCTGTGCCTGATCGTTAAGTTTCCCGATCTCCTCGCCCTTCACCAACACTTGATAGTAGGTTTCAGTATTGGCCGCTACATACTTTTTCTCTGCACCAACCAACACAGTGGTTAGAAGTACTAGGCCAACAGCTCCAATAATCCAAGAGCGCCGAAATCTACGAGTACCTTTTTCTTGATGAAAGTGCGTGGAGTCGTGATCGAAATTGTGGCTCTGCACATCTACCCCGGATTCTGCTTTGTGGCTATCCTGCAGTTTCCCCATCCGGCGCATGAACTTAAATCTCTTCATGAAACTCTCCCTTTCAGTCCGCTCTGTCATCCGAGACGAGCGGCCAAGCTAGTTATACGATCTCGATTATATAGATTACGACCATGAATATTTCTGCATATCCTAGTTCTAAGTTCCTGCTTCTAATGGACCGTTCAAAAGGTTACAATTGGTTACAAAAAATTAACCCTTTGACATCCTTGTCTAATGTACCATAGCTGAGCGAAAAATTTCAACTTTACACATATAAAAAAACCCACGAAATATGCGGGTTTTTTGCGCAAATATGAAAATTTAACCTATTTCTTGTGTCTATAAATTGACAATTACTAGAACTACTGAAGCGATTCTGTAGTTGGTGTAAGCATTTTCATTATGCTCTCGTATTCATCAGGATCAACATATCTGGCAATGACTTGTTGTAATTCCTTAACCTCATCCTCCGTTAGTCCATCCTCCATCGCCGTAGAGATTTTCTGCATCTCATCCTGCGGTAGTTTGGACATCAAAATATTGAATATATTTACCTTCTCCGCTGAAGGGAGATTATCTTTAAAGTCACCTAATGCCTCCGGTGTCATCACCAATTTCTGGTCCTCTGAACTTCCACTCTGGTTTTCATTAGTAGAGGACTCATTTGAGGCTTGTCCCATAACCGGTAAAGCATCTTCGGGTGCTTTTTCCTCCACAGGTTCTCCTTTTTCTTTTGCCGGTGTATCCTTACTATTATCTTTATCCTTATTTACCGTACTGCCTGTCGTCGCTTCTTTATTCGTTTTAGTGGTGTTCGTTTGGCTATCCATGCCAATAATACTCTTGATCATCCCGCCTAAACCTGGGCCTGGACTATCCACTTTAATATCGAAGCTTGCCAGCACCGATTGAATATAAGCATTTACAACCACGCCCGTGGTCAGAATTGAAAGTGTACTTGCGAGTACTACAATTAGGCATACACCCAGTACACGCTTCACAATCTTCATCTTCGTCTCTCCTCTCACCTATGTTCTAGTCTATCCGGTAGATAATATCCATATTTTTCTATACCTCCAGTATTGACTAGAACCAGCTGCGGGAAACATACGAGTAACAGTAAACATAAAAAAAGAGACCTCTCTCGAGGCCTCTTATAAATGACTATGTTGCTTAGATATAAATTGGTATTACTTGATTCGTCTGCTCACGGTTACGGCCTACTGAGAAGATGGCAATCGGAATTCCTGTAAGCTCAGACACACGCTCAACATATCTGCGTGTATTGGCTGGCAGATCGTCCAATGTTTTTGCAGAAGTAATATCTTCACTCCAACCTGGAAGCTCCTCGTATACCGCTTCACACTCTGCCAGCATCTTAAGGCTAGCTGGGTAATGCGTGATTACTTCACCACGGTATTTGTAGCCTGTGCAGATCTTCACAGTCTCAAGTCCGCTGAGTACATCCAGCGAGTTAAGAGACAAGCCTGTAATTCCACTTACACGACGAGCGTGACTTACAACAACACTGTCGAACCAACCTACACGGCGAGCACGTCCAGTAACTGTGCCATATTCATGACCCGTTTCACGGATATAGTCTCCAGTTGCATCATTCAGTTCTGTAGGGAACGGGCCATCTCCAACACGAGTGGTGTAGGCTTTAGCAACCCCGATAACTTGTTTAATCTTGGAAGGTCCAACGCCAGAACCTATGCATACTCCACCTGCAGATGGGTTAGAAGAAGTTACAAATGGATACGTACCTTGATCGATATCAAGCATTACCCCTTGTGCACCTTCAAACAATACTTTGCGGTCTGCATCAATAGCTTCATTAAGAATAACCGACGTGTCTGTCACATAGTTACGCAGTACTTCCGCATATTCTAGGTACTGGGTCAGGATCTCTTCAACATTAAGAGCTTCCGCGCCATATACTTGAGTAATCACTTGGTTCTTCTCTTCCATTAAGTGACGGAGTCTCAATTCGAATTCCTCAGCGTCCATCAGGTCAGCAATACGGATACCGTTACGCGCAGCCTTATCCATGTAACAAGGACCGATACCTTTGCGTGTTGTACCAATCTTATTCGGACCCTTGCGGTCTTCTTCTAGAGCATCCAGTACCATGTGATAAGGCATAATAACGTGAGCCCGGTCGCTGATCACTAAGTTCTTAGTGTCAAAACCGTTCTCGTGAATATAATTAATTTCTTGGATCAAGGCAGCTGGATTAATAACCATCCCGTTACCAATTACACAAGTCTTTTCTTTATAAAATACACCAGAAGGGATTAAGCTGAGCTTAAACTTCTCACCGTCAATCAGAATCGTGTGACCGGCATTATTGCCCCCTTGATAACGGGCAACCACATCTGCACTTTCCGCTAGAAAGTCAGTGATTTTCCCTTTACCTTCGTCTCCCCATTGTGTTCCCACGACGACTACCGTTGACATGTTCATTCCTCCGTAGGTGCTAGCCAGCACCATTATTTTTCATAATATGGGCCCTGTACGTCATTCTTATGTACGTAGCCCTCCGGACTCCAAGCGGATTTACCCACTAAAGGACAATACTCAGTGTAACAGCCGTTTTTTTCAAAGTCAAATAAAACGAACGATTACACAAAGAAATGTGCAATCGTTCGGATATCATACATGACAGGTTAACCAGCAAATGGTTCTGCATGTGCTCGCTCGTAGTTAACGAACTTGTTGAAATTTTTGAGGAAGACAAGCTCTACTGTCCCAACGGGACCATTACGCTGTTTAGCTATAATAATTTCAATAATATTTTTCTTCTCAGTGTCCTGATTGTAATAGTCGTCACGATACAGGAACGCAACAATGTCGGCATCCTGCTCGATAGAACCGGATTCACGCAAGTCACTCATCATTGGTCGTTTATCCTGACGCTGCTCTACACCCCGGCTAAGCTGTGACAGGGCGATAACCGGCACGTCCAATTCACGGGCAATCTGCTTCAGTGTACGGGATATATCCGATACTTCCTGTTGCCGGTTTTCCCCGCCTTTACCGCGGCCCTGAATGAGCTGCAAGTAGTCAATGACGATCATCCCGAGGCCCTTTTCCTTCTTGAGCCTCCGACATTTCGCACGAATATCCGTTACAGTAATCCCTGCTGTATCATCGATATAAATCTCCGCCTCCGATAGGGATTGAATGCCCATTGTCAGCTTCGACCAATCATCATCACTCTTGAAGTCACCGGTACGCATAGTATTCGCATCCAGATTAGCTTCGGCACAAATCATCCGTTGTACTAGCTGCGGTGCAGACATTTCCAGACTAAATATGGCAACCGTCTCTTTGGCACGCACTGCCACATTCTGAGCAATATTTAGCGCGAATGCTGTCTTACCTACAGAAGGACGGGCTGCAACAATGATCAAATCATTGCGCTGGAATCCATTAGTCATATGGTCTAAATCCACAAATCCCGTTGGAATACCTGACATGCCGCCCTTATCTTTATTCTGATGAAGGAGTTCAACCTTATCAAATACTTCCATCAAAACATCGCGGATTGCGATAAATCCACTGCCGCTGCGCCGGTTAGAGATTTCAAGAATTCGCCGTTCTGCATCACTCAGCATATCGGCAACATCTTCGCCACCCGTGTAACCCTCGCTCACGATCTGCGTCGCTGTACGAATCAAACGCCGTAGCATAGCCTTTTCTTCAATAATCTGCGCGTAGTATTCTACGTTGGCCGCAGTAGGCACAGCATGCGCCAGCTTAGCTAAGTAGCTAACACCGCCAATATCTTCAAGCTCTCCCTTGTCCTGCAGTCTTGAGGTAAGCGTAACAAGATCAATCGGCTGGCTCTCTTCTCCGAGCTGCACCATCGCCTCAAAAATCATTTGATGCGCTTTATCGTAGAAGTCTTCGGTATTCACCCGTTCCATTGCAGTAATGAGCGCTTCATCCTGCAACAGAACAGCACCGATTACCGCTTGCTCCGCCTCAAGATTCTGCGGGGGAACCCGATCGAAAAAGAGATCTCCACCCATTTTACTCCTCCGTTACCTGAACCTTAAGGGTAGCCTTTACTTCAGTGTGTAGTTTTATACTTACTTGGAAGACTCCCAAATGGCGAATCGGTTCACCTAGCTCAATCTTGCGCTTATCGATGGAAATACCTTGAGTGGAAGCTAGCGTTTCAGCAATTTGTTTACTCGTGATTGCGCCGAATAGACGGCCGCCTTCACCTGCTTTTGCCTTCATAGTAAGGGTAAGCTCATCTATTTTCTTGCCCAGTTGCTGAGCTTCTTCTTTTTCGTTATCTTTACGGCGTTGTTCAGCAGCTGCTTGATTCTCAAGCGTCTTCACATTGCCTTCCGTTGCCGGACGAACTAATCCACGTGGTAATAGGAAGTTCGAAGCATAACCTTCGGATACCTCTTTAACCTGACCTTTTTTACCTTGACCCTTAACATCTTTTATGAAAATGACCTTCATTCGAATAAACCCTCTTTCGATTCGATTTCAGCCAGCACTTTCAGCAGTCTGGCTTCTGCTTCTTTACATGTTCCTTCTAGCTGTACCGCGGCGTTCGATAGATGCCCACCGCCACCCATTTTTTCCATCACGACCTGTACATTCATACGCCCAAGTGATCGAGCACTAATGCTTATCAGGCCGTCTGGTCGCTCACTAATGACAAATGAAGCGACTACGTTCGTCATTCCAAGCAGCGTATCCGCTGTCTGAGCGATAAGCAGCTGCGGAATCTTCATACCTGGTGCCGTAACCACCAATGCGATTTGATCATAAATCATACGCGCATGCTTGATAATTTCGGCTTTTGAAATATACTCCTGTAAGTCCTCCTTCAGCATACGCTGAATAAGAACGGTATCCGCACCATTTCGGCGCAGAAATCCTGCAGCTTCAAATGTACGGGAGCCCGTATGCAGTGCAAAGTGCTTCGTATCTACAGTAATTCCCGCTAAGAGCATTGTAGCATCCAATGGACTAATCTTTACCTTCTCATGGATATATTGAAGCAACTCTGTCACTAGCTCACAGGTTGATGAAGCATAAGGCTCTAAATAGACTAATACAGCATCGTTGATGAACTCTTCACCTCTACGGTGATGATCCACCACAACAATTCTACTGGCATATTGCACAAGCCGCGGTTCCATTGTCATTGACGCCTTATGGGTGTCCACAACAATAAGCAATGTATGCTCCGTCATTACTTGTAAGGATTGCTCCGTTGTGATGAATGACTTAAACAACTCATCATCTTTCCGAATCTGCTCCATCATGTTCGTTATGGAAGGATTAGGAGTTTCCATCACAATGCTGGCCTCTACATTATACATCTGTGCGGCCCTTAGAAGGCCAATCGCAGCGCCAACAGCATCGATATCTGGAGTCCGGTGCCCAAGGATCAGCACACGGTCGCTCTCCTGCATCAGATCACGCAGCGCATGTGCAATGACTCTTGCACGCACTCGTGTGCGCTTCTCGGCGGCATTACTCTTTCCACCGTAGAAAGATAACCTCTGACCTGCTTTTACAGCAGCCTGATCTCCACCTCTGCCGAGCGCCATATCCAGACTGGATTGCGCCAGAGCGCCTAGCTCGCTTGCAGAGTCTGCTCCAAATGCCATGCCAATACTCAGTGTCATGGGAACCTTAAGGTCGGCGGTCATTTCCCTAATCTCATCGAGAATAACGAATCGACTTTCTTCCAGCGCTTGCAGGCTACGATGATTAAGCAGCATTAGATAACGTTCAGAAGACAGACGACGCAGGTAAACATCAAACTGTTTACTCCATTCGGTGATCTCACTTGCTACCTTAGCAATCAGAGAAGTACGCTGTTGATCATCCATTCCTTGAGCAGATTCATCTAGATTATCCATCATCACTATACCGATCGCCAGCTTCTCATCCTCATAACGTTCACGTAGCACCACAAGCTCAGTAATGTCATACATGTATAGAATACGTTCACTTGGAATAATTACGGCTTGATAATATCGTTCATCCACAGTGAGCTCAAGGCGAGTGTCGTGCAATACACCTTCTTTGAGGACATCCCGTTTTCCTGTTACATTCGTCGTAAAAAAAGACTGCATATCTGGCAGTAATTCCTGCAGTGGTTCACCAACTAAAGACTTGCGTGCAAAAACATCACCGGCATAGCGGTTATTCCATTCTACTGTTCGATCCTCGCTAAACAGAATGATTCCGAGGGGCAGCATGCTAACTGCTTCTCCCTCCACCCGCTTAATACGAAAAGTTAATCCATTTATATATTCCACCAAATTACGGCGGAACGTAATCTCCGTCTTCAGCATATAGAAGCATAATGTACCTGCCAGAAACAGGCTAACGACCCCTAGTGCCCAATTATAAATACTAACAATTATAATAAGGGCCAACAGCAGCATGAACGCCCATACGGTATGATAGCCGTGCCAGCGTCTTTGCAGAAATTTAGGCATGAACTCTCACCCTATCGTTTCGATTTCGTCACATACTCCCGCAGTGGGAAAGCAAGATCAATAATACCAATAATGCGTAGCGGCGGTAGTAAAATGACCGGAATTGCTAGCAGAATAGCAGCCATCTTGTTCCATTTGCGTTCATGCGCCAGGAAGAAGAAGAATCCAATCGCCTGAATCATAAAGCCAATTCGCAGCAACGGCAGCAGATTGGCAGAAATCATGAGGATGTAATTATTCTCCGATCCTGCGAAGAAGAGCTGAAGAACCACACCAATCAAATAATACCAAATAAACGATCTAGAAAGTCTCCACTCACGAGCAGGCTTCATCTTAGGCGCTGCATAATTCATACTGTTCAAAATCGGACGGACAATAGAATGCGTAATGACAGCTATCATGAAAGAGCTTACGATTAGAGTCATCGGGATCATTTGAACCGTCATATGACTTAGCTTGTTTACATCCTCAGTCGTAAACCCAAGATCAGTAAACAGTGGATTAGCGGTACCGAGATCAGACAGAGGTGAGTTAACCATCTGTAGCACATCGTTCACATAGTTAGACAGATCAAAATTAAATAACGCCGTACCGAGTAATAAGAGTAACAAGAATTCTCCAAGAATTGTAACTGTACCCGCAATCACGGTAGACATTGCTGAGGCATGTCTTTTATACCAACGTCCCATAACCAGAGCAGGTATTAAGAAATACGCCGCGATCAGCACATAAATAGGTGTAATCAGACCAACGATCAGCAACACCGGTAATACGTGTAGAACGAATTGTTTGGTGTTCAGCGTAGTGAATAACACTACTGCCGGAACAATCATAAATAAGGTAGTGATGATGAGCAGTGGAGTCGTTAAACTAAGCAGCAAAAGTAAGTATGCTACACTCCAAGCCACAGATGACCAGCGAAATTTCAACAGTATTCACCTCTTACGCATATGTTCTTCTAAAGCAGATATATCTTGATACCATTCTTCCAACTGATGCCCTTCCTGCTTATGCTTTCTGAGCTTCTCGAGTAGCAAGTCATCTAACTGACGATAAGGAATCCCTAGTCTGCGGCCCAATATATAAGAGCTCATAATCAAACTAGCCAGGCTGTCACCCACACGGGTAGTACTGCCTTCCCATAACGCTTTAAATAACCGTGAAACTTGGTCAATCACTTCTGTTTTTAACCATTCAATTACCTTAGCGCGTTTAGCTACATCTAGATCCTTCGGCACATTGGACACGTCTCTCTACCTCCGGCAAAAAGCTTTATTCTCCATTATAGCATAAAAAATTCCGTGTCACACAAGGCGCCCCGCGCACCTTAAGTATGCTTCAACAAGGGCCGAACTAATACTTCTAACCTTTTTAAAAAAAGACCTGTTTTCCGTTATCGCCGGAAATACAGGCCTTGTTCCGATTGCTTCTATTACCGCGAATAAATTGGGCTATAATGACTCTTGTGATTGTTTTGATACAAATTTCTCGCAATATTCTATGACTTGACTCCGGCGAACAATACCAATAAACCGGTTCATATCATCGACTACAGGAACAAAGTTCTGTACCTTAGCCAAATTAATCAGATCTTCCATATCCGCATCAATCGAGACAGGTCTGTTATTCATCCTTAACGGCAAATCTTTAAGTAAGAATTTTGAAGCGTTCTCGAAAGTAACCTTGCCCTCGGATTCCTTCATATACCAGAGCAGATCACCCTCTGTAACCGTGCCAGCATATTCTCCATTTCGGTTCAGAATAGGGACAGCAGTGTAACGGTGGAACTCCATCCTCTCCAGCGTTTGGCGTAGCGTTGAATCGATCGTTACGCAAGCGACTTCCTGTTTCGGAAGTAAAAAAAATGCAATATTCATCTCTTGATCCTCCTCAAAGAGTTCCGAAGGAATTACGGTTCTTTAGCTTCCTCTTACTGCCATGCAAAATTATTAATACGTGACAGCTTAATAATAGTTCCAATACATTATAGCATGAAGACAGTAAGCAGCAGCCATGAGAATGTAAATGGCTGCTGCAATTATTTATATGAGTTTAATTTCCACTTTAGAATTATTGCGTAACTGCCGTTGCTTTAGGTTCCAGTGCATTACTTGCTTTTCCAGGTTCGATTAGTTGATCTATAGGTGTTGCTGCATTCATCCAGTTGTCAATCATCGCCTTAGCTTCGCTCAGATCCTCTTCATCAACGATATCATAATAAATACCATCCATACGTTTACCTTCGCCCATAACTGTGAAGCTGGAGATATCCATCCCTTTTCCGCCCATGAATTTCTTAGCTAGGCTAATAATCATCGAAGGCTCTATATCGGTCTTGAAGTTATCCCCCATAATATCAAGCAGTTTTGGAATGTTGCCAATTTGGCTGATCGATAACATTTTATTAGCCACAACATCAATAAAAACTTGTTGGCGCTTGGTGCGGTTAAAGTCACTATCCTCACGATAACGCGTATAATTCAGCGCTTCTTGTCCGTTATAAAGCGATTTTCCAGCTTCAATTGTAAACTTTTCATGATCCTTACCTTTGTTCACAATGTCTTTCTTAATCGGCAGTGGAACGCCTCCAATAGCATCTACAGCATCCTTGAGTCCTTGGAAGTTGATTGTGGCATAATATTGAATATCATGACCAAGCAGCGCTTCTAGAGAATCCTTGGCCATTTGTTGCCCCCCAAAAGCATAGGCATGTGTAATCTTATCCTTTTTATTATCCTTATGGCCTATAATTTCCGTATACGTATCACGCGGAATAGAAATAAGCAGGATCTTATAATCCTCTGGGCGAACAACAGCGTACATCATGGTATCCGAACGTGCGGTTTCATTTTCGCGTTGATCGGTACCTAGCAGCATAATTGAGAACGGATCGCTTTTGTACACAACCGGTTCTGGCTTAACCTTGTTATCATCCTTAAGTGGCTGGTAAGATTCTTCCTTTAGCTTAGTTTCAACCCGATCAGACAAAAAGAGGTCGAAGGCTAATACAGCCAAGGAATTACGAAACAGAAAGCCTCCCGCTATAATAACAACAAGAACGATGAGGGCGATATATCTTTTCTTTATTTTTTTCATCTTTGATTCCTTCTTTATTGTAGAATAATTGCTTGCCTTATATATAATGCTCCCTGATCTTCATCAGGCAGTCATGTCTTTATTTCTCACAGCGATCGGCTATCCCTTATTCCATTATCTTATTGTCCCCCCATTCAGGAAATTCAGGTCATTCAAAATTATAGAAAAAAAATTTTTTGCGGTCCTAAAAATAATGTGGAGTAAAACAATATTTCTATTGTAATCACTAAATGGATAAAAAGAAACAACAAATAACGACATGAATAGGGAAAAAGCCCCAAACCAAGTAATATATACTGGTATGGCGCTCCAACATTAATTCCTAATTTTGAGCGGTTGTATCATATGTTTAACCCTATCTCCAGATTGCAAACCGCGGAAGAACCCATAATCAAATAATTTTGCTGCCCCTTCAAAACGGCTCTCATAAGTTTTTGCCCCCATAACAACTGCAATAAGCCGATGGCCATCCCGCTGGGCTGAGCCTGCAATGCAGTATCCTGCCCGGTTATCATGCCCAGTCTTTAAGCCATCTGTACCCTCATAAGCGTAAATACCACCCATAGCTGGAAGCATGAAATTACTGTTACTTACATATAGACCTTTATCCTTCAAATGCATTTGAGTACGGCTAGAAATATTAAGAATATCCGGATGATGATAGATTAGTGCGGCAGCCAATTTGGCGGTGTCCCGAGCTGTCATCATAGTCTCACCGCTGATATGCACATTGGGAGCAGTAAAACCAAGATCCTTACCCGATAGTCCCGTTGAGTTGGTAAATATTGTGTTGGAAGATAATCCTAGACTACGTGCCTTTTCGTTCATCATTAGCACAAATGAAGCTTCTGAGCCAGCCATATACTCTGCCAATGCAACAGTAGCATCGTTAGCAGAATAAATGGTCATTCCCTCAAATAGTTCCCTTATGGTATAGAATTCTCCACGCTTCAATGAGAGACTTGTGCCACCCATTTTACTTGCGAAATCACTAATTGTAACCCTATCTTCCCATCTAATCATTCCAGAGGAGATTTGATCCAGCACAATCATTTCTGTCATTAATTTAGACACACTGGCCGGTGGCATGGGTACATCACCGTTTATATCCACCCATATATCTCCGGTATCCATATCTAAAAGCACTGCTGATTCCGCATCAATATTCGGTTTAAAACCAAGCCCAGTTGGCCTCCACACCACAAGCAAGACAACGACTAAAACAGCTGCAATTGTCCCCACTATTATCCGTCTTTTCATCGTCGTCATCCTCCATACTATATATGACGAATGAAACTACAATTTGATTTCACTTTTCACAAAAAATTTTTATTTTATTTTTCGTCCTCTTCCTTAATCCACCATTTATAAGGATCAATAATCGTACTTATAGAGTTCACACGAACGCCTTGTAGGCGCTTATTTACTGGAACAATAGCTTTTCGTTCAGCAAAAAAGATCATAGGGACTTCTTCATTAACTAGCTTCTGCCACTCATAATAAATTTCTTTACGATAATCCATATCATATGCCTTCATACTTACGCCTTCACGAATCAGCTCTTCATTACGCTCCGAAGACCAACGCGGATAGTTCCACAGATCATTTTCTCTCCATAGACCCGTAGGATCAGGATCACTCGCCAGCCCCCATACTCCGTAAAATAGTTCGATCGACGGATCGTCGGCTTCCACTGCGTCGTAGAAGGTGTGGAATTCCTTTAATGCTCCGCCGTTTAGCTGTACATCGAGTCCAACATCACGCCAATTTCTTAAAATGGCATTCGTACGCAGCTCTGCTGTTTGGCTGCCCAGCATAGAATCAAAATGAATCATCAGCTTTTGGCCCTTCGGATCTTCCCGTAATCCATCACCGTCTACATCCAAAAAACCAGCATCATCCAGCAGTTCCTTAGCCTTTGCAGGATTATATAGATAAGCATTAATCTGATTATCAGGAATCTTTGCCCAACTTGTACTAGATATTGGAGTCTCTACAGGTTCAGCCAGACCGTGGGAATATGCTTTTATGATCCCTTCACGATCTAGAGCATAGTACATAGCTTGGCGTAACCTTTTATCTTCAAATTTAGGGTTATCCATTACGATGGTCTCGGTTTCAGTATCCCAATGTCCGAATTTAAAACCAATATATTCATAGCCTAGCTCAGCAGTTTGCAAGATATTTACATTCTCCAATTTATTTAGCTCTTCATAAGCATCCCTAGGGGCTGACTCTATATCAATTTCTCCTGTTTGAAAACGTTCGGCCACTTCCCTATCGTCAAAAGCCTTATACACTACGCCTTCCAATAGCGCCTTACCTTTATAGTATTGATCAAAACGTTTCATTTCTACCCTCTCACCAGGCTGAATAAGTTCAACTTCAAAAGGGCCAATCCCAATAGGAGATTTTCGCATCTGGTCACTCTCGGGCATATCTTTAACAGCGATTCCAGTATAGTATTTCTTATTCATCGGATAAGGCCATAGACTATCGATAGTGTTTACCCGTGCAGCAGTTACAGTTATCTTCAAAGTATAGGGATCTATAACCTTCAAGCCGGATATAGCCTTCGCTTCTTTCTTATGATAGGCTTCTGCACCCTGAATCATTTCAACACTATAATAACGCGAGCCCGTATAATCTGGATCAGCGATAGTTTCAATCGCAAATTTCCAATCCTCGACCGTTAATTCATCACCGTTGTGCCAACGGATTCCCGGTTTGATTTTAAAGGTAAATACTTTATGATCGTCAGATTCCTGCCAAGAAGCGATATTAGGAACCGTTAATAGATCATCATTTACGCTAAACATCGGCTCAGTAATAAACTCTAACACATGAAAATCATCTTCACCTTCATAAAATGCAGGCTCAAACAAGCCCGTAAACGGTGAGGAGAATCCGTAAGTAATTACTCCACCAGCTTGTGGCTTATCCTCTACCAAATTATGTCGAAAAGATAATGAATTACTGCTGGAAGTTGCTCTACTACATGCTGACAATAGGGTCGCCATCACAAGCAGCATAAACAACAACCTGCACATCTTCTTATTATTCATGTGTTTCTTCCCTTCTCTAGTTGAACGTATATCTACATATATCTACATATAAGCTACGGTATATAAATATTTTTACTGTAACAAAGTTTTATGGCGGTTACAATAACTTCTAAGCTATAGGCCTTTACTCCTGCTTGAATTTCATATTTTCGTTGTATTAATAAAAAAAGACCTGCCTCGCGGACAGATCTTCATTGCATTTATTCTTCATCCTTATGCGTAATTCTCAAGCCTTCAACATGTTTACGCTGCATCAATTTGCGCTTTTTACGTGTATCCTTACTCTCAAAAATAATATCAAAGTCATATTCCTCCGGATATAGCTCTTCTTTTGAAAGGTAAGGCTTCAACCGCTTATGATTAATTTTCATTTTTTGCTTCTGAATCATTACTCCAACCATACCTAAATGATCTCGCTTCTCGTATACGATTCCTGTCCGGCCCAGTGATGTTACAACAACTGCATCTCCAATTTCAAAATCGACCAGCTTCTCCTTACTGCGGATGGATGGAGTAGCCTCTTCTTCTGCGTTTTCATGTACCTCTACTGTTGCTACAGCGTTTCTCGGCTCTTCCTCTGTGCTGAACAGACTGCCCCATGCCTCGCCGCTACCTTTCTGCAGCCTTTGTTGCTGCGCCTCTACAATTTCCCATGATCGTTTGATAACACTATCTTGTATACCTAGCTTTTTAGCGATTTGCAGAGCATAACTCTCCCCCGCTTCCCCGATAGTCAAGCGATATAACGGTTGCAACGTCTCTTTGTCGAATTCCATTCGTGCATTTTGAAAGCCAGTCGTTGCGGCTGCGAAGGCTTTTAGCTCATTAAAATGTGTCGTAACGATAATATTCGCGCCTTTACGGCTCAGCTCTTCCAGAATCGCGATAGAGAGCGCAATGCCTTCTCCCGGGTCTGTACCAGCCGCCAGCTCATCAATGAGCAGCAGCACCCCTTTAGATGCATCTCTCAGCATTCCCTCAATACTCTTCATTTGCGCCGAGAACGTACTAAGTGATTGTGCCAGACTTTGTCCGTCGCCGATTACACTGATCACGTCCGAAAAAACAGTAAACTCGCTTCCCTCCTCAACCGGAATCAACAGCCCTGATTGAGCCATGATCGTCAGCAATCCCAGAGTCTTTAAAACCACAGTTTTCCCACCTGTATTTGGTCCTGTAATAATCAGTGATTTATAACCCCTCCCAATTTCTAGATTGATCGGAATCATATCCTTCAGCATGGGATGCCTACCACCGTTCATCTTTAAAAAGCCTTTGGCATTCAGCGTGACAGCAGATGCTCCCAGCGTTCGTGCGTATTTAGCTTTGGCAAAAATAAAATCATACGTGCCCGTAACCTCGATATTAAGGCGCAGTGTGGTCTGTTCCTGCTCTACCATACTAGTCAGCATACTAAGGATTACAGCTTCTTCTCGCGCCTCTTCTCCTAACAACAAATCAAGCTCAATCTGGAGGGAAGCAATCTCGTCCGGTTCGATAAAGACCGTCTGTCCGCTTGTGGATTGATCAAGTACCGATCCCTTTATTTGCTTATGATATTCCCGTTTTACGGGGATAACGTAACGCCCGCCTCGCTGACTATAAATATTCTCCTGTAAAATCGATTGATGGCGTAACATAATCCCGTCGATTTTTTTATGAAGACGTTCTTTAGCCACTACGATTCGCTTACGAACACGCTCTAGCCCCTTACTTGCTCCATCATCAATTGCACCAAAACGGATACAGCGATCAATAGCCTCTCTCACATGATTTAATTCCATCAACGAAGAGGCATATGCAGCAATTCGTGGAGCGCTTTGTTCTTTAGAGGACATATATTTGCGCAGTTGACTACAGCTCTTAAGAAATGTAGCAACTGCTGTGAAGTCTTGCTCATTGTACAAATATCCAGTCCCCATTAATGACATAATCCACTCAATCCCTTCTAATGAAGGAATCGGTACACTTGATCCTCGTTCCAGCAGTTCCTTAGCTTCAGAAGTTTCCTCGATTGCTCTTTGAATCGTCGGTAAATAAGTCATTGGCATAAGCTCTTCTACAGCTTTCTTTCCCACATAAGATACTGCGTGACGGGCAAGCTCAGTTTTAATAATTTCGTATTCCAATGTGTTTAGACTTTGTAAGTTCACAGCAAATCCTCCTTCAAATCTCTATTGGTTTGGACCTAATTCTCCCTAACGCAAAGAAGGACAAAGAATGCCACTATGGCAGTCCTTGCCCTTCTTTTTAAACTGATGCCTCCTATCGTTCTAAGGCCCTTAAATGTAGCAGGTGCCGAAAAACAAAAAAACCGTGCAATAAGAGCACGGTTAATTACAAAGAGAACAACAGCCGTAAAGAGGCCATTTGACGCTTCGTGTGTTCTTAACTAAATCATCCACTCGTAAGGAACAACAGACTGCTGCGTAATACGAACTCAAATAGAGCACGTAATCGCCTCATGACGAGCCTGCTAAAGCCTTCCTAATCAAGTGTTATGAAATTGCTAGTTAAGAACGGTCACCAACATCAAAATTTCCCCTTTAGTTATAGGATAGCTGTAATTTAACACATTACGGTTCCATCGTCAAATCGGTGAATACCCAAATCATTCAATTTCATGCTGTCCCTAATCGTACTCTCATTTCTATGTACAAAAAAAGCAGTCGGTTTCCCGACTGCTTTTATATAACGTCCTATTCCGTTGTGTAAGGAAGCAACGCGATTTGACGCGAGCGTTTTACAGCAATGGTAAGAGCACGTTGGTATTTTGCACTTGTACCTGTTACACGACGTGGCAAAATCTTTCCACGTTCGCTGATGAACTTCTTAAGAAGTTCGGTATCTTTATAATCAATGTGAGTAATCTTGTTCACAGTGAAAAAGCAAACTTTTTTACGCTTGTTGCGTCCACCACGACGTGCCGGTCTTTTGTCGTTGTCGGCGCCTTCTCTTGGTTTAAAAGCCATATTCTTTTCAGTCCTTCCTAATTAAAATGGCAAATCATCATCCGATATATCAATCGGTTTACCATCGCCCGAAAAAGGATCTTGAGTATTGTTGTTACGCGAGAAATTATTGTTGTTATTTCCGCGTCCAGCGTTACCACCGCCACCATATGCTGGTTCTTCAGGCATACTACTTGCACCACTTGAAGTATTTCCACCTTCACGGCTCTGTGAAGATTCCAGGAAACGAACATTATCAGCAATAACTTCAGTTACGTATACACGTTTGCCTTCGTTATTCTCATAATTCCGCACTTGGATGCGTCCTTCCACTGCTGTCAGACGACCTTTGCGCAAGTAATTGGCACAGGTTTCTGCTAGCTGTCTCCAGGTTACAACCGGGATGAAGTCTGCCTCACGTTCACCGTTCTGGCCCGTAAAGTTACGATCTACGGCTAGCGTAAATTGCGTTACGGCAACACCAGCGGGAGTATAACGAAGTTCCGGGTCACGGGTCAACCGTCCGATCAAAATGATACGGTTCAACAATTCTGGTCCCCTCCTTTAGAGCGATTCATTACAAAGCTTGTCAAGATCTTAAGCAACGTCGTTCGTAATGAGATAACGAATAACTTCGTCAGAAATCTTCATAAGACGTTCTAATTCAGTAACTACTGCAGGTTCTGCATTGAAGTTAACCAAAACATAAACGCCATCACGGAATTTCTTGATCTCATACGCAAGACGGCGTTTACCTTGCACTTCGTGCTTTGTAATTTCCCCGCCATTGGAGATGATGCCTTGGAATTTATCGACTGCTGCTTGAACGGCTTCTTGTTCAATGTCAGGACGAATAATGTACATCACTTCATATTTGCGCATAATTTTCACCTCCTTATGGTCTGAGGCCCCTAATCACGTCAGGAGCAAGGAACGAGCACAAACATAGACTCGCACCTGATTAATATACCAAAATGAACAGCAGAGTGCAAGCAATATTAATACAGGACAACCGTTCAACCTCTTTTTACATGAAAAAATCACTACCTGCGCACAATAATTACGAATTCATCTACACTAAAAAAGGAGGAATAATGATGGGTGAGAAAACGGAATATGAAGAAGGCGACAAAGCCCCTAATCCAGGTATGTACACAGAGGTAGGCGAAGCTCGAAGCTTCCATACTGAAATTTCGAATCCACAACACATCAAGATGGAAAAAGGGGATACCTTCCCTGAGACCACCAACAAAAATCGAAAGTGGAAAAAGGTCGAGAAAGCACGCGTACATTAATTCAAGCCTAAACACCTTCGACTTATATTTTTAAAATCCATGTGTATAAAAAAAGCAACACTGCACATACTATTCTCAGGCAGTACAAAAGAGAGGTGTGGTTCCGTTGGCCGTCGTAGACGAACACAATCACAGGAGATCTGATTCAGCATCTAATGTAAGCTGGGAAGAGTAGTGGGTTATTGCCTTAAAAAAGCATTAGCCTCAGCAAAGCCTAAATCACTTTAGTCGCTATAAACAGAGAAATTCCAAACATCATTGATGTACTGCCTCCTGAAGAAGGACCCGAAAGGGCCCTTCTTTTTGCATTGCATTTTGGCTTATCATAGGACACAAAAAAACCTCCGTTACAGGAACGAAGGATTCATTAAATGTTATATTATGCTGAAGTGGCGGAGAGGGTGGGATTCGAACCCACGCACGCTGTGACACGCCTAACTGATTTCGAGTCAGCCCCCTTGGGCCTCTTGGGTACCTCTCCGCAGCAAAAATAATTGTATCATGCAGACATGCCATTTGCAAGCTTATTTATTGTCTGTATTTTCCTCCACAGAGCGTAGTACCTTCTTCATATTCTTCTCGAATTTGGCACGGGGAATCAGAACACTATGCTGACAGCCTGTACACTTAATTCGGATATCCATCCCCATACGAATAATTTCCATTTCATTTGATCCACAAGGATGTTGCTTCTTCATCTGCACTATATCCCCAAGCTGAAAAACTTTACGTTCCACTATTCTTCCCCCTCTTCTCCTTCTTGTGTAGCTGCGATTTGCCGTCTTGATCCAGTGTTTAGCGATTCTGTTACTTCTCGTGCATTTTCTGTTTTTGCAAGATCTATTTCAGCCTTCGCCTCTGCTTCTGCTTTCTTACGTGCTTCCTCTCCAGCTTGAGCCTGCTCCAGCATGCTCTGTTTCTCTAATGCTTGTTTTATATCGTTTTGAATCTGTCTTTCCGCCGCATCTCTTGCATTAGGTGCACAGCTGGCTGCTATGCGTATTACATATTCCGAAGTGCTCATGGACTGTATACCGAGCACATTAGGGTAAGCAAGCACATTTGAGTTACGTTCATCTATGCCCTTTAGGGCCTCTCCAATTAATCCTAATGTGGCTTCCAAGCTTCGCTCCATTTTTACAGGAACATCGACTACAGCCAAAGCATTGGCAAGAGAATAGTTAGTCACATTCGTAATTAAGCCATTTGGGATAATAAATACCTCGCCGGTAGCGCTAAGTAATCTTGTTGTTCGTAAGCCGATTAATTCTACAGTTCCTTTATAAGTACCTGTCTGAATTACATCCCCTACCGCAAATTGGTCCTCCAAAATAATAAAGAACCCTGTAATAACATCCTTCACCAGACTTTGTGCTCCAAAACCTATTGCTAAACCAAGCACACCCGCTCCAGCTAGCAAAGGCGCTAAATCAAAGTGGAATTCTGAAAGTACGAGCATGATCATCACAAAATTACAGATAACCGTTACTACATTTTTCATCAATTCCCCTACTGTAGTAAACCTTCGGGTGTTCGACAGGATTCTGCCCCCGGTTTTGCGTTCAAGCGAACGATCAATAATATTAGAAACAATCTTAATGATAACCCTGGTTAAGAGGAAAATAATAAGAATTCGTAGACCCGAGAATAAGACGTTGGCCCACATATCCGCATCGGTAAACCAGTTCCACACTTTATCTTTAAAACGCAAAGCATCTTTTACAGCTTCACCGGGAGTAGTAGCCTCCAATATCCACCTATTCATATCGTGTATTCCTCCCTACCTCTCTATCAGTATGTAATTCTCGTTGTGTTTTCCGTAAATACCGCGTATTTCAATATTCTGCTCAGATACAATCTTCTGTACCTCTCCCAGCGCACTTTGAAAAAACTGAATCGATATTGCGCAACCTGCCGTGATCTCTTTCGGGGTTGGAAATATATCAATTTCAATCTCCGCATACTCAAGCAGCATTTCAGCACGAAGCGCCTGCTGGGTAGAGTCAAACGCGATCAGCATCTCTTCCTGCATATAGGTTACGCCTCCCATAGGATTATCGTCCTATCTCTTGCCGCTGTAGTATAAAACCCCTCTTCTATCCATATACTAGATACCATCAAATAGAATCAGCTTCAGAAAGGAAGATGGTATGAATTTTTCATCCAAAGCTACATCAGCGCAAGAAACGTCTTGTTTAAAAATATCACATACAGATCCGGATATCTATTCCGCGATTACCCACCGACTACTTTTTCACTTTGCACGTACGCGCCCGGAGACCCAAATTGTCGTCATTTGTGTGGGAACAGATCGATCCACAGGTGATTCTCTTGGTCCTCTTGTTGGTACTGCATTATCACGTTTTCATAGTCCGTTGTTTCATTTATATGGAACTCTTGAAGAGCCGGTTCATGCCGTTAACCTTGAAGAAACTCTATCCCTAATCAACGAAAGATATAGTAACCCCTTTATCATCGGAATAGATGCTTGTTTAGGCCATTCTACTAGTGTGGGCTGCATTCAAGTTGTCGAAGGTCCTTTGAGACCGGGTGCTGGCGTGAATAAACAATTGCCGCCGGTAGGCGATATCCACTTGACGGGAATCGTTAATGTCGGCGGCTTTATGGAGTATTTTGTATTGCAAAACACGCGGTTAAGTTTAGTTATGCGATTATCTGATATTATTGCTACGAGTCTATATTCCGCCTTAAAACAATGGAATCTACATGCTAGGTCCGCTGCAACGCGAGAGTAACAACTTCTTTTTCTTCAGGTGATAGGACATACTGTGACTCGCCATTCTGCATAGGTTTAGAGTAAATATAAGAATTCTCACGATTATGAAGACTCGTTAATACAATACCACTGCTGTTGTCATCCAGTATAGCGACGGAGAAGCTCAAATCATTGCCACGTTCACCGAAGGCATTATAACGCTTCAGTGCAATATTGGACTTCATGCCACGCATTTTAGTTTGAGTAGCTTCTAATACAGCTTTTTGTTCACGTTGTTCTTCTTCCAACATGTCGCTTTGGTTCTTCAGATCAACCAGAAGGCCTTCCAGATCCTCTACACCGCTCCCAGCCATCATGGCCTCATATTTACGCCGCATAGTACGTAACTTAGCCCCCTGAGCGATCACAGTGATTACCAGCACCAACATAATTACTGTAAAAGCAAACACAAACCACTGCAACTGCTCACTAATTAATTGATTCAATTCAGACATGAATGGACCATCCTTTTTATTCATCTGCTGCGGGCATTGCCATATAACTCATCCATAGCAGCCAGCATTCTGCTTATATTATGCTCTGTCGTATCTACACCTACACTCGCCCGAACAGCACCACTCTCTAGCGTGTCAACAGCCTTATGTGCCAAAGGGGTACAATGCATACCCGCTCTGACTGCTATGTTATAATCACGATCTAGACGGTGAGCAATATTCGCCGATTCTTCTCCATCCACTACAAACGATATAATTCCGGTTCTAGGCGCTCCTAGTGAGGGTCCTAATAGTTTAATACCTGGGATGTGGGACAACCCCTCCATCAGTCTCTGAGTTAACATCCACACTCTCTCATGGATAACATTCGTCCCTAAAGATTGTACCTTTTGAACACCTGCTAGTAAACCGGCAATCCCTACCGTATTTTGCGTTCCTGCTTCATACCGATCTGGACGAACAGAGGGTTGATCACTATTTTCAGATTGACTCCCCGTTCCTCCATACATTAAAGGTTCAAGATCCAATTCAGGCGATATATAAAGTCCACCGGTCCCTTGTGGTCCGAGTAGTCCCTTATGCCCCGGAAATGCCAACAAGTCGATATTCATTTTTTTAACATCAATATCAATTGAGCCTGCGCTCTGAGCAGCATCCACCAGAAATACAGCGTTATGCGATTTAACAATATCACCAATATCACCAACAGGCAGTATGCTACCAAGTAAATTGGAACTGTGATTACAAATCACCATTTTGGTGTTCAGTTGGAAAGCATTTTCGAGCTCCTGTAAATCCAATTGCCCTTCACGATCTACTTTCAGATAATCAACCGTCACCCCTAGTGTCTTACGCAAGTATTCTAGCGGTCGCCTCACAGAGTTGTGTTCTGTCATCGTAGAAATGACATGATCTCCAGCTTTAAGCATCCCTCTGATCGCCATATTCAAACTCATCGTAGTGTTATGAGTAAAGGCTATATCTTGTGCATTAGATACACCAAACAATCCAGCCAGCACACTCCGCGTCCTTACTAACACTCGCCCGCTACCCATCGCCAGCGAGTAATTACCTCTGCCAGCATTCGCTCCTGACTGTAGAGCATTCATCATCGCAGCTGCAACCTCCGGTGGTTTAGGCCACGAAGTAGCTGCATGATCCAGATATACGAAGTCTTCCATAACCTCGCCCCTCATCTAATACTCTTTTTGAAAGTCGTCTTATCCAAAAAAACATACCCCTAATTATCCGATGAAGGATATCTCAGGATATGTTCTTGGCATAGATACCCATTTAGTTACCCAATAATTCCAGCAATCTTTCTAAATCCTGAGCACTGTAGTAATTCAATTCAATCTTTCCTTTTTCCTTACCCTGTTTTATTTTCACTGTTGTTTTAAAACGTTCACGTAATACTTCCTCTACATTATCAATATAGGGGTCACGCTTAACCACCTTGGCTTTAACTCCGTTTGCTGGCTTTCGGTCCAAGTTCTTCACTGTTTCTTCTAGCTCTCTTACACTCCATTGTTGTTCTACGCATTGTTCAGCTAACTGTTTAATCACTTCCGGATCCTTCAAAGCAACAATTGCACGCGCATGCCCCATTGACATTGTTCCACGTGAAACATATTCTTTTACTTCTTCAGGTAAAGAAAGCAATCTCAGGAAATTTGCGATGTGCGATCTGGACTTACCTACCTTAAGCGATAGTTCTTCCTGTGTGAGTGAGAACTGATCCATTAGGCCTTGGTAAGCCACTGCGATTTCCATTGCATTTAAGTTTTCACGTTGCAAGTTTTCAATTAAGGCTATCTCCATGACCTGTTGATCACTAAGATTCCTAACGACTGCTGGAATTGTAGCTTTGCCACAATATTGCGAAGCCCGGAATCTGCGTTCGCCGGCAATGATCTCATATCCCTTCAATACGCTACGGACAATGATTGGCTGAATCACACCATGTTGTCTGATAGATTCTGCTAGTTCTTGGATTGCCTCTTCATTAAAATCTTTACGTGGTTGATATGGATTAGCCCGTAGTTGAGCTAAAGGAATCTCAACTACCTTATCATCCTCATTAATAGATAAAGATGGAATCAGCGCATCCAGACCTTTTCCTAAACGTTTACTCATAAGAAATCACTTCCTTTGCCAACTCTAAATACACTTCCGCTCCTTTAGAGCGAGGATCATAAGTAATTATGGATTGCCCATGTGAAGGTGCTTCACTTAACCGAACATTCCGAGGAATAATGGTTCTATATACTTTCTCTTGGAAATACTTTTTAACCTCTTCTATTACCTGAATTCCCAGATTGGTCCGGGCATCAAGCATAGTCAATAATACTCCCTCTATCTTCAGATGCGGGTTGAGATTTTTTTGCACCAGACGAACGGTGTTTAAAAGCTGACTTAACCCTTCAAGCGCATAATATTCACACTGGATCGGGATAATTACCGAATCTGCTGCAGTAAGAGAATTGATTGTTAAAATACCAAGTGAAGGAGGACAATCGATGATAATATAATCATAATTGTTTTTAACCGCATTCAGCGCCTTCTTTAGCTTTAGCTCTCTGGAAATTGTTGATACCAACTCAATCTCCGCGCCCGCTAATTGAATGGTCGCCGGAATGATGTGCAGTCCTTCATTTTGAGTTTCCAGTATGGTTTCTAGAGGGTTTACCTCATTTATAAGAATGTCATATATACAATTCGCCACGTCCGCCTTGTTGACGCCAACGCCGCTAGTAGTATTACCTTGAGGATCGATATCAACTAGAAGCACTCTTTTTCCTAATGTAGCCATACCGGCACCTAGGTTCACGGAGGTTGTTGTTTTACCGACACCGCCTTTTTGATTTGCTATGGCAATAATCTTGGACACTTATTTCACCTCGAATAGTTAGGAAGAATCTTCTCGTAGATCGCAAGTACAATGTTCCTGACGCTGATGTAGCTTCACACTTTATGAAGAATATAGACAACTATTTTTATACTGGAACTTTAAATACAGGCTGGACCAACACATCTCGGTTCTAGCCATAACAAAGGCGGCCAATCACCTCAGGGCCGCCTTCAGCTTTTGAAACAATTTATCTTTTGGGGATTTGGATTACAATCTCGTAATGGTCGCCACGGTCATTTTCTGACGTTTTGATTTCCATTCCGGAGCCTGTCACCATATCAATAGATTGACGAATTGTATTAAGAGCTAGACGAACATCCTTGGTATAGGAGACCCGTTTCGATTTTTTAGTTTGTGAGACTTGTTTGTAGAAAGCAATACGAGCTTCTGTTTGTTTAACATTTAATCCTTTTGCTATGATCTCTGCTAACACCTTCAGCTGCATTTCCACACTATCGAGTGATAATAATGAACGTGCATGTCTTTCAGAAATCTGACGCTCCATTAATGCGGTCTTAACCTCTTCTGGCAGGTTGAGTAAGCGAATTTTATTAGCTATGGTAGACTGACTTTTACCTAATCGTTGTGCCAAGCTTTCTTGCGTTAATTGATGAAGATCAATTAACTTTTGATAAGCCACAGCTTCTTCAATGGAGGTCAAGCCTTCACGCTGTAAGTTTTCTATAAGCGCAATTGAAGCGGCCTGTGAATCATTGAATTCACGAACAATGGCTGGAATCGTCTCTAAACCAAGCTTTTTAACCGCGCGCCAGCGCCGTTCGCCTGCGATGATTTCGTATACGGAATCGCGCATGCGTACAACTATGGGTTGAATGACCCCATGAGTTTTAATCGTCTGGCATAACTCATCGATCTTATCGTCATCGAATATCGTCCGTGGTTGGTAAGGACTGCTAATGACCTCATGAACTGGTATTTGTTTGATTTCTTCTCCGCTGCTCCGCTCGTTAAATCCAAATAGCTTGGTAAATTGTTCTTTCATTCCGTTCATAACCACCTAATTTCGTTATAGTACGATCTTCTTGACCTTCTTCTCGGAAAGCGTATCGTACAGCAATAAAAAACATTCTGATATTATGAAATCACCTGCTGCTATCAGGCATCATAATCTCTCCTTCTTTCGAACAAGAGTACAGAGAAGGAGTTATATACAAAATTAAAAGTCTACTATGCTATTCTATCACTTTTCTCTACATAATCATATTCTCCGTAAAGACCTATTTTTCCTGCATTTTCATAGTTATACTCTCTCAAAATCATATTCATTTAGTTTATATTTAAATATACGTTCATTTCAGCTCATTCTCGCTATTATCCACAAAAAAAGGTCATCCTCCTTAAAATGGAGAATGACCTTAAATATATTAATGAATCTATAATGTTTCACGTGAAACATTACTTAATTAGTGGTGTTTTGGCAGGAATTCCCGCTTTTCGTGGATACTTAGCAGGACTAGCTCCTGTCTTACGAATAATAACAATATGTCGCGCTGACTCTTCCACTGGTAAGCTGAATGACTCTACTTTGTCGAGCTGAGCACGAAGCTCTTTTAAGCTATACTTCGCCTCACTTAATTCCTCAGAAGGATCGTTTCCCTTCATGGCAGCGAAAACTCCATCCTTACGTGTAAAAGGAAGACAAAATTCATTCAACAAGGATAATCTTGCCACTGCACGCGCAGTCACCAAATCGTAGGCATCACGATGCTTGAATTGCCGGGCAATATCCTCCGCACGACCATGAATTAATTGCACATCAGATAATTTCAGTGTAGTACAGACATGTTGTAGAAAAGAAATTCTTTTACTTAATGAATCAATAATCGTCAGCTTCAAATGTGGAAAACAAATTTTAAGCGGAATTCCTGGGAACCCGGCTCCCGAACCGATATCTGCCAAATTGTTTATCTCATTGAGATTAAGGAAAAAAGCTAGAGAGATCGAATCATAAAAATGTTTCGTGTAAACCTGCTCACGCTCTGTTATGCCGGTGAGATTCATTTTTTTATTCCAGGATACGAGCTCTTTATAGTAGAGATCAAATTGCTCTAATTGTTCTGCTGTAAGTGTAATACCTCGTTCCTGTAAAAGCTGTGTGAATTGAATTTCCGTATTATCCATAGATTATCCTTTCGCCGCGGTTACCCGGTTGTAATGCTCCAGATATACGAGAAGAATGGAGATGTCAGCAGGTGTGACTCCCGCAATCCGAGAAGCCTGCCCGATAGAGATCGGACGGATCTTAGTCAGCTTCTGCCGTGCTTCCATCGCTAATCCATGGATCTCATTATAATTAATGTCATCTGGAATTTTCTTCTTTTCCATCTTTTGCAGGCGCTCCACATGTTGAAGCTGTTTTTCAATATAACCGGCATATTTAATTTGGATTTCTACTTGTTCCTTCATTTCTGCATCCAGCAGCTCCGGTGATGGAGAGACTTTATCTACGAAGCTATATACAAGCTCTGGACGACGCATCAGAACAAGCAAATTGCTGCCGTCTACAATAGGTGCCGATTCATATTGTGCTAGTACATGATTTACCTCAACAGGTTTAACCTTTGTCTCTTGCAGACGAACAATTTCACGCTCCACCCGTTCTTTCTTATCCGTGAAGTTATCAAATCGTTCCTTTGTGATCAAACCAATATCGTAACCAATAGGTGTAAGTCTTAGATCTGCATTGTCATGGCGAAGCAACAACCGATATTCTGCACGTGAAGTAAGCAAACGGTAAGGTTCATTAGTACCCTTAGTCACAAGATCATCAATGAGTACACCAATGTATCCCTGTGAACGATCTAAAATTACGGGTTCTTTCTCTTGCACCTTGCGCGCTGCATTTATTCCAGCCATCACACCTTGGCCTGCTGCTTCCTCATAACCGGAAGTACCATTGATTTGTCCAGCTGTGAAAAGACCTGGTAAACGTTTAGTTTCGAGAGATGGCCATAGCTGTGTAGGAACCATTGCATCATATTCAATAGCATAACCGTTACGCATCATTTCTACCTTTTCCATACCAGGGATGGAACGCAGAATGGCTAGCTGAACATCCTCAGGAAGACTAGTGGACAGACCTTGTACATAGTATTCCGATGTATTTTTTCCTTCTGGCTCTAAAAAGATCTGATGCTTAGATTTATCACTAAATCTTACAACTTTATCTTCAATAGATGGGCAATAACGTGGACCTGTTCCTTCAATAATACCCGTAAACATCGGTGCACGATGTAGGTTGTCATTAATAATTTGATGAGTAACCTCAGAGGTATAAGTTAACCAACAAGGAAGCTGTTCATTGTCGGATGATTTCGTTTCAAACGAAAAGAATTTAGGCTCCTCGTCGCCAGGTTGAATTTCTGTCTTCGAGAAATCGATCGTATCACGATGTACACGTGGTGGTGTACCGGTTTTAAAACGCACCAATTCAAAACCAAGCTCCCGCAAATTCTCGGATAGCTTCACTGATGGCTGCTGATTGTTAGGTCCACTCTCATATGTCAGTTCACCCATGATCACTTTACCACGCAGGTAAGTACCTGTAGTCAGAATAACTGTCTTACTATGGTATTCGGTTCCAGTCTTCGTAACTACACCTGCACAACGTCCGTCCTCAACGATTAAACGTTCAACCATTCCTTGACGAAGTGTCAAATTAGGCGTTTTTTCCATCGTTTCCTTCATTGTATGTTGGTAAAGGAATTTATCCGCTTGTGCACGTAAAGCATGTACAGCAGGTCCCTTGCCCGTATTCAGCATACGAAGTTGAATAAATGTCTTATCTATATTGCGACCCATTTCTCCGCCAAGCGCATCAATCTCACGCACTACATGTCCTTTGGCAGGTCCGCCTATGGACGGATTGCAGGGCATGAATGCAACCATATCCAGGTTAATTGTGATCATCAACGTGCTGCAGCCCATCCGTGCTGACGCTAGAGCTGCCTCACAACCGGCATGACCGGCGCCAATGACGATTACGTCATAGCTACCTCCATCATAACTCATGTCCTGTTTCCCCCTAATTATTATATTAAAATGTAAAACCTATTTTCCTAAACAAAATTGCGAGAATATTTGGTCTAATAACGAGTCTGCTGCTGTATCGCCAATAATCTCACCGAGCTGTTCCCATGCGAGCCGTACATCGATTTGAATCATATCAATCGGAATATACTGTTCCGCGGCATCGTATGCATCCTGTAGTGATTTATAGGCTTTTTTAAGCAGTGCTATATGTCTCACATTACTCACATATGTCAAGTCACCCGATTCCAGCTTTCCACCAAAAAAGAGTGTCGAAATGGCATCTTCAAGTTTGTCTAGACCTTCCTCTTCCAGAACGGACATTGGTACGATGTTGGACTCTTCAAAGAAAGAGAGCAACTTATCCTTATCCAGTTTGGACGGTAAGTCCATTTTATTCATGATTACTAGGCATTGTCTACCGTGGATTTGTTCCATCAATGCCAATTCATCCTCATGTAGCTCTTCATTAGCGTTTAGCACAAGTAGAATCAAATCCGCATCGCTAACTGCAGCCTTAGAGCGTTCCACACCAATCTTCTCCACTACATCGATCGTTTCACGAATTCCTGCCGTATCAAGCAGCTTAAGCGGAATGTTGTTTATCGTTATATACTCTTCAATAACATCACGTGTTGTTCCGGGAATATCCGTTACAATCGCTTTGTTATCACGTGCTAATGCGTTTAATAATGAGGATTTACCAACATTGGGACGTCCGACTATAGCTGTCGTTATACCCTCACGAAGTATTTTTCCTTCATTAGAAGTCTTGAGTAACTTTGTGATTCCTTCCATCACTTCACTGCTTTTATCCTTAATAAATTCAGCTGTCATGGATTCTACATCATGCTCTGGATAATCTATATTCACTTCGATATGCGCAAGCATCTCAATAAGTGTATGGCGCAAGGCATGAATTCGATCCGACAAGGATCCGCTAACCTGCTTTAAAGCCACCGAAAAAGCGCGATCTGACTTCGAGCGAATGAGATCAATAACCGCTTCAGCCTGTGATAAATCAATACGTCCGCCCAAGAAAGCACGCTTGGTGAACTCACCCGGCTCGGCTAACCTTATCTCCTGTTGAAGAAGTAAATCCATCACCCTTCTTACAGAGATTACACCCCCATGAGCACTGATCTCTACTACATCTTCGGTCGTAAAAGAACGTGGGCCCTTCATGACGGTTACTAGTACTTCTTCCATCTTCTCTCCGTTATCCGGACTAACGATATGCCCATAATGAACGGTATGCGATTCCGCTTCAGTTAACGGAACTCGGCTACGAAACAAAGGCGCCACTTGGGAAATAGCCTGCGGGCCACTTACCCGAATAATAGCAATTCCTCCCTCGCCTAATGCCGTCGATACGGCAGCAATGGTGTCACTAAGCATGCTGTTTTTCACCCCAAAACCTATATTTTTTGATCAGAAACGGTCTTATATTGTTAAAAAAGCAATGACCCCTTACATTGGTCAAGGAGTCATTGCATCCATATAGTCTTTACTTCAAAGTTATAACGACGCGGCGATTTGGCTCTTCGCCCTTACTAAGGGTATTCACTTGCCGATGATCCTGTAATCTGGAGTGAATAATTTTCCGCTCCTGAGGTGACATCGGCTCCAATACAACCTCTTTACGAGTCCGAATGACACGACCGGCTAAACGATCAGCCAGCTCTTCGAGAGTTTTTTTACGCCGCTCACGGAAGTTCTCCGCATCTAGCACAAGCCGTATAAAACTGTCGGAGTAACGATTAGCTACGATATTAGCCAAATACTGCAGAGCATCGAGAGTTTGTCCTCTTCTACCAATCAATAGTCCCAAATCTGGACCTGATATCTGCAGAATCGTGGATTCCTTGGTGTGGACGATTTCGACTTCCACTTCGAGCCCCATGCTCTTAGCGACATCCACAATGAAATGAACGGCTTCTTGGTAAGCTTCCTCCACCGGTTGTCCGGAATCTTGGCGCGGCACGCCGCCGTTAGCCTCCTGTTTGCTCTCTCTTGTTGACTGCTGAGGCAGTGACGGAGCACTCGCCGCTGATGCCGGTGCGGCTTCGGCTATCAAGGTTAATTCAACCTTGGCACCTTTCGCACCGATCAATCCCAGGAATCCTCTTGATGGCTGCTCAAGTACGTTGACCGTTACCCGGTCCTTTTGAACTCCAAGCTGGGTAAGTCCCCGTTCTACAGCTTCTTCAATGGTTTTCCCTGTTGCGACGACTTTGCTCATTTTGACTTTTTGGCTCCCTTCGATGCTTTACTGCCGCCTTTACTCTTCACAGCAGCTGAGTCATCTGTACTTTTCACAGCACTTGCGATTGCCAATTTGTGTTTATCGTTGTTGCGATATAAGAAATAGTTCTGAACAATAGTGTAAATGTTACTGTATACCCAGTATAGCGGCAATGCTGCTGGGAAGTTGTAGGACATAACGAAAATCAGAACTGGATAAATCATCATCATGAACTGCATTGGCCCTTGTTGTTGCATCGGGTTCATTTTAGTCATCATTCTAGTTTGTATAAATGTTGTTAATGCGGCTAGCACTGGCAAGATAAACAGATGATCGGGCTTACCTAGCTGCAGCCATAAGAAGTCGTGCTCCCGTAGATGTGGGTTATAGTATATCGAGTTGTAGAGAGCGATAAAGATAGGCATTTGTACGATCAGCGGTAAACAACCCGCCATTGGATTAACCTTATTCTCTTGGAACAAACGCATCGTTTCTTGCTGCACCTTTTCAGGTGTGTCTTTATATTTTTTCTGGATCTTTTGGAGTTCCGGTTGAATGGCTTGCATTGCTCGCGAGCTCTTCACCTGTTTAATCGTAAGCGGAAGAATCAGCGTGCGGACAATAATAACCATCACAAGTACGGCTAAACCATATTCTCCGTTAAACCAATCAGCAAACTTGTCCAAGGCAATGGCGAAATAATACACTACATTACTTTGCCAGAAGCCTCCATTCTTTAAATCCTCCGTAGTGTGCGTAACAGCAGTTGACGGAGCGCATCCCGACAGAACAGCTAACGACAACACCATCACTGTGATGAGGAGAAACCATTTTCCCCGTCTAGTCTTCATTAGAGACACTTCAAAACCCCTCTCTTGAACATTCCATTCCACCGTAAATCATACCATAATTATGAATACAAATAAACAAGCCTCTTATGCGTCCTTTATTTGCGGGAAGCCTTGAGTAGCTTGGCTTTGCGCAGTACATGCAGCACGCTTTTTTCGAGCTCACTGTATTCCATGGAAAGCGCTCCTTTTCTTACAATAAACACTATATCGAGTCCACCTGCAATCTCAGATTCATGGTGACGAACGATTTCCTTAACCAATCTTCTCATACGGTTACGGACAACCGCGTTTCCAACCTTCTTACTGACCGATATTCCTACTCTAAATCGCTCTACCTCTTTTTTGCTAAACCAATACACTACAAATTGATGATTCGCAAATGACTTCCCATGGCGATATACACGACTGAAGTCGGCACGGTTTCGTAAACGTAACTTTTTGTGCACGGGAATCTCCTTCATAAAAATCCGGTTAAAAGTGTCCTTCCGAATTTTTTTCTTCTAATAGTATAGTCATTTGGATGTCGCCATAAACGACTGCGACTACAACGCTGAAATTTCTCTTCTATATTATAGAAAGAAAAATATTCTCAACTTCTCACAAAATAATTCTGTATATACGATAAATAGCCCCGCAAAGTGTAGCTAGCGCATTAAGCGAGATCCTAGTCGTTTGCAGAGCAATAAGCATAAACCGCCTTCGGCGTCCTTATAAGAACGGTAACATTTAAATTCTTTAGAATAATAAAAAGCAGTAAAAAAAGACCACCGGAGTGGTCCCTTAGTGGCCTAACTTACGCACTCAAAACTTTTCTGCCTTTCAAGCGGCGAGCTGCCAGCACTTTACGGCCGTTTTTCGTGCTCATTCTTTTACGGAAACCGTGAACCTTCTTGCGTTTGCTCACATTTGGTCTAAATGTCGGTCTCATAATTGCACCTCCCTTACAGGAACTTAATTACTGTCATATAAGCAGAAACGGTCTAAGCCGTCCTTATAGTAGGGACAGTATCTACATGAATCATCATTTAATTATCAAGACATATCCTTACAGAAAACACCTTTATATATTTAAACATATTTTATGCGCAAAAGTCAACCTACTACTGGCTCCAGCCCCTCCCTCTAATTCAAGCTGCTTATCCACAACTTCCATTAGAAAAAAAGTAATCCACAAGATATGACAGTTATCCACCTGTGATCAAAAAATAAAGTCGACTACTCACAAATGAGCACAACCTGTGTATAAAATTATCGAAGCTTTGACGTAAACTGTCGAACCGTAAACAAATTATCAACAATATGTAGTGGTGTTCCTAATAATTGTACACAAGTGATTGAATTTGTGGATAAAATAGCCCTGCTCATTGAAAAATAAGGGGCGTTTTGCTATGATGGTATTACTTTTGAATGTGAATAGATTTGTTTGTTCTCTTAATTATCAACAAGCTGTGGATAAAGTTGTGAACAAATCAAATTTATCCATATTTTTTTGTCTCTTCATATTGCCTACTGGG